>NZ_BLIZ01000001.1:1914512-2174364 GCF_019972315.1 Geobacter sp. AOG1
ATGTAACGGGGCTAAGCATAGTACCGAAGCTGCGGATTGGCATCTTAAGATGCCAGTGGTAGGGGAGCATTGTGTAAGCCTGCGAAGGTCGACCGTGAGGACGGCTGGAGGTATCACAAGAGATTATGCTGACATGAGTAGCGAAAAACAAGGTGAGAAACCTTGTCACCGAAAACCCAAGGTTTCCTACGTAAAGGTAATCTGCGTAGGGTTAGTCGGTCCCTAAGGCGAGGCCGAAAGGCGTAGTTGATGGGAAACAGGTTAATATTCCTGTACCTCTTGTTACTGCGATGGGGGGACGGAGAAGGGTAGGCGATCCGGGTACTGGATGTCCCGGTTTAAGCGTGTAGGCGGGGAGTGTAGGTAAATCCGCATTCCCATTCAACGCCGAGGCGTGATGACGAGAGCGTATGCTCACAAAGTCGTTGATCCCATGCTTCCAAGAAAAGCCTCTAAGCTTCAGGTAACAAGAGACCGTACCGTAAACCGACTCAGGTGGGTGAGGAGAAAATCCTAAGGTGCTTGAGAGAACACTGGTTAAGGAACTCGGCAAAATGACACCGTAACTTCGGGAGAAGGTGTGCCTCCACTAGGTGTAGCGATTCGCACGTGAAGCCGATGGAGGTCGCAGAGAAATGGCGGTAGCGACTGTTTACTAAAAACACAGGACTCTGCAAAGACGAAAGTCGACGTATAGGGTCTGACGCCTGCCCGGTGCCGGAAGGTTAAGGGGATTTGTCAGCCGCAAGGCGAAGCTTTGAACCGAAGCCCCGGTAAACGGCGGCCGTAACTATAACGGTCCTAAGGTAGCGAAATTCCTTGTCGGGTAAGTTCCGACCTGCACGAATGGCGTAACGATTTCCGCGCTGTCTCAACCAGTGGCTCAGCGAAATTGAATTCTCGGTGAAGATGCCGAGTACCCGCGGTAAGACGGAAAGACCCCGTGCACCTTTACTACAGCTTGACAGTGACATTCGGAATAATTTGTGTAGGATAGGTGGGAGACGTTGAAGCTGGCACGCCAGTGTCGGTGGAGTCAACCTTGAAATACCACCCTGGTTGTTTTGGATGTCTAACCCAGGCCCGTCATCCGGGTCGGGGACACTGTCTGGTGGGTAGTTTGACTGGGGCGGTCGCCTCCCAAAGAGTAACGGAGGCGCGCGAAGGTTCCCTCAGCCCGATTGGAAACCGGGCGTTGAGTGCAAAGGCATAAGGGAGCTTGACTGCGAGACCAACAAGTCGAGCAGGTACGAAAGTAGGTCTTAGTGATCCGGCGGTTCTGTATGGAAGGGCCGTCGCTCAACGGATAAAAGGTACGCCGGGGATAACAGGCTGATCTCCCCCAAGAGTTCACATCGACGGGGAGGTTTGGCACCTCGATGTCGGCTCATCGCATCCTGGGGCTGAAGTAGGTCCCAAGGGTTTGGCTGTTCGCCAATTAAAGCGGTACGCGAGCTGGGTTTAAAACGTCGTGAGACAGTTTGGTCCCTATCTACCGTGGGCGCAGGATACTTGAGAAGAGCTGTCCTTAGTACGAGAGGACCGGGATGGACGTACCGCTGGTGTTCCAGTTGTTCCGCCAGGAGCAGTCGCTGGGTAGCTATGTACGGAAAGGATAACCGCTGAAAGCATCTAAGCGGGAAGCCTCCTTCAAGATTAGGTATCCCCGGGGTTAGCCCCCCCTGAAGGCCCGTTGTAGACCACAACGTTGATAGGCCGGGTGTGTAAGTGCAGTAATGCATTTAGCTGACCGGTACTAATCGGCCGTGAGGCTTGACCATAAAAATTATTGAAGAGGGGGTGGTAACCCCACCCCCTCGATAAATCAATCACCACTACCTACAAATCAAATCTATGCAATTGCCGAGATAAATTCGGGACTCGGGATCCGGGACTCGGGATCAGTAAAGTCAATACCTTTACTGGCCTCAAGTTCTCAGCCTCAGTTCCAAAGAGTTTCTCGGTGGCTATGCCGAGAGGGTCACACCCGTTCCCATCCCGAACACGGAAGTTAAGCCTCTCTGGGCCGATGGTACTGCACGGGCAGCTGTGTGGGAGAGTAGGTCGCCGCCGGGAATTTTATCCAAAAGCCCCACCATTCTTTATGGTGGGGCTTTCTTTTTGCCTAAACTTGTCGGCTATCTGTGTCTATGAAATGTACAAAATCTTTATCGTCTGCTCGATTTTCAGCCAGCATTATCCTGCACGGGAGCCTCCACCCATGCCTGAGCCAGGGAGAGATGTTTGAGGAATTCTGCGGCGTAATGGAGGTGATTTGAGGTAGTTGCTACGTTGACACTTTCATCCCCCCGCTGGATGCTTAATGCATAGCCATGTCTATTGTTTCTTTCGTAACGTTCGACGGCTAGTCTGGTAGTTGTTTCCCCCTCTGAGCCCTCAAACTTGTGTGTGAGAGTTTCTTTCCCGCCAGTTTCACAAATTTTGCTGATCATCCGCGACAGATCAAACCCTTCCGACGGGCTGACGATAAACCGAAGCGGTTGACTTTTCCCTTCAAGCCTGAAAAAACGGAGCGCTATCCGTCCTTCCGCCGGTTTTCCCGTTGTACGCCTTTCGTAGGGGCTGATTTCCAACCCAGAATTTTTTGAATAGATCGTGACCTGCGGTATTTTCATCTCCACCTCCTCCTTTCTCCATCGTGTGCTGATCTTATGGTGAGCAGACGCGCTAGTAGTATCAGAAAAGCTGAGGCATTGCAATTAAAAAAAACTAACAAACAGAGGTGCGTTTTGTGGGTAATGCATGAGGAAACAGGAGGAGTCCGGTGTCGTCTGCAACGAGGATAGACTAGCTTTCACCGACTGGTAGTTCGATGATGAATCGGGTTCCCGTCGGTTCGTTGTTTTTGACCCTGATGAAGCCGTGATGGTCAGAGATGATGGTGTTCACGATGGCAAGCCCCAGACCGGTTCCTGACTTTTTTGTCGAGAAATAGGGCTCGAACAGACGCGGACGGTCTTCGGGGGCGATGCCGTGGCCGGTGTCGGCTACAACGCAGGTCACCATCTTCAGTTCATGGTTGCAACTGCTCTCCACCGTGATTGCTCCTTCGCCGTCAATTGCAGCAACAGCGTTGTCCAGCAGGTTGATGAGCACCCGTTTGATCTGGTCGCGGTCGAGCATGAGCAGGGGGATACTGTCGTCCCCGTGGAATGAGAATGTGATGGTGCGATGGGCCTCCTGGTAGAGTGTGAGGGCTTCGAGAATGATGTCATTGAGGTTGTTGGGCGTTGGCTGGGCTGCCGGCATGCGGGCAAAGTTTGAAAACTCGTCAACGAGAGATTTCAGTTCGTCCACCGACTTGATGATCATGGCCGTACATTCATCGAAGACCCTTTCTTCTTCGCCGAAACGGGACAGGTAGCGTTTCCTGAGCCGCTGGGCCGAGAGCTGGATAGGGGTGAGGGGATTCTTGATTTCGTGGGCGATGCGCCGCGCAACCTCACGCCATGCTGCCATGCGCTGGGCTTTGATCAGCTGTGTCAGGTCATCGAAAACAACAACAGTTCCCATGAATTCGTCGTTTTCGTCCTTGAGTACGGTCAAGTTGACCAGCAGGGTAAGATTGCCGTCCCTGAATGGAATGGTGACCTGTTTGCGGATGGTGTCCTGTTTTCCGAGTACCAGGTCGCGCAGCATCCCCTTGACGGTGTCCAGATGGGTCGAGCGCAACACCTCGCGGAAATTCCTGCCAAGCACATCGGTTGTGGTTATGTGAAGGAGTCGCTCGGCAGATTTGTTCACCGTGGTGAGGATTCCCTCTTTGTCGACAGAAATCACCCCGGCAGTGACGTTTTTTAAAACCGTTTCCATGTAACGGCGCCGTTGTTCAAGTTCCTGATTGCTCCGGACTACCTCTTCGTTGGTCTGTTTCAGGGCCAACTGATTATTGCGCAGGTCCTCAGTCATTTTATTGAAAGAGGCGACCAGCATTCCTATCTCGTCGTTTCCCTTTTCTCCTAGATGGATATTGAGATTTCCCTCGGCAACTTGACGGGTAGCCTCTGCCAGTTCCTGGATCGGGATAGTCAGACTCTTTGCCAGGTAGACTCCGAACCAGACTGCCAGGAAAACGATGACCATGGTGATGAGAAACAGAGTCAGGATGTAACCGGTGGTAATGGGGTTTTTGAGAATCTTAAGTTGCCGGAATTCCTGGTAGGAGGTGGATATCTCCTTCATCTTGCTGACGAGCGAGTAGGGAACGTAGTAATTAACCACCACCACACCGACGACGTCATGGGGATTCCAGTTGGAGAATACCGGCACGATGCCGCGGATGAGGTCAGCTTTTCCAACCGGGTTAACCCGAGAAAGCTCCTTGCCGCTGAGGGCTACATTGATGTCTTCCGACGAAGGGTTAGTGAACTCCCCGAGCGGCAGCTTTGGGTTGGAGGCCCGGATCAGTTCCTCTCGCTGGGACGAGAAAACCTCCACTACTCCCAGATTGTATTCCTTCTGCTTCTGACGGATGAGAGCCTTGAGGCGGGGAAGATTTTCATCGTTGATGAGTTTCTGTTCTTTGATGGTGGCGCTCAGCTGCTGTCCGTAATAAAGGGCGTTGGCCGCCGATGTCTTGTAGTAAGTCTGGGCGACCTCCATGGATTCATCAAGGGATGTTTCCACCTGTTTGTTGAACCAGTTCTGGATGCTGTTGTTGATGAATCCGGCCGATACGAAGAACAGGAGCATGGTCGGCACTAGGGAAAGGCCGACGAAAGCGAACACCAGCTTAGTGCGCAGTCGGGCGCCGATAACGTTCTGTCGGCGTTCCATGAGCATCTTTGCGATATTTCTGAATACCAGGTAGATGAGCAGGATAATGAGCAGGGTTATGATGTTAATCAGGCCGAAGATGAGGATGTTGTTCCCCATGGGGACTTCTGAGCTGAGGCGCGTCAGGTGGATTTCGGCGGCAGTGCAGACGATGATGAGCAGAAGGGAGAGGGCGACGATGACCCCTTCCCGTTTGCGTTTTTTCAGTTCTGCGGGGGGGATTGAGGGGGGCTGTTTCGGCATGATGCTCCTATTGTGAATAGGTAAAAGTTACCGCTAATCTATATGAAAAAGGTGGCAAGTTCAAGGTGTGAAAAGGGTGACAACTCCCTCAGAGCCGGCCGGAACGGATGATGGCGATTACCCACCAGAGACCGATGACGCCGGCAATGGTGTAGCCGAAGAAGGCAAACACGGGGAATTCGAAGAGAAGAGGCCCCTTGTCGGTCTGCATGATGATTGAAGAACCGACGATAAGAGCGGCGATGATGAGGCTTGAAGAGAGACGGTTGATGGATTTATCCAGTTCCCGGATGAAACGGTCGAGGCCGCGGTGCTCCAGGTCGATCTTGAACTTGTTCCGGTTGAGCCGGTTGAGTATTTCCTTGATGTCGCGCGGAAGATTCTTCGTCAGGTTGACGTAGGACATGGCGTAAGAGTTTATGTCCTTGAAGATGCGGCGCGGGGAGAGTTTTTCCTTTACCACCTTTTCCATGGGGGGACGGAGATGGCTTATCATGTCGAACTGGGGATCCAGTTCCCGTCCCATCCCCTCTATGGTGACCAGGGCTTTGGTGAGGAGCATCAGGTCGGGCTGGATTTTGATGTGGTAGGTAGTGATGATTTCGATGAACTCCATGAGCATCCTGCCGACTTCGATCTCCTGGAGTGGAATTTCGTAGTAACTGTCAATGAACTCCGACAGGTCACGCTTGAGTGCCCGGGTATCGAGCGAATCGGTGATTTCTCCAGAATAGAGGAGGATGGAAATAACCTCGTCCACGTTCCGTTCCAGGATGGCGAGAAGGATGTCGGTCAGGTATCCTTTAAGCTGGGCATCAAGCCGGCCAACCATGCCGTAATCGAGAAGGCAGATGACGTTGTCCGGGAGGATGAGAACGTTCCCCGGATGGGGGTCGCCATGGAAAAAGCCGTGGTTCAGCACCATTTTCAGAAACGCATCGGCACCCCGCTGGGCTATGGTGACGCGGTTGAGCCCTGCCCGTTCCAGGGCATGCAGATCCGACACCTTGATGCCGTCGATGTATTCCATAGTGAGGATGCCGCGGGTAGTCGCCTGCCAGAAGACGCGGGGGAAATACAGAGAGGAATCATCGGTAAAGTTGGCAGTGAATTTTTCGATGGTGCGACCTTCCCGGGAGAAGTCCATTTCCCGCCGGATAGTGCGGGCAAACTCTTTGACGACCCCCATGGGATCGTAGATGTCGCTTCCCGGCAGGTGGCGTTCGGCAAGGTAAGCCAGTCCCATGAGGGCATCGATATCGGTCTCCACCAACTCCACTACGCCCGGCCGGCGTATCTTCACGACCACTTCTTCGCCGGTGAGAAGCCGGGCTCGGTGGACTTGGGCTATGGAGGCGGCTGCGATGGGGACGGAATCGAAGCTGGCAAAGATCTCTCCGATCTCCCTTCCCAGTTCGCGCTGCACCTGCTCCCGTGCTTCGGCAGAGGAGAAGGAGGGGACGTCGTCCTGCAGCTTTGCGAATTCGGTGATATACGTGGGGGGGAGGAGGTCGGGGCGGGTTGATAGAAGTTGACCGAGTTTAACGAAGGTCGGTCCCAGTTCTTCCAGCGCCAGACGGAGCCGTTCCGCCTGGGAGAGCTGGGCAATGGCAGATTCGTCGCGACGAAGCAGACGCCGGCTGCGGGCGACCAGTTGGGAAAGGTTGAGGTACTCCAGAATGTGGTCGAAACCGTACTTGAACAGGACCCGTACCACATTCCGGTAGCGTCTAATGCTGCGGATATTGCGGTTGAACTGCAGGAGGTTCAGCATGGGGCTCCCGGCTCGGTTTGCGCCAGCCGATTTTCCAGCTCTTCAACCCGCTTCGACAGACGATCGAACTCGTCACGGGGGACCAGCCCAGCCCGGTCGATGACTTTTTTTACTTCCGCTTCGGCAATTTCCGCCACTTTGGACTTGCTCTCCTTGGCCATGTTCTGCATCTTGTCAAGGAAGGCCCTCCCCTCGTCTTCACTCACCTTGTACTTATCCTTCAGGTCCTTGACGAATTCCTCGGCCATCTTCTGGGATAGTGCTGCGGCTCCCAGCCCGGTCAGTATAGCTTTCTCCAACAGTTCGAACATGGCTGCCTCCGGTATGCGTGAGTGGACTTTCTGTCAATAAAGGTAGCAGGAAAAATGCCGATTACAATCCCTTGCCAGTCGGCATATAGGCCTTTGTTGTCTCTCTTCTGTGTCTTGGCTGGCGCCTCAAGCAGGTTCCGGAGTGTCTGTTACCGCCGCAGCAGCCAGAGTACCAGCGACAGGACAAGCGATAGCAGGATGCTCGTGGCAAGGGGAAAGTAGAAGGAGAAATTTTCCCTTTTGATAGAGATGTCACCGGGGAGTCTCCCCAGCCAGGGGATACGGTCGGCGAAGGAGAGTGCTATGCCGACCGCGGCAATGACGAGCCCGATGACTATGAGGTGCTTGCCGAAACCGGTCATGGGATTCTCCTTTCACTGCAATGGCTTGGGGGCGTAACGTTCCTTTTCGCTGTAGATACAGCCGCAGTACTGCTGGCGGTAGAGCCCGACCTCCCTAGAGATGCGGATACCCTCCTGCCAGCCCCGCCGGAAATCGTCGTAGTGAAAGCGGATACCGTATCTGGCGCCGATGCTTTCTCCCAGTTCGCGGATGGTGTCGTGTTTCTGATACCTGCTGTAAAGGAGCGACGAGGTGAAGGCCGGGAAACCGTTTTCGGCTGCGGCCTTTGCGGTCGCTTCCAGGCGGGACGCATAACAGTAGATGCAGCGCTGATCTGGATTGTCTGCTACCGCAGCCAGGAACTCTTCCAGCCGGTACTCATCCCGGTAAACCATGGCCAGATCAACTTTCTCGGCATATACCCGTACCGTATCCAGGCGGCGCCGGTATTCCTGGTAGGGGTGGATGTTGTGATTGTAGAAGAAGCCGGTCACTTCCATTCCCTGGGAACGGAGTTCCTTGAGGGGGTAAATGGCGCAGGGGGCGCAGCAGATGTGGAGCAGAATCTTCATCTCATTATCCTCCCAGGGCCAGCGCTTCCCGTGTCTGCCGCACGGTGATCTTCCGCTGGGTCGCCAGGGCATGACGGCTGATCAAGTCCAGTGCCTCGATCAGGGCTGGAGTGTCCCGGCGGGTGTGTATCAGGAGATAGTCTATCACGTCTGCCGGCAGAAGTACTTGCCGGTCTTCCGCGAGCTTCTTCATGATCATGCGGCGGGAGTCGTCGTCGGAAACGTCCACTTTTGCCACGAGCCCCCAGAGCAGTCGGGAGATGAGATGGTCGTCAAGATGGGGCAACTCTTTCGGGGGGTAGAGACCGGTCAGGGCGATTTTCTTCCCTGCCGTATAGAAATCGTTGAAGAGCTGCCAGAGTTCAACCCGCAGCTTTGGCTGGTCCGGAAGGAGATGGAGATCATCGATGAGCAGCGCCGGTGCGTCACGGAAATGCTCAGCCAGGAGCGAAGTCGCTTCGGCGGTGTAATCGCCTCGATACAGGGCCTCGACTTCCCTGCCCGATATGTACGAGGAAGGCGCAGGTTGATTTGCCAGACATTCGCCGATGGCAGAGAGAAGGTGGGTTTTGCCAGAGCCAGGGGGGCCGTAGATGTAGAGGAGATTTTCCGTGCCCTGCAGGTCTGCCAGCAGTCGGGCGAACCGGTAGGCGGTTTCATTCCCGCCGCAGACCACGAAGTTGTCGAAGCGATACCGGGGTTTGAGAGGGAAGTCGAATACCTGCTGCATGGTCAAAAAAGCTTTCCCTGGGGCGATTCGGGCGCGATTCGCCCGAAGTGTTCGTATGCGGTCCTGGTGGCAACCCGGCCGCGTGGGGTGCGGTTCAGGAAGCCGTTCTGGATGAGAAACGGTTCGTAAACGTCTTCGATGGTGTCGCTCTCTTCGCTGATGGCAGCAGCGATGGTGTCGAGCCCGACCGGGCCGCCGCCGAACTTGTCGATGATGGTGAGAAGAATGAGCCGGTCCATCTGGTCGAAGCCCATGACGTCGATTTCCAGGAGCGCCAGGGCGTCCTGCACCACGGCATGGGTGATGATGCCGTCGGCCCGGACCTGGGCAAAGTCCCGCACGCGTCGGAGAAGTCGGTTGGCGATACGGGGGGTACCGCGGCTGCGGCGGGCCAGTTCCAGCGCTCCGTCATCCTCCATGGGGATGGCGAGGATGCGGGCCGAGCGGCTGACTATGGTGGCCAGTTCACTATCGGTGTAAAACTCCAGCCGTGAGATCACTCCGAAGCGGTCCCGCAGGGGAGAGGAGAGGAGCCCGGCGCGGGTGGTGGCCCCAACCAGGGTGAAACGGGGGAGTTCAAGCTTGACGGTGCGGGCGCTCGGCCCCTGGCCGATGATGATATCCAGCTGGAAATCCTCCATGGCCGGATAGAGAATCTCTTCCACCACATGGGAAAGGCGGTGGATTTCGTCGATGAAGAGGACGTCGTGGGGTTCCAGATTGGTGAGAATGGCGGCCAGGTCTCCCGGGCGTTCGATGACCGGACCCGAGGTCGACTTGATGCTGACCCCCATTTCGCAGGCGATGATGTTGGCCAGGGTGGTCTTCCCCAGCCCCGGCGGACCGTAGAGAAGAACATGGTCGAGTGCCTCGCTCCGCTTGCGGGCCGCGTCGATAAAGAGCCGCAGGTTCCCTTTGGCCTTCTCCTGGCCGATGTAGTCGGCGAGGGCGCGTGGCCGAAGAGTTGCCTCGATGAGGGCGTCGTCATCGGTCAGTGTTGGGGAAATTGTCCGGGTCATTCCACGTCCAGTCCTGGATTCATCAACGCATCAGCTGTTTCAGCGCCTGTTTGAGGATGGTTTCCATGCCGGTCTCTGGGGTGATCGACAGTTCCGCGAGCACCTTGTTCACCACTGCTTCCTTGTATCCCAGGTTGATGAGGGCGGAGGTGACATCTTCCATGATGTCGGCAGCCACCGCAGAGCGCTCCGACGTCTTGGTCGGCGGGAGGAAGTCGAGTTTCTTAACCTTCTCCCGCAGTTCCAGCACCACCCTCTCTGCGGTTTTCCTTCCGATGCCTGGAATGGCGCAGAGCCTTGCCAGGTCGGCGCGCAGGAGTGCATCACCCAGTTCGTCTACCTGGATATTGGAGAGGATGTCCTTTGCCAGTTTCGGACCGATGCCGGAAACGGATATGAGGAGCTGGAAGAACTGTTTTTCCGCCGGGGTGCGAAACCCGTAAAGGTTTATGGCGTCTTCCTTGACGTGGGTGTAAATGTTGAGGGAGAGGCTTTCCCCCTCGGGAGGGAGGTCATAGTAAGTGGAGAAGGGGATTTGTACCCGGTAGCCGACTCCGTGGACGTCCAGCACGATATATTCCGGCGACTTGTGGGCAATGGTGCCGGTCAGAAGGGCGATCATTTCAGTCTCTCCCGCAACGTGTTGAGCCCCACCGAGTGGGCGTGGCAGACGGCGACCGCTAGGGCGTCCGAAGCGTCTTCCTGGGCGACTTCCGGGAGATTGAGGAGCGCCTTGAGCATTTTTTGCACCTGCTCCTTGGCGGCCCGGCCATGGCCGACCACCGCCTGCTTGACCTGGAGGGCTGAGTATTCATAGACCGGCAGGCCGGCGTTAACCCCCGCCACGATGGCCGCTCCCCTGGCCTGTCCCAGCTTCAATGCGCTCTGCACATTGGTGGCGAAGAAGATGTTCTCTACTGCCATGGCATCAGGGGAATGACGTTCGATGATCTCGGTCAGCCCTCGATAGATGCGTTGCAGGCGAAGGGGAAAGTCCTTGTGGGCATCGGTAAAGATGGCACCGTTGTCCACATGGATAAGCCGGTTTCCCTCTTTGCGGATGATGCCGTATCCGGTAATGCGCGAACCGGGGTCGATACCGATAATTTTCATGGGGCCTTGTTGGGAAACCGCGGGTGTAACTCCAGCTGGTTGCCCTTATTTCGGGGCAACCAAAGGTGACCCCGGCAAAAAGGGGACATGATGCCCCCTTGCTCGTGTTACATCATTTTTTCCATCTCTTCTGCCGAGATGTCGAAGTTGGCGTAGACGTTCTGGACATCGTCGTTGTCCTCCAGACGGTCCATCATTTTCAGCATGTTTTCGGCGTTTTTGCCATCCAGCTTCACCATGGTCTGGGGGATCATGGTAGTTTCCGCCGACTCGTATTTGAATCCGGCCTTTTCCAGGGCTTCCCGTACCTCAATGAAGGTCGTCGGATCGGTCAGGACCTCGTACTGTTCCTCTTCGTCGGCCACGTCATCCGCTCCCGCCTCGAGTGCCACCTCGAACAGCTTGTCGAAGTCGGTCTGCTTGGGGAAAACGATGAGTCCTTTCTTGTCGAACAGCCACGAGACACAGCCGGCTTCTCCCATATTGCCGTTACACTTGGTGAAGATGCTCCTGATGTCCGAAACAGAGCGGTTGCGGTTGTCGGTCAGCACCTCCACGAGGACCGCCACTCCGCCAGGGCCATACCCTTCGTAGACGATTTCCTCATAGATGACCCCTTCCATTCCGCCGGTCCCCTTCTTGATGGCCCGCTCGATGTTGTCCTTGGGCATGTTCTCCGCCTTCGCCTTGTCGACAGCGGTGCGGAGCCGCGGGTTGCCGTTGGGGTCGCCGCCGCCGAGCTTGGCGGCCACGGAAATCTCCTTGATCAGCTTGGTAAATATCTTGCCGCGCTTGGCATCTGCTGCGCCTTTTTTATGTTTGATAGTGCTCCATTTATTATGTCCTGACATCTGTCGACTCCTTTTCAAATTTTCAGATTCTTGAATGGAGGGTTTGCCCCATTAAAACGCTAAATACTAGCATGGCGAAATCAGTGTTGTAAAGGGTGAAAATGGAATGCTGGTAGGTAATCAGTGCCAAGCGGACGCGGGCGGTTGGCGACTCGGGCGGATAAGGTGGTGTTGCTTTGCTGTTTGTCGGGAATCTAATAAACCTCGTTTTGAGAGGTGTCTTTACTTGTGGTTCTCCGCGCTACAATTACGGTGGGAGTGGCGGTTGAGGTACCTGTATGCGGAGATGAAATTGCGTCGGAGATGTCATGTGTTTAATGGATAGTGGGGGGGCAACGGAGATTAGGAGTAATTGTAAACTCTTGTTTTATGTGATAAAAATTTCATTGATTTAAAATTTGTAGTGCTGCAAAAAATATATAACACGTTGATATATATCGTAAATAAATTAATTATTGGTGCGAGTTATAATTTTTTATTGACAGCAATAAAACGGCGTGCTAAAAATTAATACAAAAATAGCTGGCTAAACTAGAACATATTTTATTTATTCTGTTTATGGGTCCCCCTTATGGTCAGAGACAAATGTTCCTACGCTGTGCAGACAGTTGAAAAGGCACTGGATATATTGGAGACTCTGACCGAAGAGGTTCCCGATTCCACGTTGCCGACCCTTGCGGATCGACTAGGGATTAGCAGGAACAAGGCATTCCGCCTGTTGGCGACTCTGGAGAAGCGGGGCATGGTGGAGCGCGAGGAGTTGACCGGCAGTTATCGTCTCGGGCTCAATGCGCTGGAAATGGCCCAGAGGTTCCTGGACAGCGTCCTTCTCATCAAGCATGCCCGACCGATCATGGAATTGTTGGCGCGAAAGCACGACGAAGCGGTCTATATGACAGTGGCAAGCGGTGACGAGGTGATTTTTCTCGACATGGTCGACTCCATCCAGACGGTGAAAACGGCGCCCCTCGTGGGGAAGCGTTTTCCCTTTTTTACCAACGCGTCGGGCAAGGCCATCAAGGCGCTTGAATCCCGTGACATGCTGGAGCGGCTCTGCAAGAAGCAGAGTCGCAATGGGCGTTTTCCCAATCTGGATCAGCTTGAACGGGAGTTCGACACCATACGTTGCAATGGCGTTGCGGTTGATAACGGTGGGCTGGGTGAGGGGGTGGTGAGTGTGGCGGTTGCCGTAAGGGATTACGCGGGCAAGATCGTCGGTGCCCTTACCATGCTTGGTCCTTCGTTCAGGATGCTGTCGGACCGGTTGGAAAATGAGATCATTCCATCCCTACAGGAGGGGGCGGAAATGCTTTCCATGAAATTTGGCTATGCCAGGATGTAATGACGGGTTCAATCCAATAACGACGAAAGGAGGTAGATGCCGGCACCGTTTGTAATCGAGGGGTTATGTGATGACATAAGCTTCCTTGCTGTTCAATTTACGAAGAAAGGAGTAACTCCCATGGCAGAAAAGCAGTATGACTGGGCGGCGATAGCCAAAAATCCCAAGTTCGTCGAGCTGCACCACAAGAAATCCGCATTCCTGTTCGGCTGGTGGATATTTTCCACCGTGTATTATTTCCTCCTCCCCATCGGGGCAGCGTACGCCCCAGGCCTGTTTAAGGTCAAAGTAATCGGTGTCATCAATTTCGGGTACGTGTTTGCCCTCTCCCAGTTCTTCGTTTCCTGGGGGCTGGCCCATTATTACGCCCATGTGGCCAACAAGGATTTCGACCGTCTCACCCGTGAGCTGGTGGACGAACTCAAGTAAAGGAGGCTCAGAGAATGAAAAAATTAATCGCAGCGTTTACCCTGGCCCTTTCCCTGGGCGCCCTTGCTTACGCGGCTGAGCCTGCCAAGGCTCCGGCTGCCCCTGGCGCTCCTGCAGCAATGACCGCTCCTGCCGCTTCTCCCACGGCACCGGCAGTCGCAGCTCCCAGTGCCACGCCGGCCGCTCCGGCAGCGACGCCTGCCCCGGCTGCTCCGCTCAAGAAGGAGATCAAGGCTAACAAGGTCATTACCATCGGCATGTTCGCGGTCATCATTGCCATCACCATGTCGGTCGTCGTCTGGGCCGCCAAGCGGACCAAGACCGCGGCGGACTTCTACGCGGCGGGTGGCGGCATCACCGGTACCCAGAACGGTTGGGCCATCGCCGGCGACTACATGTCGGCCGCCTCGTTCCTCGGTATTTCCGGGATGATCTCCCTCTACGGGTATGACGGGTTCATGTACTCGGTCGGCTGGCTGGTCGCCTACATCACCGTGCTCCTGATCGTCGCCGAGCCGTGCCGCAACGCCGGCAAGTACACCCTGGGGGACATCCTCTCCTTCCGGACCGAGCCGAAGCCGGTGCGCGCCGTGGCCGCTATCTCCACCGTCGCCGTCTCCACCTTCTACCTCACTGCCCAGATGGTCGGTGCCGGCAAGCTGATGGCCCTGCTGGTGGGCGTTCCCTACAAGACCGCTATCATCGGCGTCGGTATCCTGATGATCGGCTACGTCGTCTTCGGCGGCATGACCGCCACCACTTGGGTTCAGATCATCAAGGCGGGGCTCCTCATGTCCGGCGCGTTCCTGCTGTCGGTGCTGGTCATGGCCAAGGCCGGGTTCAACCCGATCGGGTTCTTCTCCGACATCGTCAACAGCCCCAACATTCAGGACCACGTCTCCAAACTGCTGCTGAAGGACGGCATTACCATGACCGGTACTGACGCCGGTCAGCGCTTCCTGGAGCCGGCCCTGTTCATGAAGGCGCCGCTTGACCAGATCTCCCTCGGAATGGCCTTGGTGCTCGGCACCGCTGGCATGCCGCACATCCTCATGCGCTTCTTTACGGTTCCCACCGCCCAGGCGGCCCGCAAGTCCGTCATCATCGCCATGTGGATCATCGGCGGCTTCTACGTCCTGACCACCCTGCTCGGCTTCGGCGCCGCCATCAACGTTACTCCGCAGGTAATCTCCTCGGTTGACGCCGGTGGCAACATGGCCACCCTGTTGCTTGCCCAGCAGCTTGGCTCCGACATCTCTCCGATCGTCGGCGACATCTTCCTCGCCTTCCTCTGCTCCGTTGCCTTCGCGACGATTCTGGCGGTCGTTTCCGGCCTGGTTCTGGCAGCTTCCGCGGCCATCGCCCACGACATCTACGTCAACGTCATCAAGGACGGTCATGCCGACCAGCACGAGCAGGTCATGGCAGCCCGGGTCACGTCGCTGTGCGTCGGTGCCGTCGGTATCGTCATCGGCATCGCCGCCGAGAAGCAGAACGTCGCCCACCTTGTGGCGCTCGCCTTCGCCGTCGCCTCTTCCGGCAACCTGCCGGTCGTGGTCATGTCGCTGTTCTGGCGTAAATTCAACACCGCTGGGGTCATCTCCGGCCTGCTGGTCGGCACCATCGCTTCCATCGGCCTGGTCATGGTCTCCCCCAACATGACCTATCCCAAGACCGTGGCCGCCGGCGCCAAGAAGATCGTCGCGGCGATGGAGAAGAAACAGGCCGCCCTGCCTCCGGGAGCAACCCTTGACGAGAAGGACCTGAAGGCGTTGGACAAGGCCCGGAAGGACTACGAGACGAACAAGGACGGCAAATCCATCCTTGGCCTGGATGCACCGATTCTCAAACTGAAGAACCCGGGCATCTTCTCCATCCCGCTCGGCTTCCTGGCTGCCATCATCGGCACCCTGGCTTTCCCGAGCCGGCGTTCGGAAGAGATGTTCGACGAGATCTACGTTCGCCAGAACACCGGCATCGGCATGGCCAAGGCGATCGACCACTAAAAACCGCGCGTTTTACCATTATTTATGTGATATTATCGGGGAAGGTTCGCCTTCCCCCTTTTTTATGTAATCGTGGACACATTTCATGCCTGTACACCTTGACAGCATAGGTGAGATTGCTCCGGACGACCTGCTCGACAGCATCATGCAGCGAATCCGGGGTTTTCTCTCTCTCCTTGATCGGGACGAAATCCAGTATTTGCTGGCAGCCCTGGATGAAGACGTCGGCAGAGAGGTGGGGGCGCTGCAGGGGCTTGCAGACCGCCAGTCGGCTTTGCTGGCGCAGGTTCGGGAAGCCTCCAGCTACGAGCCGCTCAAGCAGATCCATGATTATCTGAATAACCAGGAGCTGGAACGTTTCCTGAAAATACAGTCGGTCACTTCCCTCCACAAGAACTGCACTGAATACCGGGACATGCTGGCAGGCCGGGCAGTGGACCTGGTTACCCGGGAGATGGCGGAAACAGGGAGAGGTGCACCGCCGCTCCCCTTTTCTCTCGTCAGCATGGGGAGTGATGGCCGGGAAGAACAGACTCTCATCACTGACCAGGATTATCTCATCGTTTATGCCGACGACGGGGGGGAGGAGGCCGACGTCTGGTTCCGGGATTTTTCCGGTCTGCTTGTGGAACGTCTGGCGGAAATCGGCTTCAAAAAATGCACCGGCGACATCATGCCGACCAACCCCACCTGGAGGGGGTCACTATCCCAGTGGCGGAAGCGGCTTCTCTCCATCGTCCGTTACGAGTTCGAGGACTACGCTAAAAACCTCATGGACCTCATTGTCCTTTCCGACGCACGATACGTTGCGGGTGACCGGGAGCTTGCCCAGTCCCTCATCGAGTTGATACGAGGCCTGGAGCAGGATTATTTCCAGGTCCTCTGGGGGATGGCTAAGGCAGCTACCGAGATGAAGCTTGCCATTGGTTTCCTGAAGCGAATATGGGTTGAAGGGTCCGGCGAACACAAGGGAGAATTCAATCTGAAGCTCCTTGCCTGGGCGCCTCTGGTCATGAACGTGCGGATACTCGCCATTAACCAGGGTGTTCCTGTCACCAGCACCCTGCGCCGCATCGAACTCCTCCAGGAAGAGAAAAATTTATCCGCAACCACCGCCGGCGACCTCATGGAAGCCTACCACGTGCTCACCCGCCACCGCATCCTGCTCCAGATCAAAGTTATCAAGGGGATACAGAAGGATTCCTATTATCTCAACCCTTATGAACTTCCGGCCGATGAGCGGGAGCAGATACGAAGTGCCATCCTTCGCATTGAAGAGCTGCAGAAGATTATTCATACCAACTTTTCCATCATGTAATCGCTCAATTCTCCCTTTCATTGGTCCTATCCCGTTCTCTTCCGTTGACATGGCTTTCGTGTATGTGTAGTAATGAAAAAATCCAACCAATGACTGATCCCGTAAATGGGTACTCAGCGACGTCTTTGCAGAATGTAGCAACCGGGAGCGAGCCGATCGCGCCGATGGTGCTTCAGAGGGGAACGAGTATATGACGCAGGACAAGGATGATCGGAAACGGCCGCACCTTCGGCTGGTTGTGGATAACGCGGAGAAACGGGTCAGCCATCCGGTGGACACAGGAGAAGAATTCATTCCCCTTGAAGATCTTCTGACCCGTCGTGATGACTTCAGGACTCTCTTCTATCAGGAACTGAGCCCTTGGCAAGCAAAGGCCTATGAAAAGCTGGAGCGATTTTTCTCGGCCAGGGAATGGCCCTATGGGCTTGATCCCGAGCATGGGAGACTCATGGTGCTCCCCATTGGCATTGTCTGTCCCGAAGCGGTTGAGTACGGCAGTGTCCCCCAAGACGAAGTGCTCGTCTATGTTGCGGAAGATCTGGAAGGAAACGGGCTCAGTCTGTCCGTCGAAATGATCCTCCCTTACTTCAGTGAAGACGAAGCGGTGATGGAGGAGGCGTTCCTCTATTCCACCCCCGTCCACCAGTACGGCACCATATTTCTCGAGGAAAACCGCCATGACGATCTGCTCGATCTCATGTATCGCCTGACCTTTCCCCTCTTTCCCCCCGCATTGTCAGGGCGTCTCCTGGCC
The DNA here is from genome assembly GCF_019972315.1 of Geobacter sp. AOG1. Taxonomy (GTDB): domain Bacteria; phylum Desulfobacterota; class Desulfuromonadia; order Geobacterales; family Geobacteraceae; genus Geomobilimonas. The sequence goes on from NZ_BLIZ01000001.1 coordinate 1,932,114, forward strand.
CGCCTGTTCTCTGTTGCCGCCTTCGAGTTCCGGGAAACCTGCCGGATTCTCACCGAGTTTCCCGAAGGATGACCCAATATCCCATAGTCTGGCAGCTTGGCACCCCATCTTGACATCTGCTGATCTGTTGGTATCTATAAGTTACTTATCTTGTTCGTGAAAGGAGTATGTCCATGAAATTTGCTGCTGCACTCACGGGAATCGCGTTGCTGGTCGCTTCAACAGCCATGGCCGGTGGGACCAAAACCTACCAGGTGACGGGGCCGGTGCTCGAGGTGAAGGAAGATGTCGTGGTGGTTCAGAAGGGGAAGGAGAAGTGGGAGATCGCCAAGGACAAGGACACCAAGGTAACGGGCGACCTGAAGGTGGGAAGCAAGGTGACGGTCATGTACACCATGAAGGCTGCGACCATTGAAGCAAAAGGCGAAGCCAAGGGAGATGCAAAGAAGAAAAAATAACTCCATCTTGAATTTTGACTGATGTCACCCTTGATTTGCAGGTTTCCGCGAGAAGTAAGGAGGAACAAATGAAGATGTCCCGCGTGTTTTTATCAATCATTATGATCATGTCCCTGAGTGTCGTCTGCCAGGCCGAAACCAAGGCGGCTCCCAAGGCAGATGCAAAAAAAGCAGGCGCAACGGCGAAGGTGGATGTGAATTCCGCATCCTCTGCGGAACTGGAGAAACTTCCCGGCATCGGTGCCGCGACGGCAAAGAAAATTATTGCCGGCCGGCCGTATGCTGCGGTTGGCGACCTTGCCAGAGCGGGGGTTCCTGCAAAGACCATCGAAAAAATAACTCCTTTGGTGGTCGTTGGTTCAGCTGCGGCTGTTCCTGCCAAACCTGCGGCGCCGAAGGCACTTTCCCTGCCGGCTGCCGCAACTCCTCAGGCTGGTGCTGCGGCCAAATCCGTTAAACCTGCCACGGCTCCGCCGGTCGGAAAGGATACGGTCTGGGTCAACACGGACTCCAAAATCTATCATAAGTCAGGTAGCAAATGGTACGGTAAGACCAAACAGGGAAGTTACATGCCCGAGTCCGAGGCGATCAAGGCGGGATATCGGGAGTCCAAATCGGGAGCCAAGTAGGGCACAGACGCACCGGTATCTGGTGTAGCAGACCGCAGGGCAAAGAGGAGGTTACCATGGGACTGTTTGACGAGATAGTCGGCAAAGCTTCCAGTATGCTGGGTGGCGGGGAGGGAGAACAATCCGGGCTTGTGGGCGGAGTAATGGAAATGCTTACCGACAAGGGCGGACTGGGCGGACTGGTGCAGTCGTTTGAGGAGAAGGGGTTGGGTGGCGTCATTTCATCGTGGATTGGGACGGGGGAGAACCTTCCTGTTTCCGCAGAACAGATACAGCAGGTGCTTGGAAGCGATACGGTGCAGAACCTGGCAGCTAAGGCAGGTATTGCACCGGAGGAAGTGAGTGGAAAGCTTGCGGAGTTTCTTCCTGGGATCGTTGACAAGATGACCCCGGATGGAACCGTTCCAGAAGGTGGCTTGTTGGAAAAGGGGTTGGAATTCCTCAAGGGGCGGATGTCCTGACCCGCGAGCAGTCGTCTGTTGCATGCCTATTGGTAACGGTAAGAAAAATGGGGTGCCCTCCCGGGGCGCCCTTTTTTGTCAAGATCACGAGAGGGTAAAATGAAATTGACAATCAATATTATGTGGGGTAGTGTTATATCAGAAAGAGATTCTTTCCCGAAAGGTGGGTTGAGCCATGAAAGGCGGAATGCAGAATGCCAAAGTCTGTAACGTCGAAGACGCATCCGAACGTCGGAAGATGTCCGCGCACGCCGCATTCTCGTGTGGAAAGTGCGGTGCCCGGGCTGATGCAGCGGCAAACGTCTGTGACCCGGTGTTCATCTCTGATACGGGCACGTTTGGCGAATAAATGGTGTCAGGTGACAAGAAAGGGAAAGGCCCGCGAATGTGGGCCTTTTTCATATTCGCCGTCGGCAATGTCGTCAAAACCCGCTGAGGGCTTAACCGGGCTCTTTGACGCCAGCCCTCTGTCATGGTAAAGTGTCACGAGGTTTGAAGAAGGAGGTTTCCATGCGAAAAATGCTGATGAGTGTTGTTGCGGCACTTTTCCTCGTCACTCCGGTTTGGGCTGATAACTCGATCAAGGAAAAAGGGAAAGAGGTTGGTAAAGCCTTCAAGGATGCAGGAAAGGAGACCGGCCAGGCCTTCAAGAAAGGCGGAAAGGAGGTCGGTCATGCCTTCAAGGAGGGGGGCAAGGAGGTTGGACAGGGGTTCAAGGAGATGGGGAAGGAAACAGGAAAAGAGGCGAAGAAAGCGGGCCGGACGATGGGAGAGTGGTTCCGGGATGCCGGCAGTAAAACCGGTGATGCGTTCAGGCAGATGGGGCGGGATATCAGGAAATTCTTCAAAGGAGAGTAGAGGGGGCGACTGGGAAATCTGCCCGTGTATGCCAATGCCGGTGCTGACTGGTCCGTGTCACGAAGCTTGACAAGCGCGCCGTTTCTGTTCTAATTAGGGGCAACAAGTCTCTTTCAGAGATGGTAACACGATAATACTCAACCATCCGCGAGGATGGGGCGGAAAGCCTACGGGTCTCACCGAGACAGCCGGGTTGCCGAAATATCATCCATATTTCTGCCCCGGCTGTTTTTGTTTTGCAAAAGAGTCGGCGGGGTGGAAGGGGCAATTCTATCCTATGGAGGTATTCATCATGGCGAGTAAATTTATCAAGGGATTGGGTTTGGGAGGTGTGATGTTGCTGGTGGTTCTCGCGATTGGCCAACTGCCGGGTTGCGGTGGGGGGGGCGGTGGCAGTGCGGCAACAACCGGCACACTTCAGGTCGGCATTACGGACAGTCCAGCATTTCGGGATTTTTCCAGTGTGCACATCAGGGTTACTAAGGTAGCTGTTGTGCCGGCCGGTAAGGAAAATGCGAATGACAACGATCCCGGACTGCCGGTCATAGCCGATTTCACGGCCAGCGGAGGACAGGACGTTGACATTCTCAAGCTCCACTTTCTGCAACAGCTCCTTGGGGAGGCGGTTATCCCCGCGGGAACGTACAACCAGGTCCGCCTGATCCTTGCTCCCAACCAGCCAAACCTCAATAACTACTTTATCCTGGCCGGTTCCACGACGAAGACCCCCCTTACCACTCCAAGTGCCCAACAGACAGGAGTAAAAATTGTCGGCCGCTTTACCGTGACTGCAGGGACGCTGAACACGATCCTCCTGGAATTCAATCCCGATGCGGCCATCGTCAAGGCGGGGAATTCGGGTAATAACAATCTCAAACCGACCGGCATTCGTATTCAGCAGGTATTGACGGGACTGAACACCACCACCGGATCAATCTCGGGTATGATCCGCTCGCCGGGCTTTGCGACCTGGTCCAGCGCGACCATATCGGTCGTGCCGCGCAACCCGGCGGCGCCGGCAATGGTCAGCGGGGATGTCTTCAGCAACTTCAGCAGTCCCAGCGTCTGGAAGGCGCCATTCATTGCCTATGTACCGCCGAACGGTTCGGCAATGATGTCGTCCACTTCATACAAAGTCTTTATCAATGTCGTGAATCCGGGGAGCAAGTTCCGTGTCTATTCCTCTCCATCCATAACTGTGCAGGCCAATACCGATAACCCCGTGCCGCCGAGTGGCACGGCGAACCTGATCCTGGCTCCGTAGTGGTATGTAGGTTTCCAGAGAAAAGGCCCCCCGCGTTAGCGGGGGGCCTTTTCTCGTCTTGTGCTTTTAATCCCCGTAACCCGGAGATTATTTTTTCCCTCTGCCGGGGCCTTTCCCCTGTCCCGGTTTCCGCTGATACCCGCCGGGTGGCTGCGCCTTCGGTTTTTGTGGTTTGGCTTCAGTGACGGTTATGAGGCGGCCGAGAAGCAGCGCGCCGTCAAGGCTCTCTATGGCATCCTTCGCCTCATCGGCAGTGGACATTTTAACGTACGCGCACCCCTTGAACTTCCCCGTCTGGGGATCGGTTATCAAATGGATCGAACTGACCTTCCCGGAGACCGCGAACAGGCCCCTCAGGTCATCCTCACTCGCGTCGAACGAGATACTTCCTACGTAGAGCTCTCTTCCCATGGCATCCTCTTATTCTGGCATTTTCTTGGAAAATTGGCAGAGTTCGGGAAATGTGTCAAGTTATTCCGTCCAAACGGATGCAAAATATGGAGTAATTTCCGTTCTCATGAAATAAGTGATTGCCGCATGGCAGGTAATAATGGTATGCTCAACTCAGAATGTGAACCACAGGGTGCACCCCTGTGGTTTTTTTTGTCCAGAAGGGAGTAATCAAGTCATGATAAGTGCAGCGAACGTTTCCCTCTCCTACGGGAAGAGGGTCATCTTCAAGGACGTCAACATAAAGTTCATGCCGGGGAATTGTTACGGTCTGATCGGTGCCAACGGCGCCGGCAAGTCCACGTTCCTCAAGATACTGGCCGGTGAGGTGGAAGCGGACAAGGGAACGGTCACTCTCGGCCCACGGGAACGGATCGCGGTGCTTCGCCAGGACCATTTTGCCTTCGATGAAGAAACGGTTTTCAACACCGTGATGATGGGACACACCCGCTTGTACCGGGTGATGGCCGAGCGGGATGCGATTTATTCCAAGGGGGATTTCTCCGAGGCGGACGGGGTCCGTTCGGCGGAATTGGAAGCCGAGTTTGCCGAGATGAACGGCTACGAGGCCGAGTCGGAGGCGGCGGTACTTCTCAATGGTCTCGGTATCCCCGAGGAACTGCGCAACCTGAAAATGAAAGAACTGGAGGGGGGAGACAAGGTACGGGTGCTCCTGGCCCAGGCGTTATTCGGCAACCCGGATGTGCTTCTTCTGGACGAACCGACCAACAACCTGGATCTCAAATCCATCGCCTGGCTGGAGGATTTTCTCTACCGCTTTTCGAACACGGTCATCGTCGTTTCCCATGATCGCCACTTTCTGAACCAGGTCTGCACTCACGTGGCCGATATCGACTTTGGGGTGATAAAGGTCTATACGGGCAACTACGACTTCTGGTACCAGGCGAGCCAACTCAACCTGAAGCAGAAACAGGACGAGAACCGAAAGGTCACCGACAAGGCCAACGAACTGAAGGAGTTCATCCAGCGCTTCTCCTCCAATGCCTCAAAGGCGAAGCAGGCTACCTCCCGGAAGCGGCTCCTGGAGAAGCTGACCATCGAGGAGATGCCGGTCTCCTCCCGCAAGTACCCTTACGTGGTGTTTAAACCGGAGCGCCCCTGCGGAGACATCATCCTTGAGATAGATGGCCTCTCCAAGTCTATCGACGGAGAGCCGGTGCTGACCAACTTTTCTCTTACCGTTCGCAAAGGGGACAAGATTGCCTTCGTCGGAGGGAACGGCCTGGCCAAGACCACCCTCTTCCAGATCCTGGCGGGGGAACTGGAACCGGACAGTGGCAGCTTCCGCTGGGGGGTGACCATCACCTCCGCCTATTTTCCCAAGGAAAACGGTGCTTATTTTGCCAACGACATGAACCTTATCGAGTGGCTCGGCCAGTATTCCCCTCCGACCGAAGGGGAAGCCTTCGCCCGTGGTTTCCTCGGCCGGATGCTCTTTTCCGGCGACGAGGCGCTCAAGAAGACCGGTGTGCTTTCCGGTGGCGAGCGGGTTCGCTGCATGCTTGCGCGGATGATGCTCACGGGGGCCAATGCCATCATCCTGGACGAGCCGACCAACCATCTGGACCTGGAGTCGATCACCGCATTGAACAACGGCCTCATCGCCTTCTCCGAAGTGGTGCTGTTCACGTCCCACGACCATGAATTCGTCTCCACCGTGGCGAACCGGATCGTGGAGATTACCCCCGGCGGAATCATCGATCGGGTGATGCGGTTCGATGAGTACCTGGAAGACGGCGAGGTGACACGGATCAGGGACGAACTCTGTCATGGACACCGGGAACTGAGCCTGTAGGGGCATCTTCTGCTTGTACCTTCGGCGAAAGGGTGCCATAAAAGAAAGCGGAGGGGAGAACCATGCCGCAGCGACTGCTCGACAGACTGGAGAGAACCTTTGGCCGTTTTGCCGTACCGAACCTGACCGTCTACCTTATTGCCGGACAGACGTTCTTCTACGTCCTCTACATGAGCGGCAAGCTGGAACGAAGTGTGTCCATCCTCTCCGCCGGTCGCCTGCTGGCGGGGGAGTGGTGGCGGCTTGCAACCTTTCCCTTCGATCCGCCGGGTCAGAGTGTCATCTTCGCCCTGTTTGCCTGGTACCTTTTCTATCTCATGGGGTCGGCCCTGGAAGAGCAATGGGGCTCCTTCCGTTACAACGCCTATATCCTCATCGGCTACCTCCTCACCGTCGCTGTCTCCTTTCTCATTCCCGACTACCCGGTGAGCAATACGTACGTCGCCGGTTCGGTCTTTCTCGCCTTCGCTTTCCTCTATCCCGACTTTACCCTGATGCTCTTCTTCGTCCTGCCGGTCCGGATCAAGTGGCTCGCCCTCCTGACCTGGCTCTACTACGGTTTCCTCTTCCTCGCCGGTGGCGGGGCAACCCGTCTGCTGGTTCTGGCATCCGTCGGCAACTTCCTTATCTTCTTCGCCAATGACCTCCGCTGGCTGCTGAAGCGGGAGGGACGGCAGCTGGCAAGGAAGAGTTGGCAGCCTCCCGTCCGGCGCGAGGACGAATCGCTCCACCGCTGTACGGTCTGCGGCATCACCGACAAGACCCACCCTCGCATGGATTTTCGCTACTGTCCCCAGTGCACCGGCCAGCGCGGCTATTGCCAGGAGCACATCTTCAGTCATGAGCATGTAAGAGACGTGACTTAGTGAGAGGCGAGCGTCCTCTTTGTGCTCGGTTTCTCTCCCATCCTGTACGGCTGATTCCGCCTGCTCCTCCCCTCAACGATTAAAGCATGTCGGCCCGCCTGGAATTTTACCCGCCCCATGTTACTATCTACTAGATTACGAACTTATGTGCGGAACAGCCCGGTAGAGGGGAGGCGCTATGAATGTCTTCGATTTCGCGATGAAAATGGAGTTGGACGGTAAGGCGTATTACGAGAAGATGGCGGCGGAAACGAGCTTCAACGGCTTGAAGACCATTTTCACTATGCTGGCCGGCGACGAGCAGAAGCATTACGACACGGTGCTGGCCATGAAGGAGGGTGCCGACGGGGGGATGGCCTCAACCACCGTCCTGGAGAAGGCAAAGAACGTTTTTCAGGAGTTGGCGGGGGAGACGCACCTGCTTGGCGGAATGAAGAAGGACCTGGACGGTTACCAGCACGCCATGAAGATCGAGGCGGACAGCGTGCGGCTCTATGAGGATATGGCGAAAAGGGAGAGCAATCCCGATACTGTCATGCTGCTCTTGAAAATTGCCAGCGAGGAGAAAAAGCACTACAACATCATGGAGAATCTCTACGATTTCGTCCTGAAGCCCGAGTATTTTCTGGCATGGCGGGAGTTCGGCAACCTGTCGGAACTTTGAGCGTTCTGTCTCCGGTGGAAGATTAAAGGCGGGGCCGGACCCCGCCTTTCTTTATTGGCGAGTGGTTTCTACTTCTTCCCTTCCGCGGCATCGATCGCCTTGACGATCTCCTCCGTCAGGTCCTTGGCGTCAACGTTCTCCCCCATGAAGAGAAGTTCCTTCTTCACCACGACGGCAGCGAAGCCGTTGGCCTTGCCGTAGTCGGCGGCGGCCTTTTCGATGGCCTTGTAGAGCTTGCCGGACAGGTTCTCTTCCTTGGCCCGCATATCCTTCTCCGCGTTCTGCACATACTTCTGGTAATCCTCTACCTTTTTCTGGAACTCCTTCGCCTTGGCCGCCCGTGCCATGGGGGTCATGGTTTCGATCTTCGCCTCAATGGCGGCTTTCTGCTTCTCCAGTTGCTTCTGCTTGGCCTCGATCTGGCGCTTGTACTTGTCGGTCTTCGCGCTCATCTCGGCGAAGGCCGCCTTCCCCTGGGCGGTGTCGGTGGCGGCCTTGACCATGTCCACGTAGCCTATTCGAATGGTTTTGGCCGGCGTTGCGAGAGAGGGCGCCGCAGTTACCTTGACACCGGTCGGTGCAGCCGGCTTGGCGTCGGTGGCAGGGGTGACGGAGGTGGTTGTCGGGGCCGTTTTCTGTTCGCCGGCGGCTGCGGGCTCCGCTGCAACGGCGTGGAGGGCGAAGGGACCGGCAAGGGCTGCGACGACCGCCAGGGTGATGAGTTTTCCCATGAATTACCTTCTTTCTGTGGCAGCCGGTGGAGCCCGAACTGCCGGGAGTTGTCCGAACGGGAGGAGGATAAATCTTTTAGGGCGATTAGGCAACAAAGAATGCCCCAACCTTTTCCACCGGTCACTTACGCAACCTTCCCCTTGCGGTAAATGACGCGCTGTGGTAAAAGTGTTGCATTATTGCCACAGCAAAGGAGCGTGTGAATCATGGCCATTGCCACCAAGATAGCCGGGCACATCGAGCGGGCCTCGTGGATCCGGAAGATGTTCGAGGAGGGGGAGCGGCTCCGCCAGCAGTACGGAGCGGACAAAGTGTACGACTTTACCCTGGGGAACCCGGACGTGGAGCCTCCGCCTGCGTTCGAGGAGGAGTTCCGGCGCCTGGCGCTCAATCCCATTCCCGGCATGCACCGCTACATGAACAACGCCGGCTATGACGAGACCCGTGCCGCCGTGGCGGAGGTGCTTGCCGAGGCGTCCGGGCTGCCGGTCAGGGGGACGCACGTCATCATGACCTGTGGTGCGGGGGGGGCGCTCAACGTGGTGCTCAAGACCATCCTCAATCCCGGTGAAGAGGTGATCATCCTTACCCCCTTCTTCGTCGAGTACAAGTTCTACATCGACAATCATGGCGGGGTACCGGTGGAGGTCTGGACCGACCGGGCGACCTTCCAGCTGGACATCCCGGCCATAGAAGCGGCCATTACCCCTAAAACCCGTGCCGTCATCATCTGTTCCCCCAACAACCCGACCGGCGTCATCTATCCGGCAGAGAGCCTGCGGTTGCTGGGGGAGATGTTGAAGCGGAAAGAGAAGGAGCTGGGGCGGCAGATCTACGTCATCTCCGACGAGCCCTACGCCCGGATCGCCTATGACGGCAAGCATGTGCCGAATATATTCCCCCATGTGGACAACGCGGTCATCGTCACCTCCCACTCCAAGGACCTGGCGCTCCCCGGCGAGCGGATCGGCTATCTGGCTGCCAATCCGCGCATGGCGGAGGTGGAGCAGTTCATAGAAGGGGCGGTGTTCAGCAACCGGGTGCTCGGCTTCGTCAATGCGCCCGCCCTCATGCAGCGGCTGGTGGCCAAACTGCAGCGGGAGTCGGTGAATATAGCCCTTTACCAGGAGCGGCGTGACCTCCTCTGCGACTGTCTGACCTCGCTCGGCTTTTCTTTGGTGAAGCCGGACGGTGCCTTCTACCTCTTTCCCCGGTCCCCCCTGCCCGACGACGTGGAATTCGTCCGGATAGCGCAGCGACACAACATTCTGCTGGTCCCCGGCGCCGGTTTCGGTGCCCCCGGCTACTTCCGGATCGCCTACTGCGTGGAGAGGGGGATGATCGAGCGGAGCCTCCCCGCCTGGAGCGCGTTGGCGCAGGAACTGGGGCTCAAGTAGGGATTCGGTCACAAAAAAACAGAAATCCAAAGGCAGATTAACAGGGATATTCAGGATATTCAGGATGAAATTCATTCAACTCGGGTTTGTTTGTTAATCCTGTTCATCCTGTATATCCCTGTAAAAATAATGTTTTCGGGTTCGGGTTTTCTGTATTTTCCTATCCTTTTGTACAGATCGGACAATGTTTATGGGCGCGACAATACTGGTGGTGGACGACGAGGAGAGCATCCGGACCTCCCTGGCGGGAATTCTGGAGGACGAGGGGTATGCAACCCAGTGCGCCGTGGACGGGGTTGAGGCGCTGGAACTGGCGAAGAAAGAACTGCCGGACCTGGTGCTGCTGGATATCTGGATGCCTCGACTGGACGGGATGGATACCCTGAAGAAGCTGAAGGAGCTCTATCCCGACCTGGCCGTGGTGATGATGTCCGGCCACGGGACCATCGAGACGGCAGTCCGGTCGACCAAGATGGGGGCCTATGATTTCATTGAGAAGCCCCTCTCCTTGGAAAAGGTGATCGTAACGGTTGCCAACGTCCTGAGCATGCGGCGTCTGAGGGAAGAGAACGACTCCCTCCGCGGGCTGGTGCTGCAGGATCACGAGATGGTCGGTACTTCGCCCCTTCTCAAGCAGTTGCGGGAAGAGATCGCGCTGGTTGCTCCTTCCAACGCGTCGGTCCTGATCACCGGAGAAAACGGGACCGGCAAGGAACTGGTGGCGCGCGCCATCCACTACCACAGCCCGCGTCGGGACAACCCCTTCATGGAGATCAACTGTGCAGCAATTCCCGAGGAACTGATCGAAAGCGAGCTGTTCGGCCACGAACGGGGCGCCTTTACCGGTGCTGTGGCCCAGAAGAAGGGGAAATTCGAATTGGCAGACGGTGGCACCATGTTCCTCGACGAGATTGGCGACATGTCCCTCAAGACCCAGGCGAAGGTGCTCCGTGTCCTTCAGGAGAGAAAGTTCGAGCGGGTAGGAGGGACCCGGACACTCGAAGTGGACGTGCGGATAGTGGCCGCCACTAACAAGGTGCTGGATGAGGAGATCCGTGCCGGCAATTTCCGCGAAGACCTCTTCTACCGGCTCAACGTGGTTTCTCTCAAGGTCCCTCCCCTGCGGGAGAGGAGCGCCGACATCCCAGCCCTTATCGCCCACTTCCTGCAGATGTTCAGCCGGCGGGAAGGGCGCCAGCAGAAAATGATGGTACCCGAGGCGGTGGCGCACATGAAGCAGTACGATTGGCCGGGGAACGTGCGAGAGCTGAAGAATATCATCGAGCGGCTGGTGATCATGGCTGCGGGGCAGACGATCAGTGTTTCCCAGCTTCCCGACTATATCGCCGGTGGCGAGGAGGCGCGAGGACTTGGAGGGGGGAGACTCGACAGTGTTCTGGAACGGAATTCACTGCGGGAGGCGCGGGAAGAGTTCGAAAAAGAGTTCATTATCCAGAAGCTGGAAGAGCACGATTGGAATATCAGCAAGACCGCCGAATCGATCGAGCTGGAGCGGAGCAATCTGCACCGCAAGATCAAGAGTTACGGCATCGATCTGAAGAAGTGAACATCACTACGTGGAGGTTTGCCGATGACGCTGTTAGACTCCATTCTCGACGCCAACAGAAAATTCATCCATCCCGGTGCCTTTCCCCCCTTGCCGAAGAACCCGAAAAAGCAGTTTGCCATTTTTACCTGCATGGACACGCGGCTGGTTGATTTCCTCGAACCGGCCATGGGTATCCGCAGGGGTGACGCCAAGGTTATCAAGAATGCGGGGAATACTATCATCGATCCACTCGGCGGAGTGATCCGAAGCATGGTTGCGGCCATCTTCATGCTCGGGGTGGAAGAGATATTCGTCATCGGTCATCGGGATTGCGGTATGTCCAGCGTGGATGCGGACCATCTGAAGCAGCGGATGATCGAGCGGGGGATCGACCCCCATACCATCGAGGGACTGGTGCCCGATCTCTCCCAATGGCTCGGTGCCTTCGCCTGCCCCGAGGAGAACGTGGAGCGGGTAGTGAAGATCATCCGCTTCAATCCTCTCATCCCCAAGGACGTGGCGGTGCATGGACTGATCTTCTGTCCCGATGACGGCCACCTGGATGTGGTGGACCGGGGATACTGATGATCACCCGGCTTTTTCTCCTCTTTGCGGTCATCCCCGTCATCGAGGTCTATCTGCTCATAAAAGTCGGTCGGGTCGTCGGCGCCCTCCCGACAGTTGCGCTGCTCCTCACCATAAGCATGGCCGGCGCCTGGCTGGTCCGGCACCAGGGGTTCCACATTCTTCGTCGTATCCAGGATGAACTGGCCGTGGGGCGACTCCCCGCTGCCGATCTGGTGGATGGCGTCCTGGTTCTCGTCGGCGGCATCCTCCTTCTGGTCCCCGGCTTCTTCACCGACTTCATTGGCCTCTTCTTCCTTGTTCCCCCCACGCGTGCCGTTCTCAAGCGATTCCTCGGCCTCTGGCTCCAGGCCCGTCTCTCTCGCGGCACGACCGTCGTCGTGCGACGCTTCTGAATCATCCTTTGGCGATTGTCTCCTGCGGACGTTAAAACCTTATACGCAAGGCAACATGAATTCCGAAATCGGGGGAGGTGGTGAGGGCCAGCAGATCCTCGGCGACGGCGATGTCCAGTTCCGTATCGGGGGTAAAGGCGACGGTCTGGCCGAACACCCACTGGAGAGATGCTACGCTCAACTCCTTGATGCTGCTCCCCTTGTAGAAGGGGGTGTTACCGTAGAGTTGCATCTTCAGGGCGAGCCACTCCACCGGGGTCAGGCCGATGCCGAAACAGCCGAATGCTGCAACGTCCCGCTGCATGTCGGTCAGCACGTCACCCTTACCGACGGTCATCCCCCCAACTGCTCCGTAGAGACCCCATCCTTCGTACTGGTCCAGTGCGCTGAGCCAGAGGGCGAAATCGGTGCCTCCGCTCCCCTGGAACTTCCCGCTGTTGCCGGTCGGGAGTTTGAGGCTGGCCCGCAGAGCCACCGCCAGCGGTTCCGGACGGTCTTCCCGATAGAGCTGGACCCCTCCTGAAAGGCGAATATCTCCCACGCCGTCGTTGCCGTGACTGATGGAGAACCGTTCCGCACCGTTGCGGCTGTAGGTGAAAAGGAGCCGGTTTTTGGGCGCTTCGTCACGACCTGCCTGGGACATGTTGAAGACATGGTGCCACCACTGGATGGGGCTGTCGAATATGCCCCCGGTCTCAACGATGTAGGGGATATCGAGCCCCAGTTCGATGTTGTTCGTTACCCCGTAGCGGAAGGCGAGGGTGGTGCGGTAGGTCTCGCCGTCGAGGGTAATCGCTTCGGCTCCCTTGGTGTCGACGGCGAAATTGCTGGCAATGTCGAGTGAAAGGCGTGTGTCGAGCCGGCGGGCCGGTACGGTGGTCCCCGATTCGGGTGCCGGCAGCCCGTATATCTGCACCAATGGGCTCTGGTTGAAGGTCTGAAAAGGGGTTAGCTCCAGCGAAAAAGCAGGGTGGGGAATAGCCAGGGCACAGACGAGCAGCGCGAGGGACCAGAGGAAGTGATGCACACTGTTAATCACCTGAATCTCCTGGGATGGGGAATGGGCAGGGTGAACGAGTGGTGCCGATACTGTTTTTGCCGATGAGGCAACCCGGCACCCCTGTCGACACGACAAGTCTAAAGGGTTTCCCAGCCAAGTCAATTCCGTCGGATGCACAGGGGAAACGGCCTGTTATACTCACCCAATAAATCGACGTGTCAGGAGGTTACATGCACGTATTCTCCGCGCAGTTCCATCTCCATCTCCCCAGCAATTCCCTCAAAGGGAAGCGGGGGATAGTCAAGAGCCTGCTGGCAAGGGCACGTAACCGTTTCAACGTTGCAGCCGCCGAGGTGGATATGCAGGATGTGCCGGGTTCGGCCATGCTCGGCTTCGCGACGGTCACGGAAAGCCGTGTTGCCGGCCGACGTATCCTGGAACAGTTGGAAGAATGGCTCGTTGAGGAACGGCCCGACGTGGAACTCGTGGCCGTCGATATCGAGGAGTGCTGAGTTTGCAAATCCTCTGTCTATGGGGTTTTGTAGGGCTTTGGGGTGATTTGCAATTTCATCCGGCCATGGTAACGTTTCGTGTGGGCTGGAGTAGTTTCCTGTCGATGATCGCGGAAGGGGCACAATGCTGAACATGCCTGACGCTGTCGGCATGTGCCCAGATCAAAAAGGAGGCAAGGACCATGAGTTACACCGCAAAGGATTATGCGAAGCTTGTCGGAATGCCCGGTTTCAGCGAGACGCTGCTTAAAAACCATTTCACCCTCTACCAGGGGTATGTGACCAATACCAATAAGGTGCTAGATACCCTTGACCAGTTGCTGAAGGAGGGGAAAACCGCCACTCCCGAGTTTGCCGAGCTGAAACGCCGGCTGGGGTGGGAGTTCAACGGAATGCGGCTCCACGAGTACTATTTCGAGAACCTGGGGGGAACGGCTCCCCTCGACACGAACGGCACGCTGGCCAAGAAGCTGGCCGATAGCTTCGGCAGCGTTGACCTCTGGGAGAAGGATTTCAAGGGGACCGGTGCCATGCGCGGCATCGGCTGGGCGGTCCTGTACCAGGACCCGGCCAACGGCCGGCTCATCAATTTCTGGATCAACGAGCACGACGTCGGCCATCCGGCCGGTGGTACGCCGATCCTTATCATGGACGTGTTCGAACATGCCTTCATGCTCGATTACGGCCTGAAGCGGGTCGATTACATCGAGGCGTTCTTCAGGAACATCGATTGGCAAGCTGCGGAAGCCCGGCTGAAATAGGAGGACGTGCGGAGGTAAGGAATGAAAGCCCTGATCATCAGTGCAGACAACTTTGAAGATTCGGAACTGCTGGCCCCTTATTACCGGCTGCTGGAAGCTGGAATAGCGGTGGATATTGCTGCACCGGCGAAGGGGGAGATCACCGGCAAACATGGATATGCGGTGACAGTGACCAAGGCCCTGTCGGAAGTTGATCCGGCTGTTTACGATCTGCTCGTCCTCCCCGGCGGCAAGGCGCCCGCCGTCGTCCGCCGCGAAGAGAAGGCTCTGGAGGTGGTGCGGCATTTCTTTGCCGCGAACAAGCCGGTGGCCGCCATCTGCCACGGTCCCCAGACGTTGGTTAGTGCCGGCCTGCTCGGCGGGCGGCGTGCAACGTGCTATAAAACCGTTGCTGATGAACTGCGGGCTGCCGGTGCTCTTTACGAGGACAGGGAGGTGGTGGTGGACGGCAACCTGGTGACCTCCCGCGAACCGGCCGACCTGCCGGCATTCCAGCGGGAGATGATGAAGCTGCTCGAATCGTAAGGTTGCCGCGGCCAACAGGACAGGGAGGTGTGTCACATGAAACAATTGGTGATGATACTGGTTGCGGGGGTGCTATTGTACGGGTATTCTCCTGTCGTCGCCGAGGAAAAGCCTCAGCAGGAGAAGGTGTTCCGGGCGACGGTCGGCCAGGACGGCATACAGCATGTGGATATCGTCGGTGGGGGCTATTTCTTCAGGCCAAATCACATTATCGTCAGGGTGAATGTGCCGGTGGAACTCAGGGTCAAGAAGGAAGCGACCTACGTTCCCCACGATATCACCATGAAGGCTCCGGAAGCGGGGATCGATTTCAACGTGTCACTGGGCGAGGAGCCGAAAGTGGTCAAATTCACGCCGACCAGGACCGGTACCTACCCGTTTTACTGCGCCAAGAAGCTCCTCTTCTTCGAAAGCCACCGGGAGAAGGGGATGGAGGGGGTGCTCGACGTGGTCGAGTAGGATGGTGCCGGCGGTTATCACATTCTGTCGCTTCATCGGGCGTTGAAGGGCGCGGCATCCCGGCCGCGCCTTTTTTTGTTGCCGGTTCGCCCCCGACTTCTTTGTCATCATCTGCCGGAACGGCCCCATCCCCTTCTCTCCGGTCTTCATTTCGGCACTGTACATGACCGGAAATAGGTGCTATTTTTAGCTGCCGGAAGGTGAAGAGCGGGTCGTGCCGTGCGCGAAACCCGTATGACAGCCAGGAGTCGCCGCCACTATGGCCAATGAAGACCTGACGAAGCTGAAGATTGAAAAGAAAGCCATGCAGCGGTCCCCTCGTGCGTACAAGAGGCCCTTGTTCTGGATAGCGCTTGTCGTTCTCCTCGTTGTGGCAGTCGTTTTGCTGCGGGGGGGATTGGGGCCGCGGGTGGAAATAGAGACGACCACGGTGTCGCAGATTTACCCATCCCAGGGGTTCACCCTGCTCAACGCCAGCGGGTACGTGGTTGCCCAGCGCAAGGCGGCCGTGGCTTCGAAGGCAACCGGGCGGCTGGAGTGGCTTGGTGTCGAAGAGGGAAGCCGGGTCAGGGCTGGCGAGGTTCTGGCCCGTCTGGAGAATCACGATGTTGCTGCGGCCCGCGAACAGGCCTCTGCCAACCTGGTGACGGCAAAGGCCGGTCTGGAACAGGCTAGGGCCGAACTGGACGATGCCACTCTTGCCTTTAACCGACTGAAGGATCTTCTCGCTGGGGGGATCGTGGCGAAGGCCGACTTCGATGCGGCCGAGGCACGCTACCGGCGGGCCGTGGCCGGGGTTGCCGGAGCCCGGTCAGCCATACGGTCGGCGGAGGCGGCACTCAAAGGGGCTGAGGTGGCAGTTGAATACACGCTCATCCGGGCACCTTTCGATGCCGTAGTGCTGACCAAGGATGCAGATGTGGGGGATATCGTTACCCCCCTCGGTGCCGCGGCCAATGCCAAGGCGGCAGTGGTGACCATCGCCGACATGAAGTCCCTCCAGGTCGAGGCAGACGTGTCAGAATCCAACCTGGGGAAGGTGAAGGAGGGACAACCGTGCGAGATTCAGCTGGACGCCCTGCCGGACGTCCGGTTTCGCGGGGTGCTCCACACGGTTGTGCCGACGGCGGATCGGAGCAAGGCAACGGTCATGGTCAAGGTGCGCTTCCTCAACCCCGATCGCCGCATCCTGCCGGAGATGAGCGCCAAGGTGGCGTTTCTGGAACGGCCGGTCTCCGATACCGAACAACGGCCGAAGACGTCGGTGAGTCAGGCGGCGGTCCGGAGCCGGGACGGAAAGCAGGTGGTTTACCTGGTGAAGGGTGATCGGGTAGTGGAGAAGGTGGTGACTCTCGGCGAGCGGATCGGGGACCAGATCGAGGTCCTGAGCGGCATCCGGGCCGGCGACAAGCTGGCCCTGAAGCCGCTGGAAAAGCTGAAGGACGGGGCAAAAATCAAGACAGCGGAGAAATGACATCGTGGGCATGGGCAACGGCAATCCCCCCATTGTTGAAATTGTGAATCTCTCCAAGTCCTACCGGCGGGGGAGCCAGACCATCCCGGTGCTGGAGGATATCACCTTCGACATCGCCGACGGGGAATTTCTCGCCCTCATGGGGCCGTCCGGGTCGGGAAAGAGCACGCTCCTGAACCTCATCGCCGGCATCGACAAGGCGGATGAGGGAACAATACGGGTGGGGGGGGTCGATATAACATCCCTGTCCGATAAGGAACTTGCCGCGTGGCGCGCCGCCAATGTGGGGTTCATCTTCCAGTTCTACAACCTGATGCCGGTACTGACAGCGTTCGAAAATGTGGAACTGCCGCTTCTCCTGACCGGCCTCTCCCGCAGCGAGCGTCGCGAGCACGTGGCGTTGGCGCTGCAGGTGGTGGGGCTGTCTGACCGGGTGGATCATTATCCGGCCCAACTGTCGGGAGGACAGCAGCAGCGGGTGGCCATCGCCCGGGCGGTGGTGAGCGATCCTGCTATCCTGGTGGCGGACGAACCGACCGGTGACCTGGATCGGGTTTCGGCCGGGGAGATTCTGCAGCTCATGGACCGGCTGGTGCGCGAGTTCGGCAAGACCATCATCATGGTGACCCACGACCCGCGTGCTGCGGAGAAGGCCCGCATCATCCGGCACCTGGAGAAGGGGATACTCACCGATATTGACGGGCAACCTGCTTCACCGGTTGCCGGTTCCTGACCCCCGGCACCGGCACGATGTTCTTCCTTAAACTCATCATCCGCAATGCCTTTCGTCACAAGCTCCGGTCGACTCTCACCGTCGTCGGCATTGCCATCGCCATTATCGCCTTCGGCCTCCTGAGCACGCTCGTCGGTCTCTGGTACCATGGGGTGGAGGCTTCTTCCGCATCACGGCTTGTTACCAGAAATGCCATTTCCCTCGTTTTTCCCCTTCCCCTCTCTTACAAGGACCGCATACGTCAGGTTCCGGGCGTGAAAACCGTCTCGTACGGCAACTGGTTCGGCGGCATCTATATCGACGAAAAGCATTTTTTTGCCAACGAAGCGATGGAGCCGAAGAGTTTCCTGGAGCTCTATCCCGAATTCATCCTCACGCCGGAGCAGCGGGAAGCCTTTATCCGCGACCGGAAAGGGTGCATCGTCGGCAAGAGGCTCGCGGACACCTATGGCTGGAAGATTGGCGATCTTATCACCTTGCGGGGAACCATTTTCCCCGGCCAGTGGGAGTTCGTCCTGCGCGGGATCTACCGGGGAGCGGAGAAAGGGACAGAGGAACGTGCCCTCTTTTTCCACTGGGATTACCTGAACGAGACCCTGAAAAAGACCGCGCCGCGCAGGGCCGACCAGGTTGGTTTCTATATGATTGACGTGGAACGGCCGGAACTGGCTGCCGAGGTTTCGCAGGCAGTGGACGCCATCTTCAAAAATTCGTTGGCCGAGACGCTCACGGAAACGGAAAAAGCCTTTCAACTCGGCTTCGTTGCCATGACCGAGGCGATCCTGGTAGCCATCCAGATCGTTTCCTACGTGGTGATCGTCATCATCATGGTCGTGGCAGCCAATACCATGGCCATGACCGCCCGGGAGCGGATCGCCGAGTATGCGACCATGAAGACCCTCGGGTTTGGTGGATGGCATATCGCCGGCATCGTCTTCGGCGAATCCCTCGTTATTGCCCTTTCCGGAGGACTCCTCGGCGTGGCCCTGACCTTTCCGGCGGCGCAATGGATACAGGTCGAACTGGCCCAGTTCTTCCCGGCCTTTACCATTGCGCCCCATACCATTGCCCTTGATCTTCTGGCCGCCCTGGTCGTCGGGGTGGCGGCAGGGATATTCCCCACCTGGCGGGGAGCGACCATCGGCATCGCCGAGGGGCTGAGGAGGATCGGCTAATGGCGATTCCGTTCTCCTACAGCCTGCGCAACCTCTGGACTCGCAGACTTACGACGGTCTTGACCGCGTCCGGCATGGCCCTGGTGGTTTTTGTCTTTGCCGCTACCCTTATGCTGGCGGAAGGGTTGCGCAAGACCCTGGTGGAGACCGGTTCCTATGACAACGTGGTGATTATCCGCAAGTCGTCCAATTCCGAGGTACAGAGCGGCGTGGACCGGGCGCAGGCCTCTATCATCGAAAGCCAGCCCGAGGTGGCGCGGGGGAGCGATGGCCGGTTGTTGTTGGCGAAGGAGTTGGTGGTCCTCATCAACATTCCCAAACGGGAGAGCAACAAGCCTGCCAACGTGGTAATCCGGGGGATTGCCCCAGCTTCGCTTCTGCTCCGTCCCCAGGTGAGGCTGAGTGAAGGGCGCATGCCCCGGCCCGGTTCAGCGGAGGTCATTGCAGGCAAGAGCATCGCCCGCCGCTTCAAGGGGGGAGGGATCGGCGAAACCCTGCGCTTCGGCATGCGGGACTGGACCGTGGTTGGGATATTCGACGCCGGTACCACCGGCTTTTCCTCGGAGATATGGGGGGACGTGGACCAGCTGATGCAGGCCTTCCGCCGTCCGGTCTATTCGTCGGTCTCCTTCAAACTGCAGGATGTTACTGCGTTCGATCAGTTCAAACAGCGGGTTGAAGGGGATCCGCGTCTGACCGTGGAAGCCAAGCGGGAGACCAGGTATTACGAGGACCAGTCGGAGGCGATGGCGAAGTTCCTCCGCATCATGGGGATAACCCTGACAGTCATCTTCTCTCTCGGGGCGGTGATTGGCGCCATGATCACCATGTATGCGGCCGTGGCAAACCGGGTGGTGGAGATCGGCACCCTGCGGGCACTCGGGTTCCAGAAGATGAGCATTCTCGCAGCCTTTGTCATGGAATCGCTCCTGCTCGGGCTCCTGGGCGGGGTGGTGGGGCTGTTCGGTGCCTCCTTCATGCAGCTCATCACCATCTCTACCATGAACTGGCAGACCTTTTCCGAGCTTGCATTCAGCTTCACACTCACCCTCGATATACTCTGGAAAAGTCTGCTGTTTTCCGTCGGCATGGGGTTTGTGGGGGGAGTGCTTCCGGCGTTCCGGGCGGCGCGGATGAATATCGTGGAGGCGCTGCGGGCCAGCTGATTTTTCGTGAGTTGAACCGGGCTGTTCCTGTCTCTTCCCTTCTTATAGAGGTGTGATAAGGATTGACAACACATCGCCTGGCGATATAATGTGACAAACGTTAAAACATCGTTTCCCTTCCTGTCGCACGCCAACGCCATAACCGGCCGCTATTGCACATAATAAATCCTTTGCAGGTTTTGAATAATATATTGTCAGGTAATAATTTGGGGGGCGGCACGGATTTGTCCTGTTGTCCTTGCATTAATGGTAATAAATGATGTAAAGTGCTAATCCAATTGACCGTCATGGCTGGTAAATACCGTGCGAACCGGCGACAGACGTGAATGGTGGCCGGATTGCTGAATGTTCCCGCAATGTTTTCTATGATGGCACGAGACTGCTTTCCAGCACTACAGAGGTATCATGATTAACATCTTGCTCATAACCACCGATCAGCGGGCGATGGCCATAGTGGAACTGCTTAAGCCCCAGCACCAGCTCAGGGTTGATGTGGTCTCCGATTTTGATCAGGGGATGAAGGATATTTTCGACAAACGCCCCCAAATGGTATTTATCCAGGGGGAAATTGACGGTGTATCCGGTGAAACCGTTGCGCGCCACATCAAAGGGCTCCTGCGGGAGCAGTCACCGCGGCTGATACTGCTGCGCGAAACTCTCCAGGCTAGGGTGGGGGCAAAATCCTGTTACGATGGCAGCATTGACCTGTTTCTCGACGAGGACGACCTCCTTAATGCTTTTCGCACGCAGATGGAGACGATTTCCGGTTTCAGATGGCAGCCACCCGTCCCCGTCGGAGGGCCGGACGTACCGGTCATGTCCACGGCCGACCAGTATGCGGCGGCACTGGCCGCGGCGACTTTAGAATCAAGGCCGGAACCTCAAGACTCTCTGGCAACGGAACCGCTAACGCCTTTGTCTCACCGAGGACAGCCTCTCTCCCCTCCCGCGCCCCCGGCCGAGCCCGTCTACAATGTGGAAATGCGGTCGCCGGAGCCTATCAGTGCCGCCGGCGGGATCCAGAAACCGGGTGAATTCCGTGGAACTCCACCCCCCTTCGAGAACACATTTTACGGTCATAAAACCAAGCACCGGCCCTGGCGTTATGTCATTGTCTTTCTTGCTGTTCTGGCCGTCTGCGCCACCGTCTATTTATACCAGTTTTCTCAGCCGCGCAATGCCCCGGCGAGCAGGACCGGCGGACCTGTATCTGTCCCTTCCCCTGCCGGACAACAACCTTCAGCGTCATCGGATCCTGCGCGGACTATTGCCTTCATTTCCCGGAACAGGCCCGACGTCGGTTATGCCGCTGCCCATCCGGGGTGGGAGCGTTTCACCAATGATGCGATGGAATTCCTCGTCTTCCGTGAGAGCGGCAACGTCAAGGCGATTCAGATCGTCGCATTGAGGCAGGAATCATTGTCTGACGCCTTCGTTGCGGAAAGAGTCCAGGATGTCAGTGGCAGTAGTGCTTACCAGATCGGTTCCCGCATCGAAAAGGATGGTTTTCTCATCGAAAAAGGTTCTGCCAAAGGGAACGTCGAACTAGTCATCTACCGCAAACGCCCGTCAGGAGATATCCGGGCGCTCGTCATCGCCCTTCCGTAGTAATGCCCCGGCTGGAACCGGTTGCTGTTGTTTGCACGGGGGAAAATACAGCGCACCTGCCCAATGGAGACACTATGTTGCCATGCGATACTTCGTCGTACCGTTCATTTCTGTCATTTATTGCGGTTTGCACTCTGCTGACGGCTACGTCGGCGTGGGGGATGGATCCCAAGTTTGAACTCGACCCCAAAGCCCTTGACAAGAAAGTTCTGCCCACCGCTTCACCTGCTCCTGCTGTCCGTCCTTCGGAGAAGCCACGTCACGCTTCCGTTCAGGGGACCACCTATACCATCAAACCCGGCGACAACCTTTTCAAAATACTGATCCGCGAATACGGGCTCAACAATGACGAGGCCGAGAAGCTGGTGCCCCGGTTCCGGGATATCAACCGTCTTGGAAGCAGCAAGAGTCTCCAGGTGGGGAAAACCATCCAGTTGCCGTCCTTGAATAAGCTTCGGGGGGGGGCGGAGGTCACGGCACGAAGGGGTGGGAAGGGGAAGCTCCTGGTCAGGAAGGACCAGCCGGCCGCCAGTTTTCACCTCGACAATGATGCCAGGGAAGGTGGGGGAGGGCGGATGGAAACTGTCCGCCAGGTCTGGGACAGCCTGCTTCCTGCGTCATCATCTGCATCCGCACCGGTGGATATCCGGAGTGACAGCTATTCCCTTTCCCTTGACCCCGGGCGCTATCCGGTATTCCCCGCCGCCGACGGTGGCCGGATCATCGTTGACAGGGAGGGGACGATTCCTCCCCTTGTCAAGAGCCTGATCATGTCCCAGGACCCGAAAACCCGGGTGGTAGCCGAAAATCCCGCCAACCGCCGCCGTTTTTTTTCATCCCTGCTTGCGGCGGCGAAATTTTATTCAGTTGAAGAGGATTTCCGGATGGATTTCGGGATTGACCCGAAGTTGACGGTGCTGGCGGATTACAAGATCGAGAAAAATGCCGACAGCCTCATGCGGAACGACATCGTACTTCTCAACGTCAACGACACCCGCCGCGGCATACCGCCAGTCCTGGCAGGATTTCTGCAGTCAAAGGGATTCCATGCGGTAGATTCCTATCCCGTCTACCGGGAAGGGCGTCATGGCGAGCAGCACCGCGTCTTCCAGGTGACGGCACGTGATCCTCAGACCATGGCAGACTCACTGATGAAATCCCTTGCGGTTCCCTATGAGGTCGACCATGGCATCAACCTGCTGGGGGACAATGCGGGTGGAGTCCGCTTGATGGTACGTGCGGATCGCTATTTCGAGAAGGAGGGGAGCCGCTACGTGGTCAGCTTCTTCGATGGCGATCCGGTCCAGTATACCCTCATGCGGCTTCTCGAAGGTGGCGGGTATCGAGTGATCCTCCTGGAGGCACAGGATGACTTCCGTAAGGTCGCGGAAAAATTTCTGGCCCGTCTCCGCCTCCCCGGCAATTTTGCCATGCACAACCTCTGGAGCCAGACGGACAGCAGTTACGGCATACAGATGTCCGGAGTCATACTCCGTGACGGGAAAAGCGAAGGACGAATCTTTTTGACGGATCGGGAGATCGACCCTCTCGTCAAAGATCTTCTGGAATATAATGATTTTAAAGTCGTACGTGAATAGATCCACTACCATGGGTTAGTCGGAGTGAAGACCGGCCGCCGGTCTTCGAAAAAGGTGTATATGGCACAGAAAAAAATCGGCGAAATACTGCTGGAAAACCATCTTATAGACGAGCAGCAACTACAGGAAGCGCTTGAACTGCAGAAGGTTTTTCCCGGCCAGACTATCGGGCAGCTTTTGTGCAGGCTCGGCCATCTCAGTGAGTCGGATCTCTCTTACATCCTGGAACACCAGGGGAAACGCCAGAAGCTGTCGGACATCCTGCTGAAACAGAAACTCGTCGATCAGGAGCAGCTTGCCCAGGCCAGGACCCTCAGCAAGCAGCAGCATATCCCCTTGGGGAGAGCGCTGCTCAGGCTTCGCTACATTGGTGAGGAACCCCTTGCCAAGGCCATCGCCGGCCAGTACGACCTGCCGTATGTCCAGCTTGGCAACCTCGCCATCGAAGAGGACCTTGCCCGCTTCATCAATTCTTCCTATGCACAGAAACAGAAGATCGTCCCTATTTCCAAGATCGGCAATACCCTTACGCTGGCTATGGCCTATCCCCTCAACATGCATGACCTGAGGGAGCTCGGGGTTACCATCCGGCTGAAAATCATCCCGGTCATAGCCGGGGAGAGTGAGATCGTCCAGGTCCAGCAACGCCTCTACAAGTCCACGGCGATGCAGGAATCCCACGCGGAGGTCGAACTGGATCTCGTTCCGGAGGATATCGGGGAACTCCTGAGTCATATGGGGGACGAGCCGGATGTGGAGGAAGAGGTCCGGAAAGTCACGGAGAAGGACAGTGTCATCGTCAAGCTGGTCAACAAGATCATCTATGACGCATACATGGCCAGGGCATCCGATATTCACATCGAACCCTATCCCGGCAAGCAGGAGGTGATCGTCCGCATGCGGGTCGACGGGCGCTGCAAGATTTACCAGCGGATTCCTTACAAATACAAGTTTGCCATTCCGTCCCGGATAAAGATCATGTCTGACCTCGACATCGCCGAGCGCCGCCGGCCCCAGGACGGAAAGGTCAATTTCAAGAAGTTCGGCCCCATCGACGTGGAGCTTCGGGTGGCGACCATGCCCACCCAGGGAGGGTTGGAAGACGTGGTGCTCCGTATTCTCTCCACCGGGGAACCCATTGCCTTCGACCAACTGGGACTGACCGAGCGGAACCAGCGCGTGTTCGACGAAACCATCATCAAACCCTATGGCCTGGTGCTTGTGGTGGGGCCGACCGGTTCGGGGAAGACAACGACCCTCCATTCGACCCTTGCCAGGATCAATAACCCGGAGATCAAGATCTGGAGTGCCGAGGACCCGGTTGAGATAACCCAGCGCGGCATGCGACAAGTGCAGGTGAACAACCGCATCGGCTTCACCTTTGCCGCAGCGCTCCGGTCGTTCCTCCGCCTCGATCCCGACGTGATCATGGTCGGCGAGATGCGTGACATCGAAACCGCTTCGATTGCCATCGAGGCATCCCTGACGGGACACCTGGTCTTTTCCACCCTTCATACCAATACGGCGCCGGAGACGGTGACCCGCCTTCTGGATATGGGGCTTGACCCGTTCAGCTTTTCCGATTCGCTCCTCTGCGTGCTGGCACAACGTCTGGCCAGGAAGCTGTGTGATGACTGCAAGGTCGTGTATCGGCCCGAAGCGCAGGAGCTGGCTGATGTCATTGAAGAATTCGGCCCGGACCAGTTCGCCCGCCTCGGGCTGAAGGGTGAAGAACTGACCATGACCCGTCCGGTCGGGTGCGATAAGTGTGCCCAGACGGGCTACCGCGGGCGGCTCGGTATCCACGAACTGCTGGAATGTACCGACAGGATGAAGGGGCTCATCAAGAGAAAAGTCGGCACGGAACAGGTCGTGGAGCAAGCGGTGACGGACGGGATGACGACCCTGAAGCAGGATGGTCTTCTCAAGGTATTCCAGGGCCTCACCGATCTTACCGAGATCAGACGGGTGTGCCTGAAATGAGAAATCTCCGCCATGGATTCGCCGCCGGCCTTATGCTGGTCCTGTTGGCCCCTTCTTTTGCTGTCGCAGGCGAGAAGGGTCCCGTGGGTTACCGGCTGACCGTCGAGGATTATACCGAAGGGTATGTGGTTCCCAAGGTCGCAACCGAACTGCTCCTGGCCCGCAACTGTACTCCCAGTGCCATCAAGGGGGTACCGGCGGCCCCTGCACAGTTCCAGGAGCTCAACAAGCTCCTGGAGAGGGGAAATCCCGGTTCCCGATTCGATTGTGAGAGGGGGATTGTCACCTTGGTCCAGCCTTCTGCCCGCATGATCTTCAGAAACTTCAAAGAGGAGCGGCTGGAGAAGGACTACGGACAATTCAGTGATGTCTGGCTTCCCGGAACGGATACCGTAGCGCGGAGCGTGGGAAAGAATTCTATTGCCATCAGGATCAACCGTGAAGAGCCGGAAAAATCGATCATAACCGCAGCAACATTGCCGGTCCTCGAGGAGACCGTCAAGGGGATGGGAAAGGGTGCTCCCTCCACTCTGTTTGCCAAGGGAAACCTCGTTCGTATCCTCAATGAAACCTACCGGACTGTCTATGCACCCCAAGAGCACACCCTTCTCAACTTTGCCTACTTCGTCATGTCGGACCAGGATGTTCAGCAGGAGGTCATCCGTCAGGCACAGTTGGCAAAGACTCCACCGCTGCACGAGAAGAAGCGGGTCAACAAGGCGGGGCAAAAATCCGCCAAGTGATTTCCGCCCACTGCGCCCTTATCAGCTGACCAAAAACTGTTTGCATTTTTAGCGACATTGCTATAGATTAGCTCCCTCCACGACACACCCCACTTCCTTCCCAAAGGCTGACTCTACCTTGCGCGACAAAAAATCGCTCGCTACATTGCGGCAGGCCATCGACAGCCTGGATGACCAGATTCTGGACATCCTCAATAACCGGGCCACACTGGCCATGGAGGTGGGCAAACTGAAGTCCGCCGCCAGGGGTGATTTCCATGTCCCGAGCCGGGAACGGGAAATCTATGACCGCCTCACTGCCCGGAACCGGGGACCGTTCCCCAACGAGGGGCTGAAAAGTGTGTTCCGGGAGATCATCTCTGCTTCCCTTGCCCTGGAAGCGCCCATGAAAGTGGCATTCCTCGGTCCCAAGGCGACCTTCAGCCACCTTGCCACCATGCAGCATTTCGGCTATTCCGCCGAACTGGTTCCCCAGAAATCCATTCCTGCCGTGTTCGAAGAAGTCGAGAAGGGGCGTGCCACCTACGGAGTGGTGCCGGTGGAGAATTCCACCGAGGGGGTGGTCTCCTATACCCTCGACATGTTCATGGAGAGCGAACTCAAGATCAATGCCGAGGTGTTGCTGGAGGTCCACCATGACCTTCTTTCCCGCACCGGACGGCTTGAGGATATCAAGAAGGTCTACTCCCATCCCCAGCCCATTGCCCAATGCCGGAAATGGCTGGAGGAGAACCTCCCCAACGTACCGCTGGTGGATGTGGCGTCAACCGCCGTGGCCGCCCAGATCGTTTCCGAGGACTATACCGCGGCAGCCATTGCCAGCGAGCTGGCCGCCACCATGTACGATCTCAAGCTGGTGCGCACAAGGATCGAGGACCAGGTCAACAACTTCACCCGGTTTCTCATTATCGGCAAGAAGCTGACGGAGAAGAGCCGTGATGACAAGACCTCCCTCATGTTTGCGGTGAAGGATGAGGTGGGTATCCTTTACCGGATGCTGGAACCGTTTGCCAAACGGGGGATCAACCTTTCCAAGATCGAGTCGCGCCCCATGAAGAAAAAGGCCTGGGAGTATATGTTCTTCCTCGACCTGGCGGGGCACATTTCCGACCCGGTGATTGTCGAGGCGATCGAGGAACTCAAGCAGTGCTGTCAGTTTGTGAAGGTTCTCGGCTCCTACCCCCGGGCAAAGTAGAGGAGCGCGGCTTTTCCGCAATCTCTGCGTTGATCTTCGCGATTCCTTGTGCGACGTAGCGCTGTTTATGCCCGATGTTTGGGTGCTACGTCTCCGCGTCATCCCTCGATCGCCTTGACCTTGCAAAAAATCCACACTCCTGCTTACGGGGTTGAAAGGATACAACACATGCCGCTCATTCAGCGGTTGTGCATAATCGGTGTCGGTCTCATCGGCGGCTCCCTGGCCCGGATCCTGCGGGAGAAGGGGGAAGTGGGTGAGGTCGTCGGGGTCGGCCGGGGAGAAGCGAACCTGCAACGGGCCGTTGAACTCGGGGTGATCGACCGGTACGAGACCGACCCCGTTGCCGGTGTTGCGGGGGCCGACCTGGTTTTTCTCGCCACTCCCGTCTGCTCCATTGCGTCCGTTCTGGCCCGCATCGCCCCCCATCTGGCCCCGGGGTGCATCGTGACCGACGGTGGCAGTGTCAAGGGGGAGATCGTGTCTGCCTGCGAGGCGCTCATGCCGGCCGGGGCCTTTTTCGTCGGCGGGCATCCCATAGCCGGTACGGAAAATTCGGGGGTCGAGGCCTCCTTTGCCTCCCTTTACCAGGGGAGACGCTGCATTATCACTCCTACTGTCGCTACCGACCCCCTTGCCCAGCAGAAAGTGGTGAGGATGTGGGAGTTGACCGGCAGCGAGGTAGTGCTGATGGACGTGGAGAAGCACGACCGGGTCCTCGCCGCCATCTCCCATCTTCCCCACATGGTGGCCTATGCCCTGGTCAACGCGGTGGGGGGGTACGACCGGTTCGAGGAGGGGATTCTGCCGTATTCGGCCGGCGGGTTCCGGGACTTCACCCGCATTGCCTCGTCCGATCCGGCCATGTGGCGTGACATTGCCCTCATGAACCGGGAGGGGATCCTGGAGATGATGGACTTTTTCTCCCGCTACCTAGCGGAGCTGAGGTCGCTGGTGGAGAAACGGGATGGTGCCGGGCTGGAAGCATTCTTCGCCCGATCCAAGGAACAGCGGGACGCGATCCTGTAGTTTTTGTCCGGAAAGGGTTCTTTTCCGCTCTGGCGGTGTCAATCTGCGGACTTGCTTGTGCGGCGTACAGAAGTACGCCTCCGCGCAATCCCTTGATTTCCTTGCCAGAGCGAAAAATTCCTCCTTTCCGAATCGAAAACTGATAGGTTCACATCTGGAGTTTCCAGATGGAAACTATGTAGGCTGGTTTGACGGGGCGAAGCGCCCCGTACCCACAATGGCAGAGAGGGGATGTACGTGAAGAGCTACACCGTTCAGCCGGCAACGACACTTCGGGGTGAGATCAGTGTTCCCGGCGACAAGTCCATTTCCCACCGTTCCATCATGCTCGGTTCCATTGCCCGGGGAGTGACGACGGTACGCGGCTTCCTGCGGGGCGAAGACAATATTTCCACCCTCGATGCATTCCGGGCCATGGGAGTGGGCGTTGAAGACGACGGTGAAACCCTGCGCATACGGGGAGCGGGGCTGCATGGCCTGTCCGAACCAGCCGATGTTCTCGATTGTGGCAATTCCGGCACCTCCATGCGCCTTATCACCGGGCTTCTGGCGGGGCAGCGGTTTTTCTCCGTCCTGACCGGTGACCAGTATTTGCGCAAGCGCCCCATGGGACGGGTCATCGAACCCTTGGGCAGGATGGGCGCCACCATTTTTGGCCGTTCCGGTGGCGACAAGGCCCCCCTGGCAATCGTCGGACGGCAACTGGCTGGCATAAGTCATACTTCCAAGGTGGCGAGCGCCCAGGTGAAATCGGCCCTGATGTTGGCCGGGCTGTATGCCAACGGGGTCACCACGGTGACGGAACCCCACCTTTCCCGGGACCATTCGGAGCGGATGTTCCGCTATTTCGGTGCCGACGTGGAGACGGCAGGTACCACTGTCACGGTGCGCGGAGGACGGGAGTTGACCGGCCGCGACATCGTGGTGCCGGGAGATATCTCGTCGGCAGCCTTTTTCATCGTGGCAGCCCTCATCGTTCCCGGTGCCGAACTCCTCATCCGCGGCGTCGGCGTCAATCCGACCCGTACCGGCGTCATCGATATCCTCAGTGCCATGGGGGGCTCCATCGAGCTTCTCGACCGGCGGGAGGTGTCCGGCGAACCGGTTGCAGACCTTCTGGTCCGTGCGTCGGCACTCAAGGGGGTCGAGATCGGCGGTGAGGTGGTTCCCCGGGCAATCGACGAGTTTCCGGTGATCTGTGTGGCCGCCGCCCTGGCTGAGGGAAAGACGGTTCTGCGGGATGCCCGGGAGTTGCGGGTCAAGGAAACGGACCGGATTGCCGCCATGGCAACCAATCTGCGGCGAGCCGGCGTCCAGGTCGTCGAGATGGACGACGGCATGGAGATTACCGGCACGGAGAAGCTGCAGGGGGGCATGGCGGACAGCTTTGGCGACCACCGCATAGCCATGTCCATGCTGATTGCCGGACTTGCCGCAACGGATAGTGTAACGGTCGACGATATTGCCTGCATCTCCACCTCGTTTCCGACCTTCGTCGAACTCCTCGAAAAGGTTTCCGTGCGGTGAGCGTATCGAGGGGGGGGGGAAAGCGTCTGATTATCGCCATCGACGGTCCTTCCGGCGCCGGCAAGAGCACCATCACCAAGCTCCTGGCCGACCGGCTCGGCTACATCCATATCGATACCGGCGCCATGTTCCGGACCGTGGCGCTTGCGGCACGGCGGGCCGGAGTTTCGCCTGACGATCAACCCGCCCTTGCCCGGCTTTGTAATGAGTGCACCATCTCCTTTGCCCGCACCAACGGCTGCTGTCAGGTGCTGCTCAACGGAGAGGACGTTTCCAGCGCCATCAGAACGCCGGAAATCAGTCTGCTCACGTCGACGATCTCGGCCCGGAAGGTGGTCAGGGATTTTCTCCTCGAACTGCAGCGACAGATGGGGAGTGCAGGCGGGGTGGTTCTGGAGGGGCGCGACATCGGGACGGTGGTCTTTCCCGATGCGGATGTGAAGTTTTTCCTTTCCGCATCGGCGGAGGAGCGTGGCAGACGCCGGTACCTGGAACTCAGAGCCAGGGGGGAAAAGATTTCCCTCGACGAAACCATTGCCGCCGTGGTCCAGCGGGACAGACAGGATGAAGAGCGTGAGCATGCTCCTCTGCGACGGGCTGTGGATGCCATTGAAATCGATTCCTCAGGGCTTTCCATCGAGGAGGTTCTGGAGCGGATGACGGCGGTTATCGAGGCAAGACTTAAGGGGCAGGGGGCAGGAACCAGTGTCCGGCAGCCCGTAGGGAGTTTTTAGTATGGAAATCATTGTTGCCAAACGGGCCGGATTCTGTTTCGGTGTCAAGCGGGCCACCCAGATGGCCTTCGAGGCTGCAAAGGAAAAGGGTAACACGTTCACCCTCGGGCCGATCATACACTCTCCCCAGGTAGTGCAGAAGCTTGAGGAAATGGGGGTTAAGGTCCGCAAGGACCTGTCCGGCCTTTCGGATGCCACCATTATCATCCGTTCCCACGGCGTCGCTGCCGAAGAGCTGGAAGAGGCGGTCCTCAAGGAACTCGAAATAATCGACGCCACCTGCCCCTTCGTCAAGAAGGCTCAGGAGCATGTGAAAAGTCTCTCCCAGTCGGGTTATGATGTGGTTGTCGTGGGTGACGCCGACCATCCCGAAGTGCAGGGGATCGTTTCCTATGCCACGGGGAAAGTCTTTGTCGTCGGTTCCAACGAGGAGGCGTCCCGGCTCCCTCGGATGGGGAAGATCGGCGTGGTTGCCCAGACTACCCAGTCATTCGAGAACCTGCAGAGCGTGGTGATGAAATGCCTTGCCAGGGGGAGCGAGATACGTGTGTTCAACACCATCTGTGACGCCACGGCAATCCGTCAGGAGGAAGCCAAAGAGCTTGCCAAGCAAGTCGATTGCATGGTAGTAATCGGTGGCTACAACAGTGCCAACACCAAGCGGCTTACGGAAGTCTGTACCGAGCTCCAGCCAAGGTCTTTTCAGATCGAGACTGCCCAGGAACTCAACCCGGCGTGGTTTGACGGGGTTGAGCGGGTGGGTGTGACCGCCGGGGCTTCAACACCCAAATGGCTTATTGACGAGGTCGTGGAGCGTATCGAACAGATCAATCGCAATAATAACCATTGAATTTTTTAGCAAATGTGCTAATTTAACGTGCTTAAGCGAATGGCAAATATTTGAGGGGGTACTTGGTTAATGATGGATGAAAAACGGATGAAACGGCAGAAAGAAATGCCGATCAAGCGCTTTCATGATACGGACGATGAACTGGACCAGGGGAGCGGCGGCGAATTCGAAGAGATGTTCCAGGACAGCCTGAAACAGCTTCGCGTCGGAGAGATTGTACGTGGCGTCGTGGTGCAGATTTCGCCCGATTACGTGCTGGTTGATGTGGGGTACAAATCCGAAGGGTGCGTACCGGCCAATGAATTCATGGACGAAAACGGCCAGTTGACCGTCAAGGTGGGAGATCCGGTCGAAGTCTTGTTCGAGCGGCGTGAAAACGAACTGGGGTACATCGTCCTTTCCAAGAAAAAGGCCCAGGCCCACCTCGTCTGGGACAGGATTGCCGAAGCAGGGGGCGAAGGGGGCGACGTCGAAGGGAAGATCGTTGCCAAGGTCAAGGGCGGCCTCAATGTTGACATCGGCGGTATTACCGGCTTTCTGCCCGCTTCCCAGGTCGATCTCCGTCCTGGTGGCAACCTCGATCGGTACGTGGGACAGACCGCGACCTTCAAGATACTCAAGATGAATCGCAAACGGGGGAACATCGTCCTTTCCCGCCGTGTCCTGCTGGAAGTGGAGCGGGACAAGGCACGGGAGGATACTCTCGCGACATTGGCCGAAGGCCAGGTGGTCGACGGGGTTGTGAAAAACATCACCGATTACGGTGCCTTCGTCGATCTGGGGGGACTGGATGGTCTGCTCCATATTACCGATATGTCCTGGGGACGCCTGACCCATCCGGGTGAAATCATCAAGGTTGGCGACACCGTCAAGGTCATGGTGCTGAAGTTCGACCGCGCCAAGGGGAAAATCTCCCTCGGCATGAAGCAGGCCATGCCCGATCCGTGGCTCAACGTGGAAGCGAAGTACCAGACGGGTGAGCGGGTGCAAGGGAAGGTGGTCAGCCTGACCGAATATGGGGCGTTTATTGCCCTTGAGGAAGGGGTCGAAGGGCTGGTCCACATCTCCGAGATGTCCTGGACCAAGCGGGTCCGCCATCCCTCCGAGTTGCTCAAAGTTGGCGAAGAGGTGGAGGCGGTCGTCCTCGGTGTTGATTCCGGCAACCGCCGGATTTCTCTCGGCCTCAAGCAGACATCCGTCAATCCCTGGACTGTGGTCGGTGAGCGCTATCCGGTCGGCACCAAAATCGAGGGACAGATCAAGAACATCACCGACTTCGGCATGTTCATCGGGATCGAGGATGGCATCGACGGTCTGGTGCACGTGTCGGATATCTCCTGGACCAAACGGATCAAGCATCCCGGTGAGATATACAGCAAAGGGGAGACGGTTCAGGCAGTTATCCTGAACATCGATGTAGCCAACGAGCGGCTCTCCCTCGGCGTAAAGCAGCTTACCCCCGATCCCTGGAGCGAAATCCCCGGCAAATACCGCCCCGGGACCCGGGTCGTGGGCAAGGTTTCCTCCGTTACCGACTTTGGCGTTTTCCTCGAACTTGAGGAGGGTATAGAGGGGCTTGTCCACGTTTCCGAACTTTCCCACGAGAAGCTTGCCACCCCGAAAGGGTTCTGCAACGTGGGAGACGAGCTGGAGGCGGTGGTTCTCAATGTTGATACCGTAGATCGCAAAATCGGGCTTTCCATAAAGTCGTTGCAGAGTGCGCTGGAAAAGGCCGAGTTCGAGTCGTTCATGGGGTCCAAGGGGGAAGCGACGTCCAACCTTGGGGACCTGCTGAAAGAGATCAAGAAAAACGGCAATGGCGACAAGTAAGGGTCTATCGAAAGCAAACTGCTGGGAAGAGGTGTGCGTATGACAAAAAGTGAGCTCGTAGAAAAAATTGTTGAATCCAACAGTGTCCTGACCCGCAAGGAGTCCGAACTGGTAGTCAACCTGGTGTTCGACGCAATGAGCGCCGCCCTGAAAAAGGGGGAGAAGGTTGAAATCCGCGGCTTTGGCAGTTTCACCATCCGCGAGCGGGGACCGCGCGAAGCGCGCAACCCGAAGAGTGGTGAAGTCGTCCGGATTCCGGCCAAGCGGACACCGTTCTTCAAAACCGGCAAGGATCTGCGGGAACGGGTTAATACCCTCGACTGATCGGCGGCAAATATTTGTCTCCAACGGGAGGGGGGATCACCTGGTGATATTCTCCTCCCGTTTGTTTATCTTGTCCTTTCTTCTTCACTGGAATTTACCCCGATCAGAACGGATACTGCCCGAATGGCGGAATTGGTAGACGCAAGGGACTTAAAATCCCTCGGTCGCAAGGCTGTGCCGGTTCGACCCCGGCTTCGGGCACCATGTATAAAAGGCTTTACGGAAAACACCGTAAAGCCTTTTTTGCAATAACTTGATCTATTGTATTTCCAAGGAATTTGCGGTAGGTGTGATTTTTATAAAAATATGCCATGAAAATAATATAGTCGTCAAATAACGGCAATGTCCGCTTTAAGTGGTTGTTGTAATGTTGAGTAATGTGGTTATATGGCGTAATGTTTGTGTGGATATAGGATGTGGATTGTTCGGCAAATTAACAAATTAAGCGGATTGTTCTTGGTCGGTACCGGTGACGGGTACTACATGAATAGGGGAATACTCGGTGCTAAGGGTTTAATTTCTCTGGAATGTTTTTTGTCGGAAACCATGTCGTCATGTCTCATCCATATTACTGAAGATCGGTAGCCGTTTTTGGTTTATATGGATACACGAATTAATGGTATGTAAATTGCAAAATCTCTTACAGCTGAAACGAGGGGGCTGGGAAGGATGGCACTACCAAAAATTCTCATTGTTGATGACCAGGCATTTGCCCGGCAGCTCTTGCACGACGAACTCCTTGCTGCGGGAATGATGGTTGAGGAGGCGGCCGATGGTGCGGCAGCGTGTGCGCTGGCGGCTGAATCCCGGCCTGATCTGATACTGATGGACATGGTGATGCCGGGTCTGGATGGCATTGAAGCATGTCGTCGACTCAAGGGTGATCCGCAAACTGCGTCCATACCGGTAATCGTCCTGACGGCGAACAAGGATAAGGATAAACTGGTGGAGGCGTTTGCTGTCGGCGCGGACGATTATCTCAACAAGCCGTTTGTGACTCATGAGCTGCTGGCGCGGATCAACTCCAACCTTTCCAAACGAACAACCGCTGAGATGCTTCGCCAGGAGGTGCGGGATACGGGGATACTGCTCGAAATCTCCCAGGCAATCACCTCCAGCCTTGACACGCGGCGCATTCTCCAGATCATTGTCGAAAAGATAGCCGGCACTCTTGACGTCCTTCGTTGTTCCATTGTCCACCTGAAAGGGGAGGACGGCTACGGATACGTGCTTGCCTCCAGTGACAACTCCGACATCAGCGGTTTTCGGATAGAGTTGGAACGTTATCCGGAGATCCGCGAAGTTATCCGGACCGGCAAGTCACTTGTCGTCGATGACGTGAAGAACAATCCTCTCATGGAGGAGGTGAGGGGGTTTATCTCCGGGCTTCCGTTCGACTCTATTCTGGTACTGCCCGTCATTTACCGGAGCGAGGTAATCGGTACGCTCATGCTGAGGACCGCCCGCGCGGGGAATTCTTTTACCCACCACGAACTCAATTTCTGCGAACTGGTGGCAAATGTCTCGGCCGCCGCGCTGAAAAATGCCTATCTCTATGAAAAAGCCCGGGAGGAATCCCAGGAGTTGCGGGAAATAAAAGAACGGCTGGAGCAGGAGTTGCGGGAAAAAGCACTGTTCGAAACCCTGTTCGAGCACGCATCCGATGGGCTCATGGCCCTCAATGCCCATGGCGAACCGGTCTACATCAACAGAATTGCCCTGGCTATGCTCGGCTATTCTCGGGAAGAGGCCCTTAATCTGGCCTTGGCTGACATGCTAGCCGACGAATGCCGACAGGATGCCATGGAAAACCATTTGAGTTTCTTCGTCGGCCGGGAATACCGGCGCCGGAGTGAGCTGGTTTTTGTCACCAAAGGGGGAGAGAGGCTGCACGTGTCGGTGTCGGTGAGCGATTACCGGCTTGATGGAAGGTATCTCATCTGCTCCTTTACCGATGTAACCGAGGAGCGCCGCTTCCAGCAGCAGTTGAAAGCGGCCAACGAGCGGTTGCAGGATCTGGACAGGCTCAAGTCGGAATTCATCCGGACGGCCACCCACGAGTTGCGCATCCCCGTCAGCATCATGTACAGCTACTGTGCCCTCCTTGGTGAAAGTGACACCGGGAGCCTGACCGATACCCAGCGTCAGTACCTGAAAGCGGCCGTGGAGAGCGGCGAACGGCTGGTAGACCTCGTAGATAGCATGCTCGACCTCGCCAGAATCGAGAATGGAGGCCCCCTCCTGAATCTGGGAGAGAAGAGAATCATCGAACCAATCCGGGATGTCTACTCCGTTCTCGCACCCTATGCGGAGCAAAACGGGCTGCTCCTCTCCATCGAACCGATTGACGAAGGGCTTTCGGCCTGCTTCGACCCGACCCAGATAGCGTGCGTTCTTACCAATCTGATCGGCAATGCAATCAAATTCACACCGCCGGGGGGAAAGATCGGAATCGCGGCGGGTCAACATGGCAAACATGTCCGGGTGACCGTCAGCGATACCGGCGTGGGGATTCCTGAAGAGTGCCATGACAGGATTTTTGACGAGTTTTGCCAGGTCGGCGCGTCGAGTGCTCCCAAGAAGGGGAGCGGCCTCGGTCTCACCATCTGCAAACGTATCGTTGCGGCCCACAAGGGGGACCTGTGGGTCGACAGCGCTCCCCAGCAGGGGAGCGCCTTCACGTTTACCCTTCCAATGTGTCCTCCCTCCTGAAATTATTTCTAACTACCCTTTATCTCAGTGGATCTTAAGAGCATCCCGTCCCTCACAACCCTGCAGCTCCAGTTCAATCACGGCGGCTGGCCCGGGCCACTTGGTCCAGGAAACAGCCATCTCTTCTGGATTTGATTCCATACTTGACAATTATAGTAAGGTATGTTACTCAGGAAAGAAGCTTTTGGGTGCCAGTTGCTGCAAAGGGGAGGGGGAGACGATGTTTGCGCGTATGCAGAATGATATAAAGGCGGTGTTCGACCGCGACCCGGCTGCCCGGAGTGTGCCGGAAGTACTGTTCTGCTATCCGGGGCTCCATGCCGTCTGGTTTCACCGGGTTGCCCATTGGTTCTGGACCCATGAACACTATTTCATCGGGCGGTTAATTTCCCACCTGGGGCGCTTTTTCACCGGGATCGAAATCCACCCCGGCGCCACCATCGGCAAGGGGTTTTTCATCGATCACGGTATGGGAGTGGTGATTGGGGAGACCGCCGAGATTGGCGACAACGTGACCCTCTACCACGGGGTAACGCTCGGCGGGGTGAGCTGGGAGAAGGTCAAGCGCCATCCCACCCTTGAGGACAACGTGGTGGTCGGTTCTGGCGCCAAGATCCTCGGGCCGTTCACCGTCGGTCGAGGGAGCAAGGTCGGTTCCAATTCCGTGGTAGTTAAGGAAGTTCCTCCCAATTCCACGGTGGTGGGAATCCCCGGTCGTGTTGTCATGGCCACGGAGAAGCCGGCCGACAGAATGGACCTGGAGCACGGCAAGCTTCCCGATCCGGAGGCGAAGGCCATTGCGTGCCTGTTTGACCAGATCCGTGAACTGGAGCGGAAGTATGATGCACTTGCGGCCGAGCACGAAACGCTGAAGCAGCAGATTTCCAAAAAAGGGGCCTGATTCATGCGCCTCTCCACGCGGGCTCAATATGCGGTACGGGCCATGGTGGATCTCTCCCTTTATTCCGAGGGGCGGCCCGTGTCGCTGAAGGAAATTTCCCGGCGGGAGGAGATACCGCTCAACTACCTGGAGCAACTGTTCTTCCGCCTGAAAAAGGGACAGATCGTGACAAGCGTCCGTGGCCCCGGCGGCGGGTATGTGCTGGCCCGTCAGGAAGATGCCATCAAGGTCGGAGAGATCGTGGTAACCGTGGAAGAACAGCTCAATCCCGTGGCCTGCCTCGATGAAGGGGACCGGAGTTGCCGGCGGGAGGCACATTGCGTTACCCACTTCGTCTGGCAGGGGCTGGGTGAGAGGATTCGGGGATTTCTCGATTCCATTACTCTGGCGGACCTGACCCGGGAAGCGCGAAACAGGCCTGCAGGTGAAGGAAACATTGAGAAAGGGGCCTGCAAGCCGACGGGCTGAGCGCAGGGAGTACGACCGCATGGAGTTGATTTACATGGATTACAACGCCACGACACCGGTCAAACCGGCGGTGTTGGAGGCGTTGTTGCCGTTTTACCGACAGCAGTTCGGCAACCCGTCGAGCATCCACTGGGCCGGACGACAGGTCAGAGGAGCGGTGGATGAGGCGCGGGAGCGGGTGGCTGCCCTGGCCGGCTGCGAGCCGGTTGAGGTGGTATTCACCTCCTGCGGCACGGAAGCCGACAACATGGCCATCAAGGGGACGGCGGCAGCCCGGCGCGGCGAGGGAAACCATATCATCACCTCCCGCGTGGAGCATCCGGCGGTCCTCAACACCTGTCTTGCCTTGGAGCAGCTAGGGTACGACATCACCCGGCTGGAGGTGGACCGCCACGGACGGCCGGACCTTGACGCACTGACGGCGGCTATCACCGATAGCACCATTCTCATCTCCCTCATGTTCGCCAACAACGAGACCGGCACCCTTTTCCCGGTACGGGAGATAGCCGCACTGGCTGCGGAGCGTCGGGTATGCTTCCATTGCGATGCCGTTCAGGCCTTCGGTAAGGTGCCAGTCGATGTCAGGGGAATAGGGATAGGGTTAACCTCTATCTCAGGCCACAAGCTCGGTGCTCCCAAGGGGGTGGGAGCTCTCGTGGTCCGGACCGGGACGAAGCTCCATCCCCTCCTGAACGGTGGGTCCCAGGAACGGAACCGGCGGGCAGGCACCGAAAATGTGGCGGGCATCGTGGCGTTTGGCAAGGCCTGTGAACTGGCCGGGGCCGAGCTTGCCGGCGAGGCGAAGCGTATGGCCACCCTGCGCGATCGCCTGGAACGGGGGATTGGGGAGCGGATTCCCCATACTCAGGTGAACGGCCATCCAACGGAGCGCCTTCCCAATACAACCAATATCTCCTTCAGGGATGTGGCTGCCGATTCGTTGCTTCTCAATCTCGACATGGCAGGAGTGGCCGTTTCGTCCGGATCGGCCTGCGCGTCGGGAACCCTCAAACCCTCCCACGTCCTTGCCGCCATGAACCTAGAATCCGCCTATGCAAAGGGTTCTGTCCGTTTTTCCCTCGGTGCGGAGAGCACGGAGGAGGATGTGGAGCAGGTGTTAGCGCTGTTGCCACCCATCGTGGAAAGGTTGCGGAATCTCTGAATCATGACAGATAACTACAGAAAACAACGGGTGGTCGTCGCCATGAGCGGCGGGGTGGATTCGTCGGTCACCGCCGCCCTTCTCCAGAAGCAGGGGCACGAGGTGATCGGCATTTCCATGCAGGTCTGGGACTATGCCACATTCACCGCACCTGATGGGGAGAAATTCGATACCTGCTGTTCCCTCGACGACATCCACGATGCCCGGCGGGTGGCAGAGCAACTGGGTATTCCCTTCTATGTGGTTAACTTCGAGGAGGAGTTCCAGAGGCTGGTGATCGACGACTTTGTGGGGGAGTACTTCCGCGGCCGTACTCCCAACCCCTGCGTACGCTGTAACCAGCGGATCAAGTTCGAACTGTTGCTGCAAAAGGCACGGGACCTGGCCGCCGATTATCTTGCCACGGGGCATTATGCACGGGTTGAACGGGACGGGACCGGCCGTTACCGTCTCCACATGGGCCAGGACAGCAGCAAGGATCAAAGCTACTTTCTCTTCACCCTTACTCAGGAGCAACTGTCCCGGACCCTTTTCCCTCTCGGCGGAATGACCAAGCCGGAGGTGCGGCGGCTGGCTGCTCGTTATGGACTGCGGGTGGCTGAGAAAGGGGAGAGTCAGGAGATCTGCTTTGTGCCGGACAACGACTACGTCCGTTTTCTGGAGGAGGCACGGGGCGCCGGCACGTTGAATGGCGACATCGTCGACCGCCGGGGGACCGTTCTCGGCCGGCACCAGGGAACCTACCGCTACACGGTGGGACAGCGGAAGGGACTGGGAGTGGCCCATCCCTCCCCCCTCTATGTGCTCGAGGTGGATACGGAGAAACGTCAAGTAGTGGTGGGGAGCCGGGAAGAGCTCGCCAGCCCCGGTCTCGTTGCCACTGACCTTAACTGGATCATCCCCCCGCCGGGAGCACCACTGGAAGCCACCTGCAAGATCCGCTACCGGCACCGGCCGGTGTCATGCACCGTTATCCCCCTGCCGGGGAACCGTGCTGAAGTCCGCTTCACGGTCCCTGAAAAATCGGTCACGCCGGGACAGGCGGTGGTCTTCTATCGGGATGACGAAGTGCTGGGTGGGGGATGGATCGAGAAGGCAATGTTAAATGTTGAATTGTGAATTTTGAATGAAACCTTAATCTGTGGGAGGGAGTGCCCCATGGGGCGAATGTGCCCGAGTACCAGCAGCTGTAGGCGAAATGGAGCAAAGCAGGCCGCCAGGCCGGCGCGAAATGAGCCGTACAGCTGCGGTGCGAGGGGACTCTGAGCACAATGGGGTGCTCCCTCCCGCAGATTCTGAATAAGGACAGCATGCAGACAGTAGCCATTACAACTCTGGGGTGCAAGATCAACCAGTTCGAGTCGGCGGCCATGGGGGAGGCGCTCGGGAAGGAGGGGTTCCAGATCCTTCCTTTCGAAGAGGCGGCGGACATCTACGTGATCAACACCTGCACCGTCACTGCCAAGACCGATGCCGAGTCCCGCAAGCTGATCCGCCGGGCTCGCCGGCGCAACCCGGCGGCCCGCATCGTGGTGACAGGGTGCTATGCCCAGGTGGCCTTCGAGGAGCTGCAGGAGATGGAGGGGGTGAACCTCATCATCGGCAACCTGGAGAAAAAGGGGCTTGTGGGGTTTCTGCGGGAGCTGGGGGATGAACAGCGGGTGCTGGTCTCCGACATCTCCCGGGTGCGGGAGACGGAGGGAACTGCGCTGGAGAGCTTTGCCGAGCACACCCGGGCGTTTCTCCAGGTGCAGAACGGCTGCGATGCCTTCTGCTCCTATTGCATCGTCCCCTACGCCCGGGGAGGGAGCCGGAGCGTTCCGCTGGCGGAAGCGCTGGCGGGGATACGGACCTTTGCCGCCAAGGGGTTCCAGGAGGTGGTATTGACCGGCATCCACCTCGGGGGGTACGGTCTCGACTTGAATCCTCCCGTCACACTCCTCCACCTGTTGAAGGGGGTGGAGGCGGGTCGGCTGGTGCCGCGGCTACGGGTTGGCTCGGTGGAGCCGACGGAGGTAACCCCCGAGCTGGTGGCCTTCCTGGCGTCGTCCCGGTCGGTCTGTCCCCATTTTCACATCCCGCTCCAGAGCGGTGATGATCAGGTGCTCCGGCGGATGAACCGCAATTACACGACGGCCAGGTTCCGGGAGGTGGTGGAGAGCCTGGTGGCGGCCATCCCCGACGTCTGCATCGGCTGCGATATCATCGCCGGTTTCCCGGGGGAGACAGCCGAGGAATTCACCCGCACCCTGGCGTTCGTCCAGTCCCTTCCCCTTGCCTACCTCCACGTCTTCCCCTTCTCTCCCCGTGAAGGAACACCGGCCGCCACCATGGCGGGGCAGGTGAATCCCGCCGTGATCAGGGAACGGGCCCAGGCTCTCCGCCGGGTCTCCGATGAGAAACAGCGTGCCTACTACCGGCGCTTCATCGGGCAAGTGCTGCCGGTCCTCGTGCAGCGTCCCGACAGCGACGGCGTTGTGCATGGCCTGTCGCGCAATTACCTGCCGGTGGTCATCACGGGCGGAAACGAGCTGGTCAACCGGGAAGTGTCGGTGCGGATCGTTGCCGTGGAACGGGAGCTCGTGCGGGGAGAAATTTGCGAATAGTTTGAATCAATTGACGCAGAAGACGCAGAGACGCGAAGAAAAACAGGCTTGACCGTCAGTGAGACATGAAGGGGCGGCCTTTTCGTCCCCTTCCTCTCCAGCACCTAGTCCCTAGTCCCCAGCCCCCGATTCCAGTATCCGCAGGAATTCCTTTACCGTCTGCACATCGGCCAAGGTCCGGAACTCCCGGTAGCCGTCGGCGTGGTCAGGGTCGAGTCCCCGATAGAACCTGGGGCGCTTGGCCTTGAGCCCCTTGAGCGCCTTGTTGGCGGCATAGTTGTCGCTCTTAACCTCCGCAGCCTGTCGCTGTAGGTCGAGAAGCAAGCTGAAGCCGAACTGGAAAAGCCGTTTCAGGTACTCTCCCGTCACAATGTCCCGCCCGTTTCCTTCATCGCCACCGCTCAATTCTTCCAGCGCAATATTCAGACAGCCGTAAACCCGCTCCATGACAGACTGTACGGTTGTTGTGTCGGATAAAGACGCTTCTTCGGCCACCAGTGCGGTGTTCACCAGGTAGTTAATCTCCTGGTAGATACCATCGCTGTCGACAGCCGCCAGTACCCGCTGCAGCAGGGAATAACTGCTCTCGATGGATACGGGGAGCCGCTGACTCCCGAGCGTGGGGAAGACATCACCCTTGTCCCTGGCCGGCGTGAACATGGCTGGCTTGATGTAGGCATAGAGGGCTGCGGCTTCTGAGGGATCGGGGAAGCCCAGGTCGGCCAGTCGGCCGGACCGGAACTGGCCTGCCAACTCCTCCACCTCGCTGAACAGTTCGTGCTTTACCCCTTCCATCAACTCCAGATAGAGGTCGTGGTAATGGCGATAGATGATATCGAGGAGAGCGCCGACGAGTTGAGCATGACGGGAGTTCCGATAGCTGATGAAGAAGAGGTCGTCGAAGCTGTGGTCCCACTCCGTCAGGCGCTCCTCGTCGTTGATCAGGTCGCCGATGCCGCCGCCGACGGTAATCTCCTGGGTAAGGAAGAGGAGAAGAAGTTCGTGGTCGAGTTCGGGAAGAAGCTTGGCAACATGTTCCTCCCCGAGTTCCATGAGGTAGCCGAACCACTCCCATGCCTTCTCCGGTATGAAGGAATCCCCTTTCCACAGTTCCATGTCGAGGAAGAACCGACACTGGTCCGGTGATGCGAGGGCGATCAGTTCCTGGGCGTCGGTGATGCCGATTTCCTCCACCAGCCAGTAGAGTTCCTGGGGCTGGAAGGCGTGGACCAGCGCTGCAGCGGCGGGGTCGTCGAGGACCAGCTCCATTCTTCGGCTGGCGGAAAAGTTGTGCAGCATGGCGAGTTTGCGGTCCAGGGGGAGAGAGGCGAACTCGTGCACGTCGTTTTTGCCTCCCGGTAAAACGGTCAGGGCCGGTTTGTGCCGGTCGTTGTCGTGGGTCATGGCTCTTGGGTACTCCTTGTGTTGTACTGCTAAAGGGCTTGAATGTCAGGATTTGCGGCGTTTCCGCTGGTTAGCACGACTCAGGCCGAGTGCTTGTCGGTAGCCACACTCGTCATGAAGCCAGTGGAGCTTTTCTACCAGCTCGGGGGTCAACTGGATGCAGGCCGGATTGATGGCGAAGCGGCGGGAATAGATGCGGCACTGGCGGGTTACCACGTCCAGGTAGCGGCAGGGGGTCTGGGTGAAGAAGATGGTGCCCCGTTCGTTCTCCAGTTTTTCGAAGCAGCAGAGACCGCAATGGGTGCAGAGGGCTTCCCATTCGTCAGCGCCGATTTCTGATGGTTTCATTTCGCCAGAATACCACACAATCCACCGCTGCTGTCAATGATTCAACATCGGGTACCCCGTGGAATCGGCAAGGGTAGCTGCCGGAAATGTTACAAACAGGTAAAAAGTGCGTGGATTGGCCGTCTTTCCGTTAAATCATATTGAATTCCTCTGGTTTTCTGGTTAACTGTTCAATGCGGTGCACGTTTCAAGAGTAGAGGACGGGGATGGCAAGCCATGAAACTCTGTCTTGTTAGACATGGGGAGGCTGTGGAGCGGACACCCCTGCTGAATGACTCCTGGCGCTACCTCACGTGCGCCGGCCGTGAATCGTTCCGTAAAATATCTGTCAAAGCCGGGAAACAGGGGCTCGCCCCCGACCGTATTCTTACTAGTCCGCTGGTTCGGGCGGTGCAGACTGCCGAGATTCTGGCACAGGTTCTCACGTACGATGGACCGGTCGAGGTGACGGAGGAACTCTCCCCCGGTTTTGACCTGGCAGGATTCCGGAGGATTGTCGGACAGCGGGTGGATTGCCGGGAACTGGTGCTGGTGGGGCACGAACCCGATCTGGGGATACTGGCGGGACATCTGCTGGGAACAGGCGGAGCGGTGCCTCTGAAAAAGGGGGCGGTGCTGTCACTGAGGCTCTACGTACAAGGCCAGGAGATATCGGCCATGTTTCGCTGGCTGATATCCAACAACAAGGTGAGAAAAGAGTTGCGGTAACCTCGTGGGTGAGAGAAAGGAATTGCCATGCCGCGGAAACGGGAAAAAGAACTGCAGAAGCTGAGAGGGGTTGGGGAGATACTGGCGGCCCGCTTCGTGGCGGCCGGACTTGATACCTTTGCCAAGGTGGCTGCGGCCGGCACTACGGGGTTGGCGCAGATCCGGGGAGTCAATCCGCGTCTCATCCCGGCCATCATATCCCAGGCGGAATCACTGGCGGAAGGGGCGAAAGGCGACCGGAGACAGAAGGTGGAAGAGCTGAAAAAGAGCGCCGCACTCCTGAAGAAGCGCCTGCAGGATATGCCCCTCCAGCTTAAGGAGCGTTTCCAGGCCGAACTCACCGGCACGGCCGGCCGGAAAGTGGAGAAGCAACTCCTCAAGACCCTGGCGTCCCTGGAGAAGGTTGAACGGAAGCTGGGGAATCGGGTGAAAAAAACCGGCAAGGGACTCGTGCGGGCGGAAGAGCGTCTCATTACCCTTGCCGACGCCAGTTTCAAGGACGTGGGGAGGGGGCTGAAAAAGGCCCGCAAATCTCTCCGGAAGGTGTTCGCCTAGATGAAATCCAGTCTCACTACCGAACTTCCCGGCAGATTGATTGCAGTGGAAGGGCTCGATGGTTCCGGCAAGTCCACCCAGATATACCTTCTCAAGCGCTGGCTGGAGATGAACGGGCTCAAGGTGTTCTTCACAGAATGGAACTCGTCGGTCATCGTCAAGAAGGCCACCAGCAAGGGGAAGAAACGGCAGCTCCTCACCCCTACTACCTTCAGCCTCATCCACTGCACCGATTTTGCCGACCGCT
This sequence comes from Geobacter sp. AOG1, assembly GCF_019972315.1. Classification (GTDB taxonomy): domain Bacteria; phylum Desulfobacterota; class Desulfuromonadia; order Geobacterales; family Geobacteraceae; genus Geomobilimonas. The sequence continues at coordinate 1,976,575 of NZ_BLIZ01000001.1, forward strand.
ACGAGCGGCAGATACTGCCGCTTCTCAAGGCGGGATACCTGGTGCTGTGCGACCGTTACATTTTCACCGCCTTTGCCCGCGATGCGGTGCGCGGCTGTCCCCGTCCCTGGCTGCACAACCTCTATGGTTTCGCCCGTCGGCCGGACATCACCCTCTTCTTCAATACCCCCCTGCAGGTTGCCCTCTCGCGCATACTTTCCGGCCGCCCCCAGCTGAAATTTCACGAGGCGGGGATGGACCTTGGCCTGGCTAACGATCCCTACGAAAGCTTCAGCCTTTTCCAGGAGCGGATTTATAACGAATACCTGGCCATGAAGGACGCGTTCGGGTTCCGGGTCATCGACGGTTCGGCCACCATCGAAGCGCAGCAGGCGGTGGTCCGTGACATGGTCAGTGATGCCATCGATCTTCCCCGCTACCGCTGGAAGACGATGCGATGAGGGTAGAGGTCTTATGAAATTCTATGGCGATGGCATACCGGGCGTGCATGCTGAGGACCTGGTCGGCAAGCTGGTGGTTATCGAGGGAGCGGACGGCTCGGGAAGGTCCACTCAGATCGATCTTCTGCGGGATTACCTGGAGGGGAAGGGGCATGCCACGGTCAACATGGGACTCCGGCGCTCCACCCTCGTATCGGAGGAGTTGCAGGAGGCCAAGCAGGGGAACGTGCTGAGCGAGATCACCCGGAGCCTCTTCTATGCCACCGATTTCGCCGACCAACTGGAAAACCGTATCATGCCGGCTCTCAGGGCGGGCTTCATCGTTCTCGCCGACCGGTACATTTATACCCTCATGGCTCGAGACATCGTGCGGGGTGCCGACCGCGGCTGGGTACAATCACTCTATGGAATAGCCCTCATCCCCGATCTGGTCATATACCTGCGGGTGAGTCCTGCCCAACTGGTGGAGCGGAATTTCCGCAAAAATCCGACCCTCGACTACTGGGAGGCGGGGATGGACCTGGGGCTTTCCCGGGACATCTTCGACAGCTTCATCCGTTACCAGCGCCTGATCCAGAAGGAGTTCGCCCTGATGCAGGAAGAGTACTCCTTCCATGTGGTGAGTGGCAATCTTTCCATCCGTTCCGTCGGGAGGGAGATCGTCTCTCTCGTCGAACAAAAGCTGGAGGTTTAAGGTGCTTGGCAGGGAAGGGAAAGGACGGAAGGATTCGGGAAAAGCGGACAAGGGGGCCAACGGCAAGGAACTCCAGGCCGAGTTGACGGCGGAGCTGCGGCAGTTGAGGCGGCTGGTGCGTGATATTGGCGAGAGCTTCATCCTGCGCCGTGAAGGTGAGATCGAGACCCTCATCGCTTACCTGGCAGCACTCCCCGCCGGCAGGGTCAGGGCGGAGGCGCCTGCCTGGCTGCGCATGGTGCGGCAACTCAAGGTTAAGCCTGCCAAGGGGCGTCTTAAGGACGTTAAGGATATGGACCGGCTCATCGGCGAACTCATGGATGTCCTGATCGACGCCCAGGAAAAAGGCAAGGCGTCGGCGCCCCGGAAGTCCGGGGAGACGATGGTGGCATCTCCTCCTCTTGAGGATGCCGGGTAACCTTATGAAGATCGGCGCGGGCACACCGCTCTGGGTTGCCGCGCGGGCTCTCCTGTCACTGCGCCAGAAAGAATTTTTCCGCTGCTGGCAGCAGGTCCAGCGGGGGTTCGAAGCTGAGCCGATCCACGACCTGCGGGTTGCCTCCCGGCGTCTACGGGAGGGGTTGGCGCTCTTTGCTCCCTGCTATCCCGCCAAAGCCCTCGTCCATATCACTCGCCGGGTAAAAGGGCTGAGCCGGCTTCTGGGAGACGTGCGCAATGCGGACGAGGCGCTCCTTTATTTCAGCTGTCTCGCCGAACGGCAGGATGGCCCGACGGCCGCCGCTCTTGCCTCCCTTGTTGCCGGTCTGCGCAAGGAACGTGAGCGCGGGGCAAGTCATCTGAAGTCAGCGCTGGAATCATTATCACTCCGGGTCCTCAGCTTCTATTTTAAGAAAACCCTTGAGAATCCGTGCCTTTTTGCCCTTTCTCCCGATTCGGCTGATCCCTTTTGCACCATCGGCTCCTTTGCCCGGCAGACCGCTGGCGAGCGACTGTCGCTGGTGCTGGTGCTGGTGCCGCAAGCTTCCGATGAGGCGGATATCGCTGCCCAGCACCAGCTGCGGATCGCAATCAAGCATTTTCGCTACCGTCTGGAGATTCTGTCCTTTCTTGCCACGGGGGGATACCGGGAAATCGTTGCCGATCTGAAGCGTTACCAGGAGTTGCTCGGCCGGATGCATGACCGGGACGTGTTCGCCGGCCTGGTGCGAAAAGCGGGTTTTCCTCCTTCCGCGGAACGCAGCGTGCTGGCATTGATTGCCAGGGAACGGCAGGAATTGTACGATGAATTTCTGGTTCTCCTGAAGGATACGCCTCTCGAAGGTATTGGTGAACGGGTAAGGAGTCTGCTGTGAGAGGCAACCGGCTGGCAGCCATCGACATCGGAACCAACTCCATTCGCTCCATCGTGGTGGAGGTGGGGACGACAGGCACGTTCAGGATTCTTGACGATGAGAAGGCGACGGTGCGCCTTGGCGAGGGATTTGCCGGGACCGGAGCAATTTCACCAGCTGCCTGGCAGCGGGCCATGGACAGCCTCTCCCGGATGAGGAAAATATTTGACGGTTACGGCGTGAAGAACGTGGAAGCGGTAGCCACCAGTGCGGTGCGCAAGGCGACCAACGGGCCCGCGTTCGTGGATGCCATCAAGAACGATATCGGCATCGACGTCACCGTCATCGACGGGGAGGAAGAGGCAGAGCTGGCCGTTCTTTCCGCCCAGAACAACTTCGACATGGAAGGGATGCGTTATGCCATGGTCGACATCGGCGGCGGCAGCCTGGAAATCGTCACGGCCCTCGGCAATCACATTGAGGAGATCTATTCCCTGGAACTTGGGGCAGTGGTCCTGACGGAGAAATTCATTGGGTCCGATCCGGTCAGTCGTGGAGACTACTCGAGACTTCGCAAACATGTCCGCAAGACTCTCAAGGAAGCCTTTGACGGCGAGGAGGTCGCGCTCAACACCATTCTCGGCTCGGGAGGGACAATGACCGCCATTGCCGCCATGGTCATGGCCATGCGCAGGGAAGGCTATGGGTCGATCCATGGCTACGAGGTGCTCCGTTCCGAAGTGGTGCATCTCCTTGCCATGCTGCTGCGCAGGGACATGAAGGGACGGCGGGGGGTGGCCGGCCTGAATCCCGACCGGGCCGATATCATCGTGGCGGGCGTGGTGGCGGTGGACGAACTGATGGATTTCTTCGGCGCCAACATGCTCAAGGTCAACGAGCGAGGTATCCGCGAGGGGCTCATCCTTCGTAGCCTTAAAAAGCACCGGTTGCTGCCGGCGTCACCAAAGGCGCGGAGCTGGCGGCAGGCGGTGCTGGATTTTGCCCGTTCCTGCCATTTCGACGAAGAGCACTCCCTTCACGTGGCACGACTGGCGCTGCAGATATTTGATCCCCTGGCGGGCCCCTTCAAACTGGGGAAACGGGAACGGCAACTCCTGGAGAGCGCCGCCCTGCTCCATGACATCGGCTATTTCATCAGCTATTCCCGGCATCACAAGCATTCCTACCATCTGATCCGTCATGCCGATCTGTTCGGATTCACCCCGCGAGAGATGGAGCTGATTGCCAACATTGCCCGTTACCATCGCAAGTCCCTGCCGAAAAAAAAGCATGAGAGCTTCGCCCGCCTCGCCCCGCCCGATCAGCTACTGGTGAACCAGCTTGGCGGGATACTCCGCCTTGCCGATGGGCTCGACCGCCGCCGCAATTCCTTCGTCGAGGGTGTGGAGTGTAACCTCTCACCTGCCGCTCTCATCGTTCGTCTGACCGGGGGTGAAGACCTGTCGGTGGAGCTGTTCGGTGGCAAGCTGAAGGGGGACCTGATGGAAGCTGCCTTCAAGCGGAAACTCCAGCTGGTCCCGGCCGTTCCCTCCCTTTCCTGACCGATCGCCGGATATCGCCGGCGATCATCCCCCCTTGCGGATGATATCGAAAACATAGATCACTATCTCGATGAAGATGAGGATAATGATGATCCACTCCAGGCGGGTGGCGCGCCGGGCATGGGAGAGGCTCGAGAATACCTCAGTGATGTCGAGGAGCGTATCGGACTTGTGTTTTATCTCCTGGTAGCGCTGGGAGAGCTCGAACTGGTTGGCCATGGTCAGGTAGAGGCGTTCGGCGGCCAGGTCCTCCCAGGTTATGTCCGGCTTGTCGAGTATCATGATGTGGGAGATGGAACGGTACTTGAAGTTGAGGATGGTGGAGGCGAGTTTGGCAAGGCGCCGGTCAGTGATGCCGAGTTTGCCCTGGTCGAGAAGGGCAATGAGTCCTTCGACCTCGTCGAGGACCGTGTCCACCTTCTCCTCGATTCGTTCGAGGGCGACGGACTTGGCGATGACGAAGGCAATTAGGTCTGCGAATACCGGGGCGTAGACGGGCACGATGGCGTAGTTGTTGGCAACGACAGGTTCGCGCCGTGCCTCCACTCGCAGTGAGTAGGTTTCCCGGTATTTAGCGATGGAGAAGGTATTGAATGCCTCGACCGTCTTTCCCATCCGGTGGGCAAAGTCTGCCATCACCTGCTCGGGGCAATCAAGGTAAACCACGCCGCCGAAATAGTAGAGGTAGACCTGGCGCCCCTGACCCTGTCCCGCCGTGATCGGCGCGAGGGTGTCGGGATCGAGGAGGAGAGGTTCTTCCCAGCGGTAACGCCGGCCGATTCCGAGCTGGCCGGCAAGCCTGTTAAGGTCGATCTCCCCCGCCAGGGCAAAGGCGGTGAATTCCCGTCCGGTCATGACGCGTTCCTCCTCTCCTAATAGTAACGTACGGAGAAGTAGGACGCAAATTCTGTCCGACGCAGATCAGCGGTCGGCGGAGGATTTCCCCAGCGGTACCTCGAAGCTCCGCTTTCCTGCCGCAAAGCGGACCCGGTCCGGGTAAATTTCCTCGACCCGGGCTCCTTCCACCATTCCCCCTTGTGCCACTGCCGCGCCATTTACCATTGCCAGACGTGACGAGCTGTCCTTGTCCCACGCTATGCCGGTCACTTTCAGCGTCGGCAGAGGAGGAGCGGCGGGTGGAGATACCGGATCCATCTTTGCAGGAACTGTGGGGGGCGCTTGAACGGGAGACTCGGGCTGCGGAACGACCTGTTGAGGGGGGAGAGGCGCAGATTTTGATGCAACGGCCCTGGTGGCTGGCAGTGACATTGGGGGAGCCTGACGTTTCTGACTGGCCGGGAGCGATGTGGCGGGCAATCTGACGGCTGGCGTCGGTGAAACTACGGGGGGTACCGACGCCGCGACCTTTTCCGGTAGGGTACCGATCGGAGGAATAGCGACCGGCTTTGGCCCGGTGCGGGCAAATCCTCCCATGGCAGCGTAGGTGATGAGCACCGCCAGAAGGGTCACTCCGGCCATGGCGCCGGGTATCAACCAGGGAGAACGGTGCTTGGGAGCTGGCGGCTTGACGATATCGACGGCAACATCGGGAGCAACCTGGCGGCGGCTTGACTTTTCCTGTTCCAGTTTCTGCAGGGCCTTGAGAATAGAACTCATCGTTGTAGTCTCCCCCCCTTGCCAGTCAGCCGCGGTACGACGAATTTCCCCGCGTCGCGGTAGAGGAGAAGAAGGGTAATCCCCTCCGGCTGCCCGTCCTCCGCGATTCCATGCCCCTTCTGGAACTCCTTGATGGCATCCGTGGTCTCTCGATCGTAGACCCCGGTCGGTTCGTGACCGTACGTTTTTGCTCCCGCCAGCAGAATCTGGAGGCGGATGACTTCAACCCCGCTTGCGCCGGTAGCGGAAGTTTGTGTTAACTGGTTGAAATCTTTCCAGGGAAGGTAGGCGCTGCCGGTCCAGAAGCGCTTCAAGTCGGTTTTGCTGAACGAACTTTTCCCCAGCAGTGGTGGAGACACCGAAACCCCCTGGGCATTCACTCCGGTCAGCGCAATGTAGCGTCTACTGTTTTTGCCGGGGAGGGGAATTTCCAGCAGGGCGGGGACATCGAGGCGGAGCAGCGTGTCAAGATCGGTGTCCATGTGCGCCAGGCGAAGCCCGCGCTGCCCGGCCAGCAGTTCCAGATCGCCGGGCAGGGAGAGTTTCCTGCCGGCCTTAACCTGGCGGACATGCCAGCTTTTGGCCATGGCGTTGAAAGCCCTAACCGCGCTCGTGCTTTCTCCCGTGTTGGACAATTCCCAGCGGACCGCCGCGGCGAAATCGTCGCTTACTGAAAGGAGAACGGTTTTTGCCGAGGAAGGGGAGCCCTTCAGCGTGGCAGATGGGGGGGATGGGGGAACAACGACAGCCGGTGGCACCGGTCTTCGCTGCGCACGGTGGTATGCCGCAATAAGCGTTGCAACGGCAGCAACTATCAGGAGACAGGTCCATGCTCTGCGCAGTCGCTCCTTCGGCCACGTGGCCTTTCCGAATTCGCCCACCTCTTTGATGGCCCTTCGTGCCATGGAGGCAGAGATGTTCCGTTTCTCGTCGGTGTAGCCGATCAGCAGTGCCCGGTCGCAGGCGACGTTAATGAGCCGGGGCACGCCGCCGGCCCGGCGAAATATCCGCTGCAAGGCTCCCCGAGAAAAGGCGGCGGCCCCCTTACCTCCTGCTATGGCCACCCGGTGGTCAATGTAGGCCTGCGCATCCTCGAAGTCGAGGGGGAGAAGATGGTAGCGCACTGACACACGCTGGGCGAGCTGGCGCAGTTCCGGACGGGACATGAGGTGCTCCAGTTCGGGCTGACCGGCGAGCACGATCTGGATCAGTTTGTCGGTATCGGTTTCCAGGTTGGAGATGAGGCGAATCTGTTCCAGGGTTTGGGGGGGGAGGTTCTGGGCTTCGTCGATGACCAGTACGACGGTATGGCCGGCGCTGTTCTCCTCCAACAAGAAGCGGTTGAGATGGTCGAGTAGGTCGGCGTTGTCGAGCCCCTCCGCCGGGAGGCCGTATTCGCGGTTGATGCTCCGCAGGAGTTCAAGCGCGGAGATACAGGGGTTGAAAATCAGAGCGGTTCGGTACCGGCCATCGTCCAGCTTTTCCATGAGGGTGCGGAGAACGGTTGTCTTGCCGGTTCCCACTTCGCCGGTCAGGACGATGAATCCCCCGTGGTTGTCGATGCCGTAGAGGAGATGGGCGAATGCCTCCCGGTGATTTTTACTGAGAAATACGAAACGGGGGTTGGGGGTGATGGTGAACGGTTTTTCCCGAAACCCGTAATAGGTGCAGTACATGGGGTTGATCCTTCTTCAGCCGGGGTCGCGTGGGGAGTGTTGCTACATGGAGATTATTCCATAACTATCGGCCGCTTACAAGGGGAATCGGGCTCCTTGGGCTTGACTGTTCATGACGTGTGGGGGAGACATTTTTTGTCAGTCGGGGGGCGAGATCGCCGTTCTGACGGCCAATTTTTCTCCTGCCGCATTTCGTCGGAGCCCTTTTCCTTCGTGTTTACGGCACGGTATCGCATATAAATCCGCAAGGTACGCTATTTGCTTGTTTTTAACCCCGTAACGACATTGTTGTCAGCAAAACGGTACGGAAGATGGGCGGGCTCTTCCTCCACAAGCGTCAATCATAGATTCCGGCTCTTTCCCTTCTCATTCAATCTGCAAGGAAGGTTTCCGACGATGAAGATACAGTGTCCCCATTGCCAGCTCAGTGGCCAGATAAGTGATCTGAATGTCCCTCCCGAGGGGATGAACATGGATTGTCCCCGCTGCAAGACCAGTTTTTTCGTGAAGAAAGAGGCGACTACCAGCTGGAAGGATACGGCGACCGAATGTCCGGCCTGCCGGTTTTCGACCTTTTCCGAAGAGCGGTTCGATATCTGTCCCACGTGCGGCCTGGTGATCAAGGATTACAACGAGAAGAAGGGAAAAGGCGGGCTCGCTCCGGCGCGGTCTGCGTCGAGCAAGCCACCCCGGCAGCACGAGGCGCTCGCTCCGACCGAAATACGGCGGCGGGCGGAAGAAGACCTGCGACGGCTCGAAGAGAAGAATGCCGGCAGGTCGTACGGCGGTTCTGAAGCGATGCCGGTTTCGCCTCCCGAACCGGCAGCCGCTGCCCGACTGCTGCCGGCTATCCCTCTGCCGGTGCAACTGGTGGGGTGGGTAGTTATCGTGGTAGCACTCACCGTCATGGTCTATTCGCTACTGGGAATCAGCTCCTATTATGAAAAGTTGCGGGAAGTTGCGGGAGACCAGTTTCTTGCCGAGGAGTATGCCGCACTCCACTCCGTATGGGGCGGGGTGGTGTTCCCGGTTGTACAGATACTGTTCGGCGCCGTGACGATCTGTGTTGCCGCCTGCTTTCTCAGGCTGCTCCCCTGGGCTCGTAGGGGACTGGAGATCTGTGCCTGGGGGTGGCTGGCCTATGTTGCCGGTGACCAGCTGGTTTCCCTGGTGAACTGGGTTCAGCGTTCGTCGAGCGATGCAACCATTCTCTACTATTTCATCGGTGTGATGAGCATGCTGGTCATGCTGGCGCTCTGGTCCGTGCCGTTCCTGGCTGCCATCTGGTTCTTGCGTGGCGATCTGGTCGGCGATCTGTTCGAGGAAGTTGCCTGACGTACGAACACGCTATTTTGACGCAAGGCCCTGGATATTGCGCAACAGTTCCAGTTGGCCGCCCACCCCCATGACCGGTTTTAGTATGGCCCGCTCCAGTAACGGGGGGAGGGCCGTTTCCGGGCCGCAGCGTGGGAAAGGTCCCGCAGCCAGATGATGGATCAGTTTCATGGTCCTGAGACCGTCGAACCAGCCGTGGAACGCCTGAATCAGGGCATCTTCGCGCCGGTTGTGGCGTTTCAGTCCGGCCCAGGTTGCGCTGAAGCATTCATTCTCCAGATACTCCGCCAGATGGGGTGAGGCGTCTGCCGCAGCCGCCAGCAGAGTGTCACCATCACGATCCAGACCGTTACCTACCAGTTGCAACCATTCCCCCAGCAGAAAAAAGCATTCCGAGCGGTAAAAGCCGATGGCCGAGCTGTCACCGGCAAGGGTCCGTCCAATGGCCCTCCCGGTACCGAACGGCACGCGATGGGATGGGCGGGATGCCGGGTGGACCGTTGTTCCCCGTACCTGATCGATGCCTGCCGTCCGGTGGAGCTGCTGGAGGAAGTAGAAATCTTCACCGGCGGCCCGGCGGTTCATCCCACCCATTCGTGCGTAAGCTGAAGCGGTGCAGACCATGGCGCTTCCCACGGTATGAAAGGCGTAGGGGGAGCCGGCTACCTCAAGCCCAAGCACGTAGCTCCGGAGGAACAGCTCGTATCGGTCGATAGCCTCCTGTTCGGCCGGCGTCTCTCCCGGCAGGTGCCGGAACGGGATGGTGGCGCCTCCGCGTTTCGTCTCCGTGAAGTGATCGATAATGGCCTGCAGGTAAGACGGTTCCACGAGTGTGTCGGCATCGAGGCTGACGAGGAGCGGGTCTACGCCGTTGTCTGCGAGTCGGGGGAGAGCCAGATCGAGGCCGATCTTGCGGGCCAGGCCTACCCCACCCCCCTTGACCGGCAGTTCCCGGCCAGGGGAGGCGGCATCCACCCAGGCAAGCCTGAGTGGCCGGAGCTGTCGGTTCCATGTGGGCAGCAATCCGAGTGTTGCAAGATTGTCGGCCTTGTCCCCATCCGGAGCGTCGGTTCGCTGGTTCACCACCACGACGATGAGGAAACGGGCCAGGAGTTCGGCCGGATTGGCGGCGAGAGAGCAGAGGGTAGCGCCTAGGCGTGCGCTTTCCGCCAGGGCGGGGATGACCACGGTTCCAGCGAAGCCGGTTTCGTCACAGCCAGCGAGTTCCCACGGACCGGCGATGGCGCGGGTGCAGAGATAGCGGGAACGGATGTCAGGTGTCATGCCGTTTCCGTGATACTATCTCCATCGCTTCTGCCAGCGGGTCGCCGGCCCCGTCGAGCCAGTGGATCGTTGTCCCGTTTCGTTCCATACGGCGAAACCAGGTGTCCTGACGCTTGGCGAAGTCGTGGATGGCGCTGTTCAGCTTCTGGAACAGGTCGTTGCGATTGAGTTCCCCCTGCAGGTGTTTTGCCACGAAGCGGTATTCCAGTCCGTAGAACTCAAGTCTTTCCCAGGGAATCCCTTCGGCGTGAAGTCGTGCAACCTCCTCGATCAGCCCGTGGCCGAGCCTGGCCCGGAGGCGGTCGGTAATGCGTTGGCGCAGCACGCTTCGTTCCCAGCGGATGCCGAGGACGAGCGGACGAATTTCTGGCAGCGGCTCCGGTGTGTGGTCCCGTTCGTAAGCGGCGATCTCGATGGCCCGCACGAGGCGCTCCCGGTCGAGAAGGTCGGTGGTGTTGTGGAGACGGGGGCTGGTGCTCCGCAGCCTTCCTGCGAGTGACTCCATGGTGAGGGATGCCAGTTCCTGACGCAGGGTGGGGTCTTCCTGAACTTCCATCAGGCGATATCCCTTCAGGACGGCTTCCAGATACATGCCGGTCCCTCCCACGAGGACAGGAAGTCGGCTGCGCTGGCGGATATCGTCGAAAGCCTCCAGGAAGCGGCGCTGGAACTCGAAGACATTGAACTCGTATGCGGGCTCAACGATGTCGATGAGGTGGTAGGGGATGCTGCCGTACTCCGTCAGGTCCTTGCCGCTACCGATGTCCATACCACGGTAGACCTGGCGTGAGTCGGCGGAGATGACCTCCCCGTCGAGGCGTCGGGCCAGCTCGACCCCCAGGCGGGTCTTGCCCGAGGCGGTCGGTCCCAGTACGACGAGCAGGTTGATGTGGCTGGCAATGACCGTCATTTTTTCTTGGGGGTGGGTGTGATTCCCCCCATGACGTCGAGGCCGCGGAGGAGTTCCATGGCGCGGAAGAGCTGGTAGTCTCCGGTCAGTTCGTCATCGGGCTTCGCCGGCGTTGGGGGCTTGGTGGCGGGAGAATGCGTCTGGGGCTCGCCCTTCTCCGGCATGTCAATGTGCCCGTCCAGGTCCTTTTCATGGAACTCGGGGATGGTCTGCTTCTTTACCCCCTTCAGATCGATACTGCCGACTATGATGTCCGGGGTTATCCCTTTCGCCTGGATGGACCGCCCGCTGGGGGTGTAGTAGAGGGCCGTGGTCAGTTTCAGTCCTGCTCCGTCGCGGAGGGTGATGATCGACTGGACCGACCCCTTGCCGAAGCTCTGGGTCCCCATGACGATTGCCCGCTTATGGTCCTGGAGCGCCCCTGCCAGTATTTCGGAGGCGCTGGCTGTGCCGCCGTTGATCAGCACCACGATGGGGTAGAGAGGTTCCTTTTCGCCGATGGAGGCGGTCAGTTGCTGGTTGGCGGTCGGGATGCGCCCGCGGGTCGAGACGATGAGGCCGTTGTCAAGGCGGTCGCCGATGAAACGCCCTGCCACCTGGGTGCACGATTCCAGAAGGCCGCCGGGGTTGTTGCGCAGATCGATCACTAACCCTTTGAGGGTGCCACCATTCTGTCCCCTGAGCTTGTCGAGCGCCGCGACGACTTCATCCCCGGTGTGCAGTTGGAACTGGCTGATGCGCAAGAGGCCATATCCCGGCTCAAGAAGCCGATATTTCACGCTCTTCGTCTGGATGATGGCCCGTACCAGGGGAAAGACCAGCGGTTTCGTGTTCCCCTCCCGGAGTATGGTCAAGGTGACTTTCGTTCCCTTCTGACCGCGCATCCGGTTGACCGCTTCGGTTATGGTCAGTCCGCGGGTCGGCTTATCGTCGATTTTCACGATATGGTCGTTGGGCTTGATGCCGGCACGGAAGGCGGGCGTATCCTCGATGGGTGAGACGACGGTCAGTTTCCCCTCCTTCAGGGTAATCTCGATGCCGACTCCGCCGAAGGAGCCGGACATCTGGATATTCATCTCCTTGAATGGTTCGGGGGGGAGGTAGGCGCTGTGAGGGTCGAGGGATGCCAGCATGCCGGTGATGGCGCTCTGCATGAGTTTTTTTGACTCCACCTTTTCGACGTAGTTCTTTTCCACCGTGCCGATGACCTGCCGGAACAGATCGAGATAGTACTGGTCGCTCCGGGTCACCGTCCGTTTCACGAACTGCATGCTGGACATGACTGCCAGGGTGGCGATGGTTACTCCTGCCACCAGCAGGAAGAATCTTTTCACTCTTTGCATCATGAAACGGGTGCCTCCTGGCAAATACTGATTATCCCGGGTGCAACAGGTACCGATGGGATTCTGCCACTTTAATTTTGGGAATGACGGATGTCAACAGCGAAGTGGGGTATGCCATGGGGAGCCGGCGCCCACTGGAGGACCGGTGGGCGTACGGCGTGAAGGAAGACTTTTACCAATTTCAGATCAAGGATGAAATCAAGGCGACGAGGATTGAGGCGACGCAGGCGTACAGACAGTACGTTGAGGAGCCGAAGACGAGCCAACGCAGATAGCGCCTTAATCTGGAATTGGTATTTGTCAGGTGATCGGTGTCACGACCAGTGGGTCGCCGGCGGCGGCGCAGAGCTTTTTTTCGATGGCGGGACTGAGTATGAGCGTGCCGTCGTAATGGTTCGTTTCGTCATTGATGAGCATGACCGGGAAGGTGCCGGTGGCGCCGCTCTGCGTGTGGGCGATGGTCACCTTCTTGAATGGCCCGCACTGGTAGCGGTCGCTGATCTGGCGGGCGGTGAGATGGTTCATGCCAACCATGCCGAGTTCGTTGAAGCCGCGGCTGGCGGCGCTGCTCTCTAACCGGCCGGCGGCAAGGACTCCCTCCGTTGCGTCGGCAGCTGCGGCGGACGTTGCTGGCGCGGTATCTGTAGTGGGGGAGAGGAGAACCTCCTCCAGTTTTGATTTGGCCACATTGAGGGAGATGTTCAGTATCGCCAGGTTGACGGCCTTGGTGCAGAGCACCATGAGAAGCCCCCCGCGCAGTTCCCGGGCGATGATCCGGCCGTCGCTGTACCGGAGGTCGAGCGTGCCGTTCAAGCCGACATCGTTCTGCAGGGAGAGGGATTTGTCGGTAAGGAGCGATGCCGCCTTCTGGACGATGGATGAATCGAACAGCGGCGGGAAGTCGTGAGCCAGGACCTGGCCGGTGGTGTCGCACACCAGGCTGCCGACCACTTCGGGCACGCCGTTGACCTGATGGAGGATTTCTTTCATGGTTAACCCTGCTTCCTGGCAGTAAGCGCCGCCCGGAGGTCGGTTTCCACCTGGCCTAGCTGGCTGGAACCCTGGACCGCCACACAGAGATAATTGTTCCGTGCTTCGAACATGAGCAACTGGTAGTTTCTCCCTTGCCAAGCGGCGGATTTTACCGCTCCGACACCGAACAACCCCCCCAGGCCGTTGCCGATCCTGGCCAGGGTCACTCCCTGGCGGGCCAGGGATTCGGCCTCGAAGCTGTCATCCTGCTGTGGAACGCCGCTACTGTCGGTGACGACGGCGTAGGTAACACCAGGCACGGCCAGTGCACGTTCGGCGATGCCGGGAAGCGACCGTTTGCTGTCCTGCTCCGGCTCTGGCTGCCGGATTCCGGCCTGGGCTTCGTCCATGAGCCGGTGGGCTTCCAGCAGGAGATAGTTCAGGCTTTCCGTGATGGTGCGACTGGTGGTAGTCACCTTCGGCTGGATGGCAAACTTCCCCCCGGGCCAGCAGATGATGGCGTTGAAGGCCGATACTCCCGTCGCTTTTCCTTGTTCCGCATGGATGATCTCTCCATCGCGGAAAAAGATCATCCCCTGTTCGGTTCCGTATTCCACGGTAATGCAACCGGAAAACCGGTTGTGTCCCTTCAACTGCAGGACATCTGCCAGGTGGAGGCCATCGACCGACCCTGCAAAGCCTATTGTCGGGGATTTTTGAGGTGTTTCCTGCGCCATGTCGTCCCTCTCTCAACAAGTGAGGTGCAAAAAAAAGAGTCTCTACTCTACCAAACAAAATGGAAAATAAAAATAGGTTAATTCCCACACGTCGAGAAGGGGACGGAGCGGGATGTCCGGATTACGCCGGGACCGATTCGGCGAAATGACGGAATATATTAGAATTGACTGAAGATAGGGTGGCCGGGTCGATGTGGCGAATCCCGCATGATTGCATGGTCGGCATGACCGTGCTAGCCCGGTCGACATACGCACCTGCCAATGGGAAAGCAAAATGTACGCCGAGTTGGTGGGAAATAATGGGGGAGTGTCGTGCCCGGAGACGCACCGGTCGGCACGTCTCCGGAATGGGGGAATCAGGCGATGGTGTGGCGGATGTCTTTGCCTTTGACCATGAAGATGACCATCTCCGCCACGTTGGTGGCGTGGTCGGCAATTCTCTCGATGCACTTGGAGACGTGGTTTACCTTGATGGCCCGGGAGATGGTTGACGGGTCCTCGATCATGAAGGTGAGGAGTTCCCGCTGGATCTGCTCGTTCAGCTGGTCCACGAACTCGTCGTCCTTGCAGACCTTCACGGCAAGTTCATCGTCCCCCCTGACGAAGGAGTCCAGTGCCTCCTTTACCATCCCTATGGCATAGTGGGCCATACGGGGAAGGTCGATGTAAGGCTTGAGGGGGGGCTCGGTGTTCAGCTCCCGCGCCCTTTTGGCGATGGCGGCGCACTGGTCGCCGATCCGTTCCAGGTCGGTGACGATCTTGAAGGCGAGGGTGATGAAGCGGAGGTCGCGGCCGGCCGGCTGGCGCCGGGCCAGGACCTCCAGGCATTTGTCGTCGATCTCCATCTCCAGCGTATTGATTTCGTGGTCGAAGGCGATGGTCTGCTCGGCCAGTGGCGTGTCCCGCTCCACCAGGGCCTTCATGGCATTGACGAGCATTACCTCCACCTTTCCCCCCATCTCCAGGAGCTTTTCCCGGATGATGTTGAGTTCCGCGTCGTACTGTCTGCTGAAATGTTCCCGTTCCATGGTAACCCCGTTATCAGGGACTGGGGATCGGGGACTGGTTGAACCAGAACCCTTACCTCGTCCCTCTGATTTTGTCTGTTTTTTTGCCCGTCCCTAATCCCTAGTCCCCAGTCTCTAGATTCTACCCGAATCTTCCCGTGATGTAGTCCTCGGTCTGCTTCCTGTCTGGTGTGGTGAATATCTTCTTCGTGACACCGCATTCGATCAGTTCACCCAGGTAGAAGAAGGCGGTGACGTCGGAAACCCGGGCGGCTTGTTGCATGTTGTGGGTCACGATGATGATGGTGTACCGCTCCTTCAGTTCCTCAATCAGTTCCTCGATCTTCATGGTGGAGATCGGGTCGAGGGCCGAGGCGGGTTCATCCATCAGGATCACCTCCGGCCGGACGGCGATGGTGCGGGCGATGCAGAGGCGTTGCTGCTGACCTCCCGAAAGCTCCATGGCGTTGCTTTTCAGGCGGTCCTTCACTTCGTCCCAGAGGGCGACCCGCTGCAGGCTCGATTCGACGATCTCGTCGGCCTCGTCCCGCCGCATCCGGCCGTTCAGCTTGTAGCCGGCTATCACGTTATCATAGATCGACATGGCTGGGAAGGGGTTTGGCTTCTGGAACACCATGCCGATCTTGCGCCGGATGGCGACCGGATCCACTCCCCGCCCGTAGATGTCGGTGTCGTCCAGGAGTATCCGACCGGTTACCTGGGCGCCGGGTGTCATGTCGTGCATCCGGTTGACGGCGCGAAGGACCGTGGATTTGCCGCAGCCGGAGGGGCCGATGATGGCGGTGACGCTGTTGGCGGGGAAGTCGATGTTGACCCCCTTGACTGCGTGGGTGCCGCCGAAGTGGACGTTCAGGTCGTCGAGCTTTACTTTGCTGTTCATGAAAACCTCATGTGGTGCGGACGTGCGGAATAAACCGCGGTCATTCCGCGCTAATTTTTGTGTCCGGTTCTGCCGAAATACCGGGCCGTCAGGCTCAGGGCGAACATGGTCACGACGAGTACCAGGGCGCCGGCCCATGCCAGCCGGTGCCAGTCGTCGTAGGGGGCGATGGCGAAGCTGAAGATCTGGAGCGGCAGCGCCGCGATCGGCTGGGTCAGCTTGCTGCTCCAGAACTGGTTTCCCAGCGCCGTGAAGATGAGTGGCGCCGTTTCTCCCGCCACCCGGGCGATGGCCAGCAGGATGCCGGTCGTCACGCCGGTCAGGGCGCTTCGGAGGGTTACCTTGAGGGTTGTGCGCCAGAGGGGAACCCCCAAGGCAAGTGATGCCTCCCGCAGGGAGATGGGGACCATTTTCAGCTGTTCCTCGGTGGTCCTGAGCACGATGGGAATCATGATGAGGGCCAGGGCGAAGGCGCCGGCCAGGGCGGAAAAACCCTTCATCGGCACCACCAGCATGCTGTAGACGACCATGCCGGTAATGATGGAAGGTATGCCGGAAAGGACGTCGGCGCAGAACCGGATTACCGTGGAGATGCGTGAGCCGCCGTATTCGGAGAGATAGATGGCGCCGAAAATACCGACCGGAATCCCCAGCAGGGAGGCCATGCCGATGAGGACCATGGAGCCGACCATGCCGTTGGCCATTCCTCCCCCCGCTTCACCGGTCGGCCGCGGGATGTGGAGAAAAAAGTCGAGGCTGATGGAACTCAAACCCATCTTCATGATATGGACGAAAATGAGTCCGAGGGGGAAGAGAACCGCTAGCAGCGCCCCTCCCATCAGCAGGGTCATGATGGTGTTCTTGGCGTTGCGCAGGAAGAGCGAGCGCAGGGCAGTCCGTTGCTCCACGACAGGTTGGTTTGCCGAAGTCATGGTATTCACAGTTTTGCCCCCCGTGCCGCTCCGCGGCTCATGCTCCAGAGGAGAAGTCGTGCCAGGGCATTGATGATCAGGGTGATGACCAGCAGGAGCAGGCCGATATTCATGAGCGCCGCACTGTGGAGGGGAGAGGAGGCCTCGGCGAACTCGTTGGCGATGACACTCGGCATGGTATAGGCAGGACTGAAGAGCGACAGGGATATCTTCGGATTGTTGCCGATCACCATGGTCACCGCCATGGTTTCGCCGATGGCCCGCCCCAGGCCGAGGATCACCGCGCCGAGTATACCGGATTTGCCATAGGGGAGGACGGCCATCCTGATCATCTCCCAGCGGGTCGCCCCCAGGGCGATGGCGGCCTCGCGCTGGCTGCGGGGAACGGCCAGCAAAACCTCCTTGGTGATGGAAGTTATGATCGGCACGACCATGATCATCAGGATCAGCACCCCCGCCAGCATGCTCACGCCGTAGGCGGGACCCTGGAAGAAGGGGAGGAACCCGAGATATTTCTGCAGCAGGGGTTGGGCGGTCTGCTGCAGCCAGGGGGTCATGATGAGAATGCCCCAGAGGCCGTAGATGACGCTCGGGATGGCGGCCAAAAGTTCCACGAGGGATGCGGCAAACCCGCCGAGGCGGCGGGGCGCGATCTCCGTGATGAACAGTGCCGTGCCGACGGCAAGGGGGGTGGCGAGGAGGAGCGCCAGGACGGAAGAGATCACCGATCCGTAGATGAACGGGAGCGCGCCGAACTGCTCCTGGACCGCATCCCAATCCATGCCGGTCATGAAATGGCCGCCGAATTTCCTGAGAGAAGGGAGGCTCTGGGAAACCATTTCATAGAGCATCAGCATCAGAATCACGAGAATGCTGAAGGCGAACAGGACGGTCACGGCCTTGAAGATGAAATCGCCGGACAACCCTTTTTCAATTTTCCATCGATGCGATGCCGTGACGTCGGACACGGTATTCTCCTGAGCGGCTCCGGTGAAAATCTGTCAATACGCATTCACTGGCGGTTTCCCCGGGCCGTCGATCTGTTTGTGGCAAACTCTTAACGTATCTGTAACTATTGTCAGAGCAGAAAAAGGCCCGGCCAGGGCGAAGGGGGCTGCACGCTGGCCGGGCTGCATCACAGGGCAACTGGGTTAGTATTTGATGGTCTTGATGGTTTTTTCCACCATCTTCTCGACGTTTTCCGGCAGCGGCGCATAGAGGAGGGCACTTGCCATCTTCTGCCCTTTCGCCAGCTCCCAGTGGAGGAATTCCACCAGCTTCTTCCCCTTGACCTTGTCCTTCTGCTGTTCGTAGACCAGGAGCCAGGTGAAGCCGACAATGGGGTAAGCGTCCTTGCCCGGCTGGTTCACCAGGGAGATACGGTAGTCGGCCGGCATGTGTTTCACGGCTGCTGCCGCGGCGGCACTGGTGCTCTTGATGGAGGGTTCGACCCAGTGGCCGCTCTTGTTTTTCAGGGTGGCGAAGGGAAGCTTGTTTTCGAAGGCGTAGGCAAGTTCCACGTAGCCGATGGTGTAGTTGGTGTTCTTCACCTGGCCGGCGACCCCTTCGTTACCCTTGCCGCCAAGGCCGATCGGCCACTTGACGGAGGTGCCCTTGCCGACTTTTTGCGTCCATTCGGCGCTTACGCCGGAGAGGAAGTCGGTGAAGATGTTGGTGGTGCCGCTCCCGTCGGAGCGGTGGACGACGACGATCGGCTGGTTGGGGAGTTTGACGCCGGGGTTGTCATCGGCGATGCGCGGGTCGTTCCACTTGGTGATCTTGCCGAGGAAGATATCGGCCACGTCCTCGACCTTCAGTTTGAGGCCTTTCGGTACGCCGGGAATGTTGTAGGTCACGACCACGGCTCCCATCACGGTAGGAATGTGAATGAGCTTGCCGGGAGCGGCTTTCAGCTGCTCGTCAGAGAGAAAGGCGTCGGAAGCGCCGAAGTCGACGGTCTGGGCGGTGATCTGCTTGATGCCGCCGCCTGAGCCGATGGACTGGTAGTTGAATTTTACGCTGGGGTCGACCTTGGCGTATTCGCTGAACCATTTGGAGTAGATGGGGTAGGGGAAGGTGGCGCCGGCGCCGTTGATGAGGGTCTCGGCGTGAGCCTGACCCGCTACTGCGGCTGCCGCAACGATTGCCAGGGCCAGCAGGCTTTTGCTGATTTTCTTGAGCATGGATGCATGTCTCCTTCTGTTTGGTCGTTGTAAGTCTGGGGTATACTACCCCGATCAATGTTACAGCTGTGTCACAGCTTGCTGAATAGTGGGCAAATTCCGGCGAGCACTAGAACTCTTCCCGGGCCCGGCGAGGGGAGAAACGGACGGCGATGATCCGGACCAGGGCCAGGGAGAGGACCAGCACGATCACCATGGCGAGTTGCTGCCATCCCATCTCCCGGTACCAGAATGCCATCACCTCGGTGAGGACCATGACGATGACCGTATCGATGATGTAGGTTACCTTGACCCGTCCTTCAGAGAAATAGGCAAGTGCCGTCCGGAGGACCTCCACCAGCGCCATGACGGTCAGGATGTCGACGAGGATGGTCCTGAAGGCACCATGGAAATCGCTCATGAGGACCAGTCGCAGGTCGTAAAAGGTGTAGAGTGTCCCTGCCAGGATTGCCATAAGTATAGCAGTAATGAGCAGGCTCAGCAGGACCCGGGCAGAGATCTCGAAAAAACGCGCCAGTTTCAGATCGATGACATCTTCTTTCCACACAGTGGCCTCCTTTGTTTGATGGAGACATTCTGACCCGCATCTGTTACAGCGATGTCAACCGCCGGTAAGAACTGGGAAAAGATTGAAGTCGGGAAGGGGATGAAGTATGCTCGTAACCGTACATCATCCGCACGTTCGAGGTTCGTCATGGAAAACGTATTCAAGCATCTCAAGGGGAGGTTCGCCGCCGGACTGTTCGTCGTCATCCCCCTGGGGATAACCATCTTCATCCTGAAGTTTCTCTTCAACTTCGCCGACGGGATTCTCGGCACCTATCTCGATGCCTTCTTCACCGCCCTGAGTCATCAGGAATTCTATTTCCCGGGGCTCGGGATGCTCTGCGGTGCGGTCGTCATCTATCTGGCCGGTCTTCTGGCAACGAATGTCATGGGACGGCGCCTCATTCTCATGTGGGACGAATTCCTCTCCCATATCCCCTTGGTCAAGTCCATATATACCTCCAGCAAGCAACTTGCCCAGGTCTTCAAGGAAGGAAAGACCTCTTACCGGCGGGCAGTATTCGTCGAGTGGCCGCGCAAGGGGGTCCGGGCGGTCGGCTTCGTTACCGCCGAGGTGGAACGTGGCGGGGAACGGCTCGTGGTGGTCTACGTTCCGACCATGCCGAACCCCACATCCGGCTTTGCCCTTTTTTTCCGTGAGGAAGAGGTCATGGAGTGCGGCATGAGCGTGGAGGAGGCGGTGAAATTCGTGGTTTCCGGCGGGGTCGTGGTGTCGTGAGCGGGCGCATTTGCGTACGTGTCGAGAAGAGCTAAACTCTCTTTACGGGACCGGGCGATAGGGGGAGGCGACCATGGATATGGGGAGAGTTTTAACGGGATTGGTTCTCTGTGCGGCAATAACTGGCACGACGGCAATGGCCCAGCAGGCGGCAAAACAGATCCGGACCTATTCGGTAGCCAAGGGGGGGTATGTCATGACGGACAAGGTGGCCAAGAGCGAAGCGGAGTGGCGCAAACAGCTCACCCCCGAACAATTCAAGGTCTCCCGGAAGGGTGGGACCGAGCCGGCCTACAAGAATGAGTACTGGAACAATCATGCGAAGGGGATCTACCGCTGCATCTGCTGCGATCTCGATCTGTTCAGCTCCGAAGCCAAGTACGAGTCGGGAACCGGCTGGCCCAGCTTCTGGCAACCGGTGGCCCTGGAAAATATCCGCACCGTCGAGGACCGCTCATTTTTCACACGCCGGACCGAGGTCGTTTGTGCCCGCTGCGACGCACACCTGGGGCATGTTTTCAACGACGGCCCCAAGCCTACGGGGCTCCGCTACTGCATGAATTCGGCAGCCCTGAAATTTGTTCCACAGGAGAAGGGAGGGCATTAGCACAGGAGGCGCGGATGGATGTTTCCGCGGCTTTACGCGTCAATAACCCGGAAAACGTGGGCCATATGGCGGATTGACAATAACGGACACACGATAAAAGCCCTCGGGGAGCCCGTCCTCCCGGTGGCTTTTTTTTTGCATGGCGCAGAGGATGCAATGAACAGATGGACGGGCCGGACATAGGGCCTGAGGGGGAGGAGCATGCCGCACGTTGATGGTGAGCGGGAATTTGCGCGGGGTACGGCGGAGCTCTCGGAAGGGAACACCCTTGCCGCACTCGTCCATTTCGAGAAGGCGGTACAGGCGGATTGCCGGCCGCACTATCTCTCCTATCTGGGCTACTGTCTTGCCTGTCAGCGGGGTCAGGTGCAGAAAGGGATCGGGCTCTGTCGACAGTCTATGGAGGATGAGCCTGGCGTATCTGATCATCACTTCAACTTGGGGCGGATTCTCCTCCTCGCCGGCAACAAGGCGGAAGCGCTTGAGGTTCTGCGGGGGGGGATGGCGGTAGCTCCTCACCCCGGCATCGGTGAGCTTCTCAATACCATCGGTTCCCGCAAGCCGCCGGTCATTGGCTTTCTCGACCGGGATAACCCCATAAATAAGCACCTTGGCATTCTCTTCAGCCGGCTGGGGATGAGGTGACGCGCGGCACCGACGTGCTGCCAGCGGTTTGTCAGAGAGGGGAGAATTGCCATTTCTTTACCCCAACCAGTCGATCCGCCGCCCGCTGGGGTTCGGGGAGGCGGTATCGGGTGCAGCAGCCCAGAATGATTCCCACTACTTCTTCAATGGTCACGAGATGGCCGGGTGAGATGAAGAGCGGTTTGATCCCCTGTCTGGTCCGGAGAACGGTGCCGACGATCCGCTCCCGGTAGAAAAGGGGCGTCCAGCTACCCCGTTCGGCGGGGGGGGGATCGTAGGTGCCGACAAGACGGGACTTGGCGCTGCCGATGGTGGGGCGGTCCAGCAGGACGCCGAGGAAGGTGGCGATACCGATGCCGCGCGGGTGGGCGATCCCCTGGCCGTCGACGATGAACAAGTCGGGTTGGATGGAGAGTTGGTTGATGGCGGCGAGAATTGCCGGCCCTTCCCGGAAGGAGAGGTAGCCGGGGACGTAGGGAAACGTGGTGGGGAGCGCCGCGACCGCCTCCTCCCGGAGGGTCAAGGTAGGGTAATCGTACACAACCGCGGCGGCTATGGTCTGCCCGTTGCAGTAAGCGGCGTCAATACCGCAGACGGTTGCCGGTTCGCGGATGAGCGGTATCAGCCTCACCCTGCCGGCCATCTCTTCCTGGAGCCGTTTCGCTTCCGTCATGGTGGTTGGCCATTCCATCGGTTCCGTTCCTCCCCAACCGATTGTAGACCGGATTGTCAATTCTGCAAGGATGGGTCGTATCATGTTCAGACTGAAGCTGATCGTATGTATATTAATGGTTATCGCCGCACCGGTGATCGCCTCAGCTGGGCCGCTGGCATGGCCCATCGGCTGCACTCCCGGCCTGGACTGCACCGGGAGCAGGTTTTACGTCGGTTTTCCGGACCTGGATGGGGTCGGGAAAGCGTTTAACTGCGGAGCGCCGGGATATACGGGGCATACGGGGACCGATATTGTCGTGTCGTCGGTCGAGGCGGGCGTCCCCGTCTATGCGGCCGCCGATGGCGAGGTGCTGTGGGTGGCTGGCGGCCGTTTCGACCACTGCCCCAACGGCGATGAGCCGGAGTGCCGCACTGCTTTGCCTCCCCAGTTGGCCGGGAGCACAGGCCGCGTCAGTGACGATGTGACCGATAACGAGTTCTGTTCCGCCAAGGACGGGTGTTTCAGCTGGGGGTTTGACGCGGGGAATTACGTTCTTGTCGCTCACCGGGGCCTTCCGGAGGTGGCGGCCACCCTGTATGCGCATCTGCGTACCGGTTCCCTGGCGGTCGTCGTGGGGCAGAGGGTCAAAAAAGGGCAAAAACTTGCGGAGGTGGGGAGTTCCGGCGCCTCCCTCCTCCCCCACCTCCATTTTGGCGTCTTCAGGCGGGTGGAGGGGGTAATAAAGCTTGCGGATCCCTGGGCAGGTCCCTGCGGTCCCAATTTTGGCCCCGCTCTCTGGCAGTACGATCCCCCCTTCCGGGCCGATATTACCGTGGAGAGGAGTTCGCCGGGTGACGGTGTGGTGACTGGCGGGGAGGGGACCATCAGCTGCGGTTCCGGATGTTCGGCGAGTTTTGTCCCCGGGACCATGGTGACCCTCACGGCTGTTCCCTATTTCGGGGCGGAATTCGTGGGGTGGGAGGGGGCATGCAGCGGTTCGAAGCCGGAATGCATGTTGACGGCAGCCGGAGTGCAGAGTGCAAAGGCGGTTTTTCGCCGTGCCTCGCCTGCCGGTGTGAACGTGGCATCACGCCCGTCCGTCCGGAGCAGCAATTAAGGGCTTATCTGCAAATTACTGACGAGTTGTCATGAAAAAAGGCTTCCGCCGGAACGGAAGCCTTTTTTCATTGACGCGCGGTGGCCGGGAAGGAGTGGCCTTGTTCAGTCTCAGGCGGCCCGCAGGGTGAAGGAGAAGACGGAGCCACGCCCCGGCGTGCTGGTAACCACGATGGTCCCGCCGTGAAGCTGGACGATGTGCTTGACGATGGAGAGGCCGAGACCGGTTCCTCCCTGGTCGCGACTCCGGGCGCTGTCCACCCGGTAGAAACGTTCGAAGATGCGGGGGATGTCCTGGGAAGGGATGCCGACACCGGTGTCGGCAATGGATATCTTTACCATATCCCCTTCTCTGGTGCCGTCGATGGTTATGGTGCCCCGTTCCGGAGTGTACTTGATGGCATTGTCGAGCAGATTGATGAGCACCTGTTCCAGTCGGCCCCGGTCGGCGAGAGCTTTGGTCATCCCTTTCAGGTCGCTGCAGGTTATGGTTATCCCCTTCTGTTCTGCCGACTGCCCCAGCAGGGCGATGACACTGCTCACCGTACTTTCCAGGTTGACCTGGCTTACTTCCAGTGAGAGATCGCCCGATTCCAGTTCCGACAGGGTGAGGAGATCGCCGATGAGCGCGGCAAGGCGTTCCGCGTGGTTGTAAATGATCCTGAGAAAACGGGAAGACCGTTCCTGGTCGGTGGCCAGCCCTCCTTCCAGGAGGGTTTCTGCATACCCCTTGATAACGGTGACCGGCGTACGCAGCTCGTGGGAGACATTCGCCACGAAATCGCGCCGGATCTTCTCCAGCAGCTTCAGGTCGCTGATGTCGTGGAACACCGCCACGACGCCGAGGAGCATCTCCTCGTCCTGAAGCGGTACCCAGTGGGTGAGGAGGGTTTTCTCTCCTCCGAGCTGGATGGTCAGTTCCTCGATCCGTTCGTTGCCGGTAGCGAGGACCTTGCGGTACGCCTCATGGAGGCCCGGATGGCGGGTGATGGCAATGAGCTGTTTCCCTTCCACCTCTTCACCGATGGCGAAGAGGGTGCGGAAGGCAGGGTTAACAAGGGTGACGACACCCTCTGCGTCGGTCACCATGAGTCCCTCCCCCATTCCCCGCAGGATTGTGTCGAGTCGGGTTTTTTCCGCGGCGAGGCGTTCCAACTGCCCTTTGATCCGCTCGCTCATGTCGTTCATCACCTGTGCCAGCTCTCCCAGTTCGTCCCTGGTCCGGACCGGAATGCGGCGACCGAACTCCCCTTTGCCTATGCGGGCGGCACTGGCGGTCATGGCGCGCAAAGAGTGGGACGTAACCCGGGAAAGAATGTAGCTGAAGAAGAGGGAAAGCATGATCGCCACCGCCAGGGCAGCACCGAGCATGGTATGGAGGTTTTCCCTGGTCTTGTCGAGGGCTGCCAGGGGCAGGGCCAGACGGAGAACGGCGGTGGTCTTCCCCTCCGTCTGTATGGGGAGGGCGACGTACAGCATGGAGGTTCGAAGTGTGGAAGAGTAGCGGATGGCACTGCCATTGCCGGTCGTCAGTGCCTGCTGTATCTCGGGGCGCTGCAGATGGTTTTCCAACCCGGCCAGGTCGGCGGCTTTGACTTCCGAATCACCGATTACCCGGCCGTCGGTGGCGATTACCGTGACGCGTGCTTTGATTTCTTTGCCGATGGCATCAGCCAGGGCCGGCGCATCCTGCAGGTTGCCGCCGTGCCGAGTGGCGGTGAGTCTGGCCAGGCGGGCCTCGTTGAAGAGGTTGTCCCGGATGCCGTTCACCAGGTAGTCGGTGAGGGAGTGATTGAGGTAGGCGTAGAGAGCCCCCCCCATGAGCAGTACCAGCAGGAGGTAGGATGCCATCAGTTTCCATTGCATCCTGATTTTCATGATTCCTCCAGCTTGTAGCCAAATCCGCGGATGGTTTTGATGAGGTCGCCGGCAATCCCCAGCTTGGTGCGAAGGCGGGTGATGTGGGTGTCGACGGTGCGGGTGTCGCCGATGTAATTGTAGCCCCAGACGTTTTTCAGGAGCAGGTCCCTGCTCTGGACTCTGCCCGTTCGTTCTGCCAGGTTGAGGAGGAGCTTGAACTCGGTGGTGGTGAGGATGATTTCTTCGTCTTCGACATTGACCAGGTGTCGGTCGGTGTCGATGGTGAGCGGGCCGATGCGAAGGAGCTTTTCGCCTGCCCTGTCGGGAATGGTCCGGCGCAGGACCGCTTTTATGCGCAGGAGCAGCTCCCGGCTGGAGAATGGCTTGACAATATAGTCATCGACCCCCACTTCAAAGCCGACCACCCGGTCAATCTCTTCACCCTTGGCAGTGAGCATGATGACCGGAATGGCTGCCGTCTTCTCGTGGTTCTTGAGGAGTTTGCAGAGTTCAGTCCCCATGATGCCGGGGAGCATGAGGTCGAGGAGAATCAGGTCCGGCAGGTTGCGACGGGCGGCTTCCAGGCCGGCGGTGCCATCGAGGGCGATGAGGGGACGATACCCCTCCTTTTCCAGGTTGAATGCCACCAACTCCGCAAGGTCGTGTTCGTCTTCGATGATCAGGATGGTTTTCATGGGGTCACTCCTGCCGTCAGGGTAGCGGCAAAAAGTTGCAGTCATGTTACAGTTGTGTTAATTATGGCGTAAATACAGCAGGTTATACGTAATCCACACAAGTTGTGGAAAGCCTTGTGGAAAAAGGTGGGGCGACTCTCCAAGGGGTACAACTCTTAACCGAAATTAGCTCATTGCATAAAAAAAGGGCAGAGAATTTTTCAGGTTTTATTGCAAAAAAACCTAGTAAATACGGTGTTATAGCGTAACTGTCTGGAATCCTCCGAAAAGTTCCTGTCAACCTTTTTTGCTACCTGTAGCACATTTGTGACCGACCGGAAAGTGATAATACCTTGTTTTAAAATTTCTTGACTTGCGGCACGCTCCGTGTTAATCCATAAAATCCCAGTTAAATCAACACGTTTCGTTTAGATGAACATATTTTGTATTCCTGCTGGAAAGGGAGGATGTTTTATGACTCAGCAACTGGAATGTACGATCGGTGGACTGCTCGACCAGATGGCGGACAAGTACCCCCATAATGACGCGCTGGTCTACCCTGAGCGGGACCTGCGTTACTCCTGGCGCGAGTTCAACGAGGTCTGCCGCCAGGTGGCGAAGGGATTGCTGAAGCTTGGTATCAGGAAGGGGGACAATGTCGCCATCTGGGCCTACAACGTCCCCGAGTGGGTGGTGCTCATGTTTGCCAGCGCCAAGATCGGCGCCATTCTGGTGACGGTCAACACCGCCTACAAGTCGGCAGAGCTGGAGTACCTTCTGAATCAGTCCGATTCCACCACCCTGTTCATGGTGAAATCGTGGAAGGACACCGATTACGTCGCCACCCTCACGGAGGTCGTGCCCGAACTGCCAGGCACCAAGCCGGGCGAGCTCAACAACCCCAAGCTGCCGTTTCTCAAGACCGTCGTGTTCATCGGCGAAGAGACCCCCGACGGCATGCTGAATTTCAACCAGATCATGGATATGGGTAAAGATGTCTCCGATGCCGAACTGGCTGCGGTGGAGGCTACGGTCGACAAGCATGATACCATTCAGATGCAGTACACCTCCGGCACCACCGGATTCCCCAAGGGGGTGATGCTGACCAGCCACAACCTGGTCAACAACGGCTTCCACATCGGCGAGTGCATGAAGTTCACCGACAAGGACCGGCTCTGCATCCCGGTGCCGTTCTTCCACTGCTTCGGGTCGGTCCTGGCGGTTTTGGCATCTGTCACCCACGGCACCGCGATGGTGCCTGTGGAGATCTTCGATCCGCTCAAAGTGCTGCAGACCATCGCCGCGGAGCGCTGCACGGCGGTACATGGCGTTCCCACCATGTTCATCGCCGAATTGGAACATCCGGAGTTCGGTAACTACGATCTCTCCTCTCTCCGAACCGGCATCATGGCTGGGTCGGTCTGCCCCATCGAGGTGATGAAGCGGGCCGTAAGAGATATGAACCTGACCGAAATTACCAGTGTCTACGGCCAGACCGAGTCTTCTCCCGGCATTACCCAGACCCGCACCGAGGATTCCATCGAGTTGCGGGTCTCCACCGTCGGCCGGGCACTCCCCGGTGCCGAGGTGAAGATCATCGATATCGAGACCGGTGCTACCCTGCCGCCGGGTAAGCAGGGTGAACTCTGCGCCCGGGGTTACATGGTCATGAAGGGGTACTACAAGATGCCGGAAGAGACCGCCAAGGTGATAGACACCGATGGCTGGCTCCACACCGGTGACCTGGCGGTGATGGACGAGAACGGCTACTGCAAGATCACCGGCCGGATCAAGCAGATGATCATCCGAGGTGGCGAGAATATCTACCCGAAAGAGATTGAGGAATACCTCTATACCCATCCGAAGATCTCCGATGTGCAGATCTACGGCGTCCCGGACCGCAAGTACGGCGAGCAGGTCATGGCTGCGGTTATTGTCAAGAAGGGCGAAACCATGACCGAGGACGAGGTCAGGAATTTCTGCAAAGGGAAGATTGCCAATTACAAGATACCCAAATACGTCAAGTTCGTGGATGGCTACCCCATGACGGCAAGTGGCAAGATCCAGAAGTTCAAGCTGCGGGAGATGGCGATTAAGGAACTTCAGCTGGAGGAGGGAGAGAGCGCCTGATTTCCGCTTTCCGCCGTGAACGCTCTCTTCGAAAGGTAGTGTCGTGCGATCCCTTATTCTTGGAACCATTTTCTTTCTCTTCTTTGCCTGTTTTGTCGCCATCGTGGTCGAGGAGCTGTTTCTCGGCGGCCGGAGACGTCGTCGGCTGGAAAAGCAACTCCGCCAGGACCGGCTTTCCGTGCAGGAGCCGATGAAGAAATAACGTCCATCTGTTTCCGAGCCGTGCCCCGCAGGAAGAGGCATCGCTGTACCCCAAATTTACGACAGGAGTGGTTATGCGTCTTACCCCCGCCACCGAGCTTGAGTACCGCTGTAAGAGATTACAGGAAGAGATGGCGTTGTCGGGCCTGGACGCGGTGATCATTCTGCAGAATGCCGATCTGTTTTACTTTACCGGCACGATTCAGTCAGGAAATCTCTATGTTCCGAAGGAAGGGCAGCCGATCTACATGGTGCGCCGGGACGCCGGACGGGCCAGGATGGAGTCGGGGCTCAGAGAGGTTTGCCCCTTTGCCTCCATGAAGGATATCCCTCGCGTTCTGGCCGATTATGGTTATCCGGAGCCGATGCGAATCGGCATGGAGATGGATGTCCTGCCGGTGAACCTGTTCGAGCGCTATCGCACAGTATACCCTAGGGCGGAATACAGCGATGCAACACCGATCATCCGCAAGGTCCGGATGATCAAGAGTCACTACGAGATACACATCATGCAGGATGCCGCAGACCAGGTGGACAAGGTTTACCGGCGGGCCAGGGACGTTATCCGCGAGGGGATGACGGATCTGGAACTGGCGGCTGAACTGGAGTACGTGGCCCGGAGGGAAGGGCACCTGGGACTCATCCGGATGCGGGCCTTCAACGGCGAAATGATGTTCGGCCACACCTTTTCGGGGGCCGACAGTGCGGTGCCGGCCTATACCGACACCCCTCTGGGGGGGATGGGGCCGAGCCCCTCCTTTGGCCAGGGGGCCAGCCTGAAGCCGATCGGCCGCAACGAGCCAATCATCGTCGACTTCGCGGGGAGTTACGACGGATATCTGGTGGATCAGACCAGGGTCTTTGTTATCGGCACCCTTTCAGACCGTCTCCGGAAGGGATACGATGACATGATAAAAGTCCAGGAGCGGATGATGGCGATGGCGCCGGAACGCCCCACCTGGGGCGAAATCTATGATGAGTGTCTCTCTCTGGCCGAGAAGCTGGGATATGCGGAGAGCTTCATGGGGAACCGGGGAGCACAGGTCTCATTCATCGGCCATGGCATCGGCATCGAGGTCGACGAGTACCCTTTCCTTGCGCGCGGATTCAATGACCAGCGGCTGGAGCCGGGCATGGCATTCGCTTTTGAACCAAAGTTGGTTTTCCCCGGCGAGGGGGCAGTCGGGATCGAAGACACCTTCTATCTTACCACGAGCGGCCTCAAGCAACTCACCCATTCGGAACAGTCACTCGTCATTATTTAAATAATTTTAAGAAAACTGAAAGATTTTTGTTGAATTTAATTTTTTGCAATGGTATACAGTTGCAAAATTTTTTGTATACAGTATACTAAAAACTCATTTTCCCTCCCTTGGTATCGTTCTCTGTAAATTCATGCAAAATAAGTATCCATGGGTGGTTGTGGACGTTCCACCTTTGCGCTTGCCGTATATCAGGACTGGAAAGGAGGGGCTTCAAGCGTCTTCAGGGATTAGGTAACTTTAAATGTTATTTTTTAACACCACCAGACGAAAGGAGATTAAGCACCATGGCACTTAAGGAAACGCTTAAACAGAAAATTGAGGAGCACCGTCCCCGCACCACCAAACTTACCAAGGAATTCGGCAAGGTCATCATCGACCAGGTGACCATCGACCAGTGCATTGGCGGCGCCCGTGATATCCGCTCTTTGGTAACCGATATTTCTTACCTCGACCCGCAGGAAGGTATCCGTTTCCGCGGCAAGACCATCCCCGAGACCTTCGAGGCGCTCCCCAAGGCTGCCGGTTCCGACTACCCGACGGTCGAGTCCTTCTGGTATTTCCTCCTCACTGGCGACGTCCCGACCCCGGCCCAGGTGGACGAAGTCGTCAAAGAGTGGAAAGTTCGTCAGGAAGTTCCCCAGTATGTGTTTGATGCCATTCGTGCCCTGCCGCGTGACAGCCACCCCATGGTGATGCTCTCCGTAGGTATCCTTGCCTTGCAGAAGGATTCCAAATTTGCCGGTTTCTACAACTCGGGCAAGTTCAACAAGATGATCGCCTGGGAATACGTGTATGAAGATGCCTATGATCTCGTCGCCCGGATTCCCGTCATCGCGGCATTCATCTACAACCTGAAGTATCGTGGCGACAAGCAGGTTGCTATCGACAAGAATCTCGACATGGGTGCCAACTTCGCCCACATGATCGGCCAGAGCGAGCAGTACAAGGACGTGGCCAGGATGTACTTCATCCTCCACTCCGACCACGAGTCCGGCAACGTCTCCGCCCACACCACTCACCTGGTGCATTCCGCCCTGTCCGACCCGTACTATGCATACTCTGCCGGCCTCAATGGCCTCGCCGGCCCGCTCCATGGCCTCGCCAACCAGGAAGTTCTCGACTGGACGATCAAGTTCCAGGAGAAGTACTGCAAAGGGGTTGAGCCGACCAAGGAACTCGTTACCAAGGCTCTCTGGGATACCCTTAACGCAGGTCAGGTCGTTCCGGGTTACGGCCATGCCGTTCTCCGCAAGACCGATCCGCGCTATATGTCGCAGCGCGAGTTCTGCCTCAAGACCCCCGGCCTGAAGGACGATCCGTTGTTCAAACTGGTCGCCATGATCTTCGAAACCGCCCCTGGCGTCCTCATGGAGCATGGCAAGGCCAAGAACCCCTGGCCGAACGTCGACGCACAGTCCGGCGTCATCCAGTGGTACTATGGCCTCCGCGAGTGGGACTTCTACACCGTCCTCTTCGGCGTCGGTCGTGCCCTCGGCTGCATGGCCAATATTACCTGGGACCGTGGTCTCGGTTACGCCATTGAGCGTCCCAAGTCGGTCACCACTGCAATGCTCGAGAAGTGGGCTGCCGAAGGTGGCCGCAAGCTGGCCTAATGTGCCTGCAAGCTGTCTGAACGTGAAAAGGGGAGGTGCTTATGCGCCTCCCCTTTTCTTCTTTATCCCCAGCAACTACGGCAAGCAGGCCGAGGCACTCATGTCCAGCAACTGCCGTAACCCCAGATCAACTGAAAACTTCTGCAGTGAAAACGGAGATGGTGGCCCCTTCCATCCAGGAATTTTCGTCAAGTCCTGCCTTGAGGCAGGTTTGCCGCAGAAATGTTTCCCGATCCCACCCCTGTTCCATTGCCACTTGGGGAAGAAGCACTCCGCGGGAAAAGTTCTTCTCGATGTAAACGCCGTGCAGGCCGACTTTGATCGTCTCAGGGGAAGAGATTTTTTGGAGAGGGGAAAGAACGGATATCTCCAACTGGAAATCAGTCAGGTCCGAGGGCTTCATGGGATAGAAACGGGGATCGCGAGTTGCCGCCGCTGCTGCCATCTCCTGGACCTGTTGGTAGAGAGGGGTGTCGGCGGTGAAGTTGCCGATGCAACCGCGCAGGGCACCATTAATTTTAATACAGACGAAGCAACCTCGTTTGGCAAGAAGGTTTGCCTGCTTTATCGTGCGAGGGATTTTCCCCCCAGCCGTTACGGAGGCAACGACGGCCTCACGGCCAATTTCTAGAAGAAGTTGCTTTTCTTCACTGGTCAATAAGCTCTGCACCCTGTCGCCCTCCCTGGTAATTGGTTGCTAATGATTTGTTAACGTAATATATTGACCGTCGCTTGGCAAGAATTAATGGACTTCCTCAGGAGGAGCTCATGACAAAACGTTACAGGGTGCTTGTTGGTGGCGAGTGGGTGGGTGACGGCTGGCCCGGGATTGAGGTAATCAATCCCTTCGACGATTCGGTGATCGGCATTGTCCCCGAAGCATCTGCCACAGAAGTCGACCGGGCCATTGAGGCGGCTCTCAAGGGGGCTGCCGTTATGGCCGCGTTGCCGGCCTATAAGAGGTCTGACATCCTTAACCGCGCGGCAGACTTCATATTGCGGGACAAAGAAGAGATCGCGGAAATCATTGCGCGTGAGGCGGGGAAATCGTGGAAATTTGCCCTGTCCGAGGCAGAGCGGAGCTCTGAAACGCTACGCTTTGCCGCTCTTGAGGCAAAGACGAGCCATGGCGAGATTGTCCCCATGGATGCTTCACCGGTTTCTGCCGGCCGTTTCGGGTTTTACCTGCGTACCCCCATTGGCGTGATTGGTGCGATTACTCCCTTCAATTTTCCCTTGAATCTGGTGGTTCATAAGGTGGCTCCCGCACTTGCCGCAGGCAATGCGCTGGTACTCAAGCCGGCCACCAAGACCCCCCTTGCATCCATCAAGCTTGCTGAAATCCTGGTGGAGGCTGGTTTGCCTGCAGGCGCCCTCAACCTGGTCATCGGAAGTGGCGTCACCGTGGGTAACCGACTCGTGGAAGACGAGCGTCTTGCCATGATTACCTTTACCGGCAGCCCGCCGGTGGGGAGAGAAATCAAGGCGCGCTGCGGTCTGAAGCGGGTGACTCTGGAGCTCGGCTCCAATTCCCCTACCATCATCGAGGAAGACGGCGATGTGGATGCCGCTGTTGGCCGCTGTGTCGTCGGAAGTTTCGCCAACTCCGGGCAGGTCTGCATCTCGGTGCAGCGGATATTTGTCCATCGTAATCGCTATGCGGAATTCATCGACAAGTTTGTTGCCGCAACACGCCAGCTCAAGGTCGGAGATCCTCTGGACAAGGGGTGTGACATTGGGCCGATGATCAGCCGCAAGGAACTTGCCCGTTCGCTGGAGTGGCTCGAAGAGGCCAAAAATATGGGGGCCGTCGTTGCTGCCGGTGGCGAGGCTGTCGGCAACTGCCTGCAACCGACGATCCTGACCGGCGTGACCCGGGAGATGAAGGTGATGTGTTCAGAAGTGTTTGCTCCGATCGTCTCGGTTCTCTCCTACGGTAATTTTGACGAAGCGCTGGAAATGGCGGATGATTCTGTGTATGGCCTCCAGGCAGGGGTCTATACCAACGACATCAATAAGGCGTTTAAGGCCGTCAAAAGGCTGGACGTCGGCGGTGTCATCATCAACGATGTACCCACATTCAGAGTCGATCATATGCCCTACGGAGGCAACAAAGAGAGCGGTTTGGGTCGTGAAGGGGTTCGCTATGCCATGGAGGAGATGACGAATATCAAGATGGTGTGCATCAATCTATAATCGGCTATTACGCGTAGCGGTTTCGATGTTGTCTAACTGGCTGAAATTTCGGGTTATGGAAAAATTATAGACAGCTAAAAAAATGTTGACATTTGTCTCAAAGGTAGTATATTTCGCATTTGTTGTCTCCGAAAAACCATGCGCTTGGCGCCATAAATGGTAATCAAAAAAGAAAAGAGGTGATTACGTCAATGAAAAAACTGATCTCTTTGGCTCTGTGCTTGACCTTCGCGCTGGCATTCACTGCTGGCTGCAAGAAGAAAGAGGAAGCTCCGGCTCCGGCTCCGGCTGCTGAGCAGAAAGCTCCCGAGCAGAAACCGATGTCTTCTGCTAAGGCTCCTGAGGCTGCTCCGGCTGCCCCGGCTGCCCCGGCTGAGAAGAAGTAATCTCGGTTTCCTGTTTGTTCTGAACAAAAATAGCCTACAGAATTAATTCTGTAGGCTATTTTATTTGTATTCAGAAACCACTTGACATGCGTATGACCACGTGATACTAAATTCGGTCTTCATATATTCTCGCAACCAGACGATTATCGAGGGAGGAAGTTATGGAAAGAACGTTTGCAATCATCAAACCCGATGCCGTAGAGCGCAAGATAACCGGCAAGGTGTTGGCCAAGATCGAGGAGGCCGGTTTCAGTATAGTGGGGATGAAGAAGATCCACCTGAGCAAGGCCCAGGCGGAAGGGTTCTACTATGTCCACAAGGAGCGCCCCTTCTTCAACGATCTTTGCGCATTCATGTCGCGCAGCCCTGTAGTGGTGCTGGTGCTGGAGCGGGAGAACGCCATTACCAAGTGGCGCGAGGTGATGGGGGCTACTAATCCGGCCAACGCCGAGCCTGGGACCATCCGCAAGGAATTCGGGGTCAGCATAGAAGAGAATTCAGCCCATGGTTCCGACGCCCCGGAAACAGCCGCTTTCGAGATTCCTTATTTCTTCAGCCAGCTTGAACTGGTCTGAGCTAAACCGAACTGAGATGACGATAAGCCCTTCATACGAAGGGCTTTTTCATATCCACACCCATGGCTAACGTTGACCTGAAAAATTTGACCCTCGCGGACCTTGAAGCCTTCATAGCGGGGCAGGGTAAGGAGCGTTTCCGCGCCCGGCAGATCTTCAAATGGATCTACCAGCAAGGGGTGATCGATTTTGCGTCGATGACCAACCTGTCCCGGGAATTCCGAGCAGAACTGGCTGCTACCGCCTGCGTCAGCGACCTGCAACCGGAGGTGGTGGAGGTTTCGACGGACGGAACGCGCAAGTACCTGTTCCGTCTCGAGGATGGAGCCAGCGTGGAGTCGGTGCTGATACCGGATGAAGGGCGCAACACTCTCTGCATCTCCAGTCAGGTAGGTTGTGCCATGGCGTGCGAGTTCTGCCTGACCGGTACCTTCCGGTTTACCCGCAACCTGACCACCGCGGAAATCGTCAACCAGGTCTGTACCGTGCAACGGGATGCGGAGATACGGAATATCGTCTTCATGGGGATGGGGGAACCGCTGGCAAACCTGGACAATGTCGTTCCTGCCATCAAGATTCTCATCGATAACGACGGGCTGCAGTTTTCCAACCGCAGGGTTACGGTCTCAACCTCTGGCCTTGTCCCTGAACTCGACATCCTCGGGGCATCGGTGACGGTCAACCTGGCAGTTTCCCTCAACGCCACCACCGATGAACTGCGCGACCGGATCATGCCGATCAACCGCAGGTATCCGCTCAAGGAGCTGCTTGCCGCCTGCAAGCGCTTTCCCCTGCCGTCCCGCCGCTACATTACGTTCGAATACGTGCTGATCAGGGATCTGAACGATACCCTCGACGATGCGCGCAGACTGGTCAGGCTTGTGAGCGATATTCCCTGCAAGATCAACCTGATCGCGTTCAATGAGCATGAGGGGTGCACTTTCCGGGCGCCCACCCAAGAGGCGATCGACCGCTTCCACAAATACCTGCTGGACAAGCACTTCACCGTCATCACCCGGGCAAGCCGGGGAGGTGACATCTCGGCTGCCTGTGGGCAATTGAAGGGGCGGCTGGATAAATCCGTTCAAGGTTCAACGTTCTAGGCTCGACGTTCAAATCCACATCAGTCTCGTTACAAGAGGGGGGCGGAAATGGCGGAACAGATTATCGGTGTCATCGGTGGCAGCGGACTCTATGAGATGGAGGGGCTGACGGACATAGAGAAGGTGACGGTCGATACGCCGTTCGGTGCTCCCTCCGACGAATTTGTCACCGGCATCCTGGAAGGGGTGCGGATGGTGTTTCTTCCCCGTCATGGCCGGGGGCATCGACTGCTCCCCTCTGAGGTGAACTACCGGGCAAACATCTATGGTATGAAGAAGCTGGGAGTAGAGCGAATCATCTCCGTTTCGGCTGTGGGAAGCATGAAAGAGGATATTCCGCCGGGGGATATCGTAATTCCCGACCAGTTCATCGATCGAACCAGGGGAATCAGGAAGGATACCTTTTTCGGCGAGGGGGTCGTGGCCCATGTGGGCTTTGCCGACCCGGTCTGCGGCTCCCTTTCGGACATCCTCTATGCGGCGGCACGCAAGGCGGGGGCCACCGCCCACAAGGGTGGTACGTACGTCTGCATGGAGGGGCCCGCATTCTCCACCCGCGCCGAGTCGCTGCTCTACCGTTCTTTCGGTGTGGCGGTCATCGGCATGACCAACCTGACTGAGGCGAAACTGGCCCGGGAGGCGGAAATATGCTACGGCACCATAGCGCTCTCCACCGATTATGACTGCTGGCACGAACATCACGACGACGTGACCGTCGATGCGATCGTGGCCATCATCAAGCAAAATGTTACCATGGCCAAGAACATCATCCGCCATGCCGTTGCCGAGATCGGTGGTGAGCGCAGTTGCCCCTGTTCAACGGCCATGCAGTTCTCCATAATCACCGAGAAGTCGCATATTCCGGATGGGACACGGCAGAAGCTCGATCTGCTGATCGGAAAATACCTCTAAGAAGGGAGACAGTCTCATGGGCATCGTCGTAGTAGGCACGGTCGCATTCGATACGGTAGAAACACCTTTCGGACGGAGAGAGAATGTGCTGGGTGGTTCGGCAACGTACTTCTCCACCTCGGCAAGTTTCTTCACCGATGTCTCACTGGTGGCGGTGGTAGGCGAGGATTTTCCCGACGAGCATGTCCAGTTCCTCCGTTCCCGTGAGATCGACGTCCGCGGGTTGGCGCGCATTCCCGGCAAGACATTTCACTGGACGGGACGCTATGGCTACGATCTGAACGAGGCCCAGACCCTTGACACCCAACTCAATGTGTTGACTCAGTTTCGTCCCGACCTCCCCGAAGCATACCGGGAGGCAGAGTATCTCTTTCTTGCCAACATCGATCCCGACCTCCAGCTTGAGGTGCTCGACCAGGTGCGACGTCCCCGGTTGGTGGCATGCGATACCATGAATTTCTGGATAGCCTCCAAGCCGGAAGCACTGAAAAAAGTGCTGCAGCGGGTGGATCTGGTGGTTATCAACGAAGGAGAGGCGCGCCAGTTCACCGGTGAGGCGAATCTGGTCAAGGCAGCCCGACAGATTGTGGCCCTCGGCTGCAAACGGCTGGTGGTCAAGCGAGGCGAATATGGTGTGCTGATGTTCACTGCGTCATCCATTTTTGCCGCACCCGCCTATCCGCTGGAAGAGGTATTCGATCCGACCGGTGCGGGTGATACTTTTGCAGGCGGGATGATGGGGTATCTTGCCAATACGGGGGACCTCTCCGAAGAGGGGATACGCCAGGGGATCGTCTTCGGTAGCGTCATGGCATCCTTCAACGTGGAGGATTTCAGCCTCGATCGCCTGAAAAGCCTGGACTATCCCGAGATCGAGGAGCGCTACCGCACCTTCAAGTCTATGACCCATTTCGAGGGTCTGGCTGACTGAAGCTAGCCGCCACCAGGCTTTGCGGCCTCGTAATCCTGATTCAGGCGAGTTGACAAGTTCTAAAACATGTTTCTCCGCCTGCGTTCGCCCGGCACCGTGATTGACAGAACCGTTCAAATCTGGTAGCTTTCACATCCTGAAGCTATTATCTCCTTACGGATAAACGTTTGCGGCTGCCGGCAAGGTGCCCCGACCCGTCGGGACAAGGAGTGAACGTGAAGCTCGTCAAGCTTATCGGCATCTTATTTCTTTCCTCCTTCTGCCTCTCCTGCGCAGCGGGTTCCGCTGCCACCAAAAAAGCATCCTACCATTACCAGATGGGTCTCTCCAATTTCGCGGAAGGGAATTACACCAGTGCACTGGTCGAGTTCACCGAAGCGGAAAGCCTCACGCCGGACGACCCGGAACTCCTCTACTACCTGGGCAGGACCTATTTCGAAAAAAAGAAGTACGACCTGGCGGAACAGCGCTATCTGAAGTCGCTTGCCTTGAAACCGAACAATTCCAGTGTCCGTAACGATCTGGGGGTCGACTATCTGGAGATGAAACGCTGGGACGACGCGATTATCCAGTTCAAGATAGTGTCAGAGGACATCTTTTTTCAAAACCAAGAGGCGGCCAGTATCAATCTGGGCATAGCCTATTTCAACAAGGGGGATTATCCCCGCGCGCTGTCTGTCCTCCGGTCGGTCGTCGGCAACAATCCCCGGGAACCCCGGGCCCGACTCAACCTGGGTAAGGTCTATTTCGCCATGGACAAGATCGACTTGGCGATTGGAGAGTACAACCGGGCGATCGAGCTTAACAGCAATTACGTCAATGCGTACTATAACCTCGGACTTGCCAACCTGAAACAGAAGGAAAACAAGGCAGCCGCGACCGCCTTTCGGGAAGTTCTGCGCATTGCACCCGATTCCGAACTCGGCCAACTTGCCAGGGAGTATCTTGATGTGCTCAAGTGAGGGGCTGCTTGCCTGAATCGGGTCCCGGCCATAACGGCGAAAAGCCGATTGGTGCTTACCTGCGGGAAACTCGCGAGGCGCGTGGGTTGCACCTGGACGATGCAGCCCGGGTAACCCGTATCGGGAAAAATTATCTCGTCGCCCTCGAAGAAGGGATGTTCGACAAACTCCCCAATCCCGCCTATGTCAAGGGGTTTCTGCGTATTTATGCCGGTTACCTGGGACTCTCTGGCGATGACGTCGTGGGGATGTTCGAGCGTGAAACCTCTCCACAACCGATCCGCACGGTGACCGAGAGGAAGTCTGCCCGGCAGGACATCCCCCCGACGCGCGGCAAGGGTCGCTGGCTCATACCATCCATGCTTCTCGTTCTGGTTCTCATGGTGGCGTATTTCTTCGACGATAGAGAGCCGAAACCCCGCCCCGCCCCGCCGATCCCAGTTCCATCTCCCGCGGCAAACGTGCAGGTTCCGGTGCAACCGGCCCGAACTTCCGTAACGGTCGTTGCGACTCCTCCGGCATCTTTACCCGAGCTCCCTCCTGCCGAGGTTGCTACCACCCCTTCCGAACCGCCGGGAAAAGGGATTGTTTTGCGGCTCAAGATAAATCAGGACAGTTGGTTGAATATTACTATTGATGGTGCCATTTCCCAGCAGTACGATCTGAAGGCGGGAGATCTGATCGAGTGGAAGGGAGAGCGGTCTTTCGCCCTTGACCTGGGGAATGCAGGTGGCATCGAAGGCGAGTTCAACGGTAAGCCCCTCAAGCCCTTCGGCGAACAGGGGAAGACGGCCCATGTCGAACTGAAGGCAGACGGCGCATGACAGATCCGTTATGCCGACGCGGATGTAACAGACAAGAACGTACGTAAGGCAGGACGACTCAACGACAAGGAGATTGCTGCGTATGCAACTGGCGGCGCGTTGCCGAAAATGCGGCAGGGTGATGAAGAGTGAGCGGGTGGACAGCTACCGGATCAAAATGACCTGCAGCTGCGGGTTTTCCGACTTCCGAACGATGACGGAGAAGGTCAAGACCGTCAATCCCTTTTACCAGAAGGCAATATTCACTCCCTTCATCGAAAGCGAAAAGGGGAAGATGGTATTGACCATGCAGAAGGCCAACCGGGAGCACCTGGAGATCATCTCTCTGGAAGAGATCAGCATGCTTGTCTCGTCCGACTTCGATCTCCCGCAGGTGCTTCAGAAGGTCGCCCAGAAAATGGCCGGCCAGCTCAGGGTGAGTGTCTGCAATATCTATCTGGCCGAGGGAGATGAACTGGTCCTAGCCGCTACTCACGGTTTCGATGCGGAGTTTGTCGGCAAAATCCGCATAAAGGTCGGGGAAGGGATCACGGGTACTGTTGCCCGCGACAAGCAGTACATAGCCCTCAGCAGCGCCTCCCAGGACCCACGTTACAAACTCTTCCCCGAATTGCAGGAGGAGAAATACAACGCCATGCTTTCGTTTCCCGTTGCGGACAAAAACGAGGTATATGGCGTCATCAACCTCAACTCGACGGCCTTGAAGACCTTTTCCGATGATGAGATATACTTTGTCTCCATCATAGCCAACCTCATCCTCACGGCAGTCAAGCTGCGGAAGAGGGTGGCACTCGGAAAAACGGGTCGCGACCTGCCTTGACAGGGTATAACTCCATGCTAGACTGAATCAGGACTATGATTTCATCAGCATGGAGATTGCTTTTGCCGCGAGACCAGAAGAGAATCCTCGTCGTAGACGATGAAGAAAATGCCCGCATCGGTTTGTCCCGCCTCCTTGCCAAAGAAGGGTTTCTTGTCGACAGTGTATCCAACGGTTACGAGGCGCTTAATTACCTGAGGCAGCAGGACGTCAACCTCATCGTGACGGATATCAATATGCCTGAAATGAACGGCATCAACTTCCTCAAGGAGCTGAACAAGAGTTTTCCCAAGAGCAACGTGATCATGGTCACCGCCTACGGGGGGGTCGAATCATACATCGAGGCGATGAATCTCGGCGCATTCGAATACATCAACAAGCCGGTAAAGATGGACGAGCTGAAATCGATTCTCAAGAAGATATTCAAGGAAACCAACCACTGAATCTGCTAATTCCCGTCACGGAGGGTGTCACCATGCAACTGGAAAAGATACTGTTCGCTACCGATTTTTCCGAAAATTCAGAGCACGCCTTTGAGTACGCCCTCTCTCTGGCACGGCAGTTCAATGCCAGGCTTTACCTGGTCCATGTCATCAACGAGCCGGTCGACTTGCGGGGCTTCTATGTCCCGCACATCTCTTTTGAAAAGCTGGAAAAAGAGATCGAGGAAGGTGCAGAAAAGATGATGCAGAAGTTCTGCCAGGCCAAGATGAGAGATTTCTCCAACTATGAATCGTTGATCATTGCCGGTATCCCCTACGAGGAAATTCTGAAAAAGGCCGAGGCGGAGAACATCTCGCTCATCGTTCTGGGGACCCAGGGGCGCAAAGGGCTTGACCATTTCCTTTTCGGCAGCACCGCAGAGCGGGTGGTCAGAAGTGCCAAGTGCCCCGTCATGACCGTCCGTCTCCCCTGATGCAAGGCTCGGCCTTGCCGGGGCACACGACCAGGGCAGCAACCGCTGCCCTTTCTTTTTCCCTGTCGTCGACTCAACCAGACTGAAAAACAACCGTACGATGGAACGTTCTGGCACCCCTATGACAGAGGTTACACAGAAACCCAGAAAGATTCTGATCATCGATGACGAGAAGGTCATTCTCGACCTTACTTCAATCATCCTGAAAAACCGTGGCTACCAGGTGTTTACCTCCCAGGACGCCATGGCCGGCCTGGAGCTTGTCGAGGCAGAGCAGCCGGAGCTTGTCCTTCTCGATTTCATGATGCCCGGCATGGACGGCCTTACCGCTCTCAGGGAAATCAGGAGGCGTTTTCCCGATACCTACGTGATCATGTTCACCGGCAAGGGGAACGAAGAGATTGCGGTCGAACTGATGAAGGCGGGTGCCTCCGATTATCTGCTCAAACCGTTCAACAACCAAGACCTGGCCGAACGGATCGAGAACGTCCTGCACATTCGGGAGATCGAGATCAACAACCGGGAACTGCTCCGGGAACGGGAGCACCTCCTGGCGGAGATCGAGGCATGGAACCAGGAACTGGAGGCCCGTGTCCAGGAAAAGACCGAGGCACTGCAACGGGCTCAAGCTGAGATCGTCCAGGCGGAAAAACTAGCTACTCTGGGCTATTTGTCGGCGGGGATGGCCCACGAGATCAGGAATCCGCTCAACTC
Source organism: Geobacter sp. AOG1 (assembly GCF_019972315.1). Taxonomy (GTDB): domain Bacteria; phylum Desulfobacterota; class Desulfuromonadia; order Geobacterales; family Geobacteraceae; genus Geomobilimonas. The sequence goes on from NZ_BLIZ01000001.1 coordinate 2,017,850, forward strand.
CATCACCCTGTTCGTGCAGCTTATCAAGAGCGGTCCGGACGAACCGGAAAAACTGGAATACATCGAAAAAATCCTCAAGGAGATCGACCGGATCGACAACATCCTCCGCAAGCTCCTGGATGCATCCAAACGCCCTATGTACGAAATCCGCGAGGTACGAATCGACCAGGTAATCGATGGCATCCTCGACACATTCAGGCCCCAGATCGAGGTAAAGAAGGTCAGAGTAGAGCGTCTTTATCACCGCATCCCGCCGGCAATCCCGGCAGATGCTGCCGAAATCGAGCAGATTTTCACCAACCTCTTTCTCAATTCACTGCACGAGATGCCCACAAACGGCATCCTCGGTGTGGAGCTGGATCACGATGACCAGGAAATAACCATCCGGGTAAGCGACACCGGCCCGGGTATTCCCGTGGAAAACCTTCCCAATATCTTCGATCCCTTTTTCACCACCAAGAGCAGCGGTACCGGCATGGGGCTGGCGGTGGTCCTCCGGATCGTCAAGACCTACAAGGGGAAAATCGAAGTGGAAAAAACCGACGAGACCGGCACTACCTTCCGCATCAGGCTCCCCCTTCGTTCACACTAGACCTGTTTCCCCTTTTCTTTTAATGCTCTTTTTTGTATGATGCGGGCATCTGAAGCCCCTCGTGAGGTTGCGATGGAACCCCTCTGCAGGAAAGTCCTCCTTATCGACGACGATCCTTTTTTTCTCAAGGTATTGTCCGACGTCTTTTCCCAGAACGGGTTCGAGGTCGTTACCGCCGATAATGGCATTGCCGGCATCAAGGCCTTCGTCGATAACGCGCCGGACGTGGTGATCTCCGACCTCATCATGCCGCGCATGGGGGGGGTCAGTACCTGCATGGAAATCAAGCGTCTGGCCGGTGACCGGGAGCCGGTCATCATCCTGCTCACCTCCATGTTCAGGGGGGCTCCCCATGAACACGAGATGCCGGAGATGGGAGCCAGGGTTCATATTCCCAAATCCACCAACCCCCTTGACATTGTCATCATTGTCGAACAGCTGCTGGAACGCCATCTAAGCCGGCCGGCCTCCAGCTGACGGTCCCCATGCCCTTTCTGCTGCGCAATCTCATTCTCAATCTGGACGAAGTTGAAGAACAGCTCAAGTTCAGGCTGTGCGGCCGCTTTGGCCTGAAACCAGCGGCTGTCCTAACTTTCAACCTTGTGCGGAAAGGGATCGACGCCCGCAAGAAGCCGCGTATCAAGTTTGTCTGCACCGTGGAATTTACCCTTGACGACGAAGAGGGATTCTGGCGCCATTACGGCGATGATCCTGACCTGGAGCGGATTTCCCTTCTGTCTGAATCGGTTCTCCCCCATCTGACAACGTCCCGGCGGATCGTTATCGTCGGCGCTGGCCCGGCGGGGCTGTTCACCGCACTGCGGCTCACCGAGTACGGTCTTTCCCCCCTGCTCCTGGAGCGGGGGAAGCCGGTAGCGGACCGGGTCAGGGACGTGCAGACCTTCTGGAGCGAGGGAAATCTCGATCCGGAAAGCAATGTACAGTTCGGCGAGGGGGGAGCGGGGACCTTTTCCGACGGCAAGCTGACGACCCGGGTGAAAGATCCCAACACCCGCTATGTTCTCGACCGGCTGGTGCAGTTCGGTGCCCCACCGGAGATCCTCTGGCTGGCAAAGCCCCATATCGGCACCGACCGGCTGCGCGGGGTGGTGACCTCCCTGCGCCGGCACCTGGAGGCCCAGGGGGTGACGGTCCGGTTTCAGTCGCGGCTCAGCGGCCTTGTTGCCGGTTCCCGCAGGCTGGGCGGCGTGATTATTGATGGGCGCGAGGAATATCCTTGTGATATACTGGTGCTTGCGCCGGGGCACAGCGCCCGCGATACCTACGGGATGCTGGCGGAGTGCCAGGTCCTCCTGGAACCCAAACCGTTCGCCATCGGGGTGCGGGTGGAGCATCCCCAGGAACTGATCAATCGGATCCAGTACGGTATTGCGTCACACCCCCGGCTCCCTCCGGCCGATTATCAACTGACCTACAATAATCCCCGTACCGGGCGCTCCGCATACTCCTTCTGCATGTGTCCGGGGGGGGTGGTGGTGGCCAGCACGTCGGAGAAGGGGGGGGTGGTGACCAACGGCATGAGCGGTCATCTCCGCAATGCCCCCTTTGCCAACAGTGCACTGGTGGTGACGGTGGGACGGGGAGATTTCCCCGGCAGCGGTCCTCTGGCGGGGGTGGAGTTCCAGCGTCATTGGGAACGGCTGGCATTCCGTGAGGGGGGGGGAGATTACCGTGCTCCGGCCCAGAACATGCTGGCGTTTCTCGGCCAGCCGGGTTCCCACCCCCTGACATCCTCTTACCGGCCGGGGGTGCGGGAGACCGACCTTGCCCAGGTGCTGCCGGACTATGTGGTGGCGACCCTGCGGGAAGGATTGCTCCATTTCGACCGGAAGATGCGGGGATTTGTCACCGGGGAAGCGACCCTGACCGGCGTGGAAACGCGGACCTCGGCGCCGCTCCGGATCGTGCGGGGAGAAGACTTCCAGTCAGTGTCATTGGAGGGGCTCTATCCTGCCGGCGAGGGTGCCGGTTACGCCGGCGGGATCATGAGTGCCGCTTTGGACGGCATCCGGGTGGCGGACGCCATTGCGGCGAAGTTGATGTGATGGAGAACAACAGCGCGGGAGCGCGGAAGCATGCAGGGGAGCCATTCAGGTTCCCGTCGGGCTTCCGTACTTCAGCCTTCCGTGCTTTCAAGAAGGGATCGGCTGTGCGCAAGACATACGTAGCGGATATCAGGGAACGGGACCAGGTGGACGCGGTCTTCCTCGTCAAGGACAAGATCATGGCCATGGCCAAGAATGGCAAGCCGTACCTGACGCTTCGCCTCATGGACAAGAGCGGCGAGGTGGAGGCCAAGGTGTGGGACAACGTGGATACCTTCGCGGCCACCTTCGAGCGGGACGACTTCATTTCCATCCGGAGCAAGGCGACGGTCTACCTGGGGAAGATGCAGCTGATCATTTCCGAACTGCGGCGGATCCCGGATGAGGAAGTGGAACTGGCGGATTTCCTCCCCGAAACGGACCGCAGCATCCAGGAGATGGAGGCCGAACTGGCGGAACTTCTCACGACCCTTACGGACGACAACATCCGGCGGCTCCTGTCAGCCTTTTTCGACGACCCGCTGCTCATGGCCAGCTACCGGCTGGCTCCGGCGGCCAAGGGGATGCACCATGTCTACCTGGGGGGGCTTTTGGAGCACTCTCTTGCGGTGGCCCGGCTGGTAGACCGTATCGTTCCGCTCTACTCGGGGATCAACCGTGACCTCCTCATTGCCGGGGCGCTGCTCCACGACGTGGGGAAGGTGCGGGAGATGGCCTACCAGCGCTCCTTCGACTACACCGACGAGGGGAAACTCCTGGGTCACATCACCATCGGCGTGGAGATGATTCAGGAGAAGCTCGTTACTCTTCACGGGTTTCCGCCGGAGTTGGCCATGCTCCTCAAGCATATGCTCCTTTCCCACCATGGCCAGTACGAATTCGGTTCCCCCAAGCGTCCCAAAACGCTGGAGGCGACCATTCTCAACTATCTGGACGATCTTGATTCCAAGATCAACGGCATTCGTACTCATATCCGGAAGGAGCCGGACAATCCGTCCCGCTGGACCGCCTACCATCGCCTCTATGACCGCTATTTCTTCAAGGAGAACGGTCTTGATGGGGAAGAACCGCTGCCGGTGGAGGTGGTGCCCGATGAACCGGTGCCTCCTCCCCGCGAGCAGGTCCGGGAGGAGAAAGAACGGAAAAGCTTTCACAACAACCCTTTCGAGCAGCTGAAGGAAAAGAACCTGGACCTGTTCTGACGGGGCAATTTTTTGATCAACATAAGCGAGGAATTAGATGATATTTGAAACCGTTGTGGTCGGTCCGCTGGAGGTGAACTGCTTCATCCTCGGCTGCGCGGAGACCGGCGAGGGGGTGGTGGTCGATCCGGGGGCCGATGGTGAGCGGATCCTGGCCACCGTTAGCCGCCTTGGGCTGAAGATCAGCTACGTCATCAATACCCACGGTCACTTCGACCATGTGGGGGGGAACAAGTCTGTCCTGGCTGCCACCGGTGCCCAGCTCTTTATCCACGAGAGTGACATACCCTTTCTTACTCGTGCCGCCGACGTTGCCGCCATGTACAACCTCGTTACGGAGAACTCCCCCCGTCCCGACCGGCTGCTGGAAGATGGGATGACCATCACGTTCGGTACTCACTCCATCCGGGTGCTCCATACGCCGGGGCATACGCCGGGGGGATGCTGTCTCTATCTGGCAGAAGCGGGGATTGTCATTACGGGAGACACCCTGTTTGCCGATGGGGTGGGGAGGACCGATTTCCCCGGAAGTTCCCACCAGGCACTGATCGACAGCATCCGCGACCAGCTCATGACCCTGCCGGACGAGACCCGGGCCTATCCGGGACATGGCCCGGCCACCACCATCGGTCACGAACGGCGGCACAATCCGTACATTTCCCTCTGACGGAGGCACTATGCTGAAGGATAAAGTGGTAGTTCTCGGCGTTACCGGCGGGATCGCCGCCTACAAAGCGGTGGAGCTTCTCCGTCTGCTGACCAAGGCCGGCGCCACCGTCCATGTCATCATGACCCGGTCTGCCACGGAGTTCGTGACCCCGCTCACGTTCCAGACCCTCTCCATGAATCCGGTCCATACGGAGCTGTTCAACCTCATCTCCGAGCAGGAGATCGGCCATATCTCCCTGGCCGACCGGGCGGACCTGCTCATCATCGCCCCGGCCACTGCCAACGTCATCGGCAAGCTGGCTCACGGCATTGCCGACGACATGCTCACCACCACGGTAATGGCTACGAAAGCGCCGGTCCTCATCGCCCCGGCCATGAACGTCAACATGTACCAGAACCCTCTCTATCAGGAGAACGAGGTGCGTCTCGAGGCCCACGGCTACCTCTTCGTGGAGCCTGCCCGAGGGATGCTCGCCTGCGGTTGGGAGGGGGAGGGGAAGCTCCAGGAACCGTCAATCATTTTCGAGGCGGCCCTGGCAGCCCTGACTCCCAAGGACCTGGCGGGAGAGCGCGTGCTGGTGACGGCCGGACCGACCCGGGAGGAACTGGACCCGGTCCGCTTCATCAGCAACTACTCCTCGGGCAAGATGGGGTATGCCATTGCCCGGGCGGCCAGTCGCCGTGGGGCAAAGGTCACCCTGGTGGCCGGCCCGACCTGCCTCGATGCCCCCTGGGGGATGGAGACCATTCCGGTCACCAGTGCCCGGGAGATGCGGGATGCGGTACTGGCGCGGTTCTCGTCCTCGTCCATCGTTATCAAGGCGGCGGCCGTGGCGGACTACCGCCCCGCCCGCCGGGCAACGGACAAGGTCAAGAAGACCGACCAGCCCGAAACCATCGAACTGGTGCGCAATCCCGATATCCTGGCAGAGCTGGGGACGAACAAGGGGGGACAGCTCCTGGTCGGCTTTGCCGCCGAGACCGAAAGCCTCCTGGAGAATGCCGGGAAGAAGCTGAACGAGAAGAACCTGGATATGGTTGTGGCCAATGATGTGGGGCAGGCCGGGGCTGGCTTCAACGTGGACACCAACATCGTCAGGCTCCTCTACCGGGATGGCCGGGTGGAAGAGCTTTCCCTCATGGGAAAGGACGCGCTGGCGGACGTGATTCTCGACCGGGTGATGGAAGCGAAAAAAGTGAAAAGCGAAAAGTGAAAGGTTATTCGGTGGAGAGTATCTGCAGGAGCTGCTCTGGTTCCCAGATCGCCTCGCGCAGCTTACCCTTCATCTCATCCAGCTGCTCCAGGGCCTGTTCCTTGGTGAGCTTGCCGCTTCGGTAGAGGAGCCTCAGGTTCTTGCGCACCGCTTCGGCGGTCACCAGTGCCCGCTCGCCAGTGGGGTCGGCGTGGAAGTAACGTGATTCCTCCATCCCGTTGAGGAAGTCGAACACCGCCTCTTGGGCGAGCCCCATGTACTCCTCCCGGTCGCTCTCTTCCAGGTTGTAGCGAGAGGTGTCGCTCAAGGTCTGCAGCACCTGCTGCCACTTTTCCAGCCGGCTCACCAGGAGGATGGAGTTGAAGATCCGCTTGTTGGTGCCGAAAGAGAAGATGGTGTCCGACAGGACTTTGCGCAGCAGGGCATCGTTGGCACGGTAGTTCTCCTGGGATACCTTCCGGGCGGTGTCCCATATCTCCCGCTCTACGAAGTTCTCGAAGCGCATCTCCCAGTAGGCATGCTTCAGGGTCAGGGTGGCGAAACTCCGCATCACCTTGTACGGGACGAAATAGTTGTGGGCTATGGTATCGGCTGCCAGGTGGGAGAGGTAGCCATAGGCGCAGGCCTTCTGGGGATCGGGGCCGGCGTTCTCCAGGACCTTCATGCCGACCCGCCAGCGGTGGCAGTGGAGGAGGAAGTGGGTGAATTTCTTGCCGATGGTGATGTCGGCGGCGATGCAGCCGTAGAGGAAGTCGTAGGGGTAGGCACCGATAACGGCGGCGACGGCGGGACGGACTGCCGTCAGGTTGTTCAGTACCGCGGTTCCCAGCTGCAGATGAATACCACCCCCCCAGGCCAGGGCGTCGGCGGGGGTGCATATGATAAGCAGCAGCGCTGCCCCGATGAATAGCATAGGGGCAAATGATATTGAATATTTACGCAAATGTAAAGGAGTTTGGGATGACGGCTGATGGAGCGGCGGCCGACCTGGTCGCCGCGTTGAAGGCGTACCTTGAGGAACTGCGGGAAAGTGGAGTGGATGGACTGCCATGGGTTCCAGCGCAGGAGATTGCAGCGGTTCCGGCCAAGGCTGGTGCGGGTGGGGACGTTCCTGCAGCCGTAGCCAACGAAGCGGCGGCCGACGGGGAAAGTCTTGACCGTATCAGGGGAGACCTGGGGGCGTGCCAGCGGTGCGCCCTTGGCGCGACCAGGACCAACCTCGTGTTCGGAGTGGGAAATCCCCGGGCTCGGATCGTCTTCGTCGGGGAGGCGCCCGGCCGGGATGAGGACTTGCAGGGGGAGCCGTTCGTGGGGGAAGCGGGGCAACTTTTGAACCGTATTATTACCCGGATGGGGCTGAAGCGCGAGGACGTTTACATCTGCAACGTTCTCAAGTGTCGCCCGCCGGGTAACCGCAACCCGGAACCAGCCGAGATGGAACAGTGCGGGCCGTTCATGCTTCGGCAGGTGAAGGCGATCGCCCCCGAGGCCATAGTAACGCTCGGCACCTTTGCCACCCAGGCCCTCCTGGGGACGAAGGCCCCCATCTCGAAGCTGCGCGGCAAGTTCCACGATTACCACGGCATCCCCCTCATGCCGACCTTTCACCCTTCGTTTTTACTGCACAACAAAAAGGATACGAGTAAGTTCTGGAATGTCTGGGATGACATGGTGCAGGTGTTGAAAAAACTTGCTATGGCGGTGCCTGACGTCAAGCGGAAAGATTGATGCATAGGGGTAGCATGGGAGGATTTGTGTACAAGAAAGTCTACGAAGAGCCGATGACCGCAGGAACGCCGCTGCCGTTCCGGTTGCCGGAATGGATCGCCTGCGCGCCGTTCGAGGAATACCTGGGGATGGATATCCTGGAGGCGCGGGATGGCATGGCGGTGCTCACCATGCCGTTCAAGGTGAAGCTGGCCCAGGGGAAAGGGCTCATGCACGGCGGCGCGGTGACGTCCCTGGCCGACACGGCGGTGGCCATGGCGATCAAGAGCGTTCTGCCGGAGGATACCCACTTTGCAACCATCGAGCTGGGGCTGAAGTTCCATGCACCGGTGCGGGGAGGGACGGTGAAGGCGGTGGCGCGCGTAGCGGAGCGGGACGACCGGACTATTCGGGGGGAGGCGGAGGTCTTCGATGGGGACGGGACGAAGGTGGCAACTTTCCACTCGGTGTTCAAAGTCAAAAAATAAATCATAGGCGAATCTTGTATGCGCTCACCGTCATGGGCAATCACAAGATCGTTCTCCGTTGTCGCGAGAATGATAAGGGCATCCGTTGGATGCCCTTTTTTCGTGCCGGGGAAAAATGTCCGTAGGTGCCTCCCGATGGGCACAATTCGGCCGATTTGTATTTCCCGGGAAGAATTGTAAGCTTACCTGTATCCATAGCTGTAGTAGTAAGCGATTAGGAGGTGACCATGGCAAAAGAGCGTTTGGTGATTATAGGCGGTGATGCGGCGGGAATGAGCGCCGCATCCCAGGCTAAACGCCGGAACACCGATCTGGAGATCGTCGTTTTTGAGAGGAGTCCGCACACCTCATTTTCTGCCTGAGGGATTCCCTACTATGTCGGCCGGGTTGTCGACAGGGAAGAGGCACTCGTTATCCGCACTCCGGAAAAGTTCCGGGCCCGGGATGGAATTGATGTCAGAATCCTCCACGAAGTTGAAGAGATCGATGCGGCGGCGGGAAAGGTGCGGGTACGTGACCTGCAACGTGGCCGCGTGGCGTGGGAAGCCTATGATCAACTCGTGATAGCCACCGGCGCGGTGCCGATCTGCCCGGACCTTCCCGGCGCTGACGCCGTCGCCGTCTGCGGAGTGAATACCCTGCAGAGCGGTATCGAGCTGCGCCGAATCCTGGATGACGGAGGCGCAAAAAGGGGAGTTGTCGTGGGCGGGGGCTACATAGGCCTGGAGATGGCGGAAGCCCTGGTCAGGCGCGGCCTGGAGGTATCGCTGATAGACAGGTCTCCCGAGGTGATGGGAACCCTCGATGACGACATGGGGCAGCTGGTTTCCCAGGCACTGCGGGATTTTGGGGTGACCCTCTATCTGGAGGAAGCTCTCACGGGATTCGAGACAAAAGGGGGGAAAGTTACGGGAGTCGTGACCGACAAGCGGAGCCTTCCGGTCGACATCGTGGTCCTCGGCCTCGGCGTGCGGCCCAATACCGCGCTTGCCGCGGCGGCGGGCGTTCCCCTCGGGGGAAAAGGCTCGATCCGGGTGAATGGACGGATGGAAACCGGCATGGCCGGCATCTGGGCGGCAGGGGATTGCGCTGAGTCGTTCCATCTGGTCAGTCGCAGACCCTTCTACATAGCCCTCGGCACCGTCGCCAACCGCCAGGGGCGGGTAGCGGGCATCAATCTGGGAGGGGGGTATGCCACGTTTCCCGGGGTAGTGGGGACAGCGGTCACAAAAATCTGTCAGGTGGAAGTGGCCCGTACCGGGCTTCAGGAAAAGGAGCTCGGGGTGTTGGGCATCGAGTGGGAGAGCGCCGTAATCAAGAGCCGGACCAAGGCGGGATACTTCCCCGGCGCAGGTGAGATAACGGTGAAGGTGCTGGCTGAAAGAGGCAGTGGCCGCCTGCTTGGAGGCCAGATTGTGGGGATGGAAGGTTCGGCCAAGCGGATAGACACCCTGGCGACCTGCCTTCATGCCGGCTTGACGGTGGAAGAGATGATCAATCTCGACCTCGGCTACGCGCCCCCCTTTTCACCGGTCTGGGACCCGGTCGTGACCGCTGCGCGTGAGGTGGTCAAGAAGCTTTAACAGGCCAGAGTTAAACGTTCTATGAAAAGGACCTGTAGCCCGCATGGCGTCTCCCTCAATACGGTGGCAACTGTGGAAAGCAGACGCTCGCTCGCCCGGTTCAATGATTCGAACCGGGCGAGTTGTCAGTGCTGATACCCAAAGTCCAGTGAGTTAGTTAAAATCCTATTTCTTGATCATTTCGATTTCCAGGGTGATGGTCACTTCTTCACCCACGGCAACACCGCCGGTTTCCAGGGCTGCGTTCCAGACCAGGCCGAAATCCTTGCGATTGATTGTGGTGCTGGCCGTTGCACCGCGCCGGATGTTGCCCCACGGGTCCTTACTCTCTTTAGACAAACCGTCCACATTAAGCACTACCTGGCGGGTCACGCCGTGCAGCGTCAGGTCGCCCGTGACTTTCAGCTTGTCCTTGCCGACCGTTGCTATCTTTTGCGATACGAAGGTCATGGTAGGGTATTTGGCCACATCGAAGAAATCGCTGCTCCGGAGGTGTTCATCCCGCTTCTGCACGTTGGTATTGACGGAAGTGGTGTCGATAGTGACGTTCACCTTTGACTTGGTGATGTCCTTGTCGTTGAGTTCGACAGTGCCCGTGTACTTGTCGAAACTTCCCTTGACATTGGATACCATCAGGTGACGCACCTTGAACCCCACGTTGGAGTGGTCGGTATCGATATTCCAGGTCGAGGCCGAGGCGAAGGCCGGAAGGGCCAGGGTGGTAACTACGGCTAGTAACTTGATAAAACGTTTCATGGTTTGAATGCTCCTTAAAGTGGTTTGTTATTAGAGGTATAGTGATTTAGCATTAAAAAATTTAGTTCCTTTTATTCCCTCCTTTCTCTTAGCCCAAGCATACGGCAAAGGCGTCCAAGTTCGTCCTGCTCGGTTTCCTCAAGAATGCCCATCTCCTCCACGATGGCAGCCAGAACGCGCGGGAAAACCTCCGCAATCACCTGCTGTCCTTCGTTGGTCAGATGAATGGTGATAAAGCGCCGGTCCTCGGTGGCCCGCTCCCGTCGTGCCAGTCCCCGCCGCTCCAGGTTGTCGATGACCATGGTAATGTTGCCGGTGCTCTTGAGTATCTTCGTTGCAATATCGCGCTGGCAGAGAGGGCCCTTGTGAAACAGTGCCTCAAGAATGCCGAACTGGCTTACGGTCAGATCGGTGGCTGCCATGATGCGGCCGGTGCGAGCCGTCACCGACTCTGCAGCCCGCATCAGCTTGGTATAGGCGTTCAACGCCCTTTTTTCGGTGTCCGTATAGATCTCTGGTGATTTCTTCATGGCGTCTCCGTGTAACATTAAATCATTTGATATTAAACTATTCCCGAAAGCGTTTCTTGTCAACTGATTTATTTAGGGAGCAAACTTATGGCTAGGGCTGGTCACGAAAATAGCCAATTGAATTTATGAATTGCAAAAGTACACTTCTGAAAGGTGTCAAATTCTTAAGGAAGGAATCACCTCATGAACTATACGGAATTGCTCAATCCGCAGAACTCAGCCCTTGTCCTCATCGACTTTCAACCCCAGATGGTCTTCGGTGTTGCCAGCATCGACCGGCAGACCCTCTTCAACAACGTCATGCTCCTGGCCAAGGCGGCCAAGATCTTCAACGTGCCGACAATCCTCACCACGGTGGAGTCGAAAGGTTTCTCCGGCAACATGTGGCCGCAGATCCTCGACATCTTTCCCAACCAGGAACCGGTGGAACGAAGCTCCATGAACTCGTGGGAGGACGCGAAATTCGTGGCGGCAGTGAAAGCTACCGGGCGGAAGAAGCTGGTCATGGCGGCCCTCTGGACCGAAGTCTGCCTGGCATTCCCGGCCTTGGAGGCACTCAAGGCCGGCTATGATGTCTATGCCGTGGAAGACGCTTCGGGAGGGACCAGCGTCACCGCCCATAACGCCGCCATGCGCCGCGTCGAGCAGGCGGGTGCCGTGCCGATGACAGCGCTGCAGACCCTCCTTGAATACCAGCGTGACTGGGCGCGCAAGGACACCTATGACGCCGTTATCGAGGTAGTCAAGGAACACTGCGGCGCCTACGGCCAGGGGGTGGAGTACGCCTACACCATGGTGCACGGCGCACCTCCCAGCAGGAAAGGTGCTGGTCGTTGACGACATAACAGCCCTGGGAAACGGGACCGGGAGGCAGCACTATGAACGCATCCGACCTGATTTTGTATAACGGAAAGATCACCACCCTCGATAGCGCCCAGCCCCAGACTTCGGCCGTTGCCATGACCGGGGGACGCATATCCGCCATCGGGGGAGAAGAACTCCTCAACACCGCCACCGACAGAACCAAACGGATCGACCTCAAGGGGCGGCGAGTCATCCCCGGACTCAACGATTCACACATGCATGTCATCCGTGGAGGCCTCAGCTACAATCTGGAGCTGCGCTGGGACGGCGTTCCCTCTCTCTCCGACGGCCTGCGCATGCTGAAAGAGCAGGTGCAACGCACGCCTCCCGGCCAATGGGTTCGGGTCATCGGCGGCTGGAGCGAATTTCAATTCGCCGAGCGGCGCATGCCCACCCTCGATGAGATCAACGCCATCTCTCCCGATACGCCGGTCTTTGTCCTGCACCTCTATTGCCGTGGAATGTTGAACAAGGCTGCGCTGCGGGCCTGTGGCTATACGAAAGACACTCCGAATCCGCCTGCCGGGGAAATCCAGCGCGATATCCACGGTAATCCCACCGGGCTTCTCATCGCCCGTCCCAATGCCGGCATTCTGTACGCCACCGTCGGCAAGCAACCAAAGCTGCCTCCCGAACATCAGATGAATTCCTCGCGTCACTTCATGCGCGAACTGAATCGCCTCGGTCTCACCAGCCTGGTGGACGCGGGGGGCGGATCGCAGATCTATCCCGATGACTACGCGATCGTGGAGGAGCTGCATAAGCGGGACGAAATGACCGTGCGCATGGCGTACAACATTTTCACGCAACGGCCCAAGGAGGAAAAAGAGGATTTCCTGCGCTGCATGAAGCTGACCGCGCCTGGCAGGGGTGACGATTTCTACCGCTGCAACGGCGCCGGGGAGATGCTGGTTTACTCGGCGGCGGATTTCGAAGATTTCCTGGAACCCCGTCCCGACCTCCCGTCCAACCTGGAAAAGGAGCTGAAAGAGGTAGTTACGCTCTTGGCTGCCAATAAATGGCCGTTCCGCATTCACGCGACCTATGACGAAAGCATCTCCCGCATGTTGAACGTTTTCGAAGAGGTGAACCGCGACATCCCCTTCGGCGATACAAGCTGGTTCTTCGATCACTGCGAAACCATCTCCGACCGCAGCCTCGGGCGGGTCAAGGCGTTGGGGGGGGGCATCGCCATCCAGAACCGCATGGCCTTCCAGGGGGAGTATTTTCTTGACCGCTATGGGAAGCAGGCGGCGGAGCGGACTCCTCCGGTGCGAAAGATGCTCGATCTCGGCATCCCCGTGGGAGCGGGCACCGATGCCACCCGTGTCTCCAGCTACAACCCCTGGCTTGCCTTGTACTGGCTGGTGGCCGGGAAGACCATCGGCGGTGCCTCGCTGTATTCGGAAGCAAACCGCCTCAGCCGGGAGGAGGCGCTGCGGCTCTATACCCAGGGGAGCAGCTGGTTTTCGGGTGAAACCGGCAAGAAGGGGACCATCGCCGTCGGCCAGCTGGCGGATGTAACCGCGCTGACCGAAGATTACTTCACGGTGCCGGAAGAGAAGATCAAGGGGATCGAGTCGGTCCTAACCATTGTTGGGGGCAAGGTCGTCTACGGCGCCGGGGAATTTGGTAATCTTGACCCGACCCCGCTGCCCGTGTTGCCGGAATGGTCACCCGTGAAGGTTTATGGTGGGTACGGTGCGCCGTTGGACGTTCGCAAAGCCGCTCGCGCCGGCGTACCTGTCCCCCGGCACCAGCACACCGCCGAGTGCCACTCGCACGGCTGCCAACATGCTGGCCACCTACTTCAGGTCGGCTGCAAAGCGGCCGCTCCCCGTTACAGTGACTTCTGGGGCTTTGGCTGCGATTGCCTAGCGTTCTGAGCGGAGGTCCAATGAGCGCAATTTCAGTACCACTCTTCGGCTCTTCGCTAACTGGGTCACAACCAACACTAACCAAGAGAGGTAAGTGACAATGACTGCAATGATAATGAAATCAACTAAACCGATGGCCCTATTGTTAAGTGCAGCCCTGATCACCATCGTGGTTGCGTGGACAAGCGTCGCATTTGCCGAGATGAAATACGCGCCCGGAACATATGAAATAGACACCGTTCACACCCGAGTGTCGTTTATCGTTCCTCATTTTGTAATTACCCATGTCGAAGGTCGATTCAACGATGTTAAGGGCGACTTTACTTTGGGCGACCCGTTTTCCGCATCAAAAGCGAACGTCACAATTCAAATCGAGTCGATCGACACGGGCGTAAAGCAGCGGGACGATGATTTGCGGTCAAAGAATTTCTTTGAGGTCTCAAAATACCCGATCATGACATTTGTTGCGAAGTCGTTCAGGGGCACGCCTGATTCTTGTAAGGTCGTGGGGGACCTTACGATCAAGGATGTCACAAAGGAAGTAACCCTGGATGGCAAATACACCGGGGTAGTAACCGATCCCTGGGGAAACCAGCGCGCGGCGATTCAACTCACGGGTGTAATAAATCGAAGGGACTTCCATATCAACTACAACAAACTGATGGATATTGGCCCTGAGATCGGTGACGAAGTCACGATTCGTATATTCGCTGACGGGATCTTACAGAAAAAAGGGAAATGATGATGTGTGCCTTCGTAAGTCGTCTTCTTGGTGAGGTCAAACATGTGCTGCCGATGGTTGAGGCCACATATAAAGATCTCCATCAGAATCCCGAACTGTCTCTGCAAGAGACGCGTACCGCTGGCATCGTAGCGCAGAAGTTGCGCGAAGCTGGTTACGAAGTGACGGAAAAGGTTGGCAAAACCGGGGTGGTTGGCATCATGAAAAATGGCGACGGTCCCACGGTCATGTTGCGTGCAGATATGGACGCTTTGCCGATGAAGGAAGATACCGGAGAGTCTTACGCCAGCACCAAAGAAGGCGTCAACGCCAAAGGTGAGACTGTGCCGGTGGCGCATTCCTGCGGGCATGATATGCACACCTCGTGGCTGCTCGGTGCCGCCATGGTATTGTCGCTGGCGCGCGAAACCTGGCACGGCACGCTCATGGCGGTGTTCCAACCGGCGGAAGAGACCGCCCAGGGTTCGCAGGCCATGCTCGATGACGGTTTTACCCAGCGTTTCCCTAAGCCTGACGTCATCATGGGTCAGCATCTGCTACAGTATCGCGCCGGCACAGTGGGCTGCCACTCCGGGCAAGTACTGACGTCTGGCGATAGCTTTTTGGTGCGCTTTTTCGGCAAAGGAGCGCACGGCGGTATGCCACAAAACGGAATCGATCCGATCGTGATGGCCGCCTCGGCTGTACTGCGCCTGCAAACCATCGTCAGCCGCGAGATTTCCCCCCAGGCACAGGGCGTGGTGACGGTGGGCGAATTTCATGCCGGCACTGCGGAAAACATTATTCCCGCCGAGGCATATCTCAAGCTGAATGTGCGGACCACGGACGAAGCCGTTCGCGATCACGTGCTGGCTGCAATCAAGCGGATCTGCATCGCCGAGGCCCGCGCATCGAATGCACCGAAAGATCCGGAGTTCGAAGAAATCAACAATTATCCTCTGACCGTCAACGATACCGAGATGGCGAAAAAGGTTATCGACGCGTTTCGCGACCAGTTTGGCGAGCAGTTTATCGATATACCATCCCAGGGGGCCAGCGAGGACTTCGGCCGTTTCGGGAATGCCTGGAATTCCCCCTATACATACTGGTTCGTCGGCGGTTGCGCGCCCGAGAAGTACGATAAAGCGGTGCAAGAGGGGACGGTGGCGCAACTGCCCGGTCCGCATTCACCCTTTTGGGCGCCCACCCTGCATCCTACATTACAAACCGGCATTGAAACCATGTTGACTGCTGCTGGTGTCTGGTTGGCCAAATAGATCAGAGGGAATCAGCATGACTACCAATAACAACAGTGCGGCAATTACAGGGGGTGCTCTGGCACCCGGCTCTTACCAAGGGAATGACAAGCTCCTGTTCGGCATCGTCTTGGCTGTCGTTACCTTCTGGCTCTTTGCCCAGACGACTCTCAACATAGCTCCCGACATGCGCTCTGATCTCGGCATCGACGAGAGCTGGAGCAACATTGCGGTAAGCATCACGGCCCTATTCTCCGGTATTTTCATTGTGGTTATGGGGGGGCTCGCTGACCGCTTCGGGCGTGTGAAGATCGCGCTGACCGGTGTCGTTCTCAGCATGATCGGTTCTCTGCTCATTGCTGTTTCGCCATCGGGAACCATCGTTTTTCTCATGGCAGGCCGTATCATCCAGGGTCTTTCGGCAGCATGCATCATGCCCTCTACCCTGGCCCTACTGAAAGCATACTACGACGGTGCGCAGCGCCAAAGGGCAGTCAGTTACTGGTCCATCGGTTCGTGGGGTGGCTCCGGACTCTGCTCCCTGTTCGGCGGTGTCATTGTCTCGACGATCGGCTGGCGGTGGATCTTCTGGATGGCGATTGCAGTCTCTATAAGGTGCGGCATAACAACGCTTGGCATCCTGCTCACATGTGCGACATTTCTCTATGCCTGGCAGTACATGATCGTGACTGTTGTCGGGTTCACTCTTTACGGCATCGGTCTGGGCTTCTACGCAACCCCCTCCACCGACGCTGCGCTGTCAAACGTCCCCCAGAACCAGGTAGGTTCCGCGGCCGGCATCTACAAAATGGCCTCGTCGCTTGGCGCAGCATTCGGTGTGGCGATTTCGGCAGCACTGTTCACCGGGCTCAGTGCCGGACAAGTGATATACGGGGAAGGTTTCTTCGTCGGCCGTACCGACAACATCCAGGTACGCTATGCCGCTGCGATTGCCCTGCTGTTCAATGTCTTCATGGTGATCGTTGCGATGATTGCCATCCTCAAGACTGTTCCGCCCGGGAAGACCGCGAACTGAGCTGGAGGTGTCATGGAACCCGCTGGGTTTATGATGGTGAAAAAGGAACTAACGGTGGACCGGCTCGTGCTGGTGCTCGATCTTGTCGGTACTTTTGTCTTTGCGCTCAGCGGAGCTATGGCGGCGGTCCGGCGCCGGCTTGATCTCTTCGGCGTGCTGGTACTGTCCTTTGCAGCAGCCACTTTCGGCGGAATTACCCGCGACCTCCTGATCGGAGCGGTACCGCCGGCGGCAATCAGTAACTGGCGTTATCTGGTAGTGTCGCTAGTTGCCGGTATTATCACCTTTTACTGGCATCCTGCCATCAATCGGTTGAAGAACCCCGTTCTCATCTTCGATGCTGCGGGATTAGGACTCTTCGCGGTCGCCGGAACGCATAAGGCTCTCTCCTACGGCCTCAATCCGGTTATGGCGGCACTTCTTGGCATGTTGACGGGGATCGGTGGAGGTATGGCGCGTGACGTGCTGTTGACTGAGATTCCGGTGGTCTTGCGATCCGAGCTTTATGCCGTTGCCGCTTTGGCTGGTGCGGCCGTGGTTGTAAGCGGTGACATGCTGCGACTTCCGCCCACCACGGCACCTGTCGTGGGCGCGGCCCTTTGTTTCGGGCTCAGGTTCATGGCCATCCGCCACGGTTGGCAGCTCCCCGTTGCCCGGAGTCTCAAACAGCCTGCCGAGGAAACGCAGGGGCCTCAAGACGGGGAAGATGATGGCACGAAGATGCATTGAATATTCCTTAGATGAATTCAATTTGCCTGTATGCGTCACGACCGCGAGATAGGAGCATGACATGAAAATAGTGCTGTTGGGTGCGACCGGATTTGTCGGTTCAGTGCTGCTTGACGAAGCACTTCGTCGAGGGCACAGTGTAACTGCCATCGTCCACCATCCAGAGAAGCTTCCTGAACAGGAAGGGCTTGTTGCCCAAGCCGGTGACGTTAATGATTTCTTGTCCCTTGCAAAACTGATCCGGGGCCACGATGCGCTTGTCAGCGCCTTCAATCCCGGCTGGCAAAATCCCAATCTGTACAATGACAAGTACGCGGCACGACGCACATCATTGCTGCCGTGAAACATGGAAGAAACGATGTCGAGTAGTCAGCATGTTCCTTAGTAAATAAGTGAAGTTAATACACATAAATTTCTCTCTGATCTTCTTCACTGATCGGGAGAAGCAGGAGGCCACAATGTCAGACACAACCATCAAGGACCGCGCAGCCGGTGCAATCATGGGCGCCTTTATCGGCGATGCCCTGGGACTTGGGCCGCATTGGTATTACGATCTTGCCGAGTTGCACCGCGACTACGGCGAGTGGATCAACGGCTATACCGATCCTCAGCCGGGACGCTACCACGCCGGGCTAAAGGCCGGACAACTTTCCCAGGCCGGTTTTATCCTGAAGTTAACGCTCAGTTCACTGGTTGTGTGCGGACAGTATGATGAAGTGGACTTTTGTCGACGTATGGATGAAGAATTGTTGCCATTACTGGACGGCACCCCCATAAACGGACCTGGCGGCTATACCAGTCAGTCGATTCGCGACTTGTGGCAACGAAGGGTACAGCAGAAACTGCCCTGGGGGCAGACCGGAGGCCACGCTGACACAACAGAGGCAATCGAACGCACGTTGGCCTTGGCGGTGCGTTATGCTCTCGACCCTTCCCGATTGGCCAGCACCATCACCAGTAACACCATCCTGACCCAGAACGATGATACGGTGGTGTCAATGACTGTTGCCTTTGGATCAGTTTTGGGGTTGCTGGTTCAGGGGCACACTCTGGATGCCAAGTTGTCCGGCACGTTAATGAAACTGGTGCATGACGGAGAACTTCCTTTCCACGCTGTTACCAGCGACAATCTACAGCCACCGCGCCCCGGTGATCCTGACCCGCCTCGCGCCGGGAGGTTTGCCTCTCCTGATGCACTGCTGACTCCATCATACATGGCTGCCGCTTCAGTAGATCCGGACATTCGCATTGAACCGGCCTGGAAGGTGTCGATCGTTTACGGTATGCCATGCGCCATCTATCACCAGTTACCGGCGGCCTATTACCTGGCGGCCCGTTTTCATGACGATCTCGAATCAGCTTTGCTGCATGCTGTCAATGGGGGCGGGCAGAATCAGGCACGCGCTATTCTGACCGGTGCCCTTGTCGGCGCTCAGGTCGGTCTTTCGCGGATTCCACAACGGTTTCTGGACGGACTGGAAGAGTCCGCCTCCCTGCGCACGTTGGCCGAAGAGCTGGCAGCGGGTATCGAAAAATCATAACGTTTCACGGGCCTGAGCACAGGGGGTATTGATGAACACAAAGAGAATAACTTTCCCCAATGCCCAGGGGGAACGGATTGCCGCCAGGCTGGAACTGCCCGAAGACGAACAGCCGCTGGCCTATGCCCTGTTTGCTCACTGCTTCACCTGCTCCAAGGACCTCAAGGCGGTGGTGAATATTTCGCGTGCCTTGAGCAGCAAGCGCATCGCCGTGTTGCGCTTTGACTTTACCGGCCTGGGGGAGAGCGAGGGGGACTTCTCCGCGACGACCTTTTCCTCCGAGGTGAGTGATCTGGTCGCGGCTGCCCGCTTTCTGGAGCGTGAATATGTGTCCCCCCGGCTGCTCATCGGCCATTCCTTGGGTGGTGCGGCTGTGTTGGCCGCCGCCGCGGATATTCCCTCGACGACCGCCGTAGTCACCATCGCCGCCCCGTTCGACCCAGCCAACGTGCGAAGGCTGCTGGGAGTGACGATGGAACAGATCGAGCAGTCTGGTCAAGCCACTGTCAGCATCAGTGGCCGCGAGTTCACCATCCGCAAGAGTCTGCTGGACGACCTGGAGTCCCAGCAACCGGCAGAGACGCTGCGTCGGCTCAAGGCGGCGCTTTTGGTGATGCACTCACCCCGCGACCAGGTGGTGGGGATTGAAAACGCCGCCGACATCTACCGGGCCGCTCCTCACCCCAAGAGCTTCATCTCCCTTGACTCGGCCGACCATCTTCTTTCCGATACCCGGGACTCCCGCTATGCAGGTGAAATCATCGCTACCTGGGCCGGTCGCTACCTTGAGCTTCCCGATACGTCGGCTCCTTCCCGTACCCCACCGGAGGTTATCGATAACCGGGTTACGGCACGAACCACGGCAGACGGCTTTCGTACCGAACTGTTCGCTGACGGTTTCCCTCTTGTAGCCGATGAGCCCGTGGAATACGGTGGCGGCAACGAGGGGCCTTCCCCATACGAGTATCTGTTGGCCGCTCTCGGCGCCTGCACCGGCATGACTCTTCGGTTGTATGCACGCAACAAGGGATGGCCACTGGAGGACGTGGTGGTGCGTCTCTCTCACCAAAAGATCCACGCCGAAGACTGCCGCGACTGCGATGAGAAGGAACGGCAGATCGACAGGATCGAACGGGAACTGGAATTCCACGGTGAGTTGAACGACGCGCAACGGCAGCGCTTACTGGAGATTGCTGGGCGATGCCCGGTGCATCGCACCCTGACAGGAGAGGTGCGAATAGAGACCACATCGCGGCAGAAATGAGGCTTCTGCATTGATAGCCGCCGGAAGATGCTACATAAAATAGGCTGGAAAGTTGCTTGATAACTACAAAAGGAGGCTTAACCATGAAAAAACCCTTGATCCTGGCATTAACGGTGTTCCTGATGACTATGTTGTGCGCCACATTGGGCACGGCTGCGGAACAGGTAGTGCCACGAGTGAGCATCGACATTTCGGGTCATCCCTTCAAGGGGCCGGCGAACGCGCCGGTTACTGTCGTGGTATTTTCAGACTACCTCTGACCGGTCTGCAAACGGCTCGAGCCGTCACTCCAGCAGGTGCTGGAGAGGTATCCCAAGGATGTGAAGCTGGTCCACAAGTTTCTTCCCCATTACCGCGAGTTCTCCCTTAAGGCCGCAATAGCCGCTTTGGCAGCGGACGACCAGAAGAAGTTCTGGGAATTTCACGACAAGCTGTTCGAAAATCAGGGGGGCCTCAAAGACGCGATGATTACAGAGATCGCCGTATTACTGAAGTTGGATGTGGAACAGTTCAGGAAAAAAATGCAGGACCTCGCCATTGAAGAGCTGATCAACAGGGACATTAACGACGCGAGAGAACTTGATATCCGTGGGACGCCGCAGGTCTACATTAACGGCAGACTTCTTAAGGACCGCTCCTTTCCCAGCTTCGTCGATGCCATCGACAAAGAGCTGAAGAAATAGATAACCTCTGACATATCTCCGTCAGAGGCTCGCCTAGGAAGAGAGACGATGAGATTGCGCTACGTAAGTGTCTATGTTTGCACCATCATCATCGTGATGATGACGATCCCGATGACACCTGCATCTGCCGAACCGGGAACAAATCTCCAACTCCCTTCATACCGGCTCAACCGTGCCGACGAGGACTATCGCTACCTGCGCGATCCCGCACGTCGTATCGACTTCTGGGACCCAGTGAAATATGTGCCGCTCGACGAGACCGGGGGCTGGTTCATCTCCATCGGCGGGGAGGCGCGGGAGCGGTACGAATACTTCGGTCATCCCGGTTGGGGACAGAACCCCCAGGACCACGGCTATCTCCTCCAACGCTACTTCTTGCATGGCGATCTTCAGATGGGTGAGCACGTCCGCCTTTTCAGCCAGCTCCAGAGCAGTCTGGAAGATGGGCGAAAAGGTGGCCCACGAACATCTGACGAAAACGAGCTTGATCTGCACCAGGCGTTCCTCGACCTGAAGCTGGATTTAGGCGGGGATTCATCGTTTACCCTGCGCTCGGGCCGGCAAGAGTTGGCGTATGGCACTCAGCGTATCATCTCGGTGAGGGAAGGGCCAAACGTGCGTCAGAGCTTCGACGGTTTCCGGGGCATCTATCGGGGGGGAGATGTTCAGATAGATGGCTTTGCCACCAAGCCGGCGCAGACTAACCGCCATGTCTTCGACGACGGGCCGGATAATGCCAAGGCCCTCTGGGGGGCGTATGCAGTACTCCCCTTTCAGCTCCTCCCCAAGGGGAATATTGATCTCTACTACATCGGCTTGTTCCGCCGCAATGCGAGCTTTGATCAGGGGACTGCCCGTGAGACGCGGCATTCGGTGGGAACCAGGTTGTGGCGCACCGCTGCCCCCCTCGATTACAACTTTGAGTTCCTCTACCAGTGGGGAAGCTTTGGCAGCGGTGATATCGCTGCCTGGACTGCCGCTTCCGACACCGGCTACACCTTTGCGGCGCTTCCACTCCGCCCGCGCATCGGCCTGCGCGCGGACATAGCCAGTGGCGATAGGGACCCGGCCAACCCCGACCTACAGTCCTTCAATCCGCTTTTCCCCAAAGGGGCCTATTTCAGCGAGGCGGGCCTTATCGGTCCGGTCAACTTCATCGACCTGAACCCTTGCTTCGACCTCCACGTTACCGACCGTCTCACCATTATCTTCGACTGGGATTTTTTCTGGCGGGAGAGCACCCACGACGGGCTTTACAGCAGTGCCATTGTTCGGGTCCGCTCCGGCACGGCGAGCGACGCCCGCTACATTGGCAGCATGCCACAGGCGCAATTGTTGTGGGATATCAATCGCCACCTTTCGTTTACGGCGATTTACGGCCATTTCATTGCCGGCCGTTTCCTGAAAGAGACCGGCCCCGGTGAGGATGTGAACTACGTGACGACGTGGCTAACCTACAAGTTCTGACATAAGGCATACCAACGAGGCATTGACCGGGCAGTTGCGAGCACCTCTGTCAGAGCACATCTAAATACCGAATTACTCTTGCGGTGCGAACTGAAGTCTTTTGCCGAAGTAGTCAGAGGTGTTCTTTAGCCCCTCCAAGTAGTTTCCGTGGACCGCAGCCCAGATTTATTGAATTTACTGTAAGGATTTTCTGGAGGAACAGTGCAACCAGGAGGAACGGTGGGCATTTAATTGTTGACTAGACTTAATCAAGACGATACAACATGTCAGAAAGATAGTAGATTATGGCATTTACATTTTTAGGATGTTTCTACGACGTCCCTGTATCTGCTGATCCCGTTATTGAATATTGATTGATAGTTGTTATTGAATTAATACATTTAGGTGGTGCAATTGAACCAACTTATTAAACAACTCATAAAAAAAACCCCACTTTACCATCCTCTGAGGTCCTTGCTTGATTTGTGGGGGGAAAAAAGATGGGAAAGGGAGGGAAAACCAATTCCTCCACCTTACCTTATTAAACAATTAACACTCAAAACTTACGCAAAGAAGTTTAAGCTGAAGATTTTGATTGAGACTGGAACATATTATGGGGATATGATTGAAGAGATGAAGGATATATTTGATCGGATATACTCGATTGAGCTAAGTGACGAGTTATATGAAAAAGCAAGACTAAGATTCAAAAAGTATGAACACATAGAGTTGATTCACGGGAATAGTGGAATCGAACTCGAAAATTTAATACATAGTATACAGCAGCCCGCCCTTTTTTGGCTTGACAGCCATTTCTCATCAGGAGAAACTGCCAAGGGGGATAAAGACACTCCAATCTATGAAGAATTAGAGCACATACTTAATGCCCCAGATATGGGGCATGTAATTATTATTGACGACGCACGTTTCTTCGGGACAGACCCTGCTTATCCAACCATCGACGAACTTTGCGTTTTTGTTAGATCAAAGAGGCCTGAAATAAACATTCTTGTGCAGGATGACACTATAAGAATAACTCCATAATAATAATTCCAATCAAACACTTTCTGGCTACCTCTCACTTATCTGGTTATATTGAGGTATATTTAGTTAAATTCAGTGGACTTTGGACGAATGAGATGCCGGGATAGACCAGGAGCTGGTTTGCCATTGTTTGGTCTGCTGCCGGAAAAGGGGACTGCTGAGTTTTAAATTAAGACTTTCGTGAACCTGCCGCCAGATCCTGGCGAACAAACGTTTCCAGCGACGCATCCAGCATGGCCCGACGACAATCCACGCCGTCGATGGCCCCTGTTTGCAACTTGCGGAAGAAGCGGCAGCCGCCGAAGCAAAGCGGCAGGTAGGCGCATTCGAGGCATTCATCATTTTTCCAGACATCAAGATTGTGTGATTGGCGGTAATCGCAGATCCCTTTGGCCAACGTGCCAACCTTCAGCTCCTCCTGACCCATGAATACCGGGCATTTATAGAGACCACCGTCGTATCCCACCACCACGTCATTGGCAAACTCAATCATGCATGCGCTCGGTTTGATCTTTGCCACCGGGAAGCCCCGCTTGATCACCTCTCCACGCAGGTAGACCGCAGCCTCGATGGCCCATGGTTCGGCGGTGCAGGCGCAGGTCGAGGCGCGGTCGCCGCTGACGCTGCCATCGGCCCTGGGCATAACCGGTGAAAAAGAGACCTCTTTCAAGCGGGCAGGCTCGATGCCAGCCGCGATCATCATGTCCAGTAGTTCCGGAAAGCGGCGGTAATTGTCGCGGGTGTAGTTGCCACCCAGGTCGATGGCAACCAGCCTGTGCACCTCGACCAGGTTGGCCATGATAGTCGCAAAGCTCCCCTTGCCGGAGACGAACGGCCGCTGGGCATCGTGGATGTCGGGGGGGCCGTCAATGGTGAGGCGCACGGCAGAAAGGCCGAGCGGCAGCAGTTCCTCCACCACGCTCCGGGTTAGCAGGACCCCGTTTGAAAACATATTGAAGGTAAAACCGACGCCACGGCGGTCGGCGACGTCCCTCAGGCGTGAGGCGATCTCGTGCAACAGGTCGAGTCGCATCAAGGCTTCGCCGCCGTAAAAATCCACGGTTACATCCAACCCCTCGGCCATCCGCTCGGTCAGTCGCTGCACCAGCAGATCGGCGGTAGCAGCGTTCATCGCGAAACGCCCCCGGAATGGTTCTTCGTAACAGTAGGGACAGGCCAGGTTGCACTCCAACGTCAGAGTCACCGTCCCCTTGAAGCGCCGGCTCTCGCTGTTCAGCTTGTCGAAGGTTTCCCTCATCTCCTCCCGCTCCGCGTCCCGATCCGGGACCAGCACCCCCAGGCGGGCAAAAGTCTCCCGTTCCCGGTCGGACAGTTCGCCGCCATCCGCCAGCCGCTGCCAGAGGGACTCCGACAGTTCCAGCACCGCGCAGCGTCGGGTGGCGACCAATAGTATCCGTCCCGGTCTTTCGGGAGAGGAGTAGGTTTTCAGATACCTGGAAAGGTGCATGGCAGACCCTTGGTGATTACGTCAAATAACAAAATGCAACCAACTGAAAGTGAAACTGATATCACAGCAATGCGTTTGTTGCTTTCAGGTGACAAGTTGTATGCAGAAACAGCCTCTTTAACCGGTAGAAAAACGTAGCGGGGAGCTATTATCACTCCCCGCTACGTTTCGTAAAGCTAAGCACTTCTGGCTGTATTACCTGAACAGCAACTCTGTACAGCACCCGCTTCCACCCCTTCCTCCAGAACGACCAATTCTTCTTCCATGGCTCTCACCTCCTTATTAAGTTCTGGACAACATAACCAGTAATCTGTTAATTAATATGCATACTCAATGCCATGATTTTCATTAACCGTTTATATAGCCTCCGGGCGTTATGTGCCGCCGTTGCATTGGTAGCCTTCCTCGTGCCCAGTCAGGTCCGCGCTGCGGGTGATGATGACAACACAGACATTCTGAGCCTGGGGGATAATCGTCAGGAACAGCTGCTTACCACCTCCCGCCCGCCACGGCCAACCTCCTACATCGCTGAAAACGTTACCGTCGTCACCAGCTCCGACATCGAGCGCCTCAATGCCCACACACTGGTCGAAGTGCTGCAGACCGTCCCCGGCATCCATTTCGATGTGATCCAGACCCCTGGCAACTCGGTCTTTTTCAGCCTGCAGGGGATAACCAACAGGCATGTCCTGGTCCAGATCGACGGCGTCCCCCAGAACTTCATAAGTTCAGACAATATCGCCGAACTCGGCGCCATCCCGGTGCAGATGATCGAACGGGTCGAGATCATCAAGGGGGCTGCCTCTTCGTCATGGGGCTCGGCCTTGGGTGGGGTTGTCAATATCATCACCAAGTCGCCAGACCCGGAGCGCAAGGCGGGCGGCATGGTGTCAGGCTCCATCGGCTCCAGCTATACGGCCGACAGCCGTGGGGAGATCAGCGGCACCGTCAACCGGTTCGGCTACTACCTGACTGGCGGCAATCTCCGCTCGGATGGCCTTGTCCCCGGAACCCAGGTACGTTTCAATCACGGATTTGGCAAACTTACCTATGACCTGGGCACCAAAGGGAGCATAGCCCTGGGGTTTGACCTGCGGGACAAACGGACAGGCCTTGAGGATTCAATAGCCTATAATTACCATGACAGCAGCGACAGCCGCTATGCATCCGGCTATCTCAATCTGCGCTATGCCCTGGCCGATGACCTGAACCTGACCCTGAACAGCTACGGCGGTCGTCGTTTCATGACTGCCAAATGGGGGGAGCTGACCAGTTCAACCCTCTGGAGAGACGGCTCGACCCGGGAGATTTACCGGGGAGCGAATCTGGGGCTTACCTGGGGCACCTCTGATAACAACCTGAGCGCCGGAGTCGAATACGAGCGCAATGACCTGCACAGTCGGGAGCTTGTCTGGCTTGACCCTGTTGACAATTTCGATATGTCCATGGACCGCTGGTCCGGTTACCTCAATGGAATCTGGACCATTGGCCGTCTCAGCATCCTCCCCGGCATCCGGTTTGACCACACCAACCTGCTGGACGACGCTTACAGCTATTCCCTGGGCCTCACCTACCGGCTGACCGACAGCACCACCCTGCGGACCTATGCCGCAAGGGGCTATGGGATGCCGGTTGTCAACAATCTGTCTTTTCTCAACGGCATACGCAGTAATCAGAACATCCAGACCGTGCAGGCCGGTTTCGAAACCACCTCCATCCCCTACCTCTGGCTGAAGGGCACCCTGTTCTACAACAACATCTGGAAGATCCAGGACTTTGATCTCAGCACAACTCCGGCAACTGTAACCCTGCACGACCAGGTGCGCCAGGGTGCGGAACTGGAACTGCGCACCTCGCCGCTGTATGGCCTCTCCATGTCTGGTGGCTATACGTATTCCGATTCGTGGGACAAGGCCACCAAGGCGGAGCTGACCAGTTCCAACAGCGGGCCGCGTCAGAATCTCAAGCTGGGGCTGAATTACGACAACAGCGATTTGGGGTTGCGGGGTACCCTGAACGGCAACTTCGTCAAGTGGAACGTGCCAGCCGACCAAAACCCCCATCTGTCGGCAATGATCTGGAATCTGCACCTGAACTGGAAGCCGTTCCAGAAGCATGAAAGTGCTCCGGAACTGTTCTTCTCGATCAACAACATCTTCAACGGCAGCCAGTATATAGTTGATTTCAAGCCGAATGCGCCTCGCTGGTTCGAGGGCGGAGTGAGGGTAAGGTTCTGATGCGGCGCCTTCTCTTCGTCATAATCGCCCTGGCGACCCTGCTCCCCTCCCTGGCACAGGCCTACGACGTCCTGGTACTTCAGAGCAGCCACAATACCGGCTACGAACAGGCGTTTAACGGCTTCCGGAGCGACTGCAAAGCCCCGCAGCGCGTGGTTGTGCTGTCTGACTACGTCGACGTTGACGTCGTCCGGATCGTGCGTGAGGAGCGCCCCCGGCTGATCCTGGCCATAGGGGACACAGCCCTGGCTGCGACACGCAAGATCACCCAGACGCCGGTGATTGCCGTGGTGGCGCTCGGCATCAACGCCAAGGCCAACCTGACCGGCGTAACGATGTTTGCCCCTCCCGAGAAATATTGTAATCTGTTCAAACAGTTGAAGGTGCATAATGTCGGTGTCATTCATAATCCCGACAAGACCGGCTGGTATCTGGACAAGGCCCAGAAGGCGGCCGAGAAGGTCGGCATCAAGCTCATAGTTCGCAAGGTTGCGACCCCAAGAGAGACCCTGGCCCAGCTCGACTCGCTGGCCGGGAAAGTCGATACCCTCTGGATGCTCCCCGATACCACGGCGGTCACCCGCGAAACGGTTGAGGCCTATTTCCGTTTTGGCCAGCACCAGGCGGTACCGGTCGTTTCCTTTGCCTCGAGTTATCTGGGGTTGGGCGCTGCGGCGGCAGTTGACATTAACTCCACCGAAATGGGACGGCAGGCCGGTGACATGGCCAATGCTCTCCTCCGTGGAGTTCGTATCGACGACATCCCCCGCCAGGCTCCACGCGGTACGAAGTACACGATCAACCCGAATGTCCTGGGAAAGCTTGATATTAATGATGCATCGGAGTAACCTGCCAAAACAGTGAGGGACTACCCATGTCACACTACCCGCTGCCAATACACTTCCGATCAAGTTTTCAGTACCGACTTTTCCGTGTTTTCACCCTCCTGACCTCGCTCATCGCACTTATCTTTTTAACCGTCTACATCACGTTTGAAATCAGAAATCAGCGGGCACATATCTCCGCACAGCTCCACTTGCAGGCGCAACATCTGGCCGAAACCATCCGCCTGCCGCTCTATGCCGAGAACCGGCCGGTCCTTCAGCAGCTTGCCGAGGGAGCGACTCACCAGATTCCCGAATTGCGGGGGGTGGTGATTACGGCGAGTAATGGAAAGGTACTGACTGATGTCCGGCTACCGAGAAGCGAAAATAACGCCGGTGTAATCGAGGAAACGGTAGAGGTCCGTAGCGACACCTTGGCCAGCTCTCCTGAATCGGCCATCAGCGGAGGAACTGAACCTGGCCCGACATTAATCGGAAGGGTCAGTCTGAAGCGGAGCACGGAAGACCTGCTCCTGATGTCTTACCGGCTTGTCGCGATTTCATGTGCCATGGCGGTAGGATTCTGGCTGACGGTTTCCCTGATCTGTTACCTTGTTCTCCGGCAGGTAACCAAATCTTTCAATGTCCTCATACAGGGGATTCATGCCATGCAGAGCGGTGATTTATCCGCCCGGATCAACGTTGTTTCCGACGACGAGCCGGGCAGGGCAGCCAATGCCGTCAATGACCTGGCAGACGCCCTTGCGGCACGGACCGTTGAACTCGAGAATGCCAATCGGGAACTGGAGGCGTTCAACTACTCGGTCTCCCACGATTTACGCAAGCCCTTGACGGTCATCTATTCTTATTGCCAGTTCATCCAGGAATTCTGCAGCCACAACCTGGATGCCCAGTGTCGTGAATATCTGCAAGAGATCAGTGACGGTAGCCAGCGCATGAACCAGCTCATCGGCACTCTACTCGAATTTGCCTCCCTCACCCGCACTGAACTTTACCGGTGCCATGTCGACCTGAGCGAGATTGCTCATACTACAGCCAAGGGACTGGTTGTGACAGAACCCAGCCGCAAGGTCACGCTCCGTATTGCTGAAGGCATTACCGTCAAGGGAGACAGGAATTTGCTCCAGGTAGTCATGGACAACCTCTTGAGCAACGCCTGGAAGTTCACCAGCAAGAAGGAAGATGCGCTGATTGAATTTGGCGTGCTGGAAGACGAAGGGATGCCGGCTTATTATGTCCGGGATAACGGGAGCGGCTTCAACATGACGCATGCGGACAAACTGTTCATTCCTTTCCATCGTCTACCCGGAACAGGTGTTGATGGCCACGGCATCGGCCTTGCGACGGTAGAGCGGATAATCAAGCGTCACGGTGGGCGGGTCTGGGCCGAGGGGGAGCCGGAAAAGGGAGCGACTTTCTATTTCACCCTTTGACCTTCCTCTGCATTCATCGTAGCCATAAATCCGGCGTAAAAAACTGCGCCGGATGCAAAAAAGCCCCACAAATGCCCATGGCTTGTGGGGCTTTTTTTAAAGCTAACTGCTTCAAAACTGGAGGTTATGGAGTTCGCCGAGGAAGGGGATGCCGTTGTGGGAGAGGGCTCCCTGGCAGCGGTCAGCCGGGAGTCGATAACGCTCCTCGCTACCGTTCCATTCCCAGTCGCCGCATCTTCTCCACCAGCGTCGTCCGGTTGAGATTGAGCATGGCTGCGGCTTTCGCCTTGACCCCGTTCGTGAGGCTCAGCGCCTCGAGGATCATCATTTTTTCTATTTCGGCAATGGTCTTGACCAGGTCAACCCCCCGTTCCGAGACCTTGGTCAATGCCATCTCGGATATCTTGCGGGGGAGATCGTTGAGGGTGATGACACTGTCTTCCGTGAGGGCGACGGTACGCTCCACGACGTTTTCCAGTTCCCGCACGTTGCCGGGCCAGCCGTACAGTTCCAGTGCCTCCATGGCATTTTTCGCGATGGTCATGAGGGGGCGCTTCATCTCCCGGCAGTTCTTCTCAAGGAAATACCTGACCAGCGGCAGGATATCCTCGATCCGCTCCCGCAAAGGGGGGATGTGGAGGGGAATGACGTTCAATCTGTAGTAGAGGTCTTCCCGGAATGTCCCCTTTTGAACCTCCTCTTCCAGGTCCTGGTTGGTCGCCGAGATCACCCGCACGTCGATCTTGATCGGCCTGGTTGAGCCGACCCGCTCCACTTCCTGCTCCTGCAAGACCCGCAGCAGTTTTGTTTGGAGGTGCATCGGCATGGTGCCGATCTCGTCAAGCAGGATGGTGCCATGATTGGCCGCCTCGAACTTGCCGATCTTATCCTTCGCGGCGCCGGTGAAGGCCCCCCGGACGTAGCCGAACAGTTCACTTTCCAGCAGGTTTTCCGGGATCGCCCCGCAGTGGACGGCAATGAACGGTTTGTCCTTCCGACTGCCGTTGAAGTGGATCGCCTTGGCGACGACCTCCTTGCCGGTCCCCGATTCGCCAAGGATCAGGACCGTGGAATCGGTCTTGATAATCCGTTTCATCAGATTGAAGACCTTCTGCATGGCGGGGGAGTTGCCGACGATGTTGGCGAATTCGTACTTGTCGCGGAGCTGTTTCTTCAGGTAGACGTTCTCGGTGAGGAGCTGGTGTTTTTCCACCGTCTTGGCGAGGATGATGCGAAGTTCGTCGATGTTGAGCGGTTTGGTGATGTAGTCGCAGGCCCCTTCCTTCATGGCCTGCACCGCGGTTTCCGCCGACGCATAACCGGTGATGAGGATCACCTCGGTCAGGGGGGAGTCTTCCTTGACCTTTTTCAGGATGTCGATGCCGCTGGTATCCGGGAGGAGAAGGTCCGTGATGACGATGTCGAACCGTTCACGCTGGAGGAGCAGAAAGGCTTCCTGCCCTGAACCGCAGCCGGTCAGCTGATAGTCACTGCTCTTCAGCAGCAGGATCAGGGCCTCGCGGCTGGCCGCTTCGTCGTCGATGAGAAGGATTTTGCTGCGCTCTTTCATGGCATCCACTCTCCTGAGGCGTTATACATAACATTATTACGCTGGAATGACAAGACCCCCTTTGACCGGGGAGCGGAAGGAGGTATACTTTCAACTGGATTGTTCACGGGGGTTCCATGGGGCGCACCATTTTTTTCATCCTCTGCCTGCTGGTTTCAGCAGTCGGACTCAGTGCCGAACAGGACAGGATACGGGTCGTCGGCATCCATGATCCGATCACCCCCGTGACAGCGGCCTTCCTGCACCGTAACCTGCAGGAAGCGACGCGGGAGGGGGATCGACTGCTGTTGATCGAGCTCGATACCCCCGGCGGGCTCGATACCGCCATGCGTGCGATGGTGCAGGATATCTTCGCCAGTCCGGTACCGGTGGCGGTATTCGTAGCCCCCGCCGGTGCACGGGCCGCCTCGGCCGGTGCGATCATCGCCCTGTCCGCCGACGTCTGCGCCATGGCGCCCGGCACCAACATCGGCGCCGCCCATCCGGTGAGCATCGGCGAGAAACCGGACAAGGTGATGGAGGCGAAGATTGTCAACGATGCGGAGGCCTACGTGGAGGGGATTGCCCGCAAGCGAGGTCGGAACGAGGCACTGGCGCGGCAGATGGTGCGTGACAGCATCTCTCTCAGCGCGGACAAGGCGCTGGCGGGTCGGGTCATCGATCTTGTTGCGGCCAACCGCACCGACCTGTTCAGGCAGCTGGAGGGGCGCCGCATCAGCCGGGATGGGAAGGAACTGGTGCTGAAGCTGGCGGGGGCTGCGATAATGCCGGCGGAAATGGGGATGCGGGAGCGGATACTCAATGCCATCAGCAACCCGAACGTGGCCTATGTGCTGCTGATGATCGGCATGCTCGGCCTCTTCTTCGAGCTTTCCAATCCTGGCGTCATTCTCCCCGGAGCGATCGGCGGGATATCTCTCATCCTGGCCTTTTTCGCCTTCCAGACCCTGCCGGTCAACTACGCCGGTGTGCTGCTGATCCTTCTGGCGCTGATTCTGTTCATCGCCGAGATCAAGATCGTTTCCCACGGAATGCTGACAGTCGGAGGGGTGATTGCCATGGTGCTCGGGTCGCTTCTGCTGTTCGAATCTCCGGAGCCCTACCTGCGGGTTTCCTGGAGCGTGATCCTGGTGACGGTGGCAGCGACGGTCGGTTTTTTTGTCGTTGCCGTCAGAAAGGCCCTGCAGGCCCACCGCAACCAGCCGACTACCGGCCGGGAGGGGCTGGTGGGCGAGGTGGGGGCCGCGGACGGAGATATCACCCCTGCGGGGGGGAAGGTCTTTGTTCGGGGAGAATACTGGGATGCGCGGAGTGATGCGCCGATCTCCGCCGGGGAACAGGTGGTGGTGGACGGGGTGGAAGGGATGAGACTCAAGGTGCGGAAGGCGGGGACCAGGGACTAGGGGACCGGTTAAAGACTTTTCGAAATATGCCCAGAAGGGGAGGATGCTTTTTTATCCGGTCCCCCATATCAAGGAGGTTTGTTCATGTTCGATGTTTTCAATTACGTGCCGGTGATCTTCGTCGCCATCCTTTGCATCATGTTTGCCGCCAGCGCGGTGCGGATTCTCCCCGAATACGAACGGGGAGTGCTGTTCCGGCTCGGCCGGCTGGCGGGGGTGCGGGGGCCGGGACTGTTCTTCATCATCCCCGGCATCGACCGGATGGTGCGGGTGTCGCTCCGGACCGTCGCCTTCGACGTTCCTCCCCAGGACGTCATCACCCACGACAACGTGACGGTCAAGGTCTCGGCGGTCATCTACTTCCGGGTCATGGAACCCCAGAAGGCGATTGTCGAGGTGGAAAACTTCCTCTACGCCACGAGCCAGCTCTCCCAGACCACCCTCCGGAGTGTCCTCGGTCAGGTGGATCTGGATGAACTTCTGGCCAACCGGGAGAAGATCAACAAGGAGTTGCAGGAGATACTCGACCGGCATACCGGGCCGTGGGGGGTGAAGGTCGCCAATGTGGAGGTGAAGAACATCGATCTCCCCCAGGAGATGCAACGGGCCATAGCCAAGCAGGCCGAGGCGGAGCGGGAACGGCGCGCCAAGGTGATCCACGCCGAAGGGGAACTGCAGGCCTCGGAGAAACTGGCCCAGGCCGCCAAGGTGCTGGCAGTCGAACCGACGTCCCTCCAGCTCCGCTACCTCCAGACCCTGACGGAGATCGCCGCCGAAAAGAATTCCACCACCATCTTCCCGGTCCCTATCGACCTGATCAAGATGTTCCTGGAGAAAAAGCCGTGACCGGGAACCGGGAACCGGTAACCGCACCAGAGCGGAACCGGGCAGTCACCGGTCCCGAGTCCCGGGTCCCGGGTCCCGTCCTATGCTGATGGAGATGCATGCCCATACGTCCGAGCACTCCCCCTGTAGCAGCGTTTCCGCCGTGGAACTGGTGCGAAGGGTCTTCGCCAAGGGGTTGCAGGGAATCGTCCTGACCGACCACCATTACCTGTGGGGTGCGGAGGAGTTGAAGGGGGTGCGACGGGCAGCCGAGGTCCCTGATCATTTTCTGCTCCTGGCCGGCCAGGAGGTCAGTTCCGCCGAGCTGGGGGACGTGCTCGTCTACGGCGCCACTGAATCCCTCCCCCTCGGTACGTCGCTCCTGGATATCCGTCGCCGTTTTCCCGACGTGGCCCTGGTATGGGCCCATCCCTACCGGGGGAGTCGCATCCCTGCTGACGAGGACCTGTGTGACCCCCTTCTGGACGGTGTGGAGATATTCAATTCCAACCAGTCGGTGCGGGGTAACAGCCAGGGGCTCCAGGACTGGCACCGCCTGCATTTCACCGCAATCGCCGGCACCGATACCCACGGCGCGAGTTATGCCGGGACCTACCCGACCCAGTTCGACCATCCGCTCCGCACCATGTCCGATCTGGTGGAGGAACTCCGTCGGGGGCGCTGCCGTCCCTTCTTCAAGGAGATCCCCCGCGCCGGAGCCAACACCCGGGTGACGGAGGTAACCATCGGGACCAAGGGGGCGGACGAGTTCCGGGAGCGGATCATCATAAAGAGCATCGAAAACCGCCAGAAATGGAAGAATGCCGATCGGGCCTACCATATCATGGAAACCCTGGCGGAGCACGGTTTTGGCGGCGGTCTGTTCCGGGTGCCGCGCCCCATCGACGAGGACCCGGCCTCCATGACCATCATCGAAGAGGGGCTGCGGGGAAAATCCCTGTTCGACAAGCTTTTGACCTCCTCTCTCGCCGATGGCCGCGAGTATCTCCAACTGGCGGCCCGCTGGCTCGCACGTCTCCACAACTGTCGACTGGTAATCACCCCACCCGACGACTTCCTCCCCCGGGAAGAGCTCCGGCTGGCCAGGTACCTGGAGCGCTTCACCGCAATCAATCACCGGCATACCCGCAAGGCCCGCGAGATCATGGAACTCGTGCAGGCTGAGGAGACACGGCTGGTGCAGGAGGACCCGAGTGCACTCGTGCAGGGTCATGGTGATTTCCATCCAAAAAACGTCTTCATCGGCCAGGACAACCAGGAAAACCGGGAGACCCTGTTCATAGCGGCCATCGATTTCGAGAGCTCCCTCGTCCTGCCGCGGGCCTTCGATGTCGGCTGTTTCCTTGCCCAGTTCCGCAACCAGTTCTTTGCCCACCCCGCCATGCTGAAGGAGTTCCCCGAGTCCCTGTTTCTCGATGCTTACCTGCAGGAGGCCGGGATGGGAGATGGCGAGTTCCGGCGCCAGGTCGAGCTGTTCCGTGCCCGTACCAACTTGAGCATCGCCGCCTATCTCATCAAGCTCGGTCTGGGGGGGGGCGAGGACCTGTGGCGGGTGCTGGTGGAAGCGGAACAGGCGGTCAGCTGTCTTGGGTGAAAGGGGCTATGGCTTTGCCCTGGCGCTGTTACTATTTCGGGTTATAATGAAAAAACAGTGCGAACACCATTTTATCGAGGAGGGACCATCTGTATGCTGAGCAAAAAAATGTACACCGCCCTGAACAAACACCTGAATACCGAACTGTTCTCGGCGCATCTCTACCTGAACATGTCGTCCTGTGCCAACGCCATGGGGCTCAAGGGGACTGCCAGCTGGTTCATGGTGCAGTACCAGGAGGAGATGGTCCACTTCATGAAATTTTACACCTATCTCAACAGCCAGGGAGAGCCGGCGCTCGTCGAGGCCATGGCGGCCCCGGCCAGCACGTTCACGTCGTTCCTCTCCCTGTTCGAGCAGACCCTCAAACACGAGCAGTACATTACCTCGTGCATCAATAACCTGGCCGACCTGGCGTTCAAGGAAAAGGACCATGCCAGCGGTATATTTCTCCAGTGGTTCATAACCGAGCAGATCGAGGAGGAGGAGAACGACCGGGAGATCATTGGCAAGCTGAAGCTGATCGGCGACAACGGTCAGGGGCTACTCATGCTCGACAACGAACTGGCTGCGCGGGTGTTTACCCCGCCGCCGGCAACCGCAGCGTAAGGCCGTGAACGTGAAAGTCCGGTTCTGCGAAAACAACAAGGGGAAATCCCAGGTCTTCCGGCGGTTGCAGGAGGAATTCCCCGACATTGATGCCAAGATCAAGAAATGTCTCGGGCAGTGCGGCAGCTGCGCGGAACAGCCCATTGCCATGGTCGGGGGGAAAAAGGTCAAGGGGAAGGATGTGGAGGGTCTTTACCGGAACATCGTGGCAGCCCTTCGGGAAGGCGTCGGCACGGAACAGAAGAAGGATAAGAAGAAAAAGAACGAGAAGAACAACCGATAAAAGGTACAGGTACGTTTAACGAAAAAAGCCCGCTTCTGCGGGCTTTTTTCATGTCACAAACGGTGTAAAACTAAATTTTTTCGATCTTCGCCTTGCTCCGGAGGTCTTTCAGCAGCGCATCGATATCTTTCTGTATTTTCTGGTTTTTCAGGTAATCGGAGATCTTACCCTTCACGTCCTCGTACTTGAGGGTCTCGGCCGCTTTTTTGTCGGTCAGCTTGATGATGTGGTAGCCGAACTGGGTTTCCACGACGCCGCTCACTTCACCCGGTTTGAGGGCAAAGGCGGCATCCTCGAAGGGCTTGACCATCTGGCCGTGGCCGAAGAAGCCGAGATCGCCACCCTGTGCGCTGCTCGGGCAGGTGGAGTCGGACTTGGCGATGGCGGCGAAATCTTCGCCGGCCTTGATTTTTTTCAGGAGGGCTTCCGCCTTCTCGCGGGCGTTCTGCTTCGCCTCAGGTCCTGCCTTCTCGTCGACACCGCACAGAATATGGCTGGCACGGACAGATTCGCTCTGCTTGAACTTGTCCTGGTTATCGTCATAGAACTTCTTCGCTTCGGCATCCGTGACCGTGACTTTTCCCGCTATCTCCTTTTCGATATAGCCGTTGATCACCAGATCCTTGAGGGTGAGCACTTTCAATTCCGCCTCGGTCAGGTCGGCTGATTTGAGGGCAGCGGCGAATTCTTCGGGTTTGCCGAATTTGGCCCGGCTCTGGGCGATCTTTTCCTCGACCTGTTTGTCAATGTCCTTGATTTCGACCTTCTTGCCTGCCTGGTAGAGGAGTTCCGCCGAGATAAGCTGCTCGACGGTGGCCTCCTCGGCCTGGGTCCTGACTTCGGCGGGAAGTTGGTCGAGGGTCATATTCCGCTGGGAGAGCAGGACCTTCATGGCCCGGTCGACTTCGCCGCGGGTGATCGCCTCGCCGTTGACCTTCACGACGATGTCGCCGGGGGATTTACGTGCCGTTGATTCCTGTTTTGCGGGAGCAGGTTGCGCCTCCTTTGTCTCGGCGCCGAATACGGATCCTCCCTGTAGTATGGTGCCGGCAAGCATGGCGCAGAGTGCACTGGTTGCAAGTTTTGCGGGGAATTTCATCGAACGTTCTCCTTGTCGAATGGTGTGTGACAGGTACACTTATATATCACCTTTGTCAGGTTTATCAAAGTGGAAAGGTAGTAGGTATGTATACAGAGTGTTATATACCATATAACGCCATTATAGTGTTGACATGTAGGGTTGAATCTGGTTTTATGTGCAGTACTGGTAATTCGGTGTAACCATTCAAAATAACTAAATAAATTTAGCATTACTAAAGTTTTTATTAATATTGTAACTGTTTTATTTATCATAAAATACGCCATTTCTGGAGGTTTCAATGGATAGAAGGACGTTCCGTAAAGTCATGGCCGCAAACCGCGGCGAAATAGCCATCCGCATCTTCCGCGCCTGCACCGAACTGGGTATCGGCACGGTGGCACTCTATTCCGAAGAGGACAAGCTCTCCCTCCATCGCTACAAGGCGGACGAAGCCTATCTGATCGGCAAGGGGAAGAGCCCCATCGACGCCTATCTCGGGATCGACGAGATCATTGCCCTGGCGCTGAAGGCGGATGTGGACGCCATTCATCCCGGCTACGGTTTCTTGGCCGAAAATGCCGAATTTGCCGAAAAGTGCGAGGCTAACGGTATTGCCTTTATCGGTCCCACGGCCGAGATGCAGCGCGCACTGGGAGACAAGGTCGCGGCGCGGAAGGTGGCCATGGCTGCAGGCGTGCCGACCGTCCCCGGTACGGAAGATCCGATCGAGAAAGAAGAGGAGGCGCTCAAGTTCGCCAAGGAGAACGGCTACCCGATCATCATCAAGGCCGCCGCGGGTGGCGGCGGACGCGGCATGCGCGTGGCACACAACAAAAAAGAGCTGCTGGAAGGGCTGGTGGCGGCCGGCAGCGAGGCCAAGGCGGCTTTCGGCAATGCGGCCGTGTTCCTTGAGCGTTATCTGGAGAATCCCAAGCATATTGAGGTTCAGGTAATGGGGGACAACTACGGCAACCTGGTTCACTTCTACGAGCGCGACTGCTCGATCCAGCGACGCCATCAGAAGGTGGTAGAGTTTGCTCCCTCTCTCTCCCTGACCCAGAAGATCCGAGAGGAGCTTTGCACCGCGGCGCTCAAGATTGCCGGGGAGGTCAAATACCGTAATGCCGGGACGGTCGAATTCCTGCTGGATAAGGAGGGAAACTGGTATTTCATCGAGATGAATCCGCGCATTCAGGTGGAGCACACGGTGACCGAGATGATCACGGGGCGCAACCTGGTGCAGGATCAGATTCTGATTGCCTGTGGTCACAAGCTCTCCGACCCGGAAATCAACATACCGTCGCAATCCGCCATCGACATGCGCGGCTATGCCATCCAGTGTCGCATCACCACCGAGGATCCGACAAATAATTTTGCCCCGGATTTCGGGACGCTCACTACTTATCGTTCCGCAGCCGGCTGCGGCATCCGTCTTGACGCGGGCAATGCCTTCACCGGCGCCAAAATCACTCCGCACTACGACTCGCTGCTGGTGAAGGTCAGTTCCTGGGGGCTTACCTTCCAGGCAGCGGCCAACATCATGAATCGCGCGTTGCAAGAGTTCCGGGTGCGGGGGGTCAAGACCAACATCGGCTTCCTGGAGAACGTCGTTACCCATTCGGTCTTCCTCAAGGGCAAATGCGACACCTCGTTCATCGAGAAGCATCCCGAACTGCTGGTCATCCGCGAGAAGAAGGACCGCGCCAGCAAGGTTCTGACCTTCCTGGGGGATGTCATCGTCAATGGCGCCCCCGGCGTTGCCAAGCCGCTCAAGTCGGCAGACCTGATCGAGGCCCGCGTGCCGGAGGTTGATTATACTATGCCACGGCCATCCGGCAGTCGTGATCTGTTCATGACCCTGGGTGCCGAGGGGCTCAGCAAGTGGATAGTGGAGCAAAAAAAGCTGCTCCTGACTGACACCACCATGCGCGACGCCCACCAGTCCAACCTGGCTACCCGCGTGCGCACCTACGACCTGCTCAAGATCGCTGAACCTACTTCGTACCTGGCCTCGGACATCTTCTCCCTGGAGATGTGGGGCGGTGCCACCTTCGACGTTTCAATGCGCTTTCTGAAAGAGGACCCCTGGCAGCGCCTCCACAAGCTCTCCGAGGCGGTTCCCAACATCCTGTTCCAGATGCTGTTACGTGGCTCCAATGCCGTGGGGTATACCAACTATCCGGACAACGTGGTGGAAAAGTTTGTCGAAGAGGCTGCCAATTCGGGTATCGATATCTTCCGCGTGTTCGACTCACTCAACTGGACCACCGGCATGAAGGTGGCCATGGAAGCGGTGCGCAAATCGGGCAAGGTCTGTGAGGCAGCCATCTGCTATACCGGCGACATCACCGATCCCAAACGGGACAAATACCCGCTGGAGTACTACGTCAACATGGCCAAAGAGCTGGAGAAGATGGGTGCCCATATCCTGGCCATCAAGGATATGGCCGGCCTGCTCAAGCCGCTGGCGGCCTACAAGCTGGTCAAGGCGCTCAAGGAAAATATCGGCATCCCGGTCCACCTGCATACCCATGATACCTCCAGCAACGGCAGCGCCACGCTGCTCAAGGCCAGCGAAGCCGGTGTGGATATCGTTGATGCCGCTCTGTCGTCCTTGTCCGGCCTGACCGCGCAGCCTAATCTGAATGCTTTGGTGGCGGCGCTGGAGGGGAGCGAGCGCGACCCGCAGGTCAATGCCCGCGGGCTGCAGAAACTGGCCAACTACTGGGAGACGGTGCGCGACTACTACGCCCCCTTCGAGTCGGGTCTGAAGAGCGGCACGGCCGAGGTGTATCACCACGAGATTCCCGGCGGCCAGTATTCCAACTACAAGCCGCAGGTGGCCGGGCTTGGCCTCATCGAGCGCTGGGACGAATGCAAGGAGATGTACCACAAGGTCAACCTGCTGTTTGGAGACATCGTCAAGGTGACCCCCTCATCCAAGGTGGTGGGGGACATGGCCATGTTCCTGGTCAAGAACAACCTGGAGCCGGAGGATATCTTCACCTCCAGGGAGGAACTGGCTTTCCCCGAATCGGTAGTCGGCATGTTCAAGGGGATGCTGGGCCAGCCTTACCAGGGGTGGCCGGAAGAGCTGCAGAAGATCGTCCTCAAGGGTGAACAGCCCATCACCTGCCGTCCCGGTGAACTGCTGGAGCCGGTGGACTTCCTGGAGGAGAAGCTCCTCCTTGAGGAAAGGCTTGGCCACAAGGTGGACGACAGGGCGCTCCTCTCCCATATCCTCTATCCCAACGTCTATCCGGAATTCGACCGTCATCGCCAGGAGTTTTCCGATACCTCGGTCATTCCGACTCCGATATTTTTCTACGGCCTAGAGCCGGGGCAGGAGACCTCGCTGGATATCGAGCCGGGCAAGACCCTGATCATCAAGCTCAACGCCATCGGCAAGGTTCAGAAGGACGGCACCCGGGCCGTTTACTTCGAGCTGAACGGCAATAACCGGTCGGTGGTGATCCGCGATCAGTCTGTCCAGACCGATGAAAAGGTGAACGAGAAGGCTGACAAGGGGAATCCGAACCACATCGGTGCCCCCATGCCGGGCAAGGTGCTCAAGGTCAACGTCAAGCCAGGTGACGAGGTCAAGGCGGGAGACGTACTTATGGTGACCGAGGCGATGAAGATGGAAACCAACATCAAGGCCAAGGCCGACGGAAAGGTCGTCGAGGTGAAGTTCAAGGAAGGGGAAAAGGTGGAAAAGGAGGATCTGGCCTTCGTGCTGGCCTGATACGCTCTCCCTTGACTGATGTTATGGAAGGCCCTCCTATGGCGGGCCTTTCGTTTACGAATGTGATCCACCCGGAGATATTCATGGCATTTCGAGATTTCAAGCTTTTCGACACCCACCTGCACATTATCGACAGCCGTTTCCCCTTGGTTCCGAACAACGGGTATCTACCCGATGAGTTTACCTGCGAAGGTTATCTCGACCGGATGAGAGGGTATAACCTGGCGGGGGGAGCCATAGTGTCTGGCTCGTTCC
This sequence comes from Geobacter sp. AOG1, assembly GCF_019972315.1. Classification (GTDB taxonomy): domain Bacteria; phylum Desulfobacterota; class Desulfuromonadia; order Geobacterales; family Geobacteraceae; genus Geomobilimonas. The sequence goes on from NZ_BLIZ01000001.1 coordinate 2,058,487, forward strand.
AGGCATTTGACCAGACCTACCTGGTCGATGCCCTCAAGAGACTCGGCCCGGCCTTCGTGGGGGTAACCCAGTTGCCGGCGACCGTGTCGGATGGGGAGGTGATCGATCTGAACAGCGCGGGGGTCCGTGCCGTCCGGTTCAATCTCAAACGGGGTGGCTCGGAGGATGTGAGGCATCTCGACAGTCTGGCACGGCGGGTCCACGAACTGGTGGGGTGGCATGCGGAACTGTACGTGGACTCCCGGGAGCTGGCCGGGCTGTACGACACGCTGGTGGCCCTTCCCGCCGTCAGTATCGATCATCTCGGGCTTTCCCGGGAGGGCTTCGGAACGCTTCTCAAGCTGGTCGAGCGTGGTGTCCGGGTGAAGGCCACCGGTTTCGGCCGGGTCGACTTCGACGTGCGGACGGCCCTTCAGGATCTCTGTGCCGCTAATTCGGATGCACTGATGTTCGGTACCGACCTTCCTTCCACCCGCGCCCCCCGCCCCTACGAAGATGGCGATTTCGATCTCGTCGTCGAAACCCTGGGAAGCGAAAAAGCCCGCAAGGTTTTTCATGAGAACGCGATTGCGTTTTACTCGCCTCCCTCTCTCGCAAAACCTTCCTGAGACACTCCCCCTATCCTGCGGAAATACGGCGGGAAATCATATTGACATCGGTTAAAGCAGGGTGCTATCCTTCCCGCCGATGTGGCGCGGAACCTTTCTTTGTACCCTGCCGTCTATTTTGATCAGCCAGAAGGAGTCAGACATGGAGATTATTGGAATCGATATCGGTTTTGGATTCACCAAGGCGACAAACGGGACGCGCACCATCGTCTTCAAATCGATCCTCGGCGAAGCGACCGATATCCAGTTCAAGGGGGGGATCCTGGGGGAAACCTCTCCCGATGAAAACATCCAGATAGAGGTGGATGGACGCTGTTATTTCGTCGGCGAGATGGCCGAACGGCAGAGTAACGTCCGCTCATTCACCCTTGACCAGTCCCAGTTTTTCAGCGCCTTTGCCAAGCAGCTGGCGCTGGCGGCGGCGTCTCGCCTGGTCGGTACCTTCATGCCAATCGGTCTGGTGACCGGCCTTCCTATTGGCTATTTCAAGGAATACAAGGACGAACTGGCGAAGCTCCTCAAGGGGGACCACAAGGTGGTCCTGATCAATAACGACGGCAAGCGGGAAGAAAAAGTCATCAAGATCAACGAAGTGAGGGTGATTCCCCAGCCGTTCGGCTCGCTCTTCAACCTGATGCTGAATGACGTGGGAGAGCTGGGGGACAAGCGCTACGTGCGCGAGAAGGTCGGCATCATCGACGTCGGTTTCAAGACTGCCGACTTTACCGTCTCTGACAAGATGCGCTATTCGGAGCGGGGGAGTCGGACCACCGATACGGGCATTTCCCGCGCCTTCGGCATGATTGCCGGCAAGCTGCGGGAGAAAACCAGTGTCAATGTGGAGCTCTATCGCCTCTACGAAGCGGTGGAGAGGGGGAACATCAAGATTCGAGGCAAGGAATTCGACCTGAAGGGGCCGACCGAGCAGGTCTACGGCCAGCTGGCGACGGCCATTGCCAATGAGGTCGACCGGCTCTGGACCGATGACTGGGACATTGAGACCATCGTGCTGACCGGCGGCGGTGGTGCGGCACTGGCAAAGTATCTTCAGCCGCTGCTTAACGGCCAGGTTGTTGCCGCCGATGACGCCAAGGATGCCCGTCTCTGCAATGTCCAAGGGTACTGGAAATTCGGCAAGCATATCTGGGCTCGGGGCATCGTCACCCCTCCGACCACTCCGCCCGCGTAATTCCCGTCCAGATATACACATGAACCACCCAATGGCCTGCTCACGCGGGCCATTGTCGTTTCCACTCCCTTTCCCCTGATCGCACTATTCCCACAAAAGCGAGCGTTCGTCGTCATATCCATGTGCCGTATCGGTAATGAGTTCCAGGGTGGTGGGAGCCGTGGCCAGATCGGTGGCCAGTCGTCCGGTCAGGATCATGCCGAGCAGGAACGGCATAGCACGGTAGCAGAGATAGAGGTTACACGTGGGACAGTAAGGGGACTCGCGGTTCGAGAGTGGTTCGCCGCAGTAATGGCAATGGAGGTAATAGAGATGGGACATGGTGTCCACCCTTTCTCCCTCCATCGGTGCATGGCATGACAGCAGAATCGGGACGCATCTCGATGTGCTCCCTGTTTTTACTATACTCTTTTCCTCTCCGGAAATGTGCAGGTTATTTCTGGATACACGATTTCCCTGCCCAGCGGAATCATCTTTAGGAGCATCCTTTGACATTTCTGGGGAATTATAATATAACTAAACAATATTTGCAGCTGATCCTCTGGCACCTCCCGTGTGTCAGGTGGGCTCAGAACGTCTGTGGCAGCATTTTCCCTGAATTTCACGGATGGACATGCTCAAGCGAATAACGACAAGACTGGTCAGGGTATGGCGAGGGCAGAGCCCTTTGCAGCGTTTCGCGCTCTTTGTGCTGCTCCTGATTCTCTGCGCCAACATTGGCCTCTCTGACTGGTTTTCAACCCGGACGCGGGAGACCTCCGTCGATGAGGTTGTGCAGAAGGCCTATGTCATTTCCCGCATGATCAGTGACACCGCGGCGCGTTCCCTTGACAGAGGTGAAATGTCCGGTCTCGACAGTGCTACCGATGAAGCGCTCAAGGACCGGAACCTGATTTCCATAACTGTTCGCGACAAGAAAGGGAAGGTTATCCTGGAAAAAGCCAAGGACAACCCTTCCGCGCAGCTTAATACCTTTCAGACCCCTATCCGGCGCGACGGCCGGGAGATGGGGATAGTAATTACCCACTTTTCCGTGACGGGCGAGGATGGGCGGCTCATCGCCCGCTTACGCCATACGGCAGCCTTCCAATGGGGGCTGTTTGCTCTTGTTGCCGTTGTTCTGGTGGCGGGCTGGCTATGGGAGAACCGGCCCCGCGAAACTGTAGCAACCCGCGAAGAAGGAGCTCCCCTGCATGGCATGACCGATGGCCAGGGAAAAACGGACACGCTACCGGCGGTATGCCGGCCGCTACCTCTCCCCATGGTTCCCCTCCTGACGAGGTACTCGTCAGTTCTCACAACTATGCCTGCCGACCCGGCGATAGCCGATGCCGCCGCTCCCGATGACTCCAGCCCTCCGGTTTCAGATATGCCCCCCGCTTACGACATTTCCCCTCCCCTTGCCGTGCAGTGGAAATCATTCCCCTCCCTTGCCCGAGATCTGTGTGATGTCAGCAGTGCGCTCCAGGCAGCCCTTTCGGCGTTGTCCGCCGAAGAGGGACTTCGCCGGCGTGGGACGGAGCATATGCATCTTTTCCGCGAGAGGGTTGGCCAGTTGCAGCGACAGGCCGCGAATGTGGCGGGTCGTGCCGGCGAACTGATTACCGTGGGGGGGAATATAGTAGAAACGGTACTGGAGGGGTGTGAGTCCCCCACGTTGTCCGGTGCGCAGGTCGGGGATTTTCAGTCTCTGGCCGGGAGGGTTGCCGATTCCGCCGACCCGGTGCGAGAGGCTTTTGAGGTCGTCGGGCGTGTCAGGGCAGAACTGCAACGGCTGAAGATACCCGCTGCCGTTCCCCCCTGTCTGCATGACGATTTGTTGTCGGCCACCAGAATGGCGGAGGAGTGTTCCACCGTGATGCGGGAACGCGTCCTCCCTGCCCTTACCGCGGCGCGTGATGACGAGAATGCGGTTGCCGAAAGGGTCGCCTCCCTTGCCCGACTTCTGGAGGAGTTGGATGGGCGTGCCCACGACATTGCCCGGAGCAGTGCGGCGGTGCTCGACATGGCCGATATGGCCCGGTCCCTCGGCCGGTCCAGTGGTTCTGGTGCAGCGGGAAGCGAGGGCGACCTCCTGGCGGCACGGATGGAGGAGCTTGCCTGGAGCATGACGGGTGATATCCAGGCGTTCCGTGCGCTGGTCGGCAAGGCTGTCGGCGTTAGCGGCACCGTTACGGATGCGGCCCAGATGGCACGATCAATGGTGGGATGGGCCGGCACTGCAGTGGAGGATACCGCTGCCGCTTCCGTCCTGGAGGGCGAACTGCTGCGCCGTGCCCTTTCTCTGTCGGGCCAGCAAGGTGGCGATGCTGATCGCATTGCCGGGGAGATCGCCGTCCTGGCAGAGGAGCTCCAGGGAGTACAGAAACCACTGGACGGCCATGTAACCTTGATGAGGGAACTGGTCGATCATGCGTCGGAGCTGAAGGATGCGATGGTGAAGCAGCAGTCACAGACCCAGGAATATACGGGGTCGCTGGCAGTTGCCGGAGGGACCCTCCGTCTGGCAGGCACGTTCCTGGCGGAGTTGATGGCCGAAGCCTCGCAGTTGGCAGAACTATCGCGGGAAACGGGATATCTTGCCGGCGGAATACAGCAGAAGGAGGGAGAGGGTGATCTGGAGGAGTTCATCCGTCATGCCCATGAACGGATTACCAATCTTCTCGTCAACTATGGGCAGGGGGAGGGCGCACCTGACCAGAAGAGTGAAATGTGATATTCGAACGGTTCCTGTCAGAGAGAAATGAAAAAGGGTCTGCAAAAGCAGACCCTTTTTTTGTGCGTGGAAGAGGTCGCTCCTAGGTGAGTCGGTCGAGGGCCTCTTTTACATTGGTAACCAGGTTCAGGAGGCGTGGGCCGATATCGTCTTCCAGCATGTGCCGACGGAGCTGGAAGGCGGCGCCGACGCAGCTGAAGACGAGGATGCGGGAACCGTCGGCCGGGACGAGGGGGGTGGCGACGGCATGGACATCTTTTTTCCAGTCGCCGAGAGAGAGGCAGAAGCCAAAGTGCTCATAGTCCTTGAGGGCCTGCTCGATGCCGGCGCTGATGCGTGGCCATTCCGCCTCGTTGCGAATGCGGATCTGCTCCATGAGTCTTGCCCGCGCCGGTTCCGGCAGTGCGCAGAGAAGCGCCCGCCCCATGGAGGTGGTGGCGATGGGGATCTGTGACCCGGCGCCCAAGGTCAGGGTGACCGTGGCGCTGCTCCGGTACGCCTCCACATAGAGCATGTTGAGCCGGTCCTGGACGCCGACGGCAACCGACGCCTGCGCGTATTCTGCCAATTCCTCCATGTAGGGGCGGGCGACACCGCGGACATCCAGATTGGCGAGGAAGGAGTAGCCAAGGGCGAGGACGGCCGAGTCCAGGTGGTATTTGCCGAACTTCTCCGTGTAGCTCAGGTAGCCGAGCTTGGTCAGCGTGTGGGTGAGGCGGGAGATCGTCGGCTTGGGGAGCCCGGTGCGTGCCGCAAGTTCCTGGTTTCCCAGGTAGCGATCACCCGGCTTGAAGCAGCGCAGTACCTCCAGCCCCCGCTCCAGGGAGCGGATCGACTGGCGATCGGTCTCTTCGCCGTTCCCATTCTGTTCTTTTCCCATCTCTGACACCCCTCTGTTTCATTCTGCGAAATTGATTCAAGGTTTGCATATCTTTTCTGAGAAGTCAATTGCTATTTGCCAGAAATTAGTTTTGATGTGCGGAACAACCAGCCACTCTTTACAGCCGTTGGTCGGATTGCCTTGCATGCCAAGACAGCTTTAAGAATGGCTTTTAATGGGACATTAAAATCAAAACGTTGGTAAAATTTAAGTTTACATCTATCAGGGCATGGATTATAAATAGGGCTAATTTAGAAATTATATTTTGCAGAGCGAAACTGCAGATTGGATGTCGCCATGGGGGCCGTGAAAAAGAATCCTCGCTACAATGTGGTGTCGTTACGGATCAGTGACGCGGAAAAGAAAACTCTCACCGAGATTGCCCGCCGGATGGACCGGAGCATTTCGGACGTCATGCGGGAAGCGGTGGGGCTTGTCCAGGTGCAGATGGGGAAGGGTGTATCTTCCCGGTAGCCGGCGTCCGATTACCTTGCTAGTATCTCAATAGGTGTACGGGAGAGGCGAAATGCTGAAGCAAAAATGCGTACAGACGGTGCAGACCACGAAAAAGACGCTGGAACTTCTCGATATCCTGTCCAATGGTGACGAAAACTTGCACATCGGCGACCTGGCTCGTAAGCTGGGGATCGGCCGCGAAGAGGCGCTTCTTCTGCTCGTTACCATGGAGAGCCATGGGATGGTTGCCTGGGACGACCGGGAGAAAATTTACCGGCCAGGCTGGAAATCGGAAAAAATGGCCCGCCAGTTCCTTCATCTGAATGAGGGAACTTCCACAAGGCGGCTGTTCCGGGACGCCTGATTCCTCTCCCCTCAAGTCCTCTTTGAATATCCTGCCCACCCAATGGCCTGCATATGCAGGCCATTGTCGTTCACGTGTCTTTTATCCGCAGAAGCTCTATCCATTTCTTTGCTCGTACTGCGCCGGTGAACTGCAGTCCCATTCCCATACTTCTTGTCAAACGGGAGATTCCCGGTTAAAGTCTCCATGCGGGGGAGGGGAGATGACGGGGAACGAAGCTGGAAAGGACCGGGGAAGGGTAAGGAAAGTGCTGGCAGGGGCGGTGCTGGCGGTGCTGCTCATCTGCGCCGTGGCGACCGTTTCCCTGAAACTCTATCTGGCTACTCCCGATGCAGCCGGCCGGCTTTCCCGCTTGGCGTCAGCCCGTCTTCACCAGCCCGTCAGGGTGGCCGGCCTTCGCTTGGCGGGAGACACCCTGTATATTCAGGGGGTGACCGTCGCGAACACGCCCGGGTTCACCGGCAGCCTGGCTGCCGTTGATTCCCTGGCCATTTCTCCCCGCTGGCCGGATCTGCTCCGGGGAGAAGTGAACTTCCGCCGTATCGCTCTGGAGGGGGTGAAACTCGACCTTCGGAGCGACAGCACCGGCACCTGGAATTTTGCGCCTCTCAGGCAGAGCTTCGCTGGGGGGAAACCCTCTGCCAAAGGGGTGACCATCCACGACCTGACCGTCAAGAGGGGGACGATCCTGGTGAACGGCCGGGGGGTGGAGGATGTCTCGCTGCGACTCTCCGACCTGGCGACTCGCGGCGGAGGGGACGCGCCGGTTACCTTGGACTTCGGGGATCAGGCGGGGAACAGGTACCGGGTCGAAGGGAAGGTCCGTCCCGGCAGTGATCCCGCTTTCTACCTGACGTTGACCGCACCGTCCCTTTCTCTTGCGCCGTTTGTGAACAAGGTCAGGGGGGGAAACCTGTTCAAGGGTGGGCGTGGTTCCCTCACCTTGACGGCGGTTCTCAGGGAGGGGAAGCTTCGGACCACGGGGCACGCCGGTGTGGACGGACTCCATCTGGTCGCTGGCAATGGGGCGACCCCTCTGGCGGGAACCCTTGACATCGATGCCGGTTACGACATGAAGCGCGGCGAGGTCAGGCTGGAGAAACTGGCGCTGAGCCTCAACGACATGCTCAGGGTACGGGCCACAGGGACGGTAGGCGACCTCCGTGGGGCACAGCTGCTCACGCTGGATCTGTTAATGGACGAGATGGACCTGGGACGGGTGAGCCCCTTTGTTCCGGCGCTTGCCAAAAGCGGCGTCTCCCTCGGCGGGAAACTCGCCGCTCAGGGAATCCGGCTTGCCGGGAATAAGGCCCAGGGGGTGATATCCGCAGGGGGAACCCTTTCCCTCCGTGACGGGAAAGTCGCACGAGGAGAGCTGCTGCTGGCGAACGGCCTGGCGGGGAACGCCACCCTTGCCGGAGATGGGAAAGGCATTCGTGTCAAGGGCCGCCTGTCCCAGCCCCATGCAGGCGGGACCCCCCTGCTGGAGACCCTCGACGCCCCTTTCTCGGTCATCCTTTCCGCGCGTTTCAAGCCGCTTCTGGCGGAGATACCCTCACTCGCGGCGCGAATCATGGGGCTTCCCATTACGGGGCGGGCCGCATTCGCTCCGTCGGCTGCCGAGCCATTCACCGTCGCACTCCAGCTTCCCCCCAGCCCGCTCGCTGCCTTCAACCCCTTTCTCGACCGGTTTGGCCTGAAGAATCTTGCCGGTAACGCCTCCCTTGCCGTGACGGCTGGAGGGCGAACTCCCCGGGAGTTCAACGGCACGGCCCAGGTTCGACTGACCTCCCTCAAGGGGAGTCGTGGTACCACATCCTTCGCGCTCGGCGATGGCACCGCCGATGCCCGCTTCGGCCGAAGCGCCGGGGACTTTACCGTCACCGGTACGGCCCGCCTCGACGGCGTGGCGGTTGGGAGAAAGAAGGGTGAAGGGCGTTTCGGTTTCCGGTTTGCGGACGGTGTGGCCACCGTGGAAAAAGGTGCATTCCAGGGGGAAGGGATTTCTCTGGCAGTGGAACGGGCCACCTGCCGGCTGTCGGCAGGGGATGTCGGGTCGCCTGGCCGTCGTCCCCTCGCGGTCGATCTCACCGGCGTCGATCTGCACCGGGGTGATCTCGACGTGGCCGGCCTTGCCGCCACCCTGCGAGGGCTCTATGCTGCCGACGACCGGGGAAAGTGGCTGGAGGGGACCGCCGCCGTGGCGGCCGGGAAGGTTTTGTTTCGTGGAAAAGAAGTGGCGTCACCGTCTGTCCGCCTCTTTCTGGCGCGGCCGGGGTGGCGGGGAGAGTTGGGAGGGACACTGCTGGGGGGTGGAGTGAACGGTACCGTTACCCTCAATCCTTTTGACCGGGAAGAGGGATACCGGTTCCAGGTGGGAGTGCAGGGTGGGCAGCTGGCTAAGGTGGGAGCACTGCTTCCCGCACGGGAAGCGGTGACCCTTGCGGGGGGGGAGTTCTCCGTTACCGGCAAAGGGAGCTATTCGACCCGTGGTGGGCTCGCATGTGGGTTCGATTCAAAGGGGGAGAATATCTCCCTGACCGGTAAAGGGGGGAAGAGTCTGCTGGCGGGGGGCGGAATCCGTCTAGCGGGGGAAATCGGGGGGCGGACCCTGTCGCTGAACGAAGGGGTCATTACCGTCGGCGAAGGGGTGATCCTCACGACGAAAGGGTCATTGGCGAATTTTACCTCTCCCGAACGGGAGGGGCGCTTCACCTGCGTACTGGCCCGGACTACTCTGAATCGACTCATCGACCCCTTCGTCAATATCCTTCCCCGGGCGCTCCAGGAGGCAACAACGGAAGGGGAGCTGGCGGCGGAGGGGACTATCCAACTCCATGCCGGAGAAAAACTGGTGAACGGGACGCTTCTTCTGAATGGCGTCCGTCTGGAGGTGGCGTCCCAGAAACTTGCCGTGGCCGACGTCAGCGGCAAGGTCCCCTTCTCCCTCGATTTTTCCAAGGGAGCCCCGCCCCGTCCCGCTGATTCTCCCAGCTTCAGCCGGGAAAACTACCCCCAACTCCTCGCACGATTTAACAAGAGTGCCGGTTCCCCGGATGTCACCATCGGCTCGGTCCATTTCGGCCCTCTCTCCCTAGGGAGGACCACCCTGGAGCTAAGGGCGGGGAACGGCCTCACCGAGATCGTCTCCCTTCGGTCATCCCTCTACGAAGGGGCGATTCTCGGCAGGGGGTTCGTCGCGGTGAAGGGAGGGGCCGCTTACGGCGGCGATCTCCTGATCAACGACCTGAGCCTGAGGCAGTTCTGTGATGCTATTCCCAAAATCAAGGGGTATATTCTGGGCAAGGTGGACGGGATCGTCAGCCTCTATGGTGAGGGGAAAGGAATAGGAGGGCTCACGGGATTTGTCGACCTCTGGGCGCGGGAGGGGAAGGGGGAAAAGATGCTTGTCAGCAAGGAGTTCCTCCAAAAGCTGGCAGGGAAAAAGTTGCGCGGCTATTTCTTCCGCGACGACCGTCCCTATGATCAGGCGGAGATCAGTGCCGAACTGGAAGAGGGGTTCCTGACCTTCGAGACCCTGGACATCTCCCATACGAATCTCATCGGTATCCGCGACTTGTCCGTGTCGGTTGCCCCGATACAGAACCGGATAGCTCTGGACCATCTACTTGAAGCGGTGAAGCAGGCGGCGGCCCGGGGGAAGGCGGCAACGGCGACGGGAGAGCCGCCCCCCGCGGAGGCCCCGGCCAGCCAGGAATTCAAGTGGGAGGAGTGACCTCTCGGCGATGGCAGGAGGAGAAAGAAGTATTCATTTTCTTCTCTTGTGAGCAGGTGATTTTATGAGTAGACTTAAGGCTGACGAGGCAGGTGCCCGTTGGTTGAGAGTTTTCAGCACATCAATAATTCCGGAGGTGGGTATGAAAATGAGAATCATCAAGTGGCTCCTGGCGGGGGGATGCGGTCTCCTGACCGCCTGTGCCATCATAACGGTCAACGTCTACTTTCCCGAGAAGGCGGTCAAGGAAGCCTACAAGTCCCTGGACGAGATGCTCCTGAAGAAGAGCGGGGAAAAGGGTGCGGAGGAGAAGCCTGCGGGGGGGCAGCCGCCGGCTGAAGAGCAGAAGGCGCCGGAGACCAAGCCCCAGAGCCGTCTCTTCGACGAGCTCCCGTCCCTTTCCCTGGTTGCCACGGCCCATGCCGCCGACGACTATGCCGACAATCTTGCGATCGAGCTTTCCGGCAATACTGAGGTGCTGAAGGCTTATGATGAAATGAGCCAGCGGCTGCCGAAGCTGAAAACCCTCTATGATGCGGGGACGGTCGGGCTCACCAACCAGGGACTCTTGTCGGTGCGGGACAAGACGAAAGTCACCCCCCAGGACGACGCGCTGGTAAAGGCGGAAAACGCGAGCCGCAAGACGGTCGTGATCAACATGGCGAAGGCGATCCTGAAAATCAACAAACAGCAGGAGTCAAAAGCGGCGCTGGCCCAGGTGCAGGGAAAAGCAGCGGCCACCTATGCGGAGACCAAGCGGGATGAAGCGAAGCCGGGATGGTGGATACAGCTTCCGAACGGCCGCTGGGTCCAGAAGTAACGGCGCAAGAATAGTAACGTACATAAGGTCACCCATGAAAAAAGGTGCCCCCATTTCATCGAATGGGGGCGCCTTTTTTCATGGGTGACCAGTTTTCGGGAACTGCCGAACGTGTGAGGTAGCCTGAAATTTTCACTTTTGCAAATCTCCATCCGTTTTTTGCATTTCTGCAAAACAGGACTTCTACCATTTCTACTCCTTCAACATGTTGAAATTTCGTCTATATTCAATTTGAAGTTCGATTCCACGCCTCGAAATGTTTTTGCATTTCTACAAATCGGTACTCCCGAGCAAATTCTCCTCCGAAACCATATGGATTGTAACTATCAGATTTTACTGTGAATAAAATTGTTTACAAAAAATATAAAACGTTGGTATGCAAGTTGCTCTTTCAACATCAGATTCCAGAACATTAACCACGGAGGTGAGACTATCATGTCAGAAACATCAACTAACAAGGGTTGGCAAGTGACCATGGCCGGGCTTGGCATCAACCTGGCGCTCGGGGTGCTGTATGCATGGAGTATCTTCAAGGGAGCGATAAAGGCGTCCATCGAAAAGGGTGGCCCCGATGCTTTCCAGTGGAATCTCACCTCCATCAACGATCCCTATGCTGTATGCTGCCTTGCGTTTGCGTTTTCCATGATTCTTGCCGGCAAGTGCCAGGATAAGATCGGCCCTGCGCGCACCGCCCTTATCGGCGGCCTGCTGGTCGGGTGCGGTTTCACCCTGATGTCTTTTTCAAACAGCTACATTGCGTGGATAATGGGCTTTGGCATCCTCGCCGGCTCGGGGTTCGGCTTCGGCTATGCAGCGGCTACCCCTCCCGCCCTTAAATGGTTCTCTTCCACCAAGACCGGGGTGATCGCCGGGACGGTTGTCGCCGGTTTCGGACTCGCTCCCGTCTACATTGCTCCCCTTTCCAGCTATCTTCTGGGTATCTACGGGATACAGAAATCCATGCTTTTCCTGGGATGCGGTTTTACGGCCCTGGTGTGCGGCCTCTCCTTCCTCCTGGTTAATCCCCCCCAAGGGTACGTACCTGCCGAGCCGGCCAGGAAGGCCGGCGACAAGCCCGCTGCCAAGCCGGCATACAATGCCAACGTCAGCGAGATGATGCGCTCGCCCAAGTTCTACCTCCTCTGGACGAATTTCTTCATCGGTGCCGGCGCAGGTCTCATGGTAATCGGCAGTGTCGCCGTCCTCGCGAAGAAGAGCATGGGACCGATGGCATTTGTCGCAGTGGCCATCATGGCAATAGGTAACGCAGGTGGCCGGGTTGTTGCCGGAATTCTTTCCGACAAGATCGGCCGCAGGGCGACCCTCACCATCATGCTTGCCTTCCAGGCAGTCCTGATGTTCGCAGCGATTCCGATCGTCGGTTCCGGCAGCGCAGTACTGTTGGTCATTATGGCGACCTTTATCGGATTCAACTACGGTTCCAACCTCTGTCTCTTCCCCTCTTTTGCTAAAGACTACTGGGGCTTCAAGAACTACGGCCTGAACTATGGCGTCCTTTTCACCGCATGGGGCGTGGGCGGGTTCGTCATGGGGCGCGTTTCCGAGATGCTCAATGCCGTGCCGGGCGGCCTGAACAAGTCCTTCATCCTGGCCGGTACCCTGTGTGCTACCGGTACGGTTCTTACCGTCTTCCTCCGCGAGAAGAAAAAGGTCGAAGTCGAAGCACCGATTGCCGTCGGCGAGCCGGTTGCCGTCCTGGAAAAATCCGTGTAGTTTGTAATGAGTGGTACGTGTCGAACAATTAAGGGTCATGCCTTTCCGCATGGCCCTTAATTTGTTCCACTATGCAAAAAACCGGGTATAATCTGCAGCTATACAATTGCAGTGAGGGAGCAGGAATGGACGATAGGGAAAGACCGGAAGCGGACGACGACGAAGAAACCGGCATGGATACCACCTATGTGGGGATCATGACGGTGGTCTTCCTTGTCGTGGCTGCTCTTGCAGTGGATATTGGTTATATGTACGTCAGCGAGGAAGATTTGAAGGGGGCTGCGGAGACATCGGCCCTTGCCGGTGCACAGGCGATCAAGCAGCGAATTCAGACCCAGATCCAGACCGACCAGTCAAAGCTGAAAGATGTCCTCAGTGATGAGGAGCAATCGACCGCGAAGGGTGTCGCGGTCGAGGCCGTTACGGGGAAGCACAAGGCGGTCGCCCTGATCGATGCGCTCAACGGCAACACCAACAAATTGACGGCGGATAATGACGTGACGGTCGGATTCTGGAATATGAGCACCCACACCTACACTCCTGGCGGGACCCCAGTCAATGCCATGCAGGTCAGGACGAGGCGTACGGCGGAAAGTGAAACCATCGGCATGGGGGCACTGGGGAACTTCATCGCCAAGATTTCGGGCGACCAGAATTTCAACTATACACCCGACGCAATCGCCGCCTTTCCGGCACGGGCGAGTGCAAACATCGCGCTCTGCGTCGATGCCTGCGACCGTGGCTGCACCTATCCCAACGTTTGCTCCATCCCGGAACGAAAGATGACCCACGAGCCCCTGAATGGCGGTTCGGCGGCAAACCGTTACGCATACACGTCGCTCAAGTATCAACCGACAGGGGCGACGACCCTGTCCGACCTGATCTGCATGGAAATGCCCCCTCAGGAAGTCTGTGGGAAACAGATTTTCACCATCCAGAGCTCAAGCAACGATGCCCTGCGCGACATCGAATCGATGATGTACAATCCGAACGCCGACAAGACGAACAAGGAATACGACAAGGCGACGGGGAAACTGCGCGGGTGGTGGGTCATTGCCCCTGTTACGGGGTGCTCTCCCGCGCAACGGGGAGATGAAGCCGAACGGCAGACGGTTACCCGATACGCCCTTGTCAGGATCAGCAGAATATGCGTGGAAGGGGCAACGGGGTGCAAGCAGAACAACACGGCTTTCGATGCACCGGCATCGGTATGCGGTGGTGACAATGGGCTCTACATTGACCGTATCGCGTGCCTCGATTGCGGAAGCCAGGCCATGCTCCAGTTTCCTGGGCTCCATCCGGTTCTTGTCAAGTAGCTTGTTGATTACGCGCAGATTTCCTGCATCTACCACTGGTCGCTGAATTTTATGAGAAGGTAGAAGCAGCCCACCCCACCGACTCCCATCAGCAGGTCACGGGCCCAAGGAATGGGCTGGTCGAGCAACATCGTCGCGGGACAACTCCCTGACCTCATTGTGGCGATGGCAGGCGATTGTGTGGTCATTCACCATGCCGACGGCCTGCATAAACGCATAGCAGATCGTCGAGCCGACGAATTTGAACCCCCGTTTTTTCAGTTCCTTGCTCATCAGATCGGACTGTCCCGTCCGGGGAGGGATCTCCGCGAGGGATGTCCATCTGTTCTGTTTGGGGGTGTGGTCGACGTAGCGCCAGACAAAGGCATCGAACGAACCGTATTCCCGCTGGATGTCCAGGACTCCGCGGGCATTTTTTATGGCCGATTCTATCTTGAGGCGGTTGCGCACGATGCCGGCATCGGCGAGCAGTCGTTGCACGTCGCCGTCGGAATAGGCAGCGACCTTTCCAATGTCGAAGTTGTCGAAAGCACATCGGTACTGTTTCCGCTTCCTCAGGATCGTAAGCCAGCTAAGCCCTGCTTGTGCCCCTTCCAGGACGAGCATCTCGAACAGGTGCCGGTCGTCGTGCGCCGGGACCCCCCACTCGTCGTCGTGGTATGCAACATACAAGGGATCGCTGCCACACCATTCGCATCGGTTTTTCATCGTGTCCTCGGCGTGAAATATCAAGAAAATAACTCCCCTTTTCAACCGTGTTATATCACAGGTTTGCATTTAATCACTATCAATGTGTCAGGCCGTTCACGGGCATGGGGGGTGTCGGAATGGGAGGGGTTGTCATGGGGACGAGTTTCCTGGATTAGCGTGTACATAATGGCTGTCAGCGCCACTGTTTGCAAAGATAGACAGCATGTGGTCTGTAAAAAATGATATCCATTTTCAATGAATATGGTAAAATTAATGTACAAGAGCAGAAAAATTCTGAGCACCCGGAGAAGGGGGGTGCAGTTATGAAAGGCACAAGAGAAAACCTCGGCATGAAAGAGGGGACAAAATCCAAAGGCCGGAGCGTTGGCCGTGTGACAACCGGTAAAGGGTTGAGTGCTACTACCGGTAAGAAAATCGGTCATCTTGAAAGCGGCCACGGTACCTTGCAGAGTAGCCGGACGACAGGTACCAGAAAAAGCGGAACCAAATAACGGTTCCCTGAACATGTTTCTGTCCCTTAGGGGGACGGATACGCGAAGCGAAAAAGACCCCGCTGAAGAGAGCGCGGGTTTTTTTGTCCGTTGTCAGCCCAGCGGTCGTGTGCCGTGAGAGCCGGCAAGGCCGGAGAAGAGGGGGGAAAGGTGGAGCAGCCGCTCTGCCAGGCGGGTGGTTTCATCCAGTACTTTCGGGTCGAGCCTTTTCAGCCAGCGCCGCGGCACCTGCTCCATTCCGTAGTAGGCCCCCGCCAGCATCCCGGCGATGGCGCCGGTGGTGTCCGCATCACCCCCCTGGTTCACCGTCGCCACCACGCACTCCTCGAAACCGGCCGTCCTGAAGAAATGATGGAATACCGTCTGCATGGTGTCAACCACGTAGCCGCTGGCAAGCCCCCGGTAGGTGTCGAACCCGAAGGTCGGCTGTTCGGCGACGAGTCGGTCCACCTCGCGGCGCAACCGGTTCTTGGAGCGCCCCTGGATCGCCAAATGGACGAGACGGCCGAGATAGATGCAGGCGGTGTCGGAAAGGGGATGGTTATGGGTGAGGCGGGCCTGGGTTACGGCGCAATCGCTCAAGAGATCGTCGTCTCCCAGGGTGAAGAGGGACACCGGGGCCATCCGCATGGCTGCGCCATTTCCTGCGTCCCATTGATTGAACGGGGTTTCCAGCATCCCTTTAAGCATGTAGTTGCGGATGCTGCGACGGCAGGTGTCTCCCACGTCTACCGGCTTGGTTCGGAGCCAGGCTGCGAAGTTGTCGGCAATCCCTTTCAGGTCCCATCCCTGACGTGCATCGAGTGCCCGGGCGATGCAGAACGCCATTTCCGTGTCGTCGGTCACCTGGCCCGGTTTTAGCCGCAGCCAACCGCCGCCGACGAGGTCGCGGAGCACGCCGTACTTCGCCCGGATCTCGTGGCTGGTCATGAACTCCACCGGCGCGCCGAGGGCGTCCCCTATTGCCAGGCCGACGAACGCTCCCCGGCTCCGGGAGAGGATGTCGTGTATGTCAGGGGGAATGGTCACGGGAAGAGAGATGCAATAAACGGACCCCGCGAAGCCCTGATGGACAGGTATTGGCGATCGGGGACCGGTAAGGGCCGTTTCCCTTCTACAATTCACCATGCGCCCTTCACTGTTCACCGTGTTATTCTGCCCACAAAATAAGCATTGTCCGGAAAATGAGGCAGCGGTCTACCCTTCATTCCCTCTGGCAGGTTCTGCAACCCAGCTGCTGGTGGGCCTTGGGAACTTAATGAGGTTCTGGCACGGATAATGATAGGGAGATTGGCAGCACCGGTACAAGGAAGTATCGAACCAGAGGCAACGAAGCCCGGCGGGAAGCAGTCCCTCCGGGCTTTTTATTCGGCAAAGGCGCTGACCGTAACGGTCGAGCGCCTTTTTTAGTTGCGGGGAGTGACCCCGCGGGAAGGGAGACAGAGATGGCCACATCGTGCGGCGGACGGAAGAATATCCAGGGGCACCCCTGTTTCGGCGGCAACCACCACAAGAACGGCCGGATGCACCTGGCGGTGGCGCCCAAGTGCAACATCAAGTGCGGCTACTGCTCCCGCCGCCACGATTGCGCCAACGAGTCGCGCCCGGGGGTTACGAGCCAGCTTCTCACTCCCGGGGAGGCAATCGTCAAGGTGCGGGAGGTGATGGCAAGCGAGATCCTCGGCCCGATCATCAAGGTGATCGGCATTGCCGGGCCGGGGGACCCCCTGGCAAATGAGGAGACCTTCGAAACCTTCCGCCTGGTGAGGAAAGAGTTTCCCCATCTCATAACGTGCATGAGCACCAACGGCCTCCTCTTGCCGGAGAAGATCGACCTCCTCCAGGAACTTGACCTCCACAGCCTCACCGTGACGGTCAACGCGCTGGACCCGGAAATCGGTGCCAGGATTTACAGCCACATCCTCTATCACGGCAAAAAATTTACCGGACCGGAAGCGGCGGCCATCCTCAGCGCCAACCAGCTGGAAGGTATCAGGCGGGCAGCCGACTACGGCATGACCATCAAGGTGAACACCGTCTACATCCCCGGCGTGAACGAGAGCCAGGTGCCGCTCATCGGCACGAAGGTGAAGGAGTTGGGTGCGTCTGTCATGAACGTCATGCCCCTCATCCCCCAGGCCGACTTCGCCCATGTGGTTCCGCCGACTCAGGAGTTGCTGGAGAATGTGCGGCAGGCCAACGAGCGGATCATTGGCCAGTTCAAGCACTGCCGCCAGTGCCGGGCGGACGCAGTCGGGCTGATCGGGCGGGATGTGGCACGGGTGGATGCCGGGTGTGTGACAGGGAGTTGAACATGCCATCAGGACCGATGGCACCGGGGATGGATTGGCCGGAAGCAGCCGGTAGCAGGAAGGCAATGGGGATTGGCCGGTTCCGTCGCGGCGACATCGATCCTTTCCTGCAGTTGGCTGCTAAGGAGAGATGGCTGTGCGACCGCTGGGAGCTGGAGTTCATGCTCCGTTCCTTTCCCGATGGGTGCTTCGTGGTCCGGCAAGACGGTGCACCGGTGGCCTTCGCCACCACGGTGAAATACGGCACCAGCGGATGGATCGGCAACCTCCTGGTTCGGCATGACCTGCGTGGCCGCGGTCTCGGGATGGCACTCATGTCCCGGGCCATCACTGCCCTCGATCGGGCGGGGGCGAAGACCATCTGGCTCACCGCATCTCCTGCCGGCCGCCCGCTCTATGAAGGACTCGGCTTCAGGGCAATCGACGGGATCAAGCGCTTGACCGGTACCGGCGTGGAGTGGGCGGGAACGGCTGCGGGAGAAAGACTGATTCACGCGGCCGACATGGTTTCTCCGGACTTTTCCGGATGGGGCGACGACCGTCGTCTTCTCCTCGCCGCAGTGGCAGAGCGGGGGGAGGTGTACGGTGCATCTGGTGGATTTCTCGTCATGCAGCGCTGGCCAACGGGGATGCAGCTGGGGCCATGGAGCGTTCGCGACCGCGACCTGGCGGCCGGTCTCCTCGACAAGGCTATGGTGAGGGCCGGTGGCGGGTGCCGGCTGTTTCTGGATGTGCCGCTACGCAATCTCACAGCCGCCACCCTGCTTGCCGAACGGGGATTCACCGTGTCGGGCACGACTACTCTCATGTTCCGTGGAGAGGTGCCCGATTACGATCCCGGGGCTGTATTCGCCCTTGCCAGTATGGGAAGCATGGGGTGATGAGCCTGTCTGTATAGCTTTGTGGAGTGCCATGCGTTGTAATGGTGCCGATATTTGGTACTGTTAGATACGATTTCTCTTCGTCAGAGTTACCGGGTGTCTGGTGAAACGTTCCTGATACCAGGCAATTACAGCCAGAGTAAAAACAATTGATTAGAAATTAAGCACAGAAGTGATTGCCAAGGCCGGCAAATTTGATTATTATCCACTGCGGATTAAAAAATAGACACTGGGAGGCCTTCCTGAACGGGCAAATGGTGCCGTTTTGACCCAGGTCAAGGATTTCCCACTCCGCCCATGCAACGCTTAATCATCGCCATTCGCTGTAAATCAACCATCCGCGAGGTTTTACCATGCAGATAGTCGCCTGCATCAAGCAGGTCCCCGATACGACCCAGGTGCAGATCGATCCGGTGACGAACACCCTGGTGCGGGAAGGGATACCGTTCATTGTCAACCCGTACGACACCCATGCCCTTGAAGAGGCGCTCCGTCTCAAGGACCGTTTCGGCTGCCGGGTGGCGGCCATCTCCATGGGGCCCCCCAACGCCGAGGCAACGCTAAGGAAGGCCCTGGCCCTGGGGGTTGACGAAGCGATCCTCCTCTCCGATCGGGTCTTCGGCGGAGCCGATACCCTGGCCACCAGCAATGTCCTGGCGGCGGCAATCCGCAAACTCCATGAGCAGGATGAGGTGGGAATCGTCCTCTGCGGCAAGCAGACCATCGACGGCGACACCGCCCAGGTCGGGCCGGGGATTGCCACGCGGCTGGGCTACACCCAACTCACCCTCGTCGACCGGATCGAGCATATCGACCTGGAGAAACGGGTCATCCGGGTGCGCCGCAAGCTGGAAGGGCGGCACGAGATCGTCGAGGCCCCCCTGCCGGTCTTGCTGACCGTGGTCCGCGAACTGAACCGTCCCCGTTATCCCACCGTCCCCCGGCGCCTGGAATCGGCAGACGCCGAGGTCAAGACCTGGAACAACCAGGTCATGCAGCTTCCCGAGCCGACCATCGGTCTCAAAGGCTCTCCCACCTGGGTGAGCCGGATATTCTCCCCCGAGCGGGATAAGGGAGAAATCATCGGCGATGGAGTACACGACCCGGAAGGAACGGCGAATCTGCTCATCGACAAGCTGCTCAGTAAAGACTTGCTGGCGTTGTAAAGAAAACGTGAAAGGTAAAAGGTAAATAGATAGAGAGTCTTTTCACTTTTCACTTTTCACCGTTCACCAAGATTCTACCAAGGACCCATCCATGACCGAACCGAAGAAACCGCTGAAGAAACCCCGCGGCAAGGCGTGCCTGCTGGAAGGGAAATGCATTGCCTGCGGCGCCCGCTGCCAGAGTGCCTGCCCGGTGGATGCCATCGAGATGAACGAGGCGGGCGAGCCGATCATCGACGTCGAGAAATGCATCGGCTGCGTCAAGTGCGTCAAGGTCTGCCCGGTCCAGGCCATCGAGATGTTCTTCACCCCCGAGGAACAGAAGATCCTGGACGAAATCATGAAGCAGGGGGAGGCCCACGTTCCGGAGGTGGACGAGGAAGCCGCCGCCCTGGCGAAAACACTTGCCGCCTACAAGGGGGTCTGGGTCTTCGTCGAGCAGACGGAAGGGGAGCCGGCCAAGGTTTCCTGGGAGCTGTTAGGGAAGGGGAAAGAGCTGGCCAGGGCTCTCGATGTGGAACTCGCCGCCATCGTCATCGGCGAAAATGTGGAACACCTCTGCCGCGAAGCCTTCGCCCACGGGGCGGAAAAGGCCTACCTCATTGACGCCCCCGTGTTTCGCTACTACCGTACCCAGGCCTACCTCAAGGCGGTAAGCCACCTGGTGGACACCTACAAGCCCGAAGTCATCCTCATGGGGGCTACCGGCCTTGGCCGCGACCTGGCCGGCGCCGTTGCCACCGTCGTCGGGACCGGCCTCACCGCCGACTGCACCGGGCTCGCCATCGACGACAAGCGAAACCTCATGCAGACCCGCCCCGCCTTCGGCGGCAACATCATGGCCACCATCATGTGCGACAAGTTCCGCCCCCAGATGGCCACCGTCCGCCCCCACGTCATGCCCATGCCGGAGCGGATCGAAGGGGCGAGCGGCGAGATCGTCCGGGAGAGCTGCCCGGTGGCCGAGGAGGACATCCTCGTCAAGGTGCTGGAGATCATCAGCGACCGGAAAAAGGACCAGGTGGACGTGGCGGGGGCCGATTTCATCGTCTCCGGGGGCCGGGGTCTTATGGGGAAAGAGAACTTTGCCATGCTCCAGGACCTGGCGGACGAACTGGGGGGAGTGGTGGGGGCGTCTCGCTCTGCCGTCGATGCCGGCTGGATGCCCCAGGAGCGCCAGGTGGGACAGACGGGGAAGACGGTGCGTCCCAAGATATACATCGCCTGCGGCATCAGCGGCGCCATCCAGCACCTGGTCGGGATGCAGGATTCGGACGTGGTCATCGCCATCAACCGGGACAAGGATGCCCCCATCTTCGAAGTGGCCACCTACGGCATCGTCGGCGACCTGTTCAGGATCATCCCCGCCATAACAAAGCGGCTGCAGGAACTGAAACAGCAGAAAGTCAGGGGCTAGATTAGGAGTCAGTGACTAGGGGCCAGGGGTTGATTTGCCTCTAGTCCCTAGCCCCCAGTCCCTAGCCCCTAATCCAGATACGAGGTTTTTCATGGCTTCCAATCCCTCCCTATTCGCTCCCATGCTCATTGCCGCCGGCATCTTTTTCGTCTGGAGCTGCTACCGGCGTTTCAGCCTCGTGACCCTTGGCCGGCCCGAGGACCGCTTCCAGCGCCTCGACGTCAGGATCCGGGAGATGCTTCTCTATGCCTTCGGCCAGAAACGGGTGGTGGCCAAACCGTTCGGCATCAACCACTTCGTCATCTTCTGGTCCTTCATGGTCCTGCTCCTCGCCAACGGCGAGTTCCTCGTCAAGGGGGTCGTTCCGACCCTGTCCCTGGCGCTCCTCCCCGCTCCCCTCTACCACGGCCTGCTGCTCGCCTTCGATGTGGTGTCCATCCTGACCCTCTTCGCCATCCTACTCGCCTTTGCCCGCCGAATCTTCTTCCCGCCGGCATACATGAGTACCGACTACGTCAAGGCGCGGAGCGTGGAGGGGTTTCTCATCCTCGCCTTCATCGCCCTTCTCATGCTTGCCTCCCTCGGCCTGCACGGGGCGGAGATCGCCCTGGGGAGCGAGCCTGCCGCCGCATTCATGCCGGTCTCCAGCCTATTCGCCACTATGCTGTCAAATTCTCCCCTTGCCCAGAGCCTCGTGCCCATTGCCTCGCTCTGCTGGTGGCTCCATGCACTCGTCCTGCTGGCCTTCATCTGTTTCCTTCCCCACAGCAAGCACATGCACATCCTTACCGCCATCCCCAATTGCTTCTTCGCCTCCCTGGAGAAACCGAATACCCAGCCACGGGAGGAATTCGTCAAGGGGGGGGAGTTCGGCGTGGACAGGGTGGACAGCTTCACCTGGAAAGACCTGTTCGACAGCTTCTCCTGCACTGAGTGCGGCCGCTGCCAGAACGCCTGCCCGGCGACTACCACCGGCAAGTCCCTCAACCCCCGCCAGGTGATCCATGCCATCAAGACCAACCTGCTTGCCAACGGTCCGCTCCTGCAGAAGGGGGGAGCGCCGGTCATCCCGCTCATTGGCGAAGAGGGGGAGGGGAGCAGCACGGAGGAGACCATCTGGGCCTGCACCACCTGCGGCGCCTGCATGGAAGCCTGTCCGGTCCTTATCGAGCATATGCCGAAGATCGTCAAGATGCGGCGGCACCTGGTGGAGATGGAAAGTCGGTTTCCCGAGGAGTTGCTCAATCTCTTCGAGAACATGGAGCAGCGCTCCAACCCATGGGGGATCGCCCCTTCCGAGCGGACCAAGTGGTGCTCCACCATGGAGATCAAGCCGTTCGAAAAAGGGGTGACGGAATACCTCTTCTACATCGGCTGTGCCGGCACCTTCGACTCCCGGAGCAAGCAGGTGACCGTGGCGCTGGCCACCATCCTGGACGCTGCTGGCGTCTCCTGGGGGATCCTGGGGAAAGAAGAGAAGTGCTGCGGCGACAGCGTCCGACGGTTGGGGAACGAGTTCGTGTTCGACAAGATGGCGAAGGAGAACGTCCAGCTCTTCAGGGAGAAGGGTATCACCAAGGTAATCGTCCAGTGTCCCCACTGCTTCTCGACCCTGAAAAACGACTACCGGCAGTACGGTCTGGAACTGGAGGTGATCCACCACGGCGAGTTGCTCGATCAGCTCCTGGCGTCGGGCCGACTGAAACTGAACCGGCAGGTAAGCGATCTGGGGGGCGTCCTCTTCCATGACTCCTGCTACCTGGGGCGTCACAACGACGTTTACGAGGCGCCCCGGCATGCTATCCACTCCGCCACCGGCCAGGCACCGCTGGAGATGGAGCGTAGCCGTTCCAACTCCTTCTGCTGCGGCGCGGGGGGGGGACGGATGTGGATGGAGGAGCACAGCGGCGAGCGGATCAACCTGAACCGGGTCGACGAGGCGCTCCGTTCGAGCCCGGACACCATCTGCACCGCCTGCCCTTACTGCATGACCATGTTCGAGGATGGGCTCAAGGACCGGCAGGCGGGCCAGACCAGGGTGCGGGACATCGCGGAAGTCGTGGCTGAAGGGCTCAGACCGGTGTGAGATCTCGGTGAATAGTGAAAAGTTGCAGTCTGAATGCGGAAATGAAGAAGGGCGGACCAGCCGGTTCGCCTTTTTCGCTGGTAATGTCGTATAGGTGATATAGTCCCGATTTCAGAGGAGATACCCGTGCTGATTGTCGTCCAGAACGACCCGGAAGTTCCCCTCGGCACCTACGCCGGATACCTGGAGGAGTCGGCGGTCCCGTACCGCACCGTTCAGCCCTACCGTGGGGAGATGCTGCCGGAGGCGGAAGGTGTGGCCGCTGCCATCGTCCTCGGCGGTGCCATGGGGGTGCATGACACCGACCGTCACCCCTTTCTCCACGATGTGAAGCGCTTCATCGCGGGGATGGTGGCCCGGGAGGTGCCGTTCCTCGGTATCTGCCTGGGGGGGCAACTCCTGGCTGACGTGCTCGGCGCCACGGTCACGTACAACTCCCCCCACCGCGAAAAGGGGACCTTGCCGGTCACCCTCACGGAAGAGGGGATGGGCGACCCCCTGTTCGCCGGGGTGGTGCGGGAGTTCGTGAGCTTCCAGTGGCACAATGACAGCTTCCTCGTTCCCGAAGGGGGAATCCATCTCGCTTCGTCACCCGCCTGTCCCGGTCAGGCGTTTCGTTACGGCCCCGTGGCCTACGGCACCCAGTTCCACCCCGAGGTGGACCGGCAGATCATCGCCGACTGGAGCAGCTGGCGCCCTTCAACGGCAGCACGTACCGAACAGTTCCTGTCCGACTTCGCTGCCCGGCGGACGGAGTACGACGCAGCCTCCCATATGATACTGCTCAATTTTCTCCGCATCGCCCGCCTTGTCGCTCCACGCTGATTGTTTTTATCGCCACGGGTGATACCCTTAATGAGCATTCAAAAAAATATTCCGGAGGTGGTATGCGCAAATCCGTCGTCAAGGGACTCTTTACCTCGGCGCTCGTGGCCCTGGAGAGCATCGGCGCCCACTCCCCGGAAGCGGGGGAAAAGGCCCCGCTGTTCGAGGCTGTTTCTACGAAGGGGCCGATTCGGTTGGCCGACTACCTGGGGAAGTGGAATGTGGTGCTGGTATTTTACTTCGCCGATTTCACCCCGGTCTGAACGGGGGAAATGCAGGCTTTTCAAAGGGATCTTGAAAAATTTGAAAAGCTCAACGCCCAGGTCCTGGGCGTCAGTCCCGACAGCATTGCGACCCACGAGGAATTCAGTACGAAGAATGGCCTCCAGTACCCCCTCGTAGCCGACGAGGCGGGGGAGATACGGAAACAGTATGCCCCCGGCCGGGTCACCTATGTCATCGACAAGACAGGCATGGTTCGGTTCATCCAGCAGGGGGTGCCGGACAATGGGGTGCTACTTAAGGAGCTGGAAAAGCTTGAGAAGAGAACAGAGAAAACCAACGAGCCACCATGATACAAGATGTCCCGATCAGCAATGACCAAGCGGTCTCTCCCCAGTCTTTCTTACTTCTTGCAGACCGCTTTGGTCAGAGCATCTTCCGGTGAACCTTGCAGGGCAATCTTTCGTTTCAGTTGGGAACTCTTTTCTGTGAATATTTTGTTGCCGTTGCTGTCAAATGCAGTGGTCTGCTCGACGGAATAACTACCTTCAGCGCAGTCGAGTAGGTAGGTCTGCACTATGTTGGATACCCCGCTGATCCCCAGTTCCCTGAAGAGAGCCTCTTCCCCTTTCTCCGAATAGACCTTTTTTACCAGCACCTTCAGGTCCCCATGGCGGGTTGCCTCTATAGTCGATGCATCATACTGGGCCACAAAGTCCGAAGTCCTGCTGTAGAAAAGCATTTCGGCGCTTGCAGGTGTGGCAACAGTCGAAAGTAGTACCATCAGTGCCAGCATTTTGTACATATTTCCTCCTGGGCTGTCAGACCCTGACCCGGATGGGGAGGATGACCGTGGTGATGCCGTCCCACTGGAGGCGGCGCTGGATGGCAAAGGCGGTCTCGTTGTGGAGCATCTTGTGGTAGAACTTTTCCAGCCGGAAGGTAAGCTGACCGGTGAAGACCGTCGAGCGGGGGAATTCGCCGGCGATCTCTTTGCAGAGATGCATGGCGCTTTCAACCACATCGGTCGCCACCTCCATCCGGTAGTCGGCGGCGAAGCCGAGGCGGCGGGCCAGGTCAACATACCGTTCGAGCCCCTTCCTGACCGAATCCTCCAGCGCTACCACCTCCTGCGCCCCCTTGAAGGAGCCGGAGTCGATCACCGCCACCGAGACGAAGATAATGTTCTTGTAGGTCTTGGGGAAGGTGGTGAGGATGGAGAGCAGCGTATGGACGCCAAAGCCGCTGTAGCCGGAGACGAGCTGGATGGCGGTGGTTTCGTTCGGGTCGAGGGGGGCGTCGTTGACCGGCCCGGTCGTGGGGAAATCGAGGAGTGTCTCGTCCAGTTGGGCAATCCCCTTGCGCACCTTGACGTAATGGTTTTTGATGAGGTAGCAGAGGTAGATCACCACCGAGGTGATGACAATGGTCATCCATCCCCCTTCGGCAAATTTTTCCACCGTCGTGATGACGAGAATGGTAACGCAGAGGGTCAGCCCCACCAGGTGGACGGCGAGGTGCTGCATCCATTTTGGGTCTTCGTGGCGCCGCTTGAGGAAGAAACGGGACATCCCCAGTTGGGAGAGGGAGAAGGTGACGAAGACGTTGATGGAGTACATGACCACCAGGGCCGACACCGATCCGCGGGTATAGAGGAGGAGGCCGATGGCGGCCGCCCCCATGAGCACGATGCCGTTACGCATGGTGAGCCGCTCGGAGAGGGCGGCGAAGCGGTGGGGAAACCAGGAGTCAACCGCCATGTTGGCCATGACCCGCGGGCCGTCCACGAAGCCGGTCTGGGCCGCAACAAGGAGCAGTGCCCCTTCGGAGAAGATGGTGATGAACGCGACCATCCCCCCCATAGGCCAGTCCGCAAAAAGCCCGTCGGCCAGGACGGCGTTGAGGGTTTTTCCTTCCACCGGCTTTACATCGAGCAGGGCATAGCAAAGGAACAGTACGCCGGCGGTGAAGGCGAGGGACCCGGCCATGTAGAGCATAGTCCGCTTGCCGGTCTGCACCCGTGGCTCCCGCATGATCTGCAGGCCGTTAGAGACCGCCTCGATCCCCGTATAGGTCCCACCCCCCAGTGAGTAGGCGCGCATGAAGAGGAGGAGAATGCCGAAGAAGCCTATGGTGGAGAGATCCTGGTGAATTCCGGTCTGGAAACCACTTGCCAGCGGGGCGAACCGGGCGGTGTGGGTGAAGATTCCGTCCAGCAGCATGAGGAGGTGGGTGACCACGAAGACGATGAAGATCGGCGCCATGACAGTGATGGATTCCTTCACCCCGCGGATGTTGAGGACGATGAGGACAAGGGCAAGAAAACAGGCGAAGGGGACCTTGTAGTGGGCGGCGGCGAGGGGAAGGTAGCTGAACACCGCGTCGACGCAGGCGGCGATGGAGACGGTGATGGTCAGTATGTAGTCCACCAGGAGGGCGCTACCGGAGACGACCCCCGCCTTCTCCCCGAGCATGTGGGTAGCGACGATGTATCCGCCGCCGCCGTGGGGAAAGTGTTCGATGATCCTCGAATAGGCGTAGGAGATGATGAAGACCGTCAAAGCCGTGGCCAGCCCGAGCATGACGGCGAGGTAGGCATGCGACCCCAAAGCCCGGAAGGCTTCTTCGGGGCCGTAGGCGGATGACGACAGGCCGTCGGCGCCGAGCCCGATCCAGGCGAGCACCGGAATCAGGGACATCTTGTGGAACAGATGGGGGTCCTTGATCTGTTTGGGGGCGCCGATGATGGCGCGCCAGATACGGACGAAGATGCCGGGTTGTTCTTCTACAGGGTCATTCGCGTTCATGGTGCCTCCCGGTGCTGCAACTATACGGCGAGAATTTTTCTTTGCAAACCGGGCGGCAGGGTGGCTTCAATGAACATATGACGAAAAAAAGCCGCCGGCACAAAGACCGGCGGCTCGAAGTCGCTGTCACTTGCCCTTCCACACGCCTACGAGGTTAGCTGACGGGCTAGGACTTGAAAGTATCCTTTTCAGGTTCCTCACGACGCTGGGAGGTCACTGAAATTCGCCCCAAAAACTTGGGTCCCCCGCACCTGCTCTTCGTTGAGCGGGTCTCGGCTGCATAATTATCGAATAATACTTGTTCGCAAACTCTAAGAGTAATATGCCCAGTATAAAGAAAGTATCAAGATGTGGGGGGAAGGTGTAAAGATTCCATTAAGATGGATGGAGCGCATCGCTACGTTTCGGCCTTCAGACGATACCCTACGCCAGGTTCGGTCAGGATATACCGCGGTCGGGAAGGGTCTCTCTCTAACTTGTGGCGCAGATTGCTAATATTTACTCGCAGCACGTGAGGTTGTTCAACGTAGGCTACTCCCCATATCTGCCTGAGGATCTGGCGGTGTGTCATCACTTTTCCTGCATGGATTACCAGGAGACGCAGGAGATCGTACTCGGTCGGGGTAAGCTGCACATCTTCGCCGTGCACTAGAACCCGCCGGCGCGCCAGGTCGACCTCCAGTTCATCAACCGTGAAGACCGGTTCCGGGGCTTGCTGAAGGGAACGTCGCAGGGCAACCCGCATCCGTGCAAGCAGTTCCGCAACACCGAACGGCTTGGTCAGATAGTCGTCGGCACCGGCATCCAGGGCCTTTACCTTGTCGTCTTCCCGTTCTCGCACCGACAGCACGATAATCGGCACCTGGGACCATTCCCTGACCCGCCGAATCACCTCTACACCGTCCATGTCCGGCAGGCCGAGATCGAGGAGGATGATGTCCGGTTTTACCGCCACGGCCGCAGCCAGTGCGGCATGGCCGGTCTCCGCCCGGTGGATGGAAAACTCACCCGTATCCAGGGCTGTGTGAAGGAAGCGCTGAATTGCCGCCTCATCGTCAACGATCAGGATGCGTGGCAGGTTAGTGCCGCTATTCTTTTCATTTGCCATGTAAATCACCCCCGACTCTTTAAGCTGAATCTGTGTGAGCAGCGTGCCCCTTGGTGCGAATGTGCCTGAACTCCAATTGTTGTATGCGAAATCGTGCAGAGATGGCCGATCGTGTCTGAACCTCTCAGGGTGAGTTGACCGGCCGGCGCGAGATATGCCTTGCAGCGGCGGAACGAGGGAAGCCTGAGCGCAACGGGATGCACTGGACTCACCAATTCACGCTTAATAAAGCGGCAGGGTAATTATCACCCTGAGCCCCCCGGTGGCCCGGTTTTCCGCCCGGATCGTCCCGCCATGTGCCTCCACGATCCCCTTGCAGATGGCAAGCCCTAGGCCGGTCCCACCGGCCCCCTCGGGAACCGGTATCCGGTAGAATTTGTCGAAGACCCTCTTCAGGTCGGGCACGGGGACGCCCGGTCCACGGTCGCAGACCTCCAGGGTCAGTTTTCCCTTATCCATCCGGGCATTGATCTCCAGACCGGCATCGGGAGGCGAATACTTCAATGCGTTGTCCAGTAGATTCACCATCACCTGGGTCATGAGGACCATGTCCAACTTGACCGGTGGCAGGTCGGCGGGGATATGCGTTTCAACGTTTCTCGTGCCGATCTGCTTGTCGAGGGCCACCAGTGCACAGCCGACCAGGTCCTGGATGTCGCTCTGTTCCTTCCGGAGATCGACCCTCCCCGCCTCCAGACGGGTCATGTCCAGCAGGTTGCCCACGAACCGGTTCAGACGCTCCGCTTCTTCCCGGGCGGTATCGAGAAGCTCTTTCCGGGCCTCGCCATCCAGCTTGTACCCCTTGTCCATAAGGGTGTCCAAAGCCCCAGTTATGGTAACCAAGGGGGTCCGCAGATCATGAGAGATGGAGTTGAGCAGGGCGCGTTCCAGCCCCTCCCGGGCCTGGAGAATCTGGGCGTGTTCTGCCTGCTTGACGAGTTGCACCCGCTCGATGGCCAGGGTTGCCTGTGCGGCAAAAGCCTGGAGAAGCCGACGCTGCTCAGGGAAGCCATAACCGGCATCGTCCGTCAGCTTTACCCCCAGAACGCCAAGAACTCCTGCGGTGGTCTGTAACGGCAGATAGAGCAGGTCGGCCGAACCGAGCGTTTCAGTCCCGCGACCGGCAGGTTGATGGTTCCGGAATGCCCAGTCTGCTACCGCAAGCTCTTTCATATCAAGCTGTAAGTGCTCGCTTGCAGTCTTCACTTCCAGGCGCTCCCCCTCCGCCAGGAGGATGGCCACACACGCATCGAGGCTATCCCTGATGTTCTTGTGGATTGCCTCCAGGATGGACTGAATGCTGACGGCGGCGGCAAGGTCTCTACTCAGGTAATAAAGGCTGGCCGTCTGGACTTCACGCACCCTTATCGCCTCGGCCCGCTCACGGGCCTGGGAAACCAGGGTGCTGATGACCACACCGACGGTAAAGAGTGCTATGAAGGTGAGCAGGTATTGGGTGTCGGCGACGGCGAACGTAAAGCGGGGGGGGACGAAGAAAAAATCGAAGGCCATCACGCTCAGAAAGGCGGTGAGTATTGCCGGCCTGAGCCCCAGTCGCGTGGCCGCCAGGACCACCGCCAGAAGGTAAATCATGACCAGGTTGGTCGGGGCAAGCAATGGACGGACCAGTTCGCATACTGTCGAGGCTGCCATGACCAGAACCAGGCTTTTCATATAGCCAGGCCAGGGTTCCGCCTTTCTTGGCAGCACAATCCCCGACGCGGGCTTTCTCGCAGCCTCAGCTATGCTGACGACATAGACATCGATGGTGCCACTCAGCCGGATGATCCGGTCAACCAGTGGCGGGCTCAGGAATTCCCGCCAGCGGGGCTTGGTCGGCTTCCCGACGACTATCTTGGTGACATTGTGCTTGACGGCATAGTCGATGAGGGCCTGGGTAACATTGGTCCCGGTCAGCGTCGTCACCTCGGCCCCGAGGCTTTCCGCCAGGCGCAGATAACGCCAGACCTGCTCGCGGTTTTCCCGAAGATGCCTGCCGCCGCCAGGAGTTTCGATGTAGACCGTGTGCCAGCGGGACTTCGTTTCATCGGCCAGACGGCGAGTCGTGCGGATCAACTGTTCGCTGAAAGGGCTGCCGCTGATACAGACCAGCAGCTTTTCCGCTGTGGGCCATGGGCCGGCGATCGAACGCGACTCCATGTAGGCCCGCATTTGGTCGTCCACCCGGGAAGCTGCCCGGCGCATCGACAGTTCGCGCAGGGCCATCAGGTTGCCTGGCTTGAAAAATTTCTCCGTGGCCTGGGCAGCCTGAGCCGGGATATAGACCTTTCCCTCGTGCAGGCGTTGCAGCAACTCCTCCGGGGGGATATCTACCAGGCGTATCTCGAATGCCTGGTCGAGCAGGCCGTCGGGCACGGTCTCGCGGACGACAATGCCGGTAATCTGCGCCACCACATCATTAAGGCTCTCAAAGTGCTGGACGTTGACCGTGGTATAGACGTCAATGCCGGCCGCCAGAAGCTCCTCCACGTCCTGCCACCGTTTTTCGTGCCGTGAGCCGGGGGCATTGGTGTGGGCAAGCTCATCCACCAGGGCAATCTGCGGCCTTCTGTCCAGCACCGCATCGATGTCCATTTCCGGGAGGGTTACTCCCATGTACTCGACCTGGGCCTTCGGAATAATCTCGATCTCTGAAAACGAAAGGAGTGAATCGGTCTCGAACCGCCCATGGGACTCCACATAGGCCGCAACCACGTCCCTGTGCTCCAGCTTTCGCTGCCACGCAGCTTCCAGCATGGCGTAGGTCTTCCCCACACCCGCGGCGTAGCCGAGGAATATCTTGAGTCTTCCCAGCCCCTGATCCACCTCTGCTTCTTCGGCCTGGGCCAGTTTGAGCAGGGCTT
This sequence comes from Geobacter sp. AOG1, assembly GCF_019972315.1. Lineage (GTDB taxonomy): Bacteria > Desulfobacterota > Desulfuromonadia > Geobacterales > Geobacteraceae > Geomobilimonas. The sequence goes on from NZ_BLIZ01000001.1 coordinate 2,089,196, forward strand.
CAGGGGAGGGACGTTTGTCATTGCCGTTTGTGACCATTATCTATGCCCGGAGATGTTCATTGGGGGAGGGAGTCACTTCAGGGCGTCTAACTTCAGGTTCAACACTAACACATTCACCCGTGGCTCGCCAAATATACTTAATCGACGTTCTTCGGTGGCTTGCGTGACGAGCTTTGTGACCCTCTCTTCACTCATCCCGCGGGCTTTGGCAACCCGGGCAATCTGTACGTTCGCAGCTTCCTGCGTAATGTGCGGATCGAGGCCGCTGGCCGAGGCCTGTATCAGGTCGGACGGCACCGGGCCGGAAACACCGGAGTCGCGGAGAGTCTTGACCCTGCTGGCCACCATCTTCAGGTAATCGGGATTTGTGGGGCCGGAATTGGAGCCGCCGGAGCCCATCGAGTTATAGCCGAAATCGGTGGCGGCTGAAGGGCGGGGCCAGAAATATTTCGGATCAGAAAATGGCTGGCCGATCAGTGCCGAACCTATCTCCTTCCCGCTTTTGTCGGTAATGAAGCTCCCCTTGGCTTCTTTCGGGAATATCGCATAGGAAATGCCGGTGACAACGGCCGGATAGATACCGCCGCAGATGGCGGAGAACATGATTAACATCAAAATAGCTGGACGAATCTCTTTCATGGCTAGTTCCTCTCGAGGTGAGACAGCATGCCGTCCCTCCATACAAATGCGGTTACACAAACATCCCCACCACCATATCGATCGCCTTGATCCCGACGAACGGCGCGATGATCCCACCCACCCCGTAGATGAGGAGGTTATGGATCAGGAGCTTCTCGGCTGGCATGGGGCGGAACTTGGTCCCCTTGAGGGCAAGTGGCACCAGGAGCGGGATAATGACGGCGTTGAAGATGACTGCCGACAGGATAGCACTAAGCGGAGTTGCCAGGTGCATGATGTTGAGCAACCCCAGTTGGGGATAGATGGAGAGCAGCATTGCCGGAATGATGGCGAAGTACTTGGCCACGTCGTTGGAGATGCTGAAGGTGGTCAGGTTCCCCCGGGTCATGAGAATCTGTTTTCCGACTTCGACGATATCTAGGAGCTTGGTGGGGTTCGAGTCGAGGTCGATGATGTTGGCCGCCTCTCGGGCCGGCTGAGTGCCTGTGTTCATGGCGACCGCCACGTCCGCCTGGGCCAGGGCCGGGGCGTCGTTGGTGCCATCGCCGGTCATGGCAACCATATAGCCGGCCTCCTGGTTTTCCCTGATGAGACGGAGCTTGTCCTCGGGCTTGGCTTGGGCCAGGAAGTCGTCTACCTGGGCCTCGGCGGCGATGGCGGCGGCGGTCAAGGGATTGTCGCCGGTGATCATGATCGTCTTGATCCCCATGCTGCGCAACTGCTGGAATCGCTCCTGGATGCCCCCCTTGACGATGTCCTTCAGGTTGATGACCCCCAAGATTTCTGCATCGCAGCTGACCACCAACGGCGTTGCCCCGGCCCGGGCGATCTTGTCTACCACGTCCTCCAGGTTGCTCGGGATGGTCTTTGCGCCAAGGGTTTTGACGAACGCGACCGTCGAGTCGGCAGCCCCCTTGCGGTACTGCTTTCCCCCGGCATTGACCCCGGATAGACGGGTGTCGGCGCTGAAGGCGATGGTTTCCGCATCGGGGAGGAGCGATTCCTGCTTCATGCCGTACTGCTGCTTCGCCAGCACCACGACGCTTCGCCCTTCCGGAGTTTCGTCGGTGAGCGACGCCATCAGGGCAGCCTCGGCCAGTTCCTGTTCGCTGTGCCCTCCCACCGGGACGAAGGCGACCGCCTCACGGTTCCCCAGGGTGATGGTGCCGGTCTTGTCGAGCAGGAGCACGTTCACGTCCCCGGCTGCCTCGATGGCCCGTCCCGACAGGGCGATGACGTTCTTCTGGAAGAGCCGGTCCATGCCGGCAATGCCGATGGCGGGGAGGAGCGCGGCGATGGTGGTGGGGGCCAGACAGACGAAGAGCGCTACCAGGATGGTGAGTGATACCGGCGTTCCCTGGCCGGCGGCCTTGACGCTGTAGATGGAGAGGGGGCTGATATTGGCGCAGACAAGCAGGAAGACCAGAGTCAGGGCGATGAGGAGCACCTCCAGGGCTATCTCGTTGGGGGTCTTGCGCCGCTTGGCGCCTTCGATCAGGGAGATCATCCGGTCGAGGAAGGTCTCCCCTGGATTAGCGGTGATCCTGACGATGATGGCGTTGGCGATGACCGTGGTGCCGCCGGTGACAGCGCTCCGGTCGCCACCCGACTCCCGCACCACCGGTGCCGATTCTCCGGTAACCGCCGCTTCGTTCACCAGCGCCGCGCCGGCGATGACGTCACCGTCCCCCGCGATCAGCTCTCCCGCCTCAACCAGGATATAGTCATCCTTGCGGAGCTGGTTTGCGCCGACCAGGGTGTAGTCGCTGCCGAATTTCGGCTTGTTGAGACGTTTTGCCGTCACGTCGGTGCGGGTCTTTCGCAAGCTGGCCGCACGGGCCTTACCGCGCCCTTCCGCCAGTGCCTCGGCGAAGGTGGCGAAGATGACCGTCAGCCAGAGCCAGACGGAGACGGTGCCGGTAAACCAGGCAGGTTCCCGGTTCGCTCCGGTGAGCGACATGCCGAAGGTCACCAGGGTGATGGCGCTGGCGATCTCCACGCAGAACATGACCGGGTTGCGCCAGAGAATGCGGGGGTCGAGCTTCTTGAAGGAATCGAGCAGGGCGGGTCCCATGATCCGTGCGTCGAACATGGAAATCGGTTCGGGTGCATGTTTCGACATTTTTATTTACCTCCCAACATGGTCAACTGTTCGACGATCGGTCCCAGGGAGAGGGCCGGGAAAAAGGTCAAGGCGCCTACGATCAGGATCACCAGCGTCAGCCAGAGGGCAAACGGCACCTTGTCAGTCGGGAGGGTCCCCAAGCTGGGGGGGACGTACTTCTTCTCCGCCAGCGACCCGGCCATGGCGAGCACCGCCACCGCCGGCACGTAACGACCGAGTATCATGGCGAGGGAGCCGAGAATGTTATAGAAGTTGACGTTGGCATTCAGACCCGCAAACGCACTGCCGTTGTTGTTGGCCATGGATGCGAAGGCGTAGAGTACCTCCGAAAGGCCATGGGCACCAGGGTTGGCCATGGATGCCGCGGCGGGTGGGGTGATCATGGCGATTCCCGAAAGGATCAGAACCACGATCCCGGCGGTGAGTATCGTAATGATCGACATCCACATCTCCCGCACTTCGATCTTCTTCCCCAGGTACTCCGGTGTCCGCCCGATCATGAGGCCGGAGACAAAGACCGCTATAACCGCGAAGGCGAGCATGGTGTAAAGACCGGAGCCGACCCCGCCGAAGACGATTTCCCCGAGGAGTATAAGGGAGAGCGGGATCATGCCCCCCATGGGGGTGAGAGAGTCGTGCATGGCGGCCACCGCACCGCAGGAGGTGCCGGTGGTGGCCACCGTAAAGAGATTGGTGCCGGCGAGGCTGAAGCGGAGCTCCTTCCCCTCCAGGTTGGCTCCCTGCACCCCCAGTTTGGCCAAAAGCGGATTGCCGCTTACCTCGACTCCCTGCAGTACGGCGAAGGAAGCGATCAACAGGAGGAGCATTACCCCCAGGAGCGCCCATCCCTGCCGCGGGTTACCCACCATGACGCCGAAGGTGTAGGTGAGGGCGCCGGGGATCAGGAGGATCAGGAGGATCTCCAAAAAATGGGAAAGGGGGGTCGGATTTTCAAAGGGATGGGCCGAGTTGGCGTTGAAGAAGCCACCGCCGTTGGTCCCCAACTCCTTGATCACCTCCTGGGAGGCGACCGGCCCCATGGGTATGGTGACCTCCTTCGCCGTCACGCTCTCGGTGACCGGGTTTCCCTTGGCATCTTTGAGCGGGTTCCCCTTGTCGTCCAGCTTCGGTTTGTCATACGTGATTGCCTGCACGAGCGGCACTGTCTTGTAGGCGCTGAAGTTCTGGATCACCCCCTGGGAGACCAGGAAAATGGCGCCGATGAGGGACAGCGGCAAGAGAATGTAGAGGGTGCCGCGGGTCATGTCCACCCAGAAGTTCCCCAGCATCGAGGTCTTGCGCCGCGCGAAGCCGCGGATCAGCGCAATCACGATGGCCATCCCCGTGGCCGCAGAGACGAAGTTGTGCACCGCGAGCCCTACCATCTGGGTGAAGTAGCTGGCGGCCGTCTCACCGCTGTAAGCCTGCCAGTTGGTGTTGGTGACGAAGCTGATCGCCGTGTTGAGCGCCAGTTGCCAGGAAAAGGCCGGGAACTTTTGCGGGTTGAGTGGAAGGAGGTGCTGCAGCATCAGGATGGCGAAGAGCGCCACGAAGAGGACCAGGTTGAAGAGGACCATGGCCCAGGCATAGCGCTTCCAGTCCATCTCATCGTCCTTCTCCACCCCGCAGATCCGGTAGAGGAGATTCTCGCCGGGGGCGAGGAGGGGCGACAGAAAGGTCCGTTCCCCCTGGTAGACCCTGGCCATGAAGATGCCCAACGGCTTGACCAGGACCAACAGGACGACGAAAAAGAAAATTATTTCCACCCATTCATACATGTTCATGATTCAGCCTCGCTTGTCGGCGTTCGCTGGTAAACTTTACCACGTATCAAAACTGCTTCAATGAAGGGATGACAGGCGTCAGGCAGCTTATACCGCAAACTTCCCAGCGCTGCTCAACGGTCTTGAAGACCGGTATCTGGTCCGGTCCGACCTGTGGGGGAGCTATAGTCGTTGAGGCGGGAGGCGGCGCGAAGACACCACGATGGGGTGTCTCGTCGGCAAAGTCTTCTCCCAGGTAAGCGCCGGTGTCGGGGTTGAAAAGATAGATTTTCATAACAATACCTCCGCTCTGGTGTTTCTCTCAATATCACTCTATCCGAAATACCGTAAAGACGGGCTCAAAACAGAGGGGAACGGCATCAAGAACGTGTCAAAGAGGTGCTTGTATCGGTTATGTCGGGTTGCAGGGTCTCTTGATCTCCCATGGCAGAGGCAAGGGTTGCCTAAGAAGAAGGCAGAAACGTCGCATGCCGTCGCCAATCTACCTGCGGTATGCCATTCAGTGGGCTGGCTCGGCATGTGCTTGATGAAAAACGGTAACTGGGATTCAGGGCAACGGGGCTCCGCGTGCATTGGCATGTGGGGGCCTTGTCGTTTCGAGGGAGGTAACTATGGAAAATCTAACCCAGAGGGAAATCATCATCTACGACACAACCCTGCGGGACGGTGAGCAGACTGCCGGGGTGCTTTTCAGCCGGCGGGAGAAGCTGGCCATCGCCCGGATGCTGGACAACATCGGCGTTCGGGAGGTGGAATGAGGCATCCCCGCCATGGGGGGAAAAGGGAGACTGGCAGTGGGAACCTGGGAGTGCCGTCCGTTTTTTTGCATTTGGCCTGGTACTGTGCTATAAAACCTCGTGGTTCACCGGATCAGGGAACGTCTATGGCCGGGAGGGGAGGGTGATTATGAAGCGTGCAGTGCTCGCGGGTGTCCTTTGTTTTGCCCTTGCCGTGCTTCCTGGCATGGCCGCCGCGGGAGAAATCAGCCTGTTTGCGGCGGCAAGTCTGAAGGAAGTGCTTAACGAACTGGGGGATGGGTACACCAGGACCCACACCGGTGTGAAGATACTCAGAAACTTCGGTGGGTCAGGGGCGCTGGCCATGCAGACCGAAAACGGCGCTCCGGCGGATATCTTCATTTCCGCCAGCCAGGACTGGCTGGATTACCTGGATGGCAAGAAGCTTATTGACAAGGCCAGCATCGGTATTTTTGCCAGGAATGTGCTGGTGTTCGTCGGCGATGGTCATGTGAAAGTAAACGGGATGCAGGACCTGCCGAAACTGAAGAGAATCGCCATTGGCAGCCCGAAGAGTGTGCCGGCCGGCGAATACGCCATGAAAGCCCTGGAACACGCCTTCCTGGCTCCACAACTTACCAACAGGCTGGTCATGGCCAAAGACGTGCGCGCATGCCTCATGTACGCCGAACGGGGTGAAGTGGACGGCGCCTTTGTCTACAAAACCGACGCACTCCTGGCAAAGCGGGCTCACATCATGTTCACCGTCCCCCAGGGACTCTATCCTCCGGTCACCTATCCCATGGGACTGACCCCGGCTGGTGCGCAGAAGAAGGATGCGGTGGCCTTTTACCGGTATCTCCAGTCTGCCTCGGCACGGAAGGTTCTTGCCCGCTACGGTTTTATCCTGGGACAGGAATAGCGCACGTGTCCATTTTCTCCCCCACAGACCTGGATGCCATAGGCTTATCGGCCAGAGTCGCCCTGGTGGCGACCCTGGTGTCGCTCCCCTTTGGCTTTGCCATGGCCTACGTCATGACATTTCGCCGGTTCCGGGGGAAGGTGCTGCTGGAGGTTGCCGTGAACCTCCCCCTCACCTTGCCGCCGGTGGTGATCGGTTATCTGCTCCTGCTCCTTCTGGGGAAAAACGGCTGGCTCGGCCATCTGCTGGCCCAGGCGGGGATCAGGCTCATCTTCACCTGGCAGGCGGCGGTGGTGGCTTCGGCGGTGGTCGGTTTTCCGCTCTTGGTCAGGTCGATCCGGATCGGGATGGAGTCCATCGACCAGCGGCTCATCCATGCCTCCCGGACCCTGGGGGCCCGCTGGTACGACACCCTTTTCACCGTCATCGTCCCTCTCTCCCTCCAGGGGATACTGGCCGGCTCATCCCTCATGTTTGCCCGCAGCCTGGGGGAGTTCGGCGCCACCATCATCGTGGCGGGTAACATCCCCGGCGTCACCCAGACCATTCCCCTTGCGATTTTCGACTATGCCAGCTCGCCGGGTGGGGAGCGGATGGCCCTCGCGCTCTGCATGACGGCCATCGTTCTTTCCCTGCTGGTTCTCTTCCTGCACGAGCATTTCGGCAGGAAACTGGCGAGGAGAGACTGACATGGAATTGCAGATGGGGGTGAGCAAAAGTTATGGCCCGTTTCGCCTGGACGCAGATTTCAGCGTGAAAGGGGACCGGGTGGGCATCTTCGGCGAGTCGGGGAGCGGCAAGTCGACGCTGATCGGGATGCTTGCCGGGCTGGTGGAACCGGATGACGGAACCATCTGCCTCGATGGGGAGACCCTCTACAGCCGGAGTGCGGGTGTCGCCATTCCCACTGAGCGGCGCCGGATCGCCATGGTCTTCCAGCAGCCGAGCCTGTTCCCCCATCTCTCCGTCCGAAACAACCTCCTTTACGGCTACCGGCGCTGCGCCCCCCAGCACCGCCGGGTGGAATTCGAGCCGCTCGTGCAGGTGCTGAAACTGGAAGGGCTCCTGGACCGCGGCGTGAACAACCTGTCCGGCGGGGAGCAGCAACGGGTTGCCATCGGCCGGGCGGTATTGGCCAGCCCCCGGCTCCTCGTCATGGATGAACCTCTCTCGGCACTGGACGACGCCCTGAAGTTCCAGATCATTCCGTACCTGACCGGGGTCTGCGGCCGGTTCGGCATCCCCTTTCTCTTCATCTCCCACTCCCTTTTGGAGATGCGGCTCATGACCGATACGGTCCTCATGTTCGACAAGGGGCGCCTGGTGGAGCAGGGAAATGCGGACGAACTGGCGCGTCGGCGGATGGGACTGGGGCAGGTTGGGTACATCAACCTTCTTCGCCTCGGCCGGCCGGCGGTGAGCAATGGCCTGCACACCTTTGTGTGGGGCGATCGGCAGCTATTCATTTCGGCGGCACCGAAGAGCGAGGCCGGCCTCTACGAACTGTCGTCCCGGGATATCATTCTTTTCAAGCAGCACCCCGAGGCGATCAGCGCCCGCAACCTGCTCAAGGGGCGCGTCGTCACTACCTTCGAGAGCGGCGGCAAGACGGGGGTGGAGCTGGAATGCGGCGGTGACCGACTCATCGCCGAAGTGGTGCACGAGGCGGCTGTTGAACTCGATATCCGGCCAGGCGGGGAGCTCTATGCGGCCATAAAGGCTTCGGCGTTCCGTCCCCTCGGCTGACCGGCGCGATGGGGAGCGTGGCACACGTTGCCGGCTGATGATGACGTAACCAGCTGCACAATTTATAGTCAGAACGAGGGGGGAACGGGACCGTTACCCCCTTTTCTGTTGTCCCCTGCCGGTCGTAGGTTTTTAGCTAACGTTCCGGGATCACACCGGATATGTATTTCATGAATCAGCTGGCACGGCTTGTGCTAAAAGGTTCGCAGCTGATACGCACGATGACGTGCGCATAAACTGGATTCGTAAAGGCAAAGGCGCCTTTCACCCCCCTCTCAGGGGGTGGAGGCGCCTTTTTTGTTAGTGATTCATGCAGGAAAAAATACATTACAAAGGAGTAAGAGATGACGAAGATGACAAGAATCGCAGGCATGGCAATGGCGCTGTTCGTGGCAACCACCGGTGTTGCTCTCGCGACCCCCTCCACCCAGATTTGGATCCCGTCCACCGATATCCAGCCCTACAAAGTGGTCCACCTCGGTATCGACAACTACTTCCGCGCCTCCGGGGTTCCGAAAGCCACCAGCGCTACCCGGGACGCCAACGTCATGGACATCGGTCCGACCGTCGGCATCCTCCCCTTCGATAAAGTGCAGATGGAAGTCGGCTTCGACTACCTCGCCATCGCCAACGATCCGAACGACAACCATCCGTTCAGCGGAAACTTCAAGATCGGCACCCCTGAAGACTCCATCTTCAAATATTCCCCGGCCATTGCGGTCGGTATGTACAACGTTGGACCGTCCCAGGGAGCTAACGCCCCGGGAATCGTCTCAGGACAGAACATCGCCTATGCGCTGATCGCCAAGACCCTCCCCGAAATGGGCAAGATTCCCTCCCTCGGCAGGATATCCGCCGGCTACTATCGCGGTGCCAAGGGCGCCCTGGTGGATGCGAACAATTTCAATAAAGCCGCGAACGACGGCGTCCTCCTCTCCTGGGACCGGACCATGAGCGAGATCTCCGACAAGCTCTGGATGGCGGTCGACTACATGGGGGGAAACAACGTGGACGGCGCGTTGAACCTCGGTTTCTCCTGGGCGTTTTCCAAGAACGTCTCCGTGATCTTTGCCTATGACATCTATAAAGAGAAGGCGCTGGCCGGTAACAACACCTTTACTACCCAGCTGGACATCAACTTCCCCTGACCTGAAACTGCTTAATTAGTAAGCATGCAAAGGTTCATAAACGCGACAGATAGATTGAAATAGGAAAGCAACGGTTTATAATAGTCCGTAATTATTGGTATTTACAGATTGGCACGGCCGATGCTCTCATCCTTTACAGCAGCATGAAATCAAACCTGTCACAACTCAACCGGGAGGCAAGCAATGAAGCTTATAGAGGCAATCATAAAACCGTTCAAGCTGGACGAGGTGAAGGACGCTCTCAATGAAATCGGCATCGAAGGGATCACGGTCTGCGAGGTGAAGGGTTTCGGTCGCCAGAAGGGGCATACCGAACTTTACCGGGGTGCAGAGTACGTGGTGGATTTCATTCCCAAAGTGAAATTGGAGATAGCCGTGGCCGACGAACTGGTGGCCAAGGTGGTGGAAACCATCGAGAACACTGCCAAGACCGGCCGGATCGGGGACGGCAAAATATTCATCCTTCCCCTTGATGAGGCCGTTCGGATCAGAACGGGTGAAAAGGGCACTGAGGCCATTTAACAAGGAATTATCCAACAAGCTCAAAGTGGAGGTTATTGTATGAAAGCTCGACTCACATTGATAAAACTGTTGCTGGCCGTCAGCACCCTGCTGGTCCCGGTGGCGGTCCTTGCGGAAGAGACCAAGGCTCCGGCGGCTCCCGCCGCCGCATCGGCTGTGACCGCCCCATCCGTTGACGCTTCTGCGCCGGCTGCCGCTCCTGTCACGGCGGCCCCTGCCGAGGCTCCCAAGCCGAAAAACGTCGATCCGGTGCTCAACACCGGTGATACTGCCTGGATGCTGGTTTCCTCGGCGCTCGTTCTGTTCATGATCCCCGGCCTGGCCTTCTTCTATGGCGGCATGGTCCGCGGCAAAAACGTCCTTTCCACCATGATGCACTCCTTTGTCGCCATGGGTATCGTCGGTGTGCAGTGGGCGGTGATCGGCTACTCGCTCTCCTTCGGTCCCGATGCGGTTGGTGGCCTGATCGGTAACTTTTCCAAGATGATGCTCAACGGCCTCATCACCTTCGGCAAGGACGGCAATCCGGTCTATGCCCTGTTCCAGAACGTATCCACCGAGCCCGGTTCCATACCCGAACTGGTATTCGCGATGTACCAGGCGATGTTCGCCATGATCACCGTCGCCCTCATCTCCGGTGCCCTGGCCGAGCGGGTGAAGTTTTCCGCCTACTGTGTCTTCGTTCTTCTCTGGACCACCCTGGTCTATGATCCTCTGGCCCACTGGGTCTGGATGACCGATGGCTGGCTCTTCAAGAAAGGGGCCCTCGACTTCGCCGGCGGCACGGTCGTTCACCTTTCCTCCGGTATCTCGGCGCTCGCCTTCCTCGTGTTCCTCGGCAAGCGGCATGGTTTCCCCCATGAACGTATGGCTCCCCACAGCCTCCCCCTGACCATGCTCGGCGTCGGGATGCTCTGGTTCGGCTGGTTCGGCTTCAATGCGGGTTCCGCCATTGTTGGCGCCAATTGCTCCGATGCGGCTGGAGGGCTTGCCGGTCTCGCCTTCGCAACCACCACCATAGCGCCAGCCGCTGCCGGCCTTTCCTGGATGATCGCCGAATGGATGCATTCCGGCAAACCCTCCGCTCTCGGTTTCGGTTCCGGCGTCGTGGCAGGGTTGGTCGTGATCACGCCAGCAGCCGGTTTCGTGCAGCCCGGTGCCGCTCTCATCATGGGGGTCGCCGCCGGTCTCGTCTGCTACGGCGGGATCATGCTCAAAGCCAAGCTGAAATATGACGACTCCCTCGACGCCTTTGGTGTTCACGGTGTTGGTGGTACCTTCGGTGCCCTTGCAACCGGCGTATTTGCCACCGTAGGTGCCAAGGGGCTCCTGGCGGGCGACATGAAACAGTTCATGACTCAGGTGATCGCCGTAGTTGCTGCCGGTGCCTACGCCTTCATCGTCACCCTCGTCATCTCTTTTGTTCTCGACAAGACCATCGGCCTGCGGGTGGAAAAGGAAGACGAGATCATGGGGCTCGACCAGACCCAGCATTCCGAGAGTGCCTACAACTGATCACCGGCTGCAGGTTTGTAACTACAGAAAAGCCGTCCCTAGGGGCGGCTTTTCTGTTTGGTGTAGTGCCCTATTCATGGGCATTTGTTGCCTGTTAATTGGGCAATAATCGTCATGCAACTTCCGGTTTTTTTATGGAAAAGCAATGAATTCAATGGCATATCTTTATGGCACAGCTTATGCCTGTGATGTATCGGGTGAAAAGTATTGTGCCGAGTATTCCGGCACTACACCGTAGCCAGGACAGGAAATGCTGATGAGCCATCCCCTTGCCAAATACGTGAACGATGGTGGCCCTATCCCGGAGGAGCTGCTGGAGCAGCTCGCCTTCAGCGAAAAGATGGCGGAGATCGGCCAACTGGCCGCAGGGATGATCCACGAGCTCAACACCCCCCTCTCGGTGATTGTCTCCGCTGCCCAGATGATCATGCGCGAAGAGGAGCTGCCGGAGTTCGTCCGGGAGATGGTGGAACGGATCGATCAGGAGGCCCAGCGCCTCTCCCAGTTCACCAAGGGGCTCCTGACCTTTGCCCGTCGTGATGATGACGCCGGACGGGATGCCGACATCAACCAGGTGCTCCGGGAGGTGATGACGTTCCTAAAATACGAGGCGCAGAAACGCTCCATCACGGTCGTCGAGGAGCTGGATTTCCATCTTCCCTCCGTGGCTGCCGATGGGAACCGCCTGAAGCAGGTTTTTATCAACCTGGTGATGAATGCCCTGCAGGCGATGGAGCAGGGTGGGACGCTGCTGGTGCGGACCGCCATTGCTCCGGACGGTTCGGTGGAGGCGCAGATCGCAGATACCGGACCGGGGATCGTACCGGCGGTGCTGCCGCGTATTTTCGAGCCGTTCTATTCCACCAAGGCTGCCGGTGAGGGGACCGGCCTCGGTCTCTTCATCACTCGGACCATCGTGGAACTGATGGGGGGGCGGATCATGGTGCGGAGCGTCGAGGGAGAAGGGACAACCTTTACCACCATCATCCCTTCCGCCTGAACTCGCCAATTCGACCAGTATGGATCCGTTGTATTTTGTTCCCTTCGATGCATCAACATACCTTCCTTCTTCTCTACTCTTTGAGAATCCGAACGTCTTCCTGGATAACTCCCCGTTTCTGGCTATGCCGGGCGGGAACGGGGCTCTCCTTCCGAAAAGAGTCAAGCGTCACCGTCCGTCTCTCTCGCAAACTTTCTGGTTGTCTCCGCCGCCTTCCCTGTAAATTTCATTCGGTGGTTTCTTGCAGGACTCTTTTCTCCAGGAAAGCCCCGCTCCCTTCATCTGGAAATTTGATGAGCACCGGTCTTTCACCCGTATTTTCCTGGAGGGAGTTATGTGAAGAGGATTTGCCCCTTGATTTTTAGGGAGTAAACCGTTTAGCATGACCTGTCCGAATAATGAAGCAGGTTTTGGGGTGTACTTACCTCTACCCCTACCCATTACCTGTATTCCAAGAGGTGTTCCCGTGAAGGTCCTGTTTGTTCACCCCCATGGCAAGAACTGGATGGGGTCCATGAAGGATATCAGCACCATCTTTAACCTGATGCCGCCGCTGGGGATGATGAGCATCGCCGCGTTTCTTGAGCGACAGGGGGTTGAAATAGAGCTCCTGGACTGTTACGCTCACCCCGCGCCCCTGGAGGAACTGGTGGCGTCCATCGTCCGGCGGGCTCCCGACGTGGTCGGCTTTTCCACCACCACTTCGTCATTCCTGGAGGGATACCAGATCGCCGAACGCCTGAAGGAAGAGGCGCCGCAGACCAGGATTGTATTCGGCGGCGCCCATGCCTGCTCCGTCGGGGTTTCGCTTCTCGATAGCTTTCCGGCCATCGACTACCTGGTCATTGGCGAGGGAGAGCGGACCTTTTACGAGCTGGTCAACGCCAACTTCCAAGGTGTGGAGGCCATTCCCGGCGTCGGCTACCGCCGGGACGGAAATGGTGTGCTGTCGGCGGTTCGGGAGAACATCGCCGACCTGGACACCATTCCTTTTCCCGCCTACCATCGACTCCCCGATTTCCCGCGGCGCTACAACCTCCCCCTCTTCAGCTATCCCAAGGCCCCCAACACGAGCATCATCTCCAGCCGGGGGTGCCCCTACAACTGCAGTTACTGCGACCGGTCGGTGTTCAACCGGGGGTTCCGCTTCAATTCCCCCGGCTACATCCACGAGCACCTGGCCTATCTGCACCGGGACTTCGGCATCCGGCACGTCTTTTTCTACGACGACCTCTTCACCTTCGATCGCGGGAGGGTAGAGGAGCTCTGCCGGCTCCTGTCGGACAGCCGGCTGCCGGTGACCTACAACTGCATCGCCCGCCTGGAGCATGTGGACCGGGAACTGGTGGCGCTCCTGAAGAAGTCGGGGTGCTGGCAGGTGAACTTCGGCATCGAGTCGGGAGACCCGGAGGTCCTCAAGAAGCACCGCAAGTTCATGGAGCTGGACGATGTGCACCGTAAGCTCTCCATGGTGAAGGAGTCGGGGATGCGGGTGAAGGGGCTCTTCATGGTGGGCCTGCCGGGTGAGGACGAAGTGGCCATCCGCCGGACCATCGACTACGCCCTGACCCTCCCCTTGGACGAGATCAACGTCACCAAATTTACCCCGTTCCCCGGCGCCCCCATCTACCGGACCATCCGCGAGCAGGGGGAGTTCACCGAGGATTGGCCCTCCATGAACTGCGTGAATTTCGTCTTCATCCCCCACGGCATGACGAAGGAGCGGCTGGAAGAGCTCTACGACGAGTTCATCCGCCGTTTCTTCCATCGTACCCGCATCCACATGGGGTACGCGAAGATGATCTGGAAGTCCCCCCACAGCCTCTTCACGTTCCTGCGGAATCTGCCGGAGATATTGAAGTTCGAAATGAAGCAGAAGTGGTAGAGGCAGTGAATAGTGAAAGGTGAATGTGGAATGGGACTGAAACAGCACCTCGATATCGCCGTGCAGGCCGCCCGTGCGGCTGGGCAGTTTCAGCGGGAGCGGCTCTGGAGCGACTTTGCCATCGGCTTCAAGGGGGAGACCGACCTGGTCACCGAGGTGGACCGGGCCTGCGAGGAGCTGATCGTCGGCACCATACGGCAGGCGTTCCCCGCCCATGATATCCTTGCGGAGGAGAACGACTATGCATCCCTCTGCTCGTCCCACAAGTGGATCATCGATCCCCTGGACGGTACTACCAACTACGCCCACGGCTTCCCCTGGTTCGGTGTTTCCATCGCCCTGGAGGTCGAAGGAGAGGTGCTGCTTGGCGTGATCTGTCATCCCATGATGGACGAGTTGTTCACGGTGGTCAGGGGTGAGGGGGCGTTTCTCAACGGCAGACGGCTCGCGGTTTCCCGCCGTGCCCCCCTGCGGCAGTGTCTGCTTGCCACCGGCTTCCCCTACGACCGGACCCGGGACAACGAGAACAATTTCACCCATTTCATGAATTTCCAGATGGCGGCGCGGGCGGTGCGGAGGGCCGGAGCGGCGGCCCTGGATCTTGCCTATGTGGCTGCCGGGCGGTTGGACGGTTACTGGGAGTGCAAGCTGAAACCATGGGATGTGGCGGCGGGACAACTGCTGGTGACCGAAGCGGGGGGTATGGTGACCAATCACGGGGGTGGGGCCTGGTCGGTCTACGACCACCGGATTCTTGCCTCTAACGGTCTGATCCACGATGAGATGGTGGCGGTGCTGACGGGGAGAAGTGCTTGAAATTGATTGGCGCGGGAGCCCTCCCTCCGAAAAGGGTCAAGCGTCACCATCTGCCTTTCTGAACAACTCCAATGCTGATTCAGAAGCTTTCCCTTAGAAGACCTTGAGGTGCTTTTTTGCGGGACCCTTTTCTCCAGGAGAGCCCCAGCCCTATCTGCGTACTTTTCTGAAATATGTAGAGCTAGGCCGAAGGCGGGGTGGCTGAACCGTTGCAACAGGCTGCGGTTGTTCGCATTTCGGGGGTGTAGAACATGTAGGTATTGCGGCTGAACTGCTTGGCGTTGTACATGGCCAGGTCGGCATTCCTGAGGAGGGTCTCGTCGTCCCGCCCGTCGAAGGGGTAGATGGCGATACCGATACTGGCATGGGCCGCCACCTGGTGACCCTCAAGATCGAAGGGTGACTGGAGGGCATCGACTATCTTGCGGGCAATCACGCTGGGAATATCTGGCCCCGCGATGTCGGTCAGCATGATGATGAACTCGTCCCCGCCGAGTCGGGCCACCGTGTCGCTTTTGCGGACGCAGCCGACCAAGGTGTCGGCGAAGGCTTTGAGGAGCTGGTCGCCGATGGCGTGGCCGAGGGTGTCGTTGACCTGTTTGAAATGATCCAGGTCGATGAACAGAAGTCCGATCGTTGCCTGGTGGCGTTCCGCGTGGGCCAGCTGCTGGTTCAGCCGGTCCTGGAGGAGGTTGCGGTTGGCGAGACCGGTGAGATTGTCGAGCATGGCCATGTTCATCAGCCTCGTCTCGGCTTCCTTCCGGGCAGTAATGTCCTCCTGCATGCTGAGAAAATGCGTGATCTCCCCCGCTTCATTCCGGATGCCGGTAATGGATGCGGCTGCCCAGTAACAGCTGCCGTCTTTCCGCTTGTTGTGGAATTCACCCCGCCATTCCTCACCTGCCACAATATGTTCCCACAACTGACGGTAGGTTGCTGGGTCCATTTCACCCGACTTCAGGATGCGCGGGTTCTCCCCCATCGCTTCTTCCCTGCTGTACCCCGTTACCTCGCAGAATTTCGGATTGACGTACTCGATCACCCCCGTCGCGTCGGTGATCACCACGATGCTCGGACTTTGCTCCACCGCGACGGAGAGCTTTTTGACGGCGGTTTCCTTTTCGCCCAGCGAGGCAATCATCCGGTTGAACGTTTCCGCCAGTTCGGCAATCTCGTCGTTGCAATCAAGGTGGAGCGGTTTTTTCATGCCGCTGCGGGAGATTTCACGCATGTGACGGTTCAACTGGTTGAGGGGAATGGTGAGGCGCTTGACGAAGAGCCAGGTGGCGATGATGGCGCAGCAGGCCACGATGAGGGTGGCTGCCAGCCAGTACCGCCGGGCTCTAGCGATGGGGGCGTAGGCTTCAGCTTCCGGGTAGGTGGCGCCCAGTATCCAGTTCTTCGTCGTAAGGCGCTTCACGCTCGTCACCATGCGTAACCCGTCCGTGGTGACAGTGGTGCCGGTCCCCTCGAATCCCCTGACAGAGGCGTCGAAGAATTTCTTCGACCCGGCCGGCATCTCTCTGCGAAGGACCATGAGCTGGTTCGGATGCATGATCATAGTCCCTTTGGTGTCGTAGAGATAAAGATAACCGTCGTGGGCAATCCTGATCCGGGAGAGTTCCCCGAAGAAGCTGTCGGACATGAGGTCGAGGCTTCCTCCCAGAATGGCGATAATGGTGTCGTTTTCATCGATGATCGGGGCGGTGAACATGATGACCGTGGGATGGTGGGCCTGCGTGGAGTAGTACGGATCGGATATTTCCGGATCGCGGGTTTTCAGAGTCTCCTTGAAAAAGGTGCGGGAGGAGTAGTCCTGTCCGCGATGTCCCGGCTGAAAAGGGGATTCGGCCAACAGACGACCGGTGGGGGAGAAGAGATAGACCCCGTTATCGAAGACGGGGAAGGCCCCCAGATGGGTGTCGAGAAACTGCTGCACCTTGTCGGGGGAGTTGACGATGGTGGGGGGGAAATTGTCCACCATGGTGAGGAGCGTCTTCTGAGCCGCCCTGAGCTTGTCGTCCACCTGTTCCGCCAGCCCTTTTACGAGGGTTTCCTGCTGGCTCGCTATGGTCTTCTTGAACTCGGTCCTGAAATAACCGAAAAAGACCAGGGAAAAGATGGTCAGGAGGATGACCACCAGGGAGGAAACCGCCAGTGCCAGCTTGGCTTTCAGGGAGAGGGCGGGAGCTTCAGGCATGGCCGATTACCTTTGGGGACATGGGTTCTCCTGCGGTGGAAGGGCTTTCCGGAGCCCGCAATCGGGCGCGGTCAAAACCGTTTTTCAATTCTACCCCAAACATCAGGGATTAACAATATATCATAATCTAAAGCGACCGTCACCGCATCGGGGTCATACTCCTTGACTTTGCCACGACGTTTACATAATATCCATTAATTCCGCGCATAAAGGCCTTCCATGCACAGGTACCTGTTCGGTTTCATCGATAACATGAAGCTCCGCTGGAAACTCCTGGTGGTGGTTATCCCACTGATCATCATTCCCATTTTTCTGGTGGGGGGGGTGATCGGCTATATCTCGACCCGCCAGGCCTACCTGGGTATCACCCATACTTCCAAAGACGACCTGGCCCACCTGGCCGACTTCACCATCGACCTTCTCAATTCCCACTACCAGCAATTCCAGGTCTACAAGCAGGACAAGCAGCGCAGCTTCAACATGGAACTGGCTACCCTCACCAACCTGGCCTACAATGTCGTTGAGGCGCAGAACCGCCAGTACCGGAGCGGCCGCCTCGACCTGCGCACGGCAAAGATGGAAGCCAACAAGGCCCTGAAGAAGGTGAACGTGGGGGAGACCGGTTACATCTACGCCATGACCAGCAAGGGGGACCTGACGGTCCATGTGGCACGGGAAGGGGAGAACGTCTATAACGAGAAGGACGAGAACGGCCGTTACTTCATCAGGGTAATGTGCGAAAACGCCCTGAAGTCCAAGCCGGGAGAGGTCCTCTACATCATCTACCCCTGGCGCAACGCGGTCCTCGGTGACAAGAGGCCGCGCAACAAGGTAGTGGCCTACCGTTATTTCAAGGAGTGGGACTGGATCGTTGCGACAGGCGGATATCTTGAGGAAACCTACGAGGATGAGGCATTCGAACGCCGCTCCTTCGAGGAGTTGAAGGATAAGATCAAAACCAAGAAGGTGGGACAGACAGGTTACATCTTCTGCATGGACAGCAAGGGGAACTTCACCATTCATCCGGACGGGGAAGGGAAGAACTTCTACACCGCCAAGGATTTCAACGGGCTACCCTTCATCAAGGAGATGTGCCAGAACAAGAACGGCTGGATTCGTTATCCCTGGAAGAACGTCGGCGACCGTACCCCCCGGATGAAGATCGTCCGCTACGAGTACTTCAAGCCGTGGGACTGGATCGTGGCGGTCGGCTCCTACGAGGACGAATTCTACAAAGAGGCGAACGAGATCAAGGGGCGGATCACCGAGAGCATGATCGTTCTCACCATCTTTGTCTGCATCATCGCCGTCGGCCTGGTCTACCTCGCCTCTAAGATCATCACCGAGCCGATCGGCCACATGATGGAGGTAATCCGCAAGGTGAAGAAAGGGCGGCTCGACGAGCGGATGGAGGTGGATTCAACCGATGAACTGGGAGAGCTGGCCGCCGCCTTCAACCGGATGACCCAGATTATCAAGCGGAACAAGGATATGGAGTCGAACCTGGCTCAGCAGGGGAAAATGGCATCCCTCGGCGTCCTTTCCTCCGGCGTGGCCCACGAGATCAATAACCCCCTCGGCGTGATTCTCGGCTACGCCAGCTACCTGGAAGGGCGGCTGGACGAGAGCGACCCCAACTACCATTACATCCACGAGATCAAGCGAGAGAGCAAGCGGTGCAAGAAGATCGTCCAGGACCTCCTCTCCTATGCCCGTACCCCCAAGCCGACCCTGGAGGATACGGACATCAACGACCTCCTGGATCAGATTGTCGATTTCGCCGCCAACCACACGGACATGTACCACGTGACCGTGATAAAAGAGTTCGCCCCGAACCTCCCCCATATCCAGGCGGATGGCGATCAGATGCGGCAGGTGGCGATCAACCTGATTCTCAATGCCGGCTCCGCCATGGAGAAAGGGGGCAAATTGGTGGTGGGCACCTCCCTCGACAGCGATGGGTACATCGTCATTCGCTTTGCCGACAACGGCGCCGGTATCGCGCCGGAGAACCTGGAAAAGATCTTCGAGCCGTTCTTCACCACCAAGGTCAAGGGGACCGGCCTCGGCCTCGCCATCACCAAGCAGATCGTCGAACAGCACCAAGGGAAGATCGTCATTGCCAGCGTGGTGGGGGAGGGGACGACGGTCACGGTGAGGTTGCCGGTGGAGCGGGAGGTGCTGTAACTGGAAACGCGGAGTTCAAGAGGAGACAAGTCGATTGCGGATATTTCTCCTGCGGTTACCGTACCTTTGCAGATATTCAATAAGGATAATGGATGCAAGCTAAATTGCAGATATGTAACTGCTCGGGATGAAAAGATGGATTTAGCGTGATAGTGGGAATTGCCAATTACTGAGGTCCAACAAATCGTGACAGGAGCAAGCCATGACCCTATGGGAAAAAGCCAAAGCGGAACTGATCGACATCATCGAATGGACCGACGATTCAAGCGACACCATGGTCTGGAGGTTCCCACGGTTCGAAAACGAGATCAAGCATGGCGCACAGCTGATCGTGCGGCAGTCACAGGCCGCCGTTTTCGTGAACCAGGGGGAAATTGCCGATGTGTTCCCACCGGGGCAGCACCAGCTGACGACCAAAAACCTCCCGATCCTCACTACCCTCATGGGGTGGCAGTACGGGTTTCAGAGCCCCTTCAAGGCCGAAGTCTACTTCGTCAACACCCGGAACTTCACGAATCTCAAGTGGGGGACGAGCAATCCCGTCATGCTGCGCGACCCGGAGTTCGGGCCGGTGCGGCTGCGATCGTTCGGGACCTATGTGGTACGGGTGAGCGACCCGGCGAAGTTCATCAGGGAGATCGTCGGCACGGGGGGGCATTTCACCCTCAATGACGTTGCCGATCAGCTAAGAAACCTGGTGGTCACCCGGTTCTCGGATATGCTCGGTGAGAGCAAAATCCCCCTGCTTGACCTGTCCGCCAGGTACGATGAGCTTTCCTCCTCCCTTACCCAAAAAATAGCCCCCGAGTTTCTTGAGTACGGCCTGGAAGTAACAAAACTACTGGTGGAGAACATATCCCTCCCCCGGGAGGTCGAAGAGGCGCTGGACAAAAAAAGCAGCATGGGGATTGTGGGGAATCTGGACAACTATGTGAAGTTCCAGAGTGCGAATGCCATGGAGGCGGCGGCGAAAAATCCGGGTGGCGATGCCTCGGCCGGGGTGGGGATGGGTATGGGGTTCGCCATGGCCAACCAGTTGGGAAAGGCACTGACCACCCCCCAGGAGGCATCGCAGGGAGTGCCGCAGCCGCCACCCCTCCCCCATTCAGAGACATATTACGTGGGGAAAAACGGTAAACAGGCCGGCCCCTTCGATAAAACGGCGATCCTCGGTTACATAACCAAGGGGGCCATAACGAAGGAGACCCTGATGTGGAAAGAGGGGATGGCGGAATGGCAAACGGCTGCGCAGTTCGGCGAGTTTGCATCGCTGTTCCGGACGACACCGCCACCGCTGCCGAAATGATTCAAACCCTGCTGCAGGGGCACCTCTTGCGGGTGCCTAGGGGGCGGACGCAAAGCCCGCCCCTACGATTATCACCCCGGAGGTACCGTGGCAAACTGCTCCAACTGTTCGGCACCCCTGCCGCCAAATTCGATCCGCTGCGATTATTGCGGAAGCCGGAATGACATCGACCTCAAAGGGATAAACTACTATACGACCCACGAGGTCGATTCCACCCGCGTATGTCCGCGGTGCGCCATCCCGCTGCAGACCATCGACCTGAAACTGGATGGCAGGTTTCTGATCGAACGGTGCGATGAGTGCCTGGGGCTTTTTTTCGATCCGGGGGAACTGGAAGCGCTCCTGGAGGCTACGGTTGCCAATGTGTTCGCCATTGACCGGAGCCGGCTGGACACCATCAACACCGCGCTGAGGCCCAATGACTACGGCGTTTCCTACGTCAAGTGCCCGGTCTGTGCCACTATCATGAACCGTATCAATTTCGGGACAAAGAGCGGCGTTATCGTCGATCGCTGCAAGGAGCACGGCGTCTGGCTCGACGGCGGCGAACTGCGGCATCTGTTCGAATGGATGAAGGCGGGGGGGAAACTGCTGGATCAGGAACGGCAGGAGCAGCGCAAAAAAAACGAGGCGGAGCAGGAACGGGAGCGGCGCGACAGGCTCGCCCAACCCATCCCCGGCGGGAATTATCAGGGTGACGATTCCTCTTTCGACGACTACGGAAGCGTCCTGAGGATGGGAGATCCCGATCTCTTCCACCTCATCAGGAAAGCGATCGATTTTTTCACCAGATAATTTTTACTTTTTTACCTTTTTACTTTTCACGAGGTTTACAACGTGCCCGACAAAAAACGCATCATGCTCATCGACAACGAAGAGGCCCTCTGCCGGATGATGGAGGCGGTGCTTCTGGACAACGGTTACGCGGTCAAGGCCTTCACCCGCTCCTTCGAAGCGGTGGAAGCGTTCAAGCCCGGCGACTGGGACCTGGTGGTGTCCGACATCAAGATGCCGGGGATGGACGGTCTGGAGGTGCTGCAGAAGTTGAAGCAGAAGGAGCCCGGCATTCCGGTCATCATGATAACCGCCTACGCCACGGTGGAGATGTCGATCCAGGCCCTCCGCCGGGGGGCGTACGACATGCTGACCAAGCCGTTCGAGCCGGAGGAGCTTCTCTACCGGATCAAGAACGCCCTCAAGCATACCCAGCTCCTGGAGGAGAACCGGGAACTGCGGGAGGAGCTGGTGGGGAAGTTCCGCTTCGACAACATCATCGGCGCGTCGGAGGGGCTCAAAGAGATTCTGACCAAGGTGGAAAAGATCGCCATCCGCGACACCTCCGTGCTCATCACCGGCGAATCGGGAACCGGCAAGGAACTGATCGCCCAGGCAATCCACTACAACTCGCTCCGGAAAGAGAAAAAGTTCATTGCCATCAACTGCGGGGCGCTCCCCGAATCGCTCCTGGAATCGGAGCTGTTCGGCTACAAGAAAGGGGCCTTTACCGGCGCCAAGGAGAATCGCCAGGGACTTCTGGAGGCGGCCGACGGCGGGACTCTCTTTCTCGATGAAGTGGGAAACCTCCCCATGAACGTGCAAAAGACCCTGCTCCGCTTTCTCCAGGAGCAGGAGTTCCACCGCCTCGGTGATACCACCCCTACGCGGGTGGACGTGCGTATCCTGTCCGCCACCAACTCGGAGCTGAAGAACGCGGTGAAAAGCGGCGCCTTCCGGGAGGACCTCTACTACCGGCTCAACGTGGTCAATATCCATCTCCCGCCGCTACGGGAGCGGCGGGCGGACATACCGCTCCTGGCGGCCCATTTCATAACTCTGCAGAACAAGAAGTTCGGTACCCAGGTCCGCGGCATCGCCCCGGACGCGCTGGAGGCGTTTATCCAGTTTGACTGGCCCGGTAACATCCGCCAGCTGAAAAACGTCGTCGAGGCATCCATGGCGCTGGAAAGCGGCGATTACCTCAGCCAGCCGATCATCGCCCAGTTCATCGACCTTCCCGTTACAGAGGACGTTGGCGAAACGGCCGGAGAAGAGGGAGACTACGTTCTCGCCCTGGCCAGATTCGAAACCGACTACCTGAAAGGGCTCCTGCGGAAGCATCAAGGGAATATCGAGGCGGCGGCCCGTGATGCAGGGACAAACATGGCAACTATCTACCGCAAGATAAAGAAATATACCATCCGGAAAGAGGACTACTCCTAGTTCTGCACCGGCAAAGGCGTCGTCTCTTCCTTTATTTGCACATCTGCAAATCATCGCCGTTCCCTTTGCAGTGCTGCAAATCCCACCCCGTCATGATGGTCGATATATCCTAACGGTTTGTAATTACTAACAAAACAAAGCCGATATCGGTTCCTGTCGTACTGTTGCGGTTTTCCACCGGCCGGAGGAGTGTGCCGATTTTGCATCCCTGCAAAAACGGTCGTGCTCTGTCCTGTTGTCGCTGCCATTCCGTGGGCCATGCAACATGCTTAAATCATTAGAGAATAAAATAAATTAGGGTGGTTTGTGAAACATTGGTATGCAGGTTGCTCTTACCAAGACAGTTACTCCTTCGTAAATGGGGGCAGCCGGAACCGTTGGGAGGCGGTTCCGGCCAAACCCGGCGAACTTTCAAACGGGCTGGACGACAGCCATGAGGTAGGTATGAAGGCAGCGATAGTGTGCCCCTTCTATGGCAAGAGCGATGATTACTGCGATGTTGGCTGTGGATACATATCACCTTACGATGTGAACATGATTATCAGGTACTGCAGTTGCCGCCACAAGGAATGCCTCAAATACCAGGAACTGGCCGACCGGTTCCCCTCCG
Source organism: Geobacter sp. AOG1 (assembly GCF_019972315.1). Taxonomy (GTDB): domain Bacteria; phylum Desulfobacterota; class Desulfuromonadia; order Geobacterales; family Geobacteraceae; genus Geomobilimonas. The sequence goes on from NZ_BLIZ01000001.1 coordinate 2,112,558, forward strand.
AGGCTTTGGATCTGATCAAGTGTTAACAGGGAGGCTTTATGCTGTACAACATTACTCTGCATCTTAACGTGGTCCTCGTGACGTTCGCCTTGACGGCAGCAACGGCTTTCGTACTTATTTCCATCGCAAAGGAGAAGAGAGATGAGCGAAAAAGAGCTTGAACTGCTTGAACGGATAGAGGAGCTGGAACGGCACACTTGGCGTAACAGTGCCATCCTGCGTGCCGTGGCGATGGTGGCATTCACCGCAATGATCGGCATCATCGTGGCTTCCGGCGTGGTCGGCGGCGGGCGTGGCAGTCACTGGTCGGGCCCGGCCTGGAACACCATGTGGCTCTACGGCCTGTTTGCGGCGAATGCGGTGTCTATGTTCTGGACCACCCACAAGAACTAAACGGTAACGCCGCTTTTCCGCTCTGGCGGCGTTACCCTTCGGAATCCCTTGTGCGGCGTACTTCCAGTACGCCTCCGCACGATTTCTTGGGTGCCTTGCCAGAACGAAAAATCGACGTTCCTGCTGATGTCAGACAATAACGGAGGATACTCCTATGCCAATGAAAATTTCCAACGCGATCCTGTTGCTTGTGGTGGTTACGCTCTGTGCCACCTTCTCCATGCGGATATTCCAGGGGTTGGACGAGATGATGGGGGACCAGTACTGGGTTGTTGACACCACCCAGGGGGATCACGGCTGGTACGCCATGGGGATCCTTCCCCACGTCAAGAAGATGCCCAAGGATGTGGTCAAGGCTGCCAATTTGGACCCGGCCAGCAAGGAGAAATACGTTATCTATTCCCAGGCGGGTGATTTTGCCGGCGACTCCGTGTACGGCATCTGCTTCGGCATTCCGCTCATCATGTATCTGATCTGGTTCGCCTTTATTCTTGGCTTCCCTGACCGGGTCGATCCCTATCTGCTCCCCCGGCGCATCTTCACCATAGCGGTCATCATGACCTGCTCCATCATCGTCAACCTCTTTCTAATGCGGATTGCCGCCGACTTCGCCCGCGACCCGATGGCCCGCATCGCCAACGTGGCCGGCAATCATGCCTCGCTCCTCTTCCACAATGCCGGCATCTGGTTCGCTATCCTCTTCTCCGCCCTTGGGACCCATTCCCACTCGGCACAGGAGAGCGCTGCACCCGACAGCCGCAAATGGCAGACCCAGGCCAACGAAAAGTTTTCCTGGATGTTCACCCTGCTGGGTGCCGTGACCGTTCTCGAACTGGTGCTCGTGAAGAGCAAGCTGGCCCTTCCCGACGCCGCCGTCGATTACTCGGTCTGGATCATCTGGGTCGTCATCTTCATGCGGATGTTCGGTTTCTCCCCCAAATACTGGGTGAAGCGGGGGCGCGGCATTGCCATCATGGTGGTCGGCACCCTTCTCACGTTGCCAATATTCTATCTCCTGGAGCGTGCCACCGGCACCCTCGGTGCGGGATTTGCCTCCCCGATCCTGGCCAAGGCTCTTGGGCCCGAGAATCAGAATATCGGCCTGTCGCTCATGGTCTCCATCTACCTGGTCTTCTGGATGGAATTTGCCGCGGCGATACGGATGAACGGTCCCACCAAAGCCTCGGCGATCGAGAAGCACTAAGCAGTAGCAGGCAACCGAACGGACGGCACAGAGGCCGTCGGAAAGGGACCGGAAACGGTCCCTTTTTTTATGCCGGTCATGTAGCCTATGCGGTGCATCCTTGATTTTCACCCCGTCATACCCTAGACTGGATAGTGACGGATAGACCCTATTCCATGGCGGGAGAGGCCTTATGCGAAGAATCTGTGTGTTTTGCGGCTCCAGTCGGGGAGCCTCCCCCGAGTATGCCCGTGCGGCGCGGGAAATGGGGTGCCTCCTGGTTGCCATGGGTTTGGGACTGGTCTACGGCGGAGCAAGCGGCGGATTGATGGGAGTCGTTGCGGACGCTGTTCTTGGGGAAGGAGGGGAGGTCCACGGCGTATTGCCGAGGGTGCTGGAGACCAAGGAGACCCCCCATCCGGGTTTGACTACCCTTCACCGCGTTGGTTCCATGCACGAGCGCAAGGCGCTCATGGCCGATCTGTCCGACGGATTCATTGCCCTTCCCGGCGGGCTCGGCACCCTTGAGGAGTTCTTCGAGGTCCTTACCTGGGCGCAGCTCGGCATGCATGCCAAGCCGTGCGGACTGCTCAATGTTGGCGGCTATTATGACCGGCTCGTGGCGTTTCTCGACCATGCCCATGCGGAGCAGTTTGTCAGGGAGCGTCACCGTGCTGGCTTGCTTGTGGCGGCAACCCCGTCAGAACTGCTGGCCAAGTTCGCCGGATTCGCCGCACCGGAGGTGGAAAAGGTGCTGGATGTCAGGAGTATCTGAGTTGTTATACCAATTTCAGATCAAGGATGAAATCAAGGCGGCGAGGATTGAGGCGACGCAGGCGTACAGACAGTACGTTGAGGAGCCGAAGACGAGCCAACGCAGATAGCGCCTTGATGTGGAATTGGTATTATTCGCGAACGGACAAGGAGATGTAAATGGATAAGGTAGCACTTGGCTCAACCGGACTAACAATCAACCCGCTGGTCTACGGTACCCTCCCCCTCGGCCCGCTGCAGGCCGGTCTTAGCCCTGAAGAGGGGGGACTCCTGATTCGCCACGCCCTTGAGCGGGGGGTGACCATGATCGACACGGCCGAGCTGTACGAGACCTACTCCCACGTACGTGCCGGGCTGGAAGGGTTCCGGGGGGACGTCGTCGTGGTCACCAAAACCCACGCGGCCGATGCCCCGACCGCCCGTGCCCATGTGGAGCGGGCTCTCCGGGAATTGGGGCGTGAGCGGCTCGATATCGTCCACCTTCACGGGGCAAGGATTGCGGATCCTTTCACGGAACGGGCCGATGTCCTGGCGGAACTTCTGCGCATGAAGGGAGAAGGGAAGATCGGCCATGTCGGCATCTCCTCCCACTACATTGCGGCCTTCCGTAAAGCGGTGGCTCATCCGGAGATCGAGGTGGTCCACCCTCTCATCAATCGTACGGGAATGGGTATCCTCGACGGCAGTGCGGCGGAAATGGGGGCGGCCATCTCGGCGTGTGCAGGGGCCGGCAAGGGTGTCTATGCAATGAAGGCCCTGGCGGGGGGGAACCTGATCAGCGAGGCGCGCGACAGCATCCGTTACGTGCTGGGGCTGGAAGGGATTCACGGGGTGGCGATCGGCATGCTCTCCACTGCGGAGATCGATGCCAACCTGGAGCTGTTCCGGGACGGTACGGCCGACGAGGCGGTCTGGCAGAAGCTGGAAAGTCGACGGCGCAGGCTGCGGATCATGGAGAAGTTCTGCAAAGGGTGCGGGTTCTGCGTCGAAGCCTGTGCCAGCAACGCCCTCAGCGTGGTGGACGGGGTTGCCAGGGTTGACGAGGAAGCCTGCATCCTCTGTGGTTACTGCGGGGCTGCCTGTCCGGAGTTCATGATTCGGGTGGTGTGACGACCTTTTCCAGTTCCCCTTCCAGGTAACCGATGAGTCCCGCGAGCTGCTCCCCGTACCCTCCCGGCAGGTTGGCTACCCCGCGCAACGACGTATCGAGGCGGTGGGCGGCCGCCAGGCTTGCCTTGAGCGGTGTTGCCGGGTCCACCGGGACTCCCGTCCGGCCGGTCGTCACCTCCTTGAAGCGTTTCAGTACGGTCGGGTGGCTTCGTTCCTCTTCCACCGCGCTTTTCCGCAACGTGGCGTATTCCTCGTCGGAAAATCCCTTTTCCTCGCGTGCCTGACGCAGGAGATCGACGGTCCGGAAATCGGGGAGCGGGCGTGGTTCATCCCGGCGGGCCAAGAGTGCCGGCTCATGCCGTTCCATGAAACGGTAGGCCAGGGTCAGCTTCTCTGCGGTCTGTTTTCTGATCCGGATTTCCTGTACGCAGTACTCCTCGAAGCTCTGGTAGCCCCATTCCCGGTACATGGTGCTGCCGCTCACCCTGAGCAGCTTGTCCCCCAGTTCCACCCACGAGGACTTGAACCGCTTTGCCGTGTCGAGGACCTGATAGCGTTCCGACGCCGGATCAAGTTCTTCCATGATTTTTTCGATATGGCGCTCGCCGCTGGAATGGGGGGTCGTCTCCATGAAGTGTGCTCCTGTCCGTGTGGTTAATGTGCTACGGTTTAATAGCATGTTTCCGTCAGGATGGGAACGTCTGTCCTGTGTTTTTACCTTGGAGCCGGGAGCCTGTTGGGGTAGAATCGTGCGCGTCAGGCAGGTGCAACTGTCCTGCGTTCGCTCCGGGAGCGCCTTCGGTGTTCAAGCTGTTGTTCAATTCAAACCCTGCTGTAGGGGCACCCCTAGCGGTGCCCGAGTGGGCGGACGCAAGGCCCGCCCCTACGATGAGAATATTTCCCCCCTCGTATTATAGGTGCGGAGGACTTCATGACAGAACGGATACGGTGCACCGTCGGACCGGAATCGGTGCGGATGCTGGAATTGGGGCATCCGTGGCTCATTGCCGATGTCTGGACGAAAAAGTGGCCGAAGGGGCGGGCCGGTGCCCTGGTGGAATTGGTGGATGACAGGGGACGCCTGCTGGCCACGGCTCTCCTCGACCCCGGCGAGCGGGTGGTTGCCCGGGTGCTTGAGTTCGGCACCATGGAGCTGGACCGGGGGTGGCTGAACCGGCGTCTCGAGCAGGCACTGCGACTGCGTCGGGACCATTTGGAGCTGACCGGTACCACCGCATACCGGCTGGTCAACGGTGAGGGTGACGGGCTTCCCGGCCTGACGGTGGACCGCTATGGTGATTACCTGATGGTACAGCTCTACGGCGAAGGGTGGCGTCCCCATCTGCCGTTGATCGTACAGTGCCTCCAGCAGCAGCTCTCCCCCGTCGGTATCTATGAAAAGACCCGACCCCGGAATACCCGGGAACTGGAGGCACAGAGTGATTCCAAGGATTACGGTCGTCTTCTCGCCGGTCATCTGGCTCCTCCTCGCCTTGCGGTGCAGGAGAACGGTCTCACCTTCCTGGTGAGTCTGGAGCAGGGGCTGAATACCGGCCTGTTCCTCGATCAGCGCGAGAACCGGCGCGATCTGATGCACCGGGCCACGGGGAAGCGGGTGCTCAACCTGTTCGCCTATACCGCCGCCTTTTCCGTGGCGGCGGCCGCCGCCGGAGCGACGCTGGTGACGAGCGTGGACGCCTCTCCCGGCTATACGGCGTGGGGGAGGGAGAATTTCGGCGCCAACCGCCTCAATCCGAAACGGCACGAGTTCATCGTCGGCGACTGTTTTCGGGTGCTCGAAGAGCTTGCCGCGGCGGGGAAAACCTTCGACATCATCCTGATGGATCCTCCCTCCTTTTCCACCACCGCCAAGAGCCGCTTCACCACCCGGGGGGGGACATCGGACCTGGTGGCCGCCGCCCTGCCGCTCCTGACAGTGGGGGGGCTTCTCATCACCTCCTCCAACCACCAGAAGGTGGAGGTCTCCGACTACCTCAAGGAGCTGCGGCGCGGCGCTCTCAAGGGAGGAGCTGAGTTACGGGTCATCGCCTGTGTCGGCCAGCCGGGTGATTTCCCCTACCCGGTGACATTTCCCGAGGGGCGCTATCTCAAGTACATTATCAGTGTGAAGGGGTGATACCGAGTCGCAATCAAACGATTACGTTGTTGGCTTCGTCAGGGACTCCTCAACGTACTTTCATGTGCGCCTACGTCGTCCCTTCCTCGCCGCCTAGTACTCATTTTGATTGCAACTCGTTATAAAGGAGGGCGGGATGACGGAACAGAGGATCACCGATCTGGAAATCCACCTGATGCACCAGGAGGATACCATCCAGCAGCTGAACGAGGTGGTTTACCAGCAGCAACAGCAGTTGGACCGGCTGTCGGCGGAAGTTGAGTTGCTCAAACAACAGCTCCAGTGCATGGCACCGTCCACCGTGCGGGAGCCGGCTGACGAGGAACCGCCGCCACATTATTGATAGGCGGCAATAGGCTGGGAGGACTGGTTTTCCCCCACGCCCCTTGCCTATTGCCTTTTTTGGTTGTGCTGATCCTGCAGGAACTGGATGAAGTCCAGGTGTCGGCTGACGAACCTCAGGTTGAAGCGGCTTTCGTAGAGCAGGATGGCGCTTGCGATGAAGAGGAAAACGCCGCCCATGAGGGCAATGGCCGTGGGAATCCAGGCGGTGTCGGCTGTGCCGTACGCCACGTTAAAGGCGATGGCGAGGCTTGCCGCCACGAAGAGGGCGGTGGCGGTATAGAGGGCAGCCATTGCCTTCTGGATGAGGCCGGCGCGGACCCGCTGAAGTTGGAACTGGTCGTGCAGAAAGGCGATTCGCTCCTCAGGGAAAGAGGTCTGATTGGCCAGCACACCCTCCAGTTCACCCTTCAATGCGTTGACCCGGTCGAATATCCTCCCCAGTCGGGCCGACGTGGAAAAGATCAGGCTGCCGCAGGCGGATATGAGCACCGCCGGGGTGATCATGGAGGAGAGAATGCGGGTGCTGGTGAGAGCGTCCAGCAGTTCTTTTTCGTGGATGGGCATGTTTTGACCTCTCGACCTTAATCCCGATAACGCTTCAGCAAATCTCCGTAGGCATCGATGCGGCGATCGCGCAGGAACGGCCAGATACGGCGCACCGACTCGCTCCGCCCCCTGTCGATCTCAACCACCAGCAACTCCTCCCGGTCGTTTGCCGCCTGGGCCAGGAATTCCCCCTGGCATCCCGCCACGAAACTGCTCCCCCAGAAGGTGATACCGTGACTTGCCCCAGCCGGGTCCGGTTCGAAGCCGACCCGGTTGACGCTCACCACCGGAACGCCGTTGGCCACGGCATGGGCACGCTGGATGGTGATCCACGCCTCCTTCTGGCGGATCTTCTCCTCGTCCGGATCGGTGGGGTCCCAGCCGATGGCGGTGGGGTAGATGAGGAGCTCCGCACCGGCCATCGCCATGAGCCGTGCCCCCTCCGGGTACCACTGGTCCCAGCAGACCAGCACGCCGAGCCGGCCGACGGAGGTGTCGATGGGGGTGAATCCTCGGTCGCCGGGGGTGAAGTAGAACTTTTCGTAGAATCCCGGGTCGTCCGGGATGTGCATCTTGCGGTAGGTGCCGGCGATGGTACCATCCTTCTCGAAGACCACGGCGGTGTTGTGATAGAGTCCCGGTGCGCGCCGCTCGAAGAGGGAGGAGACGAGGACCACCCCGAATTCCTTCGCCACGTCGCCCAGGTTGTCGCTGGTAGGTCCGGGTATCGGTTCCGCCATGTCGAAACGGTCGGTATCCTCGGTCTGGCAGAAGTAGACGCCGGCGTGGAGTTCCTGGAGCACCACCAGTTTGGCGCCGAGGGCGCTTGCCTGGCGGATGCTCTCGATGCTCTTGGCCAGGTTGAGATCCTTGTCCTCGCCGCAGCTCTGCTGGACAAGGGCGACAGTCAGGTTATTCACGAGAGTACTCCTTTGGGCAGTTGCATGGTGACGCAGTGCAGTGAGCCGTGCTGCAGGATGAGGGGCGAGCAGTCGATGCCGATGACCTCCCGGTCGGGGAATGCTGACCGGATTACGGCGAGTGCCGCCCCGTCATTCTTGTCCCCATACGTCGGAACGAGCAGAGCCCGGTTGATGATGAGGAAGTTGGCGTAGGTTGCGGGGAGCCGCTGTCCGTCATCGTCGAAGCGCGCTTCCGGCCAGGGGAGGGGAAGGAGCCGATAGGGGTGTCCATCCCTGGTGCGGAAGGCCGCAAGTTCGTCGGCCATGGCGCTGAGCGCTCCGTAGTGTTCGTCGGCCGGATCGTCGCACGCCTGGTAGACGATAGTATCGTCCGGGCAGAGCCGTGCCAGGGTATCCACGTGGGAGTCGGTGTCGTCCCCGGCGAGATAGCCGTTCTCCAGCCAGAGGACCCTGCCGGTCCCCAGTTTCCGTGCCAGCTCCGCCTCTATCTCCAACCGGGAAAGATGGGGATTGCGGTTGGGGGAGAGGAGGCACTCGGCCGTGGTCAGAATGGTGCCGCTGCCGTCGCTCTCCAGGCTTCCCCCTTCCATGATCAGCCCGACTATCTGCCGCTCTGCCCGGAATGCCCCCAGCTGACAGAGTCGGCCGGTGATCAGGTTGTCCAGGTCGGCGGGGAATTTAAGCCCCCAGCCGTTGAAACCGAAGTCGAGGAGGAGCGGCTGCCCGTTCTCCGTCACCGTCACGGGGCCGAAATCCCGCGCCCAGGTGTCGTTACTCTCTACGGGGAAAAGCCGGACGTTGGCCATCTCCGCACCCGCATCGGCCAACCGTCGTTCAACCTCCAGCTCGTCGGGGACCACAAGGATCACCCTCTCGAAGCGGCTGATCGACCGGACGATCTCCGTGAACACCGGCTCCACCAGGTCCAGGTGGAGTCGCCAGTCGGTGGATTCGTGGGGCCATGCGAGCAGCACCCCGTCCTGCTCTTCCCATTCGGCGGGAAAACGTCTCGTCATGCGCGTTCCTCGTTTTAGTTCATAAACAAAGATGACTCCAGAAATACGCTCTTCTCACCTCTACCACACCCCCGTACCATATCATCGCCGCCGCGGGAATTCAAGGGCAAGCGGGAGCAAAAAGGGTTGCGTCCAGTTACCAATCCGGTATGCTATCACAGAAATTCTGACCCGTGAGTAATGGCCCCCGTTACGCTCAGAGCCCCCTCGTTCCGCCGCTGTACGGCTTAGGTTCATTTCGCCTGCCTCGGCTGGCACTCGGGTACATTCGCGTCACGGGACACCCCTTACTCACTGATTTGTGAAATGTTGACAGGAGGCAGGTATGCGGTATCCGGAGGCGGTCAATCTCCCTTTCAACGGTGCCATCATCCGGGAAGGGTTTCGGTCGCTCAGACCCGGCGAAGCGGTGCCGGACGGTAAGTCCCTCTGGGTCATGGTGCGGGGGAACTATCTGGTGTTGGTCGAGGAAAAAGGTGAATTGCAGTTCCTCGAGGGGGGACGGCCCGAATGGCTCGGGGAAGGGGTGGACGGGATCTGCTTCGGTACCTGGTACGGCGCGCCGCTCCGTGCTGTGCTGCTGTCGCGCAAGGTGGAAATTCCGGCCGGCATGGTGGCCGAACCGTTCAACGCCATGGAGGAGCGGCTCGACGAACGGCTGTTGACCCTGGGAGGACTGGCCCACCAGGTCCTCTCCTGGGACCGGCACAGTGCCCTCTGCTCCCGCTGTGGCGGCTCGCTGGAGAGGATTCCTCTCAGCTGGGGGAAGCGCTGCACCGGCTGCGGACACGAGCATTTCCCCCACATCCACCCCTGCATTATCGTGCTGGTGCGTAAAAACGGCGAGTTTCTGCTGGGGAGAAAGAGTGCGTGGCCGGCGGGGCGCTACAGCCTAGTGGCCGGTTTTCTCGATTTCGGCGAATCGCTGGAGGAGTGTGTTCATCGGGAGGTGCTTGAGGAGACCGGCATCCTGATTCGCAACCTGCGGTATGTCGGGAGCCAGAACTGGCCGTTCCCGAGCCAGCTCATGGCCGGCTTCGTGGCGGATTATGCCGGTGGGGAGATCGTGGTGGACCGGGAGGAGCTGGAGGATGCCCGCTGGTTCTGCCGGGAGACCATGCCGGCGTCGTTGCCGGGGAGGAGGAGCATAGCGCGCTGGATCATCGATACCTATGCGTTGGAAAGTGTTTCCTGACCCGGTCCCTTGCGTTGCCACAAATGAAAAAGCCACCCGTTGCCGGGTGGCTTTTTCGTCTTTTAATCTAGTGCAACTTAATCGTCATTGCGGTTATAGCCAGGACGGTAGATCACGTTACGAACGACCGTGCTGGTGTTGCCCGCGGCATCCACGGCGGTCACGGTGATGGCATACAGCTTGGGAGTGGTGAAGGTGAGCCGCTGAGTGAATGCGCCATCGTCGATCGCGGGGGTGTAGGTCTTGCCGTTCATGGTAATCGTGACGGTTACGTGCTCGCTGTCGACAACCTTACCCTTGAGGACCAGGTACGGGTACTTGGTGGTGATGTCCTGAATGGGGTAGGTGACCGCAAGCGAGAGGTTGCTATTGGTGGCGGCGGTGTAGGTTACCGTCCGCTTTACGGTGGTGGTGTTGCCGGCCAGGTCGGTGGCGTTGATGGTAATGGTGTTGACGCCTGCCACCAGGTAGACGGTGGTGCTGTAGGTAGTGCCGGATACGGAGGCGGATTGCAGTGGGCCGCCGTTGACGCTGACACTGACCGTTGAGGTTTCGTTGATGGTGCCGTTCAAGGTAATGAACGACTGGCTGGTCGTGCTGTTGTCGGCCGGCGCGGAGACAGTCAGGACCGGTGCGGCCGGGTCAAAGGTTATGGTACGGGTATCGGTCTTCTGGGTGCCGGCATTGTCGGTGGCGATGACCGTAACGGTGTTGGCTCCGACCTGGAGGGTAAGGGCGTAGCTGAAGGAGCCATCGGCATTGACGGTGACAGGCTGGCCGTTGACGGTGACAGACTTGATGCCGGCTGTATCAACTGCGCTGCCGCTGATGTTCAGGGTGCCGTTGTTGGTGTACATACCGTTGGCCAGGGCTGACACGGTCAGGTTGAGAGTCGCCTGGGTGATCGTGATGGTTACCGTGGCGCTCTTGGCTGCGGAGACATTACCCGCGGCGTCCTTAGCCCAGGCGTAGAAAGTGTTGCTGCCGGCAACGGCGGTGACGCTGGCCGGTGCGGTGGTGCTCCAGCCGGTGGCGGATGCTGCCGGAGCGGTGGAGCTCGTGGTGATCAGGTAACCGGTGACCCCAACGTTGTCGGTGGCGGTAAAGGAGCTGACCGGCACGGTGAGGCTGGTGGAAGTGGCCGGCAGGGTGAAGGCGCTCACCACGGGAGCGGTGGTGTCAGCCGCCGGGGGTAGTGTTACGCTTACACTGGCGCTTTTGGCGAGGGATACGTTACCTGCCGCATCCTTGGCCCAGGCGTAGAAGGTGTTGCTGCCGGCAACGGCGGTGACGCTGGCCGGTGCGGTGGCAGTCCAGCCGATGACAGATGCTGCCGGAGCGGTGGAGCTCGTGGTGATCAGGTAGCCGGTGACCCCAACGTTGTCAGTGGCGGTAAAGGAGCTGACCGGCACGGTGAGGCTAGTGGAAGTGGCCGGCAGGGTGAAGGCGCTCACGACTGGAGCAGTGGTGTCGGGGAGGGTGACGGTCACGCTGGCGCTTTTGGCGAGGGATACGTTACCCGCTGCATCCTTGGCCCAGGCGTAGAAGGTGTTGCTGCCGGCAACGGCGGTGACGCTGGCCGGGGCGGTGGCAGTCCAGCCTGCGGTGGAAGCTGCCGGGGCGGTGGAGCTCGTGGTGATCAGGTAGCCGGTAACCCCAACGTTGTCAGTGGCGGTAAGGGAGCTGACCGGCACGGTGAGGCTGGTGGCGGTGGCCGGCAGGGTGAAGGCACTCACCACGGGAGCGGTGGTGTCGGGGAGGGTGACGGTCACGCTGGCGCTCTTGGCGAGGGATACGTTACCTGCCGCATCCTTGGCCCAGGCGTAGAAGGTGTTGCTGCCGGTAACGGCGGTGACGCTTGTCGGTGCTGTGGCGGTCCAGCCGGTGGCGGAAGCAGCCGGGACGGTGGAGCTCGTGGTGATCAGGTAGCCAGTAACCCCAACGTTGTCGGTAGCGGTAAAGGAGCTGACCGGCACGGTGAGGCTGGTGGCAGTGGCCGGCAGGGTAAAGGCGCTCACGACGGGAGCGGTGGTGTCGGGGAGGGTGACGGTCACGCTGGCGCTCTTGGCGAGGGATACGTTACCTGCCGCATCCTTGGCCCAGGCGTAGAAGGTGTTGCTGCCGGCAACGGCAGTGACACTGGCCGGTGCGGTGGCAGTCCAGCCGGTGGCGGAAGCAGCCGGGGCGGTGGAGCTCGTGGTGATCAGGTAACCGGTTACGGCTACGTTGTCGGTAGCGGTAAGGGAGCTGACCGGCACGGTGAGGCTGGTGGCGGTGGCCGGCAGGGTGAAGGTGCCGACGACCGGAGCGGTGGTGTCAGCTGCGGCGACAACGGTGAAGGAATTGGTGCTCACGACTTCATAGCCGTGCTCAGGGTTGTTCGGGTCTGGAGTCCAACCGGTGCCGAATGTGGCCCCTGACGCATCATACTGGTTGCCATACCACCCTACTTTCCAGGTGTAGGTGCCCGGCGTGGTCGGCGCCTTCGCGGTCAACGTCACGGGATAGGTCGCATCCCAGCCCATGTCACTTGCGTTGCCGGTAGGCCTTGCCAGCACTACCATGTTCTGGTCGTAGAGAATTGCCCCAATCCATCCGGTGCGATAGCCGCCGGTGATGGTCACCGTCACGGTCGCGCCGGGTGCATAGGAAGTCGCGTTGGTGACGCCCTTCACGTTGATGTCGTTTTTCGTGCTCGTTGAATGGGTACCGTGGGCATGGCAGCCATTGCAGGTGGCGACTGCCGGGGCTGTATGGCAGCCGGAGCAGCCCATGCTGGTGAAGTATGATGATTGCGCCACTGCCTCCGTCTCTTTAAGCTGAGAAACTACCAGAGCAGATGCTCCCAGCGCCACTGCAAACAAGAAGTGCCCTGACGCTTTCCTGACATTCTTCATGATTACTCCTTTTGTTGTTTGTTCGGAACAATACGTTCCCTCGTGCGGCTGCTCTTCATCGGTGAGCGGAAGTGATGAACTCTTCCTTTCCTTCACGTTTCCTCCATGTGCTTGGGGTTAGGCCCGGAGATTCTGCATACAAAAAAACCGGGGCCGATATCGTGTGATATTTCGGCAACCCGGCTGTCTCTTTGAGACCCTGTAGGCTTTCCGCCCCATCCTCACGGATGGTTTAGTATTATCGTGTACCACCTGCTGAATCATGCCGAGTATGCAACGACTGCAAGTCGGCAGGATACTTACGCCTTTTTCAGGCGCGTGCTACATGTTTTTCCAAAACGCTCCTTTTGATAGCGGACACAAAAAAGCCGGGTCCGAATCTCGCGCGATTTTCGGTAACCCGGCTGTCTCTTTGAGACCCTGTAGGCTTTCCGCCCCACCCTCGCGGATGGTTTAGTATTATCGTGTATCACAACTGTTATTGTGTTGTTATTGATGTGTGGTTACTTTATGCCTTAATCTGGTAGACAAAGTCAAAAAAAATCTTTCTAATTTTAATCGAAGGTATCGTAGCTGGGAAAAGAGTGGTATTACTATGTGTGGGGTCGCTGGTGATTGACCACCTGTAGCCGCCAAACAAAAGGAGATACCGCGTGCAGATCATATCCGTGACATACCGCCTTGCCGTTGCCCTCTGGGTCGGCGGGGTTGCCATCTTTACCTTCGTTCTCACCCCGATCCTCTTCAAGAGCCAGCCCCGTGACCTGGCGGGGATGATCGTAGGCGTTCTTTTCCCCGGTTATTTCCGGTGGGGGCTCGCCTGCGGTTCAGTGGCGCTTGCGACCCTTCTCTTGGAGAGGGGAAAGCACTTCACCGTTGCCCTGGCGCTCATTGTGCTGATGCTGGCGGCGACCGCCTTCCAGGCGTTCTACATCGAACCGAAGGCGGCTGAAATCAAGAAGGATATCCCTTCGTTCGAAACGACCCCCAAGGATCATCCGAAACGGCAGGAGTTTTCCAGACTCCACGGCATCTCAGCGGTCTGCAATCTGGTGGTGTTCGGCGGCGGGGTGGTGCTGGTAGTGTTGCTATAAGCTAGAAATCGTAGGTGAAGCCGAGCGTGGAATATATGTACTGATAGCCGGAACCGACCTGATTCGCCTCGGCTCGGCCGGCGATCAGCCAGTGGTCGTCGATTCTCCAGGTAATCCGGACATCTTCAAGCGCTCCGATATGCGTCGTGTATTTATCGTATTGAGAGATGGGGCCTGCCCATATCCTCAGTCTCAGCCTGTCGAAGAACGAATCGGCGTACCCTACGAGGATGGCATGCTGGTCGAAGTGTTGCGGGCTGTAATATTCTGGGACTCTCTCACTGTTCCTGATCGCCCGGTACCGGTACTGGGCGTGGAAATTGTCGGTGAAGCTGTAGACCGCCCTCCCGACGAAAAGGTCGCGGCTGTTGTCGTCGGATGACCAGCGGCGCCAGTACCCGCCGGTAATGGTGAAGTTCTTCACCAGTTCCCAGTCGAGGGAGCCGCCGACGGACCAGAAGTCTATGCGCGCATCATACGCCTTTACCGAGTCGATGGTGCCATGGTCGACGCTTTCCTCCAGGCGAAATGGCCCCAGTGTCTGGGATGAAGCGAGGGAGAGGGGAGTCTTGACCTCGTCGTTCCATTTTATGAGCTTCAATTGCCCCGTAAAGTCCACATTTTCCAACTTTTTGTATCCCTCAAACAACCCGCCGGCGAAAAACCTGCTTCCTCCCGATTCGTTGATAACGGTTTCGGTGGCACCGACACCAACCTTCGTCGTTTTGTCCTTCCAGTGGAAAACCTGGTCTAACCCCAGGCTGTGGGTTCCGTCATTATCGTTGAAAATTTCGGATCTTATCTCCAGGTCATGCTGCTCAAAAGCATAGGCGCTGGGGGGCATGGTCAGTACCAGTGCCGTCAAGAGTGCTGTCAGTCTCATTATTTGGTCCCCCATTTTTTTGCCATGTTCAGGATTTCACTCAGGTATCCCGTAACCGTCGCCGGAGCCATGATTGCCTGGTAGCCGAGCAGGTAGACAAAAAACCCGAAGGGATTCATCCTCACCTTCAGTCCGTACTCCGAGAATATCCTTTTCTGCTGCCAGTAGAAGAGTCCGTTGGCAATAAGTGCAAGGGGGAGGAGGAGCACCGTCATCATGCCGACGATGAGATAGTTCTGGAAAAAGATCGCGGCGATCAGTCCCGGCAGGAAGAAGAGCAGGTAGGCACTGTCGACCAGCGGGAAGAAGAGATTGTACCAGATGAAGGGGGAATTCATCCTTACCTTGACCAGGGTGGAGGGGTAAGACTTGAATGCCTCGATGAGGCCGCGCGACCAGCGCTTTCTCTGCCGGAAGAACTGCCGGTACGTCTCCGGGACCATGGTGAAGCAGAAGGCGTTTTCGGCATAGCCGACCCTGTATCCCAGGTCGCGCAGACCCCAGGTGAGGACGATGTCTTCCCCGATTTTCGGGGGCCAGCCATTGAGGCGTTTTACGGCCGCGGTGCGATAGATGGAGAAAGCTCCCTGGGCCACGAGGGTCCCCTGGTACAGGGACTGCACCCGCTTGATGACCGCGATGCCATGGAAATAGTCCCATTCCTGGAGCTTGGTCATCATGTTTTCCCGGGAATTGCGGACCAGGACGTTTCCTGCCACAGCAGCCGTCTGTTTCGGACCGAGCACGATGTTCCTGGCCAGGTTTTCGATTGCCCTCTCGTACAGGTAGGAATCCGCGTCGATGGTGATGACGAACTCGGTCGTCACCGTTTCCAGTCCCGTGGAGAGGGCGGCGGCCTTGCACATGTTTTCCTGATGGCGGATCAATTCGAAGGACTTGCCCGTTGTTGGGTGCTGCTGGATGAACTCCATGACCTTCTCGGCGGTCCGATCCGTCGAGCCGTCATCGATGACCACTACCCGCACATGTGCCGGGTACTGCTGGAGCCAGACGGACATGAGCGTATCGAAGATCTTGTCCTCTTCGTTGTAGGCAGCGATGAGCAATGTCAGCGGCGGGGCGACGAACGGCTTCTCGACGTACTTGGGTCGCCGGTCCAGGAGCAGGGAGAAGATCATGAAGGACATGGCCCATCCCGGTATGATGGCGAGCCCTAGCACGATCAATGCCGGCAGGGGATGGTACATCCGGGCCGACAGACCTACGTACCAGGGGATTGCGAGGTAGATGGAGGTGAGCGTCCAGAGGCCCGACAGGATGAGTGCCAGGGTGAATTTTACCCGTACATAGACGTACATGTGAGCTCCTGCTGCATCATCTGCTGGTTTTATGCCCGTGACGCCGTGAAGGTTTCTTTTGGATCTTCTTTACGGGTTTCGTGGGACGGGGCTTCTCATCGTCAGCCACCATCCTGATCACCTTCGGGTTCCCGTCCGCGCTTTCCACACGCTTCGAATACCGGGGAGGGACGTCGCTCAGGTTGTTCGTCGCACGCAGGACATTCCCCTCTTTCCAGACGAAAATCTGCGAGTCGTTTGCTCCGGGAGCTGCTGGAGCCGCGGCCTGCCCGGCCGGGACGGGCTGGGAAGGCGAGGGGACTGGTGCGCTGGGGGCAGGTGCCGGTGGCGGGACAGCTGCAGGGGGAGCCGGTTCCTGTCCTTCTGCGCCCCTCCCCCCGGCCACAGGCCTGTATGACCTGGCATCTGCGCTGCCATACATGACTGTCACGAAGATGATCATTGCCGAAAACCATTTTTTCATGGTGCCTTACCCTTGCGAACTTCATGGCCGATCCCTTCAGGGAGCCGACCGGAGTATGTGGTGAAACATTCTACGACCCGCATTACTGTTTTAGATATTGCAGGGAGATGAAGTAACCGGTCCACCGTTATCTGTATTTTAATACTAATTACACTATTTACCATTAACTTGCCGCAAAAACAACAGTTTTTATGATATTTCTAATGTGAGGTATGTCTCAGAAATACGAAACAGGTTGTTCACTCATTAATTAGCGTAATAATTCAGCTACCGTCGGGTGATTTGGTATACTTTTATCTCCCGAAGGAGACGACCATGAACATCCCCTCTTACCCCGCAGCCCGCGAGCTTGCCCTGGGCGACAAGACGATCCTTGACGACCTTTTTGTCCTGCTCCAGCCCCGGGTTTCCGAGTTTACCTTTGCCAATCTCTATCTGTTCCGTACTCCCCATGCCTACCGACTGACCATGGTGGGTGATTCCCTCGTGGTACTGGGACGGGGGTACGGGGGTGAAGAGTATTTCCTCCCCCCCCTGACCGGAGAGAGGAGGGCTGCCCTTCACTTCCTGCTGGAGAGGGGGCTGACCATGGCGGTGGCCGATGGAGCATTCATCGAGGCGCATCTGACCGGAGAGGGGGTGGAGATTGTCGAGGACCGGGACAATTTCGATTATCTCTATCTCCGCCAGGAGTTGGCGGAGCTTGCCGGCAACCGGTTCCACAAGAAAAAGAACCGGGTGAACTACTTTGCGGGCAGGTACGGGCACGAGGTGGAACTCTACGGCAGGAACCATCTGGCTGGCTCGCTGGCGCTTCTGGATGAGTGGTTCCGGGTGCGTGGCAAGATGGAGAGCACGTCCGTTGTCCAGGAAGTTGCAGCGACCCGGGAGGCTCTGGAACTGGCCGACAGTCTGGGGCTTGCGGGGGTGGTGGTGCTGGTTGAGGGGGTGGTGAAGGCATTTGCGTTGGGGGAACGGCTGAACGGAACGACGTCGGTCTGCCACTTCGAAAAGTCCGACCCGTTCCTGGAAGGAATCTCACAACTGGTGGACCGGGAGTTCAACCGGCTCCTCTTCACCGACTGCCTGTTCGTCAACCGGGAGCAGGACCTTGGGGAGCCCGGATTGAGGAGCGCCAAGCTCTCCTACCATCCCGTCGAACTGGTGAAAAAATTCCGGGTCAGGAAGCAGAAGGGGTGAGGAGGGAGACCAGCCGCCGGTAGTCTTCTGGCGTGTCCATCTCTTCCACAACCCACGGATCGTCCACGTTCAAGAGTTGCACCCGCTCGGCATGGGACTGGATGACGTCACGCAGGGTGGGGTGACGGTCGATGGTGGCGAGGATCGACCGGGGGAAGAGGGTGGGGTGCCCCTTGCGCTCCCGGTGGACAGGGATGAGGATGGCGTCCGGGTGGTGCCGGTGTTGTTCCTGCAGGAACCGGCAGGTCTCTCCCCTTACCAGCGGGGTGTCGGCAAGGGCGATGAGTACGCCGCTTGTCGTTGTGGCTACTTTTGCCAGGCCGACCCGCACCGATCCCGCCATGTCGCTGTCGGAAGCCCCGTTCACGGTGACCGTCACCGGCAGGTGGGAGATGGCCGCTGCCACCTCCTCCCCCGCCGGGTTGATCACCATGACGACCTCGTCCACCCCCCCCGCCAGCAGGCTTTCTACGCTCCGGACGATGGCCGGCCGCCCGTCAAGGGGGAGGAGCTGCTTGCAGCATCCCATCCGCCGTGACATCCCGGCGGCCAGGAGTATGGCCGACACTTGCGGCTGCATGGCTCCTCCTTTCTTGAACCAGTTGAGCGACGATGCTGACGGCGATCTCCGCCGGCGTTTCGGCACCGATGGCAAGTCCCACCGGCGTCACGACGCGGGCCCGGTCCTCCGTTGAAAAACCTTCCCGTTCCAGCGTTTGCAGCAGTACCTCCCGCTTGCGCTTGCTCCCGAGCAACCCGACGAACCCTGCCCGGGTCCGGAGCGCCCCTCGCACCGCCTGGAAATCCAGGTCGTGACCAGTGGTGGCGATGACGATGGCCGTCTTCTCCGTGACGGTCAATGTGGCAAAGGCGTTATCGGCGGTGGCGCATATGATGTCTGCCGCCGCGGGGATCGCCTGCCGGTTGGCCATTTCCGGCCTCTCGTCCACGACGGTGACGTGGAAGCCGCACCCCGCCGCCAGTTCCGTTACCGCCTTTCCCACGTGCCCTCCGCCGAACATGACGAGCCGCCGGCTGTTGCCATGGGGCTCGATGTAGACACGGAGGGCGCCACCGCAGACAAAGCCGTGTTCCTCCGTCAGTTCGAACGGCAGGGTCAACGGCACACCGGTTGTCATGGCGGCCAGGGCGGCCTGGACGGTTTCCGCCTCCACCCGTCCCCCCCCCACGGTACCGAGGGTCGTGCCGTCATCCCGAACGAGCATCTTCGCCCCCGGCTTGCGGGGGGACGAACCGCTGCTGGCGATGACCGTGGTGAGGGCAAAGGGTGTCCCGGCCCGTGTCAGCCGGATCAGTTCTTCGTAAATATCCAGGTCGGTCATGGCTACCCCTTCCCCATCCCGTCCTGAAGGGTCTTTGTATTAAAGGGGAGGGTACGGAGCCTGACGCCGGTGGCGGCAAACACCCCGTTGGCGACGGCCGGTGCGATGGGGGGGACTCCCGGTTCACCGACTCCTCCCGGCGGTTCGGTGCTCGGCATGATGTGTACCTCGATGGTGGGGGATTCGTTCATCCGCACGACCGGGTAGCCATCGAAATTGTCCTGCTCCACCCGGCCGTTCTTGAAGGTAATGGCGCCATGAAGGGCAGCGGAAAGGCCGAAAACGATCCCTGATTCCATCTGTGCCCTGATGGTGTCCGGGTTCACGATCCGGCCGCAGTCGATGGCGCAGACCACCCGGTGGACCTTGATGGTCCCCTTCTTGTCCACCGATACCTCTGCAACCTGGGCGATGAAGCTGCCGAAGGACTCGTGTACGGCAATCCCACGGCTGTGGCCTGCGGGGAGCGGTTTCCCCCAGTCCGCCTTAGCGGCTGCCAGCTCCAGCACCCCCCTGTTGCGGGGATGCTTTGCCAAAAGCGCGCGGCGGAACGCGAAGGGGTCTTTCCCGGCGGCGTGGGCCGCTTCGTCGATAAAGCTCTCCACCACGAAGGCGGTGTGGGAGTGGCCGACGGAACGCCACCAGAGAACGGGTACCAGGAGCTTGGTGGTGTGGAGGTCCACCTGGAGGTTGGGAATGGCGTAGGGGATCTCCGCCGCCCCTTCCACGGACGACTCGTCGATGCCGTTTTTCACCATGGCCGCCTCGAAGGGGGTACCGGCGATGATGGACTGGCCGACGATAGTGTGCTGCCAGGCGGTCAGGTTCCCCGTATCGTCGAGGCCGGCACTGATCCGGTCGTACCAGAAGGGGCGGTAGTATCCCCCCTTCATGTCGTCGTCCCGCGTCCAGATGACCTTGACGGGCTTTCCGGCCGCTTTCGCAACGTGAACCGCCTCCCGGACGAAGTCGGACGCGGGGTTGGCCCGGCGACCGAATCCCCCACCGAGGAAGGTGGTGTGGAGATGCACCTGTTCCGGCTTGAGCCCGGCCACCTCTGCCGCGCTGTTCCGGTCCACGGTCTGGAACTGGGTACCGGTCCAGATATTGCAGCGGTCGCTCTTCAGGTCGACGCAGCAGTTGAGGGGTTCCATGGGGGCGTGGGCGAGGAAGGGGGTCTCGAATTCGGCGGTGAGTTGTTTGGCTGCCTGCCGCACGGCCTGGGCCGGCTCACCCTCTTTTCGGGCGACGAGACCGGGGGATTGGGCGAGGGAGGCATACCGTTCCCGGAGAGCCGGCGTTGCCAGCCCCCCCTCGGGGCCGTCGTCCCAGACGATCTCCAGGAGTTCCCGCCCCTTTTTTGCAGGCCAGAAGCCGGTGGCGATCACCGCCACCCCTGACGGGACCTGCACAACATCCACCACGCCGGGAACTTTTTTCGCCTTGTCCGCCGTGAAACTCGCCACCTTGCCGCCGAAAACCGGCGGCCGGGCCACCATGGCGGTCAGGAGCCCCGGCAGCTGTGCATCGATGCCGAATACCGCCGTCCCGTCGATCTTGGCCGGGCTGTCCAGTCGATGGCGCGGCTTGCCGACGATGGTGTAACGGGCTGGGTCCTTCAGGCGGACTTCCTTGGGGACCGGCAGTTTTGCCGTTCTGTCGGCCAGCTGGCCGTAGGAGAGCTTTTTGCCGCCGGAGTGGAGGACGAAGCCGTTCTCTGCTCTGCAGGTAGCCGGATCGACCTTCCATTGCTTGGCGGCGGCGGCAACGAGCATCTCCCGGGCCGTTGCCCCCGCTTTCGAGAGCCGCTCCCATTCCGTCCGGACGCTGGTGCTCCCCCCCGTCACCTGGAGGCCGAAGACCGTATGGTTGTAAACCGGGTCCACCGGCGCTGCTTCGATGCGGATCATTTTCCAGTCGCACGCCAGTTCCTCGGCGATCAGCATGGGGAGAGAGGTGTAGACCCCTTGACCCATCTCGGACTTGTTGATGATGAGGGTGACGGTGTCGTCGCTGCCGACCCTGATAAAGGCGTTGGGGGCAAAGGTGGTTGCGGGATCGGCCGCACCTGCGGAGTTGCCGAACGGCAGATAGCAGCCGAGTACCAGCCCCCCCCCGAGGACAGCACCGGTCTTGAGGAAGTCACGGCGGCTCAACTTTATGATCTCGCTCATGGTTTTCACCCTTTCTTTTTTGCCCCGGCGGCCCGGTGGATGGCGATGCGGATGCGCGGATAGGTCCCGCAGCGGCAGATATTCCCCGACATGGCGCTGTCGATGTCGCCATCGGTCGGTTTGGGGTGCTTTTTCAGCAGGGCAACGGCGGACATGACCTGCCCCGGCTGGCAGTACCCGCACTGGGAGACCTCCTCGGCAAGCCATGCCTGCTTGACCGGATGTCTGACAGGGATACCTTCGATGGTGACGATCTTCTTTCCCCGGACATCGCCAACCGGTGTGATGCAGGAGCGGATAGGTTCACCGTCCACATGGACCGTGCAGGCGCCGCACAGCCCTTCGCCGCAGCCGAACTTGGTGCCGGTCAGTTTCAACTGCTCCCTGATGACCCAGAGGAGCGGCACCTCCGGCTCCACATCGACCTGGTACGTTTTGCCGTTCACGTTCAACGGTATCATGGTGCCTCCTTTTTCTGCCCTGTGGCCGTTCGATTGACGGGATGACACGGTTACTGTTCTATGGTAGCATGGATTGTCCGGCGTGCAATGGCGCTATCTGCTTGAGTCTTCTGCCGATCTGACGCGAATGAGATAGGCTAGAGATCAGCTGCACGAGACCGCTGTGCGGGGCGGAATTCAATGTCGGCTACAGATATGTAATCAAATACGCCCCAAATCCGGACGTGATACCTGACGTAAGGAAATTCTAAGTAAAAAAGAAAAAAATAGACCGCACGGGAACTTTTCTTCCGTCCTTCCTGTCTAAGTGTGTAAAGGCGTAACGCTCAGCTCGGCAGTGAAGAACCAGGCCATTGGAATAACGGATAGGAGGTATCTCCGGAATGAAATCGCGAACAATGATGAGGCTGATCATCGGCTTCGGCACAGTGGCATCGGTAACGTTTTCCGCCCTGCCGGCGATTGTTTCTCCGGCACTTGCAACTAATGAGGGACCGTCCCGTATCCAGGCTGCGCCCCGCATCACCGCCGTCACCGTCTACCCGGACCGGGCGATGACCACCCGCAATGCCACACTCACCCTCAAGCCGGGGAGCTACGTCGTCTCCTTCGAAGGGTTGCCCGTCCTGATCCAGGATGACTCGGTGCGGGTTACGGGAATAGGGAGCGCCGCGGCGACGATCCTCGGGGTGGAAGTAAAGAGGAGTTTCGCCGAACAGGTGCCCGAGAAGCGGGCAATGGAGCTGGAGCAGGAAATCCGGGAAATGGAGCGGAAGGTTTCCGGCATCGATGCCAAAAAGGCGGCCCTGGCGGCGCAGAAAAATTTTATCGATTCCATCAAGGTTGCCTGGGGAGACCGGATTTCAAAAGAGCTGGCGGTGGGGAAGCCGACGGCGGCCGAGCTGAACGAGGCGCTGGCTTTTGTCGGTACCGGTGTGAACCGGGTCGAGGACCAGAGCGGGGACCTGGACGAGGAGAAGCGGCAGCTTAACGAGCGCATCGATAAACTGCGGCGGGAGCGGGAAGAAGCGATCGGTTCCCGGCGAAAGGAAACCAAGACCGTGGAGGTGGGCCTGGAGGTCACCAAGGAAGGAAAGCTGGGCCTAGATCTGACCAGCATCACCCCCCAGGCAAGCTGGGAGCCGTCGTACGATGCCCGTCTGGCGCCTGACGGCAAATCCGCGGAGCTGGTGTTTCGGGCGCTGGTGCGCCAGCAGACCGGCGAGGACTGGCATGACGTGAGCCTTTCTCTTTCCACCGCCAGACCGGCACTGGGGGGAGCGCCTCCCGAGCTTTCCCCCTGGCTCGTCTCATTCTACAGGCCTTCGCCGCCGATGCCAGCACCCCGCGCATACGAGGTCGGGCAGGGACTGATGGCCGCGAAGGTCGCGGCGAAGAGAGACCCATCGCTTGATTCCGGCGGGGCTGCGCCCGCCGAAGCGCCCGCGCAGTATTTGACCGCCCAGGTGGCCGAGGAGCAGAACTCCGTGTCCTTCCAGGTTCCCCGGCCAGTAGACATCCCCGCAGACGGCACCCGGCACGGCAACGTCGTGGCGACCGAAAACCTCCCCCTGACGCTTGAGTTCCTGGCGGTGCCAAAGCTGTCGCCGAGCGTCTTTCTCAGGTCCGAGATCGTCAATCGTGCTCCGTATCCCCTGCTTCCCGGCCGGGTCAACATATTCACCGGGGGGAACTACGCCGGCAATTCCCAACTGAAGAAGGTCGCTTCGGGCGAAAAGTTCGACCTCTTCTTCGGCACCGACGACCAGGTCACGGTGAAGCGCGAGGAGATCAAGAGCCACAAGGAGGCGGGGCTCTTCGGCAAGAACCGCATGGCGTATCGCTATCGTATCGAGGTGCAGAACTTCCGCAAGGAACCCCAGACGATCACGGTTCGTGACCAGCTGCCTATGGCTGGCGATGACGAGATCAAGGTAACCCTGGATGAGCCGAGCATCCAACCGGCTGAGCAAAAGCCCGATGGCACCCTGAGCTGGAAGTTGCCTGTGCTGCCGGGCGAAAAGAAGACGATCACCTTCGGCATTTTGGTGGAGTATCCAAAAGACCGAGTGGTTACGGGATTGTGAGTACTACGCAAGGGGGTATGCACAGATAGAAATGTGCGAGAAAGCCTCAGTGCCGACCGGCCCATCGGCCACAGCCGGGGATTTTGAGTTTCAATCTGATACTACGAACCGTTCCCGGAGCTGCCGTTCCAGCTCTTCGCCGGCAGTAGTGAAATCCTCAAGGGAAAGGGTGAAATCTTCCGTCCAGTCCCGGGTCTTGTAGTAGAGCCGGTCGTAGTAGCCGGTCATGAGCTCGGCCATGAACGGCTCCAGTTCCCAGCGTTCCAGGTAGCCGGCGATTTCCGCATACTTTTCCCCGCCGAGCCTTTTCTTGATCCTGTCCAGCGCCGCCCCCATCCCGTCTTTGTAGTCGGGCCTGCCGTACTCGTCGATGAGCCGGGCAACCCGGGTTTCCAGGGAGGCGTTACCCCAGACCAGTGTCCCTTCCCGCATCACTTCGTAGAAATTGCCGGGGAGTGATATCTTGCCGATCCGCCGGCTCTCCCCTTCGAGAATAATCGGCATGCCCTGTGGGACCTGCCTGAGGGCGTCCCAGAGGAGTGTTTCGAAGCGCTTCTGGGTCAGGTCCTGGGTGAGCCCCAGTTCGCCGAAGGCGGAACCCCGGTGGCAGGCGAGCCCTTCCAGGTCGATGACACGCCAGATGTCGGTCCTCAGGCCGAGGAGAAAGGTGGTTTTGCCGATGCCGGTCATGCCGTGGAGGACCACCAGCGGGCCAGAGGGGACGTAGGGGGTAAAGAAGGCAGCCACGTGGTCGCGGAAGGCGCGGTATCCCCCCTGCAACTGGACCGCCCGGTGTCCGGTCAGATCCAGTATGCTCGTGACGGTCTTGCTTCGCAGTCCCCCCCGCCAGCAGTAGACCAGGATGGGACGGCCGGCAGCGGCTTCCGCTATTTCAGCAACCATGGCTGGATAACGGTGGGCGGTCAGTTCCAGCCCACGGCGGCGGGCCTCGTAAGGGCCGGTCTGTTTGTAGAGGGTGCCAATCTCAACCCGCTCCTCGTTGGAAAGGAGCGGCACGTTCATGGCGCCGGGAATATGGTCGTCGGCGAACTCCAGCGGAGTGCGCACATCCACCACCAGGTGGCTTTCCAGCAGTGATGCGTCAAATGGCACGGTATCGGGCAAGGGGAACCTCCGGAAACGGTCGGTACATTATAGAGGAGAGGGGAGGGGAAATGCAAGGGAGGTGAAGATATAGCGGCAGATTAGTGACTTATGGGGAGTGGGGGATACAATTAATACGTGAAAAAAACAGTTTCACGCAACGAACGCGACGAACGCAACGTAACATCGAGCGATTGATTTGAATTTCGTAGCGTTCGTTGCGTCGTCGCGTGAGCAAATGGCTTTCAAAATAAAAAATACATAAAACATCGTCTCTGCGCCTCTGCGTCAACAGATTGTTTTTGCTCATGTAAGGCGAGGATTCCATGCACCAGGTCCCCCTTCCCGAATTCTGCCACCGGCTCCACACCGACCCGGCAAACGGACTTTCCAGCCGGGAGGCTGTCCTGCGCCTGGCGCACGACGGTCCCAATACCCTCCGGCAGCGGAAGAAAGAGCCGGAACTGGTGAAATTCCTCCGCCAGCTCACCAACCTGTTCGCCCTTCTCCTCTGGGCAGGTGCGGCCTTTTCCTTCACGGCCGAATGGCTTCGTCCCGGCGAGGGGAACATCTTCATCGGGGTGGCGCTGGTGGGGGTGGTGGTGCTGAATGGTCTCTTCAGCTACTACCAGCAGCACAAGGCCGAGCGGATCATGGCCGGCTTCCGCGACATGCTCCCCCAGATGGCGCGGGTGGTGCGTGACGGGATACTTTCTGAGATACCCGCTGCCCAGCTGGTAAGGGGGGATGTGATTCTCCTGGAAGAGGGAGAGCAGGTCCCGGCGGACGCCCGCCTGGTAGAGGTAGCGGGGCTGAAGGTGGATAATTCCTCCCTGACCGGCGAATCGGAGCCCCAGCTCCGCACCACCTATCCCACCGACAAGCGCCTGCTGGAGAGCCGCAACGTGGTCTTTTCCGGCACGACGGTCCAGGCGGGAGATGGGAAAGGGATTGTCTTCGCTACCGCCATGAAGACCCAGATCGGCCGCACCGCCGATCTCACCCAGTCGGTGGCGGTACAGGAAATCCCGATCCGCCGGGAGATCCTCCACTTCACCCGGATCATTTCCGCCATTGCCGTCGTCATGGGGGTGGCGGTCTTCCTCGTCAGCTTCTTTATCCTCGACAACCCTCTCCCGGCCAAGCTGATCTTTGCCATCGGCATCATCGTCGCCAACGTCCCGGAAGGGCTCCTCCCGACGGTGACCCTCTGCCTCTCCCTGGCGGCGCGACGCATGGCGGACAACCAGGCGCTCGTCAAGAACCTGGAGTCGGTGGAGACCCTCGGCTGCACCACGGTCATCTGCACCGACAAGACCGGCACCCTGACTATGAACCGGATGGCGGTGAAACGGCTCTTCCTCAACGAGTGCATACACAGCGAGGCAGACAAGTCCTTCGAGCGGGAAGAGCTGGAGAAACTGCTGATGGTGGCGACCCTCTGCAACAACGCACATGTGAAGGGTGGCGGTTCCTACGTTGGCGATCCGACGGAAGTGGCTCTGTTGCAGTTCGTGACACGGTTCCATGACGTGGGTGAGGTGCAGGCGGCATCACCACGCCTGTTCGAGGAACCGTTTACCGGCAGGACCAAGCTGATGGTGACCGTCAACCGGGTGGAGGGGAGCCAGGTGGCGTGCCTCAAGGGTGCACCCGACGTCGCCATCGGGTTCTGCGATGCCATCCTCATCGACGGAACGGCCGTCCCCCTGTCCGATGACCACCGGAGGGCCTACCTTTCCGCCTACGAGGAACTGGCCCGCAAGGGTGAGCGGGTGCTCCTCCTCGCCTGGCGGGAGGTGGAACCCCGTGAGGTCTGGCATGAGGAGGACCTGCCGACATCGGGATACGTCTTCATCGGACTCATCGGGATGCTCGACCCGCCGCGCCCCGAAGTGCCGGAAGCGGTGAAGGCGATCCGCTCTGCCGGGGTCAGGGTAGTGATGGTGACCGGCGACTACCAGACAACCGCCGAGGCCATCGGCCGGATGGTGGGGATCGTCACGGGGGACCAGCCGGCCGTCATCACCGGCGAACAGCTCCGCACCATGGGTGACGCCATGCTGGAGTGGGAGCTGGAGCAGGAGGAGGTCATCTTCGCCCGCACCTCGCCGGAACAGAAGCTGCGCATCGTTCAGGCCCTGCAGCGACGCGGCGATGTGGTGGCCGTGACCGGCGACGGGGTGAACGATGCCCCCGCCCTGAAGCAGGCCGATATCGGCGTCGCCATGGGGCTTGCCGGCACCGACGTGGCCCGGGAAGCGGCGGATATGGTGCTTCTGGACGACAATTTTGCCACCCTTCTCCCCGCTATCCGGGAAGGACGGACCATCTTCGACAACCTGAAGAAATCCATTGCCTACACCGTCACCCACGCGGTTCCCGAGGTGGCTCCCTACCTCGCTTTCCTCCTCCTCGGCATCCCCCTGCCTCTCACGGTCATGCTCATCCTCTCAATCGACCTGGGGACCGACATGCTTCCGGCCATCTCGCTCGGGATGGAGCGGGCGGAGCGGGACATTATGCA
This sequence comes from Geobacter sp. AOG1, assembly GCF_019972315.1. Lineage (GTDB taxonomy): Bacteria > Desulfobacterota > Desulfuromonadia > Geobacterales > Geobacteraceae > Geomobilimonas. The sequence continues at coordinate 2,139,732 of NZ_BLIZ01000001.1, forward strand.
GATTCCGCCCCGCTCCCGCAAGGAGCGGCTGGTGAACCGGCGCCTCCTCTTCACCTCCTATGCCTTGCACGGAGTGATCGAAGCGGCGGCAGGCTTCTATGCGTACTTCACCGTCCTTCATGCCGGTGGCTGGCAGTGGGGAGATGCGCTGGTACCGGGCAATCCCCTTTACCTGCAAGGGATCTCCGCCTTCTTTGCCGCCATCGTGGTCTGCCAAGTTGCCAATGCCTTCATGGCAAAGACCCATCGCCAGTCGCTCTTCCATCAGGGTATACTGTCCAACCGCTGGCTCCTCGTCGGCATCGCCGTCGAACTGGTTCTGGCCGTCTCCATTATCGGCCTGGAACCGCTCCACACCCTATTCGGCAATGCCGGCCTGACGGCGGGCGAGTTCTTCCTCGCCTGGCCCTTTGCCGTCGGGATGATCCTGCTTGACGAACTGCGCCGGTGGCTTATTCGCCGGAACGTCAGATGGGTCGTTGACCTGACGGGGAGCTGACCCCCTGGACGCGCATTCACCCTTGATTTTTAAGGGTTAAAGTGCTATAAGGTGATGCGTTTTTTTTGTTATCCGAAAAATTTTCACTAATACTGAAAAAGGAGTGTGCAATGGCAGATTTCGACAAGGCTCTGGCGGTTGGGCGCCCCGCCAACATCCGGAAACTCTTCCCCAATTCCAAGGCCCTCATCGTCAGCGGCAAGGTGATCGACCGGGCCATGCTCGCCAAGGGTAACGCCCTGGCGCTGGCCGCCAACGGCCGCAACTACTTCGTCATCCGTGGGGTGCTGAAGGCAGCCCAGCGGGCGAATGCGGCGGTGATCATCGAAATCGCCAAGTCGGAGGGGGGGCAGAAGTCCTACTGCGCCGTGAACTACTGGAACATGGCCCGCATCGTCGATGCCATCTGCAACGAGCTTTCCATAACCGTCCCGGTGGCGATCCACGCCGACCACTACGGCATCAAGAACGACAAGGACCTGGCCGCCGCCAAGGTGGAAGTACCGACCATGTTCGAGGCGGGGATCACCTCCATCGCCATCGACGCCTCCCACCTCCCCGACGACGAGAACCTGCTGGCCAACCTCGCTCTCAACCCCTACATCCCCGCCTGGGCCGGACTGGAGACCGAAGTTGGCGAGATCAAGGGGAACCAGGGGCTCTCCACCGTGGAGGAGGCAAAGTTCCTCATCCAGGGACTGAACGCCAACGGCATCTTCCCCGACTGGATCGCCCTCAACAACGGTACCACCCATGGCCTCGAAGCCTCCGACGCCGGTATCCAGGTTGGACTCACCGCCGACATCCACAAGGCCCTCACCCCCTACAAGGTGAGCGGTGCCCAGCATGGCACCTCCGGCAACAGCTCGGAGCGTCTCCGGGAGATCGCCGCCAAGACCAGGACCACCAAGGCAAACGTTGCCACTGCCCTGCAGATGATCTCCTGGGGGCTGGAAGTGAACGACTACGGCAACGCCCAGCTGGATGCCAACGGCAACTTCATCAAGGTGAAGGGTGAGGGGATGACCGAGGAGCTATGGGCCGAGATGGTCGCTCTTGCCGAGTCCAAGGGGTGGAAGAAGGGGGATTACAAGAACCTGAACCTCCCCTTCGAGAACAAGCTGCTGGCGCAGCCTGAAGAAATCCGGGAGCGGATGGCGAAGCGGGTGGAGGATTTTGCCTACAAGATGATCACTGAGGTGTTCAACTCGAAGGATACCGCACCCCTGGCCGTGGCGGCGATTCTCAAGGCCGATTCCGCCGACGTGGGGCCCAAGGGGAGCCAGATCGAGGATCCGGCCCACTGGACCGAGGACCAGATCCGGGAGCGGGCGAAGAGCCTGGCAGGTGACAAGGGAGCGGCGGGGAACTTCGACGACTAGTCCCGATCCGTCTCGCCGCGTAATCGAATCGAAGTAGAATAGGGGGCTCTCGCAGCCCCCTTTTTGTCAGACAGAATCCTAATCACGGGCTGGTATATCAATGAACGATTCACCGCAAACCGCCGGGCCATCCCGGCGCTCTTTCATCTATGCCGGCATCGTCGTCGGCGTTCTCGTCAGTATCTGGTATATCCACAAGAATCATACCATCGGAACCATTGCGGGCGGAGCGGTGGTTCCGGACCCCGTCTGGACCCAGTTCGTTAATGTCTCCCTCATCATGTTCGCCGCTATCTTCCAGTTCAGCCTCCTCCACAAGCTGGTGGCCTGGGTGGCAAGGCTCCTGAAGGGGAAGAGGGGCGCCTGATCGCCATGGAACCCGCCGACCTGACCCGACTGCGCGACTGGTTCGACCGCTACTGCCGGACCTTTTACGTCGACGATGCGGAAGCCCAGCGCAACATTGCCCTCAAGGAGGAGCATACCCGCCGGGTCTGCGCCAACATGGAACTGCTTGTGGAGAGCCTCGGCCTGGAGGAGGGGAGCCGGCGACTGGCCATGACGGTCGCCCTGTTCCACGACGTGGGGCGGTTCGAGCAGTACCGCCGTTACGGCACCTTCAAGGATGCGGACTCGGTGAACCATGCCGCCCTGGGAGCACGGGTCCTCGCCGAAGAGCGGGTCCTGGACCGTCTTCCCACGGCGGAGCAGTCCCTCATCGTCCGTGCAGTTGCCCTCCACAACGCCTTTATCCTCCCCGCGGACCTAGATAGCACGACTGGTCTCTATGTGCGCCTCATCCGGGATGCGGACAAGCTGGACATCTGGCGAGTCTTCCTCGACTACTACCGGGCACCTGCCGAGGAGCGGGCGTCGGCCGTCTCCCTCGGCTTTGCCGACCGCCCCGCCTGCTCGCCCGACGTGCTGGCCTGCCTGCGGGAAGGGAAGATGGTGAACTTGAGCCAGCTCGCCACCCTCAACGACTTCAAGCTCCTCCAGCTCTCGTGGGTGCATGACCTGAACTTCCCCGCGTCCTTCCGGCTGGCCCGAGAGCAGGGGTACCTGGCGGGTATCGCCGCCACCCTTCCTGCCGTTCCCGCAGTGCAGGTGGTGGTGCTGGCGGTGCTGGCGGAACTGGAGCGGAGGGGAACTCTGTAGTAGCCCCTCAGGTTGACAGAGGCGAAAACAGTAATTAATTTGCAGTAAATCCCGGAAAAAATGCTACACTTCCCCCCGATGAATGAAACCCCACAACCCATGGAGAACTTTGAACAATGAAAAGAAAAACAGGACAACTCTTTGCAATGGCAATCGCCGTACTGTTTCTTTCCCTGAGCGTCATGGAGATGGAGGCGTCGGCCCGGGCCGGTGGCGGACGGTCCTTCGGGAGCCGCGGCTCCCGAAGCTATTCAACCCCTGCAAGCCCGTCCAGCCAGCCAGCTCCGTCTCGGCAGGTTGCGCCTCCGTCGCAGCCAACCTCGCCGCCACCCTTCCAGCAGCCCCAGCCTGCGGGGGGCGGTTTCCTGCGGAATATGGCAGGAGGGCTGGTCGGCGGTATGCTCGGTGGCATGCTGTTCCGTAGCCTCGGTTTCGGTGGTGGCGGCGGCATGGGGAGGAGTGGCATCGGCCTGTTCGAGATCCTGCTCCTGGCGGGGATCGGCTACTTCATCTACCGGATAGTGAAGAGCAGGAGAGAGGCGTCCGAGTCGAGCCAGACCTATTACAGTCAAGGTGGATATCAACAGCCGGTACAGGCGGTTCCCCAGAGCTATGAGCCGGAACCGGCCGACGTGGCGACGGGGTTGGCACACATCCGCCAGATGGACGCATCCTTCGACGAGAACCGCTTCAACGACAACGTCATGGACATCTTCTTCAAGATCCAGGGGGCCTGGATGAACCGGGACCTGGCACCGGTGACGAACCTTCTCACCGACGAGATGCGGCGGATATTCCAGGAGGATATCGGCAAACTCCTGGCTGACAAGAAAGTGAACCGGCTCGAGAACATCGCCGTCCGGAGCGTGGAGGTGGCGGAGGCGTGGCAGGAGTCGGGGCAGGATTTCATCACCGCCCTGATCTACGCCAACCTCCTGGACTACACCACCGACGATACCACCGGCCAGGTGGTGGCGGGAAGCAAGACCGACCCGGTGAAATTCGAGGAGTACTGGACCTTTACGAGACCGGTGGGGAATAATCCCTGGAAGCTCTCGGGGATCGACCAGAAGTAGTCGCGGCTGCGGAAAAAGTCCATCTGCTGCGTTACGCTCGCCATGGGTCACTGCGGCGTACTTTATGTACGCCTCATTCCCCATGACTCGCAAGCCTTGCAGCTGGAGCTTTTTGCACAGCCGAATGAGGTTTCACATCCAAACAAAGAAGGGCAGGCTCATCGCCTGCCCTTCTTTGTTTAGGTTGGTTGCTTTTCCAGGTCCCTAATCCCCGGTCCCTGACCCCTCGTTTTCCAGTTGTCCCGTCTGGCGCAGCGCTTCGTAGAGGACGATGCCCGCGGCGGTGGAGAGGTTGAGGCTCCGGACCGAGCCCGTTATGGGAATCCGGACGCTCGTGGCGGGATTGGCGTCGATGAGGGAATCGGGAAGCCCTTTGGTCTCCTTGCCGAAGACGAGGAAGTCACCCGCTTCATACCGGATGGCCACGTGGGACAGGGCCGCCTTCTTGCTGGTGTAGATGAAGCGTGCTGCGGGATAGGCTGCCTGGAGGGCGGGAAGGTCTGGCCAGTAGTGGATCTCCACCGCGGCCCAGTAGTCGAGGCCGGCCCTTTTCAGCTGCCGGTCGTCGGTGGAGAAGCCGAGCTTCCCCACCAGGTGGAGGACGGTGCCGGTGGCGCCGCAGAGGCGGGCGATGTTGCCGGTGTTGGGGGGGATTTCCGGCTCCACGAGGACGATGTGAAAGGGTTTGTAAGGTTTCATGGGAAGGCTCACTGCCATCAATTACCGCTTTTTGCGCTTCAGGTGGGTTTCCCGTTCTGCTCAAGGTCCCCTCGCGCCGCCGCTGTTCGGCTCATTCGCGCCGGCCGATCGGCCGGCTCTGCTCAATTTCGCCTACATCGGCTGACACTCGGTCACATTCGCTCCACGGGATACCCCCCTCGCGGATTCGACAAGTGTATACCACGAATCGGGGCGGCCGGTCTTGCAATTTTTTGCCGACGGGTCTATTATGCTCCTTTCTTTCCGGACGACGATGCGCCGTACGGTTCCATGGCGCACATTTCCAAATCTCTTATCCAAGGAGCGGCAATGAAGGTTATCGTTACCGACGAGGTGGCCCAGGAAGGGCTGACACTGCTGAAACAGGACCCCCGGGTCGAGATGGACGTCCGGCTCGGACTGAAGAAGGAAGAGCTGCTCAACGTCATCGGAGACTATGACGTCATCATCACCCGGAGCGGCACCACGGTGGACAAGGACGTCCTGGATGCGGGCAAGAAGCTTAAGCTGGTGGCCCGGGCCGGGGTTGGCATCGACAACGTGGATGTTGACTACGCCAGTTCCCGCGGGGTGATCGTGGTGAATGCCCCCTTCGGCAATACCAACAGTGCCGCCGAGCATGCCATGGCGCTCCTCCTCGCCTTCTGTCGCAATATCACCAAGGCCAACGCCAGTCTGAAGAGCGGCGAATGGAAGCGCGCCCCCTTCACCGGCGTCGAGCTGAAGGGAAAGACCGCCGGCGTCATCGGCCTCGGCAAGGTGGGTGGTCGTGTCGCCACGCGCCTCAAGGCGTTCGAGTGCGACGTGCTCGCCTGCGACCCCTACATTGCCGTCAAGCGCGCCCACGACTTGGGAGTGAAGCTCGTATCCCACGACGAGATCTACAAGAACTGCGACATCATCACACTTCACACCCCCCTGAATGACGAAACCCGGGACATGATCGGCGAGCGGGAACTGGCCATGATGAAACACGGTGTCATCCTCGTCAACGCCGCCCGCGGCGGCATCATCAACGAGGCGGCCCTGCTGGCGGGACTGAAGAGCGGCAAGGTCTTCGGCGCGGCGGTGGACGTCTGGAGCGAGGAACCGCCGAAGACGGACATCCTTAAGGAGCTGATCGCCCAGGAAAAACTGGTGGTCACCCCGCACTTGGGGGCCAACACCGTCGAAGCCCAGATCAACGTGGCGGTGGACGTCTCCCGGGAGATTCTCAACTACCTGGACGAGATGCCGCTGGAGAATGCGGTCAACATTCCTCGCTTCGACATGGCCCTCATGGACCAGATGCGGCCATTCCTCAACCTGATGAGCGTCATGTGCGACCTGGGGATCCAGCTGGTGGACAGCAACCTGGAGAAGGTCACCTTCGGCTACGCCGGCAACATCGCCCACTACGACTGCACTCCCCTTTCGGTCTGCGGCCTGTCGGCGCTCCTCAATCGCAGGGTGGACCAGGACGTGAACATGGTCAACGCCACCCTCATCGCCGAGCAGATGGGGATCGCCATCGAGGAGACCAAATCGACCCAGACCGACGCCTTCTCCAACCTGATCACGCTGGTCATCGAAGGAGAGGGGGGGAAGCGGAAAGTCATCTCCGGCACCCTGTTCGAAGGGGCGCCGCGTATCGTCCGGCTGCGGGACTACGCCATGGACTTCGCCCCGGCGGAGCACATGCTGCTCCTGAACTACGAGGACCGTCCGGGCATGATCGGCCGGATCGGCACCATCATGGGACAGCACGACATCAACATCGGCTCCATGAACCTGGGGCGGCGGGAGAAACAGGGTGAGGCGATGGTCATCCTTTCCCTCGACTCGTCGGTTCCCCAGAATGTGGTGGACGAACTCCGCAAGGCGGCCGATGCCACTTTCGTCAAGGCGCTCCACATGCCGACCGCCAAGTGCAATCGCGGCTGCGGTTGCGGCATATAGGCTTTTATGGATTCGTGGATAACAAAAGCCCCTCCAAAAAGGAGGGGCTTTTTACTACCAATAGACCCCGCCTTTGTTCAGGCGGGGTTTTCCGTTTACGGGCAACGATGGTGTCCCACATTCATTGCCCAGGCGCGATCTTCAGCAACTCCGATGACAGCCTGTTTATTTTCCTGAGTTTCCCCTCTGCCTCGCGCTGCCTGCGCTCAGCCTGGTCGGCAGTCTCCCCTTCCCGTGGAGTCATCAACTCGCTGCGCAGCCCCTGCAATCGTTGTATCTCCTTCTCCATGGATGCCCGCCGTTCGGCAGGTGCGACAGGTTGCGGATCATTGTCAAAGTTGGTGACAGGCCTTGCCGCAACGGCCGGAGCCCTGCTTTCCTGCTCGGGTGCGGGCACTGTCCTGGCGGGAGGCGCACTCCCTTCACGGGAAGGCGCGGATTTTGCCTCGGCGGTTCCGGTCGATTCGACATAATAATGGTCCGGATATTCGATGATTACCGTTTCCGCTGCGGCCGTGGCTGCCGAAAGGACAATGGCACAGAGTAGGGCGAATTTCATGGGTATCCCCGTTACCTGTAGGAAACTATGTCCACCGTCTTGTTTTCACCCATGTGCATCGAAACGGGTTGCGGATAACCGGTACCTATGATCGGGGCGGCGCAATACCCCGAGCAACCGGGCGTGGTGTCCCAACTGGAAAAGGTGCTGAGATAATAGGTGCCGGGATCTCTCAGTACGATCGTGTACCTGCCGTTGGCGTCGGTGGGCTGCAGGGCCAGGAACTTGACCGGGCCACACTGGTTGGGGCCGTAATCAAACCCCCCTTCAAGGCACGGCTCCGTCTGTGCCCTTACATAACGGCCCGCCAGGGGCGTTCCACTCGAATTCTTTATGGTGCCGGTAATGGTGATGGTCGATCCGAAAGGATTGGCGTATTGGGTGCCGAGATCCAGGGTACTGCCGGCCGTGATGGTAATGGGTGACGTCTGGAACCAGGTGAGATCTCCCGCCTCCGGTGGCCCGTACGGCCTTGTGGCCCCCCCTATGACCTTTCTCTGCACGATGCGGATGTAATATTTCCCTGCCGGGACATTCTGGTCCAGATAGTTGCCGTTACCAAAAGAACGACAGCTGATATAATCCGCCTTGGTAAAAAATTTCTCCATGGGGGGTGGTTTGGTTGCATCGTGGAGATAGACGAACCCGTAGGGAAGGTTCGTTTCTACCCCGGTAGCCGGGTCCTTGTATTTGAAGGTATATTTCAGCGTGCCATTGGCGGCTTCTGCCAGGCCGATGGAGAACATGGTCAACAGCGCACATAGTGATAGAACAACCCACGGTTTCGTCTTCATCATTGCCCCCCTGTTACCCACGATTATTGTCGGTAGGCGCCATCCCTTCGTTATTTGTAAAGAGTTACTTGCTTGTCGTCTCAAATCCGTGACGGTTTCTCCCCCACGGCATGTGTCAGGGAGCTACCAGGTCAACCGTCTTGACATCCCTTATTTTGACTGTTACGGGATTCGTCGGAGCGGCCGTGTAGCCGCACCGGTTGCCGGTGTATGCCGAGTAGTCGGCGGTAATGCAGGGAGAGGTGTACAGGTAATAGGTGCCGGGATCTTTTATCTGCAGCGTATAGGCGCCGTTGGCGTCGGTGGGCTGCAGGGCCAGGAGCTTGACCGGACCACACTGGTTGATATCGTAATTATAGCCGTCGTCTCTGCACGGTTCGGTTTGTGCCCGTACGTAACGGCCCGCCAGGGGCGTGCCGGTCTGCGACTTGACGGTGCCGGTGATGGTGATGGGCGCTGCCGTAAACGGATAGGCGTAGAGCGTACCGAGGTTCAGCGTGCTGCCGGCCGTGACCGTAATGGGGGCCGTTTGCATCCAGGTGTAGTCACCGATTTCCGGCGGCCCATAGGGTCTTATGGCCCCTTTTCTCTGTATGATGCGGATGTACCAGGTTCCCGCAGGGACATTCGGATCCGAGTAGGTGCCGTTACCGAAAGAAACCAGGCTGATATAATCCGCCTTGGTGAAAAATTTCTCCATGGGGGGCGGTTTGGTCGCATCGTGGAGATAGAGGTACCCATAGGGCAGATTCGTTTCAACCCCGGTGGCAGGGTCCTTGTATTTCAAGGTATATTTCAGCGTGCCATTGGCAGCTTCCGCCAGGCCGGCGGAGAACAAGAGTACCATCGCACAGAAAGAAACGAGAGTAGCCCATTGCTGTGTCTTCATCGGTAATGCCTCCTCGTACGTGCGAGCCGGTCAGACCTCGTCGTACGTACGCAGAATAGTGGGTTCTTTATGTCCGGTTGCCGGAAACGCAAAAAAGGTGCGGGGTTATGGTAGTGTGGTCAGCGGAATGTACCCGACGGTACGTGCATCCTGCGATGATGTGAGGCACCGGGTACGTGCGCGTTCGCCTGTACCCGGTGCGGCCCATGTCTCTCAACAAGGATGGACGGTGGCACTGCCGACAACCTTTGGGGCAACGTATTTGGCTTTTTTCATCGGTTTCTCCTTTCTCTCCCCAGGGAGTCAATGGTAGCGGTAACGGAAATCCAAGTCTGATACATCCCAGCATGAACTCCCAATTCTGGATGTATACACGATGCAAGTTTTAATACTTCGTAACTTTTTGTCAAATGGTTTTTTGCCGGTTTTAGTGAATTTATGCTTATAAAACAGCTATTTAATTGCACAGTGCTATTTCATGTTTCTGTAATGTATTGACGGCTAATTGAAATATTTTGCACTGACCCTCGCGAAAGGAACGACACCGCTCTTGACAATGGTCTTCGTCCCGTTCATGTTCAAGGCATTACAGGTAGGAGGAGGACCATTCCATGGACTACCAGCTAGGAACTCCGGGCCGCATCGTGGTGGCCCGGTTCAATCATGGCGAGGACGTCCTGGCCGGACTCGAAGAGATCGCCAGCCGGGAGGGGCTTCATGCTGCCGCCTTTCACCTCGTGGGGGCACTCCAGGGAGGGCGCTTCGTGGTGGGGCCGGAAACGGAGGAGATGCCACCTGTCCCGGTCTGGCGCCAGCTGGCTGAAAGCCACGAGGCGGTGGGCTTCGGTACCATATTCTGGGAAGGGGACCGGCCGAAGGTCCACTTCCACGGCTCCTTCGGCAAGGGTGATGCGGTGCGGGTCGGCTGTCTGCGGGAAGCTTCCGAGGTGTTCCTGGTCCTCGAAGCGGTCATCACCGAGATCACGGGGGTCACGGCCGTCCGGGAGTACGACCCTGCGTCGGGGATGGTGCTGCTGAAGCTGTGATGCGGTGACAGAAAAGGCCCCGCCGGGATTGGCGGGGCCTTTCGTGGTACCGGTGTCAGGTACTGTCTGTTCAAATCACTTGTACGTGACGATCATTTCACTCATGGATTCCTTGATCCGTTTGACCTCCTCCGTAAGGTCCTTGCGGGTTATCAACCCCTTCCGTTCAAGGATGTTGAAGAGGGCGGCAATCTCATAGGTGTTGTTGATGACCGCTTCTTCCAGGGCGACGGTCTGATGGTCAGTCAGTGTTTCGGGCATAATGGGTCACTCCTCCTTCACATGTCAAACCTGCTGGGTGACAAGAGCCGTTTGTGGGCGACCTCACTCCGGTTTGCGCCCGCGGATACTGGAGCGGTGGGCATCGACTATATTTGCGACATACCAGATCGGTGCCATGACCACCAGCGTGCCGATGTTGAGTTTCTGGCCGAGGTTCAGGTCGGCCCCTTCGAAAAACCACTCCTTGATCCCGAGATAGCCTACCAAAAGGGAAATTACGGTCATGACGGTGAACATGAGCCCCTTCTGGAGCTCGCCGTTACGCAGTTGCCCCAGGCCGGGGAAAAGGAACGACAGCCACATCGCCCGCTGGTCGGGGGCCAGCTTCGTGGCGCAGGTGGCGCAATATTTGTCCTGGAACATCTGGAGGCAGGAGAGACAGAGATCCCCCTGGGGGAGGCCGCTCGCCCTGCCGAGCCGCCCGGAGAACTCCCGCTCCAGGAGCCGGAGAAAATCGGTTTTCTGGTCGTAGTACTTGAAGGTGCGGGTCGGGCCGTTGGCGATGAACGTCACCTGCAGGCTGTGCAGTAGGGTGAACATCCCCTCCGGCGGCGGCTTGACCTCGCGGAGCGCCTCGAAGGGGATCTGTTCGATGCGCACTATCCTCCCCCAGTTGAGGAAATAGTGGAGCAGGCGCCTGTCGGTAAAGATGACCAGCACCAGGGCCTGGGCCGACTGGCCGTGCTGGGCGAGGGCCACCCGTTCCAGCCGTTCGCCCGGCAGCAGTGCCAGCTTGCCGTCCCGGATTATGCGCTGCAGGGTTTTCGACGTCTGCTTACGTTTCCAGTTGGAGAAGCCGCCGGACCTGATAAGGAGGATGAACCCCCCGAGAAAGGCGATCATGGCGACGAATATGGCGGATATCTGGTATGACAGGGGGAGGGACAGCCCGGCGAACGCCGCAGTCAGGGTGATGAACACTGCGCCGGTGCCGAGGAGGGCCAGGCCGATTATATGCAGCCTCTCATGCTGGGGCGTTCCCAGGACCAACTCAGCGGAAGGGGCGACCGCCGCTTCACGGTTGCTTTTGCCGGCCAGCGGCCCCACATCCACGCGGGAGAGTTCCTTCGTCTCCTCCCGTTTCATTCGCAGGTAGAAAAAGATGACCGGCGCGCAGAACAGGAACAGGGCCACCAGCGACCCCAGGGAAATTCTCTTGAACAAGGCGGCTTCCCGCCGCCATTCCGCACACTTTGCGGCAAACTGGGGGCTGACCGGGCCGAGGGGGCGCAGGTCCGCCAGGGAAAACGCAAGGAGCTGCCGCCCCGCGCAATCGCTCAGGTAGATTCGCTCCCCATCGACAACGAGATCCCCCACCACGCTCACGGTTCCCAGGGACAGATCGCCGGTTTTCCCTCCGTTGCGGTCATAGGTTCTGACCTTCGCGCGCTCCAGGAAGCCGTCGTTTTCAAGGACCACCAGCCGGTCCGGGGTCAGGGCGAAATCGGTCGGATAGCGGTAGACCCTGTCCCCGGAAGGGGTCACCAGCGTGCTCACGTACTGGCCTTCGGGGGTGTACACCTCGATGGACGGGAGTTTGGTGTTGGCTATCAGCAGCCGTCCCGCTTCGTCGAAGGCCAGTTCGTTCGGGAAACGGAACTCCCCCGGGCCTTTCCCTTCCCGGCCGAAGCTGCGCAGGAATGTCCCCGCCTCGTCGAAGACGAGAATCCGGTGACTGGCGCTGTCGCTGACGAAGAGACGGCCGGTGCCCGGTTCGCGGGCGACCTTGAACTGGGCGTTGATGGTTGCCCCGGTGAGTTTCCGCACAGTATTGGCGGCGGGTGAGAGGATGACGATGGTTTTGCTCTTCAGGTCGCCGAGGCAAAGGGCGCCTTTGTCCCAGAAGAGCTGGGTGGGGAGGATGTCGGCGGAAATGGGGTAGGTGCGGGAAAGCGTCCCGTCCGGCGCAAAGAGGTAGACTGCCTGGCCGCTGACGACGGCGACTCCATCGGCGGATGCGGCCAGCAGGTTGGGGTAGGGGACGGCCCTGTAGCGGGCATCGGCCCAGAGCCTTACGCCGACCGTGACCAGGATCAGCACCAGGAAAAGGGAGAACAGGAGCTTGTTGGCCCGGGCGTCAATCCCCCCCTTGAGGGTTATCCGCTCTTCATCCGGCTCCTGCGGGGGTTGCGGAGGCTTTGTGCCGACTGTCGGCGCATCCTGCGCCAGGCGGGCGGGGTCAAAAGAGAAAACATGCTTGCACCTGGGGCAGGTGGCGTTGACGCGCTGGCGCGGCAAGGCGGAGGCGGGCTTTTCCACCGTGAACCCGCACTGATCGCAGACAATCCGAATGAGCGGCATGAGTGTACCCCCCGTAGAAATTCACGTGCTTTTTTACCGTTGAGTTGATGCCAAAGGGTCGATCCCTTGCGCTTGGAGACGCGACCCTTCTCCTCAGGGCTTCCCTTTCTCAAAAACCACCGTCACCTTTTCGTTCAAATCAAACATTACGCCCGGGATGTTTTTCGCGAGTTCCATTGCATCTTCGAGCGAACCGCTCTTCATCAGGCCCAACTTCTCCAGTTCATCCGGTGTCGCGTTGCCAAGCTTGCCGAGGTCGAAATCGACGATAGTCACGCGATTCCCGTCGCGGTGGGTGGCATTGGTGCTGAGGATGGTGCCGTTCACTTCGACGGCAAGGGCAAACTTCATCCCCATGAACATCTCCATCAATTCCTTCGTTTTTTCGTTGGACATCCGGGGGGGGATGTCGGCAGGGGGGGCCGGTTCCCCGTCGGGCACGGCAGGGGCTGTCTTGGATGTGTCCGTCTTGGGCTGCAGGATGGTCAGGGTTGCCGTCGGCCCTTTTTTGAAGCGGAAATTCAGGGGGAGGGACTTGGCTTCATTGTTGCCGGTCGGGGTGCCACTTTGCTGGCTGAGCTTGAGCGTGTTGATGTCCCTGAATGCATACGTTACCGTATAGCCCGAATAGTCCGGGGTTTCCGCTTTTTCCCCCGCACGGTAGGTGACACCCTTCCCCATGGAGCGGGCATGTTCCTTGAGCTGGTCCGGTTGGAACAGATCGAAGGGTTTGCCCTTTCCCTTGTCACCGTCAAAGCTGCGCACTATTTCCTCGATCTGGGCGACTATCTTTTTGCTGAGGAGCACCCGTTCTTCGACCGTACCGCTTCCGTCGGGATTGACGCGAACGACCGTCGTCACCTGAAAACAGCCGGCAAGCAGAAACAGCATACAACCGGTAACGAACAGTCGAAGCAGCTTCATAAGCAACCCTCCGTTTTGGGTGGGGAATAACGGCGTGGGGGCGAACAAGCGCGTCAGCGCCTGTGTGCCGCCGCTGGTTAGCTGTTGCATTTATCTAGCATTGCCGCCAAGTGCTACAAAAATTGATTTATCAGGATGGTTCCGACAAGGCCTGCACATGAATAGGGGGTCTCAACTCTCAACACATACTGACTGAATCTGTTTATTGTTAATGGTTGAGACCTGATAATCATATAATGCTCTTTATAATCTTACTCGTAAAAGATCACAGTACTCATAGCCAACGCTTTACCGCCGCTGCTGTATCGCTCGGCATCGTATTGAAGCACAGCTTGGCTTGAGGTGCATGTTCATGCACCACGTTGATTAACTTCTCAAACAGCATGAAGTTACTTGGATTCGTTCGTACACCGGCCCCGATAAGGATGCAATTGAACCGCTTCTGCTTGAGTTGGCTTTGAACAACTGCCTCCGCAGTTTCGCCAAAGTCGGTTAAACATAATTGCACACTGTACCCGAGACGAGTCAATTCGTCTTCAGAGGACTTGAGACCAGCAAGTACCTTCGTTGCGTCCATGCCCGGCGCGTAGCCGGGTTGTGAGAAATCAATCAGTGTTGGATCCAGACCAATCACGAGTACGCTTTTCTCGTCTGTCATAGCTGCCTCCATGTAGTTGCCTGACGAAACACAGGCACGCCTTCAATTATGCATGTATGGGAGTGCCATCGCTGCTGCCCAACGGTGTGGGAGATCACCTGACGGCTTTTGAATCAGGTGTATCTTCCTGGTTATGCGCTGATTTTGACTTCTTCAAACACAAGTACCCAGTGAAGGCGTAAAATGCTGAGAGAGCAATGTAAGTCACAGGTTCGCCATAGCTGGCATCATAGTTTAAATATGCTTTACCAATAGTATGCGCGAATCCTTGAGCAAGAAGTGGTGTCATGTGTCGTAGCATACAGTAAAAAAGTAATCCAGCCGAGGTAAGCCACCCTAGTCGGCGGTTGCTTAAGATTGCTTCTTTCGCAAGCCATATCGAAAAACCACCGAATAGTACTGCTCCAATGATTAATTCGACAGAATCGGAAATCTCTTTCTTGATAGCAACCTTCACACTTGAATAGGCAAGCCAACCACCCACAAAGGAAAGTGTTAAAGGGAGTAGTCGTTCTAATCGATTTATCATCATTTCTTTTCGCATAACTCGTAAATCACCGGTTAGGCCGGTGTATCTATATTTAGATGCAAGTATCTAAATCTAGATGCTTTTACAATTCCGTTCCGTCGTATTGCCCTGTCGAATTAAGATTAGGGTAATCAACTAAACCCGTTTCCTGTGTATGAATTGACACGAAAAACGCCCGCACGGCATTGAGCCGGTGCGGGCGGTCTGGTTGAGGGCGTTGGGCTGGTCCATGCAACTCTTCCCCTGTGCATACAGTTATCTCTTCGATTAGATGGTTGTAATCCTCTCCGTGGCGGGTGTCAAGGAAGATTTTACCCCTGCGTCCGCACACTGTGGGCAATCGCGAGGAGGGGAGCTGTAACGGCAGGAAGCGGCGGTTTCTGTAGACAAGCTGCAATTGCCGGATGAGAGCGACAGCGGGATCGAATTCAGGCGGCATGCCCACTCTCTTTACGAATGACCTTGCGCGAATACGGGCTGCAAATGGCTCCCATAAATTTGATGGTGGTAGGCAGGAGACGGGCAAAAATATTCAAGGAACCTAACAAATTTTTCGTATTCTGATATAAATAGGGAGTGCTGGTAGTGACACGCGACGTGTAGTGCACTGTACCGGCAAGAGTTACGTCAACGATGAGGTGGGGCACATATGAATAATAGTGTTCTTCGACGGTTACTTGTTGTTTCAGTGATTCTGGGCTCAACAGCGATTGCCGGGGCAGAGCCGATTACCAAACCGGCTGATGCACCCGCTCAAACCCGGGAGGAGCAGACACATTGGGTGGCAAAGAAGGACACCGTCAAGTCGTTTAAAGGGAAAAAAGTGCTCATCAGGATGATCGTTCAGGCTAACACGCTGGAGATGGTATTAACAGGGACGGTCTCTTACGAGAAACGCACTGTTCTTTCCCCGCCGGCCCGCCTTGAAATTGATATCCCTCATGCGGCAAATGCTCTGGGTGCAGACATGATCGATATCAACAAAATAGGTATCGCCAAGGTTTTATTCGTTAATAATGACGACTTTCTAAGAGTCATCGTGGTGCCAACGGAAGGGACGCCACTTCCCTCCCGTATCGAGGCAACACATAATTCCCGTGGGTTGCTGATCAACATGGCGGCCCGACCGACGGAGCCTTATTCTGTGCCTGTCACGGATAAGCCGGCAATCCCGGCCGCTTCGGCTTTACCGACTGAAACGGTTACGCCGTCTACTCCGGCTGTGAAGTCGACACCTTCTCCGCTCCCCGTAACTACCGGAATCCTGTCTGACAAAGTTGCCCCGGTGGCTACGCCACGGGCAAAATCGCACGAGCGCATTTTTCTGGTAGTTGGGGAATCGGTGAACCGGAAAAAGCTCGACGCTGTCGTGAAAAAAGTGAGAGCCGCTGGCGTGAAGCCGGATGTGACCGCAGCAACAAAACAGGTAGAGGTCTTCCGTTTGCTCGTTGCCAGCTACGCCGAAACAAAGCCGGCCGAGCTGAGACGGGCCCAGGTTGCCCGCCACACCAAGAATGCATTCATAGCCAGGGATGGCGACTCTTATTGCGTATGTGCAGGCTCTCTCATGTCAGAGGAAAGCGCCAGGAGGGAACAGAAACGGCTTGCGGCTAAAGGACTGGAAGGACTGCAAATCGTCAGAGTCTTGGTCCCGCTGAAAGTCTGGCGGGTAACTGCCGGATGCGATGCCGATGTGCGCCAAGCGCTGAAATTACACCAGGCACTCACAAAACGTGGCATCAAGGTTAGTAGTTCAGAAATGAGAGTTGTCGAGACTGGTACCTGAATCCCCGGTTTTTCTTGTTCTCCGTACGCCACCGGTATCCTCCATGACACAACAAAAAAGGCCCCTTCGCCTGAAGGAGCCTTTTTTGTTGCATAGATAGTGGGGAAGTCCTACGCCAGCCGCCGTCCGCCGCAGGCCTTGAGCTTGGCGTGGGCCTGGCGCAGGATGTGTTCTGTGGTTGTCCAGTCGATGCATTTATCGGTGATGGAGACGCCGTACTTCATCTGCTTCGGGTTCTCCGGCATCGGCTGGTTGCCCGCCTCCAGGTAGCTCTCGATCATCACCCCGGAGATGGAGCGGTTGCCCGCCGCGATCTGGTCGACGACGCTTTCCAGCACCTGGGGCTGCTTCTCATGGTTCTTTTCCGAGTTGCCATGGCTGCAGTCCACCATGATGGTGGGGAAAAGGCCGTTTTTCTCCAGCATCTCCTCGGTCTTCTTGATGTCCTCCGGCGCGTAGTTCGGCTTCTTTCCCCCGCGCAGGACGATGTGGACGTCCGGGTTGCCGGTGGTCTGGACGATGGAGGAGAGCCCTTCGCGGTTGATGCCGAGGAAATGATGGGGATGGAGGGCGGCGATCATGGCGTCGATGGCTATCTGCAGGTTGCCGTCGGTGCCGTTCTTGAATCCGATGGGGAAGGAGAGGCCGCTGGCCAGCTCCCGGTGGGTCTGGGACTCGGTGGTGCGGGCGCCGATGGCCCCCCAGGAGAGGTGGTCGGCCAGGTACTCGGGGGTGATCGGGTCGAGCATTTCGGTGGCGACGGGGAGTTTGTGGGCCGTGATCTTGTTGAGGAGGCCGCGGGCGATGCCGAGCCCCTTGGATATCTGGTGGGTCCCGTCCATGTCCGGATCGTTGATGAGCCCCTTCCACCCCACCGTGGTGCGCGGCTTCTCGAAGTAGACCCGCATGATCAGCAGGAGCTGGTCGGACAGCTCGCTCGCCAGTTCGGCGAGGCGATGGGCGTATTCGTGGGCGCCGGCCGGGTCGTGGATGGAGCAGGGGCCGACCACCACCATGAGGCGCTGGTCCTTCCCCTTCAGGATCTCTTTGATGTGGGTGCGGCTTGAGGCGACGAATTCGCTCGCCTCGAGGGAGAGGGGGAAGACCTGGCGCAGGTCGGCCGGGGCGATGATGGGGGTGATGCTCTTGATGTTCAGGTTGTTGGTCTTGATCATGGCGTTCGGGGCTTCCTTGCATAGATGGAATGAAGGATGGACGGAACCCCATATATACGCCGTTTAGCGGGTAAATGCAATGAAATTAACCTTTTGCGGCCAACTCCACCAGGGAAGCCGTGCCTGCTCCCGCCCGGGCCATCTCCGCCTCGGCCTTTTCCGTGTCTTCCGGCTGGAGATTGACCCCCCGGCAGGCGTCTGCCAGGTAGACCATGGTGAACCCCCGGGCGATTCCTTCCAGCACCGATTCCTTGACGCAGTAGTCGGTGGCGAGTCCCCCCACGTAGACCTTCCTGACCCCGTGCTGCCGCAGGAGGTCGGGAAGGGGTGTGCCGTCCGGAGCGATGCCGTGGAGGGCGGAGTAGTCGTCCCGGGACGGGTCCATCCCCTTGGAGATGATGACGGCATGGGGGGGGAGTTTAAGGTCCGGGTGAAAGGCGGCCCCTGTGCTACCCTGCACGCAGTGGACCGGCCAGACGCCGCCGAAAGCCTTGAAATGGGAGGTCATGGCGGGGTGCCAGTCACGGGTCGCGAAGACGGGTAGTCCCTGGGTCGTGAACAGCTCGATGTAGCGGTTCAGCACCGGTACGACCAGGTCCCCCTCCGTAACGCCGAGGGCGCCGCCGGGGCAGAAATCGTTCTGGACGTCGACGATCAAAAGGGCGGAATCATTGGTCATGGATGTACCTCAAAAGTGTTTCGATAAGGTGAAATCAACGGCAGATTAACAGGGATATTCAGGATGAACAGGATTCTACACCAGTCTGGTTTTGAATTTATCCTGAATATCCTGTCCATCCCTGTTAATTGATCATCATCGTTCTGGGTCAGTTGTACCCCTGTTCCACCTCCTCCATGAGCCGGTTGCGGAGGTCGTTGAGTCCGCGGCTGATGGAGACCTTGTAGATGTGGGGGTTGACGTGGCGCAGGCACCCTTGGGGGAGGCGGGCGCGCTGGTCGGTGCAGCGGTCGGCCATGGTGTCCAGGGTCGGCGTCATGCCGGTCCGCTTTCCGTCCGTCATCACCACCTGCCGCAGCTCCTCAAGTCGGGCATCGGCGGGAATCTGCTTGCGCTCCAGGGGGTTGGCCGGGTTGTAGACCAAGTCCCCCGGCTGCACCGTTTCGTCCTGGAGGGTCATGATGTCCATGAGGTATGCACCGTCGGGGGCCACGGCCCGTAGCAGGCGCTTCCGGTCGGGGAGGGTGGCCTTGGCGATGTCGCTCGTCACCTTGAGTTTGGGCTGGTCGCCGATCCTGACCAGCTTGTACACCCCTCCCAGTGCCCCGCCCCCTTCGCCCATGCCGGTGGCGAGCTTGGTCCCGACGCCGTAGACGTCCACTTTCCCCCCTTCGGAGAGGATGGAGTCGATGACGTACTCGTCGATCTCGTTGGAGGCGACAATCTTCGCCTGGGGGAAACCGGCCGCGTCGAACATCCGGCGTGCCTCCCGGCTGAGATAGGCCAGGTCCCCCGAGTCGATCCGTACCCCCACGAGCTCGTGTCCCCGCTCCCGCAACTCTTTCGCCACGGTGATGGCGTGGGGGATGCCGCTCTTCAGGGTGTCGTAGGTGTCCACCAGGAGGATGCACGAGTCGGGGAAGACTTCGGCGTACTTGCGGAAAGCGGTCAGTTCGTCCGGGAAGGCCATGATCCAGCTGTGGGCGTGGGTCCCCTTGACCGGGATGCCGAACCGGTGGCCGGCTTCCACGTTGCTCGTGCTCCGTGCCCCGCCGATGTAAGCAGCCCGGGCGACCGATAACCCGCCGTCCGGCCCGTGGGCGCGGCGCAGGCCGAACTCGATGACCGCGGCCTTCCCCGCCATCTGGCAGACCCGGGCCGCCTTGGTGGCGATGAGGGTCTGGAAGTTGAGGATGTTGAGGAGCGCCGTCTCCACGAACTGGGCTTCCGCCAGGGTTCCCTCGACGGTGACCAGCGGCTCCCGGCCGAAGACGACGGTCCCCTCAGGGATGGCGGTGATGGTTCCCCGGAAACGGAATCCGCGCAGGTAATCGATGAAGGCGGGGCGGAAGAGGCCGAGCCCGGCCAGGTAGGTCAATTCCTCCTCGGTGAACCGGAGCTCCTCCAGGTAGGCGAGGGCGGTGTCGAGGCCGGCGAAGACCGCGTACCCCCCTTTGAACGGGTTGTTACGGAAGAAGAGGTCGAAGACGGCGGGGGTGTCGTCCATCCCCTCGTCCAGGTAGCCGGCCAGCATGGTCAGTTCGTAGAGGTCGGTGATGAGAGGCGAGTAGCGCATGGGTGCTCCTTGGTTGGGGTATCGGTGCCTCCAAGTATACCATAGCCGGCAGGTGTGATGGGGGCGGACGGAAAAAGGGGCCGACACGGATGTCGGCCCCTTCGTTGGGGTTTGTGTGTAAGGAGGGGGCGGGGGCTCCCCCTCCGCAAAGCGTCAAGCGTCACCGGTTGGCATTCCTACAGGCTGAACCTCTGTTTCGAATGGTTTCCTTCCCAACCTCTGCCGGTGTTTTTTGCGGGACCCTTTGCTCCGGGAGAGCCCCCGGCTCCTCCCCGTGGAGTCCGACAAAAGAAAGTTAGTTACTTTTTCACGTTATAGAACACGTCCTTGCCACGGAAGATGGCGGTGGTGTCCAGTTCGTCCTCGATCCGGAGGAGCTGGTTGTACTTGGCGACCCGGTCGGTGCGGCAGAGGGAGCCTGTCTTGATCTGGCCGGCGTTGACCGCCACGGAGAGGTCGGCCAGGGTCGTGTCCTCGGTCTCGCCCGAACGGTGGGAGATGACGCAGGTGTAGCCGGCCCGCTTGGCCATCTCGATGGCGTCCAGGGTCTCGGTCAGGGTGCCGATCTGGTTCAGCTTGATGAGGATGGAGTTGGCGATCCCCTTCCGGATCCCTTCCTTGAGGATGGCCGGGTTGGTGACGAACAGGTCGTCGCCGACGATCTGGATACGCTTGCCGAGACGGTCGGTCAGCTTCTTCCAGCCGTCCCAGTCGTTTTCGGCCATGCCGTCCTCGATGGAGATGATCGGGTACTTGTTGACCAGGTTCTCGTAGAAGTCCACCATCTGGTCGGGGGTCTTCTTGGGCTGGGCCTCGTTCTCCAGGGTGTAGACCCCATCCTTGAACAGCTCGGACGATGCCACGTCCAGGGCGAGCAGCACCTCTTCGCCCGGCTTGTAGCCGGCCTTCTCGATCGCCTCCATGATCACTTCGAGCGCTTCCTCGTTGGACTTCAGGTTCGGCGCAAACCCCCCCTCGTCGCCGACGGCGGTGTTGTAACCCTTGGATTTGAGTACCCCCTTGAGGGCGTGGAATATTTCCGCACCCATCCGGAGCGCTTCCCGGAAGTTGGGCGCACCGGCCGGCATGATCATGAACTCCTGGATGTCCACGTTGTTGTCGGCGTGGGCGCCACCGTTGAGGATGTTCATCATCGGCAGCGGCAGCTCCTTGGCGTTGGCGCCGCCGATATACTGGTAGAGGGGGAGTCCCGCTTCATCGGCGGCCGCCTTGGCCACCGCCAGGGAGACGCCGAGGATGGCGTTGGCCCCAAGCTTGCTCTTGTACTCGGTTCCGTCCATTTCCAGCATTTTCCGGTCGATGCCGACCTGGTCGCTCGCTTCCATGCCGATGACTTCGTCCGCGATGATGTCGTTGACGTTGTCGACCGCCTTGAGAACACCCTTGCCCAGGTAGCGGGACTTATCGCCGTCGCGCAGTTCCAGGGCCTCCCGCTCGCCGGTGGATGCACCGGACGGAACCGCGGCCCGTCCCATGGCGCCTGATTCGAGGAAGACCTCTACTTCCAGCGTCGGGTTACCCCGGGAATCGAGGATTTCTCTGGCGTACACATCGGTAATCTGACTCATTTCATGCCCCCTTGCGATGAATATGGAGTGGCAGGTCCGTTGACCTGTCTACAGTTATATACAACGCCCGATTCGATTATTCACGTCGCATGCCTCCCCGACGTACCAGTGGTACGCTTCCGGGTGCCCTCTTCCGCTGCCTCGTGACTATCCCCAATCCGGGGTTGTAGTATAAACGTTTTTTTATATATACCAGACGGGACTGAAAGGGAAGGATTTTTCCGTAATCGTGGGGTGTTAGGCTGGATGGTTTGAGTTGACAGCTATCGGTGATAAGGCTATAGTAGGCCTTTACGCAACCCACCGCCACGGCAGTACAGACGGGGTTTGAACACACACACATGCCCACCCAGACTGGTGACAAGAATAAACCTGCCCGGAATTCCCTGGTACTCATCGCCGAACACTTTCTCGATTCCCTGGTGGAAAGGTTTGCCGGTGGCCGACATGAGCAACGCAACCGCTTCATCCTCCTCTTTCTTGCAGCCGCCATTCTCGCCTTCCTCATTATCCCGGGACAGCAGTTCCGTGCGGTCAGTTATAAAGTGGGGGATATCGCCACTTCCGACATCCGTGCCACCCAGGACTACCTGCTGGAAGACCGTCCCCTGACCGATAAAAAACGGGCGGAAGCGGAATCCGTCGTCCCCTTCGTCTACGATTACAACGTCAGTGCGGCCACGGAACTCACCCAGCGGTTCGAAAAAGGGCTGGCTCTGGTGCGCGAGGCGATGGCGCAGGAGGAAGGGCCCGACATCAAGAGCCTGCGGGATGTGGTTTCCAAATCCCTCGCTGTGGAACTGTCTCCGGTGGAACTCGGGGCACTCCTGGCCGTCAGGTCGGACCGGGCACTTCTGCTGGAAATCAGCCGCATTACCGGCCAGCTTTACAGCCAAAGGATCGTCGTCGGTCGTCAGGTATTTGCCTCGGACCTGGAGCATGGAATCCTCATCGTCGATGCGGACAGCCGGCAGGTCATTGCCACCGGCAATTCAACCCCTTACATAGGGCTGGCGGAAGCGCGTGGCTTACTGGAACGGGCCCGGATATCGCAAGGGGGGGGGCAGCAAACCCTGACAACCGTGAAGGAAATCCTCGCACGGATGCTGAAGCCGAACCTGACCTTCAACCGCGAGGCGACGGACGAAAAGAGGCGGCAGGCGCGTGAGACGGTGCGGCCGGTACTGTTCCAGCTGAAGCAAGGGGAGATGATCGTCCGGGTCGGGGAGCGGGTTACCGCCGAACAGGCACTCAAGCTGCAGAAGATAGCCGAAGCGCGCAAGGGGATGAACCGGGTGGTCGGCGGGGTCGGCATCTACGGTCTCGTGCTGGTCCTGTTCTATCTCCCCTACCGCTTTGCCCGCAAGAACATCCGCAAATTCAATCCGTCCAACAAGGATCTGTTGCTCCTGGCGTTTATCACCATCTGTTCCTTCCTGCTTCTGAAGACCGTCTACATCGTCTCCACGGTGATGGGGGGTATATTCCCCTCCATCGACACCGCCAACTACTTTTACCTGTTCCCCTTCGCCGTCGGCGCCATCCTCGTGCGGATCATCCTCAACTCAGAGGTAGCCCTGGTTCATACCGCCATCTGCGCCCCCCTCTTCGGGATCATGTTCAACAACAGTCTCCCGGTGGTCATCTACTCCCTCCTCGGCGGGGTGGTCGGCGCCCACGGGGTTCGGCAGTGCAAGGACCGCGGGACCATCTACAAGGCGGGGATGAAGGTGAGCGTCGCGAACCTGGCCCTGGCCATCTCCTTCCAGATAGTCGGGGACAGCCTCTTCTCCATGCAGTCCCTTTACTGCATCCTATTCGCCCTGGCCGGCGGTGTCATCAACGCGGCCTTCGTCACCGGCATCATTCCCATTCTGGAGGGGCTTTTCCATTACACCACCGACATCAAACTCCTGGAACTTGCCAACCTCAACTCTCCCATCCTGCGGGAGCTGATGATCCGGGCTCCCGGTACCTACCACCACAGCGTGCTGGTCGGTAACATGGTGGAGTCCGCGGCGGAGGCGATCAACGCCAACCCTCTGCTGGCCCGGGTGGCAGCCTACTACCATGACGTGGGGAAGATATCCAAGCCGCTCTACTTCATAGAGAACGTGGCGGGGGGGGAAAACCGCCACGACAAGCTTTCCCCCAACATGAGCGCCCTCATCCTCATAGCCCACGTCAAGGAGGGGGTGGAACTGGCGCGGGAGCACCGGCTCGGCCTTCCCATCATCGACATCATCCGTCAGTCCCATGGCACCAGCCTCATCACCTTTTTCTACGACAAGGCGAAAAAGCTGGCGGGGGAGGGGAAGGTCGTGGACGAGCGGGAATTCCGCTATCCGGGCCCCAAACCCCAGACCCGCGAGGCGGGGCTCGTGCTTCTGGCCGACTGCGTGGAGGCGGCATCCCGCACCCTCACCGACCCGACACCGGCCCGCATCCAGGGGCTCGTGCAGAAGATCATCAACAAGGTGTTCATCGACGGCCAGCTTGATGAGTGCGAACTGACCCTGAAAAACCTCCATGGGATCGCCAAGAGCTTCAACCGGATCCTGGGAGCCATCTACCACCATCGCATCGATTACCCGGAGCCGGCGTACAAGGAAAAAATTGCGGGAGGGAAGAAGACCCTTGAAGATAGCCATCGAGAACCGCCAGAGGCGCCATCCGATCAGCATCAGGAACCTGAGAAAAGTGGCGGAGAGGATCTTAAGCGCCTTGGGATTACCCACTAGCGAGCTGTCGGTCGTCGTCGTCGGCGACCGGAGTATCCGCATCCTGAACCGGGAATACCTGGGACGGGACAAGGCCACCAACGTCATCTCCTTCTCCATGCAGGAGGGGGAGTTCGGAGGGGTGTCCCCCGACGTGCTCGGTGATGTGGCGATTTCGGCCGACACTTGTGCACGGGAGGCTGCGGAAGGGGATATCTCCTTCACTGCCCGGCTCGACTTCCTCCTCCTGCACGGTATCCTCCACCTCGCCGGCTACGACCACGAGCGGAGCGGCGAAGCGGAAGCCCGGCGCATGGAGAAGAAGGAGCGGGAGATATTCGCGCTGTTGCAGGGGGAAGGATTGGTGTAGCGCGGAAGATCGGAAGCGCGAAGGTTACAAGTCTTTCCTTCCCGCCTTCCTCTCTTCCGCACTTCCGCGCAATGAACGGAGTTCATGTGAAACCGACGCGCTTCATAGATTCCGTCAACTGTGCCATCGAGGGGATCATCCATACCGTCCGGACCCAGAAGCACATGCGCTGGCATTTCCTGGCGGCCCTTGCGCTCCTCGTGGCGGTGCTCTTCCTCCGTGTTTCGCCACTGGAGTTCACGCTCCTCACGGTTTCCATCTGCTTCGTCCTGTTTGCCGAGCTGTTGAATACCGCCATTGAAGCGGTGGTGGACCTGGTCAGCCCGGAGTATCATCCCGTGGCCAAGATAGCCAAGGATGTGGCGGCGGGAGCGGTCCTCGTCGCCTCCATCGGCGCGGCGGTCATGGGCTACCTGATCCTCTCCCGGTACATCTTCCCCATCTACAAGGAGGCGCTCGGCATGGCAGGTACTCCCACCGAGATGGTGGCGGTGGTTTCGCTCCTCATGGTAGTGATTGCGGTGGTGATCCTCAAGGCGGTCTCCGGCAGGGGGACACCTCTGGAAGGGGGGCTGCCGAGCGGGCATGCGGCGGTCGCCTTTGCCATTGCCACGCTGGTATCGGTCATAACCCAGGATCCCATCACCTCCATCCTGGTCATCGCCATGGCTGTGATGGTGAGCCACTCCCGGCTACTCCTCCGTATCCACACCCTGCGGGAGGTATTCCTCGGTGCGGTAACCGGTACGATCATCACGCTCATCGTCATGCTGCTGTTTCGTACATTACGATAACGGTTGAGTTGTGAAGTATGAATTATGAAGTAACAACAAAGAACATTTGCAAGCTTACCATTATGCTGTCAACGTAGGTTTCAATTCAAAATTCATAATTCAACATGCATAATTGAATTTTTCAGGAGGAACGGGGTTGTGGAAGAAGGGTCTGGCAGGAAACGACCGGGTTTGCTGGAGGCGTTGAGCAGGTTCTTGTCGGGACGGCGCAGGATCACCGAGGCAGAGATTCAGGACCTGATGGACGCCGGCGAGGAAGAGGGACTCATCAACGAAGAAGAAAACGAGATGATCCGTTCCATCTTTGCCCTGCGCGACACGACGGCGCGGGAGGTCATGGTCCCCCGCACCGACATGGCCTGCGTTCCGGTGGATGCCACGGTGCAGGAGGTGCTGCAGGCGATCGTCGGTTGTGGTCATTCCCGTCTTCCGGTCTACGACGGCACCACGGACAACATCATCGGCCTGATCTACGCCAAGGACTTTCTCAAGTACTGGGGAATGGACGAATCGGCGGTTGACCTGAAACGAATCCTGCGCCCCCCCTACTTCATCCCCGAGACCAAGAACCTGGAGGAACTGCTCCAGGAATTCAAGAAAAAACGGATCCATCTGGCCGTCGTGGTCGACGAGTACGGCGGGACTTCGGGTCTCGTCACCATCGAGGACCTGCTGGAAGAGATCGTCGGCGACATCCAGGACGAGTACGACGTGGAAGAGGAGTGGCTGATGCAGGAGGCGGATGGTTCGCTGGTGGTGGACGGTCGGCTCCCCATCGAGGAACTGGAAGAGCACTTCGGCATCGAGATCGAGCGGGAGAAATTCGATACGGTCGGTGGCCTGCTGTTTCACCTTACCGGCCGGATCCCGGCGGTGGGTGAAGAGATCGGTAACGGCACTGTCCGGTTCACGGTGCTGGAGGCGGACGAGCGACGAGTCAGCAAGGTCAGGATTGCCCGTATCCTGCCCGAAACAGAGGATACGGAAGCGTAGTGGACTACCGCAGATTCAATATGCCCGATTTCAATGCCATTCCGCGCCGCGATTACCTGCTTGCGCTGCTGTCCGGCGTGCTGGTTGCCCTCTCTTTTCCCAAACCAGCCCTTTCCCTGCTCGCCTGGTTCGCCTTTGTCCCCCTTCTCCTGGCGCTGGGGAAAAAGAGTCCGAAGAAGGCCTTCAAGCTGGGCTTTGTGTGCGGGGCGACCGCTTTTGCAGGGCTTCTCTACTGGCTCAATATCGTGATGGTCACCTACGGCAAGCTCCACTGGAGCGTGAGCGGCTGTCTCTACCTCCTGTTGGTGGCCTACCTTGCCCTGTTCGTGGCCGTGCCGGTCTGGCTCATGCGGAGGGGGGAACTGGCGGGTGTTTCGTCGCTTGTCTCGCTTCCCGTGCTCTGGGTCGGTCTGGAATATCTCCGTTCTTTTCTCCTCTCCGGATTTCCCTGGGCAAGTCTCGGCTATTCCCAGTTCCGTACCCTGCCGCTCATTCAGGTGGCCGATATTACCGGCGTGTACGGGCTCAGTTTCGCCATCGTCCTGGCCAACGTGGTCGTCTATCGCATCCTGCGGGGGCTTTTCGGCCGGGAGCGGGAAGGGTACCCGACTGCGGGGGCCGTGGTGCTGCTCGTTCTTCTCGTTGCCATGGTCGGCTACGGGTTTTACCGCCTGCGCCAGCCTGAAGAGGGTAAGCCGTTCAGGGTGGCGCTCATCCAGGGGAATATATCCCAGGATGTGAAATGGGACCCGGCTTTCCAGGAGGCGACGGTCGCCATTTACGAGCGGCTCTCCCGCCAGGCGGTGGCCGATGGTGAAACCGATCTGGTGGTCTGGCCCGAAAGCGCCGCGCCGTTCTTTTTCCAGAACGACACCACCTATACTCCCCGGATCAGGAACCTGGCCAGGGAGTTGAAAACCCCTCTGGTGTTCGGCAGCCCCGCATTCGAGCAAGATGACCGCGGGAAGCATTATCTCAACAGTGCTTTTCTCCTGGCGCCGACCGGCGAGGCGGTGGGGCGAAGCGACAAGATACACCTGGTGCCGTTCGGCGAGTACGTTCCCCTTGCCAGGTTTATCCCTTTCGTCCACAAGCTGGTGGAGGGGATTGGCGATTTTTCGCCGGGGGAACGGGCCATCCCCCTCGACACCGGCAAGGGGATGATCGGGGTCCTCGTCTGTTTCGAGGGGATTTTCCCCGAACTGTCCCGCGCTTATGTCCAGGCCGGTGCCCGGGTGCTGGTGAACATATCCAACGATGCCTGGTACAAGCGTTCGTCGGCCCCTTATCAGCATCTCTCCATGACCGTCTTCCGTGCCGTGGAGAACCGCGTTCCCCTGGTGCGGGCTACCAATACGGGGATCACCGCCATAATCGACTGCCGGGGCCATGTGCGGGCGGCGACCCGGCTGTTCCAGGAAGCAGTCCTGACCGGCGAGGTGCGACTCGGAACGGGTGCAACCTTCTACAGTCGCTACGGCGACCTGTTTGCCGGCCTCTGTCTGGCGGTAAGCGCTGTTGTCGGGGTGCTTGGCTTCAGAAGAAAAAAATCGCAGGGGTGACGTTTCTCCTCTTTCAGAGACAATTATCACCATACTAAGGAGCACATGATGTTCAGAGAAGAAGTAGCACGTAGCGAAGCTCTTGCAGAACGGATCGCCAAGCTTCGGGGGTCTCTTTGACATAGATCGCAAGCGGGAGGATATCCAGGAGATGGAGGCGCGGATTGCCGCCCCCGGCTTCTGGGACGACAACGAAGCGGCCCAGCATCTCCTGCGTCAGCGGACGGTGATGGAAAAGGCCGTGGAGTTGTGGGACTGGCTCAACCGGCAGGTGGAGGACATCCAGGTCCTTATCGAGCTGGGGGGTGAGGCGGAGGATGAGGCGGTGCTGGCTGAGGTGAGGGGCCTCAACGATTCCCTGGAGGCGGCGGTTGAAAGTGCCGAGTTCCAGCGGATGCTCTCCGGACCCCACGATGCCAGCAACTGCTATTTCTCCATCAACGCCGGCGCCGGTGGCACCGAGGCCCAGGACTGGGCCGAAATGCTCCTCCGGATGTACCTCCGCTACTGCGAGCGGAAGGGGTGGAAAACGGAGATCACCGATTACCAGCCGGGAGACGAGGCAGGGGTGAAGTCGGCCACCTTTACCGTCCTGGGGGAATATGCCTACGGCTACCTCAAGGCCGAGGCGGGAATCCACCGCCTGGTGCGCATATCCCCCTTCGACAGCAATGCCCGGCGCCACACCTCCTTTGCCTCGGTCTTTGCCTTCCCGGAGATCGCGGACGACATCGAGGTGAAGATCGTCGAGTCCGATCTGCGGATCGACACCTACCGCTCTAGCGGCGCTGGCGGCCAGCACGTCAACACCACCGACTCGGCAATCCGGATTACCCACATCCCGACCGGGATCGTGGTGGCCTGCCAGAGCGAGCGGAGCCAGCACATGAACAAGGCGGCGGCCCTCAAGGTGCTCCGGGCAAAACTCTACGAGAAGGAGCTGCAGGAGCGCGAGGCCCAGGCGGCGGAGTTTTCCGCAGACAAGAAGGAGATCGGCTGGGGAAGCCAGATCCGCTCCTACGTCCTCCACCCCTACAAAATGGTGAAGGACCTTCGCACCGGCGTAGAGTCCGGCAATCCCGATGCGGTGCTGGATGGTGCGCTGGAAGAGTACATCGTCGCCTTTCTCATGGGGGTCAGGCGAAACGTCACCGATGATTGACATGGTGGACAGGATTACACCCGATAGCCGTTGTCGTGTTTTATCCTGTACATCCTGAATATCCCTGTTCATACAGCTTTTGCCTGTTGTTCATTTGCGGTTGAGGATTAGCATGATGACCCGATTATGTTCCGTTGTATGGATTGTATATTTTACCCTTATGCTCGCCACCACCGGCTGCGCTGCCCAGCGCAAGGTTACCGCCGGCGCTGCCGGGATCAGCCGGCTTGGCTATTCGATCCAGGTGGGGGCCTTCAAGGAGGTGGGGAACGCCGAGCGGCTGGCCGCCAAGCTCCAGGTCAAGGGCATCGACGCCTTCTACTTCAAGAAGGAGGATGGGGTCTATGCGGTCCGCTTCGGCGATTTCCCTTCCCGTGAAGAGGCCAAGCGGGCCGGTAAAAAACTGGTGGCGGAGAAGCTGGTGGGTGCGTTCTTCATCGCCGAGCCTCGCCCTGCGTCCATCCGGAAGACGAAGGAGCCCGAGTTGCGTCAGTTGCCGCCGGCAACCGTTCATGCACCGACAATCCCCAAACCCAGGGCTGCCTCCGGCGACATGGGGGAAATCGCGGCGCGTACCGCCGAACGCTTCGTCGGCATTCCTTACCGCTGGGGGGGGGACACGGTGGTTGACGGCATGGATTGCAGCGGATTCGTCCGGGCGGTCTATAACCTGTGCGGTGTCAATATCCCCCGGACCTCCCGTGATCAGTACAAGGTCGGCGACCAGGTCGGCAGGGACGATCTGAAGGACGGCGACCTGGTCTTCTTCGGCGAGTCGGAGGAGAAGATCAATCACGTGGGAATCTACGTCGGGAACGGCCGTTTCGTCCACGCCCCGCGCCGGGGAGACGACATCAAGGTGTCGGCCCTGGACGAAAACTATTTCACCTCGCGGTTCGTCGGGGCGAAACGATACTTTTAGGCAGTGTTGAGTTGTCACTGCTCAAAACTCAAAACTTCATATTTTCGAGGTAATCATGGCATTCATCAAGCCTTTCCGGGCTGTCAGACCCAGGAAGGAGCTGGCCGAGAAGGTTGCGGCGCTCCCCTATGACGTAATGAGCGTGGCCGAGGCGCGGGAGATGGCGGCGGGAAACCCCCACAGCTTCCTCCATATCTCGCGGCCGGAAATCGATCTTCCCCCTGACCTTGACCCCCATTCCGACCCGGTCTATCTGCAGGGAAGGGAGAACCTCCGCCAGTTTATGCAGAACGGCACCCTGACCCAGGACGGCGGGGAGTGCTACTACGTCTACCGGCAGCGGATGGGGAACATCGTCCAGACCGGGCTCGTGGTCTGCTCCGGCGTGGACGACTACCAGACGGGGGTGATCAGGAAGCACGAACTGACCCGGGCCGACAAGGAAGAGGACCGGGTGATGCACATCGACTACCTGGATGCCAACGACGAACCGGTCTTCTATACCTTCCGGCACGAGCCGGCCATAGGTGCCATCGTTGCCGAGGTCGCGGCCGGACCCGCTGCCTATGACTTCGCCACCGACGACGGGGTATTCCATACCCTCTGGATAATCGACGACCGGCAGCGGATCGATCGGCTGACTGACCTGTTCCGGGCCATCCCCACTCTCTACGTGGCCGACGGCCACCACCGGAGCGCTGCCGCCAGCCGGGTGCGGGACATGCGCCGGGCCAAGAACCCTGTCCATGACGGCACGGAAGAGTATAACTATTTCCTCACCGTCATTTTTCCCGATAACGAGATGAACATCATGCCGTACAACCGTGTGGTGAAGGACCTCAATGGGCACACCATCGCTGAGTTCATGGCCAAGGTGGCGGGACGGTTCGAGATTGCCCCGGCAAACGGCAGCTTCACACCGGCCGAGCGCCACCAGTTCGGCATGTACCTGGACGGCAAGTGGTACGAACTGCGGGCCAGGGATGAATCCTTTGCGGAAGAGGACGCGGTGGAGCGGCTCGACGTCTCCATCCTGCAGAACAACCTCCTCAGCCCCATTCTCGGGGTGCGCAACCCCCGTACCGATCAGCGAATCAACTTCGTCGGCGGGATCCGGGGAGTCGAAGAACTGGAACGGCTGGTGGAAGGGGGTGGGTACGAAGTCGCCTTCTCCCTCCATCCGACCTCCATGGAGGAGTTGATGGAGTTGGCGGATGCGAACAAGATTATGCCGCCCAAGTCGACGTGGTTTGAGCCGAAATTGAGGTCGGGATTATTTGTTCACCTGTTATCCTGATGACGTCTGCCGCTTTTCCGTTCTGGCGGCGTAAGTCTTCGGAAAGTGGTTGTGACTCGGCCTGTCGGCCGCCCCCTGCGGGGCGCCTTCGCGGTCCAATTTCGCAAGCGAAATTGTGCGGCGTAGCGCTGTTTATGCCCGATGTTTGGGTACTACGCCTCCGCCCACTTCCTCGACAGCCTTGCCAGAACGAAAAATCGACACCCGTTTTATAAGCAAACCAATAGTTGGATTAGAGTTCTGATTATGAATTACTGGCTCTTCAAATCCGAACCCGGGTGCTTCTCCTTCGACGATTTGCGTCAGAGGCCGGGGCAGACCGAGCAGTGGGACGGGGTGCGGAATTTTCAGGCGCGCAACTTCCTGCGGGACCAGGTCCAGGTGGGGGACGGGGTACTTTTCTACCACAGCAACATACCCGACCCCCACATAGCGGGGACAGCCTGGGTGGTGCGGGCGGGATACCCCGACTGGACCGCCTGCGACCCGACCAGCGAGCATTTCGACCCGAAGAGTTCCGCGGCCAACCCCATCTGGTACATGGTGGATGTCCGCTACGGGGAACCGTTCAAGCGGCCGGTCTCCCTTGCCGAACTCAAGTCCCATCGGCTCTTGGAGGGGATGGTGCTCCTTAAGCGGAGCAGACTGTCGATCCAGCCGGTGACGCCCGAGGAATGGTCGATCATTCTGGGGCTCGGCGGCCTTTGAAATTTTGAGTTTTGAGTTTTGAATTTTGAATTAAAATCAACAGCTGAGTTGGAGGATGACGTGAGAACCATGGAAAAACTGATCGTGGCGCTGTTGCTGGTGGTGGCGATTTCGATCCCCGCCTGTGCCCAGAAAGAAACGAAACAGCCTGCCGAAGCGAAGGAGGCCGCGGCACTGCCGGCAAATGCGGTGAAAACTTCCTCCGGGCTTGCCTATGTGGATATGGTGGTCGGTAAGGGTGCGGTCCCCATGGCCGGCAAGCCGGTCAAGGTGCACTACACCGGCTGGCTTGAAAACGGCACCAAGTTCGACAGTTCGGTGGACCGGGGAGAGCCGTTCGTGTTCACCGTCGGCGTCGGTCAGGTGATACCTGGCTGGGATGAAGGGGTGATGTCCATGAAAGTGGGGGGAAAGCGGAAACTGATCGTACCTCCCCAACTCGGCTACGGTGCTGCAGGAGCGGGTGGGGTTATCCCCCCCAATGCGGTCCTGATCTTCGAAGTTGAACTTCTGGACGTAGCGAAATAATCTTCGCTGCCCAAAAGCGGGCAAGGGGGATGGATGCGAGCGATCATTTGCTGTATAGGTACGCTGCTCATGGCGCTGCCGGCGGTTGCGGCAGCGAAGTCGGTGACACTCTATCTGGATGGCGCCCGGGTGGAGAGCAATGTCGCCGCTTCGGGGTCCTATTTGGAGATACCCCTTCCTGCAGGGGCAACCACCGATTCGTTGCGCATTCGTCCGCAGGGAAATGCCCGGCTTACCCGGGTCGAACTGGTTACGGCCCGCCCAGAACCGAAGCTTGCCCGGGAGATGGCGCGCCTGGAGGAACGGCGGGAACTCCTCCATGACCGGCTGAAGGCTCTGGCTACGCGGGAGGATATCTTCAAAGCCGCAGCCAAGGCACAGAGCGGAAAGGCCCCGAGGAAAACCAAGGCCAATCCTGAGCCTCTTGCGAGCGTCCGGCAGGGAACCGATTTTGCCATTGCCCAGTTGGAGGGTGTCTACCAGTCCAGGCGCAAGGCGGAGCATGACCTCAAAAATGTGGAAGAGCAGTTGGCTTCTCTGAAGAAAAACGGCAACGCCGACGGCACCGTAGCCCGTGTCTGGTTGGCCGGCAAGGGGGGGCGGGTGACGGCGACGTATCTGCGGCCGGACCTTAAGTGGCAGCCTGCCTACGACGTGCATCTTAAGGAAGGTGCCAGGGTGGAGCTTGTCATGCGGGCCGATTTCCCGCCAGTCGGAAAGGATGCCGCCGTAATGGTCGTTGCCGGCTCTCTGGACTCTTCCCTGCAAAATCTCGCAGGTCAATCCGTCGCTGCCCCATTGGTGCCGGTCGCTACGCTGCTCTTCCCGGTAGAGAAAGAGCAGGTCGTTTCTGCTCCCCAACCGATTGTCACCTTCATGTTCAGGAATGTGTCGGACCGCATACTGCCACCCGGTCAGGCAACCTGTTACCGCCAGGGGGAATTCCTGGGGGTTGCCCCCTTTGCCGGCCTTGCTCCCGGCGAAACGCGGGAGATGACCTGCGGCAAGTAGCATCGTTTCTCCTCCTACGAAAGTTCACGCATCTGACGGGACCGTTTCCCGCCAATGCATGATCACCATTAACCGTCTTGCCGTTCCGGCAAGGCGGTTTTTTTGTGGCGCACATCTACCCGCGCGTTTCCTCTAACAAACTGAAATGATAGCAATAAATCAATACTATGATTAATGGCACTTAACTTGCTGTTTAGTAACGGATTTCCGGTTGATTGCTCGCCGGGTACCAGCAGTATAAATCCTAAACCGAAGTAATTAGGGGTGGTTTATATGACAGCCGTAATTAAAAACCTCTTTACCGTAACCGCCATATCGCTGTTCATGCAGGTGGTATGGCAGGCAGGAGTGGCGCATGGAGCGGTAGCGCCGCAGGTCACGGTATTCGGGCCGATAACGGAGGGTCTGCGGACGCCGGTGCGGCTGGCAGTGGGAGAGGGGGCATTGTACGTAGCGGACCCGCGCGGAGGCGGGGTCCTTGAGTATACGCCGGCCGGGCGGCTGGTGCGGGTGATCGGGACGGGTGGCGCGCCGGCGGGGGTAGGGGTATCTGCCGACGGCACACTTTTGGTGAGCCGGGGGAGTTACGTGGCGGTCATCGGCCGTGACGGTCAGGAATTGCGCCGTCTCATCCCTGCCGAAGGGGCGTTCGTGTCCGCCACCGGGATTGCGGTGGACGACACCGGGACCATCTACGTCACCGACAGCGGCACGAACTGCGTACAGGTGTTCTCGGCAGGGGGAGCGTCCCTGTTCAAGTTCGGGAGCTTCGGCATCGCCCAGGGCATCGTCTACGCGAGCGATCCGCCACCGGCGGCGCGGTTCAACATGCCGACCGCCATCGCCTTCGAGAAACAAAGCCGGCAACTGGCCATAGCCGACACGCTGAACGGGCGGATCGTCTTTTACGCCGTGGCGGGGCTTAGCTCTACGTCACAGCCGGTGCGGGTAATCGGCAGCCTGGGGGCCGGGCCGCTCAAGTTCACCGCTCCGCAGGGGGTGGCGT
>NZ_BLIZ01000001.1:2174371-2176401 GCF_019972315.1 Geobacter sp. AOG1
CACCATCGTCAACACGAAACCGGTGGCAGGGGGCTTCTTAAGCTTCATCGGCGGCTACGGCACGGCCAACGGCCAGCTGATGGTGCCGTCCGACCTGCAGTTCGACCCGGCCACCGGGCGGCTTCTGGCGGTCAACGGCTACGGCAACGTCACCGTCTACGGGATCGACGGCGGCATCGATCCGGCGGGTATCCCCCTGCCCGGCATCGGCATCGATCCGGTCCCGGCTGAGATCACCGTTTCCAGCCTCACCCTCGGCGGCACCATGACGGCCGGGGCCAGCGTCAGCCTCAGCGCTCCTCTTCCCGCGGTCGCCGGGCCGGTCACCTACCCGAGCGCCACCAGTTGGACTGCCACCATCGACAATCTTTCCACCGGGCTGAACACCATCAACGTCGCGGCCCGCAACCTGGCGGGGAGCACCAGCCAGAGCGTCACCGTCAGCCGCCTTCTGCCCGCCCCCCAGCTCGACATCACCCGGGTCGCCAACTACACCGCCCAGAGTAGCCAGACCATCGGCGGCAGCGTCGCCGCCGGCTCCGCCGTCACCATCGGCAACGACCGGAACGGCACCGTTTCCGCGAATGTCGACGGCAGCAGCTGGAGCGGCAGCGTTCCGCTTCTTCCCGGGACCAACACCATCACCGTCACCGCCAGCCAGCCGGGCAGTGCCATAGCCACCGTCGTCACCGCCATAATCCTCGATAACGCGGCCCCGGTCTTGAGCGTCTCCGCCATCGCCGACGGCAGCTACACCAGCACCCCGACCCAGAACGTGAGCGGCACCGTCAGCGATCCCTGGCTCGACAAAGTCACCGTCAACGGCCAGCCGGTCGTCCTGACCGGCGACCGGTTCAGCAGCGCCGTCACCCTGAGCGGCGGCAGCAACAGCATCATCGTCACGGCCACCGACCTGGCGGGGAACACCAGTATCGACCGGCGCACCGTCTACTTCGACACCACCCTGCCGGTCATCAGCGTCACCGTCCCCGCCGACAACGCCTACACCAGCCAGGAGACCGTCACCGTCAGCGGCACCACCGACAAGCCGGCCATCGTCACCGTCAACGGCATCGCCGCCGGCCAGAGCGACAGCGGCTGGCAGGCCGACGTCAGACTGGGAGCAGGACTCAACACCGTCCTTATTGCCGCCACCGATCAGTACGGCAACAACTCCAGCCTCAAGCGGAGCATCACCCTCGACCGGGAAGCCCCCGTCATCGCCATCAGCCAGCCGGGCCAGGACCTGGCCACCGCCAGTCCGAACCTCATGCTCGCCGGGACCGCCAGCGATGCCACCCCCTTCACCCTGACCGCCAGCGTCAACGGCCAGCCCGTACCGCTGACCCTGACGGGGGGAGCGTTCGGCCTGCCTTTGGAATTTGCGGCTGAAGGGCCCTACGTCGTCACCCTCACCGCCACCGACGCCGCCGGCAACGTCAGCAGCAGCACCCGGAGCATCACCTACGATGTCACCCCGCCAACCCTCACCGTCAATCCGGTCACCGGCTACTATCCGGAACGGCTGAGCGGAACCGTCGAAACAGGGGCAACCGTCACGACAAGCGACAAGAACGGCCCGGTCGGGCGGGTCGTCATCGAGAGCAGTGTCTGGAACGCCGACCTGAGCGGCGTAAGCTACGACTCTGCCACCCTGCGGATCACCGCCGTCGATGCCGCCGGCAACCAGAGCACGCGGGGACTCGTCGTCCACGAGCCCGACGGCGACCTGAACGACGACGGGAGCGTCACCATGGCCGACGCCCTCCTGGCCATCCGGATCGTCACCGGGGGAGCCGTCCCCACGGCCGACAACCTGGCCCATGGCGACATCGGACCGCTCCTTGCCGGGCGTCCCAACCCCAACGGCAAGATAGACCTGGTCGACGCCCTGCTGATCCTGCGCCGGGCGGTCGGGCTGTCGAGCTGGTAACCGTACAGACAGATCATACCAAGCAGGAAGGACTATACATGAAGAGAGCGGTACAGATCCTGATCGGCACGGCACTCCTGGTGGCCAGTGCACAAGG
>NZ_BLIZ01000001.1:2179486-2300548 GCF_019972315.1 Geobacter sp. AOG1
TACGGCTCCACCTACGGTGCCACCCAGGCCATCCTTGGCTACTGGGATGCGCCGAGGTACAAGGATTACAGCACCTCCGGTGCCGAACAGCGCTATCCCTTCAAGAAAAAGAACCCCGTGATGGGTGGCCACTTCGGCGCCTCGTCACCCCTGTCCAGCACCCCCATGGGGTCCATCGACGGGCTGTGCACCCCCTGCCATGACCCCCACGGAGTGAGCCCGACCCTGGGAGCCAACCAGCAGTATGCGGTGCCCCTGTTGAAGGGAACCTGGCTCACCTCCCCCTACAAGGAGGATACGGCACCGGCGAACAATACCCGTTTTACCGCCCGACCCGACCTGGGTGAGGGGCTGAAGTACAACATCGACCAGAATACCTTCGGTGCGAACATCAGGGATGGGGTTGCCGGTATCGGGGAAACGGAAAGCCAGGCGGAAGGATTGTGCCTCGGATGTCACCCGAAGGAGAGCCTGACGGCGGCGGCAAGTCCGACCACTCCCAATCCCTGGAAGAGCAAGAACCGGATCCACGAGACGGTGAAGGATTGGAAGACCTCCTCGGCCACGGTCAAACATTCCTATTCCTGTTCCAAGTGCCACTCCCCCCATGACAGTTCAGTCCTCCCCCGGCTCATGGTGACCAACTGCCTGGACGGCCAGCACAAGGGGCGTAGTGCATGGAGCAATGCCAAAATAGCTGATTCCGGGAACGGCGGGTACATGTGCTGCTCCCCCGTGTGTTCGGAAATCCCCTATTCCTTCCGCAGGGAAGGATACGCGACTTTCAACGGCGGCGCCGGCTGGTGCACATCCAAGGGGTATAATAACGGGAATCCCACCGGATCAGGTGGTGGTCATATCCCGGGGAGCTGGCGCAGCGACGTGCCGGGGGTGGGCAACTATACCGTTGCCTGCCACGAAGGGCAGACCGGCGTGGGAACCGACCAGGCCTGGAACGAGGTGACCCCCTGGAAAATCTATCCGGCGATCGCCATAACCGCCGGCCCGACTGCGGCGGTCAGCAGCTTCCAGGCAACCATTACCTGGGCGACCACCATTCCGGGAAGTTCGATAGTCGATTATGGACTGACCGGATCGTACGGCTCAACAGCGACCGGTTCAGCCTCCGTCCTGAGCCATAGCGTGGCGCTTCCGGGCCTGACAAACCATTCCACCTACCACTATAGGGTGAAGACGGTTGCCAGCGACGGTCAGCAGATTGCCTCTGCCGATACGACTGTCCCGTACATATCCGTTCCGCCATCCATCCCGAACACCACTTCCAAATCGTCGCCGGTGACCTGTGCGACGAACTGCCCGCAAACAGTGAGCTGGTCCGCGTCGACCGATCCCGACGGCGGACCGATCGAGTATCAGGTGCAGATTGACACCTCGAGCAGTTTTACCAGCGGCAATCTGCAGACATCACCCTGGGTCTCTACCACCAACTGGACGACGACCCTTGCTCCCAACATAACCAATGAACAGTGGTACTACCGGACGAGGGCACGGGATGCCAACCATACCCTGGCCGAGGACCTGCCGTCCAACTGGACTCCGGTGCCCAAGAACTTCATGATTCTGTCCGGTCCACCCGCGGCCCCTGTTCCAGGAATACCGGCGGCCCTTTCCACCACTTCCATCCGATGGAATTTTACCGATGCCGCGGACAATGAAACCGGTTTCAAACTGCATGACGCAGCCCAGACCGTCAAAGCCAGTGCGGCAACCCCGAATCTCACCTACTTCGATGAAACGGGGTTGACGGCCAATACCCAGTACACGCGCCATCTCCATGCCTATAACGTGCTGGGTGATGGCCCTGCAAGCGTGGATACTAGCAGGTACACCCTGCCGCTTTCTCCGAACGTCACGGCTGACAAGACCGTCGCGACCTGGTACGGCACGGCCAACATAACCTTCACCAATGCGGCAGGTTTCGGTGCCGGCGGGGTGCAGTACTACCGCTATGCCTGGGACCAGAACAGCAAATACACCTTCACCGACACCGAGCCACAATGGAGTAGCGGTACCCTGGCCAGAACCGCCACGGCCGATGGGGGCTGGTACCTCCATGTGAAGTCGTACAACGGCGACAACGTGGCCAACGGGACCAAGGATTACGGCCCCTATTACTATGATGCCACCGCTCCGACCGGGCTTGGCATGGTCTCCCCTCTGAATGGCGCCAGTAACCTGCCGATCCAGACGGCGGTCTATGCGGGCACTGCCACCGACAGCGGTGTCGGTTCGGTGCAGTACCAGTTCCAGGTAGCCCTTGACAGCGATTTTACCCAGAGTGTGCAGACCAGCGGCTGGCAGAGCACAACCACCGGTCTTTTCACGCTCACGGCCGACAAGACCTATTTCTGGCGAGTAAAGGCGCGGGACGGAGCGGGCAATGAGACGGCATACACCGTACCCTGGTCATTCACAACCACCGCCAATTCGGCGGTCTGGACCAACAAGGGGGATTTTGAAGCCAACCTCGCAACTACGGGAACTGCCACCACCAGGAACAAGGTGGTGGTGTCAGGCACCATCCCTACCGACAACGCAGCCGTTACGCTGGATTTTATAAGCATATCCGCCATTGCCGCTGGCAATGGCCACTCCCTGGCCCTGAAGTCAGACGGCTCGGTCTGGGGTTGGGGGAATAACTATTACGGACAGGTCGGAGTAGGGCTCTACAGCAGCTATTACGAACCTGTAGCCATACCAGAGCTTGCCAGCGGGGTAGTAGCAGTGGCAGCAGGCGATCAATATTCCTTGGCAGTAAAGGATGACGGCTCGCTCTGGGGATTCGGCTATAACTCATATGGCCGGGCAGGGGGCGGCGGTGCGAATTACGTGAATCCTCCTGCCAAGGTAGCAGGGCTGGAAACCGGCGTGATCGGAGCAGCTGCCGGGAAATACCATTCCCTGGCGGTCAAATCCGACGGTTCGGTCTGGGCTTTTGGCGACAACTCCCGCGGCCAACTAGGGGACGGTACGACTACGCCAAGCTCAACCCCGCTGCAGATATTGCCTCCAGGCTCAGGTGTAATCGCGGTTGCAGCAGGGTCATACCACTCCCTGGCCCTCAAGGTGGATGGTACTGTGCTTGCCTGGGGAGATAACTGGGGCTATAAGCTCGGGGATGGCACGACCATACAGAGAAACTCTCCTGTGACACTTACAGGGATTTCTGGGGTGGTTGCATTGGCAGCCGGCGATCTGCACTCCCTGGCGGTAAAGAACGACGGTTCTGTCTGGGCCTGGGGATACAATACCTATGGGCAGGTGGCAACTGCAAACACCACTGTACCAAATCCTGTCACAACTCTGGGGGCAGGATCGGGTGTAGTTGCCGTGGCAGCCGGCTATAGTCACTCCCTGGCCGTAAAGGCCAACGGGGCTGTCTATGCTTGGGGAGCCAACTCCAATGGTCAGGTGGGCAACAACGCGACCCAGTACTCTGTAACCACTCCCACAGAGATTCTGGCAGCAGGTTCAGGTGTAGCCAAGGTGGCAGGAGGGATGAGCCAATCGCTCGCCATCAAGGATAATCGCTATCTGCTGGCCTGGGGGCTGAATGATGCCGGCCAACTCGGCATAGGGAATCCGAACAGGTCCGCACCGGTCCAGGTGTCTGGCCTCGGCATAGGCTCAGGTGCCACTTCGCTGGCAGCAGGGACCTATCACTCCCTGGTAGTAAAGAACGACGCAGCAATCGCCTGGGGGCGTAACGACGCCAGCCAGCTGGGTGATAACACTTCGGTAACGAGAGGTACCCCGGTACAGGTCTCCGGTCTTGGCAGCGGTATCAGCATGCTGGCCGGTGGTCACAACTTCTCACTAGCCCTTAAGCAGGACGGCTCTCTATGGTCGTGGGGGAACAATTACTCCGGCCAATTGGGCACTGGCAACAACAACTACTCGACAACCCCTGTTTCTTTGCCAAGCATGACTTCCGGGGTAATTGCCATTACTGCCGGATCAGGTTTTGCACAGGCCCTGAAGGCCGACGGTTCGGTCTGGGGGTGGGGAGATAACTGGAGCGGTCAGGTAGGAGACGGGACAAGCGGCAATGGAACCAACAGAAATACGCCGGTCCAGGTCGTTGGACTTGACTCAGGGGTTATCGCCATAGCTTCCGGAAGTAATCATACTCTGGCATTGAAGAGCGACGGCTCGATATGGGCCTGGGGGGCCAACAACTCCGGCCAGTTGGGAGACGGCACCAGCAACAGCAGCGCAACACCGGTCATGGCACTAGCGGCAGGTTCGGGTGTGGTCAGCATAGCA
This sequence comes from Geobacter sp. AOG1, assembly GCF_019972315.1. Classification (GTDB taxonomy): domain Bacteria; phylum Desulfobacterota; class Desulfuromonadia; order Geobacterales; family Geobacteraceae; genus Geomobilimonas. Next base: position 2,183,774 of record NZ_BLIZ01000001.1, read on the forward strand.
GCAGGAGCCTCTACGTCATTTGCCATAAAGGGGGATGGGTCGGTCCTTGCCTGGGGCTTCGACTATTACGGCCAGCTTGGCGACAACACCACCTATACTTACAAGTATTCTCCGATTGCAGCCACCGCCCTCGGTACAGGGGTGATTGCCATTGCCGCCGGCAGCGAGCATACCATTGCGCTGAAATCTGACGGCTCAGTCTGGGCCTTTGGCCGTAACAATTACGGACAGCTGGGTGACGGAACATCTGTTAACAAGGCTGTACCGGTACAGGTGTCGGGACCTGGCAGTGGCGTAATCAGGGTTGCAGCAGGACAGATTCATTCTCTCGCCCTCAAGTCTGATGGCACAGTGCTGGCGTGGGGAGACAACAGCGCCAGTCAATTGGGGAACGGTTATGTGTCGCCTGTCCTTGCACCGACGCAGAATTTACTCAAAGGGCTCTACAAGTCCCAGGGGATCGTATCCGGCCTCAAATTCGATGCCGGAAGCACCATGAACTGGGGGACGGTCGCCTGGAACGCTACGGTGCCAACCAATACCGCAGTGACGTTTAGGGCGAGGGGGGCTGACAACGAAGCAAACCTGGCCGGCGCAAGCTGGTCCGGCTACTACACGACAACCGGGTCCGCTATCAGTATTCCGGCTTCCCGGTGGCTGGAACTGGAGATGAATCTTGCGACGAGCGACCGTGTCTTTACGCCGACCCTCGACGACTGCACCATCACCTATGCGACCCATTATACTGACAACCAGGCGCCGGTCGGCCTTGGCAACGCGTCCCCGGCCGATGGGGCCAGAAATGTCCCGGTAGGAAGCACTCTGGATGCCACTGCCGCGGTAGACAGCGACAGCGGTTCGGTACAGTACTACTTCCAGATTGCGAAGGACAGCGGCTTTACCACGGGTGTCCAGACCAGCGGCTGGCAAGCCGCGACCAGCTACTCCCCGACGCTTGCCCTGAGTAATACTTATTTCTGGCGGGTCAAGGCACGCGATGCCGCCCAGAATGAGACCTCTTATACCCCGACCTGGTCATTCGGCACTACCTATCCACCAACGGCACCGACTGCCGGTACTCCCCAGGCACTCAGTACAACCTCCATACGCTGGAACTTCACCGATACGTCCGATAGCGAAGACGGCTTCCGTCTGCACGATGCGGCGCAGACGCTCAAAGCGAGCGCGGCAACCCCGAACCTCGCCTGGCTTGACGAGACCGGGTTGTCGGCCAATACCCTCTATACGCGCCATCTGCATGCCTACAACAATGTAGCCGGGGACAGCGCCGCCAGCGCCGACATGAGCGCCTACACGCTGGCGGTACCCCCCAATGTCACGACCCCCGCCATGACACCGGCGACATGGACCAATACGTTGAACACATCCTGCACCAACAGCGCCGGCTTCGGTAGCGGCGGGGTGCAGTATTACCGCTACGTCTGGAACCAGAATGCGACATACATCTTCAACGAAACCGAACCCACCTGGTCTAGCAGTTTTCTTCCCAGCACGTCACTCGCCAATGGCAGCTGGTACCTCCATGTCAAAGCCTATAACGGTGGCGATGTTTCCAGTGGCACCCAGGATCTGGGCCCCTATTACATCGACAGTACCCCTCCCGCCGGTCTTGACATCCTGACCCCTGCAAATGGCGCCACCGGCCTGTCGACCACTACCACTCTGAGTGTCAAGGCCGCTGTCGACAACGAGTCGGGCGGTGTGCAGTACTACTTCCAGATTGCCACCAACAGCACTTTCACGGAAGGATTGCAGACCAGCTACTGGACCGCGTCGAACACGTATTCCCCCCCCCTGTCTGCCGGCACTACCTATTACTGGCGTGTCAGAACACGGGACTACCTCTCTAATACGACCCCGTTCACTGCTCCGGCATGGAGCTTTACCACCACGGGGACAAAGATTACCTGGACCAGCAAAGGGGACTTCGAGAACAATGCCGTGACCGCAGCCGGTTCTGTGCCGGTGATGGCAATTCCGGCCACCAGCAGAAAACTGGTAATGGTTTCTGGGGCCAGCCAGTCTGACGATGCCAGCCTGTCGAACCTGTTCGGAGTATCCAATACCACATTGGCAGGTGGCGGTCAGCACTCCCTGGCCCTGAAAGGGGATGGTTCGGTCTGGGGTTGGGGATACAATTACTATGGTGAAGTCGGTGATAATACCACTATTGACAGGAATGCCCCGGTGGCTGCACGTACTCTTGTAGCGGGAACGGGAGTCGTCGGCATTGCCGCTGGCTCGTACCATTCCCTGGCGGTATTGTCGGACGGCAGTGTCTGGGCCTGGGGGCAAAACACCAATTATCAACTCGGCGACGGTTATACAACTACACGCACATCACCGGTCATGGTATCGGGTCTGATTGTGGGGTCAGGCACCGTCAAGGTGGCAGCCGGATCTCTCCATTCCCTTGCACTGAAATCCAACGGCTCGGTCTGGGCTTGGGGGTACGGCGGTCACGGTCAGCTCGGCACCAACGATACGGGGACAAGGGCCACACCAGTTGCCATTCCGACCCTCGCTTCGGGCGTTGCCGGGATTGTGGCCGGCGAACTTCACTCCGTTGCCGTCAAAACTGACGGTTCGGCTTGGGCCTGGGGGTTCAATTCCAATGGGCAAGTAGGGGACAACAGTACCACCAATCGTCTCGCACCGACCCAGGTTAGCGGGCTGGGTGCCGGTGCCGGCGTAATAGCTGTGGCTGCGGGGAGCTATCATACGTTGGCCCTGAAAGATGACGGCTCGGTCTGGGCCTGGGGTTCCAATGCCAATGGTCAATTGGGGGACAACAGTACCACTCAGCGGCTTGTCCCAGTTCAGGTTTATGGCCTTGGCCCCGGTGCTGGCGTGATAGCTGTGGCTGCAGGGGGCAATTTCTCGTTGGCCTTAAAATCTGACGGTTCGGTCTGGGCCTGGGGGCAGAACACACTTGGGCAGTTGGGGGACAATAGCAACACCCAGCGGATTACACCAGTCCAGGTCACCAACTTGGGGAGCAATTCTGGCGTTATAAAGGTGGCGGCAGGGAGCCTTCATTCCCTGGCTCTGAAAAACGACGGTTCGGTCTGGGCCTGGGGATACAACAGCAATGGGCGGCTGGGGGACAACAGCACTACCGACCGGATTATCCCTGTCCAGTCCCTCATAACCGGCGTTAAAACACCGCTCGTTTACTATTCGCCCGGTACAGTTACCAATCTCAAGCTGAATGCCGGAGCAGTCGTAAACTGGTCGACAATTTCCTGGAACGGCACTACTCCTACCAATACGACGGTGAAGCTTAGGACCAGGGGGGCAAACACAGAAGCGGGGTTGGGGACTGCCAGCTGGTCTGCCATTTATTATCCTTATACCCCCATGACAACGACCATCACGAGCCCCGCATCCCAGTGGCTGGAGGTTGAACTTACCCTGCAATCGACTGACACTGCTGTTACACCGATTGTCAACGATGTTGCGGTGTCCTATCTCCCCTGACAGCTGGTTTCAGCAACAACAACGAGGCGCCTGACAATTCCATGTCAGGCGCCTCGTTGTCAGTCTAGTACCGCCGTATGCCCTTTCGTCGTAGTGGTTCAGTCGGCTGTTGTTAACGGAAAATATTCCCTGTGCAAGAACAAAGGGTGTTTCCAGTTCTGCCTTCAGTCATAGGTATTGCAAGTACGTCAAATTCCACCACCACCTGGAGCCTGTTATGAAGAAAACCGTGGGCTATATCGTAGCGCTACTCACCGCCTTAGTCCTGATGTCGACAGCAGTCTTTGCGGTCGACTTTCCCCATAACACGGCCAACGGTTACACCTGCAGCGGCTGCCATCAGAGCCACAGCACCCTGGGGACCCAGGGGTACACCAATCTCTGCCTCACCTGCCACAACCCTGCCGACGGCAAGGCGGGGAACAAATCCTTCGTGCCGGGCGACGCCTCCAACCCGTTCGGCAACGCCACCTCGGCGCGGCCAGGCATCCTCTACCAGAGCTCCCACAACTGGAGCGGCTCGGACAACGTCCCGCCGGCGGGAGCGCTTCCTCCCCTCAACCCGCAAATGACCAAGCCGAACATGGCGGGGAGCATCAGCTGCGTCCGCTGCCATAACGTCAAGAATCCCCGCTCCTCCGCCTTCAACTCCGCGCCGTTTCTGCGTGCGCTTAATGACAATGACGAGATGTGCCTCGACTGCCATCGTCTGCGTAACAGCACCAGCCACTTAAGTGGCAGCCACCCGGTCACCGTCAGCTACTCCGGTGCGGCCAAGGCGCGGCCGGCTGCTTTCCAGGCCGTACCGGTCAACAGCAACCCCGGCAACCCCACCTCCGCCCTGAAACTGATCAGCGGGCAAGTTCTCTGCTCCACCTGCCACCGGGTCCACTTCGCCGACTCCAACAGTGCCACCTACGACAGCGCCACCAGTGCGCGGCAGGGTAACCTCAGCCCCTCCACGGGGAAACTGCTGCGGACCGACCTGCGGGGAGCCAGTGCCGCGGCGCCCAATATCTGCAGCGACTGCCACGGGGGTAAAGCGTCCCACAACAACAAGGGTCAGGATGTCCAGTGCGGCGACTGCCATAGCGGGCACGTGGCGTACGACGCCAACGCGGTGACCGAGCAGGAGAAGCTACCCAACGTCTTCCTGATCCGGCGGTACATGAACTTCTCCAGCAGTGCCGGAGCGGTACGCAACAAGCGGGTGTTCTTCCAGTACACCGGCAGCGCGCGAAACTACGTCGATTACCGGGGTACGGGAGTCTGCCAGGGGTGCCACGCCGTGCCGCAGGGAGCGGGCTATCCCATCGAGCATACGAGCACCGATGCCAACGTCTGTGCCACCTGCCATGGCCACCAGAGCACGATCGGCTCCTTCTCCGCCAGCTGTTCCAGCTGCCACGGCTATCCGCCGCCGGCAGCGGCAGCAGGGTATGCCGGGGTAGACGAGACCACCTCCCCCCACCGGCGCCATGCGGGAGGTGGCAGCAATTACCAGTACAGTTGCAACGAGTGCCACAAGGGGAATAGCCACAACACCGGCACCTTCCAGGACGTGTTCCGTGACCCGACCGGCATCCTCGCCGGCGCCAGCGCCAGCTATACTACCTCTACCCGCACCTGCGCCAACATTGCCTGCCATGGTGGAACGGCGGCCGTTTGGGAGAAGGGTGCCTGCCTTGGCTGCCACTCCATAGCCCAGGGTAACCGGGCGGCTGTCACCAGCCAGTTCGGCGGCAGCTCCCACCATGTCCAGGGAGAGCTTACCGATGCCAAATGCTACCAGTGCCACTGGGAGGCCAACAGCGACGGTACCATCAACCCTGCCTATCACGGCGGGGCGGCCGCTCCCGGCTCTCCGGTTGATCTCGTCGTCTACGGCGCCGCCGCCCGTCCGACTACCTTCACCGCCGGGGCCACCGCCGTCCAGTACACCGCCGACGGGTCGCGGGGACAAATCGAGAAAGTGACCAGCCACTGCCTGGGATGCCACAGCGACCAGAACAACAGCGCAACTCCCTTCGGTGACGGCAAGACCCCCAAACAGTACGCCTGGGACGGCACCAGCGTCGCCGCCCGCTATGCCCAGACCGGCACAACCACCTGGGGCAAATACTCGTCCGTCGCCAACGCAGCCCAGAAGCGGATCACCAAGTCCCTGTCGGCCCACGGCAACGCGGCGGGCAACCAGCGGGGCTGGAACACCACCACCGGCGTCGACGGTGCCATAACGAACACCGGTGGGACCACCGGTGTCCAGTGCTACGACTGCCACAACTCCCACGGTTCCAGCGTGGCGGGGATCACCAGCCGCTACTCCAGCGCCACGGGTAAGAAGCGGGGGGGGCTGCTGAAAGAGACGGTCACCGGAGTGGGTGGGTACGCCACCAGCTACAAGCCCCAGGCGGGGGGAAGCGCAGCGGACAAGAACGTGCGCAACCCCGGGGCCAGCATCTGCCTGGACTGCCACCTCAATCAGACGGCAACCAGCACCCCCTGGGGATACGGCTCCACCTACGGTGCCACCCAGGCCATCCTTGGCTACTGGGATGCGCCGAGGTACAAGGATTACAGCACCTCCGGTGCCGAACAGCGCTATCCCTTCAAGAAAAAGAACCCCGTGATGGGTGGCCACTTCGGCGCCTCGGCCCCCCTGTCCAGCACCCCCATGGGGTCCATCGACGGGCTCTGCACCCCCTGCCATGACCCCCACGGAGTGAGCCCGACCCTGGGTGCCAACCAGCAGTATGCGGTGCCCCTGTTGAAGGGAACCTGGCTCACCTCCCCCTATAAGGAGGATACGGCACCGGCGAACAATACCAACTTCACCAACCGTAAGGATATTGGCCGCGAAGGGGTGCCGTACAACATCGACCAGAACACCTTCGGTGCAAGCATCAAGGATGCGGTAACCGGCATCAGTCAGACGGAAAACCAGTCCGAAGGGCTGTGTCTCGGTTGTCATTCGAAGGAGAACCTGACCGATGGCGTCACCCATGACTGGAAGAGCAAAAATCGTATCCATGAATCGGTCAAAGGGTGGAAGACGGCCAACGGGACGGTACAGCACAACTATTCCTGCTCCAAGTGCCATTCTCCCCATAACAGTGCGTCCCTGCCGCGCCTGATGGTGACCAACTGCCTGGACAGGAAGCACAAGGGTCAGACCGGCAACAATCCTACACCAGTTCTGGCGGACAATGGCTGGGCAGGTTATAACGTCGCGTGTAGCGGTGCCGCAGCGGAATTCAGCGCCGGCGACACGCGCTGGTGTGTGAGTCGTGCGGGTTCGTTGGCATTCGGAGGTTCAGGTTCCGGCCACTTCCCAGGCAGCTGGGGGGGGGACAAACCGGGGTTCCAGGGGTACGGGGTAGCCTGTCACGAAAGCAACAGCAGTGACCAGCAATGGAACGAACTCACCCCATGGGCTGTCAACCCGCCCGCTCCACCTGTTCCTCCGGTGCTTGGGCAACCTGTCCCACTTTCTTCGACCTCTGTGCGGTGGAGCTATACTGATACGGCGAATGACTACGACGGATACCATTTGCATGACAGCGGCAATACCCTCAAAGCGAGCAACACAAACGCTAAGAGCACCTACGTGGATGAAAGCGGATTGGCCCCAAACACCAGGTACACACGCCATCTCCACGCCTATAACGCCCTGGGGGACAGTTTACCCAGTGGGGATGTCAGCATCTATACCTGGCCGCAATTCCCGTATGTGACATCCGACATTTACTTGCACAGTAGTACGCCGGATTTCACCTTTACCAATGCTGTCGGCTTCGGGCCAGGCGGTGTGGACCATTATCGTTACGTCTGGACGCAGAACCCCTCTTACACGTTCACTGACAACGAAACTATCTGGGACAGCGGCACCCTGACCACTACAGCCACGGCCGATGGCCTTTGGTATCTGTATCTCAAGTCGTACAACGCAGACAACGTCAGTGGCAATTATACTCTCTGGAGTGATTTTAAATATTATGACAGTACCGCGCCGACGGTGTCTGCTCCAATTCCTGCAGACGGAGGGACCGGCGCGATCACCAATCCTCTGGTCTTCACCATTTCCGATGCGGTATCCGGTATCGACTGGGCTACGATAACTGTTCAGATCAGTGGCAGCATGGGGTATGCGAAGAGCTATACAGCTGCCGATACAGCCATCGTCACCAAGACAGGTTCTGATGCAAGCTATGTTGTAACAGTAAAACCGGATGCTCCCTACGGCAGCGGCGAGGTCATAACCTGGAGTTTCACCGTAAAGGATCATGTCGGACATAAACTTGTTTCGCCGGCCTGGACCTTTACCGCGTTTGATACCGTCGTGGCCGCACCCACACTGGCGAGTGCTTCATCCACCTATTACAGTTCGATGCGGTGGTTCTTTGTCGACAATTCCGACAATGAAACCGGGTTCAGATTGCATGATCCGGACCACGTGGTAAAAGTCGATCCCGCAACCACGTCTTCCTACTTCGATGAATATGGGCTTGCAGCCAATACACAGTACACACGGCATGTGCACGCCTATAACGCCAATGGAGAGAGTGGTCCAAGCCAGTCTCTCAGCAGATACACCCTGGCTCTCCCTCCGGACGTTACCTCTGACAAGCCAGCAAACACATGGGGGAATGCACCCATAACCTTTACCAACACTCTTGGCTTTGGCACGGGCAGAGTGGAGTATTACCGCTACCTTTGGAGCCAGGAAGCTTTCACATCCAATTATGGCAACCAGTCGACATGGGGGAGCGGTCAACTGACCATAACACCCGTCTCCGAAGGAAGCTGGTATCTGTATGTCTGGTCTTACAACAAGGATGATGTGACATCTGACTTTAACTGGCAAAAAATCTATGGCCCCTATCATTATGACGTCACCCCTCCAACTGGACTGACATTTGCGTCTCCGGCGAATGGGGCAGCCGATCTGGCGGTCACTACAGTGCTCAATTCGACCGTTGCCACGGACTCCGTCAGCGGGTCGGTGCAGTATCTCTTCCAGATAGCCAAAGATATCGGATTCACCACAGGGCTAGAGAGCAGCGACTGGCAGACAGGCACGAGTTACACGCCTCTTCTCGAAACCGGAACAACCTATTACTGGCGTGTCAAGGCCAGGGACATGGCGCTCAATGAAACCCCCTACACCGCACCTGCACGCTCGTTCACAACATCGAACGTTCCGGTCTCCAGGGCCACCTGGACGACCAAGGGGGATTTTGAAAACAATGCCTCGACAACAGGTACGCCAACCACCAGGAGCGAGGTCTTTGTATCAGGTACCAACCAGACAGACGATGCCGGCATTACGCTGTCTCTGTCTTCAAATAAATGGAGAAACCCGACCGTTGCCGCCGGATATGATCATGCACTGGCGGTGAAACCGGACGGGTCTGTCTGGGCCTGGGGATATAACAACTATGGGCAACTGGGGGATGGGACAAGCGGTAATGGCTTATATAAAACGACACCAGTGCAGGTTTCGGGTCTGGGTACCGGGGCTGGTGTGATAGCGGTAGCGGCGACATATGACAGTTCATTGGCACTAAAGTCTGATGGGTCTGTACTTGCCTGGGGACATAATAATTCCGGCCAACTTGGAGATGGCACCAAAGTGGACAAGCCAACTCCAGTGGCAGTAACGGGGTTGGGTGCCGGTTCGGGTGTTATTGCAATAGCGGCAGGGAGATATCACTTTCTGGCCTTGAAATCAGATGGCACTGTCTGGGCTTGGGGAGATAATTGGTTAAATCAGCTCGGAGATGGTACAAGCACCCAAAGATCCGTGCCCGTAAGAGTGTCAGGACTGACGGGGGGGGTTGCCATAGTCGCCGGCGAACTCCATTCCTTTGCAGTAAAGGCCGATGGCTCTGTGTGGGCCTGGGGCTACAACGGCTACGGTGCGTTGGGTGATGGCTCCTACTCAACTCCATCTTCTCCCGTGCCGGTTTCAACCATGGGCCCGGGGTCAGGTGTTATTGCCCTTGCCGGTGGGGATTACCATAGCCTGGCAGTAAAGGTTGACGGCTCTGTGTGGGCGTGGGGATACAACTATTACGGCCAGCTTGGTGATGGTTCAGGTAATAGCACTATTTCTCCTGTCCAGGTAATGGCGCCTGGCTCCGGAGCGAGCGCTGTAGCTGCGGCAAAGAACAGTTCTTTGCTATTAAAAGACGATGGCTCTGTGTGGGCCTGGGGGGATAATAGTTCGGGGCAACTGGGGGACACTACGACAACCCGAAGGACAACCCCTGTGCCGGTATCAGGCCTGGGGGCAAATTCGGGTGTAATTGCGGTGAGTGCAGGAAAGACGATTTTCCAATCCTTAAATGCTGATGGAGCTCTGTCTGCCTGGGGAAGTAACCAGTGGGGTGCGATCGTCGGTGGTTCTTTCGGTACAAACAGTACTCCCGTACCAAACATATTGATCACCGGCATCCAGCTTCCGTTTGCATACAGTTCCCCGTACCTGCCCCTCGGAACGGTCACCGGGTTCAAGGTGGATGCCGGCTTCAGAGCCACCTGGGGCGGCGTGTACTGGAATGACAGTACGCTTCTCCCTGATACGTCGATCAAGTACAGAACAAGGGGGGCAGATACTGAAGCGGGCCTGGTCAGCGCCACATGGTCCGATTATTACCTCACTTCACGTTCCGGCATCACCACGCCGGCTTCACAATGGCTGGAGGTGGAAGTGACACTGCAAACCGGAAATCCGTATTTCGCGCCGGTGCTTGCCGACTTTGCGGTAACCTATACCCCCTGATCGAGAACGGTAAACTTGAGGCCTTAAAACAGAAAAGGCGACACCAAATGGTGCCGCCTTTTCTGTTTTCAACTACGGGCTGATTTAGCCGACTAGTTTCTTAGCAATCTCCGCCACGTGCCTTCCCTGATAACGGGCGATGGCAAGTTCGTTCTCCGAAGGCTGGCGGGAGCCGTCTGCAGCGGCAAGGGTGGAGGCTCCGTAGGGTGTGCCGCCGGTGATCTCGGTCATGACGGTGAGCCGCGGCTCGGCATAGGGAACCCCCACGATGATCATCCCCTGGTGGAGGAGGGTGGAGTGGAAGCTGGTGATGGTCGTCTCCTGGCCACCGTGCTGGGTGCCGGTGCTGGTGAAGACGCTCCCCACCTTGCCGACCAGTGCCCCTTGCACCCAGAGCCCTCCCGTCTGGTCGAGGAAGTTTCGCATCTGGGCGCACATGTTGCCGAACCGGGTCGGGGTGCCGAAAATAATGGCGTCCGCCTCGGCCATTTGTGCGGGAACCGCCACGGGGATATGGGCGAAGGTTGACCGGGCCGCCTTGGCGCCGCTCTTTTCCAGAGCCTCACTGGACATCAGTTCTGGTACCTGGTAGATGCTTACGTCGGCACCGGAGACCTCACGTGCGCCGGCTGCAATCGCTTCTGCCATCTGATAGATGTGACCGTACATGCTGTAGAATATAACCTGAATCTTTGGTGCCATGGAGTTCTCCTTTGGTGGTGGGGTACGACCAACTGGTCACTTGCGTCACTGTTAGATGATACCGCCGCCTTGGGCTGCGTCAAGGTAGGGCAGGGATTACTTTGACATGGTGATTAAGGGTAACCTCTCAAAATCACGCAATTTGTTGGGGAATATAAGTGTTGATTAATGATGCCGGCGGCAGTATACTAAAGGCGTAAGAAGATGTTCTTTGACAAGTGCTCTGGGGTGCAGGTACCCATCGTATGAGCCGCTGTCGATAATCACGGCAAAGGGTGCCGGGTCCGGGCGTGGTGAGCAAGCCCTCTGCGGAGAAGGAAGCCTGAAGCGCCTTCCCGGTCAATACTGCACACAGGTCAGGAGTTCAAGGATTTGTACGGCATCCTGGAGCATATTGAGTTGAGATTGGCGCTGCAAGGGACAACGCGGATTGCGTAGTGTGACATCCGCCAGGCGCGTCACAACCGCTTGAAAAAGGGGCAACAGCTGGTAACCCGTTTTATGCGGCCCGCATGGGGCGTATACGATGGAGCCGGACAGATTGCCACCGACGGATTGGCATAAAGAGCCCCTGGTCAGCGCCAAGCTATAATGAAAGAGCCCCGGAATTCGTTCCGGGGCTCTCGTCGTTTTCCGCCTTTTTACTTGACTTAACGCCCCTATTTACGCTAATTTGCCAGTTTGTTAAACCGGCGGAAAAGCGCCGAGACAAGGGGTAGAAACAGTCGATGGAAGAGCTCAGTGAACTGCTGTTGCAGCGGAGACGCAAACTGGATGCCATGTGGGAGGCGGGGATCAACCCGTTCCCCAATGATTTTAAACCTGCACATACCTCGCGGAACCTGGCTGACGCCTATGGCCATGTGACGGACATAGAGGATAACCCCGCGACTTTCACGGTGGCCGGCCGGATTATCGCCCGTCGTTCCTTCGGCAAGGCGGCCTTCGTTCAGCTCCAGGATCGCAAGGGGAGAATGCAACTCTACGTGAAGAAGGACTCTGTTGGTGAAGAGGCCTTCGAGCGGTTCGAGACCTTCGACATCGGCGATATCATCGGCGCCGTAGGGAAGCCGTTTCGCACAAAGACCGGCGAACTCTCCCTCCATGCAAGCGAAATACGCCTCCTGACCAAGTCCCTCCTTCCCCTGCCGGAGAAGTTCCATGGCCTCACCGACGTGGAGACCCGCTACCGGCAGCGTTACGTTGACCTGATTGTTAACCCTGAGGTGCGGGAGGTCTTCATCAAGCGCTCCCGCGTCATCAACCTGATCCGCGAGTTCATGACCGGCCGGGATTTTCTCGAAGTCGAGACGCCGATGATGCAGCAGATTCCCGGCGGCGCCACGGCCCGTCCCTTTGTCACCCATCACAATGCCCTCGACATGGAGCTGTTTCTCCGCATCGCCCCCGAGCTCTACCTGAAACGGCTGGTGGTGGGGGGCTTCGAGCGGGTGTTCGAGATCAACCGCAACTTCCGCAACGAGGGGATATCCGTCCGTCACAACCCGGAATTCACCATGATGGAGTTCTACCAGGCCTACGCGACCTTCGAGGACCTGATGGACCTGACCGAGGAACTCCTCTGCCATGTGGCCCAGGAACTTCTCGGTACCCTCGACTTTACGTACCAGGGGCTCGACATCAGCTTCAAGCGCCCCTGGAAACGGCTGACGGTCAAGGAGGCGATCCTGGAGTATGGCGACATCGACGCCAAATCCCTGGAGGACCGTGACCTGGCCTACGCCTATGCGCGCCAGATCGGCCTCGACCTTCCGCAGGACATCGGCTATGGCAAGCTCATCACCGAGATTTTCGAAGAAGTGGCGGAGACCAAGCTGATCCAGCCGACCTTCATCACTGCCTATCCGACCGAGGTCTCTCCCCTGTCGCGCAAGAGCGACCAGGACCCGGAAATCGTCGATCGGTTCGAGTTCTTCTGCGCCGGTCGGGAGATGGCCAATGCCTTCTCCGAGCTGAACGACCCCATCGACCAGAAGGAGCGGTTCCTTGCCCAGGTGGCGGCCAAGGACAAGGGTGACGAGGAGGCCCACTACATGGACGAGGATTACATCCGGGCTCTCGAATACGGCCTTCCCCCTACGGCGGGGGAGGGGATTGGGATCGACCGGCTGGTGATGCTTCTGACCGATTCCCCCTCCATCCGGGACGTCATCCTCTTCCCCCAACTCAAGAAGGAAAAATAATTCAGGGACCAGTAAACGGGGACCGGGGACCTGTAACCAACCCCGATCTCCGATCCCCGGTCCCGGATCCCGGTTTCTATGCCCTACGAACTTTTTATCGGCCTGCGCTACCTGAAGGCCAAGCGCAAGTCGGCATTCATATCGATCATTACCGTCATCTCGACGGCCGGCGTGGCACTCGGAGTGATGGCTTTGATCATCGTCCTGGCGGTCATGACCGGTTTCGAGGAAGACCTGAAAGAGAAGATCCTCGGGACCAACGCCCATATCGTGGTGCTGAAGACCGGCGGCGGCATCGACGAGTACCCCCCCGTCATGGAGCGCCTCAAGAAGTTCCCCGGCGTGGTGGCGGCGACCCCCTTCATCTATAATCAGGTCATGCTCTCCACCGGCAAGAACGTCTCCGGAGTGGTGCTGCGCGGCATCGATACCCATACCGACGCGCAGGTGACGAATCTCCATAAGACGGTGGTGGAGGGGAAACTGTCCAATCTGGACAGCCCCGTTCCCTCCCCCTACGCCAAAAGCGAGCCGCCCTTACCGGGGGTGGTCATCGGCAAAGAGCTGGCGAGGAACCTCAACCTCTACCTGGGAGACAAGGTCAACGTTATTTCTCCCCTCGGCAATATTACCCCCCTCGGCATGGTCCCGAAGCTGAAGCCGTTCCGGGTGGTGGGAATATTCAACACCGGCATGTACGAATACGACACCACCCTGGCCTATGTCTCTCTGTCCGAGGCCCAGAACTTCCTCGGCCTGGGGAGTGCGGTGACCGGCATCCAGCTCAAGGTTGCCGATGTCTACAAGACCGGTGAACTGGCCCGCACCATCAACCGGGAACTCGGGTTTCCCTTCTATGCGCGGGACTGGATGCAGATGAACAAGAACATCCTGTTTGCTCTCAAGACCGAAAAGATGGTCATGTTCATCATCCTGACTCTCATCGTCCTGGTGGCGGCCTTCGGCATCGCCTCCACCCTGTTCATGATCGTGATGGAGAAGACCAGGGATATCGCGATCCTCAAGTCCATGGGGGCGACCGGTCGGAGCATCATGCGGATATTCGTCTTCGAGGGGTTGGTGATCGGAGTTTTCGGCACGGCCATTGGTGTGCTCGGAGGGCTCGTGGTGGCCCTCAACCTGCAGCCGATTGTCGATGTCATCCAAAGGCTGACGGGCTTCGAACTGTTCAGCAAGGACGTCTACTATCTGGACCACTTTCCGTCCCAGGTGGTGCCGTCCGATGTGCTCCTCATATCGGTGACGGCGGTAGCGATATCGTTCGTGGCGACCCTTTATCCGTCGTGGCAGGCGGCACGGATGGCACCGGCAGAGGCGCTCCGCTATGAATAACGAATCCGGCAAAAGTCCATCTGCGGCGTTGCACCGCACCTTCCTTCACTGCGACGTAGCGCTGCTACGCCTCGTTCGGATGGCACGTCGCGCCTTGCATCTGAAGCTTTTTCCGAATTCGTTGCGTTGTGCCGTGACGGGGTGCTCCCATGCCTAGTCTTGTGCAGGTGAAGGGGTTGTACAAGTCCTTCGGGAGCGGCGTAACGGCTGTGGAGGTGCTGAAGGGGATCGATCTGGAGGTAGCGGCGGGAGAGACCATTGCCCTGGTCGGGGCCTCCGGGGCGGGGAAGAGCACCCTGCTCCAGGTCCTGGGAACCCTTGACCACCCCACGTCGGGAGAGGTCCTGTTCAACGGTGAGAACGTCTTCAACCGGGGGGAGAGCTCCCTGGCCTCTTTCCGCAATCGTTCCCTCGGGTTCGTGTTCCAGTTTCACCACTTGCTGCGTGAGTTCACCGCCCTGGAGAACGTGATGATGCCGCTTCTCATGGGGAGGATGAAGCGGGAGGAAGCAGCAGGGATTGCAACGAAGCTGCTTACCGATGTGGGACTCGCCCATCGCCTGACCCACAAGCCGGGGGAACTGTCCGGTGGCGAACAGCAACGGGTGGCCATTGCTCGCGCCCTGGTGCTCGCACCGCCCCTTCTTCTGGCGGACGAACCGACCGGTAATCTGGACATGAAGACCAGCGAGGGGGTCCACGAACTGCTCATGGAACTCCACGCCCGCACGGGGATCACCCTTATCATCGTGACCCATAATGAAAACCTGGCTGCCCGGATGGGAAAGACCATCCGTATGGTAGACGGACGAATAGAGTAGGGGAGGCCGATTGCGCCGTCTAGCCTGTTACACAGCAGTTGTTCTGATGATGGTCGCCCTGCCGGCTGGCTTTGCCCGGGCCGAAGGGGAGAAGATCACCGATATCCAGGTCAAGGGGAACCGGCGCATTGAAGCGGCCGCCATTCTCAACGCGGTCAGGCTGAAGGCGGGGGATCTGCTCTATGCCGACAAGGTGGATGCAGATATCCGAGCCATTTACAAGCTCGGACAGTTCCAGAACATCACCGCGGAAACCGTTCCTGCCGACAAGGGGGTGATACTCGTCTACCGGGTCGTGGAGAAGGGGATCGTCCGGGATGTGAAGATCGAGGGAACCAAGGAACTGACCACGGAGAAGGTCCGGGAAGTGCTCGAGGTGAAGCCGAACACCGTCTATTCACCACGGGACGTGGCCAAGAGCGTGAAGAAGGTCAAGAAGCTCTACGCCGACGAGGGGTATTACCTGGCTGAGGTGGAGACGCAGACGGACAAACGGGGAGAAACCGACGTCCGGGTCGTGTTCAAGATTACGGAAGGTAAAAAGGTCCTCATCAAAAAAATCGAGTTCGAGGGAAACCGTGCCTTTACCCCCCGTCAACTCAGAAAGGCAATGGAAACCGGGGAAAAGTGGATGCTCTCCTGGCTGACCGGCGCCGGTACGTACAAGGAAGAGGTGCTCAAGAACGACGTCAACCTGATTGCCGACCTCTATTTCAATATCGGGTATGTCAACGTCAAGGTGGGTGAACCGAAAGTGGAACTCCTTCCCGACAAGAGCGCCCTGGTGGTGACCATCGGCATCACCGAGGGTGAGCAGTTCAGGACAGGGACCATCGGCTTCAAGGGGGACCTCCTGGAGAAAGAGGGGGAACTGGCCGCCATAATGAAACTGAAGACGGGGGATGTGTTCAGTCGGGGACTGCTGCGGAATGACGTCTTTGCCCTGACCGATGTCTATGCCGACAAGGGTTACGCCTTCGCCAATGTCACTCCCCAGACCCGGGTGAACCCGGAGAAGAAGACCATAGATCTCGTGTTCGACATGGAAAAGGGTGAGAAGGTCTATATCGACCGTATCAATATCAGCGGGAACACCAAGAGCCGCGACAAGGTCGTGCGCCGGGAGCTGAGGGTGACGGAAGGGGAGCTCTACAGCAGCACCGGCATCAAGCGGAGCAAGACAAACCTGATGAACCTCGGCTACTTCGAGGAGGCCAACATCTCCACTGCGAAGGGGAGTGCGGATAACAAGCTGAACGTGAACGTGGAGGTGAAGGAGAAGGCTACGGGAACCTTCAGCGTCGGTGCCGGCTACAGCTCCCTGGACGGTTTGATCGGGCAGGGCTCGGTGCAGCAGGCGAACTTCCTCGGCCTTGGCCTCAAGGCCAACCTGTCGGCTTCCCTCGGCGGTAAATCCCAGACCTATAACGTGGGGGTCACCGACCCCTATTTCCTGGACAGCAAATGGACCTTCGGTGGTGACGTCTACCGGTCCGAGCGTGACTACATTGACTTCAGCCGAAGGGTGACCGGTTTCGACCTCAAGGGAGGATATCCCCTGTCGGATAACGTCAGCACGTTCCTGCTCTATAAGTACGAGGACAAGAAAGTCTACAATGAGTCGGCGGCCCTGAAGGAAAGTATCGCCCTTGGGATGACTACCGCACCCGAAACGACGTCCACCACGAGTTCCGTTACGGCCAGCATTACCCGTAACACCACCGACTACCGTCTCGACCCTTCTCGCGGCATGGTCAACACCCTTTCCGCCGAATTTGCCGGCCTTGGGGGGACCAACCGGTATGCACGCTACGTGACGGAAAACTCACTCTTCATTCCTGCCATGTGGGGAACGGTCCTTTCCCTGCGGGGTACCGTCGGTCACATCCAGTCGGTGGGGGGGAAAAGGATTTCCATCGACGAACTGTTCTACCTGGGGGGGATAAACACTATTCGCGGCTATAATGGCCGGACGGTGAGCCCCCATGTTTCCAACAATGTCGTGAATACCGACATAAATGGCATTAGCTCCATTACGCCCATCACCACCTATGTGGGTGGCAATACGGAATCGTACTTCAATATCGATTATAGTTTCCCCCTTCTCAAGGATGCCGGGTTGAAAGGGGTGCTGTTCTTTGATGCCGGCAATGCCTACGACGGGCTCGACAAGCTGTTCAGCCGGTTCCAGACCAGTTACGGCCTTGGCGTCCGCTGGTTTTCCCCTCTTGGACCGCTTCGCCTGGAATACGGCATACCGTTCAACCCCCGCACGGGGATCGACAAGGCCAGCGGCAGGCTGGAGTTTTCCATCGGAAGTTTCTTCTAATTTATATCTGAAAAAGGAGATGTACATGCGCACGATCATCACTACCGTATTCTTCACCCTGATAATGGCAATGGCGGCCGTTGCCGGGGCAGCCGACGTGAAACTCGCGTCGGTCGATGTGCAGAAGGTCCTGGTCCTTTCCAATGCCGGCAAGGAGGCAAAGGAGCAACTTGCCCTCAAGGCCGGCAAATACGAGAACGAAAAGAACGCCAAGGAAGAGGAACTGAAAAAACTCAAGGCCGACCTTGAAAAACAGAGTGTTCTCCTTTCCGAAACCGCGCGTAATGCGAAGGAGAAGGATTATCAGCAGAAGCTCAAGGAGTATCAGCGATTCCTCAAGGATGCCCAGGACGATCTGCAGGCAAAGAACGACGAATACACCAATAAAATCGTGGAGGATATCGTCAAGGTGATCCAGGAGTACGGCCGGAAGAACAGCTACTCGTTCATTTTCGTCAAGAACGACAGCATGATCTACACCGATGACAAGTCTGATCTGACTGACGAAATTCTCAAGATCTTCAACGAAGCGAAGAAAAAGTAGGGGCACTCCCCGTGGGTGCCCAGGTCGGGCGGGCCACTACACATGTTCTGATTATTGTCAGGAGTTGACATGGGAAAACACCTTAAAGAACTTGCTGTCTACCTTGGCGGCAGGGTGATCGGCGACGAGACGGCGCTGGTGCATGGCTTGGCCGGTCTGGATGACGCCGGTGAAGGACAGATAACGTTTCTTGCCAACCCCAGGTATGCGTCGAAGGTCGCCACTACCCGTGCCACTGCGGTCATACTCCCCCCCGGTGCCGATGGCCATGGCAGAAATGTCATAGAGGTCGCCAACCCCTATCTTGCGTTTGCCAAGTTGTTGACCCTCTTCCATGTGCATCCTCCCCAATTCCAGGGAGTTATGGAGGGGGCCAGTCTCGGCAGGGATGTCATCATGGGGAGCGACGTTACCATCTATCCGGGAGTCTGGGTTGCGGACGGTGTCCGGCTCGGGAACAGGGTCACCCTCTACCCCGGTGTAGCACTGTATCCGGGGGTGGAACTGGGTGACGACGTTACCCTCCATGCCAACGTCAGCATCCGGGAGCGTTGCCGTATCGGCAACCGTGTGATTATCCACGACGGGACGGTCATCGGTTCCGACGGTTTCGGGTATGCCCCGGACGGTGCCGGATATTACAAGATTCCCCAGATCGGTATCGTGGTGGTGGAAGATGACGTGGAGATCGGTGCCAACGTGGTCATTGACCGGGCGGCTCTCGAAGTGACCCGTATCGGGAGGGGTACCAAGATCGATAACCTGGTGCAAATCGCCCACAACTGTGTCATTGGTGAGAACTGCATGATTGTTTCGCAGGTCGGCATCTCGGGAAGCACCAAGCTTGGCAATCATGTTACCCTGGCCGGTCAGGTCGGGGTGGCGGGCCACCTGGAGATCGGCGACAATGTCATGATCGGCGCTAAATCCGGCGTGCCGGGAAATATGCCGGCCAATGGCATTTACAGTGGTATTCCGGCCATCCCCCACAAGGAATGGCTTCGGTCCATGGGGGTTATCCCCCGACTCCCCGAACTGCGGAAAACGGTAAGCGCCCTCGAAAAGAAGGTCGAAGAGCTGGAGGCCAAACTCGGGACCCGGGACCAGGGACCTGTGTAAGGGGGTACTCCCTCGGCCCTCTATGTTACTTTGTTGATGCGTAACGAAAAATCCATGTAACGGAGTTTGTCATGCTCGATGTTAATGAAATCATGAAAATCCTTCCCCATCGCTATCCCTTCCTGCTGGTCGACCGGATAGTGGAGGTTGAGGAGGGGAAGAAGATCGTTGGAATCAAGAATGTCAGCGTGAACGAACCGTTCTTTCAGGGGCATTTCCCCGGGCATCCCGTCATGCCGGGGGTTCTCATCATCGAGGCCATGGCCCAGGTGGGGGGAATCCTTGCCTACCTTGCTTCCGATGATGAGATCCGCAAAAAGATTTCCTATTTTGCCGCCATCGACAAGGTCAAATTCCGGCGGCCGGTGGTCCCGGGGGACCAGCTGCGCATCGAGATGGAAATGACCGCCTGCCGCCGTGGCATCTGGTGTTTCGTCGGCAAGGTCTATGTGGATGGCAAGGTGGTTACCGAAGCAGAACTGAAGGCGACATTCGCCGATAAATAGAGCGGAAGGCGCAAGGTGGCGTTCCATCTTTTCTCGCGCTTCCGTGCACATGGGAGTTTTCATGATTCATCCATCAGCCGCAATCCAGCAAGGTGCGGAGCTCGACAACGATGTGGAAATAGGCCCGGGAGTCTTTATCGGCCCCCATGTCAGGATTGGAAAGGGCACGCGGGTCGGTCCCAATGCGGTAATCGACGGTTGGACGGAGATCGGCCAGGACAACCAGATATTCCATCTCGCCTCGGTGGGTGGTATCCCCCAGGACCTCAAGTACAAGGGAGAGGAAACCTGGCTGAAAATCGGGGATCGCAACATCATCCGGGAGTTTGCCACCCTTCATCCCGGCACCGTCACCGGCGACAACGAAACCACGGTGGGTAACGGCAACCTTTTCATGGCCTATTCCCATGTGGCCCATGACTGCCATGTGGGCAACGGTGTGGTTATGGCCAATGGTGCCACCCTTGCAGGGCACGTGCGAGTCGACGATTTCGCCATCCTTGGCGGCTTGTGTGCGATCCACCAGTTCGTCAGGATCGGTGCACATGCCATGATCGGCGGGGGAACCATGGTGGGCCAGGACATTCCTCCCTTTACCATCGTTACCGGAGACCGGAAGGACGTCAAGCTACGTGGCCTTAACCAGGTCGGCCTGACGCGGAGGGGGTTCAGCGAAGATAAGATAGCCACCCTGAAAAAGGCCTATCGCATCCTCGTGCTGTCCAAGCTGCGGCTGGTGGACGCCCTGGACCGTATCCGACAGGAGCTCCCCCAGACTGAGGAAGTGAAGCAACTTGTGTCGTTTATCGAACAATCGCAAAGGGGAATTTGCCGCTGATGAAAAAAATCAGAGCAGCCGTCATTGGGGTCGGATACCTGGGGCAGTTCCACGCGGAGAAATTCGCGGCACTCCCCGACGCCGAACTTGTGGGCGTAGTGGATACGGACAGGGGGCGGGCCGAAGAGGTGGCTGCCAAGGTGGGGTGCCCTGCCTTTACCGATTATCGTGAACTGGTGGGACAGGTGGATGCCGTCAGCGTGGTGGTGCCGACCCAGTATCATTTCGAGGTGGCCCGGGCCTTCCTGGAGGGTGGTGCCCATGTCCTGCTGGAGAAACCGATCACCACGACCCTGGAGGAGGCAGCGGAACTGATCCGGATTGCCGCCGAGCGTCGGCTGGTCTTCCAGGTGGGACATCTTGAGCGGTTCAACCCGGTGGTGGTTGCCCTCAGTAACCATCTTACCAATCCCCGCTTCATCGAATCGGTCCGGATTGCCCCCTTTAAGCCGCGAGGGACCGATGTCAACGTGGTGCTCGACCTGATGATACATGATATCGATATCATCCAGCACATTGTCAATTCCCGGGTGAAGCAGGTCAACTCCGTGGGCGCGCCCGTCTTCACCGACGAGGAGGATATCGCCAACGCCCGTATCCAGTTCGAAAATGGCTGCGTGGCCAATGTCACGGCGAGCCGGATAAGCCTCAAGAGCGAGCGGCGGATGCGGATTTTTCAGGCCGACGCCTACATAACCGTCGACTTCCAGAGCAAGAAACTGTCGGTGTTCCGGAAAGGGGAGGGGGAAATGATGCCCGGCATCCCCGCCATCCAGATCCACGAAGAGAATTTTGAACAGGGTGACGCGCTCAAGAGCGAGATTGCGGCATTCCTCGATGCCATAGCCACGGGCAAACCTCCCGTAGTCAGCGGCGAGGACGGGATGCGCGCTCTGGAAACGGCACTGCTGATCAGTAAAAAACTGTGAAACGTAGAGAGACGAGGTGAGACAATGATCCCCATGGTAGACTTGAAAATCCAGTATGAGCAGATCAAGGAAGAAATCGACAACGGACTTCTGGAGGCGCTGGGAAAGACCCAGTTCATACTCGGTCCCAATGTTACCGCATTCGAACAGGAGACGGCCGCCTATCTCGGTGTTCCCCATGCGGTCGGCGTCGCATCGGGGACCGATGCTCTCCATCTGGCGCTGGCGGCGGCGGGCATCGGCCCGGGTGACGAGGTGATCACCTCCCCCTTTACCTTCATCGCCACGGCCGAGGCCATCTGCTATGTCGGGGCCACCCCGGTGTTCGTCGACGTAGAACCGGGCTCCTTCAACATCGACCCGGCACTGGTGGCCAAAGCCATCACCCCCCGGACTAAGGCGCTCCTGCCGGTGCACCTGTTCGGCCAGCCGGCCAACATCGGGGCGTTGCAGGAACTTTGCGATAAACACAACCTGCTCCTCATAGAAGACTGTGCCCAGTCCTTCGGCGCGGCCATCGGCGGCAAGATGACCGGCTCCTTCGGCTTGGCCGGCTGTTTCAGCTTTTTCCCGAGCAAGAACCTAGGGGGGTACGGGGACGGCGGCCTGGTGACCACCACCTGTGACGAGACGGCCGAACGGCTCCGGATGCTGCGCAACCACGGCAGCAAGGTCCGTTACCATCATGACGCCATCGGCTACAACAGCAGGCTGGATGAGTTGCAGGCGGTGATCCTCCGGGTGAAGTTGAAGCGGATCGACACCTACAACCGGGAGCGGCGTCGTGTTGCCCACCGCTATTCGGCCGCCCTGGCCCCGCTGGGAATCACACCACCGATGGAAGACGGCATCGGCAATCACGTGTACCACCAGTACACGCTGCTGAGCGACCGCCGCGATGCCATCATGGCCAAACTCGGTGAGCGGCAGATCGCCTCCGCCATCTACTACCCGATTCCGCTCCACAAGCAGAACGTCTTTGCTGCCGCCTGTGCAGGCCTGTCGCTGCCGGTCAGCGAGGGGATTGCTGCCCGCTGTCTCTCCCTCCCCATTTTCCCTGAAATGACTGACGCCCAGGTGGACGAAGTGCTGGCCGCTGTCCGGGACGCCCTTGCCTGATTCCCGCGTGCAGAGAATCATGATGGTTGCCGGCGAGGCTTCCGGTGATCACCATGGTGCCGCCGTAGCAACAGCCCTGCGCGAGCGGCTTGGCGACGTGGATATCTTCGGCATCGGCGGGGTCCGGATGCGCGAGGCGGGCGTGCGGACCCTGGTGGATGCGGCCGAGATGGCTGTGGTGGGACTGGTGGAGGTAGTCGCCCACTTCCCGACCATCTACCGGGCCTTTTCTCTCCTGGCCGGTATCCTCAAGCGACAACCACCTGACCTGTTGATCCTTATCGACTACCCCGACTTCAACCTGCGGCTGGCCAAGGTTGCCAAAAAGCACGGCATCAAGGTGCTCTACTACATCAGCCCCCAGGTCTGGGCCTGGCGTGCGGGAAGGGTGCATACTATCGGCCGGCGCGTCGATCACATGGCGGTGGTATTCCCCTTCGAAGTGCCGTTCTACGAGCGTGCCGGCGTACCGGTCACCTTTGTCGGTCATCCTCTGCTGGATTCGGTGCGTCCTACGGCCGAGCGCTCTCCCTTGCAACGGGAGTTCGGTCTCGATCCCAACCGGCAAACGGTCGGGCTTTTCCCCGGCAGCCGGCGGAGCGAAATCCGCAGCTTGTTCCCGACCATTCTGGCAACTGCCCGCCTGTTGCGGGAACGGCATCCCGACTTGCAGTTCGTGCTCCCCCTGGCCACCAGCCTGACCCGTGCCGACCTGGAGCCGCACCTGTCCGAATCCGGTCTGCCGGTTACGATTATCCCCGCCCGTTCCCACGATGCCATGGAACTCTGCGATGCCATCGTTACCGTGTCGGGGACCGTCACCCTGGAGATCGCCCTAATGGGGGTTCCCATGGTTATCATCTACAAGGTATCCCCCATGACCTATGAAATCGGCAGACGTCTCATCCGGGTCGATCACATCGGTCTGTGCAACATAGTTGCCGGTGAGCGGGTGGTGCCGGAACTGATCCAGCACGACGCGGAACCTGCCAGGATTGCCGTGGAGATTGAAAAAATTCTGGGGGACCGGGAATATGCGGCAGCCATGACCGAAAAGTTGAAAGGGGTGCGGGGTATGCTCGGGACGGGCGGCTGCTCCCGGCGCGTGGCCCAGCTGGCAGCCGAGATGCTTGCTCCCGGAGTTGAGGGCCCATGAACACATACAAGCGCCTTTTGCAGTTCAGTCGGCCCTATTGGTTGCGCATTGTCATCGCTGCAGTCGGTTCCTCCGTCGTCGGAGGGATGGATGCCCTTTTTGCGTATCTGTCGGGACCTATCGTCAAGAAGCTCTTTGCCACAAAGGACTGGTCGCTCCTCCAGCTTCTTCCCGTGGCCATTATCGCCATTTTTCTGGTGCGCGGGCTTGCGCGTTATGTAAACGACTATTTCATTCGCACTTCCGGCCAGCTGGCCATTCAGGACATCCGCAACGAGCTCTATCGGAAAAACATGGGGCTTGGTCTCGGCTACTTCAGCCGCAACCAGACCGGCGCACTCATGTCACGCGTGCTTAATGACGTCAGCCTGATGCAGGAAGGGGTAGCGAATGTCATCACCGGCCTCTTCCGGGACGGTCTCGGGGCCGTGTTCCTCCTCGGCACCATTTTTTATCTCAACTGGAAACTTGCCCTCATCGCCTTTCTTGTCCTCCCTGCCACGGTCTATCCCGCCCAGAAGATCGGGCGGCGCATCAAGAATGCCGTACGGCAAAGCCAGGAGAAGGTGGGTGACCTGGCGAGCATACTTCAGGAGAGTTACGCCGGCATCAAGGTCGTCAAGGCCTTCAGCATGGAAGAACGCGAAATCGACAAGTTTAGCGAGGCCAACAGGGGATTCTACCATTTTTTGCGCAAATCCATAAAATACGAAGGGATGGCAGTTCCTATCATGGAGCTTCTCACCTCCCTGGGGATTGCCGCCGTGGTCTGGGCCAGCATCGCCATGATCCGCAACGGGACATTGACTCCCGAGGCGTTCCTCTCCTTTATCGCGGCCATGATCTTCCTCTACAATCCCATAAAAAAATTAAACTCAACCTACAACACCCTCCAGCGCGCTCTTGCCGCTGCCGGCCGGGTTTTCGAGTCAATGGACCTGGAGCCGGATATCATAGATCCACCCTCGCCACTCCCCCTGACCCGGGCCGAGGGGAGGGTGGAGCTGGTTAACGTATCGTTCCGCTATGAAGACGAGAATGTCCTGACCGACGTTTCCCTCCGGGCCGACCGGGGAGAGGTCGTGGCACTGGTGGGGCCTTCGGGAGGGGGAAAAAGCACACTTGTCTCCCTCATTACCAGGTTTTACGACGTCAGTCAGGGTGCGGTGCTGATCGACGGCATCGATATCCGTTCTCTGCGGTTGGGGGATCTGCTCAACCAGGTTGCCCTCGTCGACCAGGAAACCATCCTGTTCAACGACACCATTGCCAACAATATCCGCTACGGCAGGCAGGATGCCACCGATACCGATGTTGAGGCTGCTGCCCGAGCCGCCTTTGCCCATGACTTCATTATGGAGATGCCCGAAGGGTACCGGACAAGTATCGGCGACCGCGGCGTGCGCCTGTCGGGCGGCCAGCGGCAGCGTATCTGCATTGCCCGCGCACTGCTGAAGAATGCGCCGATTCTTATCCTGGACGAGGCGACGAGTGCCCTGGACACGGAAAGCGAGCAGATGGTGCAAAAGGCCCTCAATAACCTGATGAAGAACCGCACAACCTTTGTCATTGCCCACCGGCTGTCGACCATCGTCAATGCCGACAAGATCGTGGTGCTAGAAAAGGGGAGAATCGCCGAATCGGGTTCTCACCGTGAACTGCTGGCCCATGACGGAGTCTACAATAAGCTGTACCAGATGCAGTTCAAGGACTGATGAGAGAACTTCGCCGCAAAATAGCACGTTCACTTTCCGGTAGACCGTTGACGCTCCTCATGTATGGCATCATCCGGTTGCTCCGTGCCACCATGCGGATTTGCATCGTAGGAGATGCCATTGACAACGCTGTCCGTACCAGGGAAGGTTTTGTCGGTGTTTTCTGGCATGGCCGGATGCTCATGCTTCCCTTCCTCTATCCCGGGAATACCTTGTATGTGCTGATAAGCGTTCACCGGGACGGTGAGATCATTGCCAACATCATGAAGTGCTTCGGCTTCAGGCTGGTGCGGGGATCGTCGTCTAAGGGGGGGAAGGCCGCCTTGCAGGAAATGGTCCGGCTTCTGCGAGCGGGCAATGACGTGGCTGTCACTCCCGATGGCCCACGCGGACCATCGGAAGAACTCAAGCCTGGCGTGGCGCAGGTTGCCCGGTTGAGCGGCCGGCCAGTGATACCCATTGCCTTCTCAGCCTCGTCCGTCTGGCGGATGAAGAGCTGGGACCGCTTTCTCATCCCCCGCCCTTTTTCCCGGGGGGTATTCGTGGTGGGGGAACCGCTCCATTACCGGGAGGGGGAGGATATGGAGGTGTTTCGTCTCCGTATCGAGCATGCCCTCAAGGAGGCAACCGGGCGGGCGGACGGTTATTTCCGGACATGATCTACTTCTTCTATGACATCCTGCTCTGGGTGGCCCTCATCGGCATCATCCCTTACCACCTCTATCGCTCCGCGAGCCGCGGGAGGCGTGCTGCATTTGCCGAACGGTTCGGTTCCATCCCGCCGGAGCGTGTTGCCACTCTCGGTGGTAAGGAAATAATCTGGGTTCATGCGGTTTCCGTCGGCGAAACCATGGCTGCAAAGCCGCTTCTGACAGCCCTCCGTCAGCGTTTCCCTGACAAAAGGATCGTTCTGTCCAATGTGACCGAAACCGGTCGGAGCATCGGGGAAAAGCTGCCGGAAGTTGATCTCTGCATCTACCTTCCCTTTGACTACCGGTTTGCCGTTCGGCGGGTGCTGCAATCACTCAGGCCGTCTCTCGTCGTCATCGTGGAAACCGAAATCTGGCCGAATTTTCTCCGCACGGCAGCAGGGCTGGGTATTCCCACCGTCATGGTTAACGGCCGCATCTCCGACCGCTCCTTTGGCCGCTACCTCAAGCTTGACTGGTTTTTCCGCCCCGTTCTCGCCCATTTCACGGCGCTCTGCATGCAGACCGACGAGGATGCCCGAAGGATTATCGCCATCGGCGCCGATTCGGGCCGCGTCCATGTGACGAAAAATCTCAAGTATGATATCCCTTCAGTCGTCCTTTCACCGGAGCGGAAATCCCTGCTTAAGAAGGAATACCGTGTTCCTGCGTCCCTGATTGTTCTGACTGCGGGGAGCACCCATGCCGGAGAAGATGAGCTGGTGCTCGCTGCTTACCGGACAATCCTGGCCGCCGGGCATGCCTGCCTGCTTGTCCTTGTCCCTCGTCACCCCGAACGGGCCGGCCAGGTTGGGGAATTGCTGAAAAAGGAAAGCATCCCCTTCTCCCTCCGCTCGGAACTTAAGGACAAAACATCTGATTTCCGAACAGGGGAAGCCCTGCTGGTCGATACGGTCGGTGAACTGATGACGATTTATTCCCTCTCGGACCTGGTTTTTGTCGGAGGGAGCCTTGTGCCGACCGGCGGACATAACGTGCTGGAGCCCGCCTCCCTCGGCGTGCCGGTGGTGTTCGGGCCGCACATGAGCAATTTCCGCGAGATTGCCGCCATGGTCCTGGCAGCGGGCGGGGGGGTACAGGTGCATGACGGTGCGGAGCTGGCTTCTGTACTGAAAGAGCTCCTGGCGGACGACGAGCGTCGTACCTCCATGGGGCGCCACGGGGTTGCTCTTCTGGATGAAAACAGGGGGGCGACGGACCGGCACATGGAGATTATCGCTTCACTGTTGAAATGAACGTGCGAGGGGTAAAGATTCTGATCTGCCCAGAGTCCCCTCGGTTCGTTGCTATACGGCTCATATCGCCTCTACCTGGAACTCGGGCATATTTCCACAGAACACTTACCCCTCACGAATTCAGGGGAAAAATGCATGGCCGGATATGAACAGTATTTTCGCGAGTTGGTGGACGGAAAACGGGAAAATCCCCAGGACCGGCTGTTGCTTGGGTGCCTGAAGTTTCTCTCCCTGTTCTACTCCCTTGCGCTCCGATTGCGGGCCTTTGCCTATGGGGCGGGGCTGCTGCGCACTCGCAGGCTACCCCGGCCGGTCATCTCCGTCGGCAACCTGACGGTGGGGGGGACGGGGAAGACCCCCATGGTCGGCTGGCTCGCCCGATATCTCATGGGGAAGGGGAAGCGGGTCGTCGTCCTTTCCCGCGGCTACGGGGGGAGCGCCCACGGTGAAATACGGATGGTCTCCGACGGGGAACGCATCCTCCTTCCCCCCGAAGACGCGGGGGACGAACCGGTCCTGCTGGCGAAAACCGTTCCCGGCCTTGCGGTCGTCATCGGAGCCGACCGTTACCGGGCGGGGGTGTATGCCCTCGAAACGCTCAAGCCGGATATCTTCATCCTCGACGACGGCTTTCAGCATATCCGGCTGCAGAGAGATCTGAACGTCCTGCTCGTTGACAGTCGGCGCCCCTTCGGCAACGGGTTTACCCTCCCGGCCGGCCTGTTGCGGGAACCGGTGGCCGCGGCCGGCCGGGCTGATATTGTCGTTGCCACCCGCTCTAAAGACGGCGTTGGGCTGGTAAATCCGGTCCCTGGCAAACCATTTCTCATGGCTGCCCACACCCTCGAAGGGATGATTCCCCTTGAGGGGGGGGCGCTGGCTCCCTTTTCCCGACTGAAGGGGGTGCGGATCATGGCCTTTTCGGGAATTGCCGATCCGGGTTGCTTTTTCGATGAACTTGAGCGGGCGGGTGTTCCACTCGTGGCCACGCTTGCCTTTCCCGACCATTCGGTGTACGGAGATGAGGAACTGGCAGCAATTTGCAAACTCCGTGATACGTCTCAGAGTGCCATACTCATCACCACAGGGAAAGATGCCGTCAAGCTCACTCAATTCAAAGACCGGCTCGGCCCCTGTGTCGTCGCGTCGCTCCAGATAACCTTTGCCGATGCACTGCCGCTGGAACGAGAGATCGAGAAATTGCTTTAAGTTGCCTGCGTTGTTGTGGCATCATAAAAATCCAATCACACGACGAGTCGGGAGAAATAGATCATGGTATTATCCCAGGAACTTCTCGCTATTCTCGCCTGTCCCGCCTGCAGGGGAGAGGTCCGGTTGCTTGAGGACGGCTCGGGGCTGGTCTGTCCGGTCTGCCGGTTGAAATATCCGGTGCGTGACGATATTCCGGTGATGCTGGCGGATGAGGCGGAGGAAATCAGTGAATAGTAAAAAATGAAAAGTGAAAAGCAGAAAAAAATACTGGTGTTGCGGTACCGCTTTATCGGCGACACGATTCTGACGGTCCCCTTTCTGCGCAACCTGCGCAGAGCGGAGCCGGACGCGTATATCGCCTGGGTGGTGGCGCCCGGTTCCGCCGAGGTCATTACAGGCATCCCCTATGTGGATGAGCTGATCTACTGGGATCCGGTTACCATCCATGCCGACAGCCGGGGGGCGCACCGGACCTTGGCCGCCAAGATAGCCTTTATCCGGGAACTGCGGGAGAAGAGGTTCGACAAGGTATACGTACTCAAACGCTCCCTCTCCAGTGCCGTCATCTCCTGGCTGACCGGTGCGCCGGAACGGGTCGGTTTCGATACGGAGGGGCGCGGGGTTCTCCTCACCAAGCAGGTTCCCTACCGCCACGACAGGCATGAAGTGCAGAACTTTCTCGATGTCCTGCGGGCGGATGGGGTGAAAGTAGAGGACGACCAACTGGATGCGTGGCTTTCCCCGGAAGAGGAGCGGTTTGCGGAGGAGTACCTGGCTGCTCGGGGTGTTTCCCCCGACGTGCCCCTCATGGCGATCCATCCCTTTGCCGCCAATCAGACCCGGGCGTGGCACGAGGACAACTTCATTGAGGTTGCCAATCGGCTCCAGGGCATCCACGGTGGGCGGATCGTCCTCTTCGGCGGGGGAAGGGACGGGGAACTCGCCGACTACATGCGGGAGAGGATATCCCCCGAACCGGTTATGGCGGTGGGAAGCACCACGCTCCGCCAGACCATGGCACTCCTTGCCCGTTGTCGGCTTCTCGTCTGCAACGACAGCGGGATCATGCATCTGGGGGCGGCCCTCGGGGTACCGCTCGTGGCGGTTTTCGGGCCCCAGTCACCGGTAAAGTTCGGTCCGTGGGGCAAGAGCTGCCGCGTTGTCTACAGCGAGTTCTCCTGTTCCCCCTGTCGGCAGAAATTTTTTACCGAATGCAAGCCGTCACTCCGGGGAAAGCCGGAATGCGTCGAGAGTATCACCGTTCAGCGGGTGCTGGATGAGATCGAGACTTTTTTCACGTGAACAGACAGGATAACCACATGCGACGGCTCCTGGTCATCGAACCGAACTTGAGAAACCCGAGCGGTCATTATGCCGAGTTCGTCCGCGCCCTGGGGATGCGTGCCGACGGGATGACGATCGACGTATTTGCCCATCCCGATGCGGACGAGCTGCTGGCGTCCATGCCGGCTGTCAGTCCCTGCATGGACGAGCCGAGAGTCGGGCGAGCGTGTGCGGAGTGGCGGACTATCATGCGCGCCACGCGCGAAGGGATACCTTTTCTCGTGCTGACTTCCGACGGAAGGCATGGGGCCGTGGTTTCTCTGGCGGCCGCCCTGTCGGGGAGAACGCCTGACCACGCGTGCCTCTATTTCCACTGGATACCGACGGGGCTCCAGGACGCGGTCTTCCACCGGCTCTCAGCGCCGGCGAGACTGCACGCCCTTGCCATTGTCCCGACCGAAGCCATCGCCCGAGCCCTCCGCGAGGGGGGATGGCGGCGGGTGGCGTGCATGCCCTATCCGGCCATTGGCCCCGAAAAACTCCCGGAGCCCGCACCGTTTTCCCGCCTGCTCATGGCGGGGGCCGCCCGCATGAACAAGGGGCTCGATCTCATCGCCAGGCTTGCCAACCAGTGGGCGCGGGAAGGGAGGTCGATCCCCCTGTTTGTCCAGGTGTCGACCAAGCATGCCTTACGGCATGGACGGCGCGAGGTAGAGCTCGTCGAATCCCTGCTTGCTTCGGGGTATGAGGGACTCGTGACTGACGACCATGCGCCTGACCGGGATGGCTATACAGCGCGCTTCCGTGGCGCTCTCGTGCTCGCACCGTACGAACGGGAGCGTTTTGCCGACGCGGTGAGCGGAGTTGTCCTCGATGCGCTGCTGCACGGCGCCCCCGTCATCGCCACTCGCGGTACCTGGCCCGGCGTGCAGGTGGAGCGGTTCGGAGCTGGAGTCACCATAGAGGAGCGCACCCCT
This sequence comes from Geobacter sp. AOG1, assembly GCF_019972315.1. Taxonomy (GTDB): domain Bacteria; phylum Desulfobacterota; class Desulfuromonadia; order Geobacterales; family Geobacteraceae; genus Geomobilimonas. The sequence goes on from NZ_BLIZ01000001.1 coordinate 2,214,812, forward strand.
GAAGCACTCTCTGACGCCATCGACAAGGTGCTAGGGGATTGGGAAACCTACGCTGCGCGGGCCTGTGACGCTGCACGGGTGCTTGCCGAGGAGCATGATCCGCGGCGGATCCTCGAACTTGTATCTGCTTGAATTCGGCAGGTGGAGACAGACTCCAACTGCCGAATGTATTCCAGGGCGACAAAAAACACCCTGAATGAGCGAAGGAATCATGAAATCAGTTTCAGTTGTCATCCCTACCTATAACGGTCGTCACCTCCTGGAACGGAACCTGCCTCCCCTCTTGCGGGCAGCGGCCCGGCATGGCGCCCCGGTGGAAGTCATCGTGGTCGACGATGCCAGTAGCGACGATACGGTCAGTTTCCTTGCCGAGCGGTTTCCCGAGGTGAGGGTGCTCGTCAACGAGCGCAACGTGGGGTTCGGCGAGACCATGAACCGGGGGATAGATGCCGCTCGTCACGATGTGGTGCTCTCACTCAACAACGACATCCTTGTGGAGGACGATCTATTTGACCGGCCGCTTCGCTGGTTCGACGACCCGACAGTGTTCAGCGCCACGCCAGACATCATCGATCCCCGCCGCCGGGAGAGCCAGGCCATCCCGCGCTTGCGCCCCGGTGTCTGCTGGTTCCAGACCCGTTACCTGCAGCGTGCCGATCTTCCCTCCCTGGAGGGGGAAGTCCCCATTTTCTACGGTTCCGGCGGGGCGAGCTTCTATGACCGGGGAAAGCTCCGTATTCTCGGCGGCTTCGATTCGATCTACCACCCGTTCTATATCGAGGATATCGATCTCTCTTACCGCGCCTGGAAAGCGGGATGGAAGAGCCTCCTGGAGCCGGGGACGACGGTCTACCACGAGACGAGCTCTACTATCCTCAGCCTGCACAAAAAGAGGAAAATCAAGTTCATCGGTGACCGTAACCGGACACTCTTCCTCTGGCTCAACATCACGGACCGGGCGCTCATCCTTCGATATTTTATCTGTCTGCCGTTTTCCCTGCTTTACGATGTGGTGGCCTTTCGCAAATATAAATTCGTCGGCTTTTTCCGGGCGCTTCGCTACCTCCCCCGGGTGCCCGCCCTACGGCGGCAGCGGCAGAAGTATTTCCGGGTGACCGACCGTGAGGTGTTCCGGTGCATATGTTGAAGGGAGAGTGGCCATGAAGGTCCTGCTGATCAATAACGACAAGGGGTGGAGTGGCGGTCAGGAGCACCTCAAGGATCTGGCGAGCGAACTTGGACGGCTCGGAACGGAAGTGCAGTTCGTGGTACGGTCCGGCGCCCGGTCCGACGCCCGGTTTCGGGAGCTGGGGATGCCGGTGCACGCTCTTCCCGGCCATGGCCTCGGTGACGTCAAGGCACTCTTCCAACTGGTACGGCTTCTTCGCCGGGAGCGTTTCGATATCGTTTCCGTGAATCGGGAGCACGATCTTTTCATGACCGCCCTGGCCTGGCATCTGGCCTTCCCGTTGCGCAAGCCGGGCAAGCTCATGATGAGCTACCATACCGCCACTGCCCGCCGTCAGCTCCTTCTTGGCAGCGCCGACGCCATTCTCTGCATCTCCGAGCATGTGCGGACCAAGCTTCTCCAGGGGAACCCGACAATGGCCGGCAAGGTGAGCGTGGTCTATTACGGTATCGCCCTCGGTGAGCCCCCCGCTGACGGGAAGTTTGACCGCAGCCGTCCGCGCCGCTATTTTACGGGGGAAGGATTTCCCCTCATCGGCATGATCGGGGAGTTCTGGAAGAACCAGGGGGAACTGATCGAGATGATCCCCACCCTGCGGCAGGCCTTTCCGGGGATCAAGGTCGCCTTCGTCGGCGACAACACCGACGAATGGCTCATCACTCCCATCATGGCGCAGATCAGCAGCCTCGGGGTGGAGGACGCGGTGATCTTCACCGGTCGGGTGCCCCGGGAGCGGATTCCTGACATCTTTTACGACTTCGACCTGTCGGTGACCACCCACCGCAACGAAGGATTCGGTATCGTCCACCTGGAAAGCCTGGCTGCCGGGACGCCGGTGGTGACCTACGACGAGGGGGGGATGGTCGATATCTTCCGCGGCGAGGATGTAGGAAGGGTGGTGACGGGAGGGCCTGCCGAGTTCTCCGCCGCTGTGGTCGGCCTGTTACAGGATGACGAGCAACGCTTTTCCCTTGGCCGCAACGGCTATGACCTGGTGAAACGGCAGTACTCCCTGGCAGCCATGGGCCGCCGGTACCTGGAATATTACCAGCATCTTCTGAAATGACCCGCCACAGGCAGGAATAGCAGTCTACTGGAGCTCATGTGAAACTATTTACAATTGCAATCCCTACATTTAACCGGGCAAAATGTTTAGATTTGTGTCTAAGCCAATTTTCACCACAACTACATGAGTGTGAGACTGAAGTAGACCTTATTATATCGGACAATTGTTCAACAGACGAGACACAAGACATCGTTTCAAAATACCTGAAAATACATCCTAATATCAGATATATAAGGAACAGTTGCAATATTGGTCCCGATGAGAATTTTATACAGTGTTACAAGGAAGCTGACAGTAAATATGTGTTGATTTTTGGAGACGACGATGTAATTCATGATCATGCTTTGAAATATTTATTGGATGTTATCAGGAGCGATGACTTTGGATCTGTTTTCTTAAGTGTAACTGCATTCTCGGGAGAATTTAATAAGAAAGATCATAATACACGACCTGACAAAGGTTATGTTGTATATAACGACAATCAGGAATATATTTACAGAGTATATATTGATTCTACCTTTATCAGTAGCAACATTATAAATAAGTCACTGATGCCAAGCAGCATTAACATAGGTGCATACAGTGGTACAAATCTGGTGCAGTTGGGATGGACCCTCCCCGCCTATATTTATAATCAAAAACACGCATACATCGAACGGCCGATACTGGCTGCAAAAACCTTTAACTCAGGAGGGTTCAGGTTCTTCCATGTATTCGTTACGAACTTCATGGCAATATTGTCAACGTATAAGAATAATGGATTGAGTTTACAGTTATATAATAGAATAATCAATAAGTTGTTAGCACAATTCTACCCTGGCAGAATATTGAATATAAGATTAAACAAAGAAGTTTACGATGATAGTAATGAAAACATATTTCAGATCTTCCATGATAAATTCAGTAAAAATATTTTGTTTTGGTTGTACATAGTGCCGGCAATATATTTACCACCTGGCATTGCTAAATTCACACTGAAATGGGGAAAATCCATTCACAAACGTTACACTAAAGTTCAGGGACTTCTACAAAGAAAGCTTTCTTTCTGAGGCCTTGACTGGTATGATGCTGAATTTGGAATCTTACGGTACATCTCTGCTGCACGTTCTCTACGGCCGTACGTTATGGCCCACTGTCGCAACTGATCTAATTCTGCTACCAGCTTGTGGGGCGCGCACCCCAGCTGGATAATGATATTATTCATGGACTATGGGAATATCCTCATAATAAAGCCGGGTGCCATCGGCGACCTCCTCCAGCTCACTCCGGCAATCCGTGCCCTTCATGGGAAGTATCCCGAGGCCCGCATTTCCATCCTGGTGAGCTCGGCAGCGACTGCGGCCCTGTTCCAGCACAATCCCCATGTCCACGAGGCGATCGTGTTCGACAAGCGGGGCGTACACCGCTCCCTCTCCTCCCTGGCCAGGCTCTGGTTGCGGTTGTACCGTGCCCGTTACGATCTCGTAGTCAATTTCCAACGCAGCAACCTCAAGGCGTGGTTCCTGGTTTCGGCCGCACTCCCCTGTCGGGTGCTCGTGTATCACAAGGCCCGTGGACGAACTATCCATGCGGTTCTGAACCATATTGAAACGCTGGCTCCTTTGGGAATTGACCCCTTGAAGGTGGACCAGCATCTGGAGTTCGAGCCGGGTGCTGATGCCGCACAATTTGCGGCTGATCTCTTCAATTCGTCAGACTTTACAGGAAAGCCGGTCATTGCCCTCAATCCGGGGGCCAGCAACCGGATCAAGTGCTGGAGTCCCCAGCGATTTGCCCGGCTGGGGGACCGGTTAGTGACGGAACGGGGAGCCGGCGTGGTGATCGTGGGGGGAGCGGACGAGCGGGACCTTGCCGAGGCGATTGTCTCCAGCATGAAGAGCCCGGTTCTGGACCTGGTGGGGCGGACTACGCTCCTTCAGTTGGGAGCGGTACTGCAGCGCTGCACGACCATTGTCACTGGGGATACCGGTCCCCTCCATATGGCGACTGCGGTGGGAACCACCGCAGTCGCCCTGTTTGGTGCCATCAATCCGGAGAGGACCGGACCGGTTGGAGAAGGGCACAGTGTGATCCGTCATCCTGAGGTGCCGTGTGTCCCCTGCGTGACCGATAGGTGCGTCAACCCTGTTGTCATGGAGTGTATGAAGAATATTAGCGTTGAGGAAGTGTTGAGAGTGGTCGAACGTGTGATCGAAACGGGATGCGGGAAGAAGTAGGACGTTCTGCACCATTCACGATGAAAGGCGTGCCATTCGTATGAGCCCCAAGGATAGGAAACCCTTCAAAACTATCTTCAGAAGGATGATGTTCAATGTGAATGTCGTACTTTCCGGATGTGCAGTCGGTTTTTTTGCCTGGAATGCGACCTCGTACATAAAATCAAGATTGCTTGATCATTACACTCTCTCCCTCAATGCATGGGCGAGTTATTATTACCATCCCCATGATGCTTCCCTCTTCAATTATGTAGTCCTCTGCGTCGCCATGGCGCTGTATGGCCTGGTCTTTTACGTCAAGACCCAGCGAAACAGTGTGCGTTACGTGCGAAAAAAGTCGAGGACGCTCGGCAATCGTTATCCTCTACTGCTGCTCCTTTCGTCAGCCCTGTTCTTTGTCCTGCTGAACCGGCACTGGGAAATGTCCCAACGTTTGTTGATGTCCCTGTACCTTCTGTTCATCCTGTTTGTTCCCCTAAAGTTTATTCCCCTAAAGCGCTACCGGTTCAGACATCTCTGTGATGTCAAAGTGTCGATGTGTTGGAGAGACATCCTGGCGCGTCACAAGGGGAACGTCCTGTTGCTGTTGACGTTTCTGTTGCTCTGTGTCGTCTCGGTTGAGCCTCTCAAGGTGATAAAGGGGCCCATCTATGTCATGAATGAATTCAAGAACATCTATAGTGACACGAAGATAAATGGTACCTATGTCAACAACAGAACCTTCCTCGATTCCATAGAGAAGGGTACGACAGGCAAGGCTGAAATCAGTGAATTTTTTGCCGCAAACGACAAGGAATATTTTCATCAGAACGCGTCATGGGGGCCGTTCAACCATATTGGACATATCCTGAACCCCCTGAACGAGTATATAAGCGGCAAGGCCCCTGCGGATGTGTACATGCAGTACGGGCAGGGGAATACCCTGCTGTATAAGTGGACCATGGAGCTGTTCGGCGGCATGTCGCTGGATAACTTCTATAAATGCTACATTTTCTACATAATCTACTCTATGCTGTATATTTTGTTGCTTCTCTATCTGTTTCGGGATAAGTTGTATGTTTTTAATGCATTTGCTGTATATTCGATTGCGTTCTTCAGTGCAGGGTATTGGGTTTTTATACATGCTCCCGGCGTCATTCCGACAATTCACTTATTTGATACGACGGTTTTCCTGTTTTTGCTGCTCTATTTCAGGCGCAACAACCTGGTATTCCTGGTGTCTGCAATCGTTCTGGCTGCGCTGAGCATCTACATGAACCGGCAATTCGGATTGGTGCTGCTGATCTCGCTGGGTGCGGCGTGTCTGCCGTACCTCTGGGAGACCAAGCAGGGGAAAGAAAGATACACCCTGTTGGCAATGTTGGTGCTGCTGCCGCTGGTCATGCTGGCCGCGCCATTCTTCAAGACCACCGCGAATGCAAGCAGCACGCTCTTCTACTTTCTGAGGGGGTATCTTTCCTGGCGCCCGGATCCAGACGTAGTATTTCTGACAATTGTGTATCTTGTGGTTTCTTACCACTTCCTGTTTTTAATCAGGAGACAGACACATTACCTGAAGTATGCCTTCATATTTGTGTTCATCTATTCCCAGGGACTCCTGACGTACTTTTTCTGGAGCGGGCTCAGCAACCACCTGATGCCGGTGATACCGTTCATCGGGCTTGAACTGCTACTGATGCTTTACATAAGCAAGGAGTTGATAGTAAAAACCGGGGGGGCACGCATAGCTCTTACGACAGGTATGGTGCTGGGAACGGCATGGCTTGCATTCACCTGTAACAACGCCATTGGTGAGTTTTACAAAAGCAAAAGAATCTACACCAGGAATTTTACCCAGCACCGGATATACCAGTGGGATTTCGACCGGGCGAAAATAGCGACAACCATCAACCCCGAGCCGTTTCGCGAGAGTATTGCGCTGATACAGAAATACCGCCCGCAAGAAAATTCCGGGATACACCTACTATCGGTGTATGACAATGTACTCCCCTTTCTCGCCAAGAGATATTCGATGATGCCATTTTTCGAGATGCAGTGGTTTGTGTTTACTTCGAAGGAGCGGGCAGAGGCCATAAACAGACTGAAGAGCCAGAAACCGGAGTATCTGTTCGTGGAAAACGGAATCTCCGAAGAGCATCCCGACCCATGGGCACCTTATTTCAATGCCCCTGAGATTAACGCCTTTAGAAAGGCCAATCAGGAGCGACGCCTCGAACTTGGGAAAATATTCACTGCCGTTGAAGATGGTTATGAAAAAGTAGAAGAAGGTGTTTTGCTCTCGGTATACAAAAGGAAGTCTCTGTATGCGGCATCTGCTCGACATTAAGCTTATCAGGTACCTGTTGGTTGGTATGATGAACACCGTCTTCGGCTATTCACTGTTTGCTTTCTTCATATACCTGAATGTGCATTATTCAATGGCGGTTCTGTTATCGACCGTACTTGGCGTACTGTTCAATTTCAAGTCGATCGGCAGGCTTGTTTTCAAGAACAAGAACAATGCCTTGATTTACAAATTCATAGGCGTTTACATCCTGACGTACCTGTTGAATGTGGCAGCATTGCGTCTGTTCAATAATTACCATGTCAACATGTATCTGGCCGGTGCGTTACTGCTTGTCCCAATTACCCTGATATCGTTCACGTTACACAACAACGTGGTGTTCAAGGAGCGTGTGTCGCATGCCTGTGATTAGTGTCGTATCTCCCTGTTACAACGAAGAGGAAAATGTCGAAGAACTGTACCGCCAGGTTCGGCAGGTATTTGCCGACCTGCCGGGGTATACGTACGAGCATATTTTCATCGATAACGCTTCGAGGGACAGAACGGTAGAAATCCTGAAGCGACTGGCCGCAGAAGACAAACAGGTGAAGGTCATAGTAAACAACAGAAATTACGGCCATATCCGCTCACCGTTTCACGGCCTTCTCCAGGCCAATGGTGACGCGGCGGTGTTGCTCGTCTCCGATCTCCAAGATCCGCCTGCCATGATTCGGGATTTTGTTGCACAATGGGAAGCGGGTTACAAGATAGTTCTCGGCGTCAAAACCCAAAGTCATGAAACACCCGCCATGTTTCTGGTTCGCAAGCTGTACTACGAATTCATCAGCAGGCTTTCGGAGATCGAGTTGACCAAGAACAACACCGGCTTCGGCCTCTATGACAAAATGGTGGTGGACACGCTCCGGGGCATCGATGATCCCTACCCCTACTTTCGCGGGTTGATTTCCGATATTGGTTTTGCCAGTGCGAAAATTGAATACACCCAACCGGTGCGGAAAAGGGGAATAACGAAGAATAATTTCTATACACTGTATGATATGGCCATGCTGGGGATTACGAACCACTCGAAGGTTCCTCTCCGCTTGGCGACAATGATCGGATTCTGCATGTCGGCCGTCAGTCTCCTGGTCGCCGTAGGATATTTTGTCGCGAAACTGATAGCCTGGAACACGTTCAGCATGGGGATGGCGCCGCTTATCATCGGCCTGTTTCTCTTTTCGTCGGTGCAACTGTTTTTTATCGGCATTATCGGCGAATATGTGGGAGCAATACATACGCAGGTTTTAAAGAGACCGCTTGTCATTGAAAAGGAAAGAATAAATTTCGACTGAAACTGTCATTGTGTAAGCATGCCCTGTTTGTATTACAGCGAGTAGTGATTGTGTGGAAGTCACAGAAAATGTGCGGACAGATGAAAAAGGAGGCTCTATGAAAGTAGTCATTCTTGCAGGGGGGTTCGGAACACGGATCAGTGAAGAATCGTATCTGAAACCCAAACCAATGATAGAGATCGGGGAGCGCCCGATTCTTTGGCACATAATGAAGATATATTCAAGCTATGGTTTTAATGACTTTATCGTGTGCCTGGGGTACAAAGCCTACTGCATCAAGGAGTATTTTGCCCATTACTTTCTGCATGAATCGGACGTGACGTTCGATTTTCGTAACAATAACGAGCGGGTTATCCATCACCATTCTGCGGAACCCTGGACCGTGACGCTTGTCAACACGGGGCTTGAAACGATGACCGGGGGGAGGGTTAAGAGGATTCAGCAGTATGTCGGCGATGAACCCTTCATGCTGACCTATGGTGATGGCGTTGGCAATGTGAATCTCCACGAACTTCTTGCATTCCACAAATCCCATGGCAGGGTTGCCACCGTTACGTCCACCCAGCCAAGTGGTCGTTTCGGCGCTTTGGAATTGTCAGAGGAAGGCCGGGTTCTGGGGTTTCAGGAAAAACCGAAGGGGGATGGCAACTGGATTAATGCCGGTTTCTTCGTGATGGAGCCCAAGGTATTCGACTTTATCGATGGTGATGCGACTGTCCTGGAGAATGAGCCACTGGAGAATCTGGCCCATACTGGTGAATTGATGACGTTCAAGCACAATGGTTTCTGGCAGCCAATGGACAGCCTGAGGGACAAAAACCAACTTGAAAAACTCTGGAAATCGGGTAAGGCTCCCTGGAAGATATGGGAAGAGTGACGAAATAGGGGAAGGAGAAAGGCATGGAGAGCACATTCTGGAAAGGCAAGAGGGTTTTTCTCACGGGGCATACCGGCTTCAAGGGGTCCTGGCTTGTCCTCTGGCTGAACGCCCTGGGGGCCAAGGTAACCGGCTATGCGCTGGTCCCCCCCACTGACCCGAGCCTCTTTGAACTCTGCCGGCTCGATGAATTAGTCCACTCCCTTGTCGCAGATATCCGCGACGGGGATACTCTTTCACGGGCGATGGCCGATGCAGACCCCGAAATCGTCATTCATATGGCCGCCCAGCCGCTGGTTCGCGATTCCTACAAAATTCCCGTCGAGACCTACGCCACCAACGTCATGGGGACCGTGAATCTGCTGGAGTCGGTGCGAAACTGCAACAGCGTTAAGGCCGTAGTCAATGTCACGACCGACAAATGCTACGAAAACAGAGAATGGGTCTGGGGGTACCGGGAAAATGAGGCGATGGGGGGGCACGACCCCTATTCCAGCAGCAAGGCCTGTTCGGAACTGGTCACTGCTGCCTACCGGAGCTCCTATTTCAATCCGAAGAGCTACGAAGACCATGGCGTTGCTCTTGCAACGGCCAGGGCGGGGAATGTCATCGGGGGGGGGGACTGGGCGACGGACCGGCTTATTCCCGACTGCCTGAGGGCGCTTCTCATGGGGAACAAGATTTCCATCAGGAACCCCCATGCCATCAGGCCCTGGCAGCACGTTCTGGAACCCTTGAGCGGATATATGCTTCTGGCCCAAAAACTGTATGAGGAAGGACCCCGCTTTGCAACGGGATGGAACTTCGGTCCTGACGATAACGATGCCAAGCCGGTTGAGTGGATCGTGCGGAGAATGTGCGCAGACTGGGGGGAGAGGGCATCCTATGAAATCGATAAGGGAGAGCACCCCCACGAAGCCCATTACCTGAAGCTGGACTGCTCGAAGGTAAAGGCGGAGCTTGGCTGGCATCCCCGGTGGAACCTGAACAAGGCGATCGATAGCAGTATCGAGTGGGCGAGGGCTTTCCAGCAGAATCGGGACATGCGGGATGTCTGTTTCCAACAGATAGAAGAGTACTCAAAATCATAATACCGAGGTACGAGATGGCTACACCAGACGATCGCGAACACACATTGCGGGAGCGGGCAATACAGGCGGCTGTGGAGTATTACAACGTCAAGCACAAGGAGAAAAAGCCGTTTGTTGCGGGGGATCGTATCTCCTATGCGGCCCGGGTTTTCGACGAGAAGGAAATAGCAGCCCTTATCGATTCATCGCTGGATTTCTGGCTGACTACCGGCAGGTACGCGGCACGGTTTGAAAAGGAGTTCGCCGAGTTCCTGGGGACTAAGGAGTGTTCCCTCACCAATTCCGGCTCTTCGGCAAACCTCCTTGCCTTCATGGCACTGACGTCGCCGAAGCTGGGGGAGAGGAAGATCGGGCGGGGAGACGAAGTCATTACCGTCGCCGCCGGCTTCCCGACGACGGTTGCTCCCATCATCCAGTATGGCGCCGTTCCGGTATTTGTGGACGTGGAACTTCCCACGTACAACGTTGACGTCTCCCAGCTGGAAAAGGCCCTTTCGGACAAGACCAAGGCGGTCATGCTGGCCCACACGCTGGGAAACCCCTTCGATCTCAAGGCGGTCAAGGAGTTTTGCGACCGAAACAACCTCTGGCTGATAGAGGACAATTGCGATGCATTGGGTTCCCGCTATCTCTACAATGGTGAATGGCGTTACACCGGCACCATTGGCCATCTGGGGACCTCGAGCTTCTATCCCCCCCATCACATGACGATGGGAGAGGGAGGGGCGGTGTATACCGGCGACACGCGGCTCAAGCGGCTGGTCGAGTCGTTCCGGGACTGGGGGCGTGACTGCTGGTGCCCTTCCGGGCGGGACGATACCTGTGGCAACAGGTTCACCCAGCAGTTCGGCGAGCTCCCCTATGGGTACGACCACAAGTACGTCTATTCCCATTTCGGGTATAACCTCAAGGTGACCGATATGCAGGCGGCCATCGGCTGTGCCCAGCTAGAAAAGCTCCCCGGGTTCATCGCGGCACGTAAAAAGAACTGGCAGATGCTCCGCGACGGACTTGACGGCCTGGCCCACAAATTCGTTCTCCCCGAGCCAACGGTGGATGCCGACCCCTCCTGGTTCGGTTTTCTGCTGACCGTGAGGGACGGTGCCGGCTTCAAGCGGGAAGAGGTCGTGGACCATCTGGAGTCGAAAGGGGTACAAACGCGCATGCTCTTTGCCGGCAACCTCATTAAGCACCCCTGCTTCGACGAGATGCGCCGCTCCGCACAGGGATACCGGGTTGCCGGCAACCTTGCCACGACCGACAGGATCATGCTTGACACCTTCTGGGTCGGCGTCTACCCGGGGATGACCCCGGAGATGATCGGCTTCATGATTGATACGCTGGCGGGATTTGTCCGTGGGAAATGAACCCTGGAGTGAAAGCAGTACGTGCGTTGCAAGGAGCCTGGACGGCATGACCGAAACAAAGACGGTGTTGCTTACCGGCGGGACCGGGTTTCTGGGCAGCAATTTGCTGATGAAACTGGTTGACCGGGGTTATCGGCTCATCCTCCTGGCACGATCCCATTCTGACATGACACGGTTGAAAAGCGTGCTGGACAGGATAGTCGTGCACCGTATCGGTCACTGTTCCCTGGATGACATCTTCGCCAATGAAAAAATAGATATAATCATTCACTGCGCAACAAATTACGGGAGGAACCAGAAGGACCCCACCGATCTTCTGGAGGTCAACCTCATGCTTCCGCTGGGTCTTTTGCAGCTGGGGATAAAGCATAAGGTACCCTGTTTCATCAATACCGATACCATTCTCGATAAAAGGGTAAATTTTTATTCCCTGTCGAAAAATCAGATGAAAGAATGGCTCAAGGTGTTTTCAGGGGAAATAACAAGTATCAATGTGGCGTTGGAGCATTTTTACGGACCCGGGGACGATGACTCCAAGTTCGTCACCAACGTTATCCACCGGATAGCGGATAACGAAGCCGAAATCGACCTGACACCGGGGAGACAGAAACGGGACTTTATCTACATCGACGATGTGGTGGAGGCCTTCCTCTGTATAATCGAGCACTGCGGGACCTTGGGGAAAGGGTTTCACCCTTTTGAGATAGGCTCCGGTGACTCCATTGAAATACGGGAGTTTGTGGCGCTCGTGAAAAAGCTTGCGGGGAATGAGTGCAGCCATTTGAATTTCGGGGCGCTTGATTATCGTAAGAACGAGGTGATGGTTTCTGAGGTGGACCTTTCGGCAATTCATCGGCTTGGCTGGAGCCCCCGGTTTTCTCTGGAGGAAGGGTTACTGATAACAATCAAACGGGAAAAGGAGAACAGACGCAGGTGAAAATTCTTATAACTGGCGGCAGCGGTTTCCTGGGGAGCAATCTGGCGGCACATGCCCTGGGAGAAGGTGACGACCTTCTGGTATTTGACAATCTTTCCCGGAAAGGTTCCGTGGAGAATCTCAAGTGGCTCGAGTCCCGGGGCGAATTCCGGTTTGTCCATGGCGACATCCGTAACCAGAACGATGTGGTGCGGGCGGTGTCGGAATTCAGGCCCGATGTGGTTTTTCATCTTGCCGGCCAGGTTGCCATGACGACGTCCATTGCCAATCCGCGGCTTGATTTCGAGACGAATGTCATGGGATCCCATAACCTTCTCGAAGCAGTTCGCCTGCACGTACCCGAAGCGGCGGTCGTCTATTCATCTACCAATAAGGTTTATGGAGACCTGGAACAGTTTTCGTACCGTGAAACCGAAACCCGTTATGTCTGCACCGAAAAACCGCATGGGTTCGACGAGACCACCCCCCTGGAGTTCCATTCCCCCTACGGCTGCTCGAAGGGGGCTGCCGACCAGTACATGCTCGACTATGCACGCATTTTCGGCCTGAAGACCGCCGTCTTCAGGCACTCTTCCATGTATGGAGGTCGCCAGTATGCCACTTACGACCAGGGGTGGATCGGCTGGTTCTGCCAGAAAGCGGTGGAGGCTAAAAGAGGGACGGCAGGTGAGCCGTTTACTATTTCCGGTAACGGCAAGCAGGTACGGGACGTGCTGCATGCCGAGGACATGGTGCGGCTCTATTTTGCCGCTGCAGAGAGGATCGATTCCGTAAAAGGAGAAGCGTTCAATATCGGCGGGGGGATGGACAACAGCCTTTCCCTTCTGGAACTTTTCGCTATCCTCCAGGATATATCCGGCGCGCCTCTCAACTATATACAACTACCCCCCCGGGAGAGTGACCAGCGGGTTTTTGTGGCGGATATCGTCAAGGCGGAGCGGTTCCTGGGGTGGAAGCCGAACGTGGATGCTGTTACGGGGATTGGGAAAATGGTGGACTGGATCGAACATGGCAAATAACATCACCCTGAGCGTCGTGCTCCCGTCCTATCTTGAAGAAGAAAATCTCCGATTGATCCTCCCCCGTCTCCATGATGTGCTGGAAAAACTGACCGATGCCTATGAGATCCTCGTGGTCGATACGATGACCCCCCTCGACAACACGGTGGACGTCTGTCTGCAGAACAGCGTCAGGTACATCAACAGGGAAGGCGGCAATTCCTTTGGCGATGCGGTCAGGACAGGAATCGCGCAGGCACGTGGGAAGTATCTCCTCTTCATGGATGCCGACGGTTCACACCCTCCAGAGTTCATCCCTAACCTTTATCGCCATGTCGGAGATCACGATGTCGTGATCGCGTCCCGTTACGTAAAGGGTGGGTATACCGAAAACCCCTGGGTCCTTGTTTACATGAGCAGGGTGCTCAACTTGATCTATTCGGTGGTGCTCAATCTCAAATGCAAGGACGTATCCAACAGTTTCAAGATATACCGGGGTGAACTGCTCAGACCACTCAAACTTTATTGCGATAATTTCGACATCGTTGAAGAACTGCTGTACAAACTGAGTAAGCAGAACAAAGGTATCTCTATCAGAGAAGTCCCATTCTCCTTCAAAAAAAGGATGTTCGGAAAAACCAAGAGAAGTCTGTTTGTTTTTATAGTTTCATACCTGTTTACTCTGCTGAAGCTGCGGTTTGGTAAATAGGGCAATATATCTTTATACGTCACTCCTATCCCATAACCAAATGTTGAGATTTGCAATGAACAGCTTATATACAAAAATTAGGTTTTACCTTATCTTGTTCATTTTCCCACTATTAGGCTTATGTTTTGTAGGTATAATATCTTCTTATATTGCAAAATATTGTTTTGTGCTCTATCGCAACAAGGTCTCTTATCATTATCTGGATTGGGTATATCTTTTTCCGTATTATAATGCCAAGTTGTACGATTTAGTATTATTTATAACATTCTTTACATTATCATTCCTCTTTATAATATTATGTACCGTTATATTGAACATATTTAGAAAAGAAGCCTCAAAAGATTTTCATGATAATCCTTTAGACCTAAAATTATCACTTCCTTCGTTTATTGGTAGAAATATATGCGAGATGTATAATGTATTTTGTTCTCAAAAATATATTAAATCTACAATATCATTATTTAACAACAAGTATTTATCGTTTAATAACGCATGTGTTTTAATTATTATACTGCTCAGTTGTTTGTTTTTTAGCGATATATCTCCATTTATTAAAGGCGATGTAAAAGTATTCAATGAATATATCGATTTTAGTGAGACTGTATTTGTTCAAAACCAATCCTTAGATAGTATAAAATACATAAAGAATAATTTATTATACCCTCGTTACCAGAATATAGATGAATTCCTAGCGGATAATTCTTCCCAATCTGAAACCCAGAATGATCCAAATATTACTAACTGGATGAAAAAAATTGAAAGTAATAGAACAAACGAAGAGTTTATAGCGAAATCTCTTTATGAATATCAATTCCAAACGTCATATTCCAGTTATGAATTAATACAGTTTCAAACGATAAATCCAATCAATATGTGGATGAAAGGTGTTCCATACAACAAAACTGGTGGTTTGTATGGCTTTGCAACCTTAGGAGCAATGAAAACATATTTTGATACTGTAGGATTCAATTTTAAAAAATGGTTCACTTTAATATATTCAATCTATCCGCTATATATATTTGGACTCGCAATAGCTGCCTTAGTATATTTTAGATCATTACTTGTTGGAACATTTGTATTAATTACTACACTTTTGTTCACTTTTTATAATGTCCCTTTGGGATATTTCATAATTGTAACTGGACAGATGCCCGTTAATCCTATTAGGCATTTGTTTGAAATACCTATAATAATATTCATTGGACTATACATTGATAATAAAAAATACTACAACTTACTTTTAGTAAATATTGTTTCTGCAGCAGCTGTTTGGAGTTCTCCTAATTTCGGATTGATTTTGGCTCTATCTGTGAATTGTACATTGCTAATTGTTGTTTTAGTGGATAAAAATTATAAGCATCTACTTCTGCTAACGTTAACCGGAATATCTGTTTTAATATCGTTTTTGTTTATACCAAATGTTGACCACGGAGGAATCAAATATTTTCTCGATGGGCATTTTGGCAATCCTATCCCAATAAAATTCTCTATAATTATTTTTACTGTTTATTCAATGCTTGCTCTACTATTGATGTTAGTGTCAGTAGTTGGACAGAAAAACAAAGTTTATTACTTGGCTCTTTTTCTAACACCATATACATATTTGATGCTGTATCATTTCATTTGGCATGGAGATTTACACAGCTTAATTCACGTTTGGCCCACATTTTGTTTATTAGTTCTTTCGTCTTTAATAATGATTAAAGGGTTGTTTCTAACTGACAAATACGATAATAGCGTCATTTCAATCCTAATACTTATTTCTTTAGTATATTTTGTCCAAACATATAAAGCCTTTAACAAGACCGAATCAGATTACTTGGATACATTTAAGAATCATCAATTATACGAATGGAATTTGGGAGCAGTAAATTATTCGACGACAGGATCACCTCGTTATTTAGAAAACGCAGTTCATCTCATTCATAAATACTCAAAGGAAGAAGGCGGAATTTATCTCATTTCAAGATATGATTTTATATTACCCGTAGTATCTAACACATACAGCAAAATGTTCTATCCTTGTTTGCAATGGTGGCTTTTTTTACCAGAAGAGAAAATGAATGTGTATAAAGATTTAATGCAAGCCAAACCAGAAATCATCTATATTGATTCTGATATTTTACTAAATGACCAATTATGGACTGTCAATAATTATATGTCGATAAAATATCCTCATTTCAATAAAGATAATAAGACTCGTTTGTCAAGATTTAAGGAACTTCGCGATATTTATTTTATGATTGCACCTTATTATGAACTAATAGAAAAAGGAGATATTATCTCTGTTTATAAAAGAAAAAAGATGTCAAGTATCACTACTGCACCGACACTCCAAAATTGAATGAGCGAAACTTGTGTCCAAAACAATGCTTATGCGCGAAGGATCCACATCTATGTCTCTTGAAATAACTGGCAACATGTCTAAATCGCTTCACAATGGCAACATCCCAGATATCATTGTTGACAATTGCCGTTTTGGTGAGCTCAATATGTCAGTAGCGCTCAAAACTCTCCTTATGGCAGCAGTGATTTTGCGGGGATTCCGGTTATGAGCGAACCTGTGTGCCCGAACGGTGCTAACAAACTGAAAACAATCAGTACGATAGTGATAATCGGTTTTACTCTCTCGGTTATCTTTCATTATATTTTGGCAAATTACTGTGGGCTTGAGCGTTACTTCTACCGGACGTTTCTTTTTGACCCCGCGGATAGATTCAACGATTTCTACAATATTTATCGGGCTACGGGGAATCTCGATCCCTACTCCGCACCGGTGAGCGTCTATTTCCCGCTCACCTTCATCGTGATGTACCTCTTTACCTTGTTTAACGAGCATTTTGCCTTTGCCTTGTTTCTAGCACTGTTCGGTGGGTATTTTGTTTGGTACATCTTTCGGAATATGCCGACGGTCCCCATTTCGGACAGATGGATGAGCGTGTTTGTCCTCACGTTCATGTCCTATCCCGTATTATTTAACTTTGACCGCGGCAATGTGGAAGCATTCGTGTTCATCTGCATAACCCTGTTCATATACTTCCACCGGAAAGGTCAGGACCTGCCGGGTGTGCTCTTCCTGTCCCTGGCAATTGCCATGAAGCTGTACCCCGGCGTGTTTGTCGTCCTCTACTTGGCAGAGAGAAAATACCGGAACATTATTGTTACTGCCTGCACGACTGCCGTCATCTCCCTGGCAAGTGCCGCCATGCTCAATGGGGGGATTCTTCACTCTCTCGAAGGGCTGCGGAGAAATCTGGCGGGCTTTAACACCACCTACCTGATTACAAAAGAAGGGCTCCAGCACAACTCCTCCCTCTACGGAGTCATCCGGATGATTGCCAAGCCTCTTCCCCAAGTGCAGCCGTTTATCGACCATTACACGGTCATTGCCCTGGCTTTTTTCGTGCTGGTAGCAGCGTATATTGTGCTAAAAGAGGATATACTCTGGAAAAAGGTGGCCCTTCTGGTATTCTCCATGATACTTCTTCCCCAGGTCTCTTTCGATTACAAACTGATACATCTTTTTGTGCCGACGATGCTGTTTATCAACACGGGTCACTCTTCCCGGTTTACCAGGGTATTCGCAGTCATGTTCGGCCTGATGCTCATCCCGAAGGATTATATCCAGTTGGGACACGCTATCAGCATAGCCGTTCTTCTCAACCCCCTTTTGATGGTTGGGATTGCCGTACTCATCCTGCTCGAGCGGTTTGAACGGAGCCCCCGATGAACATACTCCTTACCGGTGGCAGTGGCTTTATCGGCCGAAACATCCGAGAACAGTTGTCCGGCAGGTACACGGTCATCTCCCCCGGTCACCGGGAACTCGACCTGACGGATGAAGTGCACGTGCGGGAATTTTTTCTCCGCAATGACATCGACGTGGTCATCCACGGTGCCGTCAAGCCGGGGCATCGCAATGCGGCAGACCAGTCGGGGCTGCTCGATGCCAATACGCGGATGTTTTTCAACCTCATGGCCAACGCGGACAGATTCCGGAAGATGATCTTTCTCGGGTCGGGCGCGGTGTACGACATGCGCCACTACAAGGCCAAGATGGAGGAAGGGTACTTCGGTACCCATATCCCTGTCGATCCCCACGGATTCTCAAAGTATATAATCGCCAAGTATCTGGAGCACCGTCAGAATGTGGTGAAACTCCGCCTGTTCGGCGTCTTCGGCAAGTATGAGGACTACGCTATCAGGTTCATCTCCAACGCGATCTGCAAGGCGCTGTTCGATCTTCCCATCACCATCAAGCAGAACAGGCACTTCGATTACCTCTACATCGACGATCTCATGCCGGTCCTGGAGCACTTTATCGAGAACCGGGCTGAACATGTCGCCTACAACGTCACCCCCGATGCGGCGGTCGACCTCTATTCCCTTGCGGAAATGGTGCGGTGCAGGTCAGGGAAGGATCTGCCTATTGTCGTCGGCGAACCGGGACTCGGACCGGAGTACAGCGGTGACAACAGGCGACTACGTGCAGAAATTCCGGGACTGACGTTCACACCGCTCGTCGAGGCTATTGACCGGTTGTATGGATGGTATGAGAATCGTAAAGACTCTCTCAACAGAGAGCTGTTGCTCACGGACAAATAGGCGGACATGCCGTGAGTCGGAATCTTCAGGAAAGTCACTAACAATTGAGAGCTCATTAACATGAAAATTAAGGTTTCGGACTATATAGCCAGTTTTATGGTTGAAAACGCCATTACCGATCTGTTTACCGTGACCGGCGGCGGGGCCATGCATCTGAACGACTCGTTCGGTAACCACCCAAAGCTGCATTCCATCTATAATCATCACGAGCAGGCCTGTGCCATTGCCGCCGAAGCTTATGCGCGTTTGACCGGAAAGATTGCGCTGGTCTGTGTGACCAGCGGGCCGGGCGGAACAAATGCCCTTACCGGTGTTATGGGGGGATGGGTTGATTCGATTCCCATGTTTGTCGTATCGGGACAGGTAAAATTCTCCACAACGATTGCCTCAACCTCTGTCCCCTTGAGACAATTGGGGGATCAGGAGTTCAATATCGTGGATGCCGTGAGGTGCATGACGAAGTATTCCGTCATGGTTACTGACCCGGAGTCGATAGCGTACCACCTTGAGCGTGCACTCTTCCTTGCTACCCATGGCAGACCTGGGCCGGTCTGGCTCGATATCCCGTTAAATGTGCAGGGAGCTACAGTTGAAACAGATTCTCTCAAGCACTACGACCCCAAGGAGGATGCGGGAGAGATCCTTCCCCCCCCCTCGAACAGTGTGTATGAAGAACTGCTTGACAGAATAAGAGCCGCAAAAAAACCGGTAATTCTTGCCGGCAGCGGGATTCGTCTTTCCGGCGCATACGAATCATTCGTTGAGCTCCTCGACTATCTCCATGTCCCCGTTGTCACCGCATGGAACTCCCACGACGAACTTTGGGACGATCATCCGTTGTATGGCGGGCGTCCTGGAACAATTGGCACGCGTGGCGGTAACTTTGTAACTCAGAACGGTGACCTGCTTCTTTCGCTTGGCTGCAGGATGAATATCCGCCAGATAAGCTATAATTGGGAAAATTTCGCTAAAAATGCGTATCTTGCGGCCGTTGACATCGATGAAGGCGAGCTTAAAAAGCCGACCCTGTCGGTAGATATGCCGATTCATGCCGATCTTGCCGATTTTTTGCCGGGGCTTCTTGCTGCGGCAAAAAGAACCCCGATACGGTGCAATGACAAGTGGCTGATGTGGTGCAGAGAGATGCATCAAAAATATCCTGCGGTGTTGCCCGAATATTATACGACTAATTCACCGGTTAACCCGTACGTCTTCATGGACAAACTTTCCCGGCATCTGGAAGAAGGGGATGTTACCGTTACCGGTAACGGTAGTGCCTGCGTCTGCTCATTCCAGGCCATGATCGTGAAAAAGAACCAGCGCCTTTTCACCAATTCCGGTTGCGCAAGCATGGGATACGGACTCCCTGCGGCACTTGGTGCTGCGGTAGCCAGAAGAGGTGAGCGTGTAATTTGCCTTGACGGCGATGGAAGTATTCAGATGAACATTCAGGAATTGCAGACGATCATCCATAACTGGCTGAATTTGAAAATCTTCTGGTTGAACAACGATGGGTACCACTCTATTCGTCAGACTCAGACCAATCTCTTTGCTGCGAGGTTCTGCGGTGTCAATGCATCAAGCGGTATCAGCTTTCCCGATGCTGAAAAGATTGCGTCTGCATATGGGTTTGAATTTATCAGAATTGATGCTATAGACACCATAGATGAAAAAATTGGGAAAGTCCTTTCGTCGAGGAACCCGGTACTCTGTGAAGTGCTGCTTGATCCGGCACAGGGGTTTGCGCCGAAGCTCTCCGCTCGTTCGCTGCCTGATGGAACGATGGTTTCGCCTTCGCTGGAAGATATGTTCCCGTTTTTATCAGAAGAAGAAATGAAAACAGATGTATACAAGGGGTAGAATATGAGATCCATACGTATTCTTGATTGTACTCTTCGCGACGGCGGCTTTGTCAATGACTGGAATTTTGGTCTGGGGAGCATGAAAAGCATTATCAGTCGTCTTGACAAAGCCGGCATTGATATGATCGAAATCGGTTTTATCGATGAACGTCGTCCCTATGACCCCGACAGGTCTATTCTGCCCGATAGCGGTTCGATTTCTCCCCTGCTGCGAGGACTCGATATCGATAACGCGATGATCCTCGCGATGATCGATTATGGTACCTGTGATATCAGCAGAATATCGTTGCAGAAGGATTCGTGTATCGACGGTATCCGGGTAATATTCAAGAAAAAAGATCAGGACGCGGCCCTTGAGTATCTGGCTCAACTACAGGAAAAGGGCTACAAAACATTTGTGAATCCCGTTTCGATTACCGGGTATTCAGACGGCGATGTCATCAGTCTTATCGAAAAAATCAACAAACTCGACCCCTATGCTGTTGCCATCGTTGACACGTACGGCCTTATGCATAGCAAGGAGCTCCTGCATTATTACCAGCTTTTTGATACCTATCTGAACAAGTCGATAACCATTGGCTATCATGCCCATAACAACTTTCAGCTGGTATACGCCAGTTCCATTGAGTTATGCGAACTTGAAAGTGACCGTAACCTCGTCATTGACAGTTCCCTTTACGGCATGGGGAAAGGGGCTGGAAACGCAAACACTGAACTGATCGCAATGTTCTTCAATGAAAATTTTTCCAAAAACTATGCGATAGAACACCTGCTTGAAGCGATTGATGTTGACATACTGAAAGAGTACGCAAAAGCCCCTTGGGGATACTCTCTCTTATACTATCTCGCTGCATCGAACGATTGCCATCCAGAATATGTAAAATACCTCCTTGCCAAGAAAACTCTGGCAGTAAAATCGGTAAACGATTTGCTTGAAACGTTACCGGAAGGAAACAAGCTGTCATTCAACAAAGAGCTTATTGAAAAAAAATATCAGGAACATCAAAATGTCTCGTGCAATGATGAAACCTCGTACCTTCGTCTTGCAAAAGATATAGAAAATAGAAATATTTTGCTTCTTGGCCCTGGAGCATCCATCATAAATGAGTCTGACAGTATTGTGTCGTATATTGATAAATATAAACCTGTAGTAATATCTATCAATTTTATTAACGATCTATACCCTATTGATTATGTATTTATGGGGAATTCGAAAAGGTATAGCCAGTTTTTTCATAGGATTTACGGTGATGGTATAAATGTCAAAGTAATTTGTACATCCAATGTATCACCATCAAGCAAGCAAATAGATTATATTTTCAACTATGGGGCATTAACTAATGATACAGAATCAGTACGTGACAATCCGTTGCTTATGGTCATGAAGATTTTGAAAAAATGCGCTGTACAGGAAATAGTGCTTGCGGGATTTGACGGGTATACTGACAATAATGAACAGAATTATTACAGCGATTATATCCCTTTGTTGTATTGCCAGGATGACGTATTGAAGAGGAATAGTGCAATGACTGAATGCATCAAGGCTATCGGTAAAGACATGAGCATTTCCAGCCTTACAAAAACCATGTATTTGTGAGTCGATACCCTGTCTGAGCTGTTCTGTCAAAATAGCCCAACCACCTTGTGGCTCGTTGTATCCGTTATATTTCTGGACAAATAATGAACTGAAAGATAGTTACGACGACGCTGATACATTAAGTAGCTATAAGTCGGAGGTAAATAGTAATGTTAGGTCGAACGGCCTTGATAACGGGTGCATCCAGAGGGATCGGCAGAGCTATTGCTGATCTCTTCAGATCCCAGGGGGCGACTGTACTGGTACCAAACCGGCAGGAGATGGATCTCGCATCGACCGAATCGATCGAACGGTATTGCGCGGGCTTGGGGGAGAGGGTCGATATTCTGGTGAACAATGCGGGGATCAACCCCCTGGCTGCGGCCGGTGAGTTCAGTGACGCCGACCTGGCCGGGACCCTGCAGGTCAACCTGATCGCTCCCATGGTTCTGCTCCGGGCACTTTCTCCCGGCATGGCAGAGCGGGGGTACGGCCGTATCGTCAACATAAGCTCCATCTGGAGCGGAGTCTGTAAGCCCCGCCGGTTTGTCTACGCAACCACCAAGTCGGGGATCAACGGCATGACTCGCGCGGCAGCCGTGGAACTGGCCGGATCGGGGGTGATGGTCAATGCGGTGGCGCCGGGCTTCGTGGCTACCGAGTTGACGCGCCAGAATAATTCGGAGGATGAGCTGCGCAAGATAACCGAGAACATCCCCGCTGGCCGCCTTGCGGAACCCAAGGAGATTGCCGAGGTCGTGGCGTTTCTCTGTTCGTCCCGCAACAGCTTTATCGTCGGCCAGACCATATTTGTGGACGGGGGGTTCACGTGTCAGTAATCACCATTCATTCCAATGTACGGGACTACTCGGTCCATTTTCAGGACAGCGCGCGATTTATCCAGGAGTTTTCGCGGTTTCCCGAGCGTCTGTTTGTCATTGATGAAAATGTCTGGCGGCATTACGGTGGCGGTTGCCTCAGCTGTATTCCCGAAGGTGAGCGGATGGTGTTTTCGGTTAGCGAGGAGCGGAAGGGGCTGGACAGCGTCATGGAGATCTACGATCGGCTGATGGACCGGGCTGCCAAGAAAAACATGACGCTCATCTCTCTCGGGGGGGGAATCGTCCAGGACGTGACAGGATTCGTCGCTTCCACCCTGTATCGCGGCCTCAACTGGGTATTCGTCCCTACAACCCTGCTGGCCCAGGCCGATAGCTGTATCGGCAGCAAAACATCGCTTAACTACAAGCGGTTCAAGAATCTGATCGGCACCTTCTATCCTCCTGCCGAAGTGCACATCCATTCACCCTTTCTCCAGACCCTCGAAGAAGCCGATTTTCTCAGTGGTCTGGGGGAGGTGGTCAAACTCCACCTGATGGGGGGAGAGAAGACGGCCGCGGCTCTCGCAGGGAGCCTGCCGGCGGTGCTGGAACGGAACCCGGACGCCCTGCTGCAGGCCACACGGACATCCCTCTCCATCAAGCTCAGCTACATGGAGGGGGACGAATTCGACACCGGTCGGCGCAATCTCCTCAACTTCGGGCACTGTTTCGGCCATGCCCTGGAGACGGTCAGCAGTTACGCCATCCCCCACGGACAGGCGGTGGTCATCGGCATGCTGTTCGCGAATATCGCCGCGGTGCAGCGCGGTCTGCTCGCCCCGTCACTCGCCAGCCACCTGGCCGATGTTCTCCTCAGGAAGAGTCTGTCGATTCCGCTTCGCAAGGAGTATTTCGGGAGCGATGCCATCCTGGCAGCGATGAAGCAGGACAAGAAACGAACCGGCGACGGGTTGGTGGTCGTCATGATGAGGAGCGATTATACGTTCGAGAAACTGACGGATTATTCCCCCGATGAACTGGTCGCGACAACGGCCGAATTGATGGAATCGCTACGGGTGTCGTAACGGCGGTTCCCGCACGAAATTGAACCACTGGATAGAATATTCCCATGCGTGTCCTGATTATAAAAATGAGCGCCTTGGGCGACATTATCCATGCCCTGCCGGTCCTTGACTACCTGCACCGGGTGTCGCCCGGGATTGAGATTGACTGGGTGGTGGAGGAGCAGTTCCAGGAGATACTCGCCGACAACCCGCTCATTGCCCGGCTGCATCCTGTCCGGACCAAGGTCTGGCGCAAGCAGCCGCTGGCGAAACAGACGCGGCACGAGATCGGCCAACTCAGAGCCGCTCTGCGAGAGAGAGCGTACGACCTGGTGTTCGACATCCAGGGGAACCTGAAGAGCGGTCTGATAGACTGGTTGAGTGGCGCGGAGAACATTATCGGTTTCTCCTCCGATGTTCTCCAGGAAAGGGTCAATCTCTTCTTCACGACGCGCCAAGTGCCGATCCGGCCCACGGACCACCATGTGACCGACCAGTACCTGCGGCTGGTCAGCATCCCCTTCGCCAAGGATTTCGCCGGCTTGGCGCTGACGACTGACATCGTCACCTCCCCCGAGGATGACGGTGCGGCGGATGCGCTCCTTGCAACCCTGGATGACGGGCTAGTGCTCCTATTCCATTACGGGACCACGTGGCAGACCAAGTTCTGGACGGAAAGCGGCTGGATCGAGTTGGGGCGGGCGGTCCTCGAAAAATTCCCCGCCTCCTCGATCCTCTTTTCCTGGGGAAACGAGGAGGAGCGGCAGGTAGTGACTCGACTGGCCGCGGCGATCGGGAATGGCGCGCGCGTCATCGAGCGCTATTCCCTGAAAGGGCTGGTTGCCC
Organism: Geobacter sp. AOG1; assembly: GCF_019972315.1. Lineage (GTDB taxonomy): Bacteria > Desulfobacterota > Desulfuromonadia > Geobacterales > Geobacteraceae > Geomobilimonas. The sequence goes on from NZ_BLIZ01000001.1 coordinate 2,239,651, forward strand.
TGCTGAAGAAAGTGGACCTGGTGGTCGGAGGGGATACGGGGCCGGTGCACCTGGCTGCCGCGGTCGGAACGCCGACAGTTTCCTTCTACCGGGCTTCGGACGGCAGGAGGAGCGGGCCGAGGGGAAAGGGGCACGGAATCGTGCAGGCGCCCCGCCACTGCACCAAATGTTTCCGCACGAAATGCGACGACGACCAGTCCTGCCGGGAAAGCATCCGGGTTGCCGCACTGCTGAAGGAAATCGAACGACTGCTGACCGCCACGCCCGCCCAATCCCCCTGATCCTTTTTTCGACTATCCGATTCGTTTTCGCATTAATCCTGATATAATCTATTGTCTGAAGACGTATGGTTAGTGTCTGTATGGGCTGAATTGCGTTGAATAAATGGAGCTCATGGGGTATAGTACACCACTTAAAAATAGCTGCGGCCCTGCCTGCACGAGCGCTATGGAAATGAACCGGCACAGAAGGGATTGAGCATGAAAAAAGCACTGATCACCGGCATTACCGGCCAGGACGGTTCGTACCTGGCGGAACTGCTTATCCAGAAAGGGTACGAGGTGCACGGCATCATCCGCCGCTCGTCCTCCTTCAATACCGGCCGGATCAACCACATCTATCACGACCCCCATGAGGCGGGTGTCCGGCTGTTTCTCCACTACGGCGACCTGAACGACGCCAGCTCCCTCAACAAAATCCTACGGGACGTGCGGCCGGACGAGATCTACAACCTGGGGGCCCAGAGCCACGTGCGGGTCTCCTTTGATGTCCCCGAGTACACGGGGGAGGTGGATGCCCTCGGTGCGGTGCGGATACTGGAGGCGATCAGAGAGACCGAGATCAATACGAAATTCTATCAGGCCTCCTCCTCCGAACTCTACGGCAAGGTGGTGGAAACCCCCCAGAGAGAAACTACCCCGTTCTACCCCCGTTCCCCTTACGCCTGTGCCAAGGCGTACGCCTTCTACATCACCATGAACTACCGGGAAAGTTACAACATGTTTGCCTGCAACGGCATCCTCTTCAATCACGAGTCGCCGCGACGTGGGGAGACCTTTGTCACCCGCAAGATCACCCGTGCGGCTGGCCGGATCAAGGTAGGTCTGCAGGACCGGCTGTATCTGGGGAACCTGGACGCCAAGCGGGACTGGGGGTTTGCCGGTGATTACGTGGAGGCGATGTGGCTCATGCTGCAGCAGCCTGAGCCGGACGACTACGTGGTGGCGACCGGCGAGACTTGGTCGGTCCGCGAGTTCGCCGAGCGCGTTTTTGCCCGGCTCGACATGCCCATCGAGTGGCAGGGGCATGGTGTCCAGGAGAAGGGGGTGGACGCGAGGACAGGCCGGGTGCTCATCGAGATCGACCCGAAATACTTCCGCCCCGCCGAAGTGGATCTCCTCCTGGGAGACCCGACCAAGGCGAAAACAAAGCTTGGCTGGGAGCCGAAGGTCGACTTCGGCGCCCTGGTGAATATGATGGTGGATGCGGACCTCTCCCTGGCGGAAAGGGACAAGAGGGCAAATGGATAAGTCTGCGCGCATCTACGTGGCAGGTCATCGCGGCCTTGTTGGCTCTGCGATAGTACAGAGGCTGCAACGGGACGGCTTTACCAATCTCATTCTCCGGACGAGCAGCGAACTCGACCTGAGGGACCAGGGGGGTGTGGCCCGGTTTTTTGAGGACGAGCGGCCGGAGTATGTCTTCCTCGCTGCCGCCAAGGTGGGAGGGATCGTTGCCAACAACAGCTACCCGGCGGAGTTCATCTACGACAACCTGATGATCCAGACGAATGTCATCCACCAGGCCTGGCGAAACAGTGCCAGGAAGCTCCTCTTTCTCGGCAGCACCTGCATCTATCCAAAGCTTGCCCCCCAGCCGATCAAGGAGGAGTATCTCCTCACCGGCCCCCTGGAGCCGACCAACGACGCCTATGCCGTCGCCAAGATCGCCGGCATCACCATGTGCAAGTCATACAATCGTCAGTACGGTACCTCTTTCATCTCCGCCATGCCGACCAACCTCTATGGCCCCCGCGACAATTTCGACCTGGAAACCTCCCATGTTCTTCCGGCCCTCTTGCGGAAGTTTCACGATGCCAAGGTCGCCGGCGCGGACAGGGTGGTGGTCTGGGGGACCGGGGCACCGCTGCGGGAATTCGTGCACGTTGACGACGTGGCCGACGCCTGCGTCTTCCTCATGACTCGCCCCGACGAGGTAATCGCTTCACTCCTTGCCCCGCATACCTCACCCGGGTTCGTCAACATCGGCAGTGGCGAAGAAATCAGCATCGGGGATCTGGCGCTCCTGATCAAGGAGATCGTCGGTTTCAGCGGCGACCTGGCCTTCGATGCGAGCAAGCCGGATGGCACTCCCCGCAAACTGTCGGACGTTTCTCGTCTGCACGATCTCGGCTGGCGTCATCGACTGGAACTCCGTGAAGGGATACGCGCCACCTACGAGTGGTACCTCAGCGAGGCGGGCAGATAGAATGGGAAAGGTCCTGGTCACCGGCGCAGCAGGTTTTATCGGCTTCCACCTGGCGAAGCAGTTACTGGCGCATGGCCATGACGTGGCCGGCCTGGACAACCTCAACGACTATTACGACGTGACGCTCAAGACCGCCCGGCTGCGGCTGTTGGAAGAGAACCCCCGTTTTCGGTTCATCATGGCCGACCTCGTGGACCGCGCAGCCATGGAGCGCCTCTTCGCAGAGGGAGGTTTCCAGGTGGTCGTTCATCTTGCCGCCCAGGCCGGGGTCCGGCATTCCCTCACCAATCCCCATGCCTACGTCGACAGCAACCTGGTAGGCTTTCTCAACGTCTTGGAAGGATGCCGTAACCACCAGGTCCGGCACCTCGTCTTTGCTTCCTCCAGCTCTGTCTATGGCGCCAACACCAGCACTCCCTTCTCCGTCCATCATAATGTGGACCACCCCGTCTCCCTCTATGCCGCCACCAAAAAGGCCAACGAACTGATGGCCCACTCCTACGCGAGCCTCTATGGCCTGCCGACCACCGGGCTTCGCTTCTTCACCGTTTATGGACCTTGGGGGCGGCCGGACATGGCCTACTTCTCCTTCACCAAGGCGATCCTGGCCGGTCAGCCGATCGATGTCTTCAACAACGGCAGGATGCAGCGGGATTTTACCTATATCGACGATGTTGTCGAGGGTGTGGTGCGGGTCATGGACAGGATTCCCTCTCCCGATCCGTCCTGGAACGGCGCCCGGCCCGATCCCGGGACGAGCTATGCCCCGTACCGGATTTACAACATCGGCAACAACCGGCCTGTGGAACTCCTGTATTTCATCGAGGTACTTGAGGAATGTCTCGGGAAAAAAGCGGTGAAAAATCTGCTTCCCATGCAGGCGGGGGATGTCCCTGCCACCTGTGCCGACGTTGACGACCTGATGCGGGATGTTGGGTTCAAGCCGGCAACCGGCATCGAAGAGGGGGTTGGACAGTTTGTGGCGTGGTATCGGGCCTATTATGGCGTGAAAATGGCCCCTGCGGCTGGATAATCGATGTCGTAGGCTGGTATGTCCAGAATTTCGATGGGAGGAACCATGATAAAGAGCATGACCGGTTACGGCAAGGGGGAGGTCATTGCACCCCACGGCCGGATAAGCGTGGAGATCCGGTCGGTCAATCACCGGTACGGAGAGATATCCGTCAAGCTGCCGCGGGGGCTTATGCCCTTCGAGAACGAGGTGAAGAAATGCATCGGCGAGCGGCTCAAGCGGGGGAAGATCGAGGTATTCGTGCAGCGGGAAGGGGTGCTGGATGCCGCGGCCCGGCCGACGGCCAACCTGCCCCTGGCCCTGGCCTATTTCGAGGCGCTGGGTGAGTTGCGTGACACCCTGGGGCTGACCGAGCCGGTCAGTCTGCAGTTGGTTGCCGGTCAACGGGACGTGCTGACCACGGGGGAGAGCGAGACCCCTGCCGAAACACTCCAGGTGGAACTGCTGGCCGCGGTTGAACAGGCGGTGGGGGCACTGGAGGAGATGCGGTCGCGGGAAGGGGATGCGCTCCTCGCCGATCTGCGGAGCCGGCGGGAGAGCCTGACGGCCCTGATAAGCAGGATAGGAGGACGCGCGCCGGTGGCGGTGGCCGAGAGTGCGGCACGCCTGAAGGAGCGGGTGGCCCAGCTCCTGGCCGATACCTCTCTCGACGAGGGACGGCTTGCCCAGGAAATTGCCATCATGGCCGACCGGAGTGATGTCACGGAGGAACTGGTACGCTTCAACAGCCATCTTCTGCAGTTCGACCGGGCGTTGCAGCTGGCGGAACCGGTGGGGCGGAAGTTGGACTTTCTCCTCCAGGAGATGAACCGGGAAGTGAACACCATCGGTTCCAAAGGGGGGGATGTGGAAATAACCCCGCTGGTTGTGGAATTGAAGGCGGAACTTGAAAAGATACGGGAGCAGATCCAGAACATCGAGTAAATCGGAGACCGGGAACCGGGGATCGGTAAGAATTTTACCGGTCCCGGATACCTGGTCCCTGGTCACCGGGGTTATTCATGAAACGTGAAGGCGTTCTCTATATAATTTCCGCACCGTCGGGCGCCGGCAAAACCACGCTGTGCAAGGAAGTCATTGACATTTTCCCGAACCTGCGGCATTCTGTCAGCTACACGACGCGCTCCCCCCGCCCCGGCGAGGTCCACGGAATTGACTACTTTTTCGTCTCCACCGAGGAGTTCCGGAGGATGGTGGTGGAAGGTGAATTTGCCGAATGGGCCGAAGTGCACGGCAACCTGTACGGTACCGCCATCAAGACCTTGGAAGAGTACCGCCGGAACGGTGTTGATGTCATCCTCGACATTGACTGCCAGGGGGCCCGGCAGCTGAAAGAGCGCTATCGGGGTGGGGTCTTCATCTTCATTATGCCTCCCAGCTACAATGAACTGCGTCGCCGCCTCGACTGCCGCAACGCGGACAGCGAAGAGGTGATCGCGCGACGCCTGCAGGGGGCGGCGGCGGAAATCCGCGAGTCTCGCTGGTACGATTACATCATAGTCAACGACGTGTTCAGCACGGCAGTAGAGGAGTTCAAGTCGGTCCTGCTGGCGGAACGGTGCCGGACCTCCCGTGTGCTGGAAGCCGTTTCTGAAATGTTTGATGTTCAGGGACCGGGGACTAGGGACTAGGATGGATTACGGATTACGGGTCCCGGATAACGGGTTCCGGCTTTTAAGAAAGGAGTAATAATGGCAAGGGTAACTGTTGAAGATTGTCTGGAGAAGGTAGATAACCGGTTCCTGCTGGTGATGCTGGCGTCAAAGCGGGTAAAGCAGCTGTACAAGGGTGCCAAGCCCCTCATCGATAACCGCAGCAACAAGAACGTCGTCCTCGCCCTGCGGGAAATTGCCGCCGGGAAAGTCAGTTTTGAAATAACCTCTCGAAAGAGCCGTTAATTTTCGCGGCATAACGGGGCTGGAGCTTAAACGCTTCCGCCCTTTTTTTGTCTCTAGCACAGCAAACATCCGAACGCAGACCACATCTGCGTGTAGCGAATTTACGCAGATTCAAAACCTTTCCAGGGTTGACCCGAAGAACGTCAACTGATTCCCGTTTATTTTGTATTGGCGTTAATCCGATTTTGTCCGCGTTAATCTGTGTTCAATCGTTTTTGTTTGTTATTCAATTTCCCTGCTTTTCTGATCCACCCAGGTTTGCCCCATGATCAGGCTTAACGACATTCTCGACAAGGTGACCGCCTATAACCCCTCCGCCGATCTGGATCTGGTGAGGAAGGCCTACGTCTTCTGTGCCAAGGTCCACCAGGGGCAGACGCGCCTTTCGGGGGAGCCGTACCTCGTCCACCCCATGGAAGTTGCTGCGATCCTGGCCGACCTGAAGCTGGATGTGCCGACCGTCGTGACTGGGCTTCTCCACGACACCATCGAAGACACCCTTACTACCCACGAAGAGCTGGTGGCCAATTTCGGCGAAGAGGTAGCCAGCCTGGTGGATGGGGTCACCAAGATCAGCAAGATCCACTTCAAGACCAAGGAAGAGAGCCAGGCGGAGAATTTCCGCAAGATGCTCCTCGCCATGGCCAACGACATCCGGGTTATCCTCGTCAAGCTTGCCGACCGCCTTCACAACATGCGCACCCTCCAGTACCAGCCGGAACCCAAGCAGCGGAGCATCGCCCGGGAGACGATGGACATCTACGCCCCCATTGCCAACCGGCTCGGCATCTCCTGGATCAAGAGCGAGCTGGAAGACCTCTCCTTCCGCTACCAGGACCCCCAGGTCTACTACGATCTGGCCTCCAAGGTGACGAAGAAGAAAAAGGAGCGGGAGACCTTCGTCCAGGAAGTCAGGGACATCATCGCTGCGAAACTGGCTGAACACGAGATCAAGGGGGAGGTGTCGGGGCGGAGCAAGCACCTTTATTCCATCTTCCGCAAGATGGAGAACCGCAACGTCGATATCGACCAGATCTACGACCTGATCGCCATCCGCATCCAGGTGGATGACATCCGGGAGTGCTACGAAGTCCTCGGCATTATCCACTCCACCTGGAAGCCGGTTCCCGGCCGTTTCAAGGACTACATCGCTATGCCGAAGGGAAACATGTACCAGTCCCTCCATACCACGGTGATCGGTCCGTTCGGCGAGCGGATGGAGGTGCAGATCCGGACCGCGGAGATGCATCGGGTCGCCGAGGCAGGGATTGCGGCCCACTGGAAGTACAAGGAAGGGAAGGGGTACGACGAGAAGGATATCAAACGTTTCGCCTGGCTCCGTCAGCTCCTGGAGTGGCAGCAGGAGCTCCAGGACTCTCGGGAGTTCATGGACACGGTCAAGGTGGAACTGTTCCCCGAGGAGGTCTACGTCTTCACCCCCAAGGGTGATGTGAAGGGTTTCCCCAAGGGATCCACCCCCATCGATTTTGCCTACAGCGTCCATACCGACGTGGGGCACCGCTGTGTCGGGGCCAAGGTGAACGGCAAGCTCGTCCCCCTCAAATACGAATTGAAGACCGGCGACATCATCGAGGTCGTCACCTCCCCCCATCACACCCCGAGCAAGGACTGGCTGAAGATCGTCAGGAGTTCCCGGGCCCGGAACAAGATCCGGGGATGGATCAAGACCGAGGAACGGAAGCGGAGCATCTCCCTCGGCCACGAGATCGCCGAAAAGGAGTTCCGCCGCTATTCCCTCAACTACGGCAAGCTCCTCAAGACCGGCGAGCTGAAGAAGGTGGCGGGGGAGTTCGGTTTCGTCCATGAAGACGACCTGATGGCCGCCGTCGGCTATGGCAAGCTCTCCATAAACCAGGTGCTCGGCAAGCTGATTCCGGCGGAACGGCTGGAACAGCACCAGGAACGCAAGGAAACCCGACTCGGCAAGGTCTTCGACAAGCTGACCCGCAAATCGTCCAGCGCCATCAGCATCAGCGGAGTGGAGGACGTGCTGGTCCGTTTCGGCAAGTGCTGCAACCCGGTTCCCGGCGACGACATCGTCGGCTTCATCACCCGCGGGCGGGGGGTGACAGTGCATACCGCCGACTGTCAACTGGCCCTGGAGAGCGACCCGGAGCGGCGCATCGACGTCGCCTGGGAGAAGGCCAAACGGTCCGCCCTGCCGGTCAAGATCAGGGTCTTCTGCTACGACCAGAAGGGCATTCTCGCAGGGATTTCCCAGGCCATCGCTAACAGTGAATCCAACATCACCAGCGCCTCAATTCAAAGCACCGTTGACAAGCGGGGGGTGAACCTGTTCGAGGTGGAGGTAACGGACCTGGACCACCTGAAGCGGGTGCTGACGAGCATCATGAAGGTGGAGGGGGTCATCAAGGCGGAGCGCATCAAACACTGAAGGGTGACGCCACTTTTCCGCAATCTCTGCGTTGCCCTGCGCAGCCCCTTGACTTGCGACAATTCTAAAGGAATTGGACAGCGAAGGCTGCCCGCAGGGTGAGGCCACAGATCGAATCAATAATTGGCTTTTCCGGAAACAACGGCAAGGAGGGGAACATGACCAAGATGGTAATTGCTACTGAGAAGGCGCCGCAGGCGATTGGACCGTATTCCCAGGCCGTTAAGGCGGGGGGATTTCTTTTTCTGTCCGGCCAGATTCCGCTTGACCCGGCAACCGGTGTTATTCGGGAGGGGGGTATCACGGTCCAGACCGAGCTGGTAATGGAGAACATCGGGGCGGTACTGGCCGCGGCAGGGCTCGGTTTCGACGATGTGGTGAAGAGCACCATCTTCCTCACCGACCTGGCCAACTTCGCCGTGGTTAACGAGATTTACGGCAGGAGATTTGGTGCGGAGCCGCCGGCCCGCTCCACGGTGGAAGTGAAGGGTTTGCCGCGGGGCGTCGGGGTGGAGATTGAGGTTATCGCGCTGGCAAACTGACGGTTCAAGGTTCTACGTTCAAAGTTTACAGACAAAAAGCCGCTAACGCTCAGGGCGTTGCGGCTTCAGGTGGTTATAACCTTGAATCTTGAACGCTGAACCGGTTTTAAAGCGCTTTGACCACGTGACCGGAACGGATGCAGCGGGTGCAGACCTTGATGCTCTTGATGCTGCCGTTCCTGATGGCCTTGATCTTCTGCAGGTTCGGATGCCAGGTGCGGCGGGTCTTGTTGTTGGCGTGGCTGACGTTATTACCGAAGCTGGGGCCTTTACCACAGATTTCGCATATTTTGGACATGGATCGTACCTCCGAATGAACTAAGCGTCAATTAATAGCAGAATGTTGTCCCGTGCGCAAGAAAAAAGTACGAATCGACCGGTAATTTTCTCGAAAAGGAACTGAGCCGCAATGACGTTCATCAAGGGGATTTTCTCGCTCCTCATTATCACGCTGGTGATTCTGGCGGTCCTGTTCGTCGATTTTGCCTACAAGACCTTTTCCCTTAGTCCGCAGGAGGTCAAGCCCGACGCCATCGTAGTGCTCACGGGGGGACGTGGGCGGGTCGAAGAGGGGATCCGGCTCTATCGCGACAACCAGGCGCGCTGGCTCTTTCTCGTCGGGGTCGATCCGGCGGTGCGCAAGGGGGAGTTGTTCCGGGAGCAGGCTGGTACCCGCGGCGGCGAGGGGGTTATACTGGAGAAGGTCTCCCGCAATACCCTGGAAAATGCCATCTACGCCCGTGAGCTGGTCGTCCGGCACCAGGTCCATTCCATAAAACTCATCACCTCACGTTACCACATGAAACGGGCCACCCTCATCTTCCGCAGCGTCCTTCCCAGGGAAGTCGCCATCTATCCCCATCCGGTGGACAGCAAAAACCTGAAGGAAGCCTGGTGGAGTCACGGCGGCAGCTTCCGCCTCCTCTTTTCCGAATTCTACAAATACTGCCTGTTCCGTTTCTTCTTCCTGTTCGGCTCCGGCGAACTGCGGCCGGCAAGCTTCAACCTCTGATCTATAGCTCTTGGCCAGGCTTACGTGGCGGCGCCTTGTTAATGCCGCTGGCCCTGACACACTCCCGTTCGGAATTAAGCGGAGCGAACCTTATGCATCTCGTGCAGATTCTGTTGCCCCTCTACGATAACAGCGGCATGCCGTTCCCCCGGAATGAGTACACGCGGGTGCGGGACGTGCTTGCGGAGAAGTTTGGCGGCATTACCACCTATGTCCGGTCGCCGGCCGAGGGGATCTGGAAGGAAACCCCCACCATGACGGTGCGGGACGATATCGTCATCTACGAGGTGATGACGGAAGTGCTCGACCGCGACTGGTGGCGGGACTACCGAAAGAAGCTGGCAGGCCGGTTCCGCCAGGACATGCTGATTGTACGGGTGAGCGAGGTGGAGATCTTGTAGCTGGGTGAACGCAGCGCGGCTCCCTATCAGGCAACAAATAACCATTGTCGGCGACGATACAAGATGTTATTTTGTGTCAGTTTCTGCACCACAGGGACCCTTCCTGTGGTTTTTTATTGCCGCGGCAGGTGACTTGCCCAACAACGAAAGGACTTACCATGACCGAACTGGACCAGGCACTGGAGGTACTGCGCCAGGATATGAGCGACGCCAAGAACCAATCGAAATTTTACGATCTCTTCCTCAATGGCACGTTTTTCGTCCCGACCCTGGACGAGGAGGAGGCGAGCGAAACAGGCGCAGGGGATGCGGACGGGCAGGTGCTGCCGCTGGTGATCGAGTCAGAGGGGAACGATTACCTGATGCTCTTCGACAGCGAAGAGCGCCTCCATGCCTGGGCGCACGACAAGGTGAAGAGCGTCAAGGTCCCGGGACACGTACTCGCAGCCACGACGCAGCCGCCACTGCACTGGGCGCTGAATGTGGGCACCCCCTACGCGAAGCAGTTCCTCCCTGATGAGATCGCCTGGCTCAGGGACGTGGTCGAGCGATGTAACGCCGAAGCGGCTAAAGGGACGGAAGAGGGATAAAACTCCGTATTCATAACCCTCGAAACGGCAATCGAACACGGAAAAAGCGGATACCATCTGATAAAGTCGGATGACTGCCGGAAGGTTGGTTGAGGTTGTGGCCTGAGTCCGCAGGTATCCCGATTATTCCGTGTCCCAGATTCTTTTTTTATGATAGCAAAAGGCCGGGGATGGTTTCCCCGGCCTTTTGCGTTACCGCTCTTTGTGATGTCTCCCGCCGTTATTCCGCCTTCTCTTCGATCCGCGGGAAGAGCGCCTCGGCCTTGGTGATGACGGTGCCGGCTTTGAGTCCCCCCCACTGCAGGTCGGCCTCGGTCGGCTTCTGCTCCCCGTTGAGGTAGGCGAGGGCCTTGGCGGCGGTTCGGGGCATGAAGGCCGTCAGCAGGGTGTGGACGATCCGTTGGGATTCCAGCAGGCAGTACATGACCGTGGCGAGCCGCTCCTTCTGGGCCGGGTCCTTGGCCAAGGTCCAGGGGGCGGTGGCGTCGATGTACTTGTTCCCCGCCGAGATGACCTCCCATATCTGCTGCAGTGCCTTGCTGAAGGCGAGTTCGTCCATGCAGGTGTCCACCTGCTTCACCATCGTCTCGGTTCTGGCACGGTAGGCCTCGTCCTGCTCCGTCAACGCCCCCGGTTCCCGGACGATACCGTCGAAGTACTTGTTGACCATGGCGGTGGAGCGGTTGAGCAGGTTCCCCAGGTCGTTGGCCAGGTCGGAGTTGATCCGGTTGACGAGGGCTGTGTGGGAGAAATCGCCGTCCAGACCGAAGGGGACCTCGCGGAGGAGGAAGTAGCGCACGGCATCCACTCCGTAACGGTCGATGAGCATGTTCGGCTCCACCACGTTCTGGAGGCTCTTGCTCATCTTCTGCCCCTCCACGGTCCACCAGCCATGGGCAAAGACCTTCTTCGGCAGGGGGAGGCCGGCTGCCATGAGGAAGGTGGGCCAGTAGACGGCGTGGAAGCGGAGGATGTCCTTGCCGATGAGGTGCACGTCAACCGGCCAGAACGTGCCGTAGTTCCCCGCTTCGTCCGGGTAGCCGAGGGCGGTTATATAGTTGGTGAGGGCATCAAACCAGACGTAGATGATGTGTTTCTCGTTCCCCGGCACCGGAATCCCCCAGGAGAAGGAGGTGCGGGAGACGGAGAGGTCACGCAGCCCCTCCCGGACGAAGGAGAGGATCTCGTTGCGCCGGGATTTGGGCTGGATGAAGTCGGGGTTTGCCTCTATGTGGGCCAGGAGTTGCTCCTGGTACTTGCTCATCCGGAAGAAGTAGGATTCCTCCTTCAGCTTCTCCGTGGGACGGTTGCAGTCGGGGCATTTGAAGTCGATGAGCTGGGTCTCGGTCCAGAAGGTCTCGCAGGGGGTGCAGTACCAGTCCTCATACTCCCCCAGGTAGATGTCTCCCTGGGCGAGCACCTTTTCAAACAGGTGGGTTACCCCCGATTTGTGCCGTTCCTGGGTGGTGCGGATGAAATCGCTGTAGGATACGTCCAGCTTCTCCCAGAGCGACTGAAACCGCTTGACTACCCGGTCTGCCAGTTCCAGCGGGGTCTCCCCGGCGGCGTTGGCGGCCTTTTCCACTTTCTGGCCATGTTCGTCGGTGCCGGTCAGGAAAAAGACCTCGTATCCCTGGAGTTTCTTGTAACGTGCCAGGACGTCGGCGGCCAGAGTGGTGTAGGCATGGCCGATGTGGGGGACATCGTTGACATAGTAGATGGGAGTGGTGACGTAAAATGTCCGGCTCATCGTTTCTCCTTTTTGTTCTTGTCCCGGTTGTCCGACCGGCGGTCGCCGCGGCGCTCGCGACCGCTGCCGTGACTCTCCTTGGTGTCCGGCTGCCCTTCCTTCCCTTGTTCACGCAACGGTTTCTTCGGGCGGTCCGTTATGTTCTCCGGCTTGATCTCTTCACCCTTCAACACCACTTGAACATGATCGTCGGTCCTGACCGTCACGGTGCCGTCCAGCACCCCCAGTTTGACCACTTCCCCTTCCACGTTGCCGTGCTTGACCCGTTTGCCGCACTTGGGGAGACATCTTTTTAGGGTGCAGTAAGTCTCGTATTCGTAGGAGAGGCAACAGAGCAGCCGGCCACACTGGCCGGATATCTTGGTCGGGTTGAGGGCGAGATTCTGTTCCTTGGCCATCTTCACCGACACCGGCTCAAATTCACGCAGAAAGGAGGAGCAGCACAGTTCCCGCCCGCAGATGCCGATGCCACCAACCATTTTGGCCTCGTCGCGCACCCCGATCTGGCGCATCTCGATGCGGGTGTGGAAGGCGTGGGCCAGGTCCTTGACCAACTCGCGGAAATCGACCCGGCCGTCGGCGGTAAAGTAGAAGATCGCCTTGCTGCCGTCGAAGAGATACTCGACCCGCACGAGCTTCATGTCCATGCCGCGCTCATTGATCTTGGCGAGGCAGAGGGCATGGGCCTCCTTCTCCTTGATCGCGTTGCGGGCCGCTGCCTCCAGGTCTTCGGGGAGCGCCTTGCGCGTGATGTTCTTGAGCCCTTCGGGGGCAGCACCCTTCTCGAATTCCCGGGGCCCCACCACGACGGTAGCGATACTCTTGCCCCGCTCGGTTTCGACGATTACCCTGTCCCCCGGCTTGAGATCGAGGTTGCCGGCGTTGAAGTCATAGAGCTTGCCGGCAGTGTAAAACTGGATTTTGGCGATTTTTATCAAAGTTCCTCCAGGGGATCGCTCCCCGCTGCTTTTTCATTGTTGTTCATCTATGTGCTGCACGTACCTCTCACAGCGTAAAGTGTCACGCCTCGGCCAGGCGCATGAACATGACCTCCAGCGCCAGGCGGGTGTTGACGTTGCGAAATAGTGCGCGGCGGGTTGCCGCGACCTGCTCGATGAGCCCCATGAGGCTGGCCGATGTGAAGCGGGACGCTCCCTTTTCCAGCAGGGGGAGCAGGTCCCGGTTGGAGAGGTCCCCGCTGCCTTGCCGGAGGAGGAGCATGTCGCGCAGGAACGTGGTGACGAGCTCCAGCATCTCCTGGGCCTTCTCCTTGTCCGCGGCCAATTCCTCCGCTGCGGCGAACAGGGGTGATATATCCCCCAGGGAAAGGGAGAGAAGCCTTTGGAGCAGTGTCTGCCGCTCCTGCAGGACCGTTTCGCTGCTGACGTCCAACGCCTTCCCGATGCTTCCCCCGGCCAGTGCTGCGGCAATGCCGGCAGTTTCGGCCGGCGTTCCTTGGGCGACCAGGTACGCTTCGATGGCAGGCTGGGGTATCGCCTGGAACTGGAGCCGCTGGCAGCGGGAGAGGATCGTCGGCAGCATCCCTCCCGGATTAGCCGTGATCAGGATGAGAAGAGCGTTGCCGGGAGGTTCCTCAAGGGTCTTCAGCAGGGCATTGCCGGCAGCCGGGTTGAGCCGGTCCGCGCTGTCGATGATGCAGGCCTTCTTGGGGGCCTCGAAGGGACGAAAGGCCAGTTCACGCTGCAGTTCTCTGATCTGGTCGATCTTGATGAACGCTCCGTCCGGTTCAACCAGGTGCAGGTCGGGGTGCTGGAGCGCCGCCACTTTGCGACAGGCTGCGCATCGGCCACATCCTTCTCTCTCGGTGCAGAAGATCGACTGGACGAGTGCCAGGGCGGTCTTCCGCTTGCCGCACCCCTCGATGCCGTCGAACAGGTAGGCATGGGCCAGCTTTCCGCCGGCCTGAGCCCGACGGAGAATGGCGATGCTGCGGTCCTGCCCGATGATGGAGGCGTAGGGCATTATCCCCTCCCGGACAATCTGGCGAGGACGGCCGTTTCTATGGCGGCGGCGGTTTCCTCGACCCCGGCAGCACCGTTGATGACCACGAAACGTTTCGGCTCGCGGGCCGCCAGCTGTAAGTAGCCGTCGCGCACCCGGCGATGGAATTCCCTGGCCTCCAGTTCGAACCGCTCTTCCCTGGCGCCGTCGGTACTGTTGATCCGGGTCATGGCCCGCTCAAGCCCCACCTCTATCGGGCAGTCGAGGAGGACGGTCAGGTCGGGGCGAATCCCTGCCGTCGCCAGCTCATTGAGCCGGTCGATGGTCTTCCGGTCGAGCTCCCGTCCGTACCCCTGGTAGGCGAGGGTGGCATCGGTGAAGCGGTCGCAGAGCACCACCCGCCCGGCGGCCAGGGCCGGTGTGACGACTTCGGCCACATGCTGGGCACGCGCCGCGGCGTAGAGGAGGAGTTCAGCCAGCGGGACCAGGGCGCTGTTCTCCGCATCAAGGAGGATTCCCCGAATCTTGTCGGCAATGGTACACCCCCCCGGCTCCCGTGTCGTGGTTACGCCGGTGCCGAGGGTTTCCAGGCGCTTTGCCAGGATCTTCATCTGGGTGGTTTTGCCGCACCCCTCGATCCCTTCAAATGTGATGAAGCAGGCCATGCAGCACCTCAAGGTTGAAAAATAAAAAATTATAGGAGAGGGGCGGGAATTAATCAAGATAAAAATCCGGCCAAAGCGGCATATCTATTGATAAAATCTGCATCTTTAGCTATAGTCGTTCAATTGTGATTCATCCGCGGGGGCGTTCCCCCGACAGGTCATACGGCGGTTTTATGGACATGCGGGACAATGGGCTGCTGGCAGAATTGGAAGTCTCCATCGACTACACCTTCAAGGATCGGCGCCTGCTGTATGAGGCCCTGACCCATCGTTCCTACCTCAACGAGGCTGCTGACCGGACCCTGCGCGACAACGAACGGCTGGAGTTTTTCGGCGACACGGTCCTCGATTTCTTCCTGAGTGCCCTCCTCCTGGAGCGCCTTCCCGAAAGCCGGGAAGGGGAACTCACCAGGGTGAGGTCCTCCCTGGTGGACGAGGAGAGCCTGGCTGGCATTGCCGTGTCGATCGGGCTCGGGAAATACCTGCTGCTGGGACGGGGTGAGGACCGAAGTGGCGGGCGTGAGAAGCGGTCATTGCTGGCCGATGCCTATGAGGCCCTCCTGGCGGCGGTCTACCTCGACGGAGGGATGCGCGCTGCACGCAGGCTGGTCAGGTGCCATTTTGGTCCTCTTCTGGCCGGCAAGGGGTGTGCCCAGGGTGGGAAGGATTACAAGACCGAATTTCAGGAGCTGGCCCAGGCCAGGTGGGGACAGACGCCGCGTTACGCCGTAACCGGTTCCGAGGGACCCGATCACGAGCGCTCCTTTACCGTTGCGGCCATGGTGGAGGGCGAGGTTATGGGAACCGGCAGCGGCAGGAGCAAGAAGGAAGCGGCCCAGGCCGCTGCACGGGCTGCTCTGCTCCGTCTCGCGGAGGATGACGGCAGTCGATGAGGCCGATCATCGTCCCTTTTTTCATCTCCCACCGGGGGTGCCCTCACCAGTGTGTCTTCTGCAACCAGATGCGGATTGCCGGTGACGACGGGGAACTTCCGGATGGAGAGGCCATTCGGGCCAGAGTCGCCGCCTACCGGGGTACTGCGGGAGAGAGATCCGTCGAGGTGGCTTTTTTCGGCGGCAGTTTCACGGCCCTTTCCCTCGTCGATCAGGAGTGCCTGCTCGCGCCGTTGCAGCCTTTGCGGGAACGGGGCGAGGTGAGCGGCATCCGCATTTCGACGCGTCCCGACGCGATTGACGGCGGCAACCTTTTATGGTTGCGGGGGATGGGGGTTGATACCGTCGAGATCGGCATCCAGTCCATGGATGACGCAGTCCTGGAAAAGGCGGGGCGGGGGCATACCGCTGCCCAGGTAGTGACCGCCTGCCGGCTGGTAAAGGATGAAGGACTGACTCTGGGGGCCCAGCTTATGCCGGGGCTCCCCGGTGATACGCCGGCCACGAGCCTGGCATCGCTTCGTCGGGTGCTCGACCTTGCTCCCGATTTCCTCCGGATCTACCCGACCCTGGTAATTGCAGGTACGCGGCTGGCGGAATTCCATCGGGCGGGAGAGTACGTTCCGCTCTCCCTTGCCGAAGCGGTGAGCCTGTGCAAAAAGCTCCTCCATACCGCGCTCGTGGCAGGTGTCCCTGTGGTGCGGATCGGCCTGCAGTCCACCGCTGAACTGGAGAGCGAAGGAAGCGTGGTGGCCGGCCCCTACCACCCGGCGTTTCGGCAACTGGTGGAGGGGGAACTCTGCCTCGATCTCTCCCGGAAACTGACGGCCGACCTGCCCCGGGGGAGCAAGGTGACCATCTTCTGCGCCCCCTCACGGGTGGCGGATGTGGCGGGACAGCGTCGCTGTAACGTCGAAACCTTTCGTCGCGAGGGGATAGACGTGGCGTCGATCGTTCCCGATCCCGACCTGTCCCCGCTGGAGCTGCGGGTGGAGGCCGGCGTCATCTGCCGCCGGGGAAACCTGCTTACATAGTGAGTGAATCCGCGGTGCCGAGCGTCCCGTTGCGCTCAGAGTCCCCTCGCACCGCCGCTGTACGGCTCATTTCGCGCCGGCCGATCGGCCGGCTTTGCTCCATGTCGCCCACAGCGGCTGGAACTCGGGCACATTCGCTCCACGGGATACTCAACTCACACGGATTAAGAACTTGTCCGTAAATAACTTTATCAGGGATTGCGTCCGGATTTATGGCAGATTTGACCGGCTTGATTGAGCAAAACCACCGGCGTAGCCGGGTCTACGTCGAGGATTTTGCGATTGAAAGCCGGGCAAAGATGCCGTGAAGACGGAATGCAAGGATGGAAAGCATATTTGCGGATAAGTTCTGAGATTAAGGAGAATAGCTACGTGCCAACTGAACAATTCCATTCCGGATTCGTTTCCATCATCGGTCGTCCCAACGTGGGGAAGTCGACTCTTTTAAACCGCATCCTGGGTGACAAGATCGTCATTACCTCGGACAAGCCACAGACCACGCGGAACCGCATCCAGGGGATTCACAACCTGCCTGGCGCCCAGGTCGTCTTCATCGACACGCCGGGGATACACCAGGCCCGTTCCCGTCTCAATCGCTACATGGTGGATACGGCGCTCACCGCAGTCCAGGGAGTCGATGCCATCATGTTTCTCGTGGAGGCGAACGTCAGCCCGGCCGCCCAAGAGGGGCTGCTGCTGGAGACCTTGGCAAAAGCGGATGCACCGGTGCTGCTCGTCATCAACAAGATCGATCTGGTGGAGAAGGCGCGGCTCCTGGAGCTGATCGCCGCCTATGCGAAACTCTATCCGTTCCGGGAGATCGTACCGGTGTCGGCCGGTACCGGCGACGGCGTCGAGCGGCTGGTGGAACTGGTGGGGGGCTGCCTGCCGGAAGGTCCCCCGTATTTCCCTGACGATATCCTGACCGACGTGCCGGAGCGCTTCATCGTGGCGGAGATCATCCGGGAAAAGGTGTTTCGTCTCACTCGTGACGAGGTCCCCTACGCCACTGCCGTGGTGGTGGACAGCTTCAAGGAGCGGGAAGACGGCGGGCTCATCTCCATCGCAGCCACCATCAACGTGGAGCGGGATTCCCAGAAGGGAATCATCATCGGTCGCAGGGGGGAGATGCTGAAGAAGATTGGCATGCAGGCCCGGCAGGAGATCGAACGGCTGCTGGACACGAAGGTGTTCCTCGAACTGTTCGTCCGGGTGCGGAAGGACTGGAGCGAGAGCCCCAGGATGCTCAAGGAGTTCGGCTACGAATGATTCTGCTGTTTTCTCCTACCCCTTGACGCAAAGGCGCCAAGGCACAAAGTCTTACGTCAACCGAATATTCGACCCATATGTCCCCTGCGTCGAATGATTTTCAAATAAAGGAAGGTACATGAAACCTATAATTGCCATAGTAGGGCGTCCCAATGTGGGGAAATCGACCCTGTTCAACCGTCTGGTCGGCCGTCGCAAGGCGATGGTGGACGACATGCCGGGAGTGACCCGGGATCGCAACTATGCCGAGGTTAACCGCTACGACGTGCCGTTCATCCTCGTAGACACGGGAGGCTTCGAGCCGGAGACCGACGACCGGCTCCTCCAACAGATGCGGGAGCAGTCCCAGCTTGCCATGGACGAGGCGGATCTGATCCTGTTCGTCATGGATGGCCGGAGCGGGCTCACTCCTGCTGACCGGGAGGTGGTGGAGATGCTTCGCCGGGTCGACAAGCCGGTATTCCACCTGGTCAACAAAATCGACGGCGACAAGCTTGAGAGTGGTATCGGCGACTTCTATGCCCTCGGCGTCGAGACGCTCTATCCCGTGTCCGCTGAGCACAACCGGGGAGTCGGCGACCTGATGACGGAGGTCTGTGCGGCCTTGCCGGTCGACCGCTCGGAGGCGCAGGACGAGGAGTTGACACGAATCGCCGTGGTCGGGCGCCCCAACGTGGGAAAATCGTCCCTGGTTAACCGGTTGCTCGGTTTTGAACGGGTGGTGGCCAATCCTGTCGCCGGTACCACCAGGGATGCGGTGGACACCCCGTTCACCTGGCACAAGAAGCGGTTTCTGCTCATCGATACCGCCGGGATCCGACGCAAGGGGAAGACCACCGAGAAGATCGAGAAGTACAGCGTCATGGATTCGCTCCGGAGCATCGAGCGGGCGGATGTGGTGCTCATCGTGATTGACGCAGAGGATGGGGTCACGGAACAGGACAGCAAGATCGCCGGGTATGCCTACGAGGCGGGGCGGGGGTGCATCTTCGTCGTCAACAAGTGGGATACCCTGGAGAAGGACAATGCCACCCTCGGCAAGTTCGTGGACCGGATTCGCACCGAGTTCAAATTCCTTCCCTTCGTGCCGATCGTCTTCGTTTCGGCCAAGACGGGGCAGCGGCTCGGCAGGATCATGGAAGAGGTGGACAACGTCATGGCCCAGTTCGCCAAGCGGGTCACCACCTCCGAACTGAACCGGGTCTTCAGTGCGGCGACCGCCGCCCATCATGCCCCCCTTTTCCAGGGGCGGCGGGTGAAGTTCTACTTCGCAACCCAGGTCGGGACTCGCCCCCCCTCCTTTGTCATCTTTACCAACCGCCCCGAGGGGATTCATTTTTCCTACGAACGGTATCTGATGAACCAGATCCGGGAGGCCTTCGGCTTCACCGGCACACCGTTGCGGCTCATGTTCAAGGGGCGGGAGCGCCGCTGAACGGCCTGGTCGGCCGGTAGCGTGGGGCTCTTCCGGAGAGGGGGTTCCCAACCCCCGTGGTGACCTAAAGTGCTTTACTTGGCAGTGCGAATGGGGTATGATTAGCGGCATTTTATCCCACGTCTCCACGACCAGAATGATACCCGTATGAGCCTTGTCGGAAATCTTGAAGATCTGGGTCTCGGAGAGATCCTTCAGATAGTCAGCCTGAGTCGCAAGTCGGGGTTGCTTACCCTTCACAGCCGCAGTCGTGAGGGGAAGATTTTCTTTCGCAGTGGCCAGGTCATTCGTGCCAGTTCCAGCGCATTCCATCAAAATCTCGGTGAGGTCCTCGTCCAGAAGGGGGTCATCGACCTGCCGACCCTCAAGAAGTCGCTTGCCATTCAGGAGACCGAGGGGTTCCGGGAGCGCCTTGGGACGATTCTCATCAAGCACTATGGTGTTACCACCGACGCCATCGAGCAGGTGGTGCGGGAGCAGATCGAAAACGTGGTCTATTCGCTCTTTGCCTGGGCGGAAGGGACCTTCGATTTCGAACTGCAGGACAACATTGCACCCATCGACAATACCCACCTCGATCCGGTGCAGTTCATGCTCGATCAGGGGCTCAACCCCCAGTTCCTTGCCATGGAAGGGTCTCGCATCATCGACGAGCGCCGCCACCGCGGTGAAGTCATCGACGAGATGCCGGTGGAGGCCTCTCCGCAGGCCAGACCGGAAGAAAGCGTCGACCTTGCCTTTGACCTCATCCAGGCGTCATCCGTCCCCGTCGTCGAGGCGGCGGCCCCGGCCGCTGATTTACCGGCGGAGGCGGTTGAAGTGCCGGAGTTCGCGGAACCCGTGGCGGCACGGCAGCTGGTGCTGGTTGATGATGACACGACGACCCGCGAGATCATGGTTTCGTCTCTCCAGGAGTGCGGTTACGAAGTTTTCGATTTTGAGGGGAGCGAGGACGCCCTGATCAAAATCGACACCCTCTACCGGGAGGACATCCGCCCCACGCTCCTCGTCGACCTGATCATGCCCCGGATGGATGGTTCGGGCATCCTGGGGGGTCTGGAACTCCTGGACCTGGTCCATACCAATTTCCCCGAGCTTCCGGTGCTGGTGGTTGCTGACTATAGCAACAGCGACGCGGAACGGAAAGTCCGGGACATGGGGTATGCCTTTGCCATGAAACCCCGCAAGACCGAACTCGGCGATCCCGGCACGGTCCAGGGTTTCGCCGGTCGTCTGAGGCAGGAGTTGCGCCGGGTGGAGGCGGGAGAGGCGCCTGCGGAGTGGAGCGACAAGGTCAACATTGCCGATGAACTCCGACTGGAGATGGGAGAAGAGTTCGGCCCGGGGCGCGGCCAGGTGGAGCAGAGCACCGGTATCTCCCTGCTCCGGGGGATGCTCGAAGAGCTCAATAACCCCTCCCTCGGTGGGGGGATCATCCTTCTGGTGCTCCGCTTTGCATCGGAGTTCATGAACAGGGCGGTTGTTTTCATCGTCAAGAGGGATGAGGTTGTCGGGCTTGGCCAGTTCGGCATCCAGGACCGCGAAGGGCTTGCCGACTCCAGGGTGCGCACCATGCGTATCCCCCGGGATGAGGAATCGCTGTTCGCCAGGGTCATCGAATCCCAGCAGCCCCTCAAGGTGAAGCCGGACGAAGGGCGCTGGAACCGCTACCTCATAGAGTGTCTTGGCGGCGAATATCCTGCGGAAATATTTGCCGGTCCCATTGTCAGCGAAGGGAAGGTCGTTGCCGTTCTGTATGGCGACAATCTGCCGGAGCAGAAGCCGGTTGGAGATACGGATTCCCTGGAGATCTTCCTGTCCCAGGCGGGAATGGCCATGGAAAAGGTGCTCCTGCAGCGGCGGCTGCAAGATAAAAGTCCGGAGGGACTGTGAAAAAGATACTCATAACCGAAGATTCCCCCACCATGCGCTCCCTGTTGGCCTCTACCATCGGGTCCGTCGACGATTACGAAATCGTCGAGGCGTCCAGCGGGTTCGAGGCACTCCGCCTGCTTCCCCGGGAAAAGGTGGACCTGATAATAACCGACATCAACATGCCCGACATCAACGGCCTCGAATTGATTAGCTACGTGCGGAACAACCCCAACTACCAGCATATCCCTCTGTTCATCGTTTCGACGGAGAGTAGCGAGAAAGACCTGGAAAAGGGGCTGGCTCTGGGAGCCAATGAATATCTGGTGAAGCCTTTCGACCCGACCAGACTGCTTGAGCTGGTTAGTAAATATCTTGGATGAAGACGTGGAGAGCACTCCGTGAAGATAGCAACTCATCCATTACCCACAGAGAGCGCACATGAGCGGTAATAACGACAATCTGGGGAAGGCGGTCAAGGATTTTCTCGCCGAAGCGGAAGAGATTATCGACCAGTTGAGCCTCGATCTGGTTGGCCTGAGCGATTGCGCCGACACGGGGGACTGTAATCCGGACCTCGTCAATTCCATCTTCCGAGGCGCCCATTCCCTCAAGGGGCTGGCCGGCATGTTCGGCTTCACTGACATTGCGGACCTGGCGCACAACCTGGAAAACCTCCTGGATTCCCTGCGGCTCGGCAAGGCGGCACTCAACCAGGCCACGGTCAGTGTGCTGTTCGACTCCATGGAACTGCTCGGCACCATGGTCCGCGGTGCCGGAACCGGTGTCAGCGACACCCAGGGGATAGAACGGGCTGTTTCCCGGATCAACTCCTGTCTCAGCACGCCCCCCACGACAGAGACCGTCTCTCCCCTGGCTGGGCTCGGAATTTCGGAAAAAATCCTCGGTGCCCTGACGGAATACGAGGAGCATCGTCTCCTGGAAAACGTCAAGAAGGGGCGTGGCATCTATTCCATCCATGCCTCATTCAGCCTGATGACCTTCGATCAGGACCTGGGAGAGTTGACCGACACGCTCAAGCAGGGGGGCGAGGTTATTAGCACCCTGCCAAGTGCCGGCGGCGGTCTGGATGCCGGCATTGATTTCGAGATTCTCTTCGGTTCCGAACTTGATACTGCCGCGGTCACGGCCCTGGTGGACAAGGACAACGTGATCATTACCCATCTCGGCGGAGGAGGGGAGGAGAGAGCCGAAGCGGAGACTTCTGTTGCTGTCCTGGACGGCGGGGAGACGGCTGCTGCTGTCGATACCGCCGTGACCGCCAAGAGTTTCAGCCGCACGGTGCGGGTGGATATCGGCAAGCTGGACGAGTTGATGAATATCGTCGGCGAACTGGTCCTTTCCCATTCGAGCATCAGTCAGTTTGTCGACAACCTGCGGCGGGACGGTCATTCCGCCATGGCGAGCGAGCTTGGCAAATCCACGAAGGTGCTGGAGCGCAAGCTCACCGAGTTGCAGAAGGGGGTCATGGAGATACGGATGATTCCCGTCGGTCAGCTCTTCGAGAAGATGTCCCGCATCGTCCGGAAGGTGTCCCGCGAGCAGGGGAAAAAGGTGGAGTTGAAAACGTTCGGTGCGGATACGGAACTGGACAAGCTGATTGTGGAGGATATCTCCGACCCGATGATGCACATCATCCGTAATGCCATAGATCACGGGATAGAGCCCCCCGAAGATCGCCTCAAGCTCGGCAAGGACGAAAAGGGGGTTATCCGCCTTTCCTCGTTCCAGAAGGGGAACCACGTCGTGATCGAGGTGGAGGACGACGGCCGGGGGATCGATGTGGAGCGGGTGAAGAAAAAGGCCCGGGAGAAGGGGCTGATCGGTCCGGCGGAGGTCTTGTCCGACCGCGAGGCAATCGACCTCATCTTTCTGCCCGGATTTTCCACCAGTGACACGGTGAGCGAGATTTCCGGCCGCGGCGTCGGCATGGATGTGGTGAAGAACAACATCGCCGCCGTTTCCGGCATGGTGGATGTGGATAGCACGCTGGGGAGCGGGAGCAGGATGACCATCACGCTCCCCATCACCCTTGCCATCATCAAGGCGCTCATCATCTCCTCCGCAGGGCGCACCTACGCCATTCCCATAACGTCGGTGCTGGAAACCATCATGGTGGAGGATAGGGATATTCTCACCGTGGAGAAGAAAGAGGTCATTCATCTGCGGGAGGTTACCCTGCCCCTCCTCAGGCTCGACAGGTTTTTCGAGACCACGGGGATGTCCGTTCTTCTGGAGAGTTTCTACGTGGTGGTGGTCGGTGTGGCGGAAAAACGCCTCGGCATCGTGGTGGACGACCTCATCGGGCAGCAGGACATCGTCATCAAGTCCATGGGGGAAACCTTCCGGGGATTCAAGGGGATTTCCGGTGCCGCCGACCTGGGGGACCAGCGCACGATTCTCGTGCTCGACGTGGGGGGTATCATCAACGAGGCAATGAGGGGAAGCGCTTAACGGCGGGTATTGGGCGCTGGGGACCAGGGACCGGTATTTCTCCCTGAAGTCGGCTGGCGTCATCCGGGAGAGACGGGGCGATGTACAAGGACTATTACGGTTTCCGGGAAAAACCGTTCAGCAAGACTCCCGACCCCCGCTTTCTCTATCTGAGCAACGGCCATCGGGAAGCGCTGGCGCGCTTGCAGTACGTGCTGGAAGAGCGGGAGATGGCCCTCCTGACCGGCGAGATCGGTTGCGGGAAGACCACCATTTCCCGTGCCCTCATGGATGAGATGGGTGACGGGTACCGGTTCTGTTTCGTCTTCAACCCCCGCCTTACTGCCCTTGAGCTGCTGCGGATCATTGCTCGGGATCTGGGGATCGAGACGCCGGCGGTCGGCAAGGATGATCTCCTGGGGGAGATAACCGGGGCGTTGTACCGCTTTCACAACCAGGGCTGTCTGCCGGTAATCGTCATCGACGAGGCTCAGTTGATTCCGGACCGGGAAATTTTCGACGAAATTCGGCTCCTGACCAATTTTCAGCTGGATGACCGGAACCTCCTCAGTATCGTTCTGATGGGGCAACCGGAACTGCGGAAAATCCTCAGTGCGCCGGTGTATGAACCGTTCCGGCAGCGGATAGCCATGAATTACCACCTGCGTCCGCTCGACCTGGAGGAAACCCTGGAATATCTGGATTTCCGGGTTGAAGTGGCGGGCGGCAGTCCGGGGATCTTCACTCCCGATGCGGTCCAGAGACTTTTCGAACTGTCGGGCGGCGTTCCCCGACGCATCAACATTATTGCCACCAATGCCCTTCTGGAAGGGTTCGGCCGTGATGCGGCGATAATCGATGGCTCCATCATCGAGGACATGACCGCTGAACTGGTGATCTGATCGGTACGGGGAAGAGCATGAACCTAGCGGATATCAGAAAAAAAGCGCAGGAGCGGGGAGTGGTCCCCCCCGTCGAACCACAACCTGCCGTGGCCCATTCCGAAGTGGAGCCTGAAGCAGAGGCTGTTTACGACGAAGTCGAGAGCGGGACGTCTCAGCCGGAAACGGAAACATTCGCGGAGCAGATCGAAGAACTGTTTGCCGGTGAGGAGAAACCCGCTCCCCCTGCGCCGCTGGCAGAAAAGGTGTCACGACAGTTCGATCCCTTGGCCCAGTTGCTGGCGGGGCGCGAAACTGCGGGGTGTGACGAAGACGCGGTGTTCATGACCACCACGGCTGCCGAGACAGGAGAGTTCCAGGAGTTCCTCTGTTTCAGGGTGGCGGAAGAGAATTATGCCGTTAACATCATGGAGATCAAGGAGATCATCAAGCCCCGCGAGGTAACGGAAGTTCCCCGGGTACCCCGGTTCGTCACCGGCATACTGTCTCTGCGCGGCATCATCATCCCGGTGTATGACATGCGTCAGCGTCTCGGCTTCCCGCCGCTGGAAGAGACCGGCAAGCGCCGCATCATCGTCGTGAAGCGGCAGGATGAGTTCAGCGGACTCATGGTGGACGAAGTGGTGCAGGTGGTACGGATCGAAACCGGGAGCATCGAGCCCCCTCCCGCAGTTCTCGATGGCATAGATCGGGAGTTTGTCAACGGCTTGGGGCGATTCGGCGGGCAGATGCTCATTCTTCTGAATATGGAGAAAATTCTCGATATTGCGCTACACTGAGTGGTTACGAAAGGAGCCGTCATGCAAAAAAACAGGATACTTGTTGTTGAGGACGAGGAAAGCCTTCTGAAGCTGGAAAGCATTCTTCTTTCCTCAAAAGGGTACAACGTAACGGGTGTCATGGATGGCAGGTCCGCCCTCGAAGAAATAGCCGCCAACCCGCCGGACCTGGTTATTCTCGACATCATGCTGCCGGAACTCGACGGCTTCGAGGTCTGTCGCCACATCAAGGAAGACCCGGCGACGAAGGGGATTCCAGTGGTCATGCTGACTGCCAAGAAAAACAGCCAGGATTACGCCCGCGGCATGGAGATGGGGGCTGATGCCTATATCACCAAGCCGTTCAAGTCTGCAAAAGTTATCGAGACCATCGAAGGGCTCCTGAACAAGTAGCTGACGGTTGCCGGACTCGGGGGCCGTGGTTTCGCTCCTGTTCCACGTACCAGCATGCGCTGCGTGAGGATGCAATGTGCCATGACCAGTGATATCCAAGAAATCCAGGTTGCCTGTTTCCGGCTCGGTGATGATATCTATGCGGCCGACATCATGCGTATCAAAGAGATCATCCGGCCGCTGAAGATGACAACCCTCCCCAAGGCCCCCAGCTTTATCGAAGGGGTTATAAATCTTCGTGGAGCAGTCATACCGGTCGTGGACCTCCGGAGCAGGTTCGACTTCCCCAAACGGCCAAACGACCAGAGCACACGGCTGCTGATCGTAAAGGCCGCCGGCCAGTTGCTCGGTCTAGTGGTCGACGAAGTGACGGAGGTGATCACGGTGCCGGTCAAGGATATCAAACCACCGCCCCAGGTGGCCACCGGCATTGACGCCGCCTATCTGGTGGGAGTCTGCCTGGTGAAGGAAAGCATGGTCATGCTCCTCAATCTGGACCGCATCATCAGCCCCCGGGAGGTCGATGAACTCGGACTGCTGGGTGTTGCGAAGAAGGGCTACTGAGAGTATTGCGGTGAAAGGATTGTTATTCTTATGTTGATCGTTTGTCCGAGTTGTAAAACGCGCTTCAGCCTCGATGACGGAAAGGTCGGAGCGGAAGGCATAAAGCTGCGGTGCAGCAAGTGCCGGGCGATATTTCGCGTGGTCCGGAAAGGTGCTTCTCCTGCGAGCCCTGCATCCATGCCCCAACCCGCTCCTCCCCAAGCTGCGCCGCCTGCGGTGAAGCAGGCCGTTCCGCCGGTCGCTGCGGTTTCCGCACCGGCAAGCGACAGGGTGAAGGTAGTGGTGGCCCACGAGAGCGCCTCCTTCTGCGCAGCAGTCCAACGGGTTCTCGCTCCTGAGCCCTTCGACGTGTTTGTCTATAACGACGGTCGCGAGACCCTGGCTGCCATCGAACAGATGGTTCCCGCCGTTGTGCTGCTCGATGTGGCACTTCCGTCCATGTATGGGTTCGAAGTGTGCGATGCGGTCCGGAAGAATCCCGCACTCGCTACCGTGAAAATTATCCTGATCGCCTCCATCTACGACAAGACGCGGTATAAACGTTCTCCCAAGTCCCTCTATGGTGCGGACGACTACATAGAAAAGCATCATATCCCCGATTCGCTGGCGGCGATGGTGTACCGGCTCGTAGCGGGCCAGGTGCCGGCTGATGCGCTGCCAGCCAAGTCCGTACCTGCCGAGGAAGAGGGGCACGCCTCCCCCGAGGAGCTCTCCCACCAGGAAATAGCCGCCCAGGAAGCCACTCGTCAGGAGCTCAGGCAGGACGAAGAACAGGAGACATCCGTTCCGGCCGCGGAGAGCTCGCCGGAACTTGCCGAGGCCCATGTAAAGGCAAAGCGCCTGGCGCGTATCATTGTGTCGGACATCGTTCTCTACAACCAGGCACGGGTGGAGGAGGGGGTTCGCAAGGGGACGCTGTATCAACTTCTGGCCGATGATATCCGGGAAGGGACATCCCTCTATGAACGGCGTGTCCCCACGGAGGTGCGTTCCGGGACCAGCTATCTGAAGGATGCCTTTGAGGAGCTGATTGCCAAGAAAAAACAGGAACTGGGTCTGTGACCATGGAGACAGGGACGACGAATAGCGATACGCTGACCGAGCAGCTCCGCTCCTCCGACGAGGAGGTGCGCAGGCAGGCGGTCATGGGGATGGCCGGCCGCCCGCTGGCGGAAATCAGGAGCGGCATTTTTCTTGCGCTCGGCGATTCCAGCTGGAGGGTCCGCAAGGAGGCGGTGGATCTGCTCCTGGGGTCGACACCCGACGATGGGGTGATGGAAGAGCTGGTGCTCATGCTCAGGTCCCACGACAACGCCGGCCTGCGCAATTCGGCGGTGGAGACCCTGGAACGTCTCGGCCGTCTTGCCGTCCCTTGCCTGTCGCGCCACATAAACGACGACGACCACGATGTGCGCAAATTCGTCATCGACATTATGGGGAGCATCGGTGACGCCACCCCGGTTCCCCTGCTCATAAGCGCCCTTGACGACGGCGACCCCAACGTGAGTGCTGCCGCCGCGGAGAACCTGGGGAAGATAGGCGATCCGCGGGCGGTTTCCCCCCTGGTCCAGGCCTTGGGGAAACAAGACATCTGGCTGAGCTACACCATACTGGAGGCCTTGGGGAAGATCGGCAGGCCTCTGCCGATGGGAGTCATTTCTCCTCTCGTGGAAACCAATCTCCTGAAGAAGGCGGTCTTTGACTGTCTTGGCGCCGTTGGAGACGCGGAGGCGACCCCTCTTCTGGTGGAAGGACTCAAGGAAAAGGTCCGCAATGCGCGGGAAGCGGCCGCTCTGGCGATCTTCAAAGTAAGAGGCCGGCTGAACGACGAAACGAAACGGCGACTCGATGATCAGTTGCGGGAACTGACGGGGTCTCCCTTTGTCGATGGGTTGCTGGCGTCATTCGAAACGGCGGAAAAACCTCTTAAAGAGGCGTTGGTCATGCTTTTCGGTCTGATCGGGGATGAACGCGCAGTCGGCCCCCTTCTGCAGGCATGCCGCGACGACCGGCTTCGCCGGAACTGTATCCAGGCATTTACCTGCATGGGGGAAGCGGGGACTGCCCTTCTTGTCAGGGAGTTTGCCCATGCCGGGGACGAGGAGCGCTGTTTCATCGCCTACGTGTGTGGCGAGCTCCGTTATAAGGGGTGTGCCGCCATCCTCGTGGAGGGAATGGGGAGCGGTAATCCGGTGCTGCGCCGGGCGGCAGTCCTTGCGTGTGGCAAGACAGGGTTGACGGAAATGGTAGGGACTATAGCCGGTCTTCTGGACGACTCGGAACCCGAGGTTCGGGAAGGGGCAATCGATGCTCTTGCCCGGCTGGCAGAGGATGATAGGGCGTCGGTGCTGGCGATTGCCCAGAAAATGGCCGTTACCGAGTCGTCTGAACGGCGTCGTGACGCGGTGATCCTCTATGCGGCCCTTCGTGAGGCCGATCGGCTCGCTCTCCTCATGAAGGATGAAGATATGCTGGTTCGCCGGAATGCTGTCACCGCCCTTGCCAGCCTGCGACTGCCGGAAAGTGCCAGCCATTTCGTCAAGGCGCTGATGGATGAGGAGCCGGATGTGCGGATCGCCGCTGCCGGCGCTTTGGGAGAACTGGGTGGTGCGGAGTGCCTGGAACCCCTTCTCCTTACCCTCCGGGATGAGGACCCCTGGGTGAAGTGCACCGTGTTGAAGAGCCTGGGTAAAATCGGCGGCGAACGGGCATTGGGCGCGGTCATGGAAGCCATGGATGGGGCCGACGGCCTGATCATGATCTCCGCCCTTGAAGCGCTGTCGTTCATTGGGGGGGATGCTGCCCTGAAGCAGGTGCGCCGGACGCTGGACGATCCCGATGAGGAAGTGGTCAAGTCCGCCATAGAAATCCTTGCCGGAAGTGACGAGTCAA
Source organism: Geobacter sp. AOG1 (assembly GCF_019972315.1). GTDB lineage: Bacteria > Desulfobacterota > Desulfuromonadia > Geobacterales > Geobacteraceae > Geomobilimonas. The sequence continues at coordinate 2,268,894 of NZ_BLIZ01000001.1, forward strand.
TTCTGCTGGCAAGCAGTGAAAAGATATTGGCCCATCCCCATTGGGACGTGCGCAGCACCTTCATCAGGACCCTCGCGGCCAGGCTGGGCGAACAAGCGTTGCCGTATCTGGAGAAGGCGCTGGAGATCGAGACGGACGACCTCGTCAAAGGCCAGATACAGGATATCATGGGCAGGTTCAAATAATGTTTTCTGTGGAACCGGATATTCCGATGGCGGAAGAGGATTTTCGCCTGATTCGCGATGTCATCTATGCCCATTGCGGGCTTTTCTTCGACAACGATTCCAAGTACCTTCTGGAAAAACGTCTGGCCAGGCGGCTTGTGCTCCACCAACTGGCCGGGTACAAGGATTACTATCACTTTCTGAAGTACAACCGGAAAAAAGACCAGGAATTGTCCGACATCATGGACGTCCTGACGACCAACGAAACCTATTTTTTCCGGGAGATATTCCAGCTCAAAGCCTTTACCGACGAGATACTGCCGGAACTGAAGAAGTCAAAAGAGAAGAGGGGAGACCGTTCCCTCCGGATATGGAGTGCCGGTTGTTCCAGCGGCGAGGAGCCCTATACCATTGCGATGCTGCTTCTGGAAATGGGGGCGTGCCATGACTGGCGTATTGAGATCATCGGCACCGACATTTGTCACAAGGTCCTCCAGCAGGCGCGCAAGGCGGTCTACGGTCGCTCTTCCTTCCGGACCACCGACGAACAGTACATCAGACGTTTCTTTGTCGAACAGGACGGCGCTTATCGGGTTGCGGACCAGGTCAAGGAACTGGTAACCATCAGTCACCTGAATCTGTTCGATATGGGCCGGTTGGCCATGCTCGGGAAAATGGATGTCATCTTCTGTCGCAACGTCATCATCTACTTTGACCAGGTGGCCAAGAAACGGGTAATCGATTCTTTCCACAAATCGCTCGAAGAAGGGGGATTCCTCCTGCTCGGCCATTCCGAGTCGCTCATGAACATCTCCACCGCCTTTTCCCTGCGTCACCTCCAGAACGACATGGTCTACCAGAAGCCGCTTGCCGGCAGCGGAGGTTTCCCATGCCCGTGATCAGGGTGGTGGTCATCGACGATTCCGCCTACAACCGCCGCACCATAACCAAGATGCTCGAGGGGATGGAAGACGTGCAGGTCGTCGGGTATGCCGCGGATGGGGAAGAAGGGATCCGCCGCATTCTGGACCTGCGGCCCGATCTCGTCACCCTGGACCTGGAAATGCCGAAGATGGACGGCTTTACCTTGCTGCGGATCGTCATGAATACCTGTCCTACACCGGTAATCGTCATCAGTGCCCGGAGCGAGGATGAGCGGGTGTTCAAGGCTCTTGAGCTAGGAGCCGTCGATTTCATAGCCAAGCCGACGACTGCTATTTCAGACCAGCTCCTGAAAATACGGGAGGACCTCCACGAGAAGGTCTGTAACGTATTCAATCTCAACATGGCAGGGATCAAGCGCCGTGAAGCGGTCAACGTCGCCGAGGTCCCGGCCCGGAGGAAAAAGAAGGTTGTCCCCCCCCCACCGTTGCGGGTGGGACAACCTCTCAGGGACGTCATTGCCATCGGCGCATCGACGGGGGGACCGCCGGCTCTGCAGACCATACTTTCCGCGTTTGCCTCCCCCCATCCCGTGGCGATCCTGATATCCCAGCATATGCCGGCCGGGTTCACCAAGGCTTTTGCCGAACGGCTGAATCGCGGGTCGGCCCTTGAGATCAAGGAAGCGGCCGATGGTGACCAGGTCAAGCCGGGACGGGTTCTGGTTGCGCCCGGTGGCCTCAATCTGGTATTTCAGAAGCTGAAAAACGACGATATCGTGGCACGACTTGCCAAGCCTTCGGCGCAGGACCGCTATGTCCCTTCCGTGGATGTCATGTTCGATTCCCTTGCCGGGATCTACGGCGATCGTCTGCTGGCGGTAGTCCTGACCGGCATGGGAAATGACGGCAGCCGGGGCGTACGGGCGATCAAGGCGGCCGGAGGGCAGGTGCTGGCAGAGGCGGAGGAGTCGTCGGTAGTGTTCGGCATGCCGCGGGAGGCCATTGCCACGGGAGTGGTGGATGGGGTTGCCCCGCTTGACCGGATGGCACGGGAAATCATGGTCAGATGCGGTCTCGTGCCCGGGATAGATTGACAAACCTACTACACACAGGGGTGACGTATGGCGACAGAAGATGACAAGGGACTTCACAGCAAGGCTGAAGAGTTTTTACAGGTCTTCAAAAAGGGAGCGGAGTTTACCGGCGAGCTGATGCGCGAGAACGAGCGGCTCCGCTACCGTGTGTTGCAGCTGGAGGAGTCAAGCCGTGCCACGGAAGGGCGAACCGAGTCTTCTGACGAGAGTCGTAAGCTGACGGCGCGCATCAAGGAACTGGAACAGGAAAAGGAAGAGATCCTCGGGCGCATACGGGAGGTGGAGGAGGAAAACGAGGACTTCGCAACCCGTTACGTGGAGATCGAGCAGGAAAACAACAACCTGGCCAATCTCTACATTGCCAGTTATCAGCTCCACTCCACCCTCGATTTTAAAGAAGTGCTGCAGATCATCACCGAGATCGTCATTAACCTGATCGGCGCGGAAGAGTTCGCGATCATGCTTCTGGATGAAAAGACCAACGAGTTGCAGGCAGTTGCCACCGAGGGGCTGGAGCGGGAAGATGTGCCGTCGGTAAAGTTCGGGACCGGTGTCATTGGAGAGGTGGCCAAGAGCGGCGAGAGCTATTTCGTGGAGGATGTCAGCTCCTACGTGTCCGACATGGCGTCTCCCATGGTCTGCATCCCTCTCAAGATAAAGGAGCATGTAATCGGTGCCCTCGTTATTTACAAACTTCTGCAGCAGAAGAGCAAATTCGCCCAGGTGGATTACGAACTCTTCACGCTGCTGGCGGGGCACGCCGCCACGGCGATCTTCAGCTCCCGACTCTACTCCGATTCAGAACGCAAGCTGTCGACAATCCAGGGATTTCTTGATCTCCTGACCAGATAGCGCCATTTATTTTTTGGAGGGGATAACCTATGTCAGAATATAATGTCTTGATCGTCGAGGATTCGCCCACCATGCGGCAGCTGATTTCCTTTGCCCTGAAGCGTTTGCGGGGAATCCGCATCGTTGAGGCCAGCGACGGGGTGGACGGGCTGAAAAAGCTTTCCGCCGAGAAATTCGACCTGATCTTCACCGATATCAATATGCCGATCATGGATGGCCTCAAACTGGTCAGCCTGGTCCGCAATGATGCCGGCTACAGGGAGACTCCCATCGTGGTAATTACCACGGAAGGTGCACAGGAGGACCGGGAGCGGGCACTGGCACTGGGAGCCAATGATTATATTACCAAGCCGATACAGCCCACCCGCATTCTGGATGTGGCCAAGGCGTTGCTCAAGATCGCCTGAGAAGGATGAAGGAGAATTTTGTGAGGCGTTTATTCATTCTGCTGGTACTGCTCTGCGCTCTCCCCGTGTTCCTCTACGCCAAGGAATACAAGGTCGTCACGTTCAAGACCGAAACCGCCGGCACGGTGGAGTTCAACCACGATGTGCATCTGGCCCGGCTGGGGAAAAGTTGTACGGCCTGTCATAATACCCTCTACAACGTGGTGAAGAAAAATCCATCCGTCACCATGGCTGAAATGGAAAAGGGAAAGTCATGCGGCGCATGCCATGACAAAAAGAAGGCCTTTGCCTTGGCCGACTGCATACGTTGTCATCGGGTAAAGGACGTTCCCATCGAGATTCCCGATTTCGGGGCGGTGGTATTCAGTCACAATTTCCACCTGGGGATGTACAGTTGCGGGGAGTGCCATAACAAGCTGTTCAAACCTGGCCCCGGCAATCCCCATGTTTCCATGGCCCAGATGGAGCGGGGTGCCTCCTGTGGTACTTGCCACGACGGAAAGTCCGCGTTTACGGTCAAGGAAAACTGCACGAAATGCCATGCGGTAAAGGATATCCCGTTCTCGGCCGATGCCCAGTTCAGCCACAAGGTCCACTTGGCAATGTACGGATGCGGCGACTGCCACAGCAAGCTGTTCGTTGCCGGTCCCAACAGCAAGCGGTACACCATGCAGGAGATGGCGAACGGGCGGTCGTGCGGCGCCTGTCATGACGGCAAGACCGGTTTCTCGGTGCAGGGGGACTGCGGAAAGTGCCACCAGGGGGTGAAGGAGGTTTCCTTCAAGGCGTCGGACGCCCTCTTCAGTCACAAATTCCATCTGACCATCTATCGCTGCGCGGACTGCCACAGCGGTATTTTCGTCGGAGGCGCCGGTTCGAAACGCTTCACCATGGCTGATATGGAAAAATCCCGGTCATGCGGTGCCTGTCACGACAGCAATATCGCCTTTTCCGTGGCGGGAAGCTGCAACAAGTGCCACACCTCGACCAAGGAGATAACGTTCGACATCAAGGATGCGGGCAAGGTGACTTTCAGTCACGACTTTCATAAGGGTATGTACGCATGTGGCGACTGCCACAACAAGGTATTCCGCACCGGCAGCGAGAGCCGGCACTATTCCATGGCGGAGATGGAAAAAGGGCAGTCGTGCGGCGCATGCCATGACGGAAAGACCGCCTTTACGGTCGCGGGCAACTGCGGCAAGTGCCACCCGGTGAAGGAGATCACGTTCACTGACGATGCCGTTTTCAGCCACACCAAGCACCTGGAAATGTACAGGTGCGCCGACTGCCACAATAAGCTGTTCAAGGCGGGCCCGGACAACACGCGCCATACCATGGGGGAAATGGAGAAGGGGACGTCCTGCGGGGCCTGCCATGACGGGAATACCGGCTTTTCCGTCAAGGGGGACTGTAACAGGTGCCACAAGACCACCATCGAGGTGACCTTCAAGGTGCCGGAGACGGGAGCGACTCTTTTCAGCCACAAGTTCCATACCGGAATGTACAAATGCACCGACTGCCACAACAGTATCTTCGCAACCGGCAAGGCTGCGAAACGATACAAGATGGTCGACATGGAGCAGGGAAGGTCGTGCGGGGCCTGTCATGATGCCAAGACCGCCTTCAGCGTCAAGGAAAACTGTGAGAAATGCCACCCGGTAAAGGAGGTCAGGTTCAAGGAGTCGGGAGCGCTCTTCAGCCACAAGTTCCATATTGCCGCGTACCGCTGCAATGACTGTCACGACAAGATTTTCAGTCCGGGATTGGCGACTCGCCGTGCAACCATGCCTGACATGGAGAAGGGGAAGTCGTGCGGAGCCTGTCACGACGGGAAATCGGCGTTTGTCTCCAGCGAAAACTGCGCAAAGTGCCATACGGTGACCAAGGCGGTACGCTACGAAATACCAGGCACGGTCGGCAATGCCCTTTTCAGCCACAAGGTCCACATGAGCCGTGGGTACACCTGTGCAGACTGCCACAAGAAACTTATCCCGACGGGGGTTGAGCGCCGGCCCGTCACCATGAAACAGATGGAAGAGGGCAAATCGTGCGGGTCCTGTCACGGTTTCAGCATGGCTTTCAGCGTCAAGGACCAGAGCAGCTGCGACCGGTGCCACCAACGGCGGTTTGTACCCGAGAACTAAGGGCTGGGAAAACAGGACGTAATTTCGGAAACAGGGCGGCCCACAGGCCGCCCTGCTGATTTATCGGGAGGGTATACGTGGAAGAGAAATATGTTCCAAAAAATGTCGAGGAAACGTGGCAACAGCACTGGGAAACCAGAAAAAGTTTCAAGGTAACGGAAGACGAGGGCAAGCAGAAGTATTACCTGCTCGAGATGTTTCCCTATCCCTCCGGTCGCATCCATATGGGGCACGTACGCAATTACTCCATCGGTGACGTGGTTGCCCGTTTCAAGAGGATGAAGGGGTTCAATGTTCTCCATCCCATGGGTTGGGACGCCTTCGGCATGCCGGCTGAAAACGCCGCCATCCAGAACCGTAGCCATCCCGCAACCTGGACCTACGAAAATATCGCGTACATGCGCGGCCAGCTGAAGAAGATGGGGCTCTCTTACGACTGGGACCGTGAGTTGGCAACCTGTGACGTGGAATATTACGCGTGGGAACAGCGAATTTTCCTCCAGATGTTTGAGCGGGGACTTGCCTACAAGAAGACGTCGTACGTCAACTGGTGTCCGAAATGCGAGACTGTGCTCGCCAACGAGCAGGTGGAGGATGGGGGGTGCTGGCGTTGCGACAGCAGCGTCGTGCAGAAAGAACTGGAGCAGTGGTTCTTCCGGATAACCGACTATGCGGAGGAACTGCTGGAGTATACCGACAAGCTTCCCGGGTGGCCGGAGCGGGTGCTGGTCATGCAGCGCAACTGGATCGGCAAGAGCTACGGCTGCGAGATCGATTTTCCCCTCGAAGGGAAGACCGGTAAGATCAGGGTCTATACCACCCGCCAGGACACCCTCTACGGTGCCACCTTCATGTCCCTGGCCCCCGAGCACCCCATGGCCCTGGAACTCACCACCCCCGATCGCAGGGCCGAGGTTGAGGCGTTTGTCGACAAGGTGAAAAAGACCGACAAGATACGGCGAACCGCCGACGACCTGGAGAAGGAGGGGGTCTTTACCGGCTCCTACTGCATTAACCCGGTCACCAAAGCAAAGATGCCCATCTATCTCGCCAACTTCGTCCTTCAGGAGTACGGTACCGGCGCGGTCATGGCGGTGCCGACACACGACCAGCGCGATTTCGAGTTTGCGAAAAAGTACGATCTACCGCTTCGGATCGTGATCCAGCCTGACGGGGAGGCGCTTGATCCCGCCACCATGGCGTGCGCCTACACAGAGGTTGGGACCATGGTCAATTCCGGCCCCTTCGATGGAATGCGCAGCGACGAGGCGAAGGAAAAGATCGCGGAACATCTCGACCGTGAAGGGGTTGGCACGAAGACCGTCAACTTCCGCTTGCGGGACTGGGGGATATCCCGTCAGCGTTACTGGGGGAACCCGATTCCGGTGATCTACTGCGATTCCTGCGGAGTGGTACCCGTCCCGGAGAAGGACCTGCCGGTAGTCCTTCCCATGGACGTCGCGTTCACCGGGGAGGGGGGGAGCCCTTTGGCGAAGATCGACTCGTTCGCCAACGTGGCCTGTCCCCTCTGTGGCAAGCCGGCCCGCCGTGAGACCGATACTATGGATACCTTTGTCCAGTCATCCTGGTATTTTCTGCGCTATTGTTGTCCCGATTTCAACGCCGGTCCAATAGACAAGTCCCGTGCCCAGTACTGGATGTCCGTCGACCAGTACATAGGCGGGATCGAGCATGCGGTGTTGCACCTGCTGTACGCCCGTTTCTTCACCAAGGTCCTGCGCGACCTGGGATACGTCGACGTTGACGAACCGTTTACCAATCTCCTCACCCAGGGGATGGTGATCAAGGACGGTGCCAAGATGAGCAAGTCCAAGGGGAACGTGGTCGATCCCAACGCGCTCATCGACCGGTACGGTGCCGACACCGCCCGGCTCTTTTCCCTCTTTGCTGCGCCGCCTGAGAAGGATCTGGACTGGAGCGACCAGGGAGTTGACGGGAGCTACCGGTTCATCAACCGTGTCTGGAAGCTTGTGGTCGAGGCGCTTCCCTTCATTAAAAACAGCGGCGCCGTCGATTCGACTGCGCTCTCCGATGATGCCCGGAGTCTGCGTCGAACGGTACACAAGACCATCAGGAAGGTAACCGACGATCTGGATGAGCGGTTCCACTTCAATACTGCCATTGCAGCGGTCATGGAACTGGTGAATGCCATCTATGCCTTCGAGCCGAAGAATGCCCCGGAGAATGCTGCCGTCCTCAGGGAGGGGATAGAAAGTGTCGTGCTCCTGCTTTCTCCCTTCGTCCCCCATGTGACGGAGGAACTCTGGGAGGCCATCGGCCACGAGGGTGGGGTCGAGGCGACCGGTTGGCCCACGTGGGACGAGACCGCCACCGTGGACGAGGAGCTTCTCATCGTCATCCAGGTGAACGGCAAACTCCGCGGCAAGGTCACCGTGCCTGCCGGCGCCGCCGAGGATGTGGTCAAAGAGGCCGCCTTCGCCGACGAAAGGGTGAAGTCATGGCTCGAGGGGAAGCAGGTGCGCAAGGCGATCTACGTTCCCGGCAAGCTTATCAATATCGTCGTTGGATGAAACCTATCTTCCAGCACTCAGATGCAGGGGTGTTTCGTGAATCTGGCGTTTGCTTGAGCGTCGGTCAGAGGTCGTCATGGTTCGTTACGTCATTTGTCTGCTGCTGTTAGCGGGCTGTTTGCCCATGGTCGGCTGTGGCTACCAACTGTCCAACCGGCCGGGGAGTTCGTCTCCCCTTGTGGGGAAAACCGTTTTCATACCCCTGTTTGCCAACAGGATTTACCGCCCCCAGGTGGAGGCGGTCCTGACCCGACAGATGATGGAGGAGTTTGCCCAACGAAGCGGGGGACTGGTCGTCTCCGCTGAAGAGAAGGCCGAACTGGTGGTGGAAGGGGCGGTAATCGGGTACACAACGGGACAGGTAGCATATTCAGCAACGGATACTGCCGCTCTGAAGAGGCTAACTCTCACCGCGGAAGCAACGTTGAGGGAACGGAAAAGCCAGCGGATTATCTGGAAAGGGAGTCTTTCCCTCTTCCAGGATTATCCGGCCGTTGCCGATCTTGCACTGCAGCAGAGCGCCCAGGAAGAAGCCCTCAGGGCAACCTGCAGACGTCTTGCCGAAGAGTTCTATCAGCAGATGAATGGGGCATTTTAGGCGGGATTGAGGAGTACTCTATTTCACAGATGAAACCGGATGAATTTTCCAGGGCACTGGATAAGGGGGAAATAGCTCCCCTCTATTACCTGTACGGTGATGAGCCGTTTCTGGTGGAGCGAGCGGTGAAGCACCTGCTGGCACTGGTAGTAGACCCCGGTTTCCGGGACTTCAACCTGACCGTTCTCTACGGTAACGAGTGCAAAGGAGGGGAAGTCGTGGAAAATGCCCAGACTCTCCCCATGTTTGCCGAGCGGCGGGTGGTGTTGGTCAAACGTGCCCAGGATCTCCCCGCAGTCGCCCAGGAGATACTGGCCGGCTATGTGCAGAATCCATCTCCTTCCACCTGTCTCATCCTGCAGGGGGAGAAGATTGACCAGCGGAAGAAGCTCTCTGTCGAATTGAAGAAGCATGGGGCTCTGGTGGAGTTCAAGCGCCCCTATGAAAACCAGCTGTCGCCATTTGTCCGGGAGGAGGCGGCTCAGCACGGCAAGAGAGTCGAGCCAGCGGCCGCGGAGTTTCTCGTCTACCTTACCGGTGCGAATCTCCAGGAACTCTCCATGCAGTTGGACAAGGTTGCCACCTATGTTGGTGACCGACCTACCATATCCCTTGCCGACGTCAAGGGGGTGGTTTCCGACACGCGGGTGGACAGCGTATTCGAGCTGACCGATGCACTGGGAGAGAAAAACCTGGAGCGGGCGCTGCGTAATCTCAACACCATCCTGCGGGACGGCGAAGAGCCGATACGCCTGCTCGGCATGATCAGTCGCCATTTTCGCCAGCTCTGGAAAGTACTGGAACTCGTCAACCGTAATACTCCGCAGCAGGAGATCAGCCGGGTAGCGGGGATCAATCCCTACTTTCTCAAGGGGATTTTGGCGCAAGCGCGTAACTTTTCCGGGAAGGAACTGCGGGAAATTTTCGGGCTGCTGCTGGAGACCGACCTGGCGTTGAAATCGAGCGGCGGGAAGCCGGCACTACTGATGGAGCGCCTGGTGTTGCAGGTCTGCATGGCGTACGGCGTCCCGAAGCGGGAGGCTCGAAGGGTGGCGGGAAGATAAAAAAAGGCCTCCGATACGGAGGCCTTTTTTTATGCCATAATGCGGTTGCTCGGTACGCCGATCAACCGAGTGTATTGACGAGTTTTGTGAGGCGCGAAACGTTGCGGGAAGCGGTATTGCGCTGGATAACCCCTTTGGTGACAGCCGAATCGATTACCGGAATGGCGGCGGTCAGTGCTTCCTTGGCGGCGGCAGTGTCCTTGAGTTCGGCGGCTTCGCGTACCCGCTTTATGAAAGTCCGCAGGGTGGAGCGGACATGCTTGTTTCTCTCGTTTTTCTTCTCGTTCTGCTTGTTTCTCTTGATGGCCGACTTGTGGTTTGCCAAACTGCACCTCCATTTGCTATGTCGTCATGAGTTAATGTTTTTTAGAAAGAAAACTTATAGCACTATGCCAGAGTGCTGTCAAGGTAAAATCAATGGGGGGGAGTAGAAAAAAAGGGCGGACGGTCCGCCCACATTTCGTCTCTGCGGGTGCTTTCACTGCTGTTCATTTGATGTCGTTACCTTGAATTTCCCCATTTCTTTCTGCATGAGCTCCATCTGCCCCGTCAGGCTTGCCACCGCTTCATCCATTACCTTGCTGGCCTGAAGGTTGATGGCTGCCGATTGCTGAATATTTCCCACCGCTTCGACGATCTGTGCGCTCCCCCGACTCTGTTCTTCGGTGGCATTCTTGATCTGCTGGACCATGTCGGTTATGTCTTCGGCGGAGTGGGCGATGAAATTACCTCCCTTGCTCTGTTCCCTGGTGGACAGCCGTACCTGACCGGTGAGCACTTTCATTCGTTCCGATGCCCCCGATATCATGTCGCTCGCCGTTGACTGCTGCCGTGTTGCAACGGCTATCTGGCCGACCATTTCCGAAATCCGTTCCATAGCCTCCCGTATCATCTGGCTCCCTTTCGCCTGCTCTTCGGTAGCGCGAGCTATGGAGTCCATCTGATCTGACGTTCGTTCAACGCCGCTGACAATCTGGCCCAATGCCTCGCCGGATTTCAGTGAAAGCTGCTCTCCCTTGCTGATGCTCTGTTCCGCGTCCTTGATGGCGGAGACGGCCCGCTGGCTTTCTTCCTGGACGGCCTTGATGACCTGGGATATTTCACGGGTGGAGTTGCTTGTCTGCTCAGCCAGTTCTTTAATCTCGTCGGCTACCACCGCGAACCCTTTGCCGTGCTCGCCTGCCTGTGCGGCGATGATAGCGGCATTGAGAGCCAGCAGGTTGGTCTGGTCGGCGACGGAATCTATTACGGAGAGGATGGCGCCGATGTCCCGGGCACGGGTTGATAGCGACTCGATGGCATCCGTCGTGATGCGGGAGGCCCGTCGGATATCCGTGATGCCGGCAATAGTTGCGTCCACCGCGACCTGACCGCGTTCAGCGTCTTTGCGTACGGCCTGGGAGATGGAGGCGGTTTCCATGGCGTTCTTTTCTACTTCACGAATGGAAACGTTCATCTGCTCGATGGAGCAGGCTGTACTTGTGGCTTCATCCATCAGGACGGCTGTATTGGCACCGATCTGCCGAATAGATGCCGTCATCTGTGTGATGGAGGAGCTAACCTCTTCCACTGCTGCATCCAGGATTTCAGCGTTAAGTGCCACCTCTTCGACGCTTGCCGCCATTTCCAGGGTTGATGACGACATTGCCGATGCCGAAAGAGAGAGATTGTCTACATTGGTTCCTACTTCTTTGATGGTGGCACTTATTTCAATCACAGCGGAGGAAGTCTGCGTGACACCGCCGGACTGCATTTCAGCCGCGCCAACGACTTGCTGGGAAGCGGATCGCATATCGGCTGCTATCTGGCTCAACTTTCGAAGGGTAGTCATTGTCTGTGCCACTATGGCCGACAACCGGTCCGCCATGGTGTTGTAGTCGATGCACAGTTTTGCCATCTCGTCGCCGGAATCGACCAACACCCGGGCGGTAAGATCCCCCTCCGCCCCGCGATGTAGGGCGTTGACGATCAGACTGATTCGCCTTGTGATACTCCGTGTAATCAGCATGCCGAGCAGGATTGCTATCCCCATCGAAAGGGCGATGACTGCCACGAAGGTCATGGTGGCGTTTCGCTTGATTTTTGCGGATTCCTTGTCGGTCTGTATTCTCTGGCTGTCAACAGTATCTGCCAAGTCGTCGATGTCGAGTTTGGCATTTTCACTCGATTCCATTATTTGTTTTCGGGCCAGGTTGTTAAGTTTGTCGTCCGCCAGGGCATTCTTTGCTGCCTGGTCCACCACTCCCGGGGTAAGTCCTTTCAAGAGAGATGCCTTATGCGCCAGGGTCTGCTCTGCAACTTTTTCAAACTCGGCCCAGCTCGTCAGTACCCCCTGGGCCTGCTTCTCGATCATGCTTCCCTTCTTTGCCGGAGGAACCCCCAGTTTCTTGTCCCCGTTCAGGATTACGGCTACGTTCTTTTTGAATAGATCATTCTTCTTTCGGTAATTCTCCGCATATTTGTCAAAATCGGCTCTTTCCGTCCGAACCAGGGCCGCTTCCACCAGGTTTACCCGGCAGGCTTTCTGGTTCATCTCCATCTGCAGAACCTGCTTTTCCTGGGCGGCAGAGCTCTTCATGATGGCGTTTACCTCGGTGCCGACCCTGTCAATGGTCCGGATCCCGAAACTACCGGTGAAAGCAACAATTGCGGCCATCAGGAAGAACGCCCCGATGAGTTTTGTTCCGAGTGAAAGGTTTTTCAGCATGTCTTCCCCTTCTTGAAGTTGCTTGATGCTGTAACAATTCAACTCATTAAGTCTAATCCCTTATTGATAGGAAATAAAGAGGGAATTGTGACTTAAAGTTGTGGTGTACAATCGAGACGGGTTTACGCACATTTCGCCGGAGAATGCACTGATGTAATTAACCGGATACACAGTATCTTCTGCCATGGATTTGTGTCACGAGACAAAAAAAAGGGCGAACCGGAGGTTCGCCCACATTGCATCCAACGAAGGTGCTTGTTACCACTCTTCTTTTTGCTTCTCTATCAATTGTTTGAAGTATAGCTCCGGGTTGGTAAGTTTTTTGATTTCAGCGTCCGAATACCCCAGATCCCTGAAATTGAATACACCGTTGACGCCGTGGCAGTTGACGCAGTTCAGGGCCTTTGATTTGGTGACCAGGTGGTTGCTGCCGAAATAGATGGTCTGCCAGCCGGGAACTGCATTTTTCGCAACGGCAGCGGGATCTTTCATGCCGAGGGTCCGCGCAGCGGATTCAACCCCGGCACGGGTATTGCCGTTTGCCATGGGAGGGGCAAAGTCCATGGAGAGGAGCTTGCCGGTCTTCTGGTCGTAAAATGCTTTCCCAAGAAAGATCTTGAACGGATATATCTTGCTCTTGCCGTCCTTGCGGCTTCCGTTGGGTCCGATAAAATGCTGGTCGTTGCGAACGGTCTTGTTGTACCAGGCGTATACCGGTACGGTTGCGTTTGCCTCTTGCTTCAGCGTGGTAGGTTCGTAGAAACCGTCGCCGCCTTTCTCCCATACGGTGAAGTCCTTCGCTACGGCTCCACCTGTCCGCGGGATATGGCAGGTCTGGCAGGCGATCTTGGCAGTATGGTTGTTGTAGACAGCAGAAAGGCCTTTGTGCGGTTTGTCACCATGGCAGTCGGTACAGGCAACGCGAACTCCGTCATTGGCCCAGTTGTTCGGGTCGAAGCCGGTCGGGATTTTGTGGTTTTTAGCCTTGTGACAGTCCACGCAGACCATCCCCTTTGCGGCATGGGCGTCTGTTTCCTTGGTGAAGACAAAGCCACGTTTCACCAGTACGCCGCCGCCGGCTGCCTCATGGCAAACCATGCAGTTTTTTACCGTCGGCTTGGCGATGGCAAGCGCCGCCTTGGTGCTCCGGTCCTGACCCATGACTACCTGCCCCTGCGCGTTCTTGAACGGTTTTCGTTGCCGGAAGTCGTAATCGGTTGAATGGCAGACCAGGCAGTCAATAGCGTTTTGCGCCTCGGGACCGGTGCTCCCCACATCGCTCACATGGTTGCCCGGGTGGCAGGTGTTGCAGCCGGTAAACTTGGATTTCCCCTCGGCGTTCTTGGGGATCTCCTTCAGGTTGTTGACGATGTCGTTACCGTTGCACATGGTATAGATACGGTTCTTCATGCCGTATTCCTTTTTGGAATCCAGGTTAGACACATTGTCCACCTTGGAGGCATGTTTCCAGTGCACCGTGTCGAGGAATGTCTTGGCCGTGCCGGGATGACACTCTTCGCAGGTAGCCGGCCCTTTGTAACCGTTTTTCTCGATCTCGCTCTTGCCCGGATGTTCCGCTCCCCATACGCCGGCTGCACAGAGGAGTGCCAGCAGCGTCGAGGTGATCGTCACCATCTGTTTCATGATGTCTGCTCCTTTTTTACGGTAGTTAAGCTTTGTTAATAATTCGTAAAATCATTGTATATAATATATTCATATAAACGAATTAATGGTCGGAAAAAAATTGCAGCGCTTAAAGGTCACTGCAATTCAACGGATCGAATTTAATGCGTGTTGGGCATTAGCACCCGGCTGTTTTTCGGAACAGTTTGCTGACGTTCTTGCCATCGATGACTTCGTACTTGCACCTGATCTCATCCCCTTCGACGATGCGGTGGTCCTTGAACTTGTCGAGGGTCAAGTCGTCGTTGATGGTAATCACCACCAGTTTTTCGGTTTTGTTGTCTTTGAGGGTGGCGGTTGCAGTCTTGGCGTCCTTGCCGGCGATGTCGATCTTGGTGATGACACCTACCATCTTGATTTCTTCGGCACTGGCGACTCTGCTGAGCGACAGGACGCTGAGGGCTACGAATGCGACGACAAGCAATACGGCGACTGACTTTTTCATTGCTGATCTCCTTGTTTGCAGTGACGTTCCGTCTTCGTATAAGTTTACCCGTTGTTTTGACGGAAACAATTATTTACTACTGGTTTTAATGCGAGGGGGCATTAAGCCCCCTCGCTGCTGGGATTAAAACTTCACTTCAAAGGTTGCATAGACATTCTGTGCGTTTTTCAGCGGGGTCAAAAGCATCATGCTGTTCGCAGTAACTTCCGACATCTTGACCGGTGCGCCAACCCAGTTGTTGCTGCCGGTGTACTCGAAGTCGTAGTACTGGTAGCCAAGGCGGAAGAACACCTTGCTCAGGTAGGAGGAGATCGGCTTCAGCTTCAGTTCCTGGATCAGGTACCCTTCGTAGACGTTGCCGCGGGTTCCCAGCTTGGACGTCAGGATGTCATCGGCGGCCGGATCGAAGGGCATCCAGTTTTTCGAGCCATGGTTGAACTCGAAGCCGAGCTTGGTGGCGGTGGGGGCGAAGTCGTAGCGGGTGCCGACGTAGACGGCCCAGCCGTCTTTCCGATGGGGAGCTTCAGGGTTGAGGAATCCACCGGTCATGAGACCCTGGAAACCTGCTTGAGCCGATACGTTGTCATTTGGCTTGATGACGTTGTAGCCGATGTCGCCGAAGAAGTTCATGCTGCCGGGGCCGACATTTTTCAGGGTGCTCATGGCGCCGATGCCGTACCAGTCGATTGCGCCCAGGTTGGCCTTGACATTGGTGTTACCGAAGGCGGTATTGTTCATGACCGGGAAATCAAAGACGTTGAAGGCATGGTTCCACTGCATCCAGACGCGGAGGGGGTCGGTGTCGACCGGAATAACGGCCACGCCGAGCATGTCCGTGTCGCGCAGGCTGTTGGTAGGGGAAGAAAAGCCGCTGTCGAAGGCACGGCCGTAGCAGACCTTGGCGTAGGCGCCGGGAAGAGCCTCGATGTCGGGAGCATAACCGAGGGTCATGCCGTCAAAGGCGTAGTCGACGAGGAGGGCCGGGGTGCCACCGTTGCCGGGACGCTCGTTGTTCAGCCGCAGGTTGGAGGGAGCTCCGTTGGTGGAGGGGCGGCGGCCGACGGAGAACCAGATCGGCTGGTCGGCGATGTTAGACCATGTCGCATAGGCGCGGTCCACATCGAGGAGGCTGCTGGAGGGGATATGCCCCAAGGTCCCGTCGAATACGCCGACCCGGTCGGCGAAGAACGGGGTGTTGCCGCCGTTGGTGACGGCCGAGTCATCCTGGGAACCGAAGGTCTTGTAGGCGACGAGCCGGACGTTAACCGTCACGTCCTTGGTTGCCTTGGCATGGAGGTCGAGGCCGAGCCGGTTGGTGTAGAGGGTGTCATTCTTCGGTTTATAGGCTGGTACCTGCTGGGCGAAATTTTGCAGCCCCATCAGCATTGCCTGGTTGTTCGCCAGGAACTGCCGTGCAGCATTATAGCTGGTTACCTGGCCCATGCTGCTGGCAAACTGGGAAAATGCTGCTACCTGGGGACCGAAAGCCACCGGGTTGTTCAGAAATCCCGTATTCATCTGGGCCTGGGCGAAGGAAAAGGTCTTGTTCACGTCGGTGTATGCCTTGGTTTCGCCACGGATGCTGTCGAGTCGGAAGCGGTAGTCGCCGCCGATGGAAAGCCATTTGCCAAGGGACTTATCTTCGGTTCTTTTGGTCTGCTGCTTCAGTGCTTCAACTTCCTTGGTCAGGGCGTCGAGCTTTTGCTGTACGTCCTGGTCTGCTGCGTGGGCGGCAAGGGGAAGCACAAGGCTTGCCATGGTAGCGCCCGTTACAATCGTTCGCACAAATTTACGCATACGGTCTCCTTTTCCAGAATATGTGGTGCTTTGTGGTATTAGATGTTGTTAATACGATACAGCTAGTTTTTATCGACCCCCTTTGGTGGAATGATGTTGTGTATGTTGTAAGCCTAAATTAATGACTAAATTTAGAAAGTCCTCAGGCTGGATTACCAACATATACAGAAATGCGAATATGCAAATGTCGCGCCCAAGAAGCATAGTTTGTTTGAAATCAGTGTGTTAATGTCAAACAAATGGTTTTAAAACAATGTTATCTTGTGATTCCAGCTATTTGGCGCATTTGATGTAGCTATTTGGCAGGATGACGCACGTATACATTATGGGAAATCAGTTGACGGCGGAGGGGGTAATTGCGTAGAATTCACCGATTATGCAGCTAGGGAGCAGTGTGAAACAAGGCAAGCTGGTATACGTGGAAACCTTCGGCTGTCAGATGAACGTGAGCGATTCGGAAAAGATCGTCACGCTTCT
Source organism: Geobacter sp. AOG1 (assembly GCF_019972315.1). Taxonomy (GTDB): domain Bacteria; phylum Desulfobacterota; class Desulfuromonadia; order Geobacterales; family Geobacteraceae; genus Geomobilimonas. The sequence goes on from NZ_BLIZ01000001.1 coordinate 2,285,765, forward strand.
AAAGGGGCTCGGCTATAATCCCACCACCGAATCTTCCCAGGCGGACCTTATCATCCTCAATACCTGCAGCGTCAGGGCCAAGGCGGAACAGAAGGTCTATAACATCCTCAATAACTACAAGGGGTTGAAACGGCAGAACCGCCGCCTCATCCTCGGGGTCGGTGGCTGTGTCGCCCAGCAGGAAGGGGAACGGCTGCTGGCGAAAGTTCCCCATCTCGACCTCGTGTTCGGGACGCACAACCTCCATCAGCTTCCCGCCCTGGTACGGGGTGCCGAAGCGGGACAGCGCCAGGCTGAGGTAGCGTTCATCGACACGGAGACCCGCCTCAACCTCTTTCCGGCGGACGAGACGGAAGGGGGTGTCACCCGCTTCGTCACGGTCATGCAGGGGTGTGACAACTTCTGCGCTTACTGCATCGTCCCCCATGTCCGGGGACGGGAGATCAGCCGTCGCTCTACGGACATTCTGGGCGAGATAGCCGCCATGGCCGACAGGGGAGTGAAGGAGGTGACCCTCCTCGGCCAGAACGTTAATTCCTATGGTCTGAAAAGCCAAGGGGAGCTGGATTTCGCCGGACTGCTCCGGAGAGTGGCCGTCATCGACGGCATCGAGCGGATCCGCTTCACCACCTCCCATCCCAAGGACATTTCACCCACTCTCATCGCCTGTTTTGCCGAACTCCCAACGCTCTGCAGTCATATTCACCTGCCGGCCCAAGCGGGGAGCGACGGGGTTCTGGCCCGAATGGATCGTGGATACAGCCGTGCGGAGTACCTCGCAAAAATTGCAGCCCTGCGGAACGCCCGTCCCGACATTCATATCACCGGCGATATGATCGTTGGCTTTCCCGGTGAAACTGACGCCGATTTCGAGCAGACCCTCTCGCTCATGGAGGAGGTGCGCTATGCCGACCTCTTCTCTTTCCTCTATTCGGTTCGCCCCGGCACCAAGGCGGCCGAATTTGCCGACGAAGTACCCCGCGAAGTCAAACAGGAGCGTTTGCAACGACTCCAGAACCTCCAGCGGACCATGACCCTGGAACTGAACCGCAGCCTGGTGGGGAGCGACCAGGAGGTTCTCGTGGAGGGGGTCAGCAAGCGGGGGGACCAGCTGTACGGGCGCAGTTCCGGTAACCGGATTGTCAACTTTGCCGGTGGCGAGAATCTGATCGGCTCCCTTGTCCCGGTTACCATAACCCGGGCATACCAGAACTCCCTTTTAGGGGAACTACTGCATCATTGACCATTATTACGGGTTTGCTTTTTCGGGTCCCAAGTCCCGAGTCCAGGATTCCAGATTTTAGAGGTTCCCATGTACCATGAAATGACGATCCACGGTTTCACCCTCGATTCCCTGGCCCACCGGCCTGTGGTCATCCTGAAGGACAGCCGCGACCGGAACACGGTCCCCATCTGGCTCAACTCCAATGAGGCGGTTGCCATGGCCGCCGAGCTTGTCGGTCGTGATCTGGTCAGTCAGCGGAGTGGTGGCGATTTGCTCGCGGGGCTGTTGGAAAAACTCGGCATGCAGGTATGCCAGGTGACAATTGAAGGGGTGCAGGACCACATCTACCGCGCGTCGGTCTGTTTCCAGTGTGACGGTGAGGAGGTCCGGGTTGAGGTGCGCCCCAGCGAGGCGCTCCTGACCTCCCTCAAGTACAAGCTGCCGGTGCATGTTGCCGATGAAGTCGTGCAGCAGGCATCCCGTCTCACCGATGGCGAGGACGAGATGGCACAGGAAACCGCCGCCAGCCGTTTCGCGGATTTCCTGGAAAACCTCGACCCCGCGGTAATGGGGAAATATCCCATGTAGGCAACAGGGCAGAAGGTGCATCCACCTTTATCTCTACTTGTTTCCTTTACCTCGCAGTTCACAGGAGTCCCCATGCGCAAAGAATCCTACACCTTTCTTCAGGACCTGCTGGCCGCCCCCAGCCCCTCCGGTTACGAACAGCCTGCCCAGCGGGTGTTCCGGGCCTATGTGAGCAGTTTCGCCGCGGTGACCCAGGATGTGCTCGGCAACGTCTATGGCACCATTGCGGCGAGCGGCACGGAGCGCCCCAGGGTGATGCTGGTCGGCCATTCGGACGAGATAGGCCTGCAGGTGAAGTATCTGGACGACAACGGCTTTCTCTATTTCGGCGCCATCGGCGGGGTGGATGCCCACCTTACGCCGGGACAACGAGTCAACATCCATACGGCGAAGGGGATGGTGCCGGGGGTGATCGGCAAGAAGCCGATCCATCTCATGGACCCCAAGGACCGGGAGACGGTGGTGAAGCTGGAGAGCCAGTACATCGATATCGGAGCCGCTTCCCGCAAGGAAGCCGAGGCGCTGGTCCGGGTCGGCGACCCGGTGACCTTTGCCGGCGGGCTGGAGCGGTTGCACGGCGACCGGGTGACCTCCCGCGGCTTCGACGACAAGGCGGGAAGTTTCGTCGTGGCGGAGGTGCTACGTCAGGTGGCGGCCGCTACGAAAAAACTGCCGGTGGAACTGGTGGGGGTATCGTCGGTGCAGGAGGAAGTGGGGCTACGCGGTGGTACCACGAGCGCCTACAACGTCAAACCCGATCTCGGAATTTGCGTCGAGGTGGATTTCTGTACCGATCAACCGGACGTGGACCGGAAGCACAACGGTGACGTGGCGCTGGGGAAGGGACCGATCCTCCCCCGGGGAGCCAACATCAATCCGGCCCTGTTCGAACTCCTGGCAGATACCGCTGCACGGGAGAAGATACCGGTGCAGTTCACCGGCATCCCCCGGGCAACCGGCACTGATGCCAATGTCATGCAGATATCCCGCGGCGGGGTGGCCACCGCCTTGGTGAAGATCCCCCTCCGCTACATGCACACGCCGGTGGAGGTCCTTTCCCTCACCGACCTGGAGCATGCGGTGAAACTGATCACCGCCACCCTTTACCGGATCAAGGACAAGGCCGCCTTCGTCCCTTCGTAGTCGGTTCTGTGCCGGTTCAGATGCTGTTTTTACCGGTCTCGGATTCCGGGTTCCCGTATCCCAGCTTTAGCCCCATTTAACTTGACTTGCCCAACTGCCTGTATTAGCCTCTAAGGTTAAATTCGAACCATAACAAAGGAGTCTGCGATGCTGGATGAACGTATCCTGGAAGGCCTGACGTTTGACGACGTCCTCCTCGTTCCCGCCCATTCCCAGATATTGCCCCGCGATGTCGATCTTTCCACCCGCCTCACCCGCAACATTCCCCTCAACATTCCCCTCATCAGCGCTGCCATGGATACGGTTACCGAAGCCCGCACCGCCATCTCCATGGCCCGGGAGGGAGGGCTTGGCATCATCCACAAGAACCTCTCAATCGCCGACCAGGCACTTGAGGTGGACAAGGTCAAGAAGAGCGAGTCAGGGATGATCGTCGATCCCATCACCATGCGTCCCAACCAGAAGATCCATGAAGCCCTCGACATGATGGCCAAGTACCGGATCTCCGGCGTCCCTATCACGAAGAGCAACGGCAAGCTGGTCGGCATCCTGACCAACCGGGACCTCCGCTTCGAAACCGATCTGGAACAACTCATCTCCGCATGCATGACCAAGCGCAACCTGGTTACCGTGCCGGTAGGGACCACCCTGGAGGAGGCAAAGGAGCATCTCAAGCACACCCGGGTGGAAAAACTCCTCGTTGTGGACAATGACAAGTTTCTCAAGGGGCTGATCACCATCAAGGATATCGAGAAGGTCCGCAAATATCCCAATGCCTGCAAGGACTCCCTGGGGCGTCTGCGGGTCGGTGGTGCGGTCGGGCCGACGGTGGACATGGAGGCACGGGTCGATGCCCTGATAAAGGCGGGGGTCGACGTGATCGTTATCGACACCGCCCATGGCCATTCCCAGGGGGTCATCGACGGGGTCCGCACCATTAAGCAGAACTTCCCGGGAGTCGAACTTATTGCCGGCAATATCGCAACCGCGGCGGCTGCCGAGGCGCTCATCAAGGCAGGTGCCGATGCCATCAAGGTCGGCATCGGCCCGGGCTCCATCTGCACCACCCGCGTCGTCGCGGGGGTAGGCGTTCCCCAGATCACCGCCATCATGGACTGTGCCCGGATCGCCCGCAAGTACGATGTCTCGATCATCGCCGATGGCGGTATTAAGTTTTCCGGCGATCTTCCCAAGGCGATCGCTGCCGGTGCCGACGTGATCATGATCGGCTCACTCTTTGCCGGCACGGAGGAGTCTCCCGGCGACACCATCCTTTACCAGGGGCGCGCCTACAAGAGCTACCGCGGCATGGGCTCCATCGGCGCCATGAAAGAGGGAAGCAAGGACCGCTATTTCCAGAGCGACGTGGAGAGCGATGTCAAGCTGGTTCCGGAAGGGGTTGAGGGGATGGTGCCGCTGCGCGGCCCGTTGTCGGCCAATATCCACCAGCTGATCGGTGGGCTCCGGGCTGGCATGGGGTACACCGGCAGCCACAGCCTTGTGGATCTGCAAAAGAAGGGGCGCTTCATCAAGATTACCGGCGCCGGCCTCAAGGAATCCCACGTCCATGACGTCACCATCACCAAGGAATCCCCCAACTACCAGGTCGGGGGAGAGAAGTAGGCATGGACATCCATAGCGAAAAGATACTCATCCTCGACTTCGGTTCCCAGTACACCCAGCTCATTGCCCGGCGGGTGCGGGAGGCCCATGTCTACTGCGAGTTGCACCCCTTCGACATGGACCTGGCGGCGATCCGAACTTTTGCCCCCAAGGGGATCATCCTCTCCGGCGGGCCCAAGTCGGTCTACGAGCCGGGGGCACCGGCGGTGGCCGAGGAGCTTTTCGAGCTGGGGGTACCGGTGCTCGGGATCTGCTATGGGATGCAGCTGATGAGCCGTCATTTCGGCGGCGAGGTGGTCCCCGCCGGCAAGCGTGAGTTCGGCCATGCCGACCTGCTCGCATCGGGCCAGCCGGGGCCGCTCTTCGAGCGTTTTTTCGTCGAGGGAAAAAGCCCGGTCTGGATGAGCCATGGCGACCACGTGGCCAAAGTCCCGGCCGGTTTCCAGATTGTAGCGGAGACGGCCAACGCACCGGTCTGCGCTATCCAGGATGTTGCCCGTAATCTCTATGGGGTGCAGTTCCATCCCGAGGTCAATCACACCCCCCGCGGCGAGATTCTTATCGACACCTTCGTCCGGAAGGTCTGCGGCTGCACCGGTCGCTGGACCCCCGGCCAGATCATCGAGGACGCCGTCGAGCGGATTCGCTCCCAGGTCGGAACTGAACGGGTGATTCTCGGCCTTTCCGGCGGGGTGGACTCCTCAGTGGCGGCTGCCCTCATTCACCGTGCCATCGGCGACCAGCTTACCTGCGTCTTCGTGGACAACGGCCTGCTCCGCCTCTCTGAGGGGGACCAGGTGATGGCAACCTTCGCCCAGAACCTGGGGGTCAAGGTAATCCGGGTTGATGCCGAGGACCGCTTCCTGACGGCCCTTGCTGGTGAGCCCGATCCGGAGAAAAAGCGGAAGATCATCGGCAACCTGTTCGTCGAAATATTCGAGGAGGAGTCGAACCGGATCGAGGATGCCCGGTGGCTCGCCCAGGGGACCATCTACCCCGACGTTATCGAGTCGGCCGGCGCCAAGACCGGCAAGGCGCACAACATAAAAAGCCACCATAACGTGGGAGGGCTTCCCGACCACATGAAGCTCAAGCTCCTGGAGCCCCTGCGGGAGCTGTTCAAGGACGAGGTGCGCGCCATCGGCGAGGAACTGGGGCTGCCGCACCAGATGGTCTGGCGCCATCCTTTCCCCGGTCCCGGGCTGGGGGTGCGGATCCTCGGCGAGGTGAAGAAGGAGTACGCCGACATCCTGCGCCGGGCCGATGCCATCTACATCGAGGAGCTCTACGCCGCCGATCACTATGAAAAGATCAGCCAGGCATTTGCCGTCTTCCTGCCGGTGAAGAGCGTTGGCGTGATGGGTGACGGCCGCACCTACGAATACGTCATCGCCCTCCGGGCGGTGGAGACGAAGGATTTCATGACCGCCGGTTGGTACCCGCTCCCCTATGAAGACATGGCCCGCATCAGCGGCCGGATCATCAACGAGGTGAAGGGAGTTAACCGGGTGGTGTATGATATATCCAGCAAACCCCCAGCAACCATCGAGTGGGAGTAGTTCGGGCGCCGCTTTTCCGCCATCTCTGCGTCAAACTTCACGACCGCTTGTGCGACGTAGCGATGCTACGCCTCCGCGCGGTCGTTTGTTTTTCTTGACCTGGCGAAAAATCGACACCCTCACACATCGAAGCTCCTAGAATACTCATTGAGTCCATAACAATGACAATCAAACTCATAATCTTCGACCTGGACGGGACGCTGGTGGATTCCCTCGATGACCTGACCGATGCTACCAACCACATGCTCAGTTTGCTGGGGCGACCCACGTTGACGTCTGAATCGGTGCGGCAGCTGGTGGGGCAGGGGGCGCGCCGGCTGGTAGAGCGAGCACTGGTAAACGGGACGGAGGCCGAGGTGGAGCGGGGGATTGACGCTTTCCTGACGTATAACGGGGAGCACCTGTCGGACCGGAGTCGTCTCTATCCCGGCGTGCGGGAGACGCTGGAGGTGCTGCACGGAATAGGACTTCCTCTCACGGTCATCTCCAACAAGAACGTTGCTCTCTGTCGAGGCCTCCTCAAGGTTCTGGGTCTCGAGGGCTATTTTGCCGCGGTGCTCGGCGCCGATTCCCTCCCCTTCCGCAAGCCGTCACCGGAACCGCTCCTCAAACTGCTCCGTGATTTCAGAACTTCGCCCGCTACTGCGATCATGGTGGGTGACAGCATCAACGACGTGGCGGCCGGCCGGGGTGCCGGGGTGGTCACTGTCGGCTGTACCTATGGTTATGGCGACCTTGCGGAGTTGCGGGATGCCGATTATCGGATTGACGAGTTGCCCCAGCTGTTGAAACTGCCGTTCTTTAATTGATCCGGCCCTAAAAATGCTTTATCCACTAATCACAGCCCGCTATCGCGGGCTTTTTTGTTGCCTGACGATACCGTGCGGGGTAAGCTTGCACCATGGAAGAAGGCAAACTCATTACGCTGCTTAGCCGTGACGACATCCGCCTGTTGGCCCGGTTGGCGACAGATTGCCGGATGGGAATCTATCTGGTCGGGGGAGGGGTGCGGGACCTCCTGCTGGGTCGGCCCAGCCAGGACCTGGATTTTGCCCTCGACGGCGAATGTGTCGAACTGCCGCGCCGCTTTGCCGCCGCAGCCGGCGGAACTTTTTTCTGGCTGGACCAGGAGCGCCGGCACGGGCGGGTGGTGCTGGGGCGGGGTGGGGATCGGGTGAGCTACGACTTCGTGCCGCTCCAGGGAGGGTCAATCGAGAAGGACCTGCTACTGCGCGATTTCACTATCAACGCCCTGGCGGTGTCGCTGACGTCTGCCGGGAATGGGATCGTCGACCCGCTGGGGGGGAGGGACGACCTGCAACGGGGGATCGTCCGGACCTGTTCACCGCGCGCCTTTGCCGACGACCCGGTGAGGCTCGTGCGGGCGTTCCGGTTTGCGGCCACCCTTGGCTTCACCCTGGCCGAATCTACCTGGGACGAAATTCCTGCCAATGTTCCCCTTCTCGGGAATGTGGCAGCGGAACGGGTGCGGGACGAACTGTTCCGTATCCTGGACGTGTCGTCGAGTCTTCCCTTTATCCGCCAGCTGGCCGCGACCGGACTGCTCTCCCGGATTGTGGGCGCTGGCTATTGCTCGGGAGGGATCGAGACCTCCTTTGGCCGGGTGGGGAAGATAGAGCAGCTGGAGGGGGAAGTGGAGCGGTGTTTCCCCGCCGAGCACGACCGGGTAGTGGCACATTTGGAACGTCAGGCTGAGGATGGCATAACCTTGCGCGCCCTCCTCAAGATGTCCGCGTTCATTGGTCCAGTCGAGGCGGAGGAGGTGGCGGTCCTAGCGGAGAAGTTGCGGCTCGGCAATCGCTCCCGGCTCGTGCTCCAGCAACTTTGTCGTGCCGAATTTCCTGTCGGCCTGCTGTTGCCGTCGGAATTGCAGACTTCCCGTGCCATGTACCGCCTGTTTCGTGACGAGAGCCCGGTGGGGCTGGAGTTGGTGCTCCTCGCCCTTGCTGACGGTGTCGTTACGCATGATGTCGCTCGCCGGTTCGTGGGGTATTACTGCCACGACTATGACGCGGAAGGGGATGACCTCTACCTCACCGGTGCCGCTATCATGATCCTCCTCGGCACCGGCCCGGGTCCGCACGTCGGTGCCGCCGTGGCCCGTCTGCGGGATGCGGAGAGCCGCGGGGTGGTCAACAGCAAGGGAGAGGCGGAGGAATTTCTCCGGAAAAATCAGTTGACAAACCCTGCGTCGATGGGCTAAAAGTAACATTCCATTGAGCGGGAATAACTCAGTGGTAGAGTGTCAGCTTCCCAAGCTGAAGGTCGCGGGTTCGAATCCCGTTTCCCGCTCCAAAAAAGCTAAGTAGTTTCAGTAGGATGCAGCTGAAACTTTAAAACTGTCCCCGGTACTGTCCCTAAACGGAACCGGGGATTTGCTTTTCCGGGGCGTGATGAAGTCCTGGCCGAAGTAATGGAAGATATCCTCCGCATCATCCTCCAATCCCTCCACGTAGTTTCCGTAGACCTCAAACACCATCTGCTTTGACGCATGCCCCATAAGACCGAACAGCCGCAGCGGATTGATCCCAATGGTCAGACTCCAGGCGGCGAAGGAATGCCGTGCTGAATAGGACGTCATGGGAGCTATTCCGGCTTGCTCCACTCCCTTTTTCCAGACCTTGGCAAAGTCGGTGCTGTTCAGCCTGGTTCCCCTCGGTGTCGTGACCAGGTACGGGGAGCTTGTCCGGTCTTTGAGAATGTCGAGCCTTGTTCTGATTGCCTTGGTAATGAAGATTTGCCGCTTTCTGAAAGCCGTCTTCATGCTCTTCTTCTCTTCGCCCAGGACATAGGACTTGTTGAGGCTGATGAATTCCCCTTCAATATCCTCTTTCCGTATCCCGGCCATCTCCGAAGGGATCATTCCCGTCAGGATCATCAGTTCCGCTATGGGGCGGTAATGCTCTTCCAGGTTGTCAACGAACGTGAGCCAGTCGTGGAACCGTATGACCGTATGCTCTTTCTTCTCGGTTTTCGGCAGCTTCTTGTGCAGGTTGTCAAAGGGACTCTTGATAACCCAACGGTGCTGATCGCAGGCGTCATTCCAGATGGCCCGGAAGGGTATCAGCAGATTGATCTTCCGTGACCGGGACAACGGCTTTCCCTTATTTGCTCCCCTGGTACATTTCAAGCTTTCGGTGAACTTGAACAACTCATGGCCGCTGATCTGGTGGAAGGTCATGTTCCGAAAGTAGGGGAGTATCTTGGTTGTGATCGCCTCTTTGTAATCCCGGTGCTTGGTCGGTGAGCCAAAGGTGGGGAAGATGGTCTTCATCCATTCCTTGGTATATTCCCCGAATCTCACCTGATGAGGTTCCGGCCGGTACTCCCTGCCTTCCAGCTTGGTGAAGAACGCCTTTTCCTGCTCGCTTGCCCCAGGGAACGCTTCGGCAAACTTGAAGGTTCCCTCCTCGATCCGCTCCGTGGTCCGGATCAGGAAATCTCTGACCCTTCGCTCATTGGCTAGAGTGTCGTCAAGCTCGGTTGACCTGGTGATCCGGTGGCCGAAGTAATAGAAGTCCACATAGAGCTTTTTCGACTCCTTGCGCCGTTTGATGCTGCCTGTCTCTTGAACTGGTGTTTCCAGGGCGAGATTGCCCTTTCTGTTTCTCATTGTGTCACCTCGTGACGTTACCCCTCCTTTCAGTGTGTCCTTAGTCCGAGGGGGAAGATAACGTCATTTATTCCATTAATCAATAGTCAAGGTTGATGACCGGCGCCGCGCTTCGCGCTAGAGGCAAAGGCGGGTTGTTGACCGTGGCTTCGCCACGCTGTGAATCTTGCGCCGGATCATCCACCAGGGGAAGAGGGGAGGCGGCAGCGTCAACTGTGTTCAGCATGGGCCGGTTGTTGAAGAAAAGGTCGTCCTGCCAGCGGAAGCGAAGTATCCGACCCAGGCGAAAGTAATGGACGCCTTCCAGGATGGCACCGGACTTCAACCAGGCAAAGACCGTGGTGCGGGATACCTGCAACCGTTCGGCAAACTGTTCAACGGTGAGAACATCGGCTGAGGAGAGGGGATTAGATTTTGACATAGTCATACCTTTCCTGCGTGGCCCGAAAGAACAGATTGATTATTCTCTTGCGGTACTCTTCCGAGAATTTCCGATCAGTGGTTTTCTCATGGAGCAAGATGCACAGATGATTGATTGCTTCCTTCCGATCTCTGATGCCACACTGGGCGGATATGGAGACAAGCCGGCCAATGATGTGAGCAAGGGCACGCTGAATCGGTTCCTCATTGTCACTGGTGTAAATTCGCCTTGCATCGCTCATCTCTCCGAACCTCTCCCTGCATTCCTGAACCGCCTGCCACCAGGGATAAATGGTGCGCCGTTCTGCCTTGTCCTTATCAGGGAGTCTTAGGGAGAACCATTCTATCGTCAGATAGGCCCACATTGACCCGATCTTTTGCCAGAGATCGTGGTAGTCATTTACCCGGTACTGATGGAGGAAGGGACGACGCAACTGGAATTCCACCCGCCAGACACCGCCAGGATGGTTAAGCCCCCAGATGGGGAGAAACCATAACTTGTTGCTCTTCTGGATTTCGGCTCCCTTGTTGTAGATTCTCACCTGGACAGGGGAGTTTGCAGACCCGCAATAGTAGGTTTCAAGTTCTTTGCCGTTGCCTATCATCCTGACCTTGCGACTACGTGACACCCTGAACATCTCCAGGGAGTGGAAGGTAGGGGGGGTATTTAATATGAAGTCCGCACAGAGATCGCACCGGCTCGGCTGAATCCGCTCGATTCTGCCACCGAAGTATTGCAGGTCGAATTCCAGCAGTTCAAGGATGGTGGTGAATTTCTCATGCCAGAGGGTTTCCGCATTGATGGTCACGTAGACATTAGGTGACATGCCGAACGTGTCGGAAATGGCGATATAGATGCGGTATTCTGGGAATTGAAGTTGATAGCGGAAGTTGGGAGGCTTGCCCCCTGGCTGGTGGAGGAACTCCCGGCCTAGGTCGGTTTCCTCTAAAAGACCACCTTTCCCTTGGGAAGCTTCCTTCATTTCGGCCAGGTGCGCTTTGTGCTGTCCCCAGTTTTCATCCCAAGTGACAAACAGACCCAAATCAAGGGTGTCGATCCCACAGGTGAGAAACTGGAAAAGTTTGGTAGGTGGGTTTTGCGCATGGCGTGTTACAGACTCCGCCATGCTGGGTGAATCCCCCGGCGTCTCGGCCAAGGCACCGGCAGGGCCGGGAGCCCCGGCCGGGCCGCCGGGGGTGTCGTAAGATGCAGGGTTTTGGGTTGATACGGATTCAGAATTATCGGATTCAATAAAAGCCACTATGTTATCCTCCTTGAGCGCAAGTGCGCTATAAACCGTTCAGGCTGTTTTGCCTTTTTCGTATAGGAGCATAAAATGTTAGGATGTTATTCCGATGACTAATTTTTTCCAGGGTTTAACTATTTGAAATTACAGAAAGCTATAAGGGGAAAGTGTTAGTGTTAGGTGGGTTTTGTGAAAGAAATGAACAAAAGGGAAGGCCGACAGCGCCAGAGGAATTGGTTGACTGGGTTTAATAAAAGAGTTACAAGGGTGTGGAGGGAGACATAATTCCTTTTGAATTAGCCGATATGCTTGAATATAAGTATCGACTCCAATGCTTTATGAAAGTGATTTGTCAAATGTTTGATATGGAAGCACCCAAAGAGGTAATACAGGCGAGCGGCAAGCTTACGTATTAAGTTATGTGAGGTAACAATATGAAAAATGTAGTGTGTGGTTTGTTAGGTCTGTATTTGTTTTGTGTGCTTGTTTTTGTTTTGTCAGGGTGCAGTGGCGATGGTGGCAGTACTGCCACTGGGACAGCGAAAGTATCGAAGTATGCTTATGTGGCGAACGCTGGCACCGGTAACCTCTCTCTATACACGGTAGATGCAGGTGGCGGCAGTCTGACCCCCATGACTCCTGCAACCGTGACCGCTGGAACATATCCCAACTTTGTCACCGTCGACCCATCAGGTAAGTATGCTTATGTGGCAAACGCCAACAGCAACACTGTTTCACAATACACGATCGGTGCGGATGGTAGTCTAACCCCCATGACTCCTGCAACCGTAGCCACTGGGCTGTATCCTAGACTCATCACTGTTGACCCATCAGGCAAGTATGCTTATGTGGCAAACGCCAACAGCAACACTGTTTCGCAATACACGATCGGTGCGGATGGTACTCTGACTGCTATGACTCCTGCAACAGTGACCACCGCCGATAGTCCCAGCTCCATCACAATCGACCCATTAGGCAGGTATGCCTATGTGACGATTATTAACAACGATGATATCATTGTGTACTCGGTCAGTGCAAACGGCAGCTTGGTGGCCGTGCCTTCGGCAGTACTTGTCATCTGGAGATCTCCCATTTCTCTTGCCTTAGACCCCTCCGGCAAATATGCATATGTGGTGAACTACTACGCCAATAACGTTTCACAGTACACGATCAAGGCAGACGGAACTCTGACTTCGGCTCCTGTAGCCGTGGCTGCTGGGACGAATCCTAACTCCTTAACTGTCGATCCATCAGGCAAGTATGTTTATGTGACGAATAGCGGCAGCAATAATGTCTCACAGTACACGATCGGCACAAACGGCAACCTGACTGCCATGAATCCTCCAACCGTAGCCACTGGGGCGTATCCCCTAAGTATCACTGTTGAGGCCTCGGGTAAGCACGTATACGTGGTAAACCGCGCCAGCAATGATGTTTCACAATATACAATCGGCGAGAACGGCACTTTGACTGCGATGACACCCGCAACCATTCCCGCCGGGAATAATCCATATTCCATAGCTATCGTAGCCAAGTGAGTGACTGTCACCGGCGTTAGCTGTATCCAAACTGTCACCAGGATTAATTGATTACGTCGAATTTTGACGTACTTAAACGGACTAAAGACACACCGAAGAATGGTGTAACTGCTTTTAATTTATTGAATTTATTTGCGTTTGAGTGTATATCTCTTTTAGCCTATGGGTCTTCGAATCCCGTTTCCCGCTCCAGATAACTACAAGGAATCCTTATGGATTCCTTTTCTATTGCCCCGACTTTCACCAAAACTTTCACTAAAAAGTTTTTAATGGGAGTACGGGGCTTCTCGTTTCTTCGATAATGACTTGGTGAAAGCCAGGTTGAACCATCATGCCAGGATAAGCCAGGAGGTGGGGCGGTTGCTTTGCCTTCCCCTCCACGAAGTCTCTGCCGTAGTATTCCAGGATCAGCCAGAAATCCTCTTCCAGCCCTTCGATGTAATCCCCGTAGACCTCATAGACCATCTTTTTTGATCCATGCCCCATGAGCCTGACCAGCCGGTTAGGATCGATCCGTAAGGTTAACGCCCAGGCCGCGAAGGAATGGCGCAGGGAGTAGGGTACCTTGTCGATGATCCCGCTTGCCTTGGCCGCTCTGGCCCAGACACTCTTGAGGAAGTTTGACGGTCTGAAGGTTGATCCGTTCTCGGTGGTGACGAGCAGTTCCCCGGTTGATCTTTCCTGGAGGATGTCGAGCCGCTTGCGGATCGCCTGAGTGATGGGAATCTTTCTGATCCGGTAGACGGTTTTCGGCGTGTCGTGCTCTTTGCCTCTGACGATGGTATGTTGCACCAGGATGTAATCGGGGCGGATGTCGCTTTTTCTGAGGCCTGCAATCTCCGAATTAATCATCCCGGTAAGGATCATCAATTCCACCACCGGCTGGTACCAGGGATCAACTTCTTTGAGGAATGCCAGCCACTCATGGAAGCGGAACCCCTCCCGGCGTTTGGCCGGAGCTTTGGGAAGGTGCTTCTTGAGATTGCCGAAGGGGTTATGGAGCACCCAGCGGAACTGGTCACAGGCATCATTCCAGATGGTGCGAAGGGGAATGAGGATGTTCTTTGCCCTGGCCTTGGAAAGCGGTTGCCCCTTCTTGGCCCCTTTCTTCCACTTCATGGAGTTGATGAACTTTTGCAGTTCCACCCCGCTGATCTGGAAGAAGGTCATCTCCTTGAAGTACGGCACCAGCCAGTAATCGATTATCAGCCGGTAATCGTCCTTCTTGGTTCCTTCGGGGTAGTGGTTCCAGACGTTTTGATACCACTCATGGACGTAGTTCCCGAAGATGATGTCTCTCGGTTCCGGTGCATACTGCCACCCCTCCAGCTTGGCGAAGTAGGCCTTTTCCTCTTCCGGTGCGCCGGGGAATGCTTCGGCAAAGATGAGCTTTCCCGCATCCCGCCTCTCGATGATCCGATCCAGCCAGAGCCGGACTTTTTCCCGGTTCTTCCCGGTGTCGTTCAGTCCGGTGGTCTTCTCCACGCGCCGGTTGAAGTAGTAGAAGAGGATATACAGCTTCCGTGAGCCAGGTTTCCTGATGATGGTTCCCTGTTTCTTCTCCTCGTTGTCAAAGAGCAATACATCCAGGTGGTGGTTAGTGCGCTTCATGGTGTTCTCCATTCCGCTGTCCACATTCCCACCTGCCATAGTCCGAAGAAAACATAACACAATTCAAAACGCATTTCAGTACTCCCAATTGATGGGGTTGGATTTTTGTTGCCGGATCGGTACGGGAGAAGGCTTGACCGGTTTAGCCTCTGTCGATCCCTCCAGAAGTTCGCTGATCATTTCCGCACTCCAGATG
>NZ_BLIZ01000001.1:2300557-2517514 GCF_019972315.1 Geobacter sp. AOG1
ACGCATTTCAGTACTCCCAATTGATGGGGTTGGATTTTTGTTGCCGGATCGGTACGGGAGAAGGCTTGACCGGTTTAGCCTCTGTCGATCCCTCCAGAAGTTCGCTGATCATTTCCGCACTCCAGATGAAACGCAGAATTCGCCCCCGCTTGAAGTAATGCTTTCCTTGCGCGAGAATTCCTTTCTGCATCCAGGTGAAGAGGGTGGCACGGGATACCTGGAGACGTTCGGAAAGTTGCTCCACGGTCAGGATTTCGCAGGAAGAAAGGGGATCGTTCATGACAGCCTCTCATTGATTACCCGATTGAAAGCCGCCTCTTCCGCTTCATCATCCATGAGACGACCATCTTGGATCAATCGCCCAAGATATTCCCGGTACTGTTCCATCTCCTGAGGGGTTAACGATTTAAGGGATGTCTCTTTGTCAAATCCACACATAAGACCCCCTCAGAACGGCAGATCATCGGAAGAGTTATCGGGACGTGCCGCATCCACTTCCTCTTCGAAGTCGATCCGCTTCATGGGTTTCTCCAGGGCATGGAGGAACCGTTCGGAAAGTTCTTTAGGTACCGCCTTAGTGGTGCGGATCGTGCCTTGCTTGTCCCGCCATATCCATCCGAAATCAGTTACCTTGCCGCCGTTGTTAGATATGTCCCAATAGAACTCACGCTTGACCTTGCGGAATGCTTCCCTTCTATCTTCACCGGCAAAACGAATCTTCTGGGGTCGTATCTGATCAAGAAGGTTTTGCGTCATCCCATAGCGTTTCCCTTCGATGGGGCAATGTCCCTTGCTCATGTATTTGAGCATGTACTTTGCCGCGTGTTCCTGGTTTGTGATCCTCTTGACGTTGACACTATTTGTAGCCTGTCCCCAGATCGTGACAAGCCATTGAACGGGAATGAAGGGCTGATCCACCAGGATATGGAAGTGAATGTTCTTGGTGTTCAACTCCTGGATTTCGGCTGTCCAGATGTAACTGAGTTCACTCTTTGCCGTTTCCGCCTTTTCCGCTTTCCGGTCATACTTCTTTTTGACCGTATTGAGGAACCTCTTGAACTTATCCTTGGCCCACGACTGATCCACATGGCCAGATTCATCAAGTTGTGACTGTTTGGGATCAAAGGTCAGGGTGATGAAGAGGCGAAAGGTCGTCAAGCCACTCTCCACAGCTCGCCTGACAGTCTTTCGTGCCTGTCTGGTGAATTCCTGGGAAATCAGCCGCTCTTTCTTTCGGGGGAGTGATCTACGACCCGTCCGGTAAAAGCCGCCCGTAATCTCACCACTGGGAAAGATGTTGATGCAGGCACCCCGACTTGAAGTACTTTCTCCTTCCCATTTCTTGAGAAGGTTTTTAGCCTCATCTGTCAGACTTATCGAACTATTATTAAATTCAAGAGGCGGAGGCGGGAAGTACTCTGCCAGGCCGGGAAGGGTGGGGTGGTGTTGTGGGGGGATTTCCGGTTCCGGCGGAATGGCAGGGTTGCCAAGATGCACTGGCAAGCCCAGCCATTCCGTCCGGCGAGCCAGGGTCGGCGTCTGTGGCTGTGTTGTTTGGGGTGGGTGACGGTTCGGGGAGAGTTGATTCCTGCGTTTCCATGTTTTCCTCCTAAGGAATAAATTTTCCTCAGGGTGACAGGAACGCGGGAGGGGAATTATTTTTGTTTTTCCGAAGCTTGGTGTATTTTTTGCCAAGTCGCAGCTTTGGTTTTTATTGTCTTATCAAATCCTTCTGGTTTTTTGATGTCTGTATCATCGAGAGTGCCCTCATAATCACGAGCGAGCGCATCAAATAAGCCCCGGATTTGAGGCACCTGTAACGGATACCTTAATGTCTTGGCTAATATATAAATTTGTGCGCCATGGTCGCTTTTGATGCTTCTTCGCTCATCTGTGATCATTTTATAGTTTATTTTTGGTTGTTTGGTGATTGCGGCGAGAATTCGTTCGTAGTCATTTGTTTTGCCGTATAAGCGGATAGACTGTATCTGAAATCCAATTTCAGGGTCGTGTATAATAAGAGGATCGAGTTTAAGCAGTTTTTCAATAGCATCTATGTCGCGGTTCAGTGCGTTACGATATAAAACGGTTGAAGAGATTCCATAGAATAAGTGGCACGGAGAATAAACAAGGAAATAGAAACTGAGAGAGAGTTCATCTTTCACGAGCGCATTATCAAATTTATCTTGTATTTCAGTATTGAGTGGAGTTCCTGAGATATCTTCCCTTATTTCTTCAAAAATCTTTGAGCAGAGCTCCTGCCAATATGCAAAAGCTTCCTTTAACTCCTGTGGAGTAACGTTTAGGTTAAATTTGTCGGGATTTCGTTTCAAGGCTTTCTCAAATTTCCGAAATTCTACAAAAAGGCTCATCAATTCATTTGAGAAATCAGAGGTGTTAGAAATAAGGCGTTTATAGGCTAGGACTGGCTTGCGTGAATGATACATTGCAAACCAGGGGGTGAGTTCGGGCAATGGGAATTTATGAGCATAGATACTGCGTTCTTTGACATTTCGTAATGCTTTGCATTTTTCTCTAGCGAATAAGGCGTGACTGATAGCAAAAAATGCGATTACTGGATTATGCTTTTGAGCCCACTCTTCTACAGCCAGCACGGACTACTCCTAGAATGAATAAACGATTCTGCTCTTAAAAGATAACGGGCCGGGAGATCACCTGACGGGTTTTTCGGTCAGGTGCATCTTCCTAGTTGGGCCTCTTGCCTCTCCGAGTATAAGTACGGGACCTCAGAATCTTTTAGCTTAATCTGCAAGTCGTCACATTGCGCGCTGATGGTGCACTTCCAGTCAAAGCCATTAATGATTATTTTCGTGATTTCGTCCTGATGGTCGTTCCGTTCGATCCATAAGTCTTGTATCCAAAGTTCCTTGTCACCTGTAAAATCGGCAGTGTGCCGAAATGTCCACTGGATGTCTTCTATTGGGGAAATGGTGAGTACAGCGTCTGCGATATGCAGCTCTGCATAGACATCCTTCTCTCTCTCATGCATCGTGGATTTCAGCTCCCAACAATCGCGGTTTATTGGGATTGTGACACGACGCCCTCGTAAGCGGATTTTTTCTCTTACAAATCTCGCATCGTGGATCAGGCTGTTGAGGAACACGAGATCATGATATCGGGATGCACCCTGTCGGACTTCATACTGTACTTTTCGAGGCACTTGCCCAAAATACGAATAAAAAAGCTCGGTGAAGTCAGGTTGTTTTTTCATCTTTGCCTCTGCTTTCTTATGCACAACGGTTCAAGGGGTCTGCGGCTTTCACCGCAGCACCCCGTGGTTAGTGCTTTGCGTTAACATCATTCGTTTTCGGTGATCTCGGTGGAATCAGGCCCTTTTCTTCCAGCTTCTTCGAAATATTGGTGATCTTCTCAAAAGAACAATCTTTCCATCCAGTGTTACCGCAAGTTTGAATCGCCGAATTCATATAGTCATCGGCGGCTTTTACGTTACCAGATTCTCTCTCTAGTCTTGAAAGGCGCTCGTATATGAGCATTTTGTCCACGGAAGTAGTTTTCGCATCAAAAATCTGTGAGGGATGTTTGAAAATGTCATCCAAGACTCCTAAATATGTAATCAATGACTTTCGATAGGCGTCACGATCTCCTTCATTCCTTTGAACATCGACCCTCAAACCATAGTGGCTTATCATTGCCATTTGAGATGACATCTTCATGCCTTCTTGAGCATAGAAAGATGAATAAAACCCCGCAACGAGTCCAACCGCAAGAACTGCAACATGGGTAAAAAACAACACTATCTTCATCTTTCTTGTCATTTTGATTTCCTTATGCACTAACTAAGGGTTTATACCGCAGCTATAATTGCTGTTAGATTATTATAATGTTTGCTGTGGAACCATATAAAACTGTTGCACAATCACTACAAGTGCCACTGAAATCGCTACATAATCACCCTGTTAAGGGGGGATATACCGCATCTCAATAATTCCGGATAATTTTATGTGGGGCATTTCCCAGACAAATAACATGAAGCAATAAATATTTCAATTTATCTTAATTTGGAATCAATGAACTTTCACTCAACTTTCACCAAACGGCTTGACTTTGGATAGATTTTACTGGATTATCTTGGACTATGGCAGGTGGGTTATATGGAGTAGCTATCCGAAATTATTTATTAATTTTGCCTTTACGTGCTCTGGCCGGGCAGGCTTCGAATCCCGTTTCCCGCTCCATAAACAAAAGCAAAGGGTTAGGCGATTTTGCCTGACCCTTTTTTACTGTTCTCGATGCAGGATATTTAGTATGGCACTTCCTTCAACTATCTACCGGGCAAACATACAGCTTTCGGACATCGACCGGGGTATCTACGAGTCATTGCCGTTCACTGTCGCCCGTCACCCCTCCGAAACGGAAGAGAGGCTTGTGGCCCGCCTGCTGGCATATGCTCTTTTTTTCGAACCTGATCTGACGTTTACAAAGGGGATAAGTGCCGGGGACGAACCGGACCTCTGGCTGAAAGGGCCGGACGGCCGGGTGCGCCTGTGGATCGAGGTTGGTCTTCCCGAGCCTCAGCGGCTTATCAAGGCAAGCCGTCATTCCGAGAGGGCGGCTCTCGTTGCGGTCGGGAAATCGCTCCCGACCTGGGAGCAGCAGCACCTTTCCCAACTGGAGGGAATTCCCAACGTGATGGTCATCCGTATCGACCAGACGTTCATCACTCGTCTGGTATCCCGACTCGAACGATCCATAAGCTGGTCTATTACAATCACTGAAGGTACCCTGTATCTTGCTGTCGCAGATGAAACGTTGGAAACTTCCCTGCATATGCGGTAAGTTACGGTGAGGGTGTTTTGCACCATTACGTAGATTATATGCGCTAGGCTGAATCTTCTCGTTACCCTGATACCTGTGCCGACCGCGATGATTGGCCCTTGAGGTGAGTATATGCAAAGGCTCAATGCCATGGAAGATTTCCGGCGCGACATCTCCCACCACCTGTTGAAGCGGGAGGACGGGACTGTCCTGCTGACAGCGACCATGCGGGATTCGTTCCATGACGTCGTTCTTGAAGTGGTGGTCGATGCCGTTACCTTGACCATCGCGGAGGCGCGGGTCGATTTCCGCAAATCCCCGTCAGATACCTGTGGCAACGTGGCGTCCCGCCTTGACCAGCTGATCGGCATGACCATCGGCCCAGGGATGACCCGGCGGCTCATGGCGGCTTTTGGTGGTGGAGAGGGGTGCGGCAATCTACGCAATCTGCTCCAGGGGCTGCTGCCGCTGGTGCTCAATCTCTCGGCTGCGGCCGGCATCCATGATGAGCAGGAGATGCTCGATGCCATGCACGAGCGCCTCCAGGGGACCTGTGTCGGGTACGTCCGACCGGTGCCGACCCGAAAGAGCGACGATTCCTGACTGTCGGAGCATGACCTCGGTGTAACGAACTCCGTGACTACCGGCGGCGCAGTAGGTGCGTTTACCCGTTGACTTGCACGGCAAATTAGCGGTAAAATCCCCTCAAGATAAACTTGGCCGGAGACGACAACCAGCCCCGGGTATGCGACAGCGCCCGGGGTTTTCCATTACCATGACCGATACGAACATCACGAAAATACCATGCCCTACTTGTCGCAGGGAAACCCCCTGGAAGGATAACCCCTTTCGTCCCTTCTGCTCCGAGAGGTGCCGGCTGATCGACCTGGGGGCGTGGGTTTCCGGGGATTACCGTGTTGCCGGGGAGAAACGGCCCGTCGAGGAAGATGATGACGAGTGACGTCCTGCAATGGTTCTAGATTGGGTTGTTTCACCACGTATCACGTTGTGTAAATAAAGAAGGAGAATCCCATGCCCGAAGTCCGACTCCGTTTTGCCCCTAGCCCCACCGGCTATCTCCATGTGGGAGGCGCCCGCACTGCCCTGTTCAACTGGCTTCTGGCCAGGAAGGAGGGCGGGAAGTTCATTCTCCGCATCGAGGATACGGATGTGGCCCGTTCGACCCAGGAGTCGGTGGACGCCATCCTGGACGGGATGCGCTGGCTCGGGCTCGACTGGGACGAGGGGCCCTTCTACCAGTCGGACAATTTCCCGCTGTACAAGGAGTTCGTCGAGAAGCTGCTGGCGGCAGGCAAGGCCTACAAGTGCTACTGCACCGCTGAGGAGCTTGAGTCGAAACGTGAGCGGGCGCTCCAGGAGGGACGCAAGCCAAAATACGACGGTACCTGCCGTGAACTGACCGGCGAACAGGCCGGCAAGCCCTATGTGGTTCGGTTTCGGGCGCCCCAGGACGGGGTGACCGGTTTCGACGACCTGATCAAGGGGCGGATTGCGTTCAACAACGAGGAGCTTGACGATCTGATCATCCAGCGGAGCGACGGTACCCCCACCTACAATTTCGTAGTGGTGATTGATGATGCCACCATGGGGATTACCACCGTCATTCGCGGCGACGATCACGTGAACAATACCCCGCGCCAGATACTCCTCTACGAGGCACTCGGTTACCCGGTGCCCCACTTTGCCCATGTTCCCATGATCCTGGGGGCCGACAAGACACGCCTTTCCAAACGCCACGGCGCCACCAGCGTCATGGCCTACCGCGACATGGGGTTCCTTCCCGAGGCGATGGTCAACTACCTGGTACGGCTCGGGTGGAGCTATGGGGACGAAGAGATCTTCAGCCGGGACGACTTGGTCGAAAAGTTTTCAATTGAAAATGTCGGCCGTTCTGCTGGCGTGTTCAATCCGGACAAACTCCTCTGGCTCAACGCGCACTACATCAAGAACGGCGATCCCGTACGGCTAGCCGGACTGCTCGTTCCGTTCCTCGCGGAGCGAGGAGTCGACCCGGCCACCGGTCCCGATCTGGTGGCGGTGGTGAAGACCCTCCAGGAGCGTGCAAGGACCATGCTGGAGCTGGCGGACGGAGCGGTTTTCTACTACCGGCGGGAGTTTGATTACGACGAGCAGGCAGCGGCCAAGTTCCTGAAACCCGAGGTGGCTCCTCTCTACGAGGCGCTTCTGGCGAAGCTGGCGGCGCTTTCCTCCTTTTCCCACGATGGGATCGAGGCGGCTTTCAAGGCGCTCTGCGAAGAGCAGGTGATCAAGATGGGGCAGATCGGCCCACCGGTGCGGATAGCCCTCTGCGGAGGAA
Source organism: Geobacter sp. AOG1 (assembly GCF_019972315.1). Classification (GTDB taxonomy): domain Bacteria; phylum Desulfobacterota; class Desulfuromonadia; order Geobacterales; family Geobacteraceae; genus Geomobilimonas. Next base: position 2,307,693 of record NZ_BLIZ01000001.1, read on the forward strand.
CGACATCGCCGAGTATTTATGAGGTCATGGAGGTGCTTGGGGCTGCGGAGACGCAACGGCGTCTGGAACGTGCCCTGACAAAACTTCGCGGATGAGTCGGCAGGAGTAGCTGAAGAGACGAAAAAAGGCCGCTGGTTATATCCAGCGGCCTTTTTGTTATTTGAACTTTTTCAGGAGATCAAGTGCACGCTTGACCCGGGACACTACCCGGATCGGCTGGACCGGTTTGGGAATGAAGTCGATGAAGCCTGTTTCCAGGGCCTTCTGTTCGTCCTCGCCGGAAGCCTTTGATGTGAGAAGAATCATGGGGATGTCTTCGACTGCGGGATTTCCCTTGATGGCCCGCATGAGGCCATAACCATCCATGCGCGGCATGACCGAATCGCAGATGATCAGGTCCGGCCTGTTGGTCAGGGCCATTTTCAGCCCGTCCACGCCGTCGTGGGCGACCTCAACTTCATACCCTTCTTTCTGCAACGCCACCTGGATGATGGTGGCGATGGGCTGTGAGTCGTCGATCACGAGAATCCTGGTCTTGCTCTCGGAGGTTTCCTTTCCTCCCAGATAGTGCTTCTTGAGGGCGGTTCCCACCTCCTTGCGGGTTGCCAGGACCGGAAAGATCTTCTTGCCCGATTTTTTGGCGAGGAAGTCGAAGGTGTCGTTGTCGAAGGGGTCCGTGACGGCGATGGCCAGCATGCCGTCCTTTTCCTTGATGGGAAAGAGCTGCTTCTGCACCGCCATGTCTTCCGGCACCAGATCGAGCAGATCCTGGGAGAAGGTGGCGCTACTGAACCCCTTGACAGTCTTGAAGCCGAACTGCTGGGCAAGGGCATCAACCAGTTCTTCGTCGGTGATGACTCCCATCTCCTCCAGCACGAGGCCAAGGCGTTTGCCGCTCCCCTTCTGCCGGTCCAGGGCACGTTCCAGTGTTTTGACGGTGATGATCCCCGCTTCTACTAACAGGTCTCCAAGCTGTTTCTTTACAGTCATAAGAAACCCCTAATTTAATTACGTACTTTTACAAACATTGTTACACAATATAAGGTAATTCGCTGCATTTGTTAAGGAGAAAATACAAAAAGGCCCGGAAGGACCTTTTTGCTGAAAAATAGCAATCGTAGAGACTAACGAATGTGGTCCTCGGGATAGGCGCCTATGCTGTGAATCGACAGGTCGGCACCGGCGAATTCCTCGTCCTCGTTCAGGCGGATACCGACGGTTTTGGCGAGGAGCCCGTAGACGATAAAGCTGCTGGCCAACGCAAAAACGATTGCACAGAGGGTTCCCAGCAGCTGGGAAACGAACGAAATTCCTCCCATTCCTCCCAGTTCCTTGAGACCGAAAATTCCCGCCGCGATCCCTCCCCAGGAACCGATGACACCGTGGAGTGGCCAGACACCAAGCACGTCGTCGATGTGCAGTTTCTCCTGTTCGATATGGAAACCGTACACGAAAATCACCGCTGCGATGCAGCCCGTAGCAAATGCGCCAAGGGGATGCATGACGTCGCTACCGGCGCAGACGGCGATGAGACCGGCCAGGGCACCGTTGTGAACGAAGCCGGGGTCGTTCTTGCCTGCAACGAGGGCGGCCAGTACGCCACCGATCATGGCCATGAGCGAGTTGACTGCCACCAGTCCCGATATTTTGTCCAGGTGGCCGGCACTCATGACGTTGAAACCGAACCACCCCACCGCCAGAATCCAGGAACCAAGGGCAAGAAAGGGGATGTTGCTGACCGGGATCGGATGGGATTTCTTCCGTATATAACGACCCATGCGCGGGCCAAGGATCAGCACCGCAGGAAGGGCGAGCCAGCCGCCGATGGAGTGGACTACCACCGAACCGGCATAGTCATGGAATTCGGCACCGCCGAAGGACTTGAAGAAATTTTGGAGGAGGGAGGCGTTTTTCCCCCAGATGAGGGATTCGAAGAGTGGATAGGTGAGGGCGGCAAAGATGGCACCTGCGGCCACCTGCGGCCAGAATTTGGCCCGTTCTGCAATGCCGCCGGAGATGATGGCGGGGATACATGCGGCGAAGCAGAGGAGGAAGAAGTAGTGGACCAGGTCGTACCCCTGATTGGCCATGATGTCGCCGGCCGGTTTGAGGAACGAGATGCCGTAGGCGATGGGGAACCCGATGAGAAAATAGAGGATGGTGGAAACCGACCAGTCGGTGATGATTTTGACAAAGGCATTGACCTGGTTCTTTTTGCGGACCGTCCCTACCTCGAGGAAAGCGAAACCTGCGTGCATGGCGAACACCATGACCGCACCCAGCATGAGAAACAGCACGTCGGTGCTGCTTTGTAGCGTTGTCACCGTTGACATTGCATCCATAGACATACCTCCATTGGTATAAGAGCATGCACCCGCCGTTGGGTATGCTCGCGCAGAACATAGCAACCTTTCTGCCAAAAAGGTAACGTGCCGATATGATGCATAAAACTAGTATGGTAGGGGCATTGGCATGCACAGGATTGCCCGTTTATTTGGCATGCCTGCCCAATTATGAAGCTGAGCGATGAGGAATTAGATGTTGACGGTAAACAGGCAACGTTGTAAATTCACTGAAATTAAGGGTTTTCAACCTGTCATGGATATCCGCTATGAAAACCGCTCTCATATATTCCAAAGATTTTAGCAACTGCTGCTTCGGTGAGGATCACCCGTTTAAAGTCCAGCGGTATCGGCTTGCGTACGAACTGATGCGTGCCTATGGGCTGACAGATGGTGCGCGGAAGGTGGTAGGTGAATACCCGGTCGTCGGCGACGACGATCTCCTCTCCTTCCATGCTCCGGATTATCTGGCGCGACTCAAGGAATTCAATGCGGCCACCGAGCCCCGTGCCGATTTTCGGTATGGTCTGGGGGACGTTGAAAATCCCGTCTTCCCCGGTTTTTTCGACTGGGCCTGCCTGGGTACGGCGGGAACTGTCGAGGCGGTACGATTGGTCACGGAGGAGGGGGTCGACTGCGCGTTCAATCTCGCGGGCGGTTGGCACCATGCCCACCGGAGCCGGGCGTCCGGTTTTTCTTACGTGAACGATGCGGTAGTTGCTATCAACAGGCTTGTTGCCAAGGGGAAGCGGGTTGTCTACCTGGATATCGACGCCCACCACGGGGACGGAGTGCAGGAGGCCTTTTACGACACCGACCGGGTTCTCACCATTTCGCTCCATGAAAGCGGCATCTATTTCTTCCCGGGGACCGGTTTTGAGAATGAGACGGGGACGGGACGGGGAAAGGGGTATGCGGTCAACGTGCCGTTCCTCCAGCACACCGATGACGCCCTTTTCATGAAGGCGTTCGATGAGGTGGCCTTTCCCCTCATAGCCGCCTACGATCCGGACGTACTCGTTACCCAGATCGGAGCCGACACGTTTCGCACCGATCCACTGACGCGCCTGGAAATAACGACCCACAGCTATTCCTACATCATGCGGAAGCTCAAGGCATTGCGAATTCCCTGGGTGGCCGTGGGTGGCGGGGGATACGACATGGTCAACGTGGCACGGGCCTGGACCATTGCCTGGGCGTGCATGAACGGTATCGAACTGTCGCCACGACTGCCGTCGGCCTTCGTGGAGATCATCGCCCCCTTGGGGTATACGAACCGCATGCTCCTCGATGCCATGCACTGGGCGCCGGAGGATGATCGTAACCGAGCTCTCGACGCGGTGGAAAAGAGCATCGCCGCTATCCGCGCGACGATTTTTCCCGTCATTATTGGCAGCCATGGCTAAGCTCCCCGGCAACTCACAGCTGATAAGCGCCGAGGGAATCCCCCTGTTCCGCCTGGTCGATATCAACGCCCTGCCTGCAGCGGAAAAGGATCGCATTTACGGTGGACTCATCCCTCCCCGTCTGCTCGAACTGTTTTCCATTTCTCCTCGAACCTTCTGCGGTCCCGACGGAGGGAGAAAGGTCTCGGTTATTGCCCCGGCGGGTTTTGCCTTCATGCGGATGGAGGTGCGACTCCACCCCGACGACCGGGATACGGTGTTTTTTCTCGACATTGCGGAAACCCATTACCGGCAGATGGATCTTGCTTTCTGCATCATAAACGACCCCCGTACCCCCCGTTTCGATGTGGATGTGGACAATGCTGGGCGGAACAACTATTTTGCTACCCACGGCCGTAACCTTGCCGAGGAGGAGCGAGCCATGGCGGCGGGGCTCTTCCCCAACCAGACCCGTCGGGGATTGCGGCTGTTCGGGGAGTTCTTTCCCTTGTTCGAACGGTTCGTGGACTCCCTCGGGATGGAGATGATTGTGGCGGAGCCTTTGACCTACGACAACGCCGTTCGTTACGAGAAGTACGGGTTCGACTACCTGACGGGCCGGCGCCTCATGGAGGCGATCGACAGGTGGTTTCAGCCGGGAGGTGAACTGACCCGGCGGCTCGACGGGTCCACGCCGTTTCGCCAACCAGGGCAGGAAAAAACCGTTCGCGGCCGAAGCTGGGCCATTCACGACGGTATAATGGACGAACCCTGGGATGATGTTCGCATCTATAAAATGGTCGGCGAGAGCGCCGGCATTGATACCTTTCCCGGAAGGGAGAACGAGAAGGAGATGTCGTGAAATGAACAGCTTGAAACCTGCTCCCGTCAAGGGAATTACGTTTTTTACACCGCCATCCGGAACGGTGGTCAGTGGACTGGACGGAAATGTACGAATAGACTGTGGCGATTTCCCCCTGCCGCTCCTTGACGAGGATTTTGCTTCGATGGATGGAGAGGGGCCGACCTACGACATGGTCGGGCGAGGGGTCTACCATATCCTGCGGGCGGACCCCGACTCTCTCCATGGAGCCCGTTATGCCGAAATCCTCCGGGATGCCTATCCCCACTATCTGTCCGAGCTTGCCACCCATATCGTCATGCTCGACAGGAAGGATGTGGAGATATCCTACCTCGACCGCAAGATCAATTATTTGAAGATATTTGCCTTGCTGGAGCCTGACAATGGTCAGTTGCAGTTCTCCATCGGGACCACCTATCTGGAAAAGGGGCTGCGGCTGTCGGCTCTTCACCTGGCTACGGTGACGATCTACCGCGCAGAACGGTTCCTGAAACGCGCACTGGACCTTGCTCCGACGGATGTTAACGTTCTTCACAAGTTGGGGGAGTTTTCCTACCTCGTGGGTCGCTATGAGGATGCCGTCCGTTTCTGGTCCGATGCCCTTGGGCAGCTGGATGATCCTTCCGCAAAGTTGTCCAGAAGCCGTCTGGAGCGAGTGACTGCAGGTGTTAGGCCACGGATTCCGGTGGTTGATTATCTGGAGGCGGTACGGGTGGCCCTGGAGTGCCTGGAGCGGCAGGAAGCGCAGGAAGCCGCCGCCATACTGCTTGATGTGCTGGACGATGCCGTCTTCTGCCAGGAGTTTCCCCTGGCAGAAATTCCTTATTTCCTCGGACTCTGCTACCGGGAGATGTCCATGCCCACCTATGCCGAAGAGTACCTGCAGGAAGCACTCAAGCTCGATCCGGAGCATGCCGATGCCCGTCGTGTTCTTGAAGAACTTGGAACGTCTCCGTAACTTTTATGTGCTGACTACGTTCCCGAACAGTGAGGATTGCCATGTTTGGTTTCAGTATTGCGGACTGGATTTTTATCGGCGGGGTGCTGGTGGTCATTTTCGTCTGTGTTGCCATCAGCGACATGCGGAAGAAAAAGCCGTGAACACACGTTGCGATAGAGTGGCAGGCGTGGCGTGCCGTTCGGGGTGCCAGACAGAATGTTACCGCGCTGAAATCGCTTGTCTCACCGCATCTCTGCTGATAGAATGTTCATGATTTTCATATAATCATCCAGGGCCAGGGAATGATCACAGTGGAAGAACATGATGACGAGATGCGCCGGCCGCTGGGGCTTACCCTCCTGGCCGGCCTCTACCTGTTCTTTTTTATCCTTTCCGCATCCACGTTCGGACATCCCTTCCCGCTACTCGGCCATATCTACACCGGTTTCGCTGCCAAGGCCCTTGTACTGTCGGACAGCCTTGTCTGTCTCTACCTCTTCATGGGAGTTTTCAAGCGTCAGTTGCTCACCTGGTATTTCCTCATAGGCTACAATCTCTTTCAGATTGTCAACACCATCATAAATCTTTCATACATATCGACCTCCGAACTGGAAAAGGTTGTGGGGGAGAAGGTGAACCAGGAAGCCCTGATCATCAATAACATTGCTGCGGCACTGGCCATTATGCTTCTTACCCAGTACATATACCGGCACAGGGATTTGTTCACGAACCGGCAGAAATACCTTTTCTAATAGCTGCGGTCGCCAGGCCGGTTGCCCTTTGGGTAGAGTTTCTGTTATACTGTGCGCCCCTGTCACGTAAACCAAGGATTACCGCATGTTTTCGAAGATGCTGAAAGACGACAATCTGCTCAGTGGTGGCGTATTCCACAAGCTGATGCACGGCCTGACCGGTTCGATTTTCCAGGATGACGGCTGCGAATGCCGGGTGAACCTGAATGATACCCGTGGCGTAAGCATCAGAATAGAACATCTGAACAAGCACTACGGGAAAAATCATGTGCTCAAGGATGTGAACCTGCAAATATTCTCCGGCGAGACGTTTTCCATCATAGGTCCGTCGGGAACCGGCAAAAGCGTGCTCCTGAAGCATGTCGTAAAGCTGGAAACACCCGACAGCGGCGAGATATTCATAGACGACATGCCGGTCTTCGCCAGTTCGAAGGAGTCGGCGCGGGACTACCGCTACAGCATGGTCTTCCAGTCGTCGGCCCTTTTCAACTCGCTGACGGTAGGTGAGAACGTCGGCCTCTGGCTTCGGGAAAAACGGGTCTGCAAGGAGACGAAGATCCGGGAGATTATCCGGGAAAAGCTTGCCAAAGTCGGACTGGAGGGGACGGAGGAGTTGCGCACCTCGGAGCTTTCCGGCGGTATGAAGAAGCGGGTGGCCATTGCCCGGTCGCTGGCGATGAATCCGGACCTGATCCTCTATGACGAACCGACGGCGGAACTCGATCCGGTGACCACCGACGAACTGGCCAACACGATCCTCAAGCTGAAAGAGACCACAAAAAATACGACGGTCATTGTCACCCATGACCTGAATTTCGCCCTCTACATATCGGACCGGATTGGCATGATGCATGACGGCCGCGTTATCGAAGTCGGTACCCCGGCCGAGATCAAGGCGAGCCAGAACCCCATTGTCAAAGCCTTTATCTATACCACCACCAAGGGGATCAAGGGTGATTGACCCGGAAGCTTTGCGTGGAACAAACGATTGTCCATGCCCGTTGCCGTTTGTTGCCGGGGGACGAACGAATTCAATCCCCCAGGACAGGAGGATCTGACCGTGCATCGATATATTCGCCGCCTCATACTGCTCGGCACTCTGCCCATGCTGGCCGTTGCCTGCGCTGCGATCAAGGACAGCAAGCCGATCATGCCCATCCGTCAGTATGAATTGATGCTCGTCGGCCGGGTGGATGCGGAGTACGTGGGAACCGACAACTGTGTCGCCAAGTGCCATCGCCACGACAAGATCGCCGACGATTTCAAGCATAGCGTCCACGGCGAACAGATCAAGCCGGAAACCGGCTTGCCGCTGGTCAACTGCGAGTCGTGTCACGGCGCCGGGAGTCTCGCCATTGCCAACCTTGAAGACGACCCGGAACTCAATGACGCGCAGAAAAAGAAGTGCGATACGACCACGTTTCTCGACATCATGAATCTTCCCCCCCAGGCCCAGTCGCTCATCTGCCTCAAATGCCACTCTGCCGCATCGACGCCGAGCCTGACCCACTGGAATGCCAGTGCCCATGCCATGAATGACGTCGGCTGCTTTGATTGCCACAAGCTCCACCAGGGACCTCAGCAGAAAGTGAGCCGGGACGAGATGTCCGCGCTTTGCTATGGTTGTCATCCGGACGTAAAGGCGGAGAACCAGCTCTTTTCCCACCATCCGTTGCGGGAGAAAAAAATGGCCTGCGTGGACTGCCATGAACCCCACGGCTCCCTGCAGGAGAAACTGCTGAAGGGGATGACCCCCAAGGAGACCTGCACCCGGTGCCACATGGAGAAGCAGGGGCCCTTCGTCTACGAGCACGGGGACGTGATGGAAAATTGTGCCAACTGTCATACCCCCCATGGCTCGGTCGTCAACAATCTGCTGAGTGCGGCCATGCCCTTCCTCTGTTTCCAGTGCCATGGCGGTCATACCCTGGACAATACGGCCGGCGCCAAGCAGCTATTTGTCAATCGCTGTACCGATTGTCACTCGCAGGTCCACGGATCGGACATCTCCTTCCCTGCTGGCGCGGGCAACGGGACACTGCGGCAGTAACGGCGTTGTCGAACTTTTCGCAAAGGAGCTTACGCGTGATCGCCCATATCAAGTTCGTCCAAAGGCTTTTGTTGGCGGCACTTCTGGTGATTGTGACAGCGTTCCCCCTCCGTGCGGAGGATGCAACGGCTGCTGGTGGGAACTCCGCTGTTGGAAATAGTCTGCTGACGGAAGATGGCAGTGATGGCGGTGAGGGGGAGGGACCGTTGTCCGTGGATGTGCCGCTGCCGGAGAACAAGGTGGAAACCCATACCTTCGTGGGGGCTTCTGCCGGCTACCGTTTTTTCAACCTTGACAAAGACGCTGGCCGGGCGGCCCAGTACGAGTATCTCCATTCGAGTCCCGTCTTCAGTGCCGGCATCAATTCCCTGGGGATGGACCACAAGTTTGTTCTGGATGGCATGTATCTGAATGAAGATGACTACTTCGGCGATCTTTCTTATGATTACAAAGGGGCTTACCGGTTACACCTGCGCACCGAGTCGCTTTTTCACAACCTGTTTGCGGAACGCCTGTTTGCACCGGATATCCCCAATCTGTTCGGAGCGAACTATCTTGCACGGGACCTGGCTCCCGGTGCACGGTACGGACTCCGTTCCGAACAGGACCTGGCGGAGTTCCGGTACAAGCTGAACGAATATCCGGTGCACCTGAACCTCGGTTACTGGCGTCTCGCCAAGAGCGGAAATTCCCAGCTCATTTTTGCCGACCACGCATTCGAGCCACTCGGTGCCAACAATACCGTTTATGCGGCGTCGCGGAGGATCGACCGGCAGACCCATGAGGGGAACCTGGGGGTGGATGCCCACCTGGGGCCGGTGGATATTATTTACGGATTTAAAATTCGACAGTTCGACAATCGGGCCGATACTCCGCGCGACTTTTTTATTGCGCGACCGGACACCGCCAATGAGTTCATTCCCCGACTCGGCGGGTACCAGCAGCACAATGAAGAGCCGGATAGCCGCTACTACGCGCATACCGTCAAGCTCCACTCCTCCCTGACCGGCGGAATCGTCGGTGCCGCGTCCTATACGTACGGAAAGCGCGAAAACCGCTCCTCGCTCACCGACGTGGGGGGGGCGGACAGAACGAGTGACATCCTGCAGAATGTGGCGGGGGATTTCGTCTATACCCCGTGCATGTGGTTCTCCGCAGCTCTCAAATACCGGCGCCAGGATGTTGACAGAAATAGCCTGTCGACCATAACCAGTCTTTTTGCAGACACACCTGGCCATGTACTGTCCGTCAGACCTGCAATTGATACGGACCGGGATGTGGTGACGGCGACGTTCTCGGTGAGGCCCAACGCCCTGGTGACGTTCAAGGGGGAGTACAAGGGGGAGTTCACCCAGCGCGAAAATCTTGCCTCCTGGGTTCGACCGGGTATTGCCTCATCGCCGGGGCTGCCGGAAAACACCGCGGTCAACAGGGGGACGTTCACTGTCCTCAGCCGTCCTGTCAAGGGGTTGCGGCTCAAGGCCCTCTACGGCTACACCGCGGTCAATCATCCTGCCTACGGCAACTCTTACGGACAGAAACATGAAGGACAACTGCTTGCCACCTATACGTACCTGGCCAGGTGGGGGGCGACCGCCTACTACCGTGTCGCGAGGGAGAACAACGACCAGACAACCATGGCGACCCTCTCGCTGTTCGCTCCGTCAGTCGTGTACGAGTTGCCTCGCCAAAAGCGAACGAACAATGCCACCCTCAGTGTGTGGGTTTCCCCTCTCGACAAACTCACCATGACGGCTAGTTACAGTCTGTTGCGGTGGAAAACCGACCAGTCGGTGCTTTTCTCCGCGACGCAACCGGGGAGCAACGGGGGGACTGCATACACCAACCAGTCCCAGATATTCTCGCTCAATTCGGTCTATCGATACAACGACAAACTGGATCTATCATTGGCATTACAACAGATCCATTCCAGGTCTGATTTTGACCCCCTCTTTCTGGCGCTCAGCCCCACGGAAAGCACCCTTGGCATTCAGGATGGCAGCAAGGTCAAAACCATAGAAAGTTCGGTTTCCGCCCGGGCAGACTATCATGTCACCAAAAACGTTACCTGCTCTGTTGACTATTCCTACCGGGATTACGATAACAGGTATGCTTCTCTGTATGACGGAACTGTGCAGATCGTTACGGCCCAGGTGAGCACCAAATGGTGATCCTCACGTTTTTTGGAGTATTCGGGATGTCTGGCAAACTTTTTCGCACACTCCTTATTGCAGTTGCACTGTGCTTGATGGCACTGCCTGCCCATGCAGCAGGCAAGCTGGTCGCCGCGGTATTGACCAGCGACCTTCCCCGTTACCGTGAGGCCCATCGTGCCTTTATCAAGACTCTTGCCCAGAAGGGGTATGACCAGAGCAATGTGGATATCATCCTGCAGAGTCCCAACCCTGATCCCATCTCGTGGGCCAACACGATCAGAAAATTCAACGCGATCGGTGCCGACCTCATTGTCACCTATGGAGCACCCGCCACTCAAACTGCCATGCGGGAGGTGGAAGAGGCACCAATTCTCTTCGTGGACGTGTACGGACCGATTGAAACCGGTGTTACCCGGAGCTTGACCACCACCGGCCGGAACATGACCGGCGTAAGTTCCAAGGTCCCGATGGTAACCCTCGTCAAAGCGGTTATGGATATCAAACCGGTCAAGACCATAGGGGTGCTCTACAATTCGCGGGAAGCCGGGTCGGTCGTGCAGTTGAAGGAGATGAAGCGAGTTGGCTCGCAGCAGGGGTTTGCGGTTGTGGAGGCCAATGTCTCTTCCCATGCCGGACTCGATGCGGCTCTGAATTCGTTACTTTCCCAGGTTGACTGCATCTACGTGGCCGAGAGTTCCCTCGCTTGCCGCAGTTTCGAGAAGATCGTCCATCGTGCTAACGAGCACAAGATACCGGTTATTTCCCAGATGCCCGAAGCCTCCGACAAGGGGGCGCTCGTGGCGCTGGAGATCAATACTGCGGAACAGGGGCAGATTGCCGGCGACTATGCGGCAAGAATACTCGGCGGCAGGAAGGCGTCCCAGCTGCCTATCCTCACGCCTAAAAAGGTCGATCTTATCATCAACCTGCGAGCGGCCAGGGCGCTCGACCTGCACGTCCATTTCCAGGTTTTGAGCTTGGCGACCAAGATTCTGAAATAATGACTGTCCGTTGAGAGGGCGCCTGCCCGGGATAGCTGCGGAGAAGTGTGACGAGGAGTGGATGGGGAAGATCCTGATAATCGACGATGATGAACTCTTTACCAACGTGCTGAGCGGTTACATCCATCAATACTATCCGCTTTTGCAGGTCGAAACCTGTACCAATCCGCTTCTGGCCTTGCCGGCCATGAAGAGGGGGGATCTGGCCCTGTTGCTGGTGGATCTTGAAATGCCCTATCTGGACGGCAACAAGGTTTTCAGGTTTGCGACCGAGGCGGGGATCGACAAAAACCGGATTGTCATCCTTTCCGGTCGTGATGCGGAGTATCTCCATGAGCACTTCCCCATGGGGACCTGTCTTGCCGTGCTCAACAAGTATGAGGCCAAACAGAAGGCGGTGCTCGACATGATCTTTAATTCCTTGCAGCGCAAGGCGGTAAGCTGAGGCAGAATGATAGGACGAGGGAGAATGATGACGGCGAAGAAAATGGTGGTGACGTTTTACCGGCAGAAGCATGTCCGGCCGGATTGGCAGGTTGATTTTTCAGGTCACGGGTTTGACCTCTTTTCCGTGGAGTTGGCAGATGATCTGGCGCGGTTCGGCATCGAACTCTCCGTGGCCCACAATCACGACATAACGATCGACATCAACAGCTATGCAGACCTGCTGAATGCGGTGCGCATCTCCTCTCCCGCCGACGGCTTTGCCAGTATCTGCGTGGGGCATGTCATAGGGAAGAGTCCGAACCTGGATATTTTTGAAGACATCAAGCGGGCGGTCAACCGCCTTGCCTTTGCTCCCGAAACCATTGCCCCCGACGAGGAAAACCGTCGGGTATGCCACAATTGCGGGTGCGGCTGCTGAAAAATCTGCTACTACTCTAGGGAGATGATTTCCGCGGCTATGCCGTCGCCGGTGATGGTGAGGAGGGCGAAGCTTTTGCTGCTGCATGCTTCGGCGATACAGCCGGGGTTGACGAACAGAATTCCTTCACGTTCGTCGATGGCGGCCACGTGGGTGTGGCCGTAGAGTACTACGTGGGACTTTGCGCTGCGGGCTTCCATCTGGAGTTGGGATAGCCCGCATTTGACATTATAGCGGTGGCCGTGGGTGATAAGAAAGTTTTTGCGGCCAAACGACATGCAGAGCTTTTTCGGGGCTGTGGAAGTCAGGTCGCAGTTGCCGGCAACCTTGACCACGGGCCTGTCCAGAGCTTGTTCTATTAGAGTAGCGTCATCGGCAACATCCCCCAGGTGGATGATGTGATCGACCCGGTCTGCCCGGTCGATGGCACGCACTGCCAGCGGATAGTTGCCGTGGGTGTCGGAAACAACGAGAATTCGCATGGAGCAAGCATAGGTAAATGGCTCCCTGCCGTCAAGCCGATTTATCTGGCTTGGCACAGGTTGACGGCACGTTGCATTCCAGAAGCGGTATTTACCAGACCGGATTGACAGAACGTGGGGTTCACATGAAAAATAAATGGCTATGGGTATGGATTGCCGTACCGCTCTGCATGATCCTTCTCTTCGTTGTCTCGGTGTATGTCGCATCGATGCTGCTGGGGGAAAAGGGGCGGTTTGTTACGGGTGGGGGAGTGGGGTTACTGGAAGTCAGGGGGCCCATCCTGGAATCCCAGGAAACCATCCGGCAGATACGGGAACTGAAAGATGACACCAACGTGAAGGCGGTGGTTCTGCGGGTCGAATCACCAGGGGGTGGGGTTGGCCCTTCACAGGAGATCTACGAGGAGATAAAGAAGCTGGCGGGACAGAAAAAGGTGGTAGTGTCCATGGGGAGCGTGGCGGCATCGGGGGGATATTATATCGCCGCCCCGGCTTCGGTGATATATGCCAACCCGGGAACCATCACCGGCAGTATCGGGGTGCTCATGAAGTTTGCCACCATGGAAGGGCTGATGGGGAAGATCGGGGTGAAGGCCAATACCCTGAAAAGCGGCGAATTCAAGGATGTCGGTTCGCCGGTTCGCCCCATGACCGACAAGGAGCGGGCGATGCTGCAGGGGGTGATAGACAGTACCTACGGCCAGTTCGTCAAGGCGGTTGCCGAGGGGAGGAAGCTCCCAGTCGATGAGGTCAAAACCCTCGCGGACGGCCGCATCTATACGGGGGAACAGGCGAAAGTCCTGAAGCTCGTGGACAAGCTCGGCAATCTCGAGGATGCCGTTGCCGAGGCAGGGCGGTTGGCGGGCATCAAGGGGGAGCCGCAGCTCATCAAGCCGAGCAAGAAGAAAAAGCTTCTGCTCGATATGCTGGTTGAGGAAAGCGCCGGCAGGATCGGCAACCTGGTGACGAGGGAGAGCAGTTTCAGCGTTAATTACGAGCTGGACGGCTTTATCAAATAGCTAATTTTACCAAAGGCGGCAAGAGGATAGACAGTAACACAATTCGATGTGAAAGCGAGACGTATGGAACTGACCGGTAAGCAGAAACGATTTCTCAGGGGACTTGGGCATGGGCTCAAGCCGATTATTACGGTTGGAAAAAACGAGGTGAATGCCGCGCTTGTGCAGCAGACCGACGAGGCTCTATCGACCCACGAGTTGGTCAAGATCAAGATTCTCGAAAGCTGCCTTCTTGACCGCCACGGGGTTGCGGATGAACTGGCGGCCACCTGCGGTGCGCAGGTGGCCCAGGTGCTGGGGCGGACCATCCTTCTCTATCGGCCGGCGACGGAACCGAAACTGGAACTTCCCAAGAGTAAAAAATAGGGACGCCCGGAAAGGCGTCCCTATCGGATGAGGCGGATACAGCCAGACTAGTCGTCGCCTCTATCGTGCTTGCCCCTTTTTCGCTCTTCTTTATCCCACTTTTTTTCTTCCTTCCACTCTTCCTTGCGCTGCTTCTTCCACGCCTTGTCGGGACGGAAGTATTTTCCCCGGTAGTGTTCGCGGTCCTCGCGGTAGTGGTTGTACTCTTCGTCCCGGTAATGGCGGATCTGCTCATAGCGGTATTTGCGCAGACCCGGGGGAAGGTTGCGCTCCGGCACCACGATCCACGGACCGTTGTAATTGCGGCCCCGGTACCATGCTCCACTGTTGAAAAGGTAGTAGCGGCCGGAGATATACACCAGGTCATAGGGAATGTCGATGGCTACGTGAAAGCCGAGTTCGGGGGGGGCAAGAAACACCGGCGGTTGCTGGATGATGATCTGTGGTGGCGCGGGAGGGGCGTAGACTGGCGGTGGGGGGGCGTAAATCGGCGGTGGTGGTGGTACGGGTGAGCCGCCGCGGATGTTGATGTCGATGCCGACATCAGCCCCGAAGGAGGCACGTGCGACAAGCGAGATTGCCAGGGTAACTGTTAACAACGTGCGTTTCATGACTGGATTACCTCCTGGGTAGGGTTGTTCCCATTTCTGCAGGAACATGCGAATTGCAGTTCGACAAAAAAAGCCGTATTGCCGGTATACCTGTTACTAGATATTTCGGCAACCCGGCTGTCTTCGTGAGACCCTGTAGGCTTTCCGTCCCACCCTCGCGGGTGGTTTAGTATTATCGTATATCCACAATCCTGTAATGTTCTCAGGACTGAATAGCGTATTATAACGGCGAAAGTCAAGGGTTTTTGTGGCAGGGGTCAAGTCGTGCTTTTCGTTAAATCCGTGGCATAGTATATACGGTACCTGTTTGGCTGAATTTGAGGGTGAGAGGAGTTATCGATATATGGCAAGGAGCGTCTGGGTGGACCGTGAGGAATGCATCAGCTGTGGACTCTGCGTGTCTCTACTGCCGGAAGTGTTCCGCTTCGAGGGGGGAAAGTCGGACGCGTACGCCCCGACCGGTGCTCCGGAAGAGAAGATTCAGGAATGCGTCGACGGCTGCCCGGTTGGGGCTATCCACTGGAAGGATTGAACCGGGAGCAGGGCGGTTGGCTAGAGTCAGTCCCTCAGATTACACGCGTTCGTAGGGTTCAAACAGGCGTTTGAACTCGTCCAGGGCATAGCGGTCGGTCATGCCGGCGATGTAGTCGCAGATTACCCGCTCCCGACCCGCCACTTCCATTTTATGCAGGTATTTGCGGGGGAGAAGAGTGGGGTGCTTGACGTATGCCTCGAACAGATTGGCAAGATAACGCTCGGCCTTGACCCTCATCCGTTCGACCTTGTAGTGACGATAGAGGTTTTCCAGCAGGAATAGTTTCAATGCCTTGTTCTTCCGGGCCAGTTCGGGGCTCAGGCTGACCACCGGCCGATTGATCCTACGCAGGTCGTCAAGGCTTACGATATGTGCGTCGGCGATGGCGGCCAGGGTGGTGGCGGTGAGATCGTTTATGAAGATGCCGATGAGGGCGCTGATGGTCTGGTACTTCTTCCGTTCGGCGTCGATTGATGGGTATCTGGTGCAGACGGTGCTGTAGACCTCCCGCCACAACTCGACCTGCTGCAATTGATCGAGGGTGATGTAACCTGATTTTAGCCCGTCGTCGATGTCGTGATTGTTGTAGGCGATCTCGTCGGCGAAATTGATGAGCTGCGCCTCTATTGTCGGCACCACGCCGGGCTTGAAGTCGGCAATGATCTCCACGGGACGGTCATACGGGGATGAGTGTTTGATGATCCCCTCCCGTACCTCCCAGGAAAGATTAAGACCATTGAACCCGGGATATTTTTCCTCCAGTTCGTCAACGACCCGCAAGGACTGGAGGTTGTGTTCGAATCCGCCATGGCTTTCCATGAGGCGGTTGAGGACCTCTTCGCCGGTGTGACCGAAGGGGGTGTGGCCGAGGTCATGGGCGAGGGCAAGAGCTTCCGTCAGTTCCTCGTTGAGTTTGAGCCTGCGCGCAATGGCTTTGCCGATCTGGGCCACTTCCAGGGAATGGGTCAGGCGGGTGCGGTAATAATCCCCCTCATGATTGACGAAGACTTGGGTCTTGTATTCCAGACGCCGAAAGGCGGCGCAGTGGATGATCCGATCCCGGTCCCGCTCGAAAGCAGGCCGGTCGTCGCGCAATTCTTCAGGGTATTTTCTTCCGAGGGACTGGGAGCTCCGGGCGGCATAAGCGGCAAGGTCAGGTCGTTCCACAGCGGCAGTCGAGATCATGGGCATCTCCCAAAAACTTATACATAACGTCACGATTTCTTATGTTTAAGGACGAGTACACATTGTCCGGAGTCGTATTTAAACCCGCCCTGGAAGGGGTGTCAACAATAAAGATTGCTTGACTCAATTTCGGACAGCATGGTAAATTTAAAGCCTTTTTAAGGAAGATTAACGGATTTTAAATGGTGTATTTGCGATGACAAAACGATTGCTGGAGCGGGTTCCCGACACAATCAGGCGAAAGCTTGGGGCTCAGAGTGGAGTATGTCTGCTCAACGGCCGGGATGTGTTTACCGCACTTGCGGGGGAAGAGCAGATCATCATGGCGTGCAATGCCCGCATAAAGCATGTCATTCCGGGTATTTTACGCGCTGCCGAAGAGCTCGATGCCATTGTCGCCTTCGAGCTGACAAGGACCGAGGGGGGAATGGATGGCGGCTACACCGGTCAGACCCCCGAGGTGTTTGTCTCCACTGTCGTGGAATACGCCGAACGTTGTGGATTCACCAAGCCTTTCATCATCCATGGCGATCATATTACGGTGAAGACTACTGAGGTTGCCGAATACGAGGAAGCAGAACGGCTCCTGGCGGCTGAGATGGCGGCGGGGTTCACTTCCTTTGCCATCGATGCCTCATTCAATCCTTTGGCAGCCAATATCGATATCGTGGCACGTCTTGCCAGGCCGGTGTGCGAGGCCGGTTTCGGTCTCGAAGTGGAACTGGGGGAAGTGCGACCGGTGGGGAGCGCATCGAACCTGACAACGGTCGAGGAAGCACGGGAGTTCCTGGTCACCCTCGCTTCACGGGGTGTGTGCCCCCAACTTCTGGCCATTGACAATGGTTCCAAAACGGGCAACTACCTTGACGGACAGATGGTGAACATAGATCTGGAGAGAACCCGGGAAATCTATGCCGTTGCCGTTGCCGCCGGTCTTTCCGGTCTGGTGCAGCATGGCATTACCGGCACCCCCCTGCGTACAGTGGGGAAGTTTGCCGAATACGGGGTTCGTAAGGGTAATATCGGTACTCTCTGGCAGAATGTGGCCCATGCGGGACTGCCGCTCGATCTCATGGATGCCATGCGCCGTTGGGCAAAGGAGAATCGACAGGACATCAAGTATGCGACCCGTGTCTTCAAGGCGGATATCGATTCCATTCCGGAAGATAATGCCCACCAGATACATGAGATGGCATATCGGGAAGCGAAGGAATTTATCACTGCGTTCCGTTCCGTCGGCAGTGCCGGCAAGCTTGTGCGACTGCTGGGGCGCGAGCAGTGCGCATCATAAGCGGCTCTGCCAGGGGTCGCCGACTTTTCTCCCCGGCAAGTTACCGGGTAAGGCCGACAGCAGACCGTGTCAAGGAGGCGCTTTTCAATATCCTTGCCGGTCTGGTCGATTTTTCCGGCTGCCGGGCGCTCGACATCTTTGCGGGGACCGGTAATCTCGGCATCGAGTCACTCAGCAGGGGTGCCGGCGTGGTGGTTTTCGTGGACAGCCACCGGGAGTCTGCTGCGCTCGTCAGGAAAAACCTTAGTCTCGTCGGTCTTGAATCTCGGGGGCGGATTATTGAGCGGGAGGTGCTGACAGCCCTTGGAATGCTGGAAAAGGAGGGGGAGCGATTCGACCTGGTGTTTCTCGACCCCCCCTACGCCCAAGGGCTTGCGGAAAAAACTCTCCGGCACCTGGCAGATTCGCCCCTGCTCCATGCCGGCAGTGTGGTTGTAGCCGAAATTTCCAGCCGGGAGGAGGTGCCAGGCACTTTTGGCCCTCTTGTCCAGTTCGACCGGCGCATCTACGGCGATACCGCGTTGGTATTCTTTTCCCTTGGGGAATAATTACATTGTACGGAAAAGGATGAGCATGCCGCGAAAAATTGCCGTCTATCCCGGTTCCTTCGATCCCATCACCTTTGGCCACCTGGATATCATCAACCGTGGTCTGAGAATTTTTGACAAGGTAGTGATTGCCGTAGCAAGCAATTCAACGAAAAACGCCCTTTTCACCATCGAAGAACGAATCGCCCTAATCAGAGAGGTGCTGGCAGGTAACGACCGGGCCAAGGTTGACACTTTCGACGGCCTTCTGGTAGACTACGTCCGCTCCCAGCAGGCAACGGTCATCATCAGGGGGTTGCGGGCGGTTTCGGACTTCGAGTACGAATTCCAGATCGCCCAGATGAACCGGAGCATAACCCAGGATGTGGAAACGTTGTTCATGATGACGTCAGTACCTTACAGCTACCTCTCGTCATCCATCGTCAAGGAGGTCAGCTCCTTGCACGGTCCGGTGGACGGGCTTGTGCCGCCGCTCGTCAAACAAGCGCTTATCAACAAGTTTTCTTCATAATCCCCCATAACAAGGAGACCCGTATGAATCCGCTAGCCGTAGAACTTAACGAGATGCTCAGCCAGAGCAATCCCTGTGTTTTGGATATGCTGTCCGACCTGGGCAAGAACCTTTTTTTCCCCAAGGGAATTCTGACCCAGTCGGCAGAAGCCAAGGAAAAGGCCCACAAATTCAACGCCACCATAGGCATCGCCACCGAAAAAGGCGGCCCGATGTACCTCCAGTGCATCCAGGACAAGCTCTCCGCCTTCGACCCGAAGGACATCTACCCCTATGCGCCGCCGGCCGGCAAGCCCGAACTGCGCGCCCTCTGGCGGGAGAAGCAGTTGCGGGAGAACCCGAGCCAACAGGGAAAACATTTCAGCAACCCGATCGTCACCAACGCCCTCACCCACGGCCTCTCAATCGTTGCCGACATGTTCGTCGACGCTGGTGACCACGTGATCCTGCCGGACATGCTCTGGGGGAACTACAACCTGACCTTCGGCACCTGCTCCGGTGCCGTCATGCGGAAATTCCCTACCTTCACCGTGGCCGGCGGCTATGACGTCGACGCCTTCAAGGCCGAGCTGAAAAACAGTGCCGAGGAAAAGGGGAAAGCCATCGTTCTCCTGAACTTTCCCAACAACCCGAGCGGCTACACCCCGACTGTCGCCGAAGGCGATGCCATTGTTGCCGCCATCAAGGAAGTAGCCGAGAGCGGCTGCAACGTCGTCGCCGTCACCGACGATGCCTATTTCGGCCTCTTCTACGAGGACAGCCTGAAGGAGTCGCTCTTCGGCAAGCTCGCCAACCTCCACCCGCGCATCCTGGCGGTCAAGCTCGACGGCGCCACCAAGGAGGAGTTCGTCTGGGGCTTCCGGACCGGCTTCATCACCTTCGCCGACGGCAACAGCTTCGAGAACGCCCGGGTCATGACGGTTCTGGAGAAGAAGGCCATGGGGATCATCCGTGCACGGATCTCCAACTGTCCCCACCCCTCCCAGACCTTTGCCATCGAGGCGCTCCGCTCCCCGAAATTCCTCGAACAGAAGGAGGAGAAGTTCCAGGTGCTGAAAGGCCGCGCTCTCAAGGTCAAGGAAGTCCTCAACAGCGGCAAGTACGATTCCGCCTGGACCTACTACCCGTTCAACTCCGGCTACTTCATGTGCCTCAAGCTGAAGACCGTCGATGCCGAGAAATTGCGGGTCCACATCCTCGAAAAATACGGCGTCGGTGGTATTTCCATCGGCAAGACCGACCTGCGGATCGCCTTCTCCTGCATCGAGGAGAAGGATATCTCTGAACTGTTCGACATTATCTACCAAGGGGTACAGGATCTGACCTGATCATCATGGATCGCATCGAAAGAGGCGATCAAGAACCTGAAGTAATCCGCGGGCAGCATGACGAGCAAAGGCGGGGAGATCCGGTCTCCCCGCCTTTGCAGCAGGGAGCTGACATGATCACAAAAGAGATGACCATTGGTGAAATAATGCGCCGCTATCCTCAAACGGTGGAGGTTTTTGCCCGCTTCGGCCTGGAGTGCAGCGATTGCCAGATCGCCGACTTTGAGGAAATCGGTCATGGAGCAGGTGTCCACAAAGTTGAAGTCGAAAAACTTATTGCTGATTTGAACCGGGCCGCGGGGGTACAATAATTTTTGGGCTTCATTCAAGTGGCAAGTTGGTTGCCCGTGGTATTCAATAGTTCGATGACGATCCGGAGTGCTCAGCGTGAGCCCTCATTACGTCGCAGTTTCCTTTAGAGCCGTTCTCCTTGTATCTGCCACCTCCCCTTCCATAAGATGTATTCCCTTGAGTGATGCCTCCTTTTTTCCTGCCGTTGGATTACTACCCCCGTAGGCTGATCATGGTGTGTAGTTTGTGTGTGTAAAAATTACATTATGCGTGTACTCAGTGCTTCGGCAAAGAGGGATCAGTGGGGTGATAAATGATGTTTCTCTGAGGGCAGATTTCGGAGACAGTATAAAATAACTAACAATTACAATTTGTTATGGCATGGCTTGTTGTGTTGCTTCCGTGTGGCACGCAAATCGCAGTAGTGGAGTCCTGTAGATTTGTCAGCAGAGCGGAGAGTTTCCGCGGTGCATACGGAGGTTGCAAGGTGCTCTACAAAAGTGTTAACGAGTCATTCAACGAGTTCCTCATCGACCGGGCCGATGCGAAATGCATCCGCTGCAAGGTCTGTGTACGGCAGTGCGCCTACGATGTCCATGCCTATCTTGCCGGCGAGGATGTCCTGACCGAGGACAACAGCCTTTGTATCGGCTGTCGCCGCTGTTCGGCCCTCTGTCCGACCGGTGCCATCACCATCAGGTCCAACGAGGAAAGCTTCAAGGCCAATGCATCCTGGTCCGGTGCCCATATCCGCAACCTTTACGCCCAGGCCGATACGGGGGGGATTCTGCTGGCTGCCATGGGTAATCCGGCCAAGTACCCCATCTACTGGGACCACCTCCTCCTTGATGCCTCCCAGGTGACCAATCCATCCATCGACCCGCTCCGCGAGCCGATGGAACTCCGCACGTACCTGGGGAAGAAGCCCCATGCCGTCGAAGTTATTAAGGACAAGAACACCGGCAAGGCGAAGCTGGCAACCAAACTGTCACCCCAACTCAAGCTGGAGTACCCCTTCATCTTTTCCGCCATGAGCTACGGCGCCCTGAACCTCAATGCCCACAAGGCAATGGCTGCCGCTGCCCAGGAGCTCGGCACCATCTACAACACCGGCGAGGGTGGCCTCCACAAGGACCTCTACCAGTATGGCAAGAACGTCATCGTGCAGGTTGCCTCGGGGCGTTTCGGCGTCAGTGAGCAGTACCTGAACGCCGGGGTGGGGATCGAGATCAAGGTGGGACAAGGTGCGAAACCGGGGATCGGAGGCCACCTGCCGGGGGAAAAGGTCAACGACCAGATCTCCGAGACCCGCATGATACCCATCGGCTCCGATGCCATTTCGCCGGCGCCGCACCATGACATCTATTCGATCGAAGACCTGCGCCAGCTGATCTATGCCCTCAAGGAAGCCACCAACTATGAGAAGCCGGTTTCGGTAAAGATCGCTGCCGTCCACCACGTGGCTGCCATTGCCTCCGGCATTGCCCGGGCGGGTGCTGACATCATCACCATCGACGGCTTCCGGGGTGGGACCGGCGCTGCCCCCCAAGTGATCCGCGACAACGTCGGTATCCCCATGGAGCTGGCCTTGGCGGCGGTGGACGCACGGCTGCGGGACGAGGGTATCCGCAATCAGGTCTCCATCGTGGTCGGCGGCGGTGTCAGGAACTCCAGCGATGCAATCAAGGCCATTGCACTGGGTGCCGATGCCATCAACCTGGGAACCTCCACCCTGCTCGCCCTGGGATGTACCCTCTGCCAGCGCTGCTATACCGGTAAATGTCCATGGGGAATCACCACCAACAATCCCTACCTGGCCAAGCGGCTCAACCCGGAGATTGGTGCGGAGCGACTGGTGAATCTGGTCCACGCCTGGGGGCATGAAATGAAGGAAATCCTCGGCGGCATGGGTTTGAACGCGCTGGAGTCGCTGCGTGGCAACCGGTACAAGTTGCGGGCCGTGGGGCTGTCGGATCAGACCATGAACCTGCTGGGGGTCATGCCGGCCGGAGAATAATAGGACCTATATGACTTATGGGTCCCATGGAACTCGTTAAACGAACTATGAGGAAGAGCATGAAACGTATCTACACCATAGAAGATGCCTGTATCGGCTGCCACCTCTGCGAGGTAGGGTGCATCACCGAACATTCACAGTCCAAGGACCCGATCCGGGCCTTTCTCCATGAACAAGTCCGCTCCATCTCCCGCTGCACTGTGGAGGAGTTGGACGGAGGGGTGATTTCCCTCTCTACCACCTGCCGCCACTGCGATGAGCCGGATTGTTTGCGGGCCTGCATTTCCGGGGCAATTCAGAAGAACGATGCCGGGGTGGTGCGGATCGACACCGAGCAGTGCGTCGGCTGCTGGTCCTGTGTCATGGCTTGCCCTTACGGCGCCGTGCAGAGGAATCTGGCAAAGAAAAAGGCCAACAAGTGCGATCTCTGTCCGGACCGGAAGAGCCCCGCCTGCGTGGATGCCTGTCCCAACCGGGCGCTCGTGTACAAGGAGGGGAGCCAGAAATGAACTACGTGATCATCGGTAATTCGGTTGCCGCAGTCGGCGCCATTCGCGGTATCCGCGGGGTGGACGAGCAGGGGAACATCACCGTCATCTCCCGTGAGCGGCACATCGCCTACGGCCGTCCCCTCATCTCCTACCTGCTCGGCGGGCTCATCACCGAGAAACGGATGGCCTACCTGCCGGAGGATTTTTACGAGAAAAACCGGGTGAACCTCCTCCTCGATGCCGAGGTTGTCGGCGTTGATAGCGCCAGGAAACAGGTGAAACTGGCAGCCGGCGATACCATCGGGTTCGACAAACTTCTCATCGCCACCGGCGGTGACCCGTTCGTCCCTCCCATCGAGGGGCTTGCCGGTAAAGACCGGATCTTCACCTTCACCACCTGGGACGATGCGGAGAAGTTGAAGGGGATTGCGGCCGACATGGAGCGGGTAGTGGTGATCGGCGGCGGTCTCATCGGCCTCAAGGCTGCCGAAGGGATCCACCTCCTCGGCAAGCAGATATCCATCGTGGAACTGGCCGACCGGATTCTGTCTGCTGCCTTCGATCGCCCGGCGGGGCGGGTGGTGGCGAAGAAGATGAAGGCCAACGGCATCGACGTCATTACCGAGGATACGGTAGTGCGGATCGAGGGGGATGGTGCGCGGATAAGCGGTGTTACCCTCAAGTCGGGAGACTATATCCCCTGTGATACGGTAGTCGTGGCCATCGGTGTCCGACCGGCTGCCGGTTTCCTCAAGGGGAGCAAGGTGGAGGTGAACCGGGGGATCGTGGTGAACGACACCATGGAAACCTCAGTGAAGGGTATCTATGCCGCCGGTGACGTGGCCGAGGCGAGCGACTTCTTCTCCGGCCAGAAGAACCCCATGCCGATCTGGCCCGATGCATACATCCAGGGAGATGTGGCAGGTACTGCCATGGCCGGCGGGAAGAAGTCCTACAGCGGCGGTCTGGCAATGAACTCCATCGAGCTGTTCAAGGTCCCGACCATCTCCATGGGAATTACCAATCCGGTGGAACCGAAGGAATTCGATATCCTCACCTATCAGGATGCTGAGAACTATCAGTACCGCAAGATCGTGCTGCAGGAAAACCGCCTGGTCGGCGCCGTCCTGGTGGGGCAGGTGGACCGGGCCGGCATATTCTCCGGATTGATTCGGGAGAAAGTCGACGTGACGCCGTTCAAGGAGCAACTTCTTGACCCCGACTTCGGCTTTATTCACCTGACAAAGGAAATCCGGAGCACCCTGTTTGCCCCCTACGGCAAAGTAGCCTGATTGAGGCATTTGGCTGCCTTGCTGATGTGACTGAACGAGATAACTATCAGTAAATCAATAGAGGAACCCATGAAGAATAACCTGAAGCCTACCCATAGATTCGAAAAGGACATCTCCAACTGCGGTCTGACGGGCTTTATCTCCAAGTCTGGCAAACAGGTTGAGGGGAGCGTCATCATCAAGTCGATTTCCCTTATGCATGATCGGGGGAACGGCCTGGGAGGCGGCTTTGCCGCCTATGGCATCTATCCTGAATTCAAGGAATTCTTTGCCTTCCACCTCATGTACGAAAGCGGCATGGCCCTCCAGTTAACGGAGGAGTACCTTGCCGAGCATTTCCTCATCGACCATCACGAGGAGATCCCGACCAGGCGGAATGCGGCGATTACCAACCCCCCGGCATTTCGGCGCTACTTCGTCAAACCGCTGGAAACGGCGGAATACAGGGAAGCGCGCGAGTTCCAGAACATGACCGACGAGGACATCATTGTCACCCACGTCATGCGGATCAACAACGAGATTGAAGGTGCCTTTGTCGTATCGTCCGGCAAAAACATGGGGGCCTTCAAAGGGGTGGGGTATCCGGAAGAGATCGCAGATTTCTTCCGTCTTGAGGAGTACAGCGGCCATATCTGGACCGCCCACAACCGCTTCCCGACCAACACGCCGGGGTGGTGGGGTGGCGCGCACCCCTTTACCCTTCTTGACTGGTCCATCGTCCACAACGGCGAAATTTCCTCATACGGCATCAACAAGCGCTATCTGGAAATGTACGGCTACCTCTGCACCATGCTCACCGATACCGAAGTGGTGGCTTACATGCTCGACCTGCTCATCCGCAAGCACGGTCTGTCGCCGGAACTGGCCAGCATGGCTCTGGCTGCCCCTTTCTGGGACAAGATCGATGCCCTTCCCGAGGATGACCGCCAGCTTCTCACTGCTATCCGCCAGGTATACGGCAGCGGTCTCCTTAACGGCCCCTTCGCCATCCTCTTTGCCAGCAACGAGGGGCTCATCGGTCTCAACGACCGGGTCAAGCTTCGGCCGCTGGTCTGCGCTACCAAAGACGATTTCGTCTACATGGCGTCGGAAGAGGCGGCAATCCGCGAGATATGTTCCCAACCCGACCGGGTCTGGTCGCCGCGGGGGGGAGAACCGGTCATCGCCCGGCTGAATCCGGGAGTAATCTGACAACAGTGAAAAGTGAAAAGTGAATGGTAAACGGAAAAACCGCGATGTTACCCTTCACCTTTAACTTTTCACCTTTCACGAGGTGTTTATTATGAAAATCGACGCTCAGGGCGTTTATTACAGGGACCTGAACAATCAGATCCGTTCTGCGGTTGCTTCCGGTGCCGAGAAGATCGAGTTGGTCAACGTCAACGGCCAGTATTTCATTGGCGACGGGATCAATCGACCGGTCACAATATCCATCAAGGGGGTGCCGGGGAACGACCTGGGGGCCTTCATGAATGGTGCGACCATCGTTGTCTGGGACAATGCCCAGGACAACATCGGAAATACCATGAATGCGGGAAAGGTTGTCGTCCACGGGCATGCGGGGGATGTCCTCGGTTACGGCATGCGGGGGGGGAGGATCCATATCCTCAAGGACGTGGGGTACCGGGTCGGCATCCACATGAAATCCTACCAGGAGAACAAGCCGGTGCTCATTGCCGGCGGCAAGGCGGGGGATTTCTTCGGCGAGTACATGGCGGGCGGCGTACTCGTGCTGCTGGGGATGTTCAGTGACGACCCCGAAAAACCGATGCACGGGTATTGTTTCGGTACGGGAATGCACGGTGGCACCATCTTCGTGCGGGGCGGGGTTGATGAAGCGAAGCTATCACGGGAGGTCGGGGTGTTCGAACTGACCGGCGAGGACCGGCAGGAGCTAGACGGGTATCTGAAGGAGTACTGCAAGGACCTCAAGCTTGACCCGAAGGAGGTCCTCGGGGAAAAGTTCGTCAAGGTCCTCCCCAAGAGCAAACGGCCCTACGGCAATCTTTACTGCCCCATGCCGCGGTAGGAAACGGAGGATTGCTCCTCCTGAAGCCGAAACGAACACCGGTTGTGCACAAAGCGCAGCCGGTGTTTTTTTGTGAATTTTAGCTGATCGGTTTGGCTGGCGGTAGGCTATACGTAGACTATTTCCACGTTGGCCAGGTAATCTTCCAGTTCGACGGTGAGGTTGCGCGTGGCATTCTCGTTTTGCGCCAGAGCGGCCTTTTCCAGGTCCCGGCCGATGCGGGACAGTTCATCAAAGCCGTAACTGCCGCCGGAACCTTTGATGTTGTGTCCGAGGCGCTTGATATGCTCGAAATCCTTACCTTCCAGCGCTGTCATGATGTCGGCGATGTTTTTTTTACGCAGTTCGAGGAAGAAAGGGATTGCCTCCTGAATCTCGGCGTCGATCTGCACCACGATCCGGTTGGACTTGACCCTGTTATTCATGCCGCACCGCCTGCCGTGTTGACTATTGTTTCGATGAGTTTGTCCTTTCTGACCGGTTTCGATATGTGGAGATTACAACCCGCGGCCATACAATTCTGAATGTCTTCGGTTGAGGTAAAGGCTGTCAGTGCAATGATTGGTATGGGGGTGAGCGCACGTTCCCGTTCCAGTTGGCGGATTGCCCGTGTGGCACTGAGGCCGTCCATGATAGGCATCTGCATGTCCATGAGAACCATTGCGTACGAGCCGGACTTGAATTTTTCCACGGCAATTGCCCCGTTTTCCGCTTCGTCGATCTCGAATCGGGTGTTTTTCAGGAACAGCCTGAAAATATGTCGATTGTCTTCCGCATCCTCGGCCAGGAGTATCCGGACCATATCCTGCAGGGGAGGCTGCGTCATGGTTGTAGCCGTCTGCTTTGCCGGTGGGGGGGCGTTCTGGGGCACCTGGAGCATTTTTGCAATGGTTTGACTGAGCTCCCTGCGCTTGAGCGGCTTCATAAGATGAGTGGTAATGCCGAGTTCGTAGAGTCGCTTGATGTCACTCGATGGGTGATCGGCGCAAAGCATCATGATTGTCCCATTCAGCAGTGATGCGTCCTGCAGCCTTAACTGTTCCATTACCTTGATGCCATCCATCGGCGCAAGACGGCTTTCCATCAGGAGCAGCCGGTAGGGTTCGCCTGCCTCGCGTGCGGTATGCAGTGCCGCTAGTGCACTGTCTCCATCTGCGGCCGTGTCTGTTGTTGCTCCCCAACGGGACAGCAATTCCCGTGTTATGGCACGGGCGTTGGCGTTGTCGTCCACAATGAGCGCCTTGACGCCCGTCAGACTTCTGGCGGTGAATTCGCTATCGGGGAGTGGTGCAACCTGTGGTTCGAGCCGGACGGCACCGTAAAAAGTGCTTCCCCTGCCGATCTGACTTTCTACCCAGATCCTTCCCTCCATCTGTTCCAGGAGCAGTTTCGAAATGGCCAGGCCGAGCCCGCTTCCTCCGTATTTGCGCGTGATGGATGAGTCTGCCTGGCTGAACTTATCGAAGATGGTGTCGATTTTGTCAGGAGGGATGCCGATTCCGGTGTCAGCTACGGCAAACTGGATTTCAACTTTCCCCTGTTCGACGGCACAGGCTTTCACTTCAAGGCTAATTTCTCCCATAGCGGTGAATTTTATGGCGTTGCCGATGAGATTTGTCAGAACCTGACGCAGACGATTGGGGTCACCCTGCAGGAACATGGGGGTGTCAGGGGCGATCCTGCAGGTCAGTTCCAACCCCTTTTCATGGGCCCTGACCGCCAGCATTTCGCAGGTCCGGTCGATCACTTCTTCCAGGTCGAACGGGATAGTTTCAAGCTCCATGCGACCGGCCTCTATCTTGGTGAGATCGAGAAGGTCGCGGATGAGTTCCAGGAGGGTCAGACCGGAGCGATGGAGGATACCGAGGTATTCCTGCTGTTCGGGAGTCATGTCGGATTCCCGCAGCATATCTGCCATGCCGATGACTGCGTTGAGCGGTGTGCGGATTTCGTGGCTCATGTTGGCGAGGAAGACGCTTTTGGCGCGGTTGGCAACCTCCGCCAGTTCCTTGGCATGGAGCAGTTCCTGTTCGGCCCGCTTCCGCTCGACAATCTCTTTCTTCAGCCCTTCGTTTGACCTGGCCAGTTGCCGGGTTCGTATCTGGACGGTTTCTTCCAGGCTCTGGTTTAATTCTTCAAGTTCCTCACTCTTGAGCTGCAGCTCGCGTTCGGTCTGCTTCAGGCTGCTGATATCCTGGGCGGCGCAGATGATCCCCTGCAGGGAGCCCGTTTCGTCGAGCATCTTCGCCAGTGAGGCAAGGACAGGTATCTCCTGACCATCCTTTCTGCAATAGGTCTGCTCGATCCCTTCAATGAAACCGTCCTGTGCCAGTCGTGTTGTCTGTTCCTGATCCAAAAATTCCTTGTGTCCGAATAATAATGCTCCCGCACGCTTGCCGATCAGCTCGGAACCGGAGTAACCGAGCAGTTCGCAGAATGCCCGGTTGACCGTCTGAATGGTATGGTCGGGGGAAAGCACAACCAGTGCATCGTGCATGGTGTTGAGCAGGCGGTCCATGTACTCCTTGGATACCGTGGTCCGCTGGAGGTTTTCGGTCATCAGGTTGAACGACTCTGCCAGTTGCCCCACCTCATCCCGTCCGCTGATCTGGATACGGTGAGACAAATTCCCCCTGCCGACGGTTTCGGCCCCTACCGCAAGAGTCTGGAGTGAACGGGTAAGAGCCCTGGCGAAGAAAACCGCAATCAGGCTCACCAGGATAATCGCGCAGACAATGATCCTGGTAGTCCAACCGGTGATATTGTCGATACTTTTTTTGATTGAGTCCGCGGACATTCCGCAATGCACTACTCCCAGTTCTCCCTTCATGACCGGAACGGCAATGTCGTAGACAAGTCCCTTCTCTGTTTTGAGGGGGACTATACCGTAAGGCTTGTCAGAGGAAATCCGGTTGACGGTGAGGAGGTCCGTGGGAAAGGTTTTACCGAAGGTCTGGGCGACAACCTCATTTTTCTGGTTCACCGCGAAGATGTAGGTCAGGTCGTCTTCGGTTTCCAGATAGTCATCCGCCAGCATTTCCACAAGGATGGTGGATTCGGTCAGGAAGGGGTTGGTAGCGACTTCGGCGAAATGCCGGGCGATGGAGACGCCGCGCAGCTGCAATTCCTTTACAAGGCGGTCATGCACGATCGTCTGGATGAGCACGATGAACAGAATTCCCAGCAGCATCAGGAGGCTGATGACGCCGAGGAGAAATTTGCTCCGTATGCTTACCGGTTTCATGGGCACGCTATTTCACCGTTCTCCGCGCAATCCAGGCATTCATTTCGCGTATCGAATCGTAGTCACGGTCGTTGCCGTCGGCAAACCGGTCAACCATCATACCGGCGAGGATTTCCCGTCCGCGTTGGGTCTCGTGCATATGCAGCAGGATTTCCCGCAGTTGGTGCTTGGTTGCCGGATCGACACCTGCCCGTACGACGAGGGGAGGTATGCCATAGGGGGGGGACGTGGTCACGATCCTGGTCTTCGCGGTCAGATCCGGGTGTTTCCACTGGATATACTCCCAGATGAGGCTGTCCACGGCGGCTCCGTCAACCATTTTTCTTGCCACGGCGTTGATGGACTTGTCATGGCCGTAGGTGTAGATATGTTTGCTGAAAAAGGAATGGGGGGTTTCGCCCATCCGTGAGAGCATGTAGGTGGGGACCAGGCAGCCGCTGTTGGATTTGGGGTCGGCAAAGGCGAAGGACTTTCCCCGAAGCCCCGCAAAATCGTGGACTGGACTATCCTGGGGGACAATGATGTAGGAATGGTAGGCCGGCTTGCCATGGACCAGGGGAACGGCCAGCAGTTCCAGGTCGAACTTTTCATGTCCTTCAACATAAGGGCCGGCACAGATAAACGCCACATCCAGTCCACCCGACTCCAGGAGCTTGTTGATCTGGTCGTAGTTTTCCCGGTCCACCAGCTGGATCGGCTGGCCGACCTTATCCTCCAGGTAGTCCTTGAGCTGCCTATAATAGACGTACCCTTCCTTGGGGGTAATCATGGCTCCCATGCCGAGGCGCAGAGGTGTACGTACAGAGGCGGAGGAAGCGCGCTTGAGAATGTGCTGCTGCTCCAGGCGAACCTCTTGTACATTTTTGTCTGAGCAGCCGATCAGCGTTACGATTGACAGTATGGCCAAATGGCAGGGCAACAGTCTGGTAACAAGTTGGAGCATGATGTCCAATTCCTTTCACCATCCAGCAGGTGTCAACGGTTTGCACGTAATGGCTGAGGATGATTGTATTAATAATTGCAAAATATTGCAATATATATACCTCCGTTCACCGCAGGTTTCCCCCTGATAGTGGTGCAATCGTGACGGAACTTGCGGGTCTATTGCACCCGTGCAGAGGCAGGGAGAAAAACCCTTTACAAGCCGACGGCTGTTAATATATCATTCATCGGTTACACTCACGCAGGCAAAGGATTTATGAAGATAGACCATATACGCAATTTTTCCATAATAGCCCACATCGACCACGGCAAGTCGACCTTGGCTGACCGTTTGCTGGAGTACACCGGCGCCTTGTCCGACCGGGAAAAACAGGATCAGTTTCTGGACAAGATGGACCTGGAGCGGGAGCGGGGAATCACCATCAAGGCCCAGACCGTTCGTCTCGTTTACCGGGCCGACGACGGTCGGGACTATATCCTCAACCTGATCGACACCCCCGGCCATGTGGACTTCACCTACGAGGTCTCCCGGTCCCTTACCGCCTGCGAGGGTGCCCTCCTCGTCGTCGACGCCTCACAGGGGGTCGAGGCCCAGACCCTGGCCAACGTCTATCTCGCTATCGACACCAACCTGGAGGTTTTCCCGGTTCTCAACAAGATCGACCTGCCGGCGGCCGAGCCGGAGCGGGTCAAGCACGAGATCGAGGAGATTATCGGCATAGACGCCCACGACGCGGTACTGGCCAGCGCCAAGGAAGGTATCGGCACCAGGGAAATACTGGAGGAGATCGTTTCCAAGATTCCGCCACCGGTGGGAAATCCAGGGAAACCTCTGCAGGCGCTCCTCTTCGATTCCTGGTACGACCAGTACCAGGGAGTCATCGTGCTGGTCCGGATCATTGACGGGACAGTGAAAAAGGGGGAGAAGGTCCTCCTCATGTCCAACAAGAAGAGTTACGAGGTGCTGAAGGTCGGGGTATTCTCGCCGGCCATGTGCGAGGTGTCGGCACTCACCGCCGGCGAGGTCGGTTTCCTCATCGCCGGTATCAAGGATGTGCAGGACGCCAAGGTGGGTGACACCGTGACCCATCTGCACAACCCATGCGCCGCGCCGCTCCCCGGTTACAAGGAAGTGAAGCCGATGGTATTCTCCGGCCTCTACCCTATCGACACCGCCCAGTACGAGCAGTTGCGCGACGCCCTGGCCAAGCTGAAGCTGAACGACTCCTCCTTTTCCTACGAGCCGGAGACTTCCCTAGCCCTCGGATTCGGCTTCCGCTGCGGTTTCCTGGGTCTTCTCCACATGGAGATCATCCAGGAGCGGCTGGAGCGGGAATTCAACCTCGATCTGATAACCACCGCCCCCACCGTCGTCTATCGGGTGCACAAGGTGGGCGGCGAGGTGTTCACCATCGAGAGTGCCAACCAGATGCCCGAACCACAGCACATCGACTTCATCGAGGAGCCGTTCATCCTTGCCTCCATCCACGTTCCCAACGAGTACGTCGGGGGGATTCTGGCGCTGTGCGAGGAAAAGCGGGGGGTGCAGCGGGAGATCAAATACCTCACCCCGACCCGGGTGATGGTTATCTACGAACTGCCGCTCAACGAAGTTGTGCTCGATTTCTATGACCGCCTCAAATCCATCACCAAGGGGTACGCCTCCCTCGATTACGAACAGCTGGACTACCGGCGAAGTGAACTGGTGCGGATGAACATCATGATCAACGGCGAGGTGGTGGATGCCCTTTCCCTCATCATCCACCGGGACAAGGCCTACTACCGCGGCCGTGACCTGGTGGCCAAGATGAAGGAGCTGATCCCCCGTCAGATGTTCGAGATCGCCATCCAGGCGGCCATCGGCAACAAGGTGATAGCCCGGGAGACGGTGAAGGCCATGCGCAAGGACGTGCTCGCCAAGTGTTACGGCGGCGACATCACCCGCAAGCGGAAGCTCCTGGAGAAGCAGAAGGAAGGGAAAAAACGGATGAAGAACATTGGCAACGTGGAACTCCCCCAGGAGGCATTCCTCGCCATCCTGAAGGTTGAAGACAAGTAACATTACCATTACCCGCAAAGGATTCATGCCCCATGGACGAGTACAAGGATAACCCGGCAGGAGTGACCGACAGCGCGGTTTCTCAGTCGATTACGAAAAAACACATCGCTCGGGAATACGCCGAATCGATCATCATAGCGGTCATTCTGGCCCTCATCATCCGCACCTTCGTGGTGCAGGCGTTCAAGATTCCCTCCGGTTCCATGGAGGACACCCTGGCCATCGGCGATCATATCCTGGTGAGCAAGTTCATCTATGGCACCAAGATCCCCTTCACTTCCACGAGATTGCTCAAACTGCGCGATCCGCGCCGGGGTGACGTTATCGTCTTCGAATACCCGGAGGACCCGAGCAAGGACTTCATCAAGCGGGTGGTCGGCACACCGGGGGACGAGGTGCAGGTGATCGACAAGAAGGTCTTCGTCAACGGCAAGCCCTATGAGAACCCCCACGAGGTGCACAAGGAGAAGGAAATTATCCCGAAGGAACAGAACCCGCGGGACAACTTCGGACCGGTGAGGGTGCCGGAAAACTCCTACTTCGTCATGGGAGACAATCGGGACCGTTCCTACGACAGCCGCTTTTGGGGCTTCGTGAAAAACGACAAGATCAAGGGGCTCGCCTTCATAAAATACTGGTCGTGGGACAAGGACAAGTTCCGGGTCCGGTGGGGGAACATCGGGAAACTGATTGATTGATTACGGGCGCCGCAGGGAGAATGAAAAGGGCCATCCGGGCAGAATACCGGATGGCCCTTTTCCGTTAATTATGTCTCCGAAGAATGGTTGGGAGCGCCTCGCTCCCACGTGAGTGTTGAAGAAGAGGAAGATCAGCGGACGATGACTTCTACCCGCCTGTTCCGGGGTTCAGGTGTTTCGTCGCCGGTCATGATGAGAAGATTCCCCTCACCGTGGGAACCGGTTTCGATAATTGCAGGGGTTGCCCCCAGCGATTTCAGCAGGTCGGTCACGGTACCGGCACGCTGCAGGCCGAGCTGATAGTTGTCTTCCGGCGTGCCGACGGTGTCAGTGTGCCCAATGACGGAGAGTTCTGCCGGTTGCCGCCGGTTAATGGCTTCGATAATCTCGGCGAGAAGTGCAGTTGATTCAGGAGTGAGGTTGGAGGTGTTCTGCTCGAAGTAAAGCAGATACTTTGCCGGTGGCAACGGCATCGCAGAAAGTGGCCCAGCGAATATCCTACGCACTTCAGTCTCATCCATGATCACCGGCGCGGATGGTCGTCCGCCGGCCACGGAGAATTTCGTTGCCTCCCACGGTTGTTTCAGTACCTGGGAGCCTTGGGAATTGGAAACGGTGACTTCTCCCGAGGTTTTGCCCTCCTCCGGCATGAGGACCACGAGGTTCTTCTGCCCGGCACAACCAGGTAAAAAAACCGCGAGCGTCAGCCAAAGGAATACTGCCATCCGGTGTATGCTATATCCTGTCATCATGGCACGATCCTCATCATGAGATAGGTTCCTCTTATTCCCATCGTTGCCTTTGGCGTCTCTATGCGCACTGCATCGGGGGCCAGCTTGGCTATTCGTCCCGATCTGTAGCCGATAATCCCACGCGTTACCCGTAGAACCATTCCCAGGTCCTGACTGGATGGCTCGAAGGCGAACCTGTCGATATGGATTTCACTTGAGGAGCCGAGAGCAAGGACCGTGTCATCTCTTAATATCACCGAGATCGCACCGGTGGGGCCTGTGGAGAGGGTGTCTTTCTGATAAATCTGATAGCCGGGTTTCGCGATGATACGCTGGGAGGTTCGTAGTATGACGGCATCGCCGGTTGCCACCTTTATCAGGCCTATCGGGCGGGGTTCTTCCGCTGAATACGCGGAGGCAGTGGCAGTAAGCAGGCTGCAGATCACCATGAGCCTGATTCGCATCGTAAATTCTCCCTTGCTTTGAATTTTCCCGTGGCTTTGTCAGAGTGATCTCTGCCCGTCATGTAGTGATGCCGGGTTGTCAAAAATAGAGAATATTCCCTGAAATGATTAAACTTTTTTCAGTCTACCATGTTTTGTCGTATTCACAATAATGAGACGGCTGATACCTTCAAATATCCCTTGACTCCTCCCCGCAGAGGGTGGTAAAGTCCTCCGAAACTTGCCCAAACTGCCTTTTAACTTAACCCCGTGAGGTTAGCAAAGGTGTCGAAAACAGTTACCAGAAGAGTATTCTGAGAGCCTTTCCGCCTGTCCGCGGAGAGGCTCTTTTTTGTAAGTTTCGGTGGTAGGGGCAACCCCTGTGGTTGCCCGTGAATCGGGCAGGCACATAGGCCTGCCCCTACGAAAACAGGAGGGGCACAGTGACGACGGAAGGAACGGTGATCCTGGACGGGACCGGGGTAAAACGGGCGCTCACCCGTATTGCCCACGAGATCCTGGAGAAGAACAAGGGGGTAAAGGGGCTGGTGCTGGTCGGCATCAGGACCGGCGGGGTGCACCTGGCCCATGAATTGGCTGCCAGGCTGTCGGAGATCGAGGGAGAAAAGGTGCCGGTCGGCGCGGTGGACATAACCCTCTACCGGGACGACATCAAGGGGCATGCAGAGCACCTGCCGGTGGGGAAGACCGAAATCCCCTTCACCCTCGAAGGACAAAATGTTGTCCTGGTGGACGATGTCCTTTACACCGGCCGCACCATCCGGGCTGCCATGGATGCCTTGATGGACCACGGGCGGCCGACCTCCATCCAGCTTGCGGTGCTCGTCGATCGGGGCCATAGGGAGCTTCCGATCCGGGCTGATTTCGTCGGGCGCAACGTGCCGACCAGCCGGACGGAGAATATCCAGGTGATGTTCGATGCTGCCAACAAGCCGACCGATGTGGTCTTACAGAAATAAGGGGGGGGACGCCATGGGTTTCAAACATAAGGACATCATCGCGCTCAGGGACCTGACGAAGGAGGATATCGAACTCCTCATTTCCACGGCGGAAAGCATGCGCGAGATCAACAGCCGCGACATCAAGAAGGTCCCGACGCTGCGGGGCAAGACCATTATCAATCTCTTCTACGAGGCCTCCACCCGGACCCGGACATCCTTCGAGATCGCCGCCAAACGGCTCTCGGCCGATACGGTCAATATCTCCCCCTCCACCAGTTCGGCCACCAAGGGGGAGACCCTAGCGGACACCGCCCTGAATCTGCTGGCCATGAAACCGGACATTATCGTCATGCGTCATGCCGTCTCGGGTTCTCACTACTTCCTTTCCCAGAAGGTTCCCTGCTCCATTATCAATGCCGGTGATGGCGCCCACGAGCACCCCTCCCAGGGACTTCTGGACATGCTGACGATAAAGGACAAATTCGGGCGGCTGGACGGCCTGAAGGTCGCCATCGTTGGCGACATTACCCATAGTCGAGTGGCTCGCTCCGATATCCAGGGGCTGACCAAAATGGGGTCCCACGTCTTTCTGGCAGGTCCCCCCACCATGGTGCCGCCGGGAGCCGAGCGGCTCGGTAACGTCACGGTCTGCCCCACCATGAGGGAGGCGATCCAGGATGCGGATGTGGTGATCATGCTCCGGATCCAGCAGGAGCGCCAGGGGAAAACTCTCATGCCCAATGCCCGCGAGTATTCCCGCTACTTTGGCTTGAACCCGGAGAACCTCAAGCTCGCCAAGCCGGATGCCATGGTCATGCACCCCGGTCCCATCAACCGCGGCGTGGAGATGTCCTCCTACGTGGTGGACGGTCCTCAATCCCACATCCTGAAGCAGGTGGAGAACGGGGTGGCGGTACGCATGGCCATGCTGTACCACGTCTGCGGCGGCGAACTCGCAGAGTGAGAACGCACGCTTTTGCGCAATCTCGGCGTCAGATTTCTCGTTTCCTTGTGCGGCGTAGCGCTGTTTATGCCCGATGTTTGGGTGCTACGCCTCCGCGTAAACGCTCATCTTCCTTGACCTTGCACAAAATTGAGCGTTCTTGGCAGACTTAATTTCGATACTTTTTACGAGGTGACCATATGAATCTGTTGATCAAGAATGGCAGGGTGATCGACCCGTCCCAGGGGATCGACGATACGCTGGATGTGCTGGTGGAGAACGGGCTGGTAAAAGAAGTCGGCAAGGGGCTCAAGGCGCCCGCTGGTGCCGAGACTATCGATGCCGCAGGCAAGTACGTGGTGCCGGGGCTCGTGGATATGCACGTGCACCTGCGCGACCCGGGGCTGGAGTACAAGGAGGATATCGTTTCCGGCACGCGGGCTGCGGCGGCCGGCGGTTTCACGTCGGTAGCCTGCATGCCCAACACCAAGCCGGTCATCGACAACAAGGCGGTGGCGAGCTACATCATCGCCAAGGCAAGGGCGGAGGGGGTTGCCAACGTCTTCCCCATCGGCTCCATCACCTACGGCTCCCACGGCGAGCGGTTGGCGGAAATGGGGGAACTCAAAGAGTCGGGGTGTGTCGCCGTATCCGACGACGGCAAGCCGGTGGTGAACTCCGAGCTGATGCGCCGGGCGCTCGAATATGCCCGGGGGATGGGAATCCTGGTCATCTCCCATGCCGAGGACCTTTCCCTTGTCGGGGAAGGGGTCATGAACGAGGGGTTCACCTCCACGGAGTTGGGGCTCAAGGGTATTCCGTCCGCCGGGGAAGATATCGCCACGGCACGTGACGTCATGCTAGCCGAGTACACCAAGTCACCGCTTCATGTCGCCCATGTCTCCACCCGGGGCGCGGTGCGCATCATCCGGGAAGCCAAGGCGCGTGGCGTGCAGGTTACCTGCGAAACGGCTCCCCACTACTTCAGTCTGACGGATGAGGCGGTGCGCGGCTACAACACCAACGCCAAGATGAACCCTCCACTGCGAGAGGCGGATGATGTGGCAGCCATCAAGCAAGGGCTTAAGGATGGTACCATTGATGCCATCGCCACCGACCATGCCCCCCATCATATCGACGAGAAGGATGTGGAGTTCAACGTGGCCCTGAACGGCATCGTTGGCCTGGAGACGTCCCTGCCGCTCTCCCTCAAGCTGGTGGAAGAGAAGGTACTCACCCTTTCCCAACTCGTGGAGAAGATGGCAGGCAATCCGGCAAAGATACTTGGCATCGACCGTGGTACCCTCAAGGCGGGTGCCGTCGCCGATATCACCGTGATCGATCCAGCCGCCGAATGGAAAGTTGATGCCGAGATGCTTGCCAGCAAGTCCAAGAACTCTCCGTGGCTCGGTGAGAAGATGAAGGGTGGGGCAGCCTACACTATCCTTGGCGGTAAGGTAGTGTTCAAACGATAATAATAAATGTTGTGAACCACAGCGGGTACGATCAACTAGTTTCTCATTGGTAATCAGGATTTTATTCGTTCTCCATGGTAAATGATTTTAAGGGGTTATGTTTATGAAAGCAGTCCTTGCGCTCGCCGACGGGCGCATCTTTGCGGGGAAATCCTTCGGTGCCACCGGCGAAGCCACCGGCGAGGTGGTGTTCAATACCGCCATGACCGGCTACCAGGAGGTCCTGACCGATCCCTCCTATCGCGGGCAGATGGTCACCATGACCTACACCCAGATCGGCAACACCGGCATCAACCCGGAGGATATCGAGAGCAAGCAGCTCTACCTTTCCGGCTTCATCGTCAAGGAGTACCACGACTGCCATTCCAGTTGGCGGGCCACCATGAGCCTGGACAGTTACCTGAAGGAGAACGGGGTGGTGGGCATCCAAGGGCTCGATACCCGGGCACTGACCCGTCATCTGCGGGACAAGGGGGCTCAGAACGGCATCATCTCCACCGTCGACTTCGATCCGGCAAGCCTGCTCAGGAAGGTTCGGGCCGTCCCCTCCATGGCCGGCCTCGACCTGGCGTCGGGGGTGAGCTGCGACAAACCGTACCACTGGACCGAGAAGCTCTGGGAACTGGGGGAAGGGTACCTCCAGGCGACGCCCGCTGAGCTGAAGTACAAGGTGGTCGCCTACGATTTCGGCATCAAGTACAATATCCTCCGCTGCCTCGTCTCGGCAGGTTGCGACGTGACAGTAGTCCCTGCCACCTTCCCGGCCGAGGAAGCGCTGGCCATGAATCCGGACGGGATATTCCTCAGCAACGGCCCTGGCGATCCGGAACCGATGACCGCCGTGATCGAGAACATCCGGAAATTCGTCGGAAAGAAACCGGTCTTCGGCATCTGCCTCGGGCACCAGCTCCTGGGGCTGGCCCTGGGGGGGAGGACCATGAAGCTCAAGTTCGGCAACCACGGCTCCAACCTGCCGGTCATGGACCTTGCGACGCGAAAGGTGGAGATCACCGCCCAGAACCACGGTTTCTCCGTGGATATCGTATCGCTGGGACACGCCTGCGAACTGGCCCACGAGAACCTGAACGACCAGACCGTGGAGGGGATGAAGCACAAGGACCTCCCCATCTTCTCGGTGCAGCACCACCCGGAGGCGTCGCCGGGACCACATGATTCCCACTATCTGTTCGGGCGGTTCGTGGAGCTGATGGAGAAAAACAGGTAATCCGGGACCAGGGACCCGTGATCCGGGACCCGAAGAAGCCTTTTCGCTTTACGCGTCCCGAGTCCCGAGTCCCGGTATTATGCGTTACGTAGAACTTTACAATTCAGGTGAGTTGCTGCGGCGGGTGCGGACGGCCTATGCCCGGCTCAAGAGCTGCGACCTCTGCCCCCACGACTGCCGGGTTAACCGGCTGGCGGGGGAAACGGGTGCCTGCCGGAGCGGGGCGCTGCCTCGGGTGGCATCGGCCAATGTCCACCGGGGAGAGGAACCTCCCCTTTCCGGCACGCGGGGGTCGGGGACCATCTTCTTCTCCAACTGTAACCTCCGCTGCCGCTTCTGCCAAAACTTTCCCATCAGCCAGTTTGGCAACGGCGAGGATGTCTCCCTCCGGGAGTTGGCGGCGCGGATGCTGAAACTCCAGCGGCAGCGAGTTCACAACCTGAACCTGGTGACGCCGAGCCACTTCCTTCCCCAGTTCCTGGCGGCGCTCCATCTGGCGATAAATGAGGGGTTCCGGCTCCCCATCGTCTGGAACTCCAACGGCTACGAGCGGGTGGACGCCCTGGAACTCCTTGACGGGATCGTGGACATCTACCTGCCGGACATGAAGTACGTGGCGGAGGTGCCGGCGGTAAACTTTTCCGGTGCTCCCGGTTACCGGGATATCAACCGAAGCGCGGTGCAGGAGATGCTCCGCCAGGTGGGGCACCTGCAGCTGGACGACGCAGGTATCGCACAACGCGGCCTCATTATCCGCCATTTGGTTCTCCCCGAGGGGCACGCCGGCAGCCGTGAGACCCTCCGCTGGATTGCCGGAAATCTGGGACGGGAGACCCATATCTCCCTGATGAAGCAGTTCTTTCCGGCCCACGAGGCGGAGCAGGTCCCCGGCATCCACCGGAAGATCACCGACGCGGAGTACGAGGCGGTGGTGGATGTGTTGGAAGAGGTGGGGCTGGAAAACGGTTGGGTGCAGGAATACTAAGAGGTGGGGCATCTTCACGGGGAGTCGTTATGGAAAAATGCTTGAGCGTGGAAGAGATGAAGATACTGGACACCTGCCGCGATATTGAGCTTGTCGGCGCGGACATCTACCTCTATTTCGCCGGCCTCTTTGCCGACCTTCCCCTCTATGCCGCGTTGTGGAAAAAGACCGCCATGGAAGAAAAAAACCACGCCGCCCAGTTCGAACTGGCTATGAAAATGAAAAAGGGGATGGTCGAGTCGATCACCCTTGATTCCTGGAAAGCAGAAAACGCCCTCACCGTGGCCAAATCGATTTTTGCGGGGGTGCGACAGCATCCTCCCACCCTTGAGGACGCGCTTCGCTCTTCGATCAAGCTGGAACTGCATCTCTCCGAATTCCACATGGGATGCGTGGCCGTTTTCCAGGACGGCTCCTTCGGTGCGATGTTCCAGGCGATGATGGACGCCGACGACAAACACGTCAAATCTCTCCAGGACGCATACCAAGGATATCTGAGCGTAACGGCTGCCACGGAGGGGTAAGTGCCGATGCTGGAAGGAGCATTCTGAAGATGAGAACGGTTGCGCTACTCGTTCTTTCCAATATTTTCATGACCTTTGCCTGGTACGCCCACCTGAAGAACCTCCGGACCGCCCCCTGGTTCATCGCGGTGCTGGTAAGCTGGGGGCTGGCCTTCTTCGAATACATGCTCCAGGTGCCGGCCAACCGGGCCGGTTACGGCACCTTCAATCTGGGGCAGTTGAAAATTATGCAGGAAGTGATCACCCTCTCCGTATTTGTGCCGTTCGCGGTTTTCTATATGGGGCAGCCGCTGAAGCTCGATTTTCTCTGGGCGGGGTGTTGTCTGGCAGGGGCGGTCTTTTTTATCTTCCGGGGTTGAAAAGAGAAATTCGTTTATTTACTAACAGGAGTCATAGATGCCTAAACGTACTGATATCAAAAAAATCCTCATTATCGGCGCCGGTCCCATCGTCATCGGCCAGGCGTGCGAGTTCGACTATTCCGGCACCCAGGCGTGCAAGGCGCTCAAAGAGGAAGGGTTCGAGGTGGTGCTGCTGAACAGCAACCCGGCCACCATCATGACCGACCCGGACTTCGCGGACCGGACCTACATCGAGCCGGTGACGCCGGAAATGCTTGCCAAGATCATTGCCAAGGAGCGCCCTGATGCGGTACTCCCTACCCTGGGGGGGCAGACGGCACTCAATACTGCGGTGGCGGTAGCGGAGAACGGAACCCTGGAAAAGTACGGCGTGGAACTCATCGGCGCAAAGCTCCCCGCCATCAAGATGGCGGAGGACCGGACCCTGTTCAAGGAGGCGATGGATCGAATCGGGTTGTCGGTTCCCGGTTCGGGACTGGCCCACAACTACACTGAGGCGATGGAAGTTGTCAAGACGGTCGGTTTCCCGGCCATCATCCGCCCCTCCTTCACCTTGGGGGGGACCGGCGGCGGCATCGCCTACAACATGGAAGAATATGAGCGGATGGCCATGGCGGGGATCGATGCATCCCCCACCGACGAGATCCTCGTCGAGGAATCGGTCATCGGCTGGAAGGAGTATGAGCTTGAGGTGATGCGGGATACCGCAGACAACGTGGTGATCATCTGCTCTATCGAGAACTTCGATCCCATGGGGGTCCATACGGGCGACTCCATCACCGTGGCGCCTGCCCAGACCTTGACCGACAAGGAGTACCAGATCCTCCGGGACGCATCCCTGAAGATCATCCGGGAGATCGGCGTGGACACCGGCGGCTCCAATATCCAGTTCGGCATCAACCCCCGGGATGGCCGCCTCGTGGTGATCGAGATGAACCCCCGGGTTTCCCGCTCGTCGGCCCTCGCCTCCAAGGCGACCGGCTTCCCCATCGCCAAGATCGCCGCCAAACTGGCGGTCGGCTATACCCTGGACGAAATTACCAACGACATCACCCGGGAGACCCCCGCCTGCTTCGAACCGACCATCGATTACGTGGTGACCAAGATTCCCCGCTTCACCTTCGAGAAGTTCCCCGCTGCCGACGCCACTCTCACCACCCAGATGAAGTCGGTGGGAGAGGTGATGGCCATCGGCCGGACTTTCAAGGAATCGTTCCAGAAGGCACTCCGCTCCCTGGAGATCGGTTCCTGCGGCTTCGAATCCCGCCTCTTCGACCTGGGTAAGGAAACCCGTCGGGCGCTGACTCCAGCCGAGCAGCAACTCCTTCAGGATAAACTGGGGACCCCCAACTGGGAACGGCTCTGGTTCGTCGGGGATGCGATCCGGAGTGGCATGGAGGTGGACCGGATCTATAGCATAACCGGCATCGATCCCTGGTTCCTCCACAACATCCGGCAGATCATCGAGATGGAGGACCGGCTCAAGCAGGTAAAGGTAGAGGTTGAGGAAAAGGAGAAGCTGAAAGACATTCTCCGCGAAGCGAAGCAGTTCGGTTTCAGCGACAAGTTTCTCGGTAAACTGTGGGGCAAAAATGAGGAAGAAATTCGCCAACTCCGCCTTTCCCTCGGTGTAACACCGGTATTCAAGCGGGTCGATACCTGTGCCGCCGAATTCGTCGCCTACACCCCCTATCTCTACTCGACCTACGAGGAGGAGTGCGAGGCGGCGGTGACCGACCGGAAAAAAATCATGATCCTTGGGGGCGGCCCCAACCGGATCGGGCAGGGGATCGAGTTCGATTACTGCTGTGTCCACGGGGTCTTCGCCCTGGCGGAGGACGGCTACGAGACCATCATGGTCAACTGCAACCCGGAGACGGTCTCCACCGATTACGATACTTCCGACCGCCTCTACTTCGAGCCCCTCACTTACGAGGACGTCCTCAGCATCGTGGATGTGGAGAAGCCGTACGGGGTGATCGTCCAGTTCGGGGGCCAGACGCCGCTCAAGCTGGCCGTGGCCCTGGAGAAGGCAGGGGTCCCCATTATCGGTACCTCACCCGACGCCATCGACCGGGCCGAGGACCGGGAGCGGTTCCAGGAGATGCTTCACAAGCTGGGGCTGCGCCAACCGGAGAACGGTACCGCCCGCTCCTTCGAGGAGGCGGAAAAGGTGGCCGACCGGATCGGATACCCCGTGGTAGTCCGCCCCTCCTACGTCCTCGGCGGGCGCGCCATGGAGATCGTCTACGATGTGGACAACCTGCGCCGCTACATGCATACCGCCGTGCAGGCGTCCCCCGAGCACCCGATCCTTATCGACAAGTTTCTGGACGAGGCGATCGAGGTGGATGTGGATGCACTCTGCGACGGTCGCGAGGTGGTGATCGGCGGGATTATGGAGCATATCGAGGAGGCGGGAATCCATTCCGGCGACTCGGCCTGTTCTCTTCCCCCCTATTCCATTTCACAGGATGTCGTTTCCGAAATCCGTCGCCAGACCGTGGCCATGGCCCTGGAATTGAACGTGAAAGGACTGATGAATGTCCAGTACGCGGTGAGGGACGGGGTGATCTTTATTCTGGAGGTGAATCCGCGTGCATCCCGCACGGCCCCCTTCGTCTCCAAGGCGACCGGACGTCCCCTGGCGAAGATCGCCGCGCGCATCATGGCCGGCAAGAGTCTGCAGGAGCTGGGGATCGGTGGTGACATCGTGCCGACCCACATGTCGGTGAAGGAGTCGGTCTTCCCCTTCGTTAAATTTCCCGGCGTCGATACTATCCTCGGTCCGGAGATGAAGTCCACCGGTGAGGTGATGGGGATCGATGCCGATTTCGCCACTGCCTTTGCCAAGGCCCAGCTGGGAGCGGGAGTGAAGCTCCCCACAAGCGGCCGGGTCTTCATAAGTGTGCGTGACGCCGACAAAAAACATATTGTCACCGCCGCCAAAAAACTGTATGATAACGGATTCGAACTGGTCGCAACCCGCGGCACTGCTGCGTTCCTGCAGGAGAAGGGGCTTACCGTACGGGTCATCAACAAGGTGCTCGAAGGGCGACCTCACATCGTCGATGCCATCAAGAACGGCGAGATCGCCATGGTGATCAACACGACCCAAGGGGCCCAGGCGGTTGCCGATTCCTTTTCCATTCGCCGCAACACCCTGATGCACAACATCGCCTACTACACCACTGCTGCCGGTGCCCGGGCCGCGGTGGACGGCATGATCGCGGTAAAGAAGGAAGAGCTGGACGTGAAGCCGATCCAGGAATACTTGGGCTAATGTCAGTCAAGATGGCATAAGTAC
Source organism: Geobacter sp. AOG1 (assembly GCF_019972315.1). GTDB lineage: Bacteria > Desulfobacterota > Desulfuromonadia > Geobacterales > Geobacteraceae > Geomobilimonas. The sequence goes on from NZ_BLIZ01000001.1 coordinate 2,351,942, forward strand.
GAGGTTATATGCGGGGCGGCAGTTCTGGCTGTCCCGCCATTTTCGCACAATGCTGGATTCAGACGTTGTGCATACCAGAGGAGTTGCCAGGAAGATGTCCCATTCCGTACCGATGACGAAGGAAAGTTTTGAAACACTTCAGGATGACCTGAAGCGCCTGATCCGTGAAGAGCGCCCCCGGGTGATCCAGGATATTGCCGAGGCGCGTAGTCATGGCGATCTGTCGGAGAATGCCGAATACGATGCTGCCAAGCACCGCCAGAGTTTCATCGAGGGGCGCATTGCCGAGCTGCAGGACAAGCTGGCCCGCGCCTATGTGGTGGACCTGTCCAACCTGAAGCCGGACAAGGTGGTGTTCGGTTCCACTGTTACCCTCTACGACACCGCTGCCGACGAAGAGAGCACCTATAAGATCGTCGGCGAGGACGAGGCGGACATCAAGCTCGGAAAGATTTCCTGCACCTCGCCGGTCGGCAAGGCACTCATCGGCCACAAGCTGGACGATTCAGTGAAGGTCAAGGTGCCGTCCGGCCTGAAGGAATACGAGATCGTCGATATCAGATACAACTGACAGTCACAGGATAGTGAACGACAAACGATGAAACCGATCCTGGTCTGCTCTTTTACATTACCAACTACATGAGAGGAAAGAATACATGAGTCAGACTGTTACCAAAGATATGACGTTTGCCCAGGTGATGCGGATGCATCCGGACGTGGTGAAGGTGCTCGCCAAGTACAACCTCGGCTGCATCGGTTGCATGGGAGCCCAGGCTGAAACCCTGGAGCAGGGGTGTGGCGCCCACGGGCTAAATGTTGACGACATCGTCAACGACATAAACGCACTGTTCGTCTGAACAGTAAAGGCGCCGGGAACGGCGCCTTTTTTTATTGTTGTTTTCTCTATTTCCCCTCTTCATGTCTCATGGTTCTCTTTCGAGCATAAAGCGGGCCTCTGCCAGTTCCTTCTCCTTCTCCCTGTCTACCTTCGGAAACGCAAGATCCAGTTCATTCAGGGCGTCAATAATGGCCGCGGACACCACCAGCCGCGTGAACCACTTGTTGTCGGCCGGCACTACGTACCACGGCGCATGTTCGGTGGATGTGTGGCGGATCATATCCTCGTAGGCTGTCATGTAATCGTCCCAGTATTCCCGTTCGTGGACGTCGTCCTTGGTGAACTTCCAGTTTTTGTCCGGATTGTCGATCCGCTCGAGAAAACGCTTTTTCTGCTCGTCTTTCGAGACATGCAGAAAGAATTTCCGGACCGCGACGCCGTTTCGTGTCAGGTAACGCTCAAAGGCGTTGACATCCTCGAACCGCTCCTTCCAGACATGCTCTGTCACGAGGCGGGGGGGGAGCTTCTGCCGTTCGAGAAGTTCCCGATGTACCCGCACGACGAGCAGTTCCTCGTAGTAGGAACGGTTAAAAATGCCGATGCGTCCCCGCTCGGGGAGACAGCGGCTGGTGCGCCAGAGAAAATCGTGATCCAGTTCCTCGGCAGAGGGGCTCTTGAAGGAGAAAACCTGGCATCCCTGGGGATTTATGCCGGACATCACGTGCTTGATGGCGCTGTCCTTGCCGGCAGCATCCATCGCCTGGAAAATGAGAAGAAGTGCCCAGCGGTCCTGGGCGTACAGTTTCTCCTGCTCTTTGCGCAGACGCTCGATACCCCGTTCCAGTTCCGTTGCCGCCCCCTCTTTCGTGAGGCCCACGGTTTCGTTGGGATTGACGCTCTTGAGCCGGAACTCCTTGCCGTTGTCGATACGAAACGCCCCGGCAAACTCTCGCGCTTGCTTCGTCAGCTTCCCCATGGTCAGGCTCCTCCTGGCGTTATCCCTTCTTCGGCTTCTCCCTTTTCCCCGCGTCGGGTGCGGATTCCGCTTGCTGCCGCAGCCACTCCATCCGTTCCCTGATGGTCTTCTCGTAACCGTGCCCGGGGGGGTCGTAATACTTTTGCCCGGCAAGCTGGTCAGGCAAGTAGTTCTGGGAGACGTACCCCTCGGCGTAATCGTGGGCGTACCGGTACCCCGCGTGGTAGCCGAGCTCCTTCATCAGCTTCGTCGGCGCATTCCGGATGTGGAGCGGGACGGGGAGGGCGCCGCTCTTTCTGACCTCGGCCAGGGCTGCGTCGATGCCGATGTAGGAGGCATTGGACTTGGGGGCGGTGGCGAGATAGGTGACCGCCTGGCCGAGAATGATCCGTCCCTCGGGGAGTCCCACCAATTGGAATGCCTGCAATGCTGCCACCGCCACCTGGAGCGCCCGGGGGTCGGCGTTGCCGATATCTTCCGATGCCAGGATAACCATGCGGCGCAGGATGAAGATCGGGTCCTCACCGGCTTCGATCATCCGCGCCAGCCAGTAGAGGGCGCCGTCCGGGTCGCTCCCCCGCATGGACTTGATGAAGGCGGAGATGACGTTGTAGTGCTCTTCTCCTCCCTTGTCGTAGAGGAGAGGCTTCTTCTGCACCGCCTCGCGGGCGATTTCCAGGGAGATGACACCGCTCTTCGCCAGGCGTGCCGCGGTTTCCAGGGTGTTGAGTGCCACCCGGCCGTCCCCCTGGGCCTGCTCGGCCATGAAATCGAGGGCGTCGTCGTCGATGGACAGGTTGAGGGCTCCGAGCCCCCGTTCGGTATCGGCGAGGGCATGGCGAAGGATTCCCTTCAGTTCGTCTCCGGTCAGCTGGTTGAGGACGAGCACCTTGCAGCGCGACAGGAGGGGGGCGATCACTTCGAAGGAGGGATTTTCTGTGGTGGCACCGATGATGGTGAAAACCCCACGCTCAACGTAGGGGAGAAAGGCGTCCTGCTGGGACTTGTTGAAACGGTGAATCTCGTCCACGAAGAGGATGGTCCTGATCCCCTTGAACTTGCGGATATCCTCCGCCTCCTTGACGATCTCCCTGATCTCCTTGATGCCGGAGAGGATGGCGGAGAAGAATATGAAGTGGGCCTTGGTGGCGTTGGCGATGATCCGGGCGAGGGTGGTTTTCCCCGAGCCGGGGGGGCCCCAGAAGATGAGGGAGGTGAGCTGGTCGGTCTCGATCAATTGGCGCAGGAGCTTCCCCGGCCCAAGGAGATGCTCCTGGCCCACATACTCGGACAGATTCTGCGGCCGCATCCGTTCGGCGAGGGGGGCTTCCTTGAAGGTATCGGCGGTGGCTTTAGCGTCAAAAAGATCCATGATTGTTGTAGGCTTAGAGGTCCTCAGGGACCTGCGAACCGCCTTCATCCTTTCTATGCTCCACCAGGCAGACTCCGTCATGGAGGCAATGTTGGGCCTGGGCGCTGACCTCGACGGTGCTGACCCCCCAGATCTCCCGGGCGTATTCGGCGATGGTCCGGTCGCTGGAAAATTTTCCCATTCCCGCCGAGTTGAGGATGGCCCGCCTGCTCCAGTCGTCCTGATCGCGATAGAGCCGGCTCACCTCGTCCTGGCAGGCAACGTAGGAGGCGTAGTCGGCCAGCAGCAGGTAGTTATCTCCCTGGTTGAGAAGTGAATCGACGATCGGCTTGAACAGGTTGGGGTCGAAGGGTGAGAAGAAGCCGCCGCTGATCATGTCGAGCACCTTCTGCAGCTCCAGGTTCCGGTTGTAGTAGTCCCGCGGGGTGTACCCTTTCCGTTTCAGCTCGGCCACCTCGTCGGCGGTAAGGCCGAAGATGAAGATGTTCTCTCTTCCCACCTCTTCCATGATCTCGATGTTGGCGCCATCCAGGGTGCCGATGGTCAGTGCGCCGTTCAGGGCGAACTTCATGTTGCCGGTCCCCGATGCCTCGGTGCCGGCGGTGGAAATCTGTTCCGACAGATCGGCGGCGGGGAAGATCATTTCCGCCAGGGAAACGCTGTAGTTGGCGAGGAATACGACCTTGAGCCTCCCTGCCACGTCCTGATCGCGATTGATAACGTCTCCCACGGCGTTGATGAGACGGATGACCAGCTTGGCGATGACGTAGGACGGTGCCGCCTTGCCGCCGAAGATGAAGGTCCGGGAAACAATGTCCTGAGTCGGGTCGGCCTTGAGCCGGTTGTAGAGGGTAATGATGTGAAGGACGTTCAGGAGCTGTCTCTTGTATTCGTGGATCCGTTTCACCTGGCAGTCGAAGAGGGATTCCACATCCACCTGGATGCAGTTGTGTTTGAGAATGTACGCCGCCAGAAGTTCCTTGTTCTCCCGCTTCACCCGCCGCCAGTCGGCCCTGAATGCCGGTTCTTCCGCCAGGGGACGAAGTTTTTCCAGTTCGTAGAGGTCGGTGACCCACCCCGTGCCGATCCGGTCGCCGATCAGGGTGGCCAGGGGGGGGTTGGCCTTTTTCAGCCAGCGTCTCTGGGTGATGCCGTTGGTCTTGTTGTTGAACCGTTCCGGGTACATCTCGAAGAAATCCCGGAACAGGTTGCTCTTGAGGATCTCGCTGTGGAGAGCGGCAACCCCGTTCACCGAATGGCTCCCGACGATGGCCAGGTGCGCCATCTTGACCTTTCGTTCCCAATGCTCCTCGATGATGGACATCCGGGCGAGGCGTCCATCGTCGCCGGGAAAGCGGCTGCGCACCTCGTCCAGGAAGCGGTCGTTGATCTCATAGATGATCAACAGATGACGGGGGAGTATCTGCTCGAAGAACCAGACCGGCCACTGTTCCAGCGCCTCGGGGAGAATGGTGTGGTTCGTGTAGGCGAAAACCCTGATTGTCACTCCCCAGGCATCGTCCCACGACAGCCCTTCCAGGTCGATGAGCACCCTCAGCAGTTCCGGGATGGCGAGGGCGGGATGGGTGTCGTTCAGCTGTATCGCCACCTTGTCCGGCAGGAGACGCAGGTCTTTATGCATCTTCTTAAAGCGGTAGATGACGTCATGCACCGTTGCGGAGGCGAGGAAGTACTCTTGTTTGAAGCGGAGCTCTTTTCCTTCAAGAACGTTGTCTGCCGGATACAGAACCTTGGAGATGTTCTCCGTCAGCATTTTCTTTTCCACGGCCCGGATATAGTTCCCTTCGTTGAAGAACTTGAGGTCGAATTCACGGCTCGACTTGGCGCACCAGAGGCGCATGGTGTTGACGGTGTTGTTGCCGTAGCCGGGGATGGGGGTGTCGTAGGCCATGGCCATGACATCTTCCGTATCGACCCATTCGTGACGTGGCTTGCCGTCGATGGTGACCGTAACTACCCGTCCGCTGAACTTAACGGGGTGGAGATGTTCCTGGCGGTCCAGTTCCCAGGGGTTGCGATAGCGGAGCCAGTTGTCGGGGATTTCGACCTGGGCGCCGTCGGTGATCTTCTGGCGGAATATGCCGTATTCGTAGCGGATACCGTAACCGTAGGCGGGGATGGCCATGGTGGCCATGGAATCGAGGAAGCAGGCGGCAAGGCGCCCCAGCCCGCCATTGCCCAGGCCTGCCTCCTGTTCGTCTTCCACCAGTTCGTTGAAGTCGTAGCCAAGGGAAGAGGCCGCCTCCTTGAATTCGTCCAGAAGCCCCAGATTGATGAGACTGTTTTCCAAGGTGCGTCCCATGAGGAATTCCATGGAAAGATAGTAGACCCGTTTGTGGTCGGAGTTGTAGTAATGCTGCTGGGTGTCGAGCCACTTCTCCACCATCCTGTCGCGGACGGCGTAGGCCAAGGCGTTGAATATGTCGTACCGTGAAGCGGAGTATTTGTCCTTGCCCAGAGTGTACTCCAGGTGCTCCAGAAAGGATTTGATGGTCAACATGAGGCTGTCGAGTTCGGGGGTGCCATTGGTTGGGATCAGGTTGTCGTCGTGCATCAGGTCCTCGTCTGGTGTTCTGTGGCCCACTGCCTGAAGGTCGTCGTCACCTGTAAGAGTATAGCGGGTTGCCACGGAATTTCCATGGACATGGTAGCGGTTCTATGCTAGTAAAATCGTACTTATACCACAGGTCAGGGGCGCGCAGGATGAAAAAAATCGCGATCTTCGCAAAGGTTCACGACCCCCGTTGTCAGGGGGTGGCGGAAGAACTCGTACACTGGCTTGAGGCGCGGGGCCTGGTGCCGCTGGTGGAGTCCCATCTGTCGCGTCATCTCAGACTCGACAGCGGCATTGACTCGACGGACATCCCCGCAAGTGCCGACATGGTAGTGGTGCTGGGGGGAGACGGCACACTCATCTCCGCGGCGCGGCTCATCGGCGAACGGGAAATTCCCATCCTCGGGGTCAACCTGGGGAGCCTCGGCTTTCTCACCGAGATCACCCTGGATGAGCTCTATCCCGTGCTTGACAGCTGTCTGGCGGGGAACTACCAGGTTTCGGAACGGATGATGCTCAAGGCGACCGTCCTGCGGGACGGAGTTGAGGTGATGAACCACCGGGTTCTGAACGACGTGGTGATCAACAAGGGTGCCCTGGCCCGGATCGTCGACCTGGAGACCATGGTGAACGACTACTACCTGACCACGTTCAAGGCCGATGGTCTGATCATCTGTAGCCCCACCGGCTCCACCGGTTATTCCCTCGCGGCCGCGGGACCGATCGTCCACCCCGCCCTGGAGTGTCTCGTCGTCACTCCTATCTGCCCCCACACCCTTACCAACCGTCCCATTGTCGTTAATGCGGATGCCGCGGTCACGGTCACCCTCAAGTCGGCCCACGAAGATGTGTTTCTTACCCTGGATGGCCAGGTCGGGATGGAACTCAAGGGGGGGGACGTCATAACCGTGCGGCGGGCAGCCCACCGGACCCGGCTTATCATGTCCCGGAGCAAGGATTATTTTGAGGTGTTGAGGACCAAGCTGAAGTGGGGCGAACGGTAGGAGGAATGCGCCTTTTCCGCAATCTCGGCGTTGCCCATCATGATTCCTTGTGCGGCGTACTTCCAGTACGCCTCCGCGTCATCCCTTGGCCGCCTTGACCTTGCGAAAAAATCGCATTCCGCTGGTTTATCCTGAGAATTTGAAATAGCTATGTTAACTGACCTGAACATAAAAAACTTCGCCATCATCGACTCCCTCCACGTGGCGTTCCAGCCGGGGCTTACCATTCTCACGGGGGAAACGGGGGCGGGGAAATCGATCATCATCGATGCCGTAAACCTGATCCTGGGCGGGCGGGGGTCGGCCGATCTGATCCGGACCGGCGCGGAGGACGCGACCGTGGAGGCGCTCTTTGACCTGACGGGTGAAGAAGCGCTCCTCTCCTTCCTGGCGGAACTCGGCATCGAGACGGAGGGGGAACTCCTCATCAAGCGAGTGGTGGCCCGTTCGGGAAAGAATCGGGTCTTCATCGGCGGTGGTCTTTCCACCATCGCGGTCCTTGCGGACGTAACGCGCGAGCTGATCAACATCTACGGTCAGCATGAGTCCCAGACGCTTCTCCGGCCGGAAAACCACCTGGTGCTCCTGGACGGCTTCGCCGGGCTCGATTTCCTGCGGGGGGACTTCGCTGCTATCCACGGAGAGTTCCGAGGGGTCAAGGCCGAAATTCAACGTCTGGAGGAGGGGGAGCGAGACGCGGCGCGGCAGCTTGACCTTCTTTCCTACCAGAGTAATGAGATTGGTGCTGCCGCCCTCGTTGCCGGCGAAGAAGAGGTGCTGGAACAGGAACGGCAGCTCCTGGCCCATGGGGAGAAGCTCCTGGTCAACAGCCAGGGGGCCTACGACCTCCTCTACGGCAGCGACGCCAGCATTCTTGGCCAGCTCCGCCAGGTGACGACCGCCGTCAGCGATATCCGGCAGATCGATCCGTCCCTTGCCGAGCTCCATGAAACCCTTCAGGGGGCTGCCCTCCAGCTGGAGGATGGCGCTCTTGCCCTGCGGGACTATGCGTCACGGGTGGAGGCTGATCCGGAGCGTTTACAGACTGTGGATGACCGTCTCGACCTGATCGGTCGGCTGAAAAAAAAATACGCTCCAAGCGTGGAAGAGATCATTGCCTTCAAGGAACAGGTCGACCGGGAACTAGCGCTCCTTACGAATCGCGAACAGGCACGGGGTGAGCTGGATGGGCGGTTGGAAGGATTGACGGAACGGCTGCATGCACTCGGCCGGGAGCTTTCCGAACGGCGCAGGGAAGCGGCCAGTGCCCTCAAGGCGGCAATGGAACGAGAGCTGCGCGAAATTGCCATGCCCCACGCCGTGTTCGAGGTTGCTTTCGAGGAGTTGGCCGAGCCGCGGCCGACCGGGTTCGAACGGGCCGAGTTTCTTTTTTCGCCCAATCCGGGGGAGGTGCCGCGCCCTCTGGCCCGGATCGCTTCCGGCGGCGAGCTCTCCCGGCTCATGCTCGCCTTGAAGCAGGTTCACCCAGAAAGTGATGTACCGACCCTGGTGTTCGATGAAGTGGATACGGGAATCGGCGGCGCCACATCGGCGTTGGTGGGTAAGAAGCTGAAGAACGTGGCGCGGGAACAGCAGGTGCTCTGCATCACTCATCTCCCCCAAGTCGCGGCCTTTGCCGACCACCACTACCGGGTGGAGAAACGGGTGGTGGACGGTCGAACTGCGACTGCTGTGTCTCTTCTTGATAACGACGAGCGGGTGGCTGAAATGGCCCGCATGCTCGGTGGGGCGAGGATTACGGATACGACTCTGGAGCATGCCCGGGAGATGATCGCCGAGGCAGAACTGTAGGGGGAGGAGACCTGCTCTTCCCCGTGAAAGGCATCCGCGCGGTGCCCTACAAAAGCAGACTGAAAGGACACCGTTGATGCTTCGCAAGGCACAGATCAAGGATGTTAAAGACATTCAGAGGCTCCTGACCTTTTATGCCAGTCGCGGCGATATGCTTTCCCGTTCCCTTGCCGAGCTGTACGAGGTGCTGCGGGATTTCTACGTAGTCGTTGAGGGGGACAAGCTCCTTGGAACCGCTGCCCTCCACATCGTCTGGGAAGATCTTGCCGAGGTCCGTTCCGTCGCGGTTGCAGAGGATGTTGGACGGAAAGGGGTCGGCAGCCAGGTGGTGCAGGCGTGCCTCGATGAGGCACACACTCTCGGCCTCAAGCGGGTTTTCTGTCTCACCTACAAACCGGATTTTTTTGCCAAGTTCGGATTTCGCATCGTGGATAAGTCCGAACTTCCCCACAAGGTCTGGGGGGACTGTCTGAAGTGCGTGAAGTTTCCGGACTGTGACGAGATTGCCATGATTTTGGATCTGTGAAACGCACCTTTTCCGCCATCTCTGCGTTGGCCGGCGTCCCTCCTTGTGCGACGTAGCGCTGCTACGTCTCCGCGTCAGTCCTTGCCCGCCTTGACCTGACGAAAAAATCGCGTTTCTGAAGATAGATTGAATTGCTCACGGCAATCAGCAATAGGAGATATCCCTATGGACTTCCAGGAAACCGCTGGCCGCATCGAGAAACTCTTCGCGTCCCGTGCTTTGGATGGTTACGAGATCATGCTCGGGAGCTCCCGCAACCTCTCCATCGAGGTGAAAGAGCAGAAGGTGGATACCTTCAAGTTCTCCCAGCCGGTTGGTGTGGGGATACGGGTGCGCAAGGGTGCGGGGATGGGGTTTTCCTACTCCACGAGCCTGGAGGAGGCGGACCTGGCGCGGATGATCGACAATGCCCTGATCGGGGCAGAGACCCAGACCCCCGATGCGTGTCACGGCTTCCCTCTCCCTCAGGAATATCCGGTGCTGACGGGGCTCGTGGATGAGGACCTGGCGGGGGTGAGCGAGGAGGCGAAGATCGGCCGCGCTCTGGAACTGGAGCGGCTGGTGCTGGCCGAAGACCCGCGGATGCGCAAGGTGCGCAAAAGTACGTATGGCGAGGCGGACTACCGGGTTTTCATTCGGAATTCGCTAGGGGTGGAGGGGAACTACCGCGGCACCTCGGTCTCCAGCAGCGTCTCCGCCATCGCGGAAGCGGACGGCGATTCCCAGATGGGATGGGATTTCGGCTTCAGCACCCGGTTTGCAGGTGTCGACGTGGCTGCGATCGCCCGCATTGCCGCCGGCAAGGCGACAGGGCTCCTGGGAGCGCAAAAAATCATCACCATGCGCTGCCCGGCGGTGTTGGACAACTATGTCGCCACTGAGATACTGGAGGTACTTGCCCCTGCCTTCCTGGCTGAAAGCGTGCAGAAGGGGAAGTCGCTTCTGGCGCGGCGGTTGGGTGAGCGGCTGTTTGCCCCAGGGCTACGCATCCGTGACGACGGTACGCTCGCCGGCGGCATGGGCACCACACCCTTCGACGGTGAAGGGGTGGCGCATCGAAATACGGTGCTCGTGGAAGAGGGTGTTCTGCGGTGCTTTCTCTACGATACCTACTGCGCCTGCAAGGATGGGGAAGCTTCCACGGGGAACTCGGTACGAAGTGGCGTAAAGGGGGTTCCCCACATGGGGGTAACCAACTTCTTCATCGAGAATGGTTCCCGTTCCCGGAACGACCTGTTTGCCGGTATCGAACGGGGCATCCTCGTCACCGACGTGATGGGGATGCATACCGCCAACCCCATCTCCGGCGATTTCTCCGTCGGTGCCGCCGGTTTCCTCATCGAGCGGGGTGAGGTGACCGCGCCTGTCAAGGGAATCGCCATCGCCGGTAACATCCTGGAACTGTTTCGCTCCGTCGAGGGGGTGGGGGACGACCTCCGCTTCTACGGCGGAGTGGGAGCCCCCTCCCTGCGCATCGCCGCCCTGGATGTGAGCGGGCACTGATTGCCACTTTGCGGCTATTGGCAGAGGTTTTCAGTGCCGTTCTTCGTCTAGTATCTCCACCCAGAAGGTACTCCCCCCGCCGGAGGTCTCTTCAACCCACGCCCTCCCTCCGAAGAGGTGGGCGATCTTTTGTACCGTCGCGAGTCCGACACCTGTTCCGTCGATGTTCACCCCGTTCGAGCCCCGGTAGAAGAGGTCGAAGACGCGGTCCCGCTCCCCCGGTGGGATGCCCGCCCCATGATCGCGGACATAGAGCCTTGCCAACGCGCCGCACCTTTCTCCCCCGACTTCGACGGAGCTGCCTTCTTTCCTCCCGTAACGGAGTGCATTGCCGATCAGATTGTCGAACAGTTGGGCGAGGAGGGTCCTGGGTACCCGGAGAGGCGGTACCGGCTCCTGTTGCACCGTCATTCCGGCATCAGCGATCTGATTTGACAGCCCTGCGATGACCTCCTCGACCACGTGGCAGCAGTCCACGGGCTCATCGGGGCGTGCCAGATTGCCCGCCTTTGCCAGAGAGAGGAGGTCTTCCAGCAGTCTGAGCATCCTGTGCCCCTGTCGGTGAATCTCTGCCAGGATGGTTGTGGCCTGTTCATCCAGTTGCCCCTTGTACTGCTCCCTGAGGAACTCGGTGTAACCGATGATGGGGGTGAGGGGGGAACGGAGATCGTGGGAAACGGTGTAGACGAATGCATCCAGCTCCCGGTTTGCCTTCCGCAGTTCCTCTTCCATCTGCTTGCGCTCGGTGATGTCCTGCACCAGTCCCACGCAATAGAGTGGTCGTTGTTTCGAATCAGTGACGCAGGCCAGCGAGGCATACCCCCAAAGGATCTTCCCATCCTTGCGGAGGTACCGTTTCTCGTAGTGAATGTTTTCCTGCCCTCCAGTGGATAGTCTGCCGTAATAGCTGGTCGTTTTTTCCCGATCTTCAGGATGGGTGATGTCTTCGACGGTAAGATGCAGCAGTTCCGATTCACTATAACCGGTGATTGCGCAGATCGCCGGATTGGCCTGGAGAATCTCTCCCGTTGGTGAAATGACAACCATCCCTGCCGCTGCCGTGTTGAACACCGCGCGGAAGCGCTCCTCGCTCTGCCGCAGCGCTTCTTCAGCCTGTTTGCGCGCCGAGATATCCTGCATCTGGGCGACGAAATAGAGCAGTTTCTCGCCATCGTCCCTGACCCCGGTGACGGTGACATGCCCCCACAGGACGGTGCCATCCTTGCGCAGATATCGTTTTTCAAACTCGACGAGGGGCCGTTGGCCGGTCAGTAGCTCATCATACAGTTTTTGCACGAACTCCCGGTCTTCGGGATGGGTGATGTCGCTGACCTTCATCCGCAGCATTTCATCGTCTGAATAGCCGAGAAGCCGGCAGTTTGCCGGATTTACGTGCAGGAAGTCCCCCTCCGGCGATATCAGCACCATCCCGCTGGGAGCTGAATTGAAGATCGATCGGAAAAGGGCCTCGCTCTCCCGCACCGCCTTCACGGCTTGTCGCCGCTCGACGATGTACTGCCAGGTGCGAAGGGATCTAGCGATGATGGCAGGGATATCGGCGAGGATGGAGGGAGACTTGACCAGGTAATCGAGAGCCCCCCCCTTCATCGCCTTGACCGCTTCCGTTTCGTCCCCCTGGGCGGTCATGATGACGATGGGGAATGATGCCTCTTCCCTGTTGACCGGGAGCAATTCGATGCCGCTGCCGTCGGGGAGAACCAGGTCGACAAGTGCCAGGTCCGGTTGAAACCTGGACAGAGCCATGCGCGCTTCAGCAAGGGAGTAGGCAACGGTCAGCCGTATCCGTCTTTTTCCGGCGACAGCCTCACGGATCAACTCCACCGTGGTTTTCGAATCATCGACCACGAGGATGTTGGTTTCTCTCTCGGACCATACTGTATCAGGGCATGACACGATATCAGCTATCTCTTTCGCCATGAATTGAGCACCAGCCTGCGGGGGGACAAGGCACCACATGTAATGCACCGCGCAAAAAGCCGTTCCACCTGCTCCTACGCAGCCCTATGAACCTGCGTTTCATAATCCTTCCGGACATCTACGGAATATCACCTAGTTTCATACACTTCATGGGGTGGGAGTGTCAAGATTTTACCGGATGAGCACTGCCTCTCCGGCTAATGCAAACAAGCAGAGCGCGATGCGGTTGAAACGGTACTGATGCTCACCAGGATACGGTGACGTAGCCTCAACATCAATGACATCGTATGTTACAGCTGCACCTCAGATCCAGGACGGTTAGGATTGACGCTATTCCGGGCATGTCCGTTCACCATATGCTTGCCCAAATCCGCGTCGAAGCTTCCGCAGCCCCTTTTCAGTTGAGCAAATTTCCCCGGTGTGGTATTTTAACCTGTTTTTATTTCCTCAGAACGTTACCAGGAGACCTGTGCATGTTTGGAGCAATCATCAAGAAGATCGTCGGCAGCAAGAATGAACGGGAGCTGAAACGGCTCTGGCCCATCGTGGAGCGGATAAACGCCTTGGAACCGGAGATGGTGAAGCTTTCCGACGATCAGTTGCGGAATAAGACCTTCGAGTTCAAGGAGCGTTACGCCAAGGGGGAGTCTCTTGACGCGCTTCTTCCCGAGGCCTTTGCCGTCTGTCGCGAGGCAGGGAAGCGGGTTCACAACATGCGCCATTTCGACGTCCAGCTCATCGGCGGCATGGTGCTAAACTCCGGCAAGATCGCCGAGATGAAGACCGGTGAAGGGAAGACCCTGGTGGCGACCCTTTCCGCCTACCTCAACGCCCTGACCGGTCGTGGCGTCCACGTGGTGACCGTGAACGACTACCTGGCCAAACGTGACTCCGACTGGATGGGGCAGATATACCGCTTTCTCGGCCTGTCGGTGGGGGTCATCGTCCATGGCCTGGATGACGACGAGCGGCGCGAGGCCTATAATGCCGACATAACTTACGGCACCAACAACGAGTTCGGGTTCGACTACCTGCGGGACAACATGAAGTTTGCCCTGGAAGACTACGTGCAGCGGGGTTTCAACTACGCCATCGTCGACGAGGTGGACTCCATCCTCATAGACGAGGCGCGGACACCGCTCATCATATCCGGCCCCACGGAGGATTCCACCGACAAGTACTACGTCATCGACCGGATCATCCCCTCCCTCAAGAAGGGAGAGGTTATTGAAGAGGAGGCCAACACCCTCTCCGGCAAGCGGAAACGTTACACCGGCGACTTCACGGTGGACGAGAAGTCCAAGTCCGCCACCCTCACCGAAGAGGGTGTCCTTAAGGTGGAGAAGCTTCTCAAGATCGATAACCTCTATGACCCCCGCAACATGGAAATCCTTCACCATGTGCAGCAGGCCCTGCGGGCCCACGCCCTGTACAAGCGGGACGTGGACTACGTGGTGAAGGACGGCGAGGTGCTCATCGTCGATGAGTTCACCGGCCGTCTCATGCCGGGACGCCGCTGGTCCGACGGTCTGCATCAGGCGGTGGAGGCCAAGGAAGGGGTGGAGATCGAAAACGAGAACCAGACCCTGGCCACCATCACCTTCCAGAACTACTTCCGGATGTACGAGAAGCTCTCCGGGATGACCGGTACCGCTGACACGGAAGCGGAAGAGTTCCACAAGATTTACAAGCTGGACGTTGTGGTCATCCCGACCAACCGGCCGCTGCTGCGCCCCGACTTTCCCGACGTCATCTACAAGACCGAGATGGAGAAGTTCAAGGCGGTTATCGAGGAGATCAAGGAACTTTATGCCAAGGGGCAGCCGGTGCTGGTCGGTACCATCTCCATCGAGAAGTCGGAGGTGCTGGCCGAGCTTCTGAAGCGGCAGGGGGTCCCCCACAACGTCCTCAACGCCAAGCAGCACGAGCGGGAGGCGGAGATCGTCGCCCAGGCCGGCCGCAAGGGGATGGTGACCATCGCCACCAACATGGCGGGACGCGGTACGGACATCGTTCTCGGTGGTAACCCGGAGGGACTGGCCCGACAGTGGCGTAAGGGCGAGCCGGAGGCTACCGACGAGGAGTACGGAAAGAAGCTGGCTGAATTCAAGGATCTTTGTGCCCAGGAGCACGATGAGGTGATAAAGCTCGGTGGCCTCCATATCCTCGGTACCGAGCGCCACGAATCGCGACGGATCGACAATCAGCTGCGGGGGCGTTCCGGCCGCCAGGGTGATACGGGGTCGTCTCGCTTCTATCTCTCCCTCCAGGACGATCTGCTGCGGATCTTTGGCTCCGAACGGGTGGCGAAGATCATGGATCTCCTCAAGATCGAGGAGGGAGAGGCGATCACCCACGGAATGATCACCAAGTCCATCGAGAATGCCCAGAAGAAGGTGGAGGCCCACAACTTCGAGATACGCAAGCATCTCATCGAGTATGACGATGTTATGAACAAGCAGCGGGAGGTGATCTACACCCAACGCCGGGAAATCCTGGCAGGAGAAACCATCCGTGAAAGTTTCCTGGAGATGATGGACGAGAGTGTGGAGGACCTGGTCGGGCTCTATGCCATCGACAAGGTGCCGGCTGCGGAGTGGGACTGGCAAGGGGTCGGCGAGTGGGTGTACAAGATATTCGGCTTCCACCTCGATATTCCCCTTGAAACCATGGTGCTGCTCAATCCCGTCAATTTCAAACAACTCCTCCAGGAGAAGGTGCGAGAGATATTCACCGCCAAGGTTGGCCAGTTCGGTGACGAGATGATGGACCACCTGATCAAGGTCATCATGCTCCAGGCAATCGATACCCAGTGGAAGGACCACCTCCTTTCCATCGACCACCTGAAGGAAGGGATCGGCCTGCGGGGCTATGGTCAGAAAGACCCCAAGCAGGAGTACAAGAAAGAGGCCTACCAGCTCTTTATGGACATGATCGGCCGGATTCGCGAAGAGGTGGTAGAGAAGATATTCTGGGTACAGCTTGCCCGCGAGGAAGACGTGGAAAGGATCGAGGAACAGCAGCAGAAAAAACAGCGGCTGGTCTTCAATCTTGGCGGGGACGACGTTCAGCAGCAACCGGTGAAGAGCCAGAAGGTGGGTAGGAACGAGCCGTGTCCGTGCGGGAGTGGCAAGAAATATAAACAATGCTGCGGCAAGTGAGGACGGCCGTCGATACACGCCCATCTGCGGCGTTGTCTTCGTCCCCCGCTTCCTCGACGTAGCGCTGCTACGCCTCACTCCTCGCTCCTTGGCGCCTGGCATCTGGGCAGTTCTCGACGCTCGCGGCGACTGACATTGTACAGAGGTAACCTATGGAAATAAAAGGCTTTAAATTTTCCGCCGTGGAGGCGGCCATCAAGAAACCGGGGCGGCTCGACCTGGCGCTCATCTTTTCCGAGATGCCGGCGACTCTGGCGGCGGTGTTCACCACCAACAAGGTGAAGGCGGCACCGGTCGTGCTGGGGATGGAGCGAGCGAAGGACGGCATCTGCCAGGCGGTGGTGGTGAACAGTGGCAACGCCAATGCCTGTACCGGCACCAGGGGGATGGAGGATGCCCGGGAGACCTCTCGGTTGGTGGCGGAAGGGCTCGGCATTCCCGACGAAGCGGTGCAGGTGTCATCCACCGGCGTGATAGGGGTGCCACTCCCCATGGAAAGGCTTCGGGGTGGGGTGCCGAAACTGGTTGAGGGTCTTGAGTCCGGCGCCCTGGATGACGTGGCACAGGCCATCATGACCACCGACACCTTTCCCAAGCTGGAGGCGCGGCAGGGTGAGGCAGGCGGGGTCGGTTATACCATCGCCGGCATTGCCAAGGGCGCCGGGATGATCATGCCGAACATGGCGACCATGCTTGCTTTTCTCGTCACCGACGCGGCGGTCGAGGCCGGTTGGTTACGGACGGCATTTCGTCAGGCGGTCGACGCCTCCTTCAACGTCATCACCGTTGACGGCGACACCTCTACCAATGATACGGCATTGCTTCTTGCCAACGGGGCGGCAGGGAACCTTCCTATTAAAGAGGGGACGCCGGAAGCGGCCCGTTTTATGCAGGAATTGCAGGATGTAGTGCTGACGCTTGCCCGGCAGATCGTCCGCGACGGGGAGGGGGCCACCAAGTTCGTTGCCATAACGGTCAAGGGGGCTTCTTCGGTCGGAGAAGCCCGGCAGGCGGCCATGGCGGTGGCCAATTCATCCCTGGTAAAGACCGCCTTTTTCGGCCAGGATGCCAACTGGGGAAGGATCCTGGCGGCGGTTGGATATTCGGGCGTTGCGATCGACCCTGACCGGGTGGCACTGTTTTTTGACGATGTCCTGATGGCCAATAACGGTGTTTTTGCGGGTGGAGACGCGGAGACACGCGGTTCGGAAGTGCTGCGCAAGAAGGAATTCACGGTAACCGTCGATCTGCGTCTGGGAGAGGGAAGTGCCACGGTCTACACCTCGGATCTCTCCTACGATTACGTAAAGATAAACGCCGATTACCGGACCTGACGGTGACAGGGGATTTGTGTCGAGGGGTGGACGTTAGTTAAGCTGCCGGATTTACCATCTGGAGGAGCTATGAAATATTTCCTGTCGGTTGCATGTCTGCTGCTGGTCATTGTCTGCGGTGGACAGGCAAAGGCTGCAGAGGCTGGAATAAAGATTACCGAGATGGCGGTAACCACCAAGATAGTCCGGGGGAACCCGATCGATTCGGTACGGCGCATTTCCTGGCGTTCCGTTCCCGCCCTCTTCTGTTTCACCCGTCTTGTTTCCCGTGACGGCGGCGAACAGTTTATTACCCATGTCTGGTACCGCAACGATGTGAAGATGGCCGAGTACAAGCTGCCGGTGCGGGGGGAGCGCTGGAGAACCTACAGCAAAAAGGCCGTGGACAGGGAATCGCCTGGCGAATGGCGGGTGGACGCCCTCGATGCAGGCGGTAACCTCCTCAAGAGCGTAAAATTCAAAGTTAACTGATCGCAAGGGGGATGCATTCCCCCTTCAGTTTTTCCGGGTGGTGCGGTGCGGATTCTCAAGATGTTCGTCATATCCCTCGTAGTCATGGTTACGGCCGTCAGTGGCTCTGCTGAAACGCCACTGCATGGGGGGCAGCATGTGGAGAAGGTCGACCAGCTACTGGAAAGCGCTATTTCCCATGGACTTGTTACCGGTGGCGTCGTCCTTGTCGGCAACCACGAAGGGGTGCTGTTCGAAAAGGTTTACGGCCGGGGACTCGGTGGCCTGGACTCCGCCAGCCTCACCACCGATACTCTGTTCGATATCGCGTCCCTTACCAAAGTGGTTGCCACCACTCCGGCGATCATGAAATTGGCGGAAGAGCGGAAACTTTCCCTTGTGGACCCGGTGGTTAAATGGTTCCCGGAATTCTCCGGCAAGGGGAAGGACGACCTTCTTGTCCTCAATCTGCTGACCCATACCTCCGGGCTTGACGATTTTCCCCTGTCAGCGGACAACCCTCGCCAGAGTGCCATTGAGGGAGCTGCCCAGCAGCGCCTGAAGGGGGAAATCGGGAGCCGGTTCAGGTATGCCGACATCAATTTTATCCTGCTTGGTGAGCTGGTCAGGCGGGTGAGCGGGGTCGGCCTCAATGAGTATGTTGCGGACAGATTCTATGGCCCGCTAGGGATGCGGGATACCGGTTTCAAGCCCGACCCGGCCAAGGCGATTCGTTGTGCGGCAACGCGGGGGTCGGATAATCAACTGTTACAGGGGCAGGTCCAGGACTACCCCGCACGCCAGCTGGGAGGAGTGGCGGGGCATGCCGGACTGTTTACCAGTATCCACGACCTGGCACGCTTCTGTCGCATGATTCTTAACGATGGGGAACTGGATAGTGTCCGGGTACTGTCAGAGAGGGCTGTCCGGCAAATGACGGTTCCCTATTTCTCCCGAGGGGGAGGCGTGATGCGGGGACTAGGCTGGGATATTGCCTCACCCTTCTCATCCCCCAAGGGAAACGGTTTTTCCCGTTATTCTTTCGGCCATACGGGGTACTCCGGCAGCTCGATCTGGATCGATCCGGCGACCGATACCTTCGTGGTGCTGCTTACCTCACGGGTTGAATATGCAAAAACAAAGGAATTCAATAGGTTGCGGAGTGAGTTGTCAACCTTGGCAGCGAGTCTTTTTGCGGTTCCGCCGGAATTGGCCGGTATGACCCGCGACGCTGACGAGTAAGGATGGCAAATGGTAAATTTCTTGACAGGTTGTGGCCATTGTGCTAGCTTCTGCGCACCTGTGCAGAGTTTAGGACACTTCCCGACCAACTATTTCCGCGGAGGAGGGTTCGATGGGCAATAAATTGCTCCTCGCCGATGACAGCATCACCATTCAGAAGGTCGTAGGGATAATCTTTGCCAATGAGGATTATGATCTCACCGTGGTTGACAACGGGAACGCTGCGCTGGACAAGGCCAGGGAGCTTTTGCCCGACATCATTCTCGTGGATGCTCTCATGCCGGGGAAAACGGGCTATGAAGTCTGCGCGGCTGTCCGCCGTGAGCCGGCACTCAAACATGTTCCCCTTCTCCTTCTGACGGGCGCCTTTGAGCCCTTCGATGAAGGTAAAGCCCGCGAGAGCGGTGCCGATGACTTCATTTCCAAGCCCTTCGAATCCCAACATCTCATCGATAAAGTTAAAACGCTGATTGAACTCGGCAAGGAACGGCAAGCCGGGCAGTCCATTCCCCCCGCGGCAGAGCCGATTTCCGCGCACCCTGTCCCGCCTGCGGTTGCACCCGAAGCAGTCGTGGAGCCGTTGGCAGCGGCAACCGCCGTTTTTGCGGCCGAACCTGAACAGATACCGACTGCAACGGTCGAGATGGAAGAGATGCTCTTTGCCGATTTGGACGTGCCGGCAACAGCTTCGGTCGCCGCGGCAGCCCCACCGGCAGCGGCAGCTGTCGAGGCCGAA
Organism: Geobacter sp. AOG1; assembly: GCF_019972315.1. Taxonomy (GTDB): domain Bacteria; phylum Desulfobacterota; class Desulfuromonadia; order Geobacterales; family Geobacteraceae; genus Geomobilimonas. Next base: position 2,371,409 of record NZ_BLIZ01000001.1, read on the forward strand.
TTGGTTGAAGTCTCTCCGGACGACGATTTGTGGGGGGCATTTGACCTGGAAGAACTCCCGGAAGAGAATCAGGTCGAATTCGGGACGGTCGTTGCCGAAGAAGAGACCTCTGCCGTGGAAGAGGTGGAGGTGGCGGACGAGTTCGTCTTTGCCGAAGAGGCGGAAGTCGGCATCGTAGAACCTTCCACGGTCATGGTTGAGCCTGCCGGAGATTTCGGCGACAAGTGGTTGCCGGTAGATGAACAGACCTTCGATTTCCGGGAGGAAGACGCGTTCCCCGAGGAGAGCATACCGGAAGCGGATCCTTTTGCTGAGCTGGCAGCCGGACCGGAAGCAGGACAGGACGAGATGGCGGAGTTCCTCGCCGAACCGGTTTCGTCGGTCATCGAACAGCCGTTCGCGCCAGAAGAGGAGTACGTGCCGGTCCTTGCCCCTGTTGCCGAGCCGGAGCCGGTAGTCGCTCCCGCACAGGAGATGGACCTGCAGTTTGCTCCCGAGGAAGAGTACGTACCGTTTGTCCCGCCAGAAGAGGCTGAGACCCCCTCGATGGCTGTCGTTGCAGCCTCGGCCGCTGCAGCTGTCGCTGCTGTCAGCACTGTAGAGCCGGCTTCTGCAACACCGACGCCGACTCTCGCTCCACAAGCGGAGTTGAGCGAAGAACAGCTGACGGCACTGGTGGCCAAGATATCGAAGGACATTATCGAACGGATCGCCTGGGAAGTCGTGCCCGACCTGGCGGAAAACATTATCAAGGAAGAGGTTCGTCGTCTCAAGGAAGGCGCCTGAAGCGCCTAGCCGGCAGTGCCCGGCGGATCGAACTTTTAATGCAGACGAACGGGGGATTTGATGAATCCCCCGTTTGATTTATGTCTACCTCAGATTCCACGGCAGGACGGATAGTGCGAAAGCACGGCTTGCCCGACTCAATACACAACATATGAAGAGGTTGCAGCATGGCAGAACGTGAACTGGCCAAGGTCTACGAACCGCAGAGTGTAGAAGGAAAATGGTATGGAGAGTGGGAGAGGAGCGGTTACTTCCGCGCCGCGGCCGTTTCTGCAAAGCCTTCCTACAGCATTGTCATCCCCCCCCCCAACGTCACCGGTGCTCTCCACATGGGGCATGCCCTCAACAACACCCTCCAGGACATTCTCTGTCGCTGGAAACGGATGAGTGGCTACAACGTCCTCTGGATGCCGGGGACCGACCATGCCGGCATTGCCACCCAGAACGTGGTGGAGCGGCAGTTGGCGGCGGAGGGAAAGGATCGTCACGAGCTGGGTCGCGAAGCCTTCATCGAGCGGGTCTGGCAGTGGAAGGGTGAATCGGGCGGGCAGATCATCGGCCAGTTGAAGAGACTCGGCGCCTCCTGCGATTGGGAGCGTGAACGTTTCACCATGGACGAGGGGCTTTCCAGGGCGGTCCGTGAAGTGTTCGTCAGGCTCTACGATGAAGGTCTCATCTACCGCGACAACCGCCTCATCAACTGGTGCCCCCGCTGCCATACGGCACTCTCCGACATCGAGGTGGAGCACGAGGAGAAGGCCGGCCATCTCTGGCACCTCCGGTATCCTGTTGTCGGGAGCGACCGCTGTCTCGTGGTGGCGACAACCCGCCCGGAAACCATGCTGGGGGACACGGCCGTTGCGGTACATCCCGAAGATGAGCGCTACCGGGAGCTGATCGGCAAGACGGTGCTCCTCCCCCTGGTAAACCGGGAGATTCCCATCGTTGCCGACGACTACGTGGACAGGGAATTCGGCACCGGCGTGGTGAAGATCACTCCGGCCCATGACTTCAACGACTTTGAGGTGGGGCGGCGGCATGGCCTTGACGTCATCAACGTCTTCGACGAGTCGGGTGTCATCAACGCTGCCGGCCACCAGTACGAAGGGCTCGACCGCTTCGTCGCCCGGAAGAAGGTCATCGAGGACCTGGAGAATGCGGGGCTACTGGAAAAGATTCAGGACCATGCCCTGGCAGTGGGTGGCTGCTATCGCTGCAAGACGGTCGTGGAGCCGTACCTGTCCCTCCAGTGGTACGTGAAGGTTGGACCACTGGCAGAAGAGGCGCTGGCTGCAGTGAAGGATGGACGAACCAGGATCGTTCCCCAGCAATGGGAAAACACCTACTATGACTGGATGGAAAATATCCGCGACTGGTGTATTTCCCGGCAGATCTGGTGGGGGCACCGCATCCCCGCCTGGTACTGCGACCATTGCGGCAAGGTGACGGTCGCCAAGGAAGACCCGTCGAAATGCGCAGCCTGCGGCAGCGATGAGATCCGCCAGGAGACCGACGTCCTCGACACCTGGTTCTCCTCGGCTCTCTGGCCCTTTTCCACCCTGGGGTGGCCGGACCGGACCCCCGAACTGTCGACCTTCTACCCGACCTCATGTCTCGTGACCGGCTTCGATATCCTCTTCTTCTGGGTGGCCCGCATGATGATGATGGGGCTCCACTTCATGGGGGAGGTGCCATTTCGGGACGTGTACATCCACGCCCTGGTGCGGGACGCCCAGGGTCAGAAGATGAGCAAGTCCAAGGGGAACGTCATCGACCCCCTGACGGTGATCGACCAGTACGGCACCGATGCCTTCCGCTTCACCCTGGCTGCCTTTGCCGCCCAGGGGCGGGACATCAAGCTGGCGGAAGAGCGGATCGCCGGCTACCGCAATTTCGCCAACAAGATCTGGAACGCCTCCCGCTTTGCCCTCATGAACCTGGAAGGGTTCACCCCGGCCGACGTGGACCCGGCGACCCTGCCGCTCACCAATGCCGATCGCTGGATCCTCCACCGTCTGAACGAGGCTGCACAGGAAACGAAGGATGCTCTGGACGCCTTCCGCTTCAACGATGCCGCCGGCACCCTCTACCGTTTTACCTGGAGCGAGTTCTGCGACTGGTACATCGAGCTGGTGAAGGACGACCTCTACCGGGGAGAGGCCGAACGCCAGCAGACGGCTCGCCAGGTTCTCTGGACCGTTCTGGAGCACCTGCTCCGCCTCCTCCATCCGTTCATGCCGTTCATCACCGAGGAGATCTGGCAGAGCCTGCCCGGGGAACGGCCGGTGCTGAGCATCATGCTTGCGGACTACCCGCAGCCGCGCCCGGAGTGGCAATTTGCCGAAGGTGCCGCCGAGATGGAACTGGTCATGGCGGTCATCACCGGCATCCGTGCCATTCGGGGAGAGATGGATGTGGCCCCTGCACGGGAGATCGCTGCCATTCTCGACTGTGGCTCAGAAGGGAGCCGCAATCTCCTGAAGCAGAACGAGATCTACGTTATGTCCCTGGCCCGGATTTCCGACCTGGCAATCGGTAGCGGGGTTGAGGCCCCGGAGGACGCTGCCGTGCAGGTGGCGGGGGACGTGAAGATCGTCGTGCCGCTCAAGGGGCTGGTGGATGTGGCGGAGGAGGAAAAACGCCTTCTCAAGGAGATCGGCAAGGTGGACAAGGATATTGAATTCCTTGACAAAAAACTGTCAAATCCGAGTTTCGTGGAGCGCGCCCCGGCCGACGTTGTGGTCAAAGAGCGGGAGAAGCTGACGGAGTTCGCCGACAAGAAACAGCTTTTGGAAGAAAGCCTGGTGAAGATCCGCCGATTACGGTAGGGGCAACCTCGCGTTTGTCCACAACAGGGCGATTACGTGAATCGCCCTTACAGGGGTTCCATTGTCACTGCCAATCATCTTTTACCTATTTGCCTTCATATTCGGTGCTGCGGTCGGCTCCTTCCTGAACGTCTGCATCTGCCGACTCCCCAAGGGTGAATCCATCGTCTTTCCCCCCTCCCATTGCACCCGCTGCGATTACAAGATACGGTTCTACGACAATATTCCCATTGTCAGCTATCTTCTGCTGGGAGGGAAATGCCGCTCCTGTCGAGAGCCGATCTCCTTTCAGTATCCCGTCGTGGAACTGCTCAACGGCCTGCTGACCCTCTTTCTCTTCGTCAAGTTCGGCCCGACGCTCACCTTCGCCGTACTGTTTTTGCTCTGTGCGGCCCTCGTGGTCATAACCTTCATAGACCTGGAGCACCAGATCATTCCCGATGTCATCAGCCTTCCCGGCATTGTGGTCGGCTTGGTCTGCTCCTTCTTCCTCCCCTGGCTCGGATGGTTCAATTCCCTCATCGGTATTCTGCTGGGAGGGGGAAGTCTCCTCCTCGTGGCCTATGGCTACCAGTTCCTCACCGGCAAGGAGGGGATGGGAGGGGGCGACATAAAGCTCCTCGCCATGCTCGGGGCATTTCTCGGCTGGCGATCGGTCCCGTTCGTCATCTTCGCCGCATCCCTCGCCGGGTCGATCATCGGCGTGAGTGTCATGCTGGCCAAGGGGAAGGACAGCAAGCTGGCAATTCCCTTCGGCCCGTTCCTGGCGTTCGGTGCGGTCCTCTACATCTTCTTCGGCCGGCAGATTATAACCTGGTACCTGAGCCTTGGGAGGGGAGGGGGAGGGTAGCCTTCATGAAGCCAGTCCGTGTAAATCTCACCTTTGCCATTCTGGCCTCCCTCGCCTGTCTGCTGAGTCTTACCTGGATACTGCTGAGCCTCATCTCGTTCAAGACCGCTGAAAAAGATCTTCTGACCCAGAAAAACGGGGAAGGGCGCATCCTCCTCGCGTCGTTCGTCAATCTTGTTTCCTTCCCCCTCAAAAGTCTCAGCGACGCGACACCGGCCGGCTCGTTTGCGGTGCGGCTTGCCAACGAACGCGCCATTGCCGGCCTGACCGTCGTCAATCCGGATGGTTGGGCGATGTACCGGGTTGCCGAAAGGGGGGAGCTGGATGCCGGCTTGACTAAGGCATTGCGGACTGGAGTCGCCTCATCTACGTTCAGCAGCGACGGCAGGCTCCTGTACCACTATGCGCCACTGTGGGATGGCACACGGATCGCGGGGGCTGCCCGGCTTACCCTTTCTCTGACCGCCGAGCGGGATCGCCTGACCCGTTCACGTCACCTCTTTCTTTACTATTTCATTCTCGATTTTCTCCTTCTGCTCGGACTGGGGTCGTTTCTTCTGGCCCGTGTTGTCGTTTCTCCCATACGAAAACTTCTGGTGGCAACTGAGCGGATAACCGCCGGAGACTACAGTCACATACTCCATATCCCCGGTTGTTCAGAGATAGTTGAGCTTTCCGATTCGTTCAACTTGATGCAGCTGGCGCTCAAGGAGAAGCAGGAAGAGGTTGCGGCCCACGTGCATTCCCTTCAGAAGGCCAATCTTGAGTTGCAGACGGCCCGCGAGGAGACGATACGTTCGGAAAAAATGGCGTCGGTGGGGCTTCTTGCAGCGGGAATGGCCCACGAGATCGGTTCACCCCTCTCAGCCATAATTGGCTATGCAGGTATCCTGCGGGACGAAATGGCGTCCGATCCGGACAAGGCAGATTACCTGCGAAGGATCGAGCAGGAGGCCGGGAGGATCGACCGCATCGTCCGTGACCTTCTGAATTACGCCCGTCCGACCCCCGCCGAAAATGAGCGGGTGGACGTTGCGCCGTTCCTGCGGGAAGCCATGGAGATGCTCGAACGCCAGGGAATCTTCAAGAAGATAACCATGAGCCTTTCCATCGCTGAGGATCTGCCGATGGTATGTCTTGACCGGCACCAACTGTTGCAGGTGCTGATCAACCTCGTGCTCAATGCACGGGATGCCATGCCGGATGGAGGGAGGCTGGGGGTCAGCGTCGCTGCCGACGTCATGAAGACGGCATATGATCGGTCGGAGTCCACCAGTCATTTTATTACTATGGGAAGACGCAGGGAAGATTTCGGGGGGGTATTCCGAACGCCGTTCCCGGATGATGAATTTGCCGCTCCCTGTGTGCGGATAGCTGTCAGCGACAGCGGAGGAGGGATATCTCCCGAATCTCTGGAGAAAATATTCGACCCGTTTTTCACTACCAAGGAGCCGGGGAAGGGGACCGGTCTCGGCCTTTCCATCTCCGCCAGCATCATCGATTCCTTTGGCGGACGTATCACCGTGGAGAGTGCGCCGGACCAGGGATCCCGTTTTAGCATCTGGTTGCCCGCCTGTCCTGTGGAGAGTGCGCCGTGAACAATAATAATCTGAAAATCCGCATCCTGGTGGTCGAGGACGAAAAAAACCTCAGACACATGCTGAAGGTCATGCTTCAGAAGCAGGGATACGCCGTCGAGGAAGCCGCCAACGGCAGTGAGGCTTTGGAAAAGGCCTCGACTGGGGGGTATGATTTCATTCTCAGTGATATCAGGATGCCGGTCATGGACGGGCCGGAGTTTCTCCGCCAGGCGACCGACGCCGGCATTGTCGCCACCATTATCATGATGTCGGCGTACGGTACGGTGGATACCGCCATAGAATGCATGAAGCTTGGGGCCTACGACTATATATCCAAGCCGTTCAAAAACGATGAAATCCTGTTGGTTCTCAAGAAGGCCGAAGAGCGGCAGCGTCTTACCGTAGAGAATCGCCGATTGAAGGAGGCGATACACCGGGAATTTTCCTTTGCCAATATCGTCAGCAGAAATCCGCGCATGGGAGAGATTTTCTCCCTGGTGGAAAAGGTGAGCGATTATAAAACTACCGTGCTTGTCCTGGGGGAATCGGGTACGGGGAAGGAACTGATAGCACGGGCCATCCACTACAATAGCGGCCGCAACAATGCCGAGTTCGTGGCGGTGAACTGTGGTGCCATCCCCGAGAGCCTGCTGGAAAGCGAGCTCTTCGGCCATGTGCGTGGCGCCTTTACCGATGCCTCGGCCGACAAGGCGGGACTGTTCGAGCAGGCCGACGGCGGCACCCTCTTTCTCGACGAGATAGGTGAGATGCCGCTTTCCCTGCAAACCAAGATCCTGCGCGTATTGCAGGAGGGGGAGATACGGCGGGTTGGTGCAACCGCACCCCAAAAAGTCGACGTCCGGGTAATCTCGGCCACTTCCAAGAATCTGGAACAGGAGGTGCGTGAAGGAGGCTTCCGGGAGGATCTCTTTTTCCGACTCAATGTCTTTACCATCAACCTTCCGCCACTGCGGGAGCGCCTGGAGGATATCCCGCTTCTGGTGGCCCATTTCCTGAGCAAGTATGGTGAAAAATTCGGTAGACCAGGGGTCGCGTGTGCCCCCCAGGTGCTGAAGGAATTCATGAAATACGCGTGGCCGGGCAATGTGCGGGAGTTGGAGAACGCCATAGAGCGCGGTCTCATCCTCTGTGAAGGGGACCTGTTGACCATGGATTGTATGCCGGACGGCATGCGAAATATGCGACCTGTCGGCTATCTCCCAACGGATACCCTATCCATCAAGCAGGCAGGCGAGATGCTGGAACGGGACTTCATTCGACGTGCCCTGGAAAAGACAGCCGGCAACCGGACCCACGCCGCAAAGCTTCTGGAAATAAGCCATCGTGCTCTTCTTTACAAGTTAAAGGAGTATGGCATGGAGTAATAGTTAACAAAATATAATAAAAAACTTGTAATAATACGACGGCTGTGCAATAACTGCATGGCCGTTTTTTGTTGTAATACCGGCCAGATACCATCCCCGGGAGGTGGGTGAATGACACGTGGTACGGCGACGGTGTATCTGTCAGCGGATGGAGCGGGTTCAGAAAACGGCTTTTCCCTGCTGGAGCTGCTTGTCGTGATTGGAGTGATGGGAATAATCACCGCTCTGGCTTTCCCTGCCTTCAGTTCTTACTATGGCGATTGCTGCATGAAATCTGCGGCCTGGGAGATCGTCGGGATGGTCAAGGAGGCCAAGCAGTGCTCCCTGGTCGACGACAGGTGCTACGCGGTCGGTTTTGACCCGGGCCGCGGCACGGTTTCTCTCATAGCGGATCGTGGCCCCGACGGTGAGTGGAACACCGGTGACGACAAGGTGGTGCGCGTTTTCCGGCTGGCCGACAGGGGGGGTGGTGTCCGGTTCGGGTACGGCAGCTGCGGGCCGATACCCGGGTATGCACCCACACCGGACGGCATAACGTTTCAGGAGAACAACACCATTGTCTGCAATCCTGAATTGACCGGAAACGCGGGAACCGTCTATCTCAGCGCATCAAGCGGTGCCGCCTTCGCCATAACCGTCAATTCCCGGGACTTCAGCTGTGTGCAGCGCCGCTGGAACGGCAGTGCGTGGGTAAAGCTATAGTCCCGTACCCGGTGGTATGGCAGGGTGAGTGACAGGACTGTGCATCTTTTGCATAGTCCTTTGTTTTTTGCGGCCGTCTGAACTCTCCGGTACTACGTGAAAAATCACTGTTTTGGTGTAGATTTTTTCAAGGGTACGAAAATTGCTATGAGATAAGAACGGTAGCATATCTTTACTGGTGTGAAGCTGTTTCAAGGGGAATCCATGCTGAAATCCGTTGCTCCCATCCTTCTTTTCCTTGCGGTTACCGGCAGTGCCGTTGGGGCTGCTGCCGAAGAGTGTCGCGACACTGGTGCCGACGTGCAGATCATGACGATCAGCGAGGCAAACGATCTCCTGCGTGGAATCGGCGAGGTAAAGTCGGTCAGGTTTTCGCCGGTGCAGGGGCTGTACGAGCTGTCCGTCGTCAATAACGGCCGGCAGGCGACGATTTACGTCGACTTTGCCCGAAAGCACCTCATTCCGTCACCCATATTCAGCCTTGCCACAAAAAAGCCCATCGCTCCCGAACTACCTGTTGTTTCCCTCCCATTATCAAAGGTTGACAACGCCACGGTGCCGATGGCCAACTCCATCATCATCGGCAACCCGGAAGGGGCTCGAAAGCTGTTCGTCTTCACCGATCCCGACTGCCCTTTCTGTGCCAAGCTCCACGTGGAACTCTGGAAGCTTACCACCCTGGACCCCCAGGTGACCATCTACGTCAAGATGTTCCCCCTCAAGATGCACCCTGCTGCGTATGACAAGGCGCGGGTCATCCTCGGCGCCGGCACGCCGGAGTTCCTCAACAAGGCGTTTGCCGGTGAGTCCCTCCCCGCGCCGGGTCCGAAGGATACAGCCAAGCCGGTGGATGACACCATTAAGTATGCCGAATCCATCGGGATAAGTTCCACACCCACAATGATTCTTCCCGACGGGCGCATCATCGTCGGGTTCAAAAAAGCCGAAGAGCTCAAGGCTCTCATGTCAACCGTCAGCGATAAAGGTGCAAAGCCATGATGAAATCAACAGCGAGGTACACCATGAAGGCCGTCGGTACGTTTACGAAAATGCTCCCGGTCGTCGTTGCCCTATTTATCTCAATCCTTCCGACCATCGCTCAGGCCGATCCTGGCACCAACTACTGCATCACTCCTGCGTTCATCACCAGCAGCATACCCCCCAACCTGCTCCTGATGATCGACAACTCGACCAGTATGTACGACATGGCCTATGCGGACGAAGGGCAAAAGGACGCCAACGGGAATATTACCCGCCAGCCCACGTACTGCTACGACGAGTCCTACAAGACAAATTACTGTTCCGGCGACACTTCGCGCAGCTGCAGCCAGGATTCCGACTGCGTGGTCGGCCAGACCTGCCTGAACGCCTATGCCGGCTATTTCGAACCGAGTACCGGCTACGAGTACGACTTCACCAATAAGTACTTCTTTGTTCCCACGACCCTTCCCACTTCGTGTGACAAGTACGTAGCCAACACCCTCTGCGTCGGCTTCGATACCAATACCGGCCTGTTGAACAAGTTCGTGGCACGGGGGAACTACCTCAACTGGCTCGCCGCGTCCAAGTTCGACGTAGAGAAGAAGATTCTTACCGGCGGTAAATACGTCACCGGCCTCTGCTCCGGCAACAGCAACCGGGCCTGCCTTTCCAGCACGACTGACTGTGCTTCGTCGCAGACCTGCAACGCCGTCACTACCCCCTTTCTCCAGGCGGAGTCCCGCGGCTGCCTGGGACAGGGGTTCATCAAGGATGCCTTGACCACGGATTTTGTTAATTTCTCTTCGACCCAGACCGATCCGAACCTTGCCAACAAACTGGGTATTGCCTTTGCCGTGAAAGGGCCGGAAGAAGTAAACCCTGCCTCTCCGTCCCAGGGGGGGCAGACCTCCATTGAAATCTACCAGGGCGACTACAATGCCAAGGTGTGCAATGATGCGATCACGCTCTGGAACACCCCGAATGTCAACCAGACCTCCCTCAGCAACGCCGTGTCGGCCTGCATCAATTACAATACAAAGGCGACCAACTATTGCCAGGGGGATCCGGCCCGGCTCGTGTTCGCCACGTGTATTTCCGATGCCGACTGCACCAAGCCGGTTGCCGCGGTTTCGGGGAAATGCAGCAACGGCGGGGCGTCCTGTTCCAGCGATCTTGATTGTGGCACCACCGTGACGCCGGGGAAATGCAGCAACACCGGCGCTTCCTGTACGAGTGATGCTGTCTGCGCCGGCACCACTACGCCGGGGAGATGCAGCAATAACGCGAGCAAAACCTGTCTGGGGCCGAATGACTGTACCGTCCTTCCGATTTCGGGTAACTGCAAGTTGGGGGGGGGGGCGTGCACTTCGGATGGCAACTGCGCGCCGGCGAATTACTGCAGCGTCAGGACCGACAAGACGTGCACTACGCCGGGTACAGCCTGTCAGGGCACGTGGGGAACCTGTATGGCTAATACCTGCTCAAACCCGCTGCCGGTGGCGGGGAGCAGCGGCACCTGCACCAACCCTTCGCCGACGACGGTAAACCCCGGCACCTGTTCCGCACCGGCTCCCACGACGAATACCGTCGGCCTCTGCAACAGCCCGGCCCCGGTTTCCGGGGGGACGCTCAATGACGGCCCCTGTATCGATCCGAGCAAGTCGGGGGTAGTCAAGACCAAGGTTGCCTTCACCGAAACCATCAATACCTGCTGGCAGTACATCGGCAAAGGGACCCTCGGCACGGGGGACTTCACCCGGCTTACCACCGGCGGCAAGTGTACCGATGTCTACGCGGCCTATGGCGTCTGTTCCGGGGACCACTCCAAGGGGTGCGGCGCCGATACCGACTGCAGCGGCGCACTGGGTGGGAGCTGCCTCAAGGGACCCGCGTATATCCTTCCAGGGAATCCCGCCCTTGTCTGCAGCTCGGACTACCTGGGGGGGTTCTACACCGGGAGTGCGCCGACGTGGGACGCGAACTCCTGGACAAACGACACGGGGCAGGTCGACGCCTTCAAGCGGTACTGTAACGCCACCCAGCCGTCGGTCATAGACCCCACCGATTCAGCCGCGAACACCTCGAACGCTGAGCAGCTTCCGGCACTTCTCGGAGGGATCGGGCTGGAAGGACAGCTGGGACCTCCGAAGGGGAAGGTGCTGGTCAGGCTCAAGAAAGCCACCCAGCCGGCCGGCCTTCTCCAGGAGTTCGGCAACCGGATACGGGTCGGTGCCATGCAGTTCAACTTTGCCGGTTCGGCCACCGAATCTTCATCCACCTTCGGTGCAGTAATATCCACACCGAAAGTCTGCTCTAACGACCCCGCCAAGCTGTGTGTCATGGATGTGGATTGCAACGGCAACACGGGCACTACCTACACCTGTAATCCGACCACCGCCAATACAAACAACCTGGATGGAGCGAGCATCATCTATGATGTGGGGAGAGGACTCTGCTCCGCATCGACGACGACCGTCTGCCACACTGCCGCTGACTGCTCGTCGGGAGAACGTTGCTACGCCAACCGCTGCTGGATTCCTTCAACTACCGAATGCAACACCGACAACAACTGTCTCAGTAGCCAGGTCTGCGTCAGCGACGGGGCGGGTGATCACGTAACGGCGAAATCACTGGTCAGTTCCATCGATTTAATCAGAGCCGATTCCTGGACCCCCTTCGCGGAAGCCTATTATAACGCCATCGGCTACTATGCCACCGTGAAACAATGCTCCAACTCGACAACCTCGTGTTTCTTAGACAGCGATTGCAGCAGTGGTGGGCTCTGTAACAAGGTCATCAGCAGCAGGACGGCGCTTAGGCTTAACTCGAACGATTACAGCGGCAGCCGCAATCCCTCCCAGTACCGGTGTCAGCAGAACTATGTCCTGCTCGTCAGCGACGGGAGTTCGACTGCCGACCAGAATGCCAGTTCCAGCAGTCTGGCAGACCTCTATCATGTTTCCGCCGGCAAGCCGGCTACCTGGGTCAATACCTGTCCCAATTATGCAGGGAGCAAGAATCTTCCTATCCTTTCCTGGGTCGCCAGGCACCTGAACATCTCAAGCTTCAGCCTTTCCACCACCCCAACGGCCACGGTATGTTCCGGCAACAGCAATCAGATCTGTTCTGCTGATACCGATTGCGCGCTTGGACAGACATGTCTCAATATCCCCCGGAACGGCCGCGACAACATCAGTACCTATGTGGTATACAACGGCGGTTCCAACGGTCTGACCGACGAATGCAGTTCGCTGCAGCTTCTCTCTGACACCGCCACGAACGGTGGATCGACTCTGCAGGTGGCAAGCAATCCTGCCCAGCTCTCCACGGCATTGCGGAATATATTCGAAGAGTTGGCCGCCAAGGCGGCGTCGGGGACGGCCGCATCGATCCTCAGCAACAGCGAGGGGAGCGGCGCGAACATCCTGCAGGCGGTGTTTTATCCGAAGAAGATCTTCAATAGCGAGACATCCGCCAAGTGGATCGGTGAAATGCAGAACCTCTGGTACTACGTCGATCCCAAGATCAATAACAGCACCATCAGGGAGGATACGGATTACCCCGGCTCCGGAGACCATACCTTGAATCTGATCAGCGACAAGGTGGCCACCTTCATTTTCGACCAGAGCACCAACCAGACCATGGTTCAGTTGCAGCAGGATACCAATGGTGACGGCATAGGGGATAGCGCCGTTACAACGGTCGATCCCGATGCGGTAAAAAGCATCTGGCGCGCCGGAAAACAGTTGTGGGCAAGGGATCTCACCCTGTCGCCCCGGACCATCTACACCCCGTTGCTTTCGGGGGGGACCGAAGAGGGAAGCACCGGCCTGATGAAATTCACCTACGGAACCATCGGTTCTACCTCATTCCCCGATAACTCTACCGTGTTGCAGCCGTACCTGCAGATGACCGACAGCGCCAGCACCCTTAAGCTGATGAAGTACATCCATGGTTTCGATTTTCCCGGCGACGCAACCATGCGGCCCAGAACGGTTAAGATTGGCAACATACCAGCACCTACGGTGGGGATCGACCCGACCGACCCCTATGTCACCAACCCGCGGGACAAGGGGATCGGGGTCTGGAAACTGGGAGACATCATCTCATCCACGCCGCGCATCCAGTCGACGGGAAGGCAGAACACCTATGATGTGCAATTGCCGGGCGGTTACGGCGATACGTCCTACGCCTCCTTCATCAAATCCAATGAGTATCTGAGCCGCGGGATGGTCTATGTGGGGGTCAACGACGGCATGCTCCACGCCTTCAAACTCGGCATCCTGGATGTGACCGCCACCGACTTCACCAAGGCAACATTGAGCGGTACCGACCTCGGCGAGGAGCAGTGGGCCTTCATTCCGAAAAGCGCGCTGCCGTACCTGAAATACACGACTGACAAGGATTATAGCCATCTCTATTTTGTCGACGGCTCGACCATCATCCTGGATGCCAGTATCGGCGTGTATACCAGCGGAACCGGCAGCTGTACCAATGCAACCTATGACCAGTGCATCAAGAATCCGATCGTGGTGGATACCGCTACCAATAACCTGGATGCCAACAAGAATACCTGGCGTTCCATCCTGATCGGCGGCATGGGGCTGGGTGGGGCATCGAGCAAAGCCAGTTGCACCGGACTCGACTGCGTCCAGACACCGATTACCGACCCGGGCGATACGGTCAACAATCCGGGACTTGGCTATTCGTCGTACTTTGCCCTGGATGTGACCAATCCCGAAACTCCCAAGCTTTTGTGGGAGTTCAGCGGCGACCCTGCTAATAATCTCAACCTTGGGTACGCCACATCCGGTCCGGCAATCGTCAGAATAGGTGATTCCACCAAGAATGGTAAATGGTTTGCGGTGTTCGGTTCCGGGCCGACCGGGCCGATCGACACGGACAACCGCCAGTTCCTCGGGCGCTCCAACCAGACTCTCAAATTCTTTATTCTCGACCTGAAGACAGGGACGCTCGTGAGAACGATCGATACTGGCATCGCCAATGCATTCTCCGGTTCCCTCGTCGGTGGTCCCATCGATACCGACCGGTGGAACGCCCTTGCGGCGGGGAGGTACCAGGACGACGCTATTTATGTGGGATATACGAAGAAGGTAAGTGGCGGTGATTGGACGAATGGCGGGGTGCTCCGGATCATGACCAAGGAGAGTGCCAACCCCGCTGACTGGGAAGTGACCCCGGTGCTCGACAATATCGGACCTGTGACGACGGCGGTCGCCCGGTTGCAGGATCGGAACAACCGCGCTCTCTGGCTCTATTTCGGTACAGGAAGATACTACTTCCGGGCTGGACAAATAATTGATGACTATGACAGCCCGCGGACCATTTACGGGATCAAGGAACCTTGCTACAACTCGGACGCAAATCCGGGGAATTTCCTTGATAAGACCTGTACCACAGCCAGGTTGGTTGGCGACCTCACGGACCAGTCTACCACGCTCCACACAGGTCCCCAGCCCCTCGGGTGGAAGATCGATCTCGATACCTCGACGACTACCTTCGGTGCGGAGCGGGTGGTGACCGATACGGTTGCATTGACCAACGGAGCGATATTTTTTACCTCATTCAAGCCAACCGCTGATGTCTGTGGATTCGGCGGCAACTCCTATCTCTGGGCACTCGATTACAACTCCGGGCTCCGGCCTCCCGACACCACGCTCACCGGCAAGGCACTTATTCAGCTCTCCACCGGTGAGTTCAAGGAGGTTGACCTTTCCACTGCCTTTACGGACAGGGGTAACCGACGGATGGGCTCGGCCATGACCGGCAAACCGCCGGGAGACGCCCCGCCGATCCTCAGTACGAGCGGGAACAAGCCGATCAAGCGCATTCTGCACATACAGGAGCGCTGACATGAACGAGCGTGGTTTTACCCTGGTGGAAATGCTTATCGTCATAGCCATAATCGGGATATTGACGAGTATTGCGATCTATGATTTCAACAGAGAGCGACAGAAGTCCGTCATTGAGGCGGAGGTAAGGGATATGTACACGGAGATCATGAATGCACGGTTACAGTCGTTTTATACTAAACAACCCCGCTCCGTGATCGTGAGCGGAACGCAGTTTAAGGTTATCGACTCGGCATCGAGTGCGATACTCGTGGAGAAGACCCTGAAATACCCCGTTGTGCAGAATACCACGGACACTCAGTTGAATTTCGACAGGTGCGGCCTGACCTTCGGCTCCTTCAGTTCCGTCTGCGTCGAGCCTGCCGGCAATCCCGGCTTCATCGACAGCATCGTCATCTCTGCTGCAAAAATCAACATGGGAAAGAGAGCATCGGGAGGCAGTTGTGGCACAAGTACCATCGTACAAAAATAACGACGGCTTCACCCTGGTTGAGGTCCTGGTTGCCATAGTGATCATGGTGGTCGGGCTGCTTGGACTCCTGGAGGCGGTAAATGTGGCCATGGAGCACAATCTCCGGAACCAGCTGCGTGACCAGTCGGTCTATGTGGGCGAGAAAATATTGAATGACATGCGGGGGCAGCAGTTCGACTCCACATTCACTAACCACACCACTATCCCCATGAGCCTCAGAGGTGTGAGCAAGAAATTCACGGTAGACACAACCACTATCCCATTGGGAGCCGATACGAAGCAGTATGGGGTGGTGGTGAAGTGGACCTACAAGAACAGGAACTATCAGAACCAGGTGGTGACGGTTCGATCACGTTAGTCATCAGTGACTGATGCAGCACGGTGTATTTCACGCGAGGATGTGTACTTTATGATACGAGAACAGCGTGGTTTTTCTCTCGTCGAACTGATAATCGTCATGGCCATGTTTATGGTCGTCATCATGGTTACGACCAGCACCTTCGAGACCATCGTGACCCAGGCGGGGCAGCAGGGGAAATCTGCCCAGACCCAGATCGAGGGGATCGTCGGTCTGGAGGTGCTGCGGGCGGACCTGGAGCAGGCAGGCTTCGGTCTCCCTTGGATGTTTTCGTCGGCCCCAGCGAATACCGCCTATACTGAGGTGAACGTGGGCGCCAATGTGCCGGTTACGTTTCCGACATCCATTACGAGTGCCAACTTTTTCAACGATAATTCGCCGGTATCTCCCCCCCGTGCCATTGTGAATGGCACGACCAACTTCAACCTTGATACAGGGGGAAAAGGGTCCCAATACCTGGTTCTTAAATCCACGGTAAGCGGAGTGGACCAAGTCGCCAAGAAATGGACTTCGTCAGTATATACCGAGACAGGTCGGTCTGTTACCACATGGGGCCAGGCCGACCGGGACTTGGCGGGAAATGACCGTGTCATCGTCATAAAGACCACCTTTACGAACAACCTTCCGAAGCAGCAACTTATAGTGAAAAGTGGACAGTTTTCCACGACCTTCAATAATTACAGTGCTATGACCTTTCCCCATACTCCGGGGGACATCTTTCACATCTACGGTGTGGATAAACCCGCCGGAACAGCGCTTCGGATGCCGTTCAACCGTGCAGACTACTACATCAAGAGACCGTCAAACATATCGGCAACTTGTGCTCCCAACACAGGAATACTTTACAAGGCGGTGGCCAACCACGCTGACGGCTCCCTTTCTCCCGAAATGCCCTTGCTGGACTGCGTCGCCGATATACAGGTCGCCTACGGGCTTGATGCCGCCGGCAATGGTTTTATCGGTGACCATGGCGACAGTCCTCCCGCCAAGCGTCCTCAGGATGCTGACCAGGCGGAGACCATCCGCAACGTCGTGAAGGAAGTAAGGGTCTATATTCTGGCCCAGGAGGGGAAGAGGGATAGGACATATAATTTCCCCAGTAGCTCTATCCGGGTTGGGGAAAGTTTCGGGGGAACCCTGCGGGGACGAGATTTTGATCTAGCTGCACTTATTGGTGCCGACTACACGCATTACCGCTGGAAAGTTTACACAATCGTGGTGCGACCCAAAAATCTGATTCAATAACCTGTGGGTGGAGATTATGCGATACGTTCGAAATGAAAACGGGATAGCGTTGTTGACGGCACTTATGTTCACCCTTATCTCCTTGGGGATCATCATGGCGCTGTTGCAGATGGTTCTCATGGGGACCAAGATGTCAGCCAGCCAGAAAACCTACCGCAACTCCCTTGAGGCGTCCTACGGCGGGGTAGAACTTGTTGCCAAGGAGATCATCCCCCAACTCTTCGGCAATTATTCCAACGGCAGTCGGGCGCTTAACTCCACATTCGGGAGTTCATCCCAAATCAGCCTCTCGCTGAGTGCCTCCTTGAAGGACAAATTGGCGAAGGATACGAACAACTGGCCGTCAACCGCAAACAAGATTCCCGATGCTAAAATCTCGCCAGACATGACCTTCAAGCTTGCGGGAACCAACGGTAACTTCATGGTGTATAACAAGGTAGTCGATACCGTAACCGGTAACTCGGACGTCAGCGGCAGGGACCTGGATCCGGGTATCGGCGTGGCGGGATCGGGGTCGGGGATTGCGCCGAAACACAGTCCCCACCTCATCACCATAGAGGTACAGGGTGAACGGGAAACCAATCCCAAGGAAAAGGCGATGCTGTCGGTGCTTTACGCGTATTGACCGACAACGTTCGGTGGGGGAGAATACACTATTTATTCTGTTTGATTGTAACTGGCCGGCAGTCGCAAAAGGACGACGTAATGAGTTGTCAGTACGTCATTTAACATGGTTAAATGACAGAAAATTTATAGAAAAGCCAAGTATTTTGAAATGAAGTACTACTAGGGCAAAAGCTAACATATTAAAAAACAATGCAAAATATAAACTGGAGATAAATGGAATTCAACTTGCATAAAGTGAGTGCGTATACGGGCAAATACCGCTATTTGATAATTGTTATGCTGTAAGCCTCGGTGAACAGCGTAGATAATGGTAACGATAATACTAAACCATCCGCGAGGGTGGGGCGGAAAGCCTAACGGGTCTCTAGAAGACAGCCAGGTTGCCGAAATATCATACGATATTCGACAACCTTTTTTTTTGTCGTCAGTTATTGTTGTAATCTAAAAAAGCTGTAATATCAATGTGTTAAGATATAGAGAATATAATTTGATATAATTAAAACAAATTGCTTGACATTTCTATTGTTTATTGTAAATTCCATGTAAAATTAGTTAAAGTGGGTATGCTTGCATGAAAAACAAAAACAATGTCAAGAAGCTGCGTGAGCGTAAAATGATAAGCAAGGCGGAGTTGGCTCGTCTTGCCGGCGTTTCCCCGGTTACTATTGACAGGATCGAGAGCGGCATGCCCTGTCGTATGGAAACGAAGCGAAAGATAATTCTCGCCCTGGGATATTCGCTGGCCGAAAAAGACAAGGTGTTTCAGGACTAATTTTCTACAGGAAGCTAATCATGCTATTCTCCAAAAAGAAAGACATAGTCGGTATTGACATCGGGTCGAGTTCCGTCAAGCTCGTGCAGCTGAAAGAGCTTAAGGGTGGCTACGTGCTGCAGAATGCGGGAATCGTCCCCCTTCCTCCCGAAGCCATTGTCGACAATACTCTGATGGACAGCTCTTCAATTGTCGAGGCTGTGAAAAATCTTCTTGCCGGTCTGGGCATCGGCAAGGGTGTCGAAGCTGCCTGCTCCATCTCAGGCAATTCGGTCATCATTCGTAAAATTTCCCTGCCAGCCATGCCTCCTGAAGAACTTGAAGACCAGATTCACTGGGAGGCCGAGCAGTACATCCCCTTTGACATCAATGACGTAAATATCGATTTTCAACTCCTTCCTCCCGATGAACACGATCCAACAAGGATGAACGTTCTGCTGGTGGCCAGCAAGAAGGATATCATCAACGATTACCTGACAGTTTTCAACGAGACAGGCGTAAAGCTTGCAGTGGTCGATGTAGATTCATTTGCCGTTCAGAATGCATTTGAAGTCAACTATGACATGGAGGGAGAGGATGTTGTCGCTCTGATAAACATCGGGGCGAGCATCATGAATCTCAACGTCGTCAAAGATGGTATCTCGCTGTTCACAAGGGATGTGCAGATGGGGGGGAACCTCTATACAGAAGAAATCCAGAAGCAGTTCAGTGTGAGCGGTGAAGACGCCGAGCGCTTCAAGGTGACAGGCGAGTGCCCAGACAGAGAGCGGCTTCAGAACATTATCAGTCGTGTTAATGAGACTCTCGGGCTGGAAATTCGCCGCTCTCTGGATTTTTATAATACGACTGCCGGTGAGGGAAAAATCACCAGAGTATATCTCAGCGGTGGCGGTGCAAAAACCGCCATGCTCTCCGAGGCTGTGGGCCAGCGTTTGGGGCTACCGGTAGAGACCATGAATCCTTTTGCCAAAATAAAGTATGCGGACAAGGAATTTGATGCCGACTACCTGCACGAGATCGGACCCCTTGTAACCGTTGCTCTGGGACTGGCAACAAGGAGGGTAGGCGACAAATGACCAGAATCAACTTATTGCCCGTCAGGGCTGCAAAAAAGAAGGAAACCGCAAAGCAGCAGATAATCATAGCGGTTGTTTCGGTGGCTGCGGTCATTATTGCTGGATTGGCCTTCTATACGGTGATGCTGGCGAAAGTGAGCGGAACTAAAGATGAAATCACGCGCTCAGAGGCGGAGTTACAGCAACTCAAGACCAAGATTGGCGAAATTGATAATATAAAAAAGCTTCAGGCAGAGGTTAAAAAGAAACTTGACGTACTCAACATGCTGCGCAAGGAAAAAAGTGGTCCTGCGGCAAGACTGGCCAAGTTGAGCGATATAACACCGGATAAGATGTGGCTGACAAACTACACGGAAAATGCCGCCAAGGTCACTATATCCGGTCTTGCATACAATGAAGATATCATCGCCACATTTCTCCGGAACCTGCAGGGAGCAGAGCTTTTCTCCGATGTGGAACTGGTTGTTTCCGAGCAGAAAGAAGAGAGCGGTGTCAAAGTTAAAAAATTCGATGTAACGTGCAACATCAAAGGGTTGAAAAAAGAAGAGACACCTGCGCCGCAGAAGAAATAGAAATGACGATAGCAATCCGTTGCCAGGACTGTAATCTTTATGCCTAAAACGGTCGAGGACATTTCATGGACCCACGTATAGAAAAATTGCTGAAGCTCCCGAACAAACAGAAAGCCGCTATTCTGGGGTTTGTTGTTGTACTGATTGGCGCGGGTTTGTTTTTTGGGTTGATAAAACCGAAACTTGATCAGTTGAAAGTCCTACAAGGACAGTTGGAAGGACTTCATACCCAGGTAACTGAAAGCAAAAAAATCGCCGATAATCTTCCCCGGTTCAAAAGCGAATATGCCCAGCTGAACAAGGAGCTGGAGAATGCATTGACCGAACTGCCGAACCAGAAAGAAATCCCGACGCTTCTTACCAGTATTACCAGTGCGGGTAAGGGAGCAGGCCTTGAATTTCTTGTTTTCAGGCCAAAGCCGGAAGAGCCAAAAGATTTCTATTCAGTTGTTCCCGTGGATATATCGGTTTCAGGCACATACGCCAACGTTGGTAATTTTTTCGTTGCAGTCGGCAACCTTCCGAGGATAGTCAACATCAATAACGTTGCGTTTACAAACCCAAAAATTACAGGCGGAAAAACAGTCTATACGATCAATTGTCTTGCTACAACATTCCGTTTTCTGGATAAGAAAGAGATTAAGGATGATAAAAAGGGCAAGAAATAAACAATTTATTTTACTCGCTTTGACTTTGCTACTGGTGCCCGGTTGTCAGAAAACAGCACCACCACCTCAGGCACAACAGCCCCCTGCACCCGTGGTGCAAGTACAAAAACCGGTGCAAAAGCAACAATCTTCTGCGCGAGTTGAGGGGCCAAAAACCTCAGTGCTGGATTTCAACCTCAAAAAAGATCCGTTCAAGCCGTTGATCGTGGCTGCGACGCCTACTGCTGGTAAAACGGCGGCACCGGTGATCTCCAAAAATGCTAATCTTCTGCCAATACAGTCTTTTGATTCAAGCAAATTCAAAGTTTCTGGCATTGTTGCCGGACTCAAGGAAAACAAGGCTCTTGTTATCGACCCTGCCGGCAAGGGGTATGTCGTAAAGCAGGGTATGCTTATTGGTAACAATAACGGACGGATAACGAAAATCAGCAACAATGCTATTGAAATTGCCGAGCAGTACCGCGACGAAAGCGGCCATACGAAAAAAAGGGTTATAAAGCTTACCCTGTCCCCAAAACGGTAAGGAGAGTTCCAGATGAGAATGAATTCAGCCCGGGTTTGCCTCAATAAAATAGTAATTGTGATGGTGTTGGCGCTCGGCGCCGGTTGTGCACAGCAGAGGGTGAATCTGACGGATGGGAAATCATCCGATACTGCTCAGCCAGTGATTCAGGCTGTCAGCGTGGCGCCAGATGCGTCTCAAGTGGAAATCTCCGTTTCGCAGCCGGGTACGTTTACGTTCTACAAGACTACAGACCCTGCGAAGGCTGTCGTTGACCTGGCTGACACGGAACCGGGCAACTTTAAATCCCTGGAAGTCAATTCAGGAGTCATAAAGCAGATAGACGCCACGAAGCATGTATTCAGCGGTGGTTCTTTGACCCGTGTGGAAATCAGCCTTGCTAAAGATGTGGATTTTACTGTTGGAGTTGATCCTGCCGACAAAAACAAATTGGTAGTAAAATTTCCGTCGCAGCAGCACGAGCCCGCCGTCGTCGCACAAGTTGAAAAACCGGTCATCGCGACTCCAGAACCCGCCCCACAACATACTGAAACAACAGCGGTTGTTCCCGTTGAACCGGCGCCGGTAGCAACCGCACCTGCACCGGTGGCTGTTAATGGTTCCCAGCAGCGAACAGTGAATGCATTGAACGTTGTTCAAAACGGAATCGAGATCGATGTCGCAGGAGGAGTTGACACTTTTAACGCTTTCAAGATGACGAAACCCGATCGGATCGTCGTGGACGTTTTCGGCGCAAAAACCAGCATTGCCGCTAATGCTGTAGCGATCAACTCCTTCGGCGTCGGAAAAGCGCGTATTGGCCTGACCCCTGAAAAAGTACGAATTGTTTTGGATGCAAGTAGCGGCACGATTGCTCCTTACGAAGTTACCAAGACGGACCGCGGCCTTAAGGTGGTTATCGGGGAGTCAGCCAATGCCTCCGTAAGTGGAGCGTCGGGCGTTACGGTACCATCGGGCAAGGTGGAACCTGCCGGTGCTGCACGTGAGCATGGACCGTCTTCCATTGAAGCAATCGATTTCAATGTCCAGGATGGAATTTCTAGGATCACGATCAAGGTTTCGGGTAATTGTACTGCGGGCAAACCGGTGAAATCAGCAAAGGGATTGAGCCTATCCATTGCAGGGTGCCAGATTCCCCGCAATCTACAGAGAACTCTTGATACCAGCTCATTTGTAAGCACCGTTCTGAAAATCACACCGTATCAGGCAAAGGTCAAGAGCGGCCATGAAACAAGATTAATGGTAAAGCTACGCACCGATGCGCCTTCCGAAGTCAAACAAACAGGAAACGTTATTACCTGGGATATCAAAAATGAGGGAATCAGTGAAGCAACACTGATGTCCGAGGTTGCCAAGACGCAACCACCTAGCCAGATTGCGTCGGCAGTGGAACCGGTAACAATAAACGAAAAGTCATTACAGAAAACGGGCAGTGATAAAAAGGTTTATACCGGCCGGAGGGTTACCCTGGAGTTTTCCGATGCCGATGTAAGAAAGATATTCCAACTTATAGCAGAAGTCAGCAATCTAAACTTTCTCATTGCTGACGATGTCACGGGGACAATAAGTATCAAGCTGGTGAATGTTCCATGGGATCAGGCCCTCGACGTAATTCTTGAAACCAAGGGCTTGGAGATGAAGCGTGACGGTAACATCGTCCAGATCAAGCCAAAGGGCAAGTTCAAGACGCAAGAACAGGAAGACGCTGAACTCAAAAAGGAACGCGAACGGCGTATGGAGCTTCAAACAGTGGTGTTTGATATCAACTATTCGTCTGTAACAGATGTGGCAGCCCAGTTGAAGACGGTGGCAACCCAGCGTGACGGGGTCAGCATCTCCCCCGACAGTCGCACTAACAGAGTAATAGTGACAGACATTGCCCCTGCCATTGAAAGGATGAGGTTTCTTCTTAAAAATCTCGACATACCGGAAAAACAGGTCATGATCGAGGCACGCATCGTGGAAGCAACCAGTACCTTTACCCGTGACCTAGGTGTTCAGTGGGGGATTCATTACAAGGACGGATCAGCTTCACTCCTTGGCATCAATCAACTTGACACCGGTTTCGGTGGTGTGGTCACTCCTCCGCCGAGCGCGGGGTTTCAGGATTCCAAAAGCCCAGGTGGTGCCATTGGCATGTCCTTCGGCAAGCTGACGAGCAACATCCAGATCGATATGCGTCTTTCTGCTGCTGCGGTAGCCGGTCTTATCAAGATCGTCTCGACGCCGAAAGTTGTCACTCTGAACAACAAGGCGGCCAAAATATCCCAAGGCCAGTCGATCCCTTACCAGACTATTTCTGCAGAAGGGACCAAAACGGAATTCATCGAGGCGGCGCTGACCCTTGAGGTTACCCCGCACATTACGGCGGATGGCAGTGTCAGCATGAAAATCAAGGCTTCCAACAACTCGGCTGGAGTTGGCTCGCCGCCTCCCATAAACAAAAAGGAAGCTACGACCGAAATGCAGGTGAAAAATGGGGAAACTACGGTCATAGGTGGCATTTATGTAGACAGTGACACCACCAACGACCAGGGAGTCCCGTATCTGAGTGACATACCGCTCATCGGCTGGCTGTTCAAGTCGAACACCACGACCAAAACCAAGACCGAACTGCTGATTTTCATAACGCCAAAGATTGTGTCTTAGGGCTGACCACTACTGGAGGATAAGATGGCTATAAAGATGTTGATTAAATTTTTTGTTGTTGCCAGTTTCTTCGCGCTGACAGGGTGTGGTGGAGGCGGCAACGGATCAAACGGACTTAATGGCAGCATTGCTCTTACGACGACTGTTAGCGGTAAATTCATAAATGCAACAGCAACGTATACAAATCCAACAAGGACTGATCTCATCGGTATGCCCATATCTTTTTCGTATGACGACGGTAACGGCACAGTCGACCTGGGAACCTTCAGCACCAATAATAGTGGTTCGGTGGGGCTGACATTTATGCCGAAACCTTTCGTTGGTTCAAAAGATATCGTCGTTCAAGCTAAAACCGGCAACCTCACTGATTTCAAAATTGTTACAATGAGTGGTGCAACTTTTTCGATGACCCCGCCTACTGCTGCTGCGCCAATCACGGCTGATGCCACTGTTCCGCTCGGCTCAACGGCTTCCTTTGCATTGACTGCAGCGAATTTTGTACAGATTGTCGATCCGTTTTTAGGCGATATAGCTAATCATCCTATCCTGGTAAATGCTACGTTTACTTCATCTCCTGACACTAATAATACTTTGGATTCACTTACTCCAGCAACGACGACGATTACTACAACTGCGGCTGGAGTTGCGTCATTAGCTGGTGTAACGATGACGGTAGCAGTACCCAATACGGTTTCATCAAGAACGGTCACTATCACGTGGGTGGCGACTGACTTGCTTGTTGGTTTTCAGGCTACGGGGACAACTAACCTTACTGTTACTCGAACTGCTGTCCCATAAGTCCTCAAATTTGTACGATGTTAAGTTTGGGTTGTTTACAAATGCCAGGGTTTCCCTGGCATTTGTTTAGAAACACGGAGAACCGATGTTACGTTACCTGACAGCGGGTGAGTCCCATGGCCCCCAGCTTACTGCCATTATCGAAGGGGTACCTGCAGGTTTTCCCCTTGAGGCGGAAAAGATAAATATTGACCTGTCTCGCCGTCAGTGTGGTTACGGTCGGGGTGGGCGTATGCAGATTGAGACGGATCGGGTTGAGATATTGTCAGGTGTCCGGTGGGGGAAATCCATTGGATCGCCCATTACGCTCTGTGTGGTCAATCGTGACTGGGTGAACTGGCAGGAGAAGATGTCCCCCCATGGCCGACACCGGGACGACAAACTTGCGGTCACACGTTCACGGCCGGGACATGCTGATCTACCCGGCGCCATGAAGTACGATCACCACGATGTGCGCAACATACTTGAACGGTCCAGTGCGCGAGAAACCGCAGTGCGGGTTGCCGTCGGTTCCGTGGCAAAGTCGATTCTTGCGCAGTTTGGCATCACGGTTTCCGGTTTTGTCACGGAACTGGGAGGTATTACCTCAGAGCGCCCCCATCTGAACCATAATGCGATTATGGAGAAGGTGATGGCATCCGCACTGTTCACTTACGACGAGCATGCCGAGGTGGAAATGAAGGCGCTCATCGACCGCGCGAAAGAGTCTGGCGACACGGTGGGTGGTGTTATCGAGGTGAACGTCTGCGGGGTACCGGTGGGACTGGGGAGCCATGTTCACTGGGATCGGAAGCTTGACGGCCGCCTTGCCATGGCGCTCATGAGTATCCAGGCCATCAAGGGCGTTGAGGTTGGAAGTGGCTTCGATGCGGCCCGCAATCCCGGATCCAAGGTTCACGACGAGATATACTATGATTCAGTACGTCTGGCTGAAGGCAAGTCATCGGGTTTCTACCGCAAGACTAACAACGCGGGAGGGATTGAGGGGGGCATCACTAACGGTGAAACCATCGTCGTTCGTGCCGCAATGAAGCCGATACCGACCCTCTACAAACCCCTCCGGTCGGTTGACATTGTGACCAAGGAGCCTTTCGAGGCAACGGTCGAGCGTTCCGATACCTGTGCAGTGCCGGCTGCTGCGGTGGTGGCAGAGGCGGTTGTTGCTCTCGAAATTCTCAATGCTTTTCTGGAAAAGTTCGGGGGCGACTCGCTCGGTGAAATACACCGCAACTACGATGGCTACCTGGCGTACCTGCGTTCCTTCTGACATGAAAAACATCATTCTGACCGGGTTCATGGGAACCGGCAAGAGCAGTGTGGGAAAAGAACTGGCACTGAGGCTCAACTACCGGTATATTGACCTTGACGCACTGATAGTTGCCGAAGCAGGCATCTCCATCAACGAGATTTTCGTAAGGAGTGGGGAAGCCGTTTTTCGTTCCCTGGAGTCCAAGATACTGGTGTCACTGAAAGGAGAGGAGGGGATAGTTCTCTCAACCGGTGGTGGCGCAGTCATCGCCGATGAAAACAGACACGTTCTCCACACCCTCGGAGCGGTCATCAATCTTTCGGCTTCGGCAGAGGAGATTCTTCATCGACTTCAGCATGAGCATGACCGACCTCTCCTCAATGACGACAAGTCGCTCGATCGCATCAGAGAGTTAATCTCCCGTAGGGAGCCATTCTATGCAGATGCAGATTTCCGAATTGAGACCAGTGGCAGATTCATCGCTCAAATAGTTGACGAAATTTTATTATTGCTAAAAAGGTGTGAGACACGTGGCGAGGCTTGACGTAGGGTTGGGAGAGAGAAGTTATCCCCTTTATATTGGCAACGGCAATCTCGGAACTATCGGCGCCTGTTGCAAGGATCATAATCTGGGGAATAATGTTGCGGTGATTACCAACCCGACAGTTGGTTCCCTGTATGCTGGTGGAGTATGCGATTCCTTGCAGAAGGCGGGTTTCACCGTGAACTTGGTGGAGATGCCCGACGGAGAAGAATACAAAAACAGTGTAACACTTAACGCCATATATGACCGCTGTGTTGCTCTCGGTCTCGACCGTGGCGCGTTCATTCTTGCCCTGGGTGGGGGAGTTGTGGGCGATATAGCGGGTTTTGCGGCTGCTACCTATTTACGAGGAGTACCGTTCGTCCAGGTTCCGACAACGCTGCTTGCACAGGTGGACAGCAGTGTCGGTGGTAAAACCGGTATCAATCACCCCCAGGGAAAGAATCTCATTGGTGCGTTTTACCAGCCGCGCCTGGTTCTGATCGACGTTGCGGTACTTGCTTCTTTACCGGAACGCGAATTCCTGTGTGGCTTGGCGGAGATCGTAAAGTACGGAATTGTGCTGGATCGGGAACTTTTCGAGTATATTGAAGCCCATGGGGACAAGCTCTTGGAAAGAAACAGCGACTCCCTGCTTCACGTTATCAGGCGATCCTGTGCCATCAAGGCTTCGGTGGTGGAGAAGGACGAACGGGAAGCAGGACTTCGTGCTGTCCTCAATTACGGACATACCGTTGGCCATGCAGTCGAGACGCTGACGGGCTATGGTCACTACAAGCATGGTGAAGCGGTCGCCATCGGCATGGTTCAAGCCGCCAGATTTTCCGAACAGTCTGAATTTTCCCGTCACGACGAGACGGAGAGAATTGTGGCGCTGCTGACACGACTCGGTTTGCCGGTGGATTTGCCGAAGTTCGGTGCTGATGAGTATACCGAAGCGCTCTGGCATGATAAAAAGGTCCGCGAGGGAGGGCTCAATTTTGTCTTTAACCGGGGGATTGGCAATTTCCATATTGGCAGGGTGACCGATATATCAACGCTACTGACTGCCTGTGGGATAAGGGCGTGACGATGGATCAGAATTCGATCGCGTTAGGAACTGAGTTCGAAAAGCATGGGGAAACTCGCGGGGATGGAGTTTCTGCTATGGAGAGTGTTATGGACACGGAGAGCGTAGAGGAAATCGTCCTGGAAGACGATGACCTGCTGGTGGAGGTGTCTGAAGATGAGTCTCCCGATGAAGGGTTTTCCTCGGACGATGATGCCCCAGTCGACGAGGAGTCTCAGGGTACCGACACATCCCGGAATACCGGGAGCGAAACGGCGCGAGATCCCCTGTCGACGGCCACCTTGGCTGAACTTTACGTCTCCCAGGGATTTCTCAAGCGAGCAGTGACCATATATCGAGAATTGCTCGAAACTGAACCCGACAACGAAGATTTGAAACGGCGAATGGTTGAACTCAAGGAAGCCGTTGACCGTGACCAGGTTTCTGCGCGGGAGCACTCACTGGATGATCTTTCTCTGGAGGACGCCGGCGCTCCGACAACTTTGAACTCACCGGTTGAGTCAGTTGAAGCTGGCGCTACGGAATCGGTACTCCGGACTCTGGAACACTGGCTGGAGAATATCGAGAGGAGACGCTAATGCCATTTAGGGATACGTTGCAAACCATAGTGCAAGGAGTCGAGGGAGGATTTGGCGCCATCATCATGGGGTATGACGGCATCGAAATCGATACGTATGTTCGAGCGGATAGCGGTTTCGATGTGCAGCTCCTGGCGGTCGAATACGCGACAGTTCTCAAGGAAGTGAAGAATACGGTCGATGTCCTTAAATCCGGTGAGTTGGAAGAGGTGACCATTGCCACCGGGCGTTACCGGATACTTGTCAGAGCCGTCAATGATGAATTTTTTGTCGTTCTGATGATGTCCAGCGATGGAAACTACGGTAAGGGACGTTACCTGCTAAAACGCGAGGTTCCTGCATTGCTGGCAGGTTTGCAGTAGGAGTGGGGGAGGAATCATGCATATTCTCGTACTGCACGGGCCGAATCTGAACCTGCTTGGGACCCGTGAACCCGATGTATACGGGTTCGATACTCTTGCTGGAATCAATGAGGCGTTGACGCTTCTAGCTGACGATCTCAGTATTTCGCTGACATGTTTCCAGTCCAACTCCGAAGGGGAGTTGATCGACAGGATTCAAGCCGCTGCCCATGACTGTGACGGTATCGTTATCAATCCCGCAGCCTACACCCACACCAGCGTTGCCATCCGCGACGCTCTTTCCGCAGTCGCTCTTCCCGTAGTGGAAGTACACCTTTCAAATATCCATTGCCGCGAGGAATTCCGTACCCGGAGTTTTATCGCACCCGTCGCCGTGGGACAGATAACCGGCTTCGGTCCTGACAGCTACCTTCTCGGCCTGAGAGCACTTTTTAACCATATTAAAAAAGGATTGTAATAGGAGTAGCAGGTGTGTTAAAAGACAGAATCTCTTCGTCCAGGGAGTATCTGGAGAGGTTTGGCGTCGATGCCATCCTCTTTGTAAATCTTTACAATATCCGCTATCTGTGCGGTTTTACCGGCAGCGATGGCGCTCTGCTCGTTACCCGTGACGGTGGTATGTTCCTCACTGATTCCCGTTACACTACCCAGGCGGCCCAGGAGGTGACCCGGTTTCCGAGTCGTGAATACCGGGGGAAACTGGAAGGGATCGCCTCGTATATTCAAGAGTATGGGGCGGTCAGGGTCGGTTTTGAATCTGAACAGATGTCGGTGGCTCAGTTCCACGCCCTTGCAGGTATTTTGCCCGGTATTGAACTGGTTCCCATCGGGACGGAGTTGACAACACTCCGGCAGATAAAGGATGTACAGGAGTTGGAGTTGCTGGCCCGAAGCGCCGATCTGGCGTCCCGGGCCCTTCTTGAAATTTGCGGCGAAATTCGGCCGGGAGCGAAAGAGCGGGATGTGGCGCTTGCCCTTGAATTTGCCATTAAACGGGGGGGGGGCGAGGAAAAGGCCTTCGATTTCATCGTGGCCTCGGGCACACGTGGTGCACTTCCCCATGGTAAGGCCAGTGACAAGCTGATCGCTGCTGGTGAACTGGTTACCTTGGACTTTGGTGGAGTATATCAGGGATACTGCTCCGACGAAACGGTTACGGTCGCTGTCGGAACGCCCAATGAACGGCAGCGCGAGATTTACGGCATCGTCAAGGAGGCACATGACCTTGCCTTGGCGGCTGTGCAGCCTGGTATCCAGTTCAGAGAACTGGATACGATTGCGCGAGACTTCATTACCGCTCGAGGGTATGGTGAGTTTTTTGGCCACGGACTTGGGCATGGGGTCGGGCTTGAAGTCCATGAAAAACCGGTCGTATCATTTCGCGGCGAGGGTGAGGTCAAAGCGGGAATGGTGTTTACCATTGAACCGGGCATATACATTCCCGGCTGGGGTGGTGTCAGAATTGAAGATACGGTGATAGTAACCCCCGACGGTTACCGCTGCCTGACTGGCGTTCCCAAGGAGTTGATGATACTCTGACGGAAAAACGTCTGTCACCCGTCAGCAAGGTTCGAAGGACACAATACAAGTGCCAGAGTTGTTATCATAACGGATCAAAGGAGATTGAAGAATGGATATTAAGGATATCAAGACACTGATAAAAATGGTAACGGACACCGATATCACCGAGTTCGAGATGGAAAACAGCGAAGAGAAAATTTCCATAAAGCGGGGGAGTGCCCCCCAAATAGTCCATTATCAGGCGCCTCAGCAGATTGCCATGCCCCAGATGGCTCCCGCACAGTTCCCATCGGTTCAACCCCTCCCGGCTATGGAAAGCGCTTCTTCTGCTGCTGGCACAGCAACTGTGCCCGACAAGGGACAGGCAGTCACATCCCCGATCGTGGGTACCTTCTACCGTGCCCCTGCGCCCGATGCGGCTCCCTATGTTGAGGTCGGGAAGATCGTTGAAAAAGGGGAGGTCCTCTGTATAGTTGAGGCAATGAAGCTGATGAACGAGATTGAAGCGGAGTTCCGCTGCAAAATTATCCAGATCACCAAGGAGAACGCCCAACCGGTTGAGTTCGGCGACACCCTGTTCCTGGTCGAGCCGCTCTAGG
Source organism: Geobacter sp. AOG1 (assembly GCF_019972315.1). GTDB lineage: Bacteria > Desulfobacterota > Desulfuromonadia > Geobacterales > Geobacteraceae > Geomobilimonas. The sequence continues at coordinate 2,402,076 of NZ_BLIZ01000001.1, forward strand.
CAAAGTGCTGCTGTAGTTCACCATTGTCCAATCAACCAATCGGAGAGTCTTTGATGTTCCATAAAGTACTAATTGCCAACCGTGGGGAGATTGCCCTGCGTATTATCCGTGCCTGCAAGGAGTTGGGGATCAAGACCGTTGCGGTGTATTCCACCGCCGATAGCGAGTCGCTCCATGTCAAGCTTGCCGATGAGAGCGTCTGCATCGGGCCGGCCCCCAGCCTCCAGAGCTACCTGAACATCAATGCCATTATCAGTGCGGCCGAGATTACCGATGCGGAGGCGATCCATCCCGGGTATGGGTTTCTGTCCGAGAATGCCGCCTTCGCCGAAATCTGCGAGAACTGCGGTATCGTATTCATCGGGCCGTCCGCAGAGAGCATGCGCATCATGGGGGACAAGATCAGCGGCAGGCAAGCGGTGATCAAGGAAGGGGTTCCCATACTCCCCGGCACCAAGGAAGGGGTTAACGACGTCACCGAGGCGATCCGAATCGCCAAGGAGATCGGGTTCCCCGTCATCATCAAGGCCACCGCCGGTGGTGGGGGAAGGGGAATGAAGATAGTCCATTCGCCTGCGACTCTCCCCAATGCCTTTGCCACTGCCCGTGCCGAGGCGCAGGCCGGTTTCGGCAACCCGGAAGTCTACATCGAAAAATACTGCGAACAACCCCGCCACGTTGAGATTCAGATTCTCGCCGACAAGCATGGTAACGTGATCCATCTTGGAGAGCGGGACTGTTCGATCCAGCGGCGGCACCAGAAAATAATCGAAGAAGCTCCTTCAACCGTCAGCACTCCGGAATTGCGCAAGCAGATGGGTGAAGCTGCCGTTCGGGCCGCCAAGGCTGTAGGGTACAACAGCGTTGGTACCATGGAATTCCTGGTTGATAAGAATAATAACTTCTACTTCATGGAGATGAACACCCGTGTTCAGGTGGAGCATCCCGTGACAGAGATGGTGACCGGCGTGGATGTCGTCAGGGAGCAGATTCGCTCTGCGGCTGGACTCAAGCTACGCTACAAGCAGACCGATATCAAGATCCACGGCCATGCCATCGAATGCCGCATCAACGCTGAGGATCCGGTGAAGTTTACGCCGTCTCCCGGCAAGATCGTCGGATATCATCCCCCCGGTGGGCTTGGGGTGCGGGTTGACTCCTTCGTGTATGACCAGTATACTGTTCTTCCTCACTATGACTCGCTTATTGCCAAGCTGATTGTCCATGCCGACAACAGGCAGGATGCTATCAGGCGGATGGCCAGGGCTCTGGATGAGTACATTATAGAGGGGATAAAGACGACGATCCCGTTCCACAAACGGATCATGGCCAATAAGGATTTTATCGAAGGAAACATCGACACCAGTTTCCTCGAAAGGATTGTGCTGGAGTAGCCCATGGATTTTCCCGAAGAATTGAAGTACAGCAAAGAACATATCTGGGTCAGACTGGAAGGTAACAGGGCGGTAATCGGCATCACCGATTTTGCCCAGCAGGAACTGGGGATGATCACGGCGGTTGAATTGCCGGGGACCGGCGATGATCTTGAGCAAGACGACTCCTTCGGTTCCATTGAGGCGCGCAAGACCGTGGCAGACCTTTATGCCCCCTTCAGTGGGCCGGTGCTCGAGGTGAACGAGGAGTTGCAGGTGACACCGGAACTTGTCAATGACGATCCTTACGATGGCGGCTGGCTCGTGACGGTCGGCATCAACGATCCCGAAGAGTTGAATTCCCTCATGTCGGTGGAAGATTACATGGACTATGTGGAAGAACATGAAGAATAACCGCGACACGAAATTTGCTAAGCGAAAAGAAGGCGAGAGACATCTCGCCTTCTTTTTTTGTTGGCTCCTGACCCGCGCTGGGCAGCCGTTTTGCCTTGGGTATTGAGATGAATCATGATATAGATTTGATCACCATCTTAAAGGAATGTTTCCATGGAATATAGTTGCGAGCTACGCTTATGACCCTGCGTATCGGTCAGATAGGTTACGCCAACGTTACCCCCATATTCACTGCCTTGACACGGAATTTTCCCACGTTCACCTACCAGTTTGTACGGGGGGTCCCATCACACCTGAATGCGCTTCTTGCCAATGGTGGCATTGATCTGTGCCCTTCTTCTTCCATCGCCTACGCCAAATCACCCGAACTGTACTACCTTTTGCCAGACCTTTCCATAAGTTCCATTGGACCCGTCAAGAGCGTGCTCCTCTTTTCCCGGGTTCCCCTCAACGAGCTTGAGGGATCCACGGTAGGGCTGACCACCGATTCCGACACGTCGGTGAACCTACTCCGGATACTGCTGTCCCGGAGCCACGGCCTGTCGAACAGTTTCGAGCGTACGTCTCTTCCCCTTGCACAGGCTCTCGAAACCTTTCCCGCAATCCTCCTGATAGGCGATGCGGCCCTGAGGGGGAGCATGGACGGGCGCGTGGAGCATGTATATGATCTTGGCGAGGAGTGGTTCCGGTTTACCGGCCTTCCGTTCGTGTTCGCCCTGTGGATTGTGCGCCGGGAGGCCGTCGAGGGAAACCATGGTGAGGTTGCTGCGTTGCTTTCCCAGTTGCGGGAAGCCAAGCGCATTGCCTATGAATCGTATGAGGCTATTGCCGCCACATGCGAGGAGGAACAATGGATGGGACGGGAAAGGCTTGTTGATTACTGGCGGTGCATTTCCTATGACTTGACGCCCTTCCACCTGCAAGGCGTGAAGGAATTTTTTCGGTATGCAACGGAGATGGGAATCCTGCCGCGAGAACCTGTAATTCGAATCTTTCCTGAAATATGAAGCCTTTTTTGGCCTTTTAGTTTGGAGTTTTGCTGAACTTGCGCAAAGGGAAGACTTATATGCAAAACATGACCTGGCTTGATGCCCTCTCCAAGCGATACAACCTCAATCGTGAAGCAGATCGACCTCCATCCGTAGAAATCGTGGAGCGGATTGCTATTGTGGCCAAAACAAGATGGGTACTGTTATTGCTCATTGGACTCTACTGCTGTTACGCGGGTGGGTTCTTCTATTTCAGCAAATACGGATTTTTCCTGACCCCTTCACAGCTTACGTTTCTTTTTGTCACATTAGTGGGAGTTGTTTCATACAATCTGTTTCTCGAGAGCAGTTCCCGCCATGCAGATATGGCCCATGTACTCAGCATTCTGCAGATATTGCTGGATATGCTGTTTGTTACCATACTCATCCAGTTCAGCGGAGGTGCGTCCAGCTGGTTCTGGCCGGTCTATCTGATTATTACCATCGAGGCTTCCTATCTTCTGGAAAAACGCAGGGAAGTCTGGATGATCGGTGCAGTTGGATCCCTGTTGTACGGGACGTTGCTTACAGGTCATTATTATGAACTGATTCCCTATATTACGATGCCGTTTGTTGAGCATGGCCTTCATCATGACCCACTCTATCTGGCCCTCATGTGGTTCTGGGTTGTGATTCTCAATGCTACCGTAGCCTTCATCGGCACCTTTCTCATGACGGTGATCCGGAACGATAACGAGGCCCTTCGCAAAAGTGAGGAGCGACTTGTCAATTTTCTCGATACCGCGAACGATCTAATTTTCAGCATAGCCCCCGACGGAAGATTTCTGTATGTGAACCACGCCTGGCTACGGATTCTCGGTTATCGGCCGGAGGAGGTGTCGACGCTCAAGATGCTCGATATTCTTCATGATGAAAGTAGAACTCAGTGTCTGCGGGAATTCCGCGATGTCCTCGCCGGGGGGAAGACTGACCCCCTCGAGGCGGTCTTCAGGGCACGAGACGGCCGACTCATAACGGTTGAAGGCAATCTGACCGGTATCATTAAGGATGACAAGTCGGCAGCTATCTGGGGGATATGCCGCGACATCAGTGATCGCAAGCAGACCCAGGAACAATTGTACCGCCTTGCCCACCATGACACCCTTACCGGCCTGCCAAACCGTATCCTGTTCCTCGACCGCCTGAAACAGGCACGGGCACTGGCCCACCGGCAGAAACTCCATATGGCGATACTTTTTCTCGATCTCGATCGCTTTAAAATCATCAACGACACGTTGGGGCACTCCATTGGCGACAAGCTGCTCCAGTCTGTAGCCCAGCGGCTCAACTGCTGTGTGCGGGAAGTTGATACGGTGGCCCGCATAGGAGGAGATGAATTCATTATCGTGTTGGTCAATCTGAAAGAGGCTGCTGACGCGGAGAAGGTTGCGCAGAAGATATCCACGACCCTATCGGCATCTTTTAACATCGAGGGTCATGAACTCTTCGCCACGACCAGCATCGGTATCAGCCTCTACCCCGAGGATGGAGAGGACCTCGACAATCTGGTCAAGAAGGCCGACATTGCCATGTACAACGCCAAGGGACTGGGGAGAAACACCCACCAATACTACGAAAGCGCAATGGATGAGAATGCCCATAAGCGGCTTGTGCTTGAAAACGGTCTGCGCAAGGCGCTCGACGGGGAAGAATTCCATCTTCACTATCAGCCCAAGATCGATGCGACGAGCGGCGCAATAACTGCCATGGAAGCCTTGCTCCGTTGGGTACACCCCGACCTGGGCCTGCTTCCGCCATCGGAGTTCATTCCCCTTGCGGAAGAGACCGGCCTCATTGTTCCGATTGGTGAATGGGTACTTACTCGAGCGTGCCAGCAAAACAAGGCTTGGCAACTGGAGGGACTCCCCCCGGTCCGTGTTGCAGTTAATCTGTCCGGTTACCAGTTGCAACAGAAAAACCTTGTGGACGTCGTTACGCGCGCCCTTGCCCAGAGCGGGATGGAGCCCTGTTATCTGGAATTGGAGATTACCGAAACGGTCATCATGCAGAACCCGGATTTTGCCATTACCATCCTCAGCGAATTACAGGAACTCGGGGTGGAGATTTCCATAGACGATTTCGGTACCGGCTACTCGTCTCTTGCCCATCTGAAACGGTTCTCGGTTAACACGCTAAAGATCGACAAATCGTTTGTCAGGGATGTGGAGATCAATTCAAAGGATGCCGCCATTGCAACCGCCATCATTGCCATGGGGAACAGCCTCAATTTGCGGGTAATTGCCGAAGGGGTCGAGACGGAAGGGCAGGTTACGTTTCTGAAGGAAAACCTGTGTGACGAGATGCAAGGCTATTTCTTTAGCAGGCCGATGCCGGCGGAGGATGTTGCCGCCTTCATGCGGGACAGGGGAGTGGAGCTTTCTCGGATTGCCGATGCTGACAAAGGAACTCTCTCAGAGTAGCCCTTTCTTCTTGAGCCGGACGTAGTCCTGAAGAATTTTTTCGTGGTCGAAACAGAGCCTAGCGGGGAGAGCTGAAAGGGGAAAGACGTCAAGACTGACGGCATCGTCTGCAGCATGGGGGACGCCCGACCCCTTGGCCGCGTATACCGTGGAGATGGTATGCATGCGCGCATCCCGGATTGGGTCGGAATAGCACCCTACCAGCCGCAGCGAACCGATTTCGAGGGAGGTTTCTTCCCGGGCTTCCCTGATGGCTGCATCTTCGAGGGTTTCACCGTAATCCACGAATCCCCCCGGCAGTGCCCAGCCGAAGGGCTCGTTTCGCCTTTCGATCAGCACGATTCCTTCTGCCATTTCTATAATGATATCGACCGTGGGAAAGGGGTTGCGGTAGGCTTTGACCTGCGCGCCACAGGCAGGGCAGGCCAGATAGTCACGGGGCATGTCTCCTCCTGAATGTTTCGGGAATAAAAAAAGGGAGGATAGAATCCTCCCTTTTTCGTGCCTTGTGGTGCGGGTTTACTTCTTCTTGCTGCCGCCCGAGGCCTTTTTGGAAGCCTTGAGGGGGTTGGTCTTGGTGTCTTCGCTCTTGATCTCGACCTTAACGTGAGTGGCGAAGTTGCAGATTCCGGCCAGCCATTTCTTTTCCGGCGCCGGATAGGCGCTGCAGACCCGGCCGATGGAGCCATCGACGATGCGCTCGCACCCTTCACAATTTTCCACTACCACCTGACAGGAGCCATCGGAAAAAACACACCCCTGCTTACCCCAGAAGGTACACTCGGTACCAGGAAGTACGGTCTGGCATTGCATAAACTCTCCTCCTCGTCTTCTATTCGCTTGCCGCGTAACTGTCTATCAGCCAATGTAGCAATTTTGCTGGAAAAATGTCAACAGGAAAAATCCTTTCAAACAAGCCCTTTCCCATTGACTCACCGTCCCCTATGTATTACCCTTTTACTCAATAATTGAGCACCAAGGCGGCATTGCAGGCGCGTATCCATGCGATGTCTGTCGTGTCGGGCCTTTGTGCACGCATGTGATGATTCATTTCTCCTCCTGGAATCCTTGTTTTACTCATCTTTTGGCCGGTTTATTCCGTTGATATGTCGCAGGTATCCATTTCATACCCGGGAGGGCGTAATGTCACGTATAACCTTTGGAACTTCGGGCTGGCGCGGTATTCTGTGCGAGGACTTCATCTTCGATAATGTTAAAGTTGTAACCCAGGCCATTGCCGACCACATAACCGATCAGGGGGACAGGGACAAGGGGATTATCGTTGCCTATGATTCCCGTTTCATGGGGGACCGGTTTGCCAAGGAAGCTGCAAGGGTGCTGACCGGATCCGGGATCAAGACGTTTCTCTGCAATCGCGACACGCCGACGCCGGTGGTGGCTTTCGAGATACTGCGCCGCAAAACGGCGGGGGCGATCAATTTTACTGCCAGCCACAACCCTCCTGAGTACAATGGCCTGAAATTCTCACCTGCATCGGGAGGGCCTGCACTGCCGGAAGCTACCCGGGATATTGAACGGCGGGCAAACGAGATGCTCGGCGAGTTTTGCTACAAGGAACTTGAGCTTGACGATGCCCAGCGGCGGGGGCTGCTGGAGGAGATAGACCCCCGCCCTGCTTATCTGGCCGATCTGGAGCAGAAAGTCGATTTTGCGGCCATCGCCCGGCTTGGTGTCCTGGCAGTCAATCCGCTCTATGGCACCGCCCGGGGCTATCTGGATACGCCGCTCACTGATCGGAATATTCCGATCCGGCTCATCAATGCCCATCGTGACCCCTACTTCGGCGGTTTTGCTCCCGAACCCGCCGAGAAGAACATCCAGGATTTCATTACTCTGGTCAAGGGGGACCCGGCAATAAAACTCGGCATTGCCACCGACGGTGACGCCGATCGCTTCGGCATAGTGGACGAGGACGGAACCTACATCGAACCGAATTACGTTATCGCGCTGCTCCTCGATTACCTCGTTCGCGTAAGGGGCATGAAGGGTGGCGTGGCACGGAGCGTCGCAACGTCCCACCTGATTGACGCGGTGGCGCGGAAGCACGGAGTAGAGGTGTACGAAACGCCGGTAGGCTTCAAGTATATCGGCGAACTGGTGACCCAGGACAAGATCATCATTGGTGGCGAAGAGAGTGCCGGTCTCACCATCCGTGGGCATGTGCCGGAGAAGGACGGCATCCTTGCCTGCTTTCTGGTTGCCGAGATGGTCTCCCATGAGGGGATGTCGGTACGCGCGCTTCTTGAGCGGCTCTACAGCCAAGTCGGGCGCGTTGTCACAAAACGGGAAAATATCACCCTCTCGCCGGAGCTTGAAGACCGGTTCCCGGACAAGATGGGGGCTTCCCCCTCCGAGATTGCCGGAACCCGAGTCAAGGATGTGGTCACCATCGATGGCAACAAGTTCCTTCTCGATGATGGCAGCTGGCTTCTCTTCCGCAAATCTGGCACCGAACCGGTGGTGCGCCTCTATGGCGAGGCTGCGTCACCGGAGAGGCTCAAAGAGGTCATGGTTGCAGGAAAACAGTACATCTTGAGCTGAAAAAAGGTGTTTCAACAGATAGGCAAAGACGCGTGGGCACATAAGCCATACCCACGCGTCTTTTGTTACAGGTCTATACTTGACTAAATTACTCAGGCAATGTATCGTAATCACGACGCATGAAACTGGGATACTGATTGCGTATCCAGATGTCCAAAAACACTTCCGGGAGGCTGTAGATGTGGGATTACACTGACAAGGTAAAGGAACATTTCCTGAATCCGAGAAATGTGGGTGAGATAGAGAATGCGGACGCGGTGGGTGAAGTGGGGAGCCTGGCCTGTGGCGATGCCCTTAAGCTGTTCATAAAGCTGGACGATACCAAAGAGCGGATCGTGGATGCGAAGTTCCAGACCTTTGGTTGTGGCAGCGCCATCGCCTCATCGTCGGCACTGACCGAAATGATCAAGGGGAAGACCCTAGACGAGGCCCTCGGCGTGACCAACAAGGAGATCGCCGACTTTCTCGGAGGACTGCCGGAGGAAAAAATGCACTGCTCCGTCATGGGGCAGGAGGCTCTGGAGGTGGCGATCGCCAAGTATCGGGGTGGTCCGGTACCGACCCATGATCACGGCCATGAGCATGAGCAGGAGGGAGAGATCGTTTGCAAGTGCTTTGGTCTTACTGATGGCTTCCTCAAGAAGGTCATCAGCCAGAACCGTCTGCATACCGCCGAGCAGGTCACACATTTTACCAAAGCAGGGGGGGCCTGCGGCGGTTGTATACCCAAAATCAAGGAACTCATTGCCGAAGTGCTTGGGGAACAGCAGAAGCAGGAGTCCAAGAAACCGGAGCGGCTTACCAATCTGCGGAAAATGCAGCTGATTCAGGAGGTGCTGGAAAACGAGGTAAGGCCACTTCTCTGGGCAGATGGTGGCGATCTTGAACTGATAGACATTGCGGGGAATGCTGTCCAGATAGCGTTCCGCAAGGCATGTGCCGGCTGTGCCTCTTCCGGTTATACCTCACGGTTTGTGGAGCAGAAGCTGCGGGAATTGGTGGCCGATGACATCACTGTCGAGGAGGTGCAGGGATGAGGGAAATCTACCTGGACAATAACGCCACTACCAAAGTGGACGAGGTGGTCTTCGAGGAGATGCGCCCCTATTTCTGCGAACTTTACGGCAATCCTAGTTCCATGCACTATTTCGGTGGCCAGGTACAAAAAAAGGTGGATGAGGCACGGCAGCGGGTTGCCGATCTCATCGGTGCACATCCGGAGGAGATAATCTTTACGGCATGCGGGACGGAGAGCGACAATGCGGCAATCAGGTCGGCCCTGGAGGTTTTTCCGAATAAGCGTCATGTTATTACGACGCGAGTGGAACATCCGGCAGTGCTAACACTCTGCCGCGGTCTTTCGAAACATGGTTACCGTGTTACCGAGCTGAATGTGGACAGCGCCGGCCGGCTGGATATGGATGAACTGCGCAGCGCCATTGACGATAACACCGCCATTGTTTCCATCATGTATGCGAACAACGAAACTGGTGTCATTTTTCCCATCGAGGAGGTTGGCCGGCTCGTCAAGGAAAAGGGAGCGCTGTTCCATACTGATGCGGTGCAAGCTGTTGGCAAAATTCCCCTCAACATGGCTGAATCTACCATTGATATGCTTTCGCTCTCTGGCCACAAGCTCCATGCGCCGAAGGGGGTCGGTATTCTGTATGTTCGTAAGGGGGTACCCTTCCGGCCACTCCTTGTCGGAGGGCATCAAGAGAAGAGTCGCCGTGCCGGTACGGAAAATACTGCATCCATCATTGCCCTGGGGAAGGCATGCGAACTCGCCGGGCAGCATATGGGCGATGAAAATACCCGCGTCAGGGCGATGCGTGATCGCCTGGAGAATGAACTGCTGCGCCTTATCCCGGCAGCCCGCATCAACGGCGGCGGTGCCGACCGGCTTCCCAATACCGTTTCCATTGCCTTCGAATTCGTCGAAGGTGAGTTGATTCTCCTGTATCTTTCCGAGCTGGGGATCTGTGCTTCCTCGGGGAGCGCCTGCACTTCCGGATCTCTGGAACCCTCCCACGTTCTGCGTGCAATGGGGGTGCCCTTCACCTGTGCCCACGGCTCTATCCGTTTTTCACTGTCCCGGTTCACGACAGACGAGGAGATCGATACGGTCATTAGGGAACTCCCCGCCATTATTCGACGGGGCCGGGAAATGTCCCCTTTTGGGCGTGAGTTGCTGGCAAAATAATTGAGCCTGACCCAGGCACAACAAAAAGGGGTACGCGGATTCCGCGTACCCCTTTTTTCATATGGGGTGATGCTACTGTTGACAGGTCTGGGGGTTCTTGCAGATGGCGATGAGCGCTTCGAGAATGTTGGTAGTGGTCATGATGCCGACCAGGTCCCCTTTATAATCCACCACACAGAGGCCATAGAGTTTTTTATCGTGAATCAGTTGCGCTGCGTCAGTGAGATCAGTGTCGGGAGTGACGGTGTAGGGTTTAGCGTTCATGGCATCTTTGACCGAGGTTTTGGAGAGAATATAGTGGACTTCCCACGTGTCGAGGGCGGTCGCCTTGCTTGGGGTGTATTCCTTGATCATCCGGTCGGTAATGAGCCCGACGAACTTCCCTTTTTTCATCACCGGCAGTCGGCGTACGTTCTTTTCCTTCATGAGATGGATGGTCTCTATGATGCTGGCGTCGGCGTCGATGGTGATGGGGTTCCTGGTCATCCATTTTTCGACTTTGGTCATGATGGTTTCCTCCTGTGGGGTAAAACCCGTGCCTGCCCGGAAATGGACGCCCACAGAGGGGCGCCTTAACGCTCTACATCCCCAAGAATGCCTTTTTCACATGTTCATCGTTGAGAAGCTCTTCACCTTTGCCGGTCAGGACAACCCGACCGGTTTCCAGGACGTAGGCCCTGTGGGCGATCCGCAGCGACTGGTAAACGTTCTGCTCGACCAGCAGGACCGTGACCCCCTGCTTGTTGATCTCCAGAATGATATCGAAGATGAACTTTACCAGGAGGGGCGCAAGCCCGAGTGACGGTTCGTCCAGCAGAATCAGTTTCGGGTTTGCCATGAGTCCGCGCGCTATGGCGAGCATCTGCTGCTCACCGCCGGACATTGTGCCACCCAGTTGCTTCTCCCGCTCCTTGAGACGGGGGAAAAGCTGGAATACCCGGTCGATATTGGCGTCCCGATCGGGGCGGGCGCTCTTGATAAACGAGCCCATCCGGAGGTTTTCCACGACGGTCATTTCGGGGAATATCTTCCTTCCTTCCGGCACCTGAACGATCCCCATCTCCACCACTTCGTGGGGTTCGTGTCTTGCGAGATCGGTCCCGTTGAAGGTAATGGAGCCGGATTCCCACTTCACGAGACGCGACACGTTCTTCAGGGTCGTTGACTTGCCCGCACCGTTGGCGCCGACTACTGTCACGATTTCCCCTTCGTTCACCGTCAGATCCACGTCCCAGAGGACCTGCATGTCTCCGTAGCTGAAATTCAGTTTATCGATTGCGAGCATGATTACCTCAATGTTTATTGTAACGTATAGGCGCTGAAAAAAGCTCCAGATCCAAGGCGCGATGGGGCTGAGGAATGAGGCGTACCGTGGTGTACGCCGCAGTGACGAAGACCCAGAGCAACGCCGGAGATGGACTTTTTTCGGTGTCGTCAAGCATGGAAATCCCCCAGGTAGGCCCGTATTACTTCCGGATTATTGACAATCTCCTGTGGCGTCCCTTCGGCAAGCTTTTCGCCCGAATTGATGACCACGATCCGGTCCGATATCCGCATGATCGCCTTCATGTCGTGCTCGATGACCATCTGGGTGATGCCGCCACTCTTCTTAATCTCCAGGATCAGTTGGATGATTTCGTCGCTTTCGGCTGGATTGAGCCCTCCCATCACCTCATCGAGGAGAAGGAGTTGGGGTTGGGTGGCAAGGGCGCGGGCCACCTCCAGTTTTTTTCGTTCGCCGATGGGGAGTCCGCCGGCCAGGAAGTTGGGCTTGTTATCCATGCGGACCACTTTCAACTGTTCCATGGCCAGTTCACGAGCGGTCTTGAGTGAATTGGTCCGACAAAGGGCGCCGACCATCACATTGTCAATGACCGACAGTTTTGCCAGGGGGCGGACTTTCTGCCATGTCCGTACCATGCCAAGACGGCATACCCGGTCGGGCTCCAGGCCGCTTATTTTTTGTTCCTTGAAGATTACCTCTCCCCGAGATGGCGGATAGTAGCCGGTGATGCAGTTGAAGAGGGTGGTTTTCCCGGCGCCGTTGGGGCCGATCAACCCCATGATCATCCCCTCATCCAGGGAGAAGGATACATCCGAGTTGGCTGCCAGGCCGCCGAAGAACTTGCTTACGTGCTTTATTTCAAGAATGGTTGCCATGGTCGTCTATCCCCGTCCTTTCTTCGCCGTCAGCTTCTTTACCCATCCGAGGATGCCATCGGGCATGAAGAGGATGACAACTACCACAAGGATGCCGTAGATCAGGGCATGTGCATGTGCCAGGTTTTCCTTGAGGAATGTCCCAATGCCCGATTCTTCGGACGTGAGGCCGGTCTTGAAGATCATCTGGGCAATCAGGTTGCTCCGGAGCGCCTCGGAGAGCGGAACCAGCACCATTGCGCCGATTACTGGCCCCCAGATGGTACCGATGCCGCCGATAATGCAGATGAGCACGATCTGGACCGAGATGTCCAGAGCGAGGACTGTCGGCGGGTCAATGAATCCGATGTAGACGGCGTAAAAGCTGCCGGACAGCGAGGTGAAGATTGCTGATAGGGCCAGGGCGATATTTTTATAGATCGGCAGACTGATACCCAGCGAATGGGCGGCGTCCTGATCCTCGCGGATTGCCTGGAAGTAGTACCCGAGTTTCGAATTCTGGACCATCCAGGTGACCAGGATGGTAATAAGGGCGATCACCAGGCCGATGTAGTAGAAGGGGACCTTGGAGAGGAAGTCGGTCACGATGGTCTCACCGATCTTGAAAACCGGAATCTCCGTGATGAGAATACCTTCTGCGCCGTTGGTTATGTCTTTCAGATTCATGGCGGAGAGCCGCATGATTTCCGCTACGGCGATGGAGGCGAGAACGAAGTAGGGGCCTCGCAACCGGAAACAGATCGAGCCGATGATGAGCGATACCACAAGGGCGACGCCGATACCTGCCAACATGCCATACCAGGGGGGGATCTGCTTGTACTGCATGAGTATCATAGTGGTGTAGGCCCCGGCACCAAAATAGGCTGCGTGGCCGACCGAGTACTGGCCGGTATAGCCTCCGATGATGTTCCAGGCTTCCCCCTGAATGGTGGAGAGGAAGAAGAGGATCATGATGTGCAGTGCGTAGGGACTCTGGACGAAGTTGGGGAAGAGGAAGAGGCCAGCGAGGATTGCCACTCCCAGAGCTATTGCCACCGGAGAGGTGCCGGCTGATGTACGGATGAGTGCGAATGTCGGTTTCATGGTTGTCTGTCCCCCTACATTCTGGACTTGCCCATCAAGCCGGCGGGCTTGAAGAGCAGGACGAGGAGGAAGAGGACGAAGACTACCACGTCTTTCCATCCGGAAGAGATGTAGACGGCGCTTACGGACTCGGCGACGCCGATGATGACCCCTCCGAGAGTCGCGCCGACGATGCTGCCCATTCCCCCGAGGACGGTGATGACGAAGGCCTTCAAGGTGAAGATCCCGCCGATCTGGGGAAAGATGTAGTAGGTCGGTGATATGAGTGCGCCGGCGGTGCCGGCCAGCGCTGATCCGATGCCGAAGGCGAGGATCGACATCCAGCGGACGTTGATCCCCATGAGCTGTGCAGCTTCGCGGTCCTGTGCCGTGGCGCGAATCGCCTGGCCGGTGTCGGTTTTCAGCAGGAACCAGTAGAGAAGTAGGGTGATGGCGGCTGTGATGAGGAAGGAGATGGCGAGCGGCGAGGAGATCGAGATGCCGGCCACGTTGAAGCTCTCCGACGAATAGGAGGTGGAGAGAATTTTATAGTCCGAAGTAAAGATCAGCATCATGGTATTGCTCATGATCAACCCCAGGCCGATGGTGAGCAGGATCTGGTTCTGGGGGAGTGCTCCCTGCATCCGGTTGATGAAGAGCTTTTGCAGGAACGCGCCGAAGAGGAACATGAGCGGAATCGTGATGACTATGGAGACGAACGGATCGATACCGAGCGACGTGAAGAGGATGTAGGTCATGTACATGCCGACCATCAGGATGTCGCCATGGGCGAAGTTGATCACCCGCATGACGCCGAAGATGATGGTCAGGCCGATCCCGATCAAGGCATACACCCCGCCGATCAGGATGCCGCTGATGAGTGATTGCAATAAAACGGTCATAAAAACTCCGAGCCGAAGGTTGAAGGTTGAAGACTGAAGGGAAGACAGGGAGCCCTTCAGCCCTCCGCCTTCAACCTTCTCCCTGATTTTATTTCCACTTCGGGAACGGGAATACCGGCTTTTTCGATGCGAACTTGATCGGGAAGACGGTTTCGAACTGGCCGTTCTGGATCTGAAGAATCAGCATCTGGTGTTTGTTCTGGTTGGTGAACCCATCGTAGTCCTCGAACTTGGTATCGCCCATGATCCCTTTCCACGAGCCGCTCTTAAGCCCAGCACGGGTTTTTTCGCGGTCGCCGCCATTCTTGCTGGCGGTTTCTGCCATAATCAGCATTGCCTGGTAGGCGCAGGCTGCGTGATAGGTAGGCTCTTTGCCGAACTTCGATTTGTAGCGGTTGAAGAAGTCCTTGGCACCCGGCCAGTTCACGTCGTCGGTCCATTGCGTGGTGGAAAAGACATTATTGGAGATTTCCTTCTCCTTGGCGAACTGGACGGTGGTGAAACCGGCGCCGCCACCGAGGAACGCCTGGGGCTGAAGGCCTATTTCACGGGACTGGCGCATCAGGAGGATGGCATCTGCCACGTAGGAGACCATGAAGACCAGGTCGGGCTTCTGGGCCTTGATCTTGGTCAGGGTCGAACGGTAATCGGGAGAGCCCTTGGAATAGGATTCGTCGGCCACCACTTTGATTCCCTTCTTGGCCACATATTCCTTGGCTGTTTTCGTGGTAGAGGTGCCGAAATCGGTGTTCTCATAGATAAAGGCGACGGTTTTGGGTTTCCCCATGGCCAGGGCTGCGTCGATGAGGGAGGAGGCGTACTGGTCCGCCGGAGCATTGAGCCGGTAGACGTACTTAAGGTGCTGGCGGGTGATCTCTTCCTTGGCTGCAGCCGGCACCAGCAACGGCACTTTGTATTTCTCCGCCAGTTTTGCGACGGCATTGGCGCAGGCGGAGGTGTAGGGGCCGACTACACCGGAAACACCCTGACCGGCAAGTTTTTCCATGGCACTCATGGATATCTGGGGCTTGCCGGTGTCGTCCTCTTTCAGGAGTTGTACGTCGATACCTTTTTTCTTCAGGTCTTCGATAGCGAGGGTGACCCCATTGGTCAGGTTTTCACCGATAGGGGCCTCGGGGCCGGTGATGGAGTTGATGAAACCGATCTTCACGTTGGCGGCCAGGGAGATTCCCGGCAGTGCCAGACAGAATGCCAGCACAAAAACGAATCCTCTTTTCATCATTGTCGTACCTCCTTGTGTAATGTGTAACACGGTTAAAGTATACCCGCTTCGAGAATGAACACCAGAAAGGGGCCATGGCGGGCAAAGGGTCATCTCTTGAGTAAAGCGCAATACAAAAAATGAAAAGTTGTTTTATTTTGTAAGCAACTAGAATGCCATATTTTTTAACGGTAGTAACATGCTGTAATTATGTCAGTTGCGTATACAGTTAATACTGTTTTGTTCGTGTGGATGGATGGGGGTGGCGGGAATTGGCCAGCAGGGGGTGGCCAAAATCGGCCACGTGGTTGAGGGACATACTTTGAGAGTTTGCGTGTTTAACGTTGGAGCAGTAATTACCTGTTGACTTGCCCCGGTGGCTGCATTAAACAGGTTGTAACTCTAAAGAACGAGGTTTACGGGATGGGGTATCGCAACCTGCAGGAATGCGTGGTGGAACTGGCGGAGAAGGGGGAGCTGATCCGGATTGAGGCGGAGGTCGATCCGAACCTGGAGGCAGGCGCTATCCAGCGCCGTGTCTACCAGGCGGGTGGGCCGGCGCTCCTTTTCACCCGTGTCGCCGGATGTCGTTTTCCTCTCCTCGGCAACCTGTTCGGGACCATGGAGCGGACCCGCTTCATCTTCCGGGACACCCTCCAGGACATGGAGCGGCTGGTGGCGCTCAAGGTGAATCCGCTGGCGCTCCTGAAGGAGCCGCTGGCTCTTGCCCGCACCCCCTTTGCCGCCCTGCACCTGCTCCCCAAAAAGGTCCTCACCGGGCCGGTCCTCTCCCGCACTGCCACCATCGACCAGCTCCCCCAGCTGAAATCCTGGCCCGGCGACGGTGGTCCGTTCATCACCCTTCCCCAGGTCTACTCGGAAAGCGCAGTCCGGCCCGGCATCCGCCATTCGAACCTGGGGATGTACCGGGTTCAACTGGCGGGAAATGAGTATCGGCTGAACGAAGAGATCGGCATCCACTACCAGATCCACCGGGGCATCGGTGTCCACCACGCCGAAGCGCTGGAGGCGGGAAAACCATTCAGGGTAAACATCTTCGTCGGCGGCCCGCCGTCCCTGACCGTTGCGGCGGTCATGCCGCTCCCCGAAGGGATGCCGGAACTTGCCTTTGCCGGCCTTTTGGGGGGGCACCGGTTGGAGATGGTCTGCCGTCACGGTGAACTCCCTATCCCCGCCGAGGCAGATTTTTGCATAACCGGCACCATCGATCCGGAAAAGACCCTGCCGGAGGGGCCGTTCGGCGACCACCTGGGATATTACAGCCTGGCCCACGATTTCCCGGTGCTCCGGGTGGAGCAGGTATGGCATCGCCCCGACGCCATCTGGCCCTTTACCACCGTCGGCCGCCCCCCCCAGGAGGACACCACCTTTGGCGCGTTCATCCACGAACTGACCGGCGACCTCATCCCCCAGGTGCTTCC
Source organism: Geobacter sp. AOG1 (assembly GCF_019972315.1). GTDB lineage: Bacteria > Desulfobacterota > Desulfuromonadia > Geobacterales > Geobacteraceae > Geomobilimonas. Next base: position 2,418,864 of record NZ_BLIZ01000001.1, read on the forward strand.
CGGGGTAAAAGCGGTCCATGCGGTGGATGCGGCAGGAGTCCATCCCCTTCTCCTCGCCATCGGTTCCGAGCGCTACGTCCCCTACAGCCGGGAGCGGGAGCCTCGGGAGATCCTCACCATGGCCAACGCCATTCTCGGCCAGGGGCAGCTCTCCCTGGCAAAATATCTCTGGATCTGTGCCCGTGAAGACGTCCCGGAACTGGACATCCACGATATCCCTGCCTTCCTCCGGCACATGCTGGAACGGGTCGACTGGCGGCGGGACCTTCACTTCCAGACCCGAACCACCATCGATACCCTGGACTATTCGGGGGAAGGGCTGAACCGCGGCTCCAAGGTGGTGATCGCCGCCGTAGGGGAGAAACGACGGGAAATACCAACGGAGCTTCCCGGCGACCTCCGCCTCCCTGAAAAATTCACCGCGCCGCGTATTTGTCTCCCCGGTATTCTCGCCGTGCAGGGACCGCCGTGCACCCTGTCCAGCGGCTGCGATGACGCCGACATGACGGCATTCTGCGACTTCTATACCGGCCGCAGCGATCTGGCTGCCTTTCCCCTCCTGGTCATCGTGGACGACAGTGACTTTACCGCCCGCACCCTCAACAACTTCCTCTGGGTCGCCTTCACCCGCTCCAACCCCGCCAGCGACATCCATGGCATCGGCGCCGCCACCCGCTGCAAGCACTGGGGATGCGAAGGGCCGTTGGTCATCGACGCCCGCTCCAAGCCCCACCATGCGCCGCCACTTGTTGACGATCCCGCGATAGAGAAGAGGGTGGATGCGCTTAGCGCGGCGGGTGGACCTTTACATGGCATTATTTGAAGGGAGACATTGTATGGACGTGCTTGAGGCTATTTATACTCGCCGGAGTGTACGGGATTTTACCTGTGAGTTGGTAACGCCGGAACAGGTGCAGGAAATACTCCGGGCGGGGTCTTGGGCGCCGTCGGGGCTCAACAACCAGCCGTGGCGGTTCGTGGTGGTGCGGAGCGAAGGGAAACGGCGGGAGCTGGCAGGTCTGACTAAATACCGCCGGATTATCGAGGGGGCGTCCGTCGCCATCGCCGTTTTCTGCGATCGGGAGGCGATGTACAACGACACCAAGGACCACCAGGGGATGGGGGCCTGCCTGCAGAACATGCTGCTGGCCAGCCATGGATTGGGCCTCGGTGCGGTCTGGCTCGGGGAGATCCTCAACCGGAGCGCCGAGGTGAACGTCGCCCTTGAACTGCCGACACGTTATGAACTGATGGCGGTTCTGGCGGTGGGGCACCCGGCGTCGCGCAACCAGCGGTCGAAGCGGAAGGGGATGGAGGAGTTGCTGCTCAAGGAGTGCTAACCGGGGTTTCTCCCGGCCTTTCCGTGTTTTATGTCCCCCCTCAGCCGATCATTTTCGCCACCAGCGTCGCACTGTGTTCCACCTTCACGGGGCTGCCTGCCGCCTCCAGGCCACCTTCGATCTGGAGCTTGCAGCCGGGGCAGTCGACCGCCACTGTCTTTGCTCCCGTGGCCGCGATGGTCTCCAGCTTGTTTTTCAGAACCTCCTGGGATATCTCCGGATACTTGATGGAGTAGGAGCCGCCGAAGCCGCAGCATTTGTCACAGTCTTCCATTTCGGCGATTTCCACACCCGCCAGCTCCCTTAAGACCTTTCTCGGTTCCTCATGCACCCCGCATCCCCGCTTCAGATGACAGGCGTCGTGGTACGTCACCGTCTCTCCCGTCTTTTCGGGTCCCGGGTCCTTTAGACCCGGTGTTTGGGTCTTTAGGCCCGGTGTTTGGGTCTTTAGGCCCGGTGTTTGGGCCCGGGACCCCGCCTTTCTCGCCGCCAACTCCGAAAAGTTGAACGTCTTCTCCGCCAGCCGCCGTGCCTTCTCCGCGTAAACCGGCTCGTCTGCCAGCAGTTTGCCGAAGTCGTGCTTCAGGGACATGGTGCAGGTGGGGCAGATGGTAACGACGTAGTCCGCATCTTCCTTCAGGAGCACGTCGGTGTTGATCCGCGCCATGTCCCGTGCCACCTCCATCTCACCCGAATAGCGTGCCGGGATGCCGCAGCAGGTCTGATTCTGGGGGAAGGTGACGGTATAGCCGAGCTTTTCCAGGCTCGTCACTGTGTCCTGGCACATCTCCGGATAGACGAAGTCGGCGAGACAGCCGGAATAGAAAAGGACTTTTTCTCGGGACCCGGACCCATGAACCGGGCCTAAAGAATCCGGGACCCGGGACTCGGGTTTTTCTAGGATCAGATCCCTGAACGGCTTTTCCGCGATGGGGGGGAGGGAGCGGTTGGCGGTCTCACGGTTGAGGACGAGCGGCAGGTGCCGGATGCGCCCCCCTGCTCCCTGGAACGGTTTCTGGGCCAGATAGGCGGTCCGGAGTGCGGCGTGGAACAGTTTCCGGTTCTTCATGAGGGTGCCGAACAGAAACTTCTGGCCGAACGGTTTCCTGATCTTGTCCCGCAGATCGACGATGAGTCCTTCGATGTCGATTCTGGCGGCGCAGATTTCGTTGCACTTCCTGCAGCCGATGCAGAGCTTGAGGATCTCCTCCGCCTTGTCGAAGCCGTGGAAGAAGGGGGTGAGGACCAGGCCGATTCCCCCCACGTAGATGTGGCCGAAGACGTGTCCGCCCACCAGTTCGTAAATGGGGCAGACGTTGGCGCAGGCACCGCATTTGACGCATTTGAGGGCCTCGCGGAAGGCGGGGTCGGCGGCAAGGCGCAGGCGTCCGTTGTCGAGGAGAACGATGTGGAGTTCCCGCCCGTCGCCACCCGTCGGTCCCTTGATGAAGGAGACGTACGAGGTGATCTTCTGGCCGGTGGCGTTTTTCGGGAGGATCTCGATGACGTCCAGGGCCTCGGTGAGGGAGGGGACGATCTTTTCCACACCAACGAGGGCGATGTGGGTCCGGGGGAGGGTGGTGACGAGCCGGCCGTTCCCCTCGTTAGTGATGATGGCGAGGGTGCCGCTGTCGGCCATGGCCACGTTGGCTCCGGACATCCCCACCTGGCCGGTGAGAAAGCCGCTCCGTAGTGCTTCACGTGCGGTCTGGACCAGGGAGGGAATGTCGGGAGGGCATTCCCGGCCGGTTTCCCGGCTGAACAGTTCCGCCACTTCCTCCTTGTTCTTGTGGATGGCGGGCATCACCATGTGGGAAGGGCGTTCCCCGGCCAGCTGGATGATCCATTCCCCCAGGTCGGTCTCCAGACAGCTGACCCCGTTCTTCTCCAGGTAGTGGTTCAGCTCGATCTCCTCCGACGTCATTGCCTTGGACTTGACGAGGAAGTCGGCGTTTTTCGAACGGATGATTTCCAGGATGGTCCGGTTGGCGTCGTCCGGGGTGGTACAGAGGTGCACCCGTGCACCGGCCTTCTCCGCGCTGGCGGTGAACTGCTCCACCAGGGCCGGCAGCTGTTCCAGTCCCCCCTCCTTGAAATCGGATATCCGTCCCCGCAGTTCCTCGAAATCCATCCCTTCGAACGCCTTGGCCCGTGCCACGGGATAGGCGGCGGCAAAATTCTTCAGAGCCCGGCGCAGGAAGGTGTTGTCGAGCTTCTGCTGGATCAGTCCCTTGTCCATGTCGCGTCTCCTTCCATCATGAGGATGTGCAGCTCCTTGGGGCCATGGACGCCGATGGTGAGGACCCGTTCAATGTCGGCGGTGCGGGAGGGGCCGGTGGTGAGAGAGAGGTAGACGGGAGCGGGGCGGTTGAGGTTTTCCGCCAGGAGCCCGGCCAGATCGGCCAGGGTTGGAACGATCGTTGTTGCGTCGAGGAATACCAGGTGCACCGGCGGCAGGGCGGTGGCGCTCCGGTCTGTCGGGTCGCTGAGTTCCAGCAGGAGGCTGCCGGTGGCGGCGATGCCGGCGCGGGCGACGCTGATGCCGGCACCGGCGACGGCGAAATCAGCGGGCGCGGCAAGGGTGAGCTCCGGGAGTACCCGGCGGACAGCCGGCGGCAGGTCGGGGGCGGCGACGGTGGCGGCGCCGACTGCTGATGTCACGTAGCCGGCCGCATCGGACAAAGTGGTAAACCGTTTTACAACGGCACCAACCGCTTCTGCTGCGATCTGAAATAGTTCTACCATGACGCACCTCAAAGAAGTGGCATTACCAAAATATATTTACAGGATAAATGATAAAACGCCTTGTGTCAACGGGAAACAACGGCATTTCTAAAAAGTCCTTGACAGGGAAAAAATAACTTGTTAATTGGTATAACAACTTTGTAAAACTATGTTGCATTATTGTGCTGGCGATGGATAAAGGAATGCTTGAGCGCCACCCATGCTGAGCGACGGACTGCCTCTAATACTTTAGTGGAAAAAGGAGAAACTACGATGCCATGGATTCAGACCTACACTCCCCTCGCAGGAAGCCTCGGCCTGTCAGCCCTGGTGGCGGCCATCCCCCTCGTCGTCATCTTCGTCTGCCTGGCCCTCCTGAAAATGAAGGCCCACAGGGCAGCCCTGCTGGCGGTCGGTTCCGCCCTCGTCATCGCTGTCGGCGTATGGGGGATGCCGGCCAAGCTGGCCGCTCTCGCCACGCTCCAAGGGGGAGCATTCGGCCTCTTTCCGGTCTTCTACATCGTCATCACCACCCTTTTTCTCTATAACATCACCGTCAAGGGGGGGCAGTTCGAGATCATCCGTGCCTCGCTGGCCGGCGTCACCGGTGATCGCCGGCTCCAGGCACTCCTTATCGCCTTCTGCTTCGGCGCCTTCATCGAAGGCGCGGCCGGCTTTGGCACGCCGGTGGCCATCGCGGGAGCCACCCTTGTCGGTCTCGGTTTCCGCCCTCTCTATGCCGCGGGTGTCTGCCTCGTGGCCAATACCGCGCCGGTCGCCTTCGGTGCCATCGGCATCCCGGTGGTTGCCCTGGCGGGGGTCATGGGATACGGCGATGACGGCATGATGAAGCTTTCCACCATGGTCGGCCGCCAGTTGCCGTTCATCTCGGCCATGATTCCGTTTTACGTCATCCTCATCATGGTCGGCTGGAAGAAAACCATCGAGGTGATGCCGGCGATCATTACCTGCGGTGCTACCTTTGCCTTCACCCAATGGGCCACTGCAACCTATCTGGGCCCCTATCTCCCCGACATCACCGCATCACTCGTCTCGATGGTCGCCCTGGTGCTCCTGCTCAGGGTCTGGCATCCGAAGGAGAACTGGACGTTCGACCATGAGCCGGAATGTGCGGGGAAGGAACAGCATCACTACACCACCGCGGAAGTGTTCCGCGCCTGGACTCCCTACCTCGCCCTTACGGTCATGGTCCTTCTCTGGGGGATTCCCTCCATCAAGACCGCACTCGACAAGAGCAAGGTGATGATTACCGTCGAAGGTCTCCACAATTCCATCGTCAAGAAAGTCTCTAAGCCCGAAGATGGTCTGAAAAAGGCGGAAGCGGTCAGGGGCGAGATCGACAGGCAGCTCCCCCTCCTTTCGTCGGCAGACCCGAAACAGGCGGCGCTGGCGACGAAACTGGGCGAACTGAAGAGTCTGGAAGAGCAACTCATCCCGGTGGAAAAACGTCTGTCCGGCCAGGGGGCCGTTCTTCCCGATGAGCGACTCAAGGGATTCGACGCGCTGGCAAAGAAGAAGGACGAAATCCAGAAACTGGCCAAGGAACTGACCGCGGTGGGCGTTGCCGCCGGCAGTGGCATGCCGAAATCGGCGATAGCCGCGTCTACTCCAGTCATCGCCAAAGATCAGTTGAAGCCGCTCAATAAGGCCCTTGCCGACCAGCTCCCCATAAGGATAGCCGCCCAGTACAATTTCAACTTCATGTCCGCCGCCGGTACCGCCATCCTCATTGCCGCGCTGCTCTCCGCGCTACTTTGTGGCCTGGGAGTGGGGGATACTGTGAAGATTGCCGGGAAAACCCTCGTCGATATGCGCCTCCCAGCACTCACCGTCGCGTCGGTCCTTGGCCTGGCCTATATCATGAACGCCGCCGGTATGACCAACTGCCTCGGTCTCATGTTTACCAAGACCGGCCACCTGTTCCCCTTTATTGCCCCCTTCCTCGGCTGGCTGGGGGTCTTCCTGACCGGCTCCGACACCTCCAGCAACGTCCTGTTCGGCGGCCTGCAGAAGGCGACCGCGGAACAGCTCGGCATCAACCCCATACTCACCGGGGCGGCCAACACGAGCGGCGGCGTCATGGGGAAGATGATCTCTCCCCAGTCCCTGGCCGTAGCCTGCGCCGCCACCGGCATGGTTGGGGAGGAGGGGACTCTGTTCCGGTTCACCCTGAAGCATTCGATTTTTCTAACTGTTCTGGTGGGGATCATTGTATATCTGCAGGCATATGTCTTCCAGTGGATGATCCCTTGAGAGAGGGATGCGGCTTTTCCGCCCTGGCTGTGTAAGTCTTCGGAAGCAGTTGTGCGGCGTAGCGCTGTTTATGCCCGATTTTTGGGTGCTACGCCTCCGCCCGCTTCCTTGACAGCCTTGCCAGGACGAAAAATCCACATCCCACGGAACGCTACAGGATATGAGGTTGTTATGGAAACTTCGTTCATTAATGAACTGAAAAATATTGTCGGCGAGCAATACACCCTTTTCGACAAGGAGTCGCTGGCAGTCTATGGCTATGACTCGACGCCTGAACTGGAAAGCCTCCCCGGAGCGGTGGTGCTCCCCGGTACGCCGGGGGAGATCGCCAGGGTCATGGCGCTCTGCCATGACGCCGGCATCAGTGTCACTCCCCGTGGTTCGGGAACCAATCTTTCCGGCGGCTCCCTTTCGGCCGGCGGGGTGGTCCTCCAGACGAGCCGCCTGAACCGGATCGTGGAGATCGACGAGGAGAACCTGACCGCCACGGTGGAGACCGGGGTCATTACCAGTGCCCTCCACCGGGACGTGGAAGCGCGGGGACTCTTCTACCCTCCCGACCCGGGCAGCATGAACATCTCCACCATGGGGGGGAACGTGGCAGAAAACTCGGGCGGGTTGCGGGGGCTCAAGTACGGCGTAACGTCGGACTACGTTATGGGGCTCACCACGATACTTCCGAATGGCGAACTCCTGAAAACAGGGGGGAAGGCGGTCAAGAACGTGGCGGGCTACAACCTGAACGACCTGCTTGTCTCGTCGGAGGGGACCCTCGGCATCTTCACCGACGTGATGGTCAGGCTGATTCCCAAGCCCCAGGCGAAGAAAACCATGCTCGTCCATTTCCCCGAGCTGGAGCAGGCGGCCCTGACCGTCTCCCATATCATCGCTGCCCGGATCATACCGGCGACCCTGGAGTTCCTGGACAAGGTGACGATCAGGTGCGTGGAAGATTACGCGAAGGTGGGGTTACCGCTGGACGTGGAGGCGGTGCTGCTTATCGAGGTGGACGGCCACCCGGCGATGGTGGAGGATGATGCCGCGGCCATACGGGCCATCTGCGAGAAGCACCGCTGCTCCTTCTTCCAGACTGCCGCCACGGCTGACGAGGCGCTGAAGCTTTCCACCGCCCGGCGGGTGGCCCTCTCCGCCCTGGCCCGGGTCAAGCCGACCACCATCCTGGAGGACGCCACCGTCCCCCGGAGCTGCATCGCGCCGATGGTGAAGCTGATCCAGGAGACCGCACGGAAATACGACCTCACCATCGGCACCTTCGGCCACGCGGGGGATGGCAACCTCCACCCCACCTGCCTGACCGACGAGCGGGACAAGGACGAGATCGCCCGTGCCCATCAGGCGTTTGCCGAGATCTTCGATGCCGCCATCGCCATGGGGGGGACCATCACCGGGGAGCACGGCGTCGGCCTGGCGAAGAAAAAGTACCTGCCGAAGCTGGTGGGGGAATCAGGGATCAGGGTGATGCGGGATATCAAGACGGCATTTGACCCGAAGGGGATTCTCAATCCCGGCAAAATGTTTTAAACGGTGACCGGTGATCAGGGACCGGTAAGATTTTACTGGTCCCGGGTCCCCAGTCCCGGGTCACGGGGTTTCCAATGGATTACGAAAAACTGATCAACTGCATGCGCTGCGGCATGTGTCTTCCCCACTGCCCGACCTACAAGGAGACCTTCCTGGAGACAGCTTCTCCCCGCGGGAGGGTGGCGCTGGTCCGCAAGTTCCAGGAAGGGGAATTGGAGGCGAGCGAGCGGTTCCTCGACTATCTCTCCCTCTGTCTCGACTGCCAGGCCTGTGCGTCCGCCTGCCCCTGCGGGGTGAACGCCGGCGAACTGGTTGCCGAATTCAAGTGCGAGAAGAAGGACCGGGATGGACTCACCTTCATGGAGGAACTCGTTTTGCACCGGCTCCTCCCCCACCCGGACCGCCTGGAGACGGCGGTATCCCCCCTGAAGCTCTACCAACGCTCCGGCCTGCAGAGAGTAGTGCGCAAACTAGGGCTGCTCAAGATGTTTCCACCCCGCCTGTCGCGGATGGAGGGACTTCTCCCCGAACTGCCGGCCAGCCCGCTCAGGCGTACTCTCCAGGAAGTTACGCCGGCCCAGGGGGAAGAGCGGGGGACCGTCGGTTTTTTCCTTGGCTGCGTCATGAGCCTGGTCTTTTCCGAGGCGAGCTTCGCCACCGTCCAGCTCCTTTCCGCCCTCGGCTACCGGGTTATCACCCCGAAGGCCCAGAAATGCTGCGGTGCACCGAACATGCTCGCCTCCGACCGGGCGGGCATGGAAGAGATGGCCCGCTTTAACGTGGAACTGTTCAGCAGCTACGACCTCGACTTCATCGTGACCGATTGCGGCGGCTGCGGTGCCGAACTGAAGAAGTACGGCCACCACCTGGAAGGTGACGGCCATGCGGCTATTTTCAGCGCCAAGGTGCGCGACATCTCCCAGGTGCTCGTCGAAGGGGCGGCTCTGCTCGGGGAGAAGCTGCACCCCCTGCCGTACCGGGTCACCTACCACGACCCCTGTCATATCGCCCACTGCCAGGGAATCAGGAACGAGCCGCGGCAGCTTCTCCGGATGGTGCCGGGCCTCGACTATCGGGAACTTGCCGATGCGGATGCCTGCTGCGGCAGTGCCGGTACCTACAACATCGAGCGACCGGAGATGGCCGACCGGGTGCTCCGGCGCAAGCTCGACACGATCCGGAACACCGGCGCCGAGTACCTGGTGACGAGCAATCCCGGTTGCCTGCTGCAGCTGAAACAGGCCCTCGCCCGGACGGAACCCCAGGTCCGGGTCATCCATCTGACCGAACTGTTACAGACGAGCATGACCGGCTGATTCGGCAGAAGCTGTCCGAAGCAAGCCAGGACAACTCCACCAGCCGTACCATGGCGCATTTTAACCGTAATCTTGTTGCCATCGGCGGGGTAATGTAGTATTAAAAAGGGCTGAAATTAGCCCTTTTTTTTATTGGAACAGTATGAATTTCAAACCGATCAAACCGAAGAAGGTTTCCACCCAGATAGCTGACCAGATCCGCACCTCGATCCTGGCCGGGGAGTTCAATCCGGGTGACAAGCTCCCCCCCGAGCGGGAGCTGGCCGAGATGTTCGGCGTTTCCCGCCCGTCGGTGCGGGAGGCCCTCAACATGCTGGCGGCATCTGGCCTGGTGGAGTCCTACCAGGGTGGGGGGACGGTGGTCAAGTCCCTCGTGGAGACCTCGGCCGGCAATACGCTCTCCGATCTCATCAAGGTGGAACGGGCGCGGGCGCTGGACGTCGTCGAGGTACGGAAGGGGATGGAGACCTGGACTGCCTACTATGCGGCCCAGCGGGCCCTTCCGGAGGATGTGCGGAAATTGGAGGAAATAGTTGCCCAGATGGAGCGGAATCTGGACGGTATGAAGCCGTCGCAGGATCTGGACGCCAATTTCCATATCGTCATCGCCCGGGCCACCCATAACGTGGTCTGGCAGCACCTCATGCAGAGCATCTTCGATGCCATGCAGGAGTTCCAGAATAGTGTCTGGCGGGCGGTCTACATGGCCGGAGAGGACCACCGCACCCTGTTCGGCCAGCACCAGGCCATCTTCCTGGCCATCAGGGACCGTGACCCGGAGCGGGCTCGGGACGCCATGCTGGCCCACCTCACTTTTGCCGAACAGCGGAGCAGCGCCTACGTCCGGCAGGCAAAAAACTGATAGTACCTTCATATGAACGTGAAAGGCCCACCCGTTTCGGCAGGTGGGCCTTTTTCAGGTCCGGGAACGTTTTTAAGAAGTGGTAACAGGAGCCGGCTCCCGCATTATTCGTCCGGCTGCACTGCCTCGTATTTATAGCCGACGCCGTAGACCGAATGGATGATATCTGCGCCGGGGCTCACTTCTTCGATCTTTCTGCGCAGCTTCTTGATGTGGCTGTCGATGGTGCGGTCGCTGACGATGCGCTGGTCGGGGTAGATCCGGTCCATGAGCAGCTGCCGGCCGTAGATGCGGCCAGGATTGGCGGCCAGGAACTGCAGCAGCTTGAATTCCACCGCCGTCAACTCCAGGTCGTGGCCGTTGAGTGTCGCCTGCAGGCGTGACTCGTCGAGAACCAGTCCGGACGACTGAAGTGTCTGCCCCCCGCCGGTACGGCGCAGGACTGCCTTCACCCTGGCCACAACCTCCCGCGGGCTGTACGGCTTGCAGATGTAGTCGTCGGCTCCCAGTTCCAGCCCCAGCAGGCGGTCGATCTCCTCGATGCGGGCGGTGACCATGATGATCGGCACCGAGGAAAAGGTGCGGATCTCCTTGCAGATCTCCAAGCCGTCACGACCCGGCAGCATCAGGTCGAGCAGGATGAGATCGGGCATCCGTTCCCGGACCCAGGGGACCACCTCTCCACCGGTTGCCAGGCAGAACGGATCGAACCCCCCCTGCCGCAGGTAATCCCGCAACAGTTCCGCAAGCTTCTGCTCATCCTCCACAACCAGAACCTTTCCGGTCATCGGTTTCCCTCCGCAAGCGGCAGCGTAACGCTGATTTCTATACCACCCCGCGCCGAATTCCGAGCGGCGATGCTGCCGGCGTGGGCCTCGACGATGTTCCGGCAGATGGCCAGGCCGAGTCCGGCACCTCCGGCGGCGCGATTCCGGGATGTCTCCACCCGATAGAGCCGGTCGAACAGCCTGTCCAAGTCTTCCTTCGCCACTCCTGGTGCCGAATCCTCCATGTCGACCTTTGCCATGCCGTCACTACAGGTGAGACGAATTGCGACCTCTCCCCCCGGGTCGGTGTATTTCAGCGCGTTGTCCAGCAGGTTGGTGAAGAGCTGGTGAAGCCGTTCGGCGTCGGCGAAGATCATTGCCGGCTTTTCCCAGGGGACGGCGGTGGCGAGCGTGATGTTTTTGCGGGCGAATTCCTGGCGGTAGGGGGCAAGCGCGGTAGAGATGAGGCTGGTCAGGTCAAGTTCTTCCTTGTGGTAGGTCAATGCCCCCAGGTCGGAGAGCGAAAGCTGGTAGAGGTCGTCCACCAGGCGTCCCAGGCGGAGCACCTCCCCATGGAGGGAATGGATTGCCGGCGGGTTCACCGGCCGGACGCCATCCTGGAGTGCCTCGATTTCTCCCCGCAGGACGGTCAGGGGGGTGCGCAGCTCGTGGGAGATGTCCGCGACCCACTGGCGCCTTGCCTGATCGTTTTTTTCAAGGGTCAGGGCAAGGGCGTTGAAATCGCGGGCGAGATGACCCAGTTCGTCGCCGGAGGTTACCGGTACCCGCGCGGCGAATTCCCCGGCCGCCAGGCGGTCGGTGGCAGTGGCCAAGGCCCGGATCGGCCGGACCAGACGGCGTGCCAGGAGGAGGGAGAAGCCAGCGGCCACCAGTACTACCATTCCCGCCACCATGGCAAGGGCGAATTTCTGCTCTTTCAGAAAACGGACCTGGTGCTCGTCAGACAGCTGTTTGCGCGGCAGGAGCCCCAGGTATCCCACGATCTGGTCCTGATGATGGAGTGGCCTGGTCACGGCATTGGCGGGGATATCCTTCGGACCGATGAGTGGCAGTTTGCCGGTATCGAGCAGGAAAACCCGCATGGCGAAGCCACGCCCCAGGTGGGGTGGCAGGGGAGGGCGAGAGTCCTTTCCGTCAGGTGGAGAGGCGTTCTGACCCCGCCGTGCTCGGTCCGGAGTGCCCGGTTCCTCGTCGGGAATGGAGGCGACAAGGATGCGACGCCACGCGCCCGGGTCGTTTTTCAGGAAATCCCAGCTTTCCTGCGTCGCGTAACGCTCTTCCAGTTGTCCGGCAAGCCTGGTGAGGCGCGTCTGCTCGATGCTCCCCACATAGCGCTTGAATCCTCGGTCGATGCTCCACTGCATGATGATGAACATGCTGACCACTGACAGGAACGCGGCGGCCAGGATCGCCAGGAAAAGCCGCTGAGTGATGCCGATCTTCATTGCTCTACCCCATGTGAGCCCACGTCTCGTTTTCAGTAACCCGCTGATTGAACTTTATCACAAGAAATTGGCGGATAACCATCTTCAAAATGGTGCATTACCGCCTTTCCTCATTTCCTCCACAATTCAGCCACATTTCCCTGGTATTTGTTTTCCCAGCGCATGACGTCGCGTCGGTGGCGTCCATAAAGAGTGACGAAAGGAGAAACATCGTGAAACGACAGATCATCATTGGTACTTTTTTGGCGGCGACGCTGGCAGGGGGGAGCTACGGCACGTGGGAGGTGAGCGCTGCCACTACCAGGCCGGCAAAGGGGATGCAGGAAGGGCGAGGACCGACGGGGGAGATGTTCCCTGAGAAACGCCTTGCCCGCATGGCCCGGGAACTGGGTTTGAGTGATGCCCAGCAGGCACAGATCAAGGCCATTTTTGCGGCAGAGCGGGAGAAGAACGGGCCGCTCATGGAAAAAATGAAGGCGTACCGGAAGCAGCTCCATGATGCTGCGAAGGCCACTCCCTTTGACGAGGCGGCTGTCCGAACTGTTGCCACGAACCAGGCTCAGGTCGAGGTCGAGTTGGCAGTATCCCGTGCCCGGATACAGAGCCAGATCAACGGCATACTCACCCCTGAGCAGCGGCAAAAGCTCGAAAAACTTCGCCCCCCCATGGGGAAAGGGGAAAGGCTTCCTCCCCCTCCTGACGACGAGCCCCTTCCCTGATTTCGTGACGACCACCCCCGGCTGTATGGCAGCCGGGGGTGGCATGTGCCGGTTTTCGAAAAATGCATCTGCAGAAAGGTGACCAAAAATATGGCAACGACCTATTATTTCTGGTGTTTTAGCTGCCAACGGGCTTTTAGCTGTGACGCAGATGAGCGACAGCCCATATGTCCCAACGAACACTGCACCTCGCGATACACCTATCGGTGGCAGACATTGCGACTTTTGGAACGAACGTTACCGGTTATTCCGGTTCCGGGGGACAGGTATTCATTTTAAGCAGATTCTAGGCACGCCTGCCTTTACCGACCACGTGATCACGTTCGCCCGGGCCGGTAGTAATGCAATTCGCAGCAAAGGAAACAAGCCATGAATGTTCCCAAAAAGAAGACGGTCATAATCGCCATCATTGTCATTCTCGTGGTATCGGCCGGGGCTGCGGCCGCCAGGAAGTTCTTCGCACCCCAGAAGATCACCTACATCACTGCACCGGCCTCCCGCCTTGCCCTGGAGGAGAGCGTGCTCGCCACCGGTATCCTGAAGGCATTCAAGACGGTCGCGGTTGGGGCCCAGGTCAATGGGCAGCTCAAGACTCTCCACGTCGCCCTGGGCGACAAGGTGAAGAAAGGGCAACTGCTGGCGGAGATTGACCCGGTCCTCCCGCAGAACACCCTCAAGGACGCCGAAGCCCAGGTGGAGAACCTGCAGGCGCAGAAGCGCTCGAAGCAGGCTCTCCTGAAGCAGTACGAGCTGGCCTACCAGCGCCAGAGCCAGATGAACGCCAAGGATGCCGGTTCCCGTGCCGACCTTGAGAGTGCGCAAGCCCAGCTTGAGAGCACCCGGTGTGACATCACCTCCCTGGTGGCCCAGATCAAAAAGGCGATCATTGCGGTTGATACGGCCAGGGCCAACCTGGGTTACACCCGTATCCATGCCCCCATCGACGGGACCGTCATCTCCATCGACACCGAAGAGGGGCAGACCGTGGTATCGAACCAGTCGGCCACGACAATTCTGACCCTGGCCACCCTGGATACCATGACGGTCAAGGCAAAAATTTCCGAAGCGGATGTGACGCGGGTCAAGCCCGGACTTTCGACCTACTTCACCCTGCTGGGGGACAGCGATACCCGGTATTACGGGAGGCTGCGGGCCATAGAGCCCGGTCCGGTAAACGGGACCTCAACTACCGGAACGAGCAGCACCAGCAGTTCCAGTTCGGCAATTTACTACTACGGCCTCTTTGAAGTGCCCAATCCCGATAACAAGCTGAAAGTGTCCATGACCACCCAGGTGGCGGTGGTGCTGAATCAGGCGAAACAGGCGCTCTGCATCCCGGTTTCGGCTCTTGGGGAAAAGCAGAAGGACGGCACGGCGACTGTTCGGGTGTTGGCGGGGGAACAGCCGGAAACCCGGACGATCCGCACCGGCATCTCCAACAATGTGCAGATTCAGGTTCTGGACGGCTTGAAAGAGGGGGAAAAGGTAATCATCGGCGACAGTTCCAGCCTGCCGAAAACCGATTCAAGCAAAATGCCCCCTCCGGGGAGACGGTAGCCATGGGGAAGCCGCTCCTGGAAATATACGGTCTGGTGCGCCGCTTCTCGACGGGGGATCAGCAGATCGACGTTCTCAAAGGGATTGACCTGACCATTCGGGCCGGGGAAATGGTGGCGATTGTCGGCGCGTCCGGTTCGGGCAAATCCACGCTGATGAATATCCTCGGCTGTCTGGACCGCCCCAGCGAGGGGAGCTACCGGATCGACGGACGTGAGACCGGCAGCCTCTCCGATGATGAACTTGCCAGCCTCCGGCGGGACTACTTCGGGTTTATCTTCCAGCGTTACCACCTGCTGCCGCACCTGACCGCTGCTCAGAATACCGAGATACCGGCAATCTACGCCGGTATCAACAAACATTCCCGGCAGGAACGTTCCCGCAAGCTTCTTGAGCGCCTTGGTCTTGGTGATCGGAGCGAGCATCGTCCCAACCAGCTTTCCGGCGGTCAGCAACAGCGGGTCAGTATCGCCAGGGCGCTGATGAACGGCGGTGACGTCATCCTGGCGGATGAACCTACCGGCGCTCTGGACAGTAAGAGCGGCAAGGAAATGATGGCGGTCCTGCATGAACTGCACGCCAACGGCCACACCATCATTCTGGTCACCCACGACCAGCAGGTGGCCGCCCATGCCGAACGGATCATCGAGATCAGCGACGGCACGATTGTCCGTGATCAGGCCAACCCGGACCGACAGGCAACAACGACTGCCACTCTGCCAACAAAGATTTCAGCCGAGCGGTCGGTCAACTTTGTCCAAGCCAATTGGGGAAGATTTGCTGAGGCTTTTAAGATGGCCCTCATCGCCATGCTTTCCCACCGCATGCGGACCCTGCTGACCATGCTCGGGATCATCATCGGCATCACCTCGGTTGTTTCGGTGGTGGCGCTGGGGCAGGGGGCGCAGCAGAAGGTCATCAAGGACATCAGTGCTATGGGGACGAACGTTATCGACGTAAACCCCGGCAAGGATTGGGGGGACGAGGACGCTGCCAGTATCCAGACCCTCGTGCAGTCCGACCTGGAGGCGCTGAAAGCACAGGTATACGTGGACAGCGCCTCCCCGGCAACCGGGGGGAGCCAGTTGCTTCGCTACCGAAACGCCACCGCCAATGCTTCGGTGAACGGCGTGAGCGAACAGTACTTCCGGGTCAAGGGGTACGACATCGCCGACGGCATCGCCTTTACCGCTGATGAGGTGAAACAGCAGGCCCAGGTGGTGGTGATCGACCAGAACACCCGCAAGAAGTTTTTCTCCACGGAAGACCCCATCGGCAAGATACTCTTCATCGGCGAACTCCCCTGCCGGGTGATCGGTGTCACCAAGGAGAAGGACGGCCCCATGGGGAACAGCTCGAACCTTGAGGTCTGGATTCCCTACAGCTCTGCAATGAACCGTCTGCTGGGGCAGCAGTATTTCAGCTCCATCTCGGTGCGTGTCAAGGACGGCATCTCCAACCAGGTGGCGGAACAGAGCATCACAAAGCTGATCACCCAGCGTCACGGCCGCAAGGACTTCTATACGAACAGCAGTGACAGCATCATGAAGACCATCAACAAGACCACCACCACGCTGAAGCTGATGATCTCGGCCATTGCCGTCATCTCCCTCATCGTCGGCGGCATCGGCGTCATGAACATCATGCTGGTATCGGTGACGGAACGGACCCACGAGATCGGCATCCGGATGGCGGTCGGGGCACGTCAGGAGGATATCATGCAGCAGTTCCTCATCGAGTCGGTCCTGGTCTGCCTGTTGGGGGGGATGATAGGCATTGTCTGCTCCTGGGGAGTCGGCAAGGTGTTCTCCCTGTTCGTGACGAGCTTCGCCATGCAGTTTTCGGTCATGTCCATTGTCTCGGCATTTTTCTGTTCAACTTTGATCGGTGTCATCTTTGGTTTCCTTCCGGCGCGTAACGCGGCGCGGTTGGATCCGATCGAAGCGCTGGCACGGGAGTAGGCATGGCTGTGCAAAAAGTCCATCTGCTGCGTTACGCTCGACCCTCGTCACTGCGGCGTACCAGTAGTACGCCTCATTCCTCAGATCTCGCAAGCCTTGCATCTGGAGCTTTTTGCCCAGTCATGGGAGGAAATTGGAGGAAGTTGTGAAGCACCAAACAAACGAAAACCGAATCACCACCCTGATGCTGTTGGTACTATCTCTCCTCCTGGGAGGATGTAGTGGCCTGCTTCCGCGCAGCCAGTACGTCCGGCCGGACGTGGCAGTGCCGCAGCAGTGGCAGGCATCAACCGTCACCGGCTCATCCGTCGCCACAAAAGAGCAGTGGTGGCGTGATTTCAACGATTCGACCCTGACCGAACTAATTGAACGGGCGCTCACAACCAACAACGACCTGGCGGCAGCCGCCATCAAGGTGCGTCGCGCCCAGCTGAATGCCAGTCTCTCCGATACCAACCTTAGCCCCTCCGTGAGTGTAACGGCCAGCAGCAGCATAAGCCACGACCTGAAGAATCACGTGGATAGCAAGTCAAGCGGTGCCACCGGTACCGCAAGCTATGAGCTGGATCTGTGGGGAAGGCTTGCCAGCGCACGCGACGCCAGCCGATGGGAAGCGGAGGCGACCGAGTCTGACCGGCAGAGCACGGCACTGGCGCTGATCGGCACCACGGCAGCCGATTACTGGCAGATCGCCTACCTGAACGAGCTGATTGACACCGCCCACGCGAGCATCGCTTATGCCGAGAAGATCCTGGAATTGGTGGAAGTGAAATACCAGGCCGGGGCCGTTTCCTCCCTGGATCTGGTTCAGGCCAGGCAGACAGTCGCCTCCCAGCGTGCCGAATTGACGCAGCTTCTTCGGCAGCGCACGGAGGCACGCAACGCCTTGGCGATCCTGTTCGACCAGGCGCCGGAGAACAGCGTGCCCGAACGGCAACGATTGCCGGACGAAGCACTTCCGACGGTTTCTGCCGGACTCCCTGCAAGCCTGCTGGCTCAACGCCCCGATCTGAAGGCGGCGGAACAGAGGCTCAGAAAATTCCTGGCTAACATCGACAATACCCGGGCGAGTTACTATCCGGCTTTCACCCTCACCGGCACCCTTGGTACGAGCAGCACCAGTCTGTTAAACGTTCTGCAAAACCCTTACGCCGCCTTGGGAGCGGGTTTGACGCTGCCGTTCATCCAGTGGAATACCATGAAGCTGAACGTGAAGATCTCGAAGACGGAGTACGAGGAGGCGGTCGTAAACTTCCGCCAGACACTCTACTCCGCCCTGAGCGACGTGGAGAACGCCTTGGCGGGCCGAACCCGTTACGAAGAGGAGAACAAGCTCCTGGAAGAGTCTCTGGCCTTGGCGCGGAAGGCGGAGGAACTGGCCGAAGTCCGCTATCGTGCAGGGGCGACCCCTTTGCAGTCATGGCTGGATGCCCAGGAGAGCCGGCGGAGCGCGGAAAAATCGTTGGCGCAGAACCGGCTGAATCGTCTCACCAGCCAGATGAAACTGTACCAGTCCCTCGGAGGAGGTACGAACCTGCGATAATACCAATTCCACATCAAGGCGCTATCTGCGTTGGCTCGTCTTCGGCTCCTCAACGTACTGTCTGTACGCCTGCGTCGCCTCAATCCTCGCCGCCTTGATTTCATCCTTGATCAGAAATTGGTATAACACCACCATTCCATGGTATCCACGGCACCAGGTCGGGGAACCATTGGCCGCGGTGCGGTACCTCCCTGCATCGCGGCCCTTTGTAAACAGCCCCTCGTGCTTTGACAATCCTGAAATATTGACTACTCTTGCTAGCAGAGTCCACACCATCAAGCTTTTACCGAGGAGCCCGATGCAGACCCTGCTCGACCTGTTCCACACGTTCCACTCCCGCGGAGAGAAGAGCGCGCTGGTCTATCGAACCGGCGTGCGCCGTCTCTCCCTTTCCTACCGGGAGCTCGCCGATTTGTCCCTCCGGATGAATGGATGGCTGGCGGCCCAGGGGGTCGGGGCGGGGGACCGGGTCGTCATCTGGGGGCCCAATTCACCCTGGTGGGTGACTGCTTTCTGGGGACTCACGGCCCGGGGAGCGGTGGTGGTACCGGTGGATTTCATGTCGGGTCGGGAGCGGGCCGAGACCATTGCCCGCCTGACCGACGCCCGGTTGGTCATCCAGAGCCGCTTCAAGGCGGAACGGCTGACCGGCTGGCCGTCGGTCATGCTGGAAGAGTTGCCGTACCTCCTTGCCGATACGCCTCCCTTGGCGGACACCGCAACCCCGAACCCGGACGACATGGCCCAGCTCATCTACACCTCGGGGACCACCGGCAACCCCAAGGGGGTGATTCTCACCCACCGCAACCTGATGGCCAATCTCCTCCAGGTGAACGGCCATATCCCCGTCGTGACGGACCGGTTCAGGTTCCTTTCCCTCCTTCCCCTCTCCCATATGTTCGAGCAGATGGGGGGCTTTTTCACCCCCCTCTATCGGGGGAGTGCCATCGTCTACCTCCGCACGCTCAAGCCGTCGGCCATCATGGAAGCGCTGGCGGAAGAGGATGTCTACGCCGTCATTGCCGTTCCCCGTCTGTTGCAGCTGCTGCAGACCTCCATCATGGGGGAGCTGGCGGCACGGCATCTGAAAAGGCCGGTCGGCTGGCTTTTGGAGCGTTCAGCGGGGCTTTCCCCGGCCACCAGGAAACGGCTCTTCTTTCCCATCCAGCGCAAGTTCGGCCCCCATTTCACCCTCTTCGTCTCCGGCGGCGCCCCCCTTGACCCGGAGGTGTTCCGGTTCTGGAGCGGCCTCGGCTTCGCGGTGGTGGAGGGGTATGGACTGACCGAATGCGCACCGGTCCTGACCGCCAATACCATGGAGCGCCAGCTGGTCGGGTCGGTCGGTATGCCGCTGCCAGGTGTTGAGATCAGGCTTGACGAGCGCCAGGTTCTGGCCCGTGGCGCGAACGTTTTCCCCGGTTATTACGGCAACGATGGCGCCACGCGCGCCGCCTTCACCCCTGATGGCTGGTTCAGGACCGGTGATCTGGGGGAGATCGATGCCGAAGGGTGGCTCCATATCCGGGGGCGGGAGAAGGAACTCATCGTCACGGGGGCGGGAATCAACGTCTATCCCGACGAAGTTGAGGGGGTGCTCGGCCGGGTCAGGGGGGTGCGAGAGGGGTGCGTGATCGGTCTCGACCGGGGGGCGGGGGAGGAAGTGCATGCGGTCCTCATTCTGGACGGGAGCGGCCGACCCGCCGACGAGATCGTCCGGGAGGCCAATGCCGGCCTGGATACGCTGCACCAGATCACCGGCTTTTCCCTCTGGCCCGAGGCGGAATTCCCCAAGACCACCACCCTCAAGGTCCGCAAGTTCATGGTGAAGGAGAAACTCAAGCAGGGGCGTGAAGTGCCGAGCGGCGAGGTCGCGGACCTCCTTGTCGGTCTCATCGCTCGTGCCACCGGGGCTTCCCCAGCGGAAATCCGCGAGGATGCTTTCCTGGTTGCGGATCTGGGGCTTACCTCCATCGGCCGGCTGGAGTTGGTTAATTTCCTGGAGCAGGAGTTCCGCCTCGACCTGGAAGATTCACTCATCGGACCCCAGACCCGGGTGAACGACCTGCGTGCCATCGTTGCCCGGCGGGAAAAGGTGGAAAGCCGCGACCGGTTCCGGTTCTGGCCGAACCGTCCCTGGGGGCGCTTCATCCGGATGGCCTGTGACCTCGTTGTTCACCGGCCGCTCCTTGCCTGTTTCGTCCGGTTGTGGGTCGAGGGTTCCCACCGGCTGGCGGATCTTGACGGGCCGGTGCTGTTTGCCGCCAACCATCTCAGCTATTTCGACCAGCCGACCATCATGTCTGCTCTGCCAAGCTCCCTGCGCTACCGGACCGCCACGGCAGTCTGGGCCGAGTTCTTCTTCCAGAATTTTCGCAACATCTTTCAGCAGCTCTGGAAGCGTTCTACCTACGAGTACGGCACCATCGCCCTCAACCTCTTTCCCCTCCCCCAGACCCGCGGCTTTCGCAGCTCTCTTCGCTTCATGGGGCGGCTGGCGGACCACGGCATAAACCTGCTGGTCTTCCCGGAAGGGGAGCGGTCAGAGGACGGCACCCTGCTTCCGTTCAAACAGGGGCTCGGCATCATGGTCCAGGAACTGGAAATGCCGGTGGTGCCGGTCAGGATACGGGGGCTGGAGTATGTCTACCCCCGCGGGGCGTTCTGGCCGAAGCGGGGTGATGTGACGGTCACATTCGGCGAGCCGCTCCGCTTCCGGGGGGAAGGGGCGGAGGAGATCGTTGCAGCGACGCGGCAGGCGATAGAAAAATTGTAAGTTATAGAGGACATAGGTGACAAAGAGGACGCAGGGGACGCAGGGGACGTAGAGAGTTGCCCAGAAGGGTTTAAACCATGGAGTGGCATCGAAAGAGTATCGCCGATACCGTTGCCGATCTCGGCTCCTCTCTCGCGGGACTCACCGCGGAGGAGGCGGCGGCGCGGCTGGCTGTCCACGGTCCCAACGAACTCGTGGAAAAGCGGGCCCGCACGCCGCTGGCCATGCTCCTTGCCCAGTTCATCGATTTCGCCATCCTGGTGCTCCTCGGGGCAGCGATCCTGTCGGCGGCGCTGGGGGACTTCCACGATGCCCTGGCGATCCTGGCCATCGTCGTTCTCAATGCGGTGATCGGTTTTATCCAGGAATACCGGGCGGAAAAGGCGATTGCCGCCCTGAAACGGATGGCGGCACCCTCGGCTACGGTGCTGCGTGATGGCGTGCCGGTGCAGATTCCTGCGGTACTCATCGTGCCGGGGGATGTGGTGCTTCTGGAGGCGGGAAACGTGGTGCCGGCAGATCTGCGGCTTGTAGAGGCGGTACGGCTCCAGGCGGAGGAGTCTGCCCTGACCGGCGAGTCGGTTCCCGTTGAAAAAAACGTTGATCCCCTTGCCGGAGACCGCCTTCCCCTGGGGGACCGGATGAACCTCACCTACAAGGGGACGGTGGTGGTGACCGGGCGGGGGAGGGGGGTGGTTATTGCCACCGGCATGGAGACGGAGTTGGGGAAGATCGCCGCCATGCTCCAGACGATGGGAGAGGTGAAGACCCCCTTGCAGAAGCGGCTGGCGGGTTTCGGCCGGCGGCTCGCCCTAGTGATCCTGCTCGTCTGCGCTGCAGTCTTTCTGCTCGGGTTCCTTCGGGGGGAACCGCCCCTCCTCATGTTCCTTACCGCCGTTTCCCTCGCCGTTGCCGCCATTCCCGAAGCGCTCCCCGCCGTGGTCACCATCTCCCTCGCCCTCGGGGCGCGCAAGATGGTGCAGCAAAACGCCCTCATCCGCCGCCTGCCGGCGGTGGAGACCCTCGGTTCCGTGACCCACATCTGCTCCGACAAGACCGGCACCCTCACTCTGAACCGGATGACCGTCGAACAGGTATGGCTGGAGGGGCGACTTATTTCCCCGGTCGAACTGCCGGCGCCGGCAGGCCCCCCTGCCGTGACCCCTGGTGAATGGCTGCTGGCGGCATCAGCCCTCTGCAACGATGTCCATTATGCCGGTGCTGCTGCGGGGGTGGGGGACCCCACCGAGGTGGCCCTTTACGCCATGGCTGCGGCAGGAGGGTACGACAAGAAGGAGTTGGTCCACCGCTTCCCCCGGCTGGCGGAACTCCCCTTCGATGCCGGACGCAGGTGCATGACCACCTTTCACCGGGGGGAGGGAGGGTTTGTTGCCTTCACCAAGGGCGCAGCGGAGGTGGTGCTGGCACGCTCCACCCACCTCCTGACAGCCGCCGGTCCCTCCCCCTTTGATCGAGAGGAGTTGCACCGTGCCAGTGAGTTTATGGCCGATCAGGGACTGCGGGTGCTGGCCTTGGCCATGCGCTGCTGGGAAGGGGTGCCCGACCTGCTGGAAACGGATGCGGAAACCGGTCTTACCCTCATAGGCCTGGTCGGCATGCTGGATCCCCCCCGCGAGGAGGCGGTGGCGGCGGTAGCCCTCTGTCGCGGGGCGGGGATCACACCGGTGATGATCACGGGCGACCATCCCGTCACGGCCCGGGTCATCGCCCGGCGGGTCGGCATTCTCACCGACGGGGGTGAGCTGGTGCTTACCGGCAGGGACCTGGAGGATATGCAGCTGGAGGAACTGGAGCGGGAAGTCGAGAGAGTGCGGGTCTACGCACGGGTCGCCCCGGAGCAGAAGCTGAAGATCGTCCGGGCGCTCCAGGATAAGGGACATTACGTCGCCATGACCGGCGACGGAGTGAACGATGCGCCGGCCCTGCAGCGGGCCGACATCGGGGTCGCCATGGGGATAACCGGCACCGATGTGGCGAAGGAGGCGTCGGCCATGATCCTCCTGGACGACAACTTCGCTACCATCGTCAAGGCGGTCAGGGAAGGGCGGCGGATCTACGCCAACATCCTCAAGTTTATCGTCTATTCCATTACTTCCAACACCGGCACCCTCGTCGCCATCTGCTGCGCACCCTTGATGGGGCTGCCGCTGCCGCTCCTTCCCATCCAGATCCTCTGGCTCAACCTGCTCTGCGACAGCCTCCCCGGCTTGGCACTGGCGGCAGAACCAGCGGAGCCCGATGTCATGGAACGGCCTCCCGTGAAACCGGACGAGGAGGTCTTTGCCGGTGGTCGTGGCTGGTTCATCGCCGGCTTCGGTCTCCAGATCGGGATCGTCGCCCTGCTCCTCCAGCATTACGCCATGACTAACGGCATGGCCTGGCAGACCATGATCTTTACCTTCCTGGTGGTGAACCGGATGGCGGTCGCCTTCATCGTACGCTCCAAGCGGCAGTCCCTCTTCACGATCGGAATGTTCAGTAACCGGCTGCTCGTAGCTGCCGTTCTCCTGACCCTCGTGCTGCAACTGGCTGCTGTCTACCTGCCGGTGTTCAATCACCTCTTTACCACTGTTCCCCTCGCTCCTGTAGAACTGGCCATGACCCTTATCCTTGCCGTCGGCATGCTGGCGGTGGGGGAAGGTGAAAAGTACCTGCTCCGGCTGTTGCAGCGTTGAGACTCAATAAGCATGCCTTCATCATTGACAAGAATGGTCAGTAAATATATATAGTGCATTCTTATTGAAATATTTTTATCGTAACTTCCGTATAGTGGGTATTCAACAGCGATGCATTATGGGGCTGAGAAACCTCAACTGACACTTCCTGGGACCGTCACAACATGCCAGCCTGAAGCAGTACGATATAAGTTTTTTTAGGTCAGAACATACAGAGGGAATTATGGCGATGCCTCAGGAACAGCTTCAGCAGAACAAGTCGGATCTGCCGGATTTTTCGGATGTCGAGCTGTCAGACGTCATCGATGCTCGTGCCCTCCAGGAGATGATGGACAACTATTATGCTCTTACCGGTATCGGTATCGGTATCATCGACCTTAAAGGCAATGTTCTGGTAGGCACCGGATGGCAGGATATCTGCGTCAAGTTCCACAGGGCAGTTCCGGAATCCTGCGCCTTCTGCCACGAAAGCGACATATCCCTCTCCAGTGGCGTCCCGCCGGGAACCTTCAAGGAGTACCGCTGCAAAAACAACATGTGGGATATCGTCACACCGGTCATGCTGGGTGACATGCATATCGGCAACGTTTTTCTGGGACAGTTTCTCTATGAGGACGAGGAACCGGATTATGAGCTGTTTCGCACCCAGGCACGGCGTTATGGCTATGACGAGACAGAGTACCTGGCGGCACTGGACCGGGTACCGCGCTGGAGTCGGGAGACTGTCAGCAAAGCCATGGAATTCTATGCAAAACTTGCCCGGATGATCTCCAAGGCGAACTACAACAATGTGATCCTTGCGGATACCTTGGCCAGACGGGAGCGGGCGGAGGAGGCACTGCGATTGACGCGCACGAGTGTGGAGGTCGCATCCGATGCACTCTTCTGGGTGGCGCCCGACGCCAGTATCGTGGATGTCAACGAAGCTGCCTGCCGCTCTCTCGGCTATACGAGGGATGAATTGCTCCGGCTGCATGTCCCCGACGTCAATACCCGCTTCAATGCCGAAAAGTGGCCGCAGTATTTTGACGACCTCAGACGCAGGGGTACGTTAACATTTGAAAACCAGTTGATCGCAAAAGACGGCGGGGTGTTCCCGGTGGAGGTCGTCGACAACTATGTCAAGCTGGGCAACAGGGAACTCAACTGCTCCTTTGTCCGCGATATAAGCGAGCGCAAGCAGGCAGAGGCCGAACTTAAGGAAAGTGAGCGTCTATTGAACAAGGCGCAGGAAATTGGTCAGTTAGGTTCCTGGTCACTTGATCTTATGACAAACCGGCTAGTCTGGTCTGACGAAATCTATCGCATATTTGGCCTGCAACAACAGGAATTTACCGCCACCTATGAAGCCTTTCTCGAGGCGGTGCATCCGGAAGATCGCGATGCTGTTAATTCGGCGTATGAAGGTTCAATACAGGAAGGCAAAGACGGTTACGAGATCGAGCACCGGATTATCCGCAAGGACACCGGACAGATTCGCTATGTGTATGAAAAATGCGAACATCTACGAGATGCGTCAGGCAAGATTATCCGCTCCGAGGGGATGGTACACGATGTCACCGATCTCAAGCAGACAGAGCGGGAGTTGCAGCAGGCCAAAGCCGCCGCCGAAGCCGCCAACATCGCCAAGAGTCGCTTCCTGGCTACCATGAGCCACGAAATCCGTACGCCGATGAATGGCGTTATCGGCATGCTCGAATTGCTTGAACACACCGAACTGACCACTGAACAGCACAGTTACGCCGAAAGCGCCAAAAATTCCGGCGTAGAACTGGTACACCTGCTTAACGACATCCTCGATCTCTCCAAGGTCGAAGCGGACAAACTGGAACTGGACCTTTCTGCATTTGACCTGAGACCGGTGATTTCCGATACCATCAACCTCCTGTCGCTGCAGGCACGGGAAAAAGCGGTACTACTGGTCTCGTCGATAGATAGCGACGTGCCGACTGCCGTAAAAGGCGATGCTGGGCGACTTCGTCAGATCATCACCAACATTGTAGGGAATGCCATCAAGTTCACCCCCAAAGGCACGGTAACGCTTCATATCCGGAAAGATCAAGAGGATGCAAACTCAGCAACTCTTCGCTTTCAGGTTAACGACAGCGGCATCGGCATACCGGTCGACAAGCTGGAACATATATTCGAGCCGTTCACCCAGGTCGACAGTTCCACCACCCGCAAATTCGGCGGCACAGGGTTAGGTCTGGCGATTTGCAGGCGGCTTGCAGAACTGATGGGGGGAAGTATCGGTGTGGAGAGTACCGAGGGTGAGGGCTCTACCTTCTGGTTCACCGTCGTTTTGGAGAAGCTGGTTCAAGGCGAGCTTGTGCCGCCCAAACCGATTTCCGCACCCGACCCCGCCATCAAGAGGCAGGCAGTCGGCAGCAGAATCAGCCTACTGTTGGCAGAGGACGATCCAACCACGCAACAATTAGTACGAGCCCTGCTGGGTCGGTACGGCTACGACGTGGATGTGGCCAGTAATGGCAAGAAGGCACTGCTGGCTCTTGAGGAAGCAGACTACGGCCTGGTACTGATGGACTGCATGATGCCGGAAATGAACGGCTACGAAGCCACCGCCATCATCCGCGATCCGACTTCACCCGTGCGCCGGCACGACATTCCGGTAATTGCGCTTACCGGAAATGCCATGAAGGATGATTTTGACAGATGCATAGCTGCCGGGATGAACGATCATCTCTCCAAACCGTTTGCTTTGAAGGATTTACTTGCCAAGCTGGATGCGTGGTTGAATACGAAGTAATTATTTACTGCGTTGCAGATGACCAGGAAACGTCTGGTAAAAAGTCATTGTTCCCACCAACCGCTGGGCCTGACCAATATCCCCGACAGGTCAACGGCCGGGGATGGCCAGTTTAACCTCAAGGGGCCATCGCGACAAGCAGACCCGTGAAGCCGACCGTTCAGGTTTGAGATCTAGATATCCAGCACCACGGTTCCCTCCCACCTCCCATCCACCTGTTCGACCCGCAACCGGTAGAGGGTCGCCGCCTTCACGTCCGCCAGCAGATGGTGACGTGCCGGATCGATCCGTTCGCCGCAACAGCTGGATCGCAGCGTGAAACCGTCTGGCCCCTCCCCGATCTCCAGCTCATCCACTTTGAGCAGAAGCTGTCGTGCGTCCTTCAGGTAGATCAGCTCGCTGAGGAAGTCCATGAGGAGCAGGTCGAGTGCGCCCTGTTCAAGGGTGAACTCCACCGTTTCCCGGGGGTGGATGGCGGCGAGGTTTTCCACCATCTCGTGCACGAGTGCTTCGGCGGCGGACCGGAACAGTTCTTCCCGGCTCTCACCCCAGAGGGCAAAGGCGGCGTCGGCGGTGGCGATGTCGTCGATGTAGCGGTAGGGCATGGCGTTTCCGCGCTACAGCAGTGCATCAAGCGCAGCGAAGTCGATATCCTGTTCGGCGTTGGCCCTGATCCAGTTGAGCTTTTCCTGGTCTTCCGCGGTGATCTTGGCCACGTCATCCATGAGAGTAGTAAAAATTGTCGAGGTGGTTTCCTCGACACGGATGTAGGGGATGGAGCTGTCGTCCAGGATCTGTTGGCTGATCTTGGAAACTGGGGCATGACCGGTGATCACCATTCCAGCCAGTTTGTGCCGGTAGTCGGGGATGTGGTAGAGGGATGCGAGGGTGACGAGCAGTTCGTCCCGGGAACCGGTTACCACCACCAGGGTCGATTCCAGGAGGGCGTCCACTACGCGCTGGGACGAGGCGGCACCCAACTGGATGTGGTGGATGATCCGGCTCCGTTCGTCGGGATTGCCGTGGACAGGGAGCTTGAGGAGCTTGCCGATGTGGGAGAGGGTAGGGTTGGCGAGGATGGGGGAGTAGTTGAAGCCGCCGACCACATGGATACCCTTGCCGTCAAAGGCGGTGTGCAGGTATCCGAGAATATCGTTCCGCTTGGCGGGGAGAAGCTTGTTCATGATGACGGAGCGGACGTCGGCCCCTTCCTGGCGGTAGAGGGCGAGGTTCAGGTTGATGGCGTCGATGGCCCGCCCGATGCCGCTTTCGGTGACGATGAACACCGGCGCGCCGAGCATTTTCGCCACCCGCGCGTTGTTAAGGCCGATGACCGACCCGACGCCGCCGTGGCCGGCACCTTCGATGATGAGAAGGTCGTACTTGGCGTCCAGTTCCTCCACCGCTTCCATGATCTTTTTTTCCAGGTCCAGGTCGGCAAGGCGGCCGGCGAGGTAGTCGCGGGTAAAGTTCTGGTGGAGTGCTACCGGCGACATGAGGGCGATGTCTTCTTCGAGCCCGTAGGCCTTTGCCATGAGCACCGCGTCCATGTCCACCATGAAATCGTCGTAATATTCAATCTTCGGACCGATGGGCTTGATGAAGCCGACCCGGTTGTATTTTTTGCGCGCCAGATGCATAAGCGAGACGCTGATGGTGGTCTTGCCACAGTTTTGTCCCGTTGCACCTATGAATACCTTTTTTGCCATGCTCCCTCCGTAATATGAAATATTGACAGTTCATGCACTAACGTCTATTCCCCCTCCCTTGATGGGAAGGGGTGAGCGGGAGGGTGATCGGGAGTGCAGAGTTGCCAGGCTTTTTCGCCCCCACCCCGGCCCTCCCCCATCAAGGGGGAGGGAGTTCAGTGGGCTTATGCCAATCTATCCCTTCACGTTGCCGACCGGAATCAGCTTGACGATACGGCGGCTCAGCCCTGCCAGTTCGGTGGCTTCCACCACATCGTCGATGTCCTTGTAGGCGGCTCCCGCCTCTTCGGCGAGCCCGCCGTAGGAGGCGGTCTGCACATAGATGCCCCGTGCTTCCATGTCCCGCTGCAGCTTCTGCCCCTTGAAGAGCTTCTTTGCCTGGTGGCGGCTCATGGTCCGGCCGCTGCCGTGGGCGGTGGTATAGAAGGCCTGGTTTCCGCTGGCCATGCCGGCGAGAAGATAGGAGCCGGTCTCCATGCTCCCGCCGATGATGACCGGTTGGCCGGTCTCCCGGTAGCAGTCGGGGATTCCCTCCATGCCGGGGCCGAAGGCGCGGGTCGCCCCCTTGCGGTGTACAAGCACTTCCATGATGTTACCTTGTACCCTGTGTCGCTCCAGCTTGGCGGTGTTGTGGGCCACATCGTAGACCATGTTCATCCCCAGATCGCGGGGGTCGCGATGGAAGACGTCGGCGAACACCTCCCTGATCCGGTGGAGGATCACCTGCCGGTTGGCGAAGGCCATATTGACGGCGCACTTCATGGCGGCGAAGTAGTCCTGCCCTTCCCGGGACCGGAAGGGGGCGCAGGCCAGCTCCCGGTCGTTGACCCGGATACCGTACTTCTTCTCCATGACTCCGAGGAACGTCTGGAGATAGTCGGTCGCCACCTGGTGGCCGAAGCCGCGGCTGCCGCAGTGAAACATGATGACCACCTGGTCGGGACGGGCGATGCCGAAGGTGCGGGCGGTCTCCGCGTCGAAGACGTTCTCCTGCCGGGCGACCTGGATCTCCAGGTAGTGGTTTCCCGAACCCAGGGTGCCGATCTGGTTATACCCCCGGTCGATGGCCTTGGCGCTCACCTTGGTGGCATCGGCACCGGCGAAGCATCCTCCCTCCTCGGTCATTTCCAGGTCCTCGGGCCAGGCATAGCCGTTTTTCAGGCACCAGCGGGACCCTTGTTCCACCACCTGGCAAAACTCGTCGTGGGAGAGTTTGACGAAACCATGCCCCCCCACGCCAGCCGGAACCCGGTAAAAGAGCTGGTCCACCAGGTGGTGCAGTTGGGGCTGCACCTCGTCGTAGGTAAGGTTGGTCAGTACGAGCCGCATGCCGCAATTGATGTCGAAACCGATGCCGCCGGGAGAGATGACTCCCGACTCCGGGTCCATGGCGGCCAGCCCGCCGATGGGAAAACCGTATCCCCAGTGGCCGTCGGGCATGCAGTAGGCGTGGTCGATGATGCCGGGGAGGCAGGCGACGTTGGACACCTGTTCGAACACGCCGGCGTCCATGGCGTTCAGCAGCTTTTCCGTCGCGAAGATCCGTGCCGGCACGAGCATCCCCGGCTTATGGCCGACGGGGAGTTCCCAGACGGTGGGGGAAATATTTCTGAGGGTAGACGGAACGGGCATGGCAGGTGTACCTTCCCTTTTGATAGCAGCTGCAGGCAACCAGTGCTACTTTATCATAACGCAAGGGAAGGGCAATCGGGTGCTCATGGTCAGGTGAGGGAGAAGAGCTGTTGCCAGGTTTCGAACGTGGACACCTTGTTGCTGCCGAATCTTGCGAGGGATTGCTTCACATCAGCCAGTGATTTTTCAACGGCTATCTTGCCCGGATGCTTCGAATAGAACAGATCTGCGCAGCAGACGATCTGCTCCTCCCGGCTGACGGGGACCATATCCCGGTGCGGGAGGGGGAGCTGCTGGGCTCGGATGTCCTCGATAGTAAGTCCCACCCCGATGTGCCGCTCGCAGACCAGCGCGTGACGCGCCAGCCCTTCACGTTCCAGAATTTCCCTCCCCAGAATGCCATGACAGATATAGGGATTCGCGCCGATAAGGCCCATGCCCGGCGCATGGACGCGACAGACGCCGATGTCGTGGAGGAGTGCCGCTTCTTCGATGAACTGCCGGTCGAGTCCTGCCATGCAGCAGTGGTCGGTGATCTGCAGGGCCTTGGCCGCCACTAGCCGGCTGTGTTCCAGCACGATTGTCCCGGCTTCGGGTGCATCGGCGAAATAGTGTTGCAGAAGAGCTGTGGGATCCATGGTTTACCTCGGTGCAAATTACGGGTATTATGGAACAGTCCGGCGTCTGCTGTCAACGATCGGAACTGAAACGGCTTCGAGGAATGTCATGTCGGTAGAGATCAAAGAAACGGACCTGAAGATCGAATTTTTCCGTGCTTCCGGCCCTGGCGGCCAGCACCGCAACACCACAGATTCGGCGGTGCGCATCCGGCACCTCCCGACCGGCATCGTGGTCCAGGCCACGGAGAACCGTTCCCAGCTCCGCAACCGGGAGGTGGCAATGGAGAGGCTTCAGGAAGCTCTCCGCAAGCGTGAACGAAAAGTGAAAAAACGGCTCGCTACCCGGGTTCCCAAGGGAGAAAAGGAACGGCGGATTACGGAGAAAAAGCGGAATGCCGCCCGCCGCCATCATCGTCAGGTAGGGGACGAGTGATCGGCGTTTTGTAAACCCCCTAATTTCTTGACCATTCGACCCCAATGGGGTATTTTACGCTGATAAATTGCCGAGGAGCGCCCTATGACCCGTCCCAGCTGGGATGAATACTTCATGGAGATCACCCATCTTGTCGCCAAGCGCTCAACCTGCCTGCGGCGGCAGGTCGGGGCGGTGGTGGTGAAGGACAAAAACATCCTGACCACCGGCTACAACGGTGCTCCTTCCGGCGTGGCACACTGTCTTGAGGTGGGGTGCCTGCGGGAAAAGCTGCAGATTCCTTCCGGAGAGCGCCACGAACTTTGCCGCGGCCTCCATGCCGAGCAGAACGCCATCATCCAGGCCGCCAAACACGGCACCAACATCGACGGCGCAACCCTCTACTGCACCACCATGCCGTGCATCATCTGCTCCAAGATGATCATCAATGCCGGTATCCGGCGCGTCGTCTACGAAATGGGGTATTCGGACCAACTGGCGGAGGAGATGGTCCGCGAGTCGGGAGTGGTCGTCGAAAAATTCCCCACACCGGGAGTCTCTCCATGAAATGTCCGTTCTGCTCCTTTGCCGACAGCAAGGTGGTCGATTCCCGTCCCGACAAGGGGGGCTCCACCATCCGCCGCCGCCGCGAATGCGAATCATGCGGCAAGCGCTTCACCACCCACGAGCGTGTTGAGGATATTCTTCCCCTCGTGGAGAAGAAGGATGGCCGGCGGGAGCCCTTCGACCGCCTCAAGCTGATCGCCGGGATCCAGAAGGCGTGCGAGAAGCGACCGGTGTCGGCGGAGGCGATCGAACACATGGTGGACCGTCTGGAGACGCGGCTTCAGGAGAGCAGCGAAAAAGAAGTGCCGAGTACTACCATCGGTGAATGGGTGATGAACGAGCTCCACGACCTGGACCAGGTGGCTTACGTCCGGTTCGCCTCGGTCTACCGGTCGTTCAAGGATATCAACGAGTTCATGTCGGAACTGCAGGACCTCCTCAAAAAGTAGGAACGCGCCTTTTCCGCAATCTCTGCGTTTTCCTTCGTGATTCCTTGTGACTCGGCCTGACGACCGCCCCCGCAGGGGCGCCTTCGCGGTCTAATTTCGCAAGCGAAATTGTGCGGTGTAGCGATTTTATTCTTGATGTTTGGTACTACGACTCCGCGTCATCCCTCGGGTGCCTTGACCTTGTGAAAAAATCACGTTCGTTGGTATGGGAATTTGATTTGAATACCGAAGCGTATGAGAATTTTAAGAAGCAGATGATGCGGCGAGCCCTTGCCCTAGCCCGGAAGGGGGTGGGGAAGACCTCTCCCAATCCGGCGGTGGGGTGCGTCGTCGTCAGAGACGGCGTGATCGTGGGAGAAGGGTGGCACCGGAAGGCGGGGACCCCCCATGCGGAAGTACATGCCCTGGCTCAGGCAGGGGATGCTGCCCGGGGAGCCGATGTCTACGTGACACTGGAACCGTGCGCTCATCATGGCAAGACCCCTCCCTGTGCCGATGCGCTCGTCGAGGCGAAGGTGGGGCGGGTCTTCGTCGGTATGGTCGATCCCAACCCGCTGGTAGCGGGGCGTGGTCTTGAGCTGCTGCGGCGTGCGGGAATCGTGACGGAGTCCGGCCTGCTGGAAGAGGAATGCCACCGACTCAACGAGCCATTCATCAAGCATGTTACCACCGGCCGTCCTTTCGTCATTCTGAAGAGCGCGTTGACCCTGGACGGCAAGATCGCCACGGCGACAGGAGATTCCCGCTGGATCACCAATGACCGGTCACGGCGGTACGTCCACAAACTGCGGAGCGAGATGGATGCTGTTATGGTGGGGGCCGGGACCGTACTGGCCGACGACCCCCAGTTGACCTCCCGCCTGCCTGGTGGGAAGGACCCGATGCGGGTGGTGGTGGACAGTACCCTGCGCATTCCACTCCATGCCCGGCTGCTCCATCTCCACTCATCGGCGCCAACCGTAATCGCCACCACGTCGGGGGACGAGGCGAAAATAGTACGGCTGGAAGCGGCAGGCGCCGAGGTGCTGCGGTGTGCCGGATTTAACGGCCACGTGGACCTGACGGACCTGCTCCGTCAACTGGGAGAGCGGGGGGTGCAGTCGGTGCTTCTGGAGGGAGGGCGTGAACTGGCGGGGAGTGCGCTTCATCGTGGCCTCATCGACAAATTTCTCTTCTTCTACGCACCGAAGATCGTCGGCGGAGACGGACTCGATCCCTTTGCCGGGCCGGGGGCGGAGCGGATCGACCGAACACTGCGGCTGGCGCGTATCGCCACGCGGCGGTTCGGCGACGATATCTTGTTGGAAGGGTATCCGGAGGCTGCATGTTCACAGGTCTGATCGAAGTAGTGGGGAAAGTAGTCCAGCTCGACCGCACCGGCAGCGCCGCCCGGCTCACGGTGGCCGCCACGTTTCCTGACGATGCCGTTCGTCTGGGGGATTCCATTGCCATCAACGGCGTCTGCCTCACCGTTGTCACGCAGGGTGGGGGAACGTTTGTCTTCGATGTTTCCCCCGAGACCCTGGAGCGAACCGCATTCCGTGGGTTCAAGCCCGGCACGCCGGTGAACCTGGAACGGGCGTTGCGTCTCTCCGACCGGCTCGGCGGCCATATCGTCACCGGTCACGTGGATTGCGTGGCCACTATCGTCGAGCGGCGCGAACAGTCGGGCAATACCGTCTTTAACTTCCGCCTCCCCCGCGACGCCGTTCGCTATGTGGTGGCAAAGGGATCAGTGACTATCGACGGCATCAGTCTGACGGTCAACACCGTCACCGAGGGCGGATTCAGCGTCAACATCATACCCCATACGGCGGTGAGCACCACGCTGCAGTTCCGGAAACCGGGGGACGAAGTGAACATCGAGACCGACATTCTGGGCAAGTACGTGGAGCGACTCCTTGGGGGACAGAAGGACGCCGGCACGGGACTGACGCTGGAACTCCTTGCCAAAAACGGCTTTCTGTGACATAAAGAACGACGCTGTAATGGTTTGTGGTATCCCGGTTTTTCAGTGTGCAGTACCTCAGGTTGTTTTTAGTTCTCAGGATAGACAGGATTCAGGACATGACAGTAGCCAGAATTGAAGATGCGATAGAAGACATACGCCAGGGGAAGATGGTGATCCTCGTGGATGATGAGGACCGTGAGAACGAGGGCGACCTCACCATGGCCGCAGAGATGGTTACGCCCGAGGCGATCAACTTCATGGCCCGTTTCGGCCGAGGGCTCATCTGTCTCACCATGACCGCCGAGAAGTGCAACCAACTTGACTTGCCGCTCATGGTGAGTGAGAATACCTCCTCCTTCGGGACTGCCTTCACCGTCTCCATCGAGGCGCGCCGGGGCGTCACTACCGGCATCTCTGCCGCCGACCGCTCGCACACTATCCTCACCGCAGTGGCGGATGACGCGCGCCCCGGGGATCTGTCCCGCCCCGGCCATGTTTTCCCTCTCCGGGCCAAGCCGGGAGGTGTGCTCGTACGTGCCGGCCAGACCGAAGGCTCTGTCGACATGGCTCGCCTGGCAGGGCTCAGGCCGGCCGGCGTCATCTGCGAGATCATGAACGATGACGGTACCATGTCCCGGATGCCCGAGCTGAAGAAATTCGCCAAGGAGCATGGTCTCAAGATCTGCACCATCGCCGACCTGGTTGCCTATCGTCTGAAGCATGAATCACTCGTGCGCCGGGCGACCGATGTGATTCTCCCCACCAGCTACGGCGGCGACTTCCGCGCCATCGCCTATGAGAACGACGTGGACAAGCTGGAGCACCTGGCCTTGGTGAAAGGGGAAATCAAGGGTGACGAGCCGGTCCTCGTGAGGGTCCATTCCGAATGTCTGACCGGTGACGTATTCGGCAGCAAACGGTGCGATTGTGCCGACCAGCTCCATGATGCCATGGCCATGATCGAGCGGGAAGGGAAGGGTGTCATCCTCTATATGCGCCAGGAAGGGCGGGGGATCGGTCTTGTCAACAAGCTGAAGGCCTATGCCCTCCAGGACCAGGGGAAGGATACGGTCGAAGCGAACCTGGCTCTCGGATTCAAGGCAGACCTGAGGGATTATGGGATAGGCGCACAGATCCTCGTCAACCTCGGGGTGAAGCGCATCCGGCTCATGACCAACAACCCGAAGAAGGTAATCGGACTCGAAGGGTATGGCATCAACATCGTGGAACGGGTCCCCATCGAGACGGAGCCGTCCACGACCAACCTGAAGTATTTACAGACCAAACGCGAGAAGATGGGCCATCTGCTTGAGAATATTTAGGAGCGTGACTTTTCCGCATCTGTACGTTCCTTAAGGGATAGAGTACGAATCATTTGCCAGGAGGAACAAGGATATGCCCAAGTTCTTTGAAGGAAAGCTGGACGCCAAGGGGCTGAAGGTCGGGATCGTGGTAGCACGGTTTAACAGCTTCATCGCGGAACGACTACTGGAAGGGGCGCTGGACGCCCTGGTTCGCCACGGTGCGGATGATAAGAGTATAGACGTCGCCCGGGTGCCGGGAGCATTTGAGATCCCCCTTGCAACCGCCAGAATGGCCCAGTCCGGCAAATACGATGCCCTGATCTGCCTCGGTGCCGTCATTCGCGGCTCTACCCCACATTTCGATTATGTGGCGGCGGAGGTTTCCAAGGGAGTCGCCCAGGTTTCCCTCTCCAGCGGTGTGCCGGTCGCCTTCGGTGTCCTTACCACCGATACCATTGAGCAGGCGGTGGAGCGGGCCGGCACTAAGGCAGGGAACAAGGGATTCGATGCGGCCATGACCGCCATTGAGACCGTAAATTTGCTGAAGGGTCTGAAATAGTGGGATCACGCCGGGAAAGTCGCGAACTGGCGCTGCAGGCTCTCTACTCCTTCGACCTCAATCCGATGGAACTCAGGCAATCGCTTGTGCTGTTCTGGGAGCATAATCGGGCGGCGCCGACAGTCCGGGATTTTGCCGAGCACCTCGTGCTCGGCGTGGCCGAGCACCGGGACGAGATAGACCGGATTATCGAGGAGAAGTCGAAGAACTGGAGCCTCGGCCGCATGGCCAAGATCGACCTTAACATCCTCAGGATAGCGGTTTACGAGCTCCATTACCGGCATGACATACCGAAAAACGTGACCATCAACGAGGCGATAGAGGTAGCGAAGAAATTCGGCACCGATGAATCCGCCGCCTTCATTAACGGCATCATTGACGAAGTGGCCTCCAACGCGCCGGACAAGTGATACATGCGGGGCAATCCATGAATTGCCCCGGCTCATATACATATAAACATGCGAGGGGTTATGCAGGAGATAAAGATCGGTCTGCTTGGTTTCGGTACCATCGGTACCGGCGTGGCCAAGCTGCTGATGAATAATAGTGAGCTGATCGAGGAGAAGCTCGGTGCCCGGCTCGTCCTGAAGCGGATTGCCGATCTGGACATTACCACCGACCGGGGTATTTCCCTGCCGGCGGGAATGCTCACCACCAATGTGGACGAGGTACTGACCGACCCGGAAATCGCCATTGTCATCGAGCTGATCGGTGGCTACGACCCTGCCAAGCGCTTTGTTCTCCGGGCCATAGAGCACGGCAAGCACATTGTGACTGCCAATAAGGCGCTTCTGGCGGTGCACGGGGAAGAGTTATATGCGGCTGCTGCCCGGCAGGGTGTCGAGGTTTTGTTTGAGGCGGCGGTAGGTGGCGGTATCCCTGTCCTCTCGGCTATCAAGGGGAACATGGCGGCGAACAACTTCGCCACGGTCTTCGGCATCCTGAATGGTACATGTAACTATATACTTACCCGCATGACCCAGGAAGGTGCGGATTTTGGTGCAGTGCTGAAGAATGCCCAGGAACTGGGATACGCCGAGGCGGATCCGACCTTCGACATCGAGGGGGTCGATACCGCCCACAAGCTGAGCCTTCTCCTCTCCCTCTGTTTCGGTACCCGTGTCGATTTCGACCATATCCATACCGAGGGTATCAGCGCCATTTCCGCCATCGACGTCAACTTCGCCCGGGATTTCGGCTACAAGATCAAGCTCCTGGCCATAGGCAAGCGGGACGGAGACCGGATCGAGGCGCGCGTCCATCCGACCATGATCCCGGTAAACTACCCCCTGGCCGACGTGGATGGTGTTTTCAACGCCATCCGCCTGTCCGGCGATTTCGTCGGTCCGGTCATGTTCTACGGACGCGGGGCCGGCATGGATCCTACCGCCAGCGCCATCGTGGGCGACCTGATGGACATTTCCCGCAACATCCTGGCCGGCATCGGCCGGAGGACCGCACCTCTGGGCTACCTGGAAGAGCGGGTGAAGACGCTCGGCATCAAGCCGATGGGTGAGATCGTCAGCAAGTACTGTCTTCGCTTCAGTACCCTGGACAAGCCGGGTGTTCTGGCAAAGATTGCGGGGGCACTGGGGCGGCATGGCATCAGCATCGAGTCCATGATCCAGAAAGGGAGGAGTGCTGGCGAAACGGTCCCCATCGTCATCATGACCCACGAGGCCCAGGAAAAGGACGTGCGCGCCGCTCTGAACGAAATTGACGAACTGGATTTCATCAGGGAGAAGAGCAACCTGATCCGGATCGAGGACAACCTGGAATAAATTTTCACATTCAGCGATTTTTTAGTACGGGGCACCCCCACAGGGGTGCCCCGTTTTGCGTAGTATCTGGTAATTCCGTGAACGAGGGACATCCGTCGCAATCTCGTCCGCTACGGTCGGCCCTTCGCTGCGGACCTTGACTGGTTCCCAGAGAGAAGGACATGCAGAGCTGCATCCAGCATGGCTCGTAGGAGTTGATTTCGGCGGGCGTCCGCTTGCCGTTCGGACTTTCCCTCCACTCCCGAGACCACGACGGAAGTCCACGGGAATGTGGGAAGACCATATTCATGGGTGAGGAGATATTACAATCGAACCGACAGGGAGCCCGCTGGCGGGATGAGTTGGCTGAAGTAGTGGATTGAGGTGAAGCTGGATGAGGGGATCGGTGTTGCGGTGGAGCTGAAACGGCTCACGTAGATGAGGTAGCCAATGTTATACGCGGCGGCGGTGGAGAGATTGGTCTCGCTGTCCTCTCCCAGAAGTGTGCGTGCCGGGTCGTAGGGTATCCTCTCCCTGAGTTTCCCCCAGAAGGCAGGTTCCTCCTTGGGGAGCCCCAGTTCGTGGGCTGAAATGATGTCGGTGAAGTACTGCCCGACACGGGTTTTGCGCATCTTTAGCTCAAGTGTCTTGCTGTGGGCGTTGGTCACCAGGCAGATGCGCTTTTCATGTTGTCTAAGGAAAAGGAGAAACTCCACCACCCCCGGGTGGACGGCGATCAGGTGATCCACTTCCCGTTTAAGGAGCGGGATATCGAGCCCGAGTCGCTCGGACCAGTAATCCAGGTCGGTCCAGTTGAGGGTCTTCTCCTGGGAGCGGAACAGCGGAATGAGAATGTCCTTCGCCTCCTGCACGGAAAGAGCGTGCTTTCGCGCATAGGTGTGGGGGACGTGCTCCAGCCAGAAGTGGTCGTCGAAATGGCGATCCAGCAATGTCCCATCCATGTCGAGGAGAACGGTGTCAATATCTTTCCAGTTTATGTGCATAGGAAATCGGAATTAACAGGGATATTCAGTAATCAGGATGAAAGCTCCACGATGTTGACATTACTAATGTCGATGCGATTGATCAAATATGTTGGCATGTTACGGCGGTGCATATGTTTACCTGTGTACCGTGAATACCGAATGTCGAGGGATATGGCCGTCAAAGGGCCTTTTCTTCTATGAATGCCTTGATCGCGGCCCGGTCCGCATCCAGCACCACACAGCGGCTCGGGAGCCTGTCGATTCCCGCAAGGGCTTGGGGGAAGGGTGGCGCGATGCCGGTGGCCTGTTCCACCGCTTCGCCGAACTTGGCCGGGTGGGCAGTGGCGAGGCAGATCGGAGTGGCGTCGGTTGGCACCAGTTCCTGGGCGGCGCGGACGCCCACCGCTGTGTGGGGATCGAGGAGGTAGCCGGTGGCCTTATGGAAGGTAGCGATGGTCTCCAGGGTCTCGACTTGGTTGACGGAGCGGGAGAGGAATTCATTCCGTACCTGGGCCAGTTCTGCCTCGCTGAAAGCAATCCGTCCCGTTTGTGCAAGCTGTACGAAGGCGTCCCGCACCCGTGCCGGATTTTCATCGTACAGGTAGAAGAGGTAGCGCTCGAAGTTGGATGCCAGTTGGATGTCCATGGAGGGGGAGGCGGTCTGTACCACGTCCCCGAGTGAGTAATCACCATCATTGATGAACCGGGTGAGGATGTTGTTTTCGTTGGTGGCGAGCAGGAGCTTGCTGATCGGGAGCCCCATTCTTTTGGCGATGTAACCGGCGAAGATGTCGCCGAAGTTCCCCGTCGGGACGGAGAAGACGATGTTGGCGCCGCCGTTGTCGGTCACCCGGAACCAGGCGTAGAAATAGTAGACCACCTGTGCCAGAACCCGTGCCCAGTTGATGGAATTGACCGCCCCGAGGGCGTATTTCTCCTTGAAGGGGAGGTCGTTGAAGAGGCTCTTGACGATGTTCTGGCAGTCGTCAAAGGTCCCTTTGGCGGCGATATTGTGAACGTTGGCGTCGGTGACTGTGGTCATCTGCAGCGCCTGGATGGGAGAGGTCTTCAGGTGGGGATGGAGGATGAAGATGTTGATGTTTTCTTTTCCCCGCACGCCGTAGATGGCGGCGCTCCCCGTGTCACCGGAGGTGGCGCCCACGATGTTCATCTTCTCTCCTCGCTCCTTGAGCAGGTAAGTGAACAGGTTTCCCAGGAGTTGCAGTGCCACATCTTTGAAGGCGAGGGTCGGGCCGTGGAAGAGCTCCAGAATGTAGACTCCGTCCTCATGCACCACCGGCGTGATCTCCCGGTTGTCGAAGGTGGCATAGGAGCGGTCGATGAGGTCCTTCAAGTCGTCCGCCGGAATGTCGGTAGCATAGAGGGAAATGAGCTCGAATGCGAGCTGCTGGTAGGAGAGCTCCCGCCAGACGTCCAGGGTTGCCGCAGAGAGTGTCGGTATCCGCTCGGGGAGGAGAAGTCCGCCGTCGGTGGCGAGACCCATCATGACAGCGTCTTTGAAGCTGACCGGTTCGATCTGGCCGCGGGTGCTTATGTAGTTCATCGGTTCATCCTGTACGTGGAGTAGCGCTGCAAGAGGCCGTAGTCTAGCAGGAAATTGCTGAAATGGGAAGTCTTTGCACGTGGGGAAACAGGGTGGCGAAGTGCCGGGTAACTTGCGGAGTGTATATAGGTAAGCAGATACTGTGGTAAGTAGATATATGTGTCGTGTGGTCTGTTTAATAGCGTGAAAATGAAGTGTTAGCGTGGAGGCGTGATAGCTAAATGTTAACGTTGAGTAGTCCTTACAGTTGTTGGTGCAGGTTTGCCGTGATGTCTGTGTAATGCAGGGTAAATGCTTTGGTGAAAGTTGAGGTATTACTATATAACTATCAAATAAAAAGGGTTTTGCTTAGAGTTGTGGTGATGGTGGTAGGATGTTTGTAGGGCAAAACTTAGAAACTATGGTTTAGGTGCGTTTTCCCGGTGGTCAACCCGCGCGGGAATTCTATCCCTGTGGAGAAGGTGGCCCTCCGGGGTAAGGGTGCTATACTGTATCGAAATGTGCAGAATTTCCGAAAGATAGACGAAACGCTGCTGAAAGGAGAGAAATCCATGAAAGCGATACGTGTCCATGAGTTCGGTCCTCCCGAAACCATGCGCCTTGAGGAGGTGCCCGGTCTGACCCCCGGTCCGGGCCAGGTGGTCGTCAAGGTCTCTGCCATCGGGGTAAACCCGGTGGATACCTATATCCGTTCCGGCCTGTACCGGCCGGACATGAAGCTTCCCTATACCCCCGGCCTCGATGCGGCCGGAGTCATCAGTGCCGTCGGTCCTGATGTGAACCATCGACGGGTGGGGGATCGGGTCTATGTCGCCGGCTCGCTTTCGGGCACTTACGCCGAAGAGCTCCTCTGCAGGGAGTTCCAGACCCATCCGCTGCCGGAAGGGATCGGGTTTGGCCAGGGAGCAGCTATCGGGGTCCCGTACGGAGCCGCCTATCGTGCTCTCTTTCAGCGGGCGCACGCCCTGGCGGGAGAGACCGTGCTGGTTCATGGTGCCAGCGGCGGGGTGGGTATCGCCGCCCTTCAACTGGCCGTTGCGGCCGGCCTCATCGTGATCGGGACCGCAGGTTCTGATAAGGGGATGGAACTGGTGCTGGCTCAGGGTGCCCGGCATGCCCTCAATCACCACACCGCCGGGTATATGGAGCAGCTGACGGAACTGACCTGTGGCAAGGGGGTCGACGTTATCGTCGAGATGCTGGCCAACGTGAACCTGGACCATGACCTGGCCGCGCTGGCGAAAGACGGTCGGGTCGTGGTCATCGGCAGCCGGGGCAGGGTTGAGATTGACCCGCGCAGTGCCATGGGGCGGGAGGCAGCCATCCTCGGCATGACCCTCTTCAATGCCACGGAAAAAGAGCTGGCCAGTATGCATGCCGCCTTTTCGGCAGGTCTTGCCAATGGCACCCTGCGGCCGCTGGTGAGCCGGGAATTACCCCTGGCCGAGGCAGCGGCAGCCCACCATTCGGTACTGGAGGGGAGCACGCTCGGCAAGATCGTACTCATCCCCTAGT
This sequence comes from Geobacter sp. AOG1, assembly GCF_019972315.1. GTDB lineage: Bacteria > Desulfobacterota > Desulfuromonadia > Geobacterales > Geobacteraceae > Geomobilimonas. The sequence goes on from NZ_BLIZ01000001.1 coordinate 2,460,199, forward strand.
CCCGTACCTTTCATTTCATTTACAATGCATTACTTGACAACCGGGGCGTGAAAAGTTTATACAGCGGGTGTCGCACTCTCGGCACCCGTTTTTGCGCGGTCGTCGAGGTGGCTTCCTATTTTCTTTCAAGGAGTATTTCATGTCCAATTGTCCCTGCGGCTCGAACCTCCCCTTTGTCGACTGCTGCGAATCAATCATCAGGGGAAAACGGCCGGCCCAGACCGCCGAACAACTCATGCGTTCCCGCTACAGTGCCTATGTGGCGGTCGATACGGATTATATTTTCGAGACCACCCACCCGAAGCATCGCCAGGGGTATGACCACAAGGGAACCCGGGAGTGGGCGGAGAGCGCGGAGTGGGAGAAGCTGGAGATCGTCGCCACTAAGGATGGCGGGGGGGACGATACCTCCGGCGAGGTGGAATTCAGGGCCACCTACCGGGACAAGGGTGGACGCAAGGTCCACCATGAGCTGGCGTTGTTTGAGAAGGATGGCGGGAAATGGTATTTCACCGATGGAAATCTGGTGGCACCCAAACCGCTCGTACGGAGCGAGCCGAAGGTGGGGCGCAACGATCCCTGCCCCTGCGGGAGCGGGGCCAAGTTCAAGAAATGCTGCGGTAAGTGAGTAGACCCTTGATGGCGACAGGGGATTCCCCCTGTCGCTTTACTGCAGCCAGAGCCTCCTGAAACACGCCTGTTTGTACGCCATCGTCTTCTCTCCCTTCTGCAATCCATCGATCCTGTGATACACTTTTCCCATCTCAGCATGAAGGAACCGACACTGCCATGAACCTCCCCAAACGCGCAGAAATACTTACCGTCATGGACACACTTACCGGCAGGCACCTGAAAGGGAAGGACAAGGCGGTCCGGCTCTCGCTGATCGCCCTTCTGACGGGGGGGCACATCCTGCTGGAGGACATACCCGGTCTGGGCAAGACGACCTTGGCCTTGGCCCTGGCCAACGTGCTCGGTCTCTCGTTTGGCCGGATTCAGTGCACGAGCGACCTGCTGCCGTCGGATATAACCGGGCTTTCCGTTTTCAATCGGGAGGAGAGTGCTTTCAAGTTCATCCGGGGGCCTATCTTCAACAGCATCGTGCTGGTGGACGAGGTGAACCGGGCCATGCCCAAGACCCAGAGCGCCATGCTGGAGGCGATGGAGGAGCGGCGGGTTACGGTGGAGGGGGTGACCTATCCCTTGGCCGAACCGTTTCTCGTCATTGCCACTCAGAATCCCCTGGAGCAGGTCGGAACCTATCCCCTGCCCGAATCGCAGTTGGACCGGTTCACCATCAGAACCGGCATCGGCTACCCCCCCGAGGAGCTGGAAAAGTCCATTATCTCCTACGGCAGCATCCGGGACGACATCCGCCACATCGAGCCGCTAGTGAGCGCTGACGACATCCTGGCTGCCCGGCAGGCGGTGAAAGAAAAGGTGTATCTGTCAGATAAGGTGACGGACTATATTTACGCCATCGTTACGGCGACCCGCAACCATCACCTGCTCCTCTCCGGCATCTCGACCCGGGGAGGGATCAATATCGCCGAGGCCGCCCGTGCCAATGCCTACCTGGAGGGACGGGAGTACGTGGTTCCCGAGGATGTGAGAGAAGTCGCGGTGGCGGTCGGTTCCCATCGCCTCATCTGCCGCCCCGAGCAGGAGAGCATTAACAAGGAGGAACTCTTATCCGCCATCCTCGGAAGCATACCGGTACCGCTGGTCTGACTCTTACCAAGGCCGGCGCGTTTTACGTGGCCATAACCCTGCTGATCGGCTTCGCTGCGGTGAATACGGGAAACAACCTCCTCTTCTTCATCGTTTCAGCCCTGCTCGGCTTTATGGCGGTATCGGGCGTCCTAGGTTGGCTCAACATCCATGGCCTCGATGCGGTCCTGACTCCTCCCGACGAGCTCTACAGCGGCGTTTCCACCCTGTTTACCCTGCGACTCACCAACCGCAAGCGCCTGCTGCCTTCGTTCCTGCTCCAGGTCCACTGTGACGGGGCGACCGCCGATTTCAAGCTGATGGATCGCCAGGGGATGGCGATCTCATCCCTCATGACGGCATTCGCGGGGCGTGGTCTCCACACCGTCGAGGTGGTGACGGTCTGTTCCCCCTTCCCCATCAATTTTTTCGTCCGCTGCCGCACCCTTCCCCTCGATCTGCGGACCATGGTCTTCCCCGCACCCCTTGGCTGCCCGGGTGCGGCAGATTCGCGCAGCCATGGCAGGAGCGGTTCCCTGTCCGCGCGGGGGAAGGGGCACGAGGGAGACGTCGACCGGATCGTCGCTTACAGCGGTGGCGACCCTCTCAAGATGATCCACTGGCGCCTGTCGGCTCGGCATGGCGAACTGAAGGTCAAGGAGCTGAGTGCCACGGCGCGGGAACCCCTCGTGATCGACATCGACCGGCTGCCGGCAAGGAACCTGGAAGAGAAGCTCTCCTGCGCGACCTACCTCGTGAACCGGTTGATGCGTGAGGGGCGGCCAGTGGGGCTCAAGCTGCGGAAGCGACTGCTCAAGCCGGCCGACTCCCGGGGACACCGGCTGCGGCTCCTGACGGAACTGGCGTTGTATGGTAAGGATTAAATCGGTACTGGATATCCTGGCGTACGGCATTGCCCTTCTCGGCTTTGTTCCGCTCGTTGCCTATCTGGACAATATCCCCCGGTTCCTGTTTCCGGCGGTGCTCCTATTCGCAGTCATTGCCGACCGACGCGGCGCGGTGCTGCGCGGCCACGTGCCGACGGTCGTATCCATCCTTTTTTTCATCTATTTTGGCATTCAGTTTTCCCGTGACAATCTGGTAGGACCGGCGGTGAATCTTCTCGTCATTCTTCTGGCGGTACGTCTCGCGAGCGAGAAGGGGAGCCGGCACTATCTCCAGATCTATGCGCTGGCACTGTTTGCCCTGGCCGGCTCGTCCCTTCTCAACCTGAGTGCCGCCTTCCTTGTCTATCTTCTTTTGCTCCTCGTCCTGATCGCGGTTTCTCTCGTGCTACTGACTTTCTACGACCGCGACGGCGACACAGTCATCGCCCGGGACGACATGGTGAAGGTTGTAACCGTTGCCGCCAGCATGCCGCTTGCGGCCATGCCGCTTATTCTCCTCTTCTTCGTCATCCTTCCCCGGACCCCGTTTCCCCTCTGGAACGTCCTCAACGTATCGTCCGGTGCTGCGACCGGACTGAGCGACAAGGTACAGCCGGGGGCGGCTCCGGCCGTCACCGAGGTCAAGAATGTCGTGTTTCGTGCCGATTCTCCCCCCTTGGCAAAAAACCAGCTCTACTGGCGTGGTATAGTACTCAACACCCTGGAAGGGGACAGTTGGGTGCGGAAGCCGGTTCCCGGTGCAGAGAGGGGCATCCCGGGGCCGGGCAGCGTGGTGAGCCAGACCATCTTCCCGGAGCCGGGCAGGTCCCGTTACTTGCTTGCCCTGAACGTTCCACGTCATCTGACCGGTGTCCGTTTCGCCACTGATTCCGATATCGTGCATACTGCCATGCCCTCCGGGCGGCGGCTCAGGTATGAGACCCAGTCCGTCCCCGGCGCGGTTATCACCAGTCGCGGGATTGACAGGGGGTTCTACCTGCGGCTCCCTTCCGACCTGTCGCACCGGCTTGTCTCCCTGGGGCGACAGATAGCCCGACGGGGGAAAACGGATGCCGACCGGCTAGACCTCCTGGAAAGGTATTTCGTCGATCGCAAGCTCCGTTACTCAACGATGAATCTGCCGACCGGCAGCGATCCCCTCGGGCAATTCCTGTTCGATGGAAAGCCTGGCCACTGCGAGTTCTTCGCCTCGACCCTGGCAGTTCTTCTCCGTGCCGCCGACGTCCCTGCCCGGCTGGTAGGTGGGTACTACGGCGGCGAGTACAATGAGGTGGGTGGCTATTACGTGGTGACCGAAGACCGGGCTCATGTCTGGGTGGAGGCCTACCTCGACGGCAAGGGGTGGGTCATGGTCGATCCGAGTGCCTGGGCAGTCAATTTTGCCGGAGTGGAGGGGGCAGGGGAGCGGGGGCTCAACCGCAGGGTCCGGATGTATCTCGACGCCTTCAGTTATTTCTGGAACCTGACGATAATCAATTACGATCTGGAGCGCCAGATATCTCTGTTCAATCGGGCTGGCCGTCTTCGTCACCTGTCGTTTCCGAGTCATCTTTCCCTTCGGCCATTGCTGTTTATAGCCGTACCGCTCCTGGTGGCGCTCTCGATCTGGCGATTATATGTCTGGCAAAGGGTCAGCAGGGAGGAGCGGCTGTTGAAGAACCTATTCAGACTGGTGCGGCGACGGTATGGAGTGGAATGGCCGCCGGACAAGGGCTTGTATGATCTTGCCCGGACTCTTGACGAACCGCTTATTACCCGGTTTGTTCATATTTACGGAAAAGCGGTGTACCATGACAGGAAACTGTCCCGAGACGAATATGTCCAGCTTCGGTTTCTCCTGGCAGAACTACTCGCAGCACCTCATTAGGCTTGACATGCCGTGCCGATTCAATTAGTTTAACTGCGAGAAAATAAAGAAATATTTCACGGATTCCCTTGAGTACTGCCAAAGAAAAATATCTGGCGAGCGCCCAGAAATTCATTGCCAAAGGTCAGATTGACCGCGCAATAAAGGATTACGAGCAGGTTGTCGTTCTCGACCCCAACGACATCCGCCATCGGCAGCGGCTTGCCGAGCTGCTGGTAAAGATCAACCGCAAGGACGAGGCGGTAGCCGAGTACAAGGCTATCGGCAAGTATTATTCCGACAATACCTATTTCCTCAAAGCCATTGCAGTCTACAAGCAGATACAGAAACTTACCCCCGCCGACATCGACATATCCCTTGCCCTTGCCACACTCAACGAAAAGCAGGGGTTGACCGGCAATGCCCTTACCGAATATGGCATTGTGCTCAATCATTACCAGCGTGCAGGCAGGCTCAATGATGCCCTCGGGGTGTTGGAGAGCATGCTCAACCTCGACCCGGAAAACCTCACCACACAGTTGCAGTTTGCCGAATTGCATTTCTCCGCGGGCCAGACTGACAAGGCCTACCAGGAATTTACCCAACTGGCGTTGTTGCTCTGGAAACAGGGGAATCACGAGGCCTTTTCCCAGGTGTGCACCCGAATCCAGGTTCTTTTTCCCGAGCAGAAAGAATTCCAGCTTGATTTCATCGCGACCCTTTTGGACAAGGGGGAAACCGCGGGAGTCATCCCCCAGTTGCAGCAGTTCATCCGCACCGATGTTGCCAATTTACGCGCTTGGCGGCTCTTGGCTGACGTCTGCCGCAGGTTGGGAGAAACCGAAAAGCTGAAGGGGGTGCTACAGCAGATAATCAAGCTGTTTCCGGGGGAGACATCTCTCCGGGAGGATCTTGTGATGCTTTATCTCAATGCCGGTAACATCCCGGGAGCCCTCGAGTTTCTCTCAGGATCGGTACTGGCATTCGTCGCCGCTGGCGAGGCCGGTCGTATGGAGGCGCTCTACGCGGAAATCGAGAAATTGCTGCCGAAGGATAAGCGAGTTTTCGACGGGTTACGAGCACTCTACGAAGCGGCCGGTGACAAGGGGAAACTGACAGCTCTGGCGGCGCGAATGGCTCCTCCTCCGGCTCCGCAGACTTCACCTGCGGTGTCTCGGGAAACCACCGAGAAGGCGCTGACTTCCAGGAAGGGTGTTGCTGACGAAAAACCGCGAATGGCGACGGTATCCGTGCCGACCACCTCTGAGGTTACGGATTGGGAGGAAGAGATCGATCTCCCCCTTCCCGACGATGTGGTGGAACCGGTCGGTGGGTCTGAGGAACTGGAGCCGGAGTTGGATTCTGAACTCCCGACCCAAGATCTGCCCGTTGAAATCCCCCCGTTTGTTGATTCCGGGATAGTGGCCGATGCGGCTGTTGTCCCCGTTGCCGAGATTGATGAGATCGAAGAGTTGGAACTGGAGCCGGAAGTTGAGTTGATGGAAGAGGCGCCGGAAGAAATCCTGGAAGAGATCCTGGAAGCGGAGCCGGATGATGAAGAGCTTGAGGAACTGTCCGCCCCGTTGGCCGACGAGACGCTTGAACCCGAGGATCTGCTCGAAGAAGATTTGGAGGAAGAGTTCCCTGCCGACCTGGAGCTGAGGGCTGAGCCCCTTGACGAGCCTGAAATCGTCACCGGCGAACTTTTTGTCCCTGACTATGGCGAAATGGGGGAACTTTTCACCGAGGGAGAGACCGCCGACGATGAGCTGGAGGAGCTTCAACTCGAACCTGTCGTTGATGACGCTGCGGCTCCGAGCGAAGAAGCAGGGTGGGTTGTTGCGGAGACGTTGGCAGAAGATTCCGAACCATTGCCGGCCGAAGATGGAACCGTTGCACTCGTTCTCAATATCGACTCCGAAAACGACTGGCTGACCCGGGAAGGCATTGCTGGCGAGGTAGTAGAGGAAGTTATTGCCAGCGGGGAGACCGGCGTTGAACTGGATGAATTAGCGACCGTCCTCGGCGAAGGGGCCGGCGAGGGTACAGAGGCGTTGACCGGCTTTTGGGGTGATGACGTAGATCTCTCCACCCTCGGTGAGGAACTCTTTGCCGATGGCGGTACGGATGCCGGAGCAGATACGGGTTCGAGCGACAAGTACAGCCTGGACGGACTTTTTTCCGCGTTCAAGAAGGGGCTTGACCAGCAGGTGGAAAGTGGCGACACGGAAACCCATTTTAACCTGGGGATTGCCTACAAGGAGATGGGACTCTATGATGATGCGATCGGAGAGTTCGAGCAGGCGTCTCACGATCCGCAGCGAATTGCTGACAGCCTTACCCTGCAGGCCATGTGCTACCGGGAGAAGGGGGATGCGGTGAAGGCCGAGGAGCTTCTGCGTAACGGTGTGGCTCTGAAAAGTCTGAGAAAGGGTGAGATTCAAAGCCTCACCTATGAACTGGCACACCTGCTGGAAACCACGGGACGCCCCACTGAGGCGTTGCCCTATTACTTAGAGGTTCGGTCTATCGGCCGCGGGTTCCGTGATACGTCAGCCCGAATTGCCGCTCTGGGTGGAGAGGATTCGGAGTTCCAGGGACTAAGCATCTTCGATTTTGAGGATGACTGATTTCAGAAAGTTCATCGTTATGATGACATGAGGCTCAGGGGTGCCTTGAAACGAAGCGGTGCACTGAACAAATCGTTTCCGTATGATTCCGGCAGCGGTGGGAGCGGGCTCGCTGCCGTTACCGCCTGAAGTATCTGCCGGTCGAACACCGGATTGCCCGATCCCTGAACCAGCAGACTCCGCACTACCACGCCGTCCTTGGCTATGACGAGGTTGACGATGGCGTTCCCTGCCGCTCCCTGATGGCTGCCCGGCTGAAGCCACCACTTTTCGTTAATCTGCCGCAGCATAGCAAAGTAGTATTCCCGGATATCATCCCGTAGGGTTTCTCCTTCTCCGATCCCGCTGAAATAACCGTTCGTCAGGCCAAGTTCGATGCCGCTTTTGTGGAGATCTTCCGGTACCGCCGGGGTGGTTGTTGATGTGTTCTGGGCGGTTTGTGCCGCGCGCGGAGCCGGTGAAGCGGGTGCTTCTGGTTCGGCAGCTACTGGCTGCACTGCTGTCGCAGGTTTGACAACCGGGGAAGGGATGACGGGAGTGGTCATCGTAAGGTCGAATACCGGAACCGGCGGTATCATGTCTCCCACCCGATGGGGTTGCAGCAGGAACAGGGAGAGCAGGGCGTGGCATAGAAGGGATGTGACCAGCATGAGAGGGAAGAAATTCTTTTTCAGCTGAAAGTGTGATACTGCGTTCATTGCCCGGACTCCGAAACAGGGGATCGGACCGTCATGGATTTCAACGATCACGATAGATAGTAACAAATAGTACGAGGTTGGGGCAACAAAAGAAAAGGGGGCTGACGATCTGTCAGTCCCCTTTTTGATATATTGTGAAAACAGCCGGTTACGAGTTCTGGGCATCCACTACGGCGATGGCGGCCATGTTGACGATGTCCGTCACGTCGTCGCCACGCTGCAGGACGTGGACCGGTTTTTTCATCCCCATCAGGATCGGGCCGATGGCTTCGGCACCACCCAGGTGGTGGAGAAGCTTGTAGCAGATGTTCCCCGAGTTCAGGTCGGGGAAAATGAGGATGTTGGCCGCTTCCTTGAGTGAAGCGAAGGGGAAGCTCTTCTGCAGGATTTCCGTGACAACTGCGGTGTCCGACTGCATTTCTCCGTCGACGATGAGTCCCGGCGCCTTTTCCTTGACTATCTCCACGGCACGCTTGATCTTGAGGGCCTGGGGGTGCTGGACAGACCCGAAGTTGGAGAAGGAGAGCATGGCAATAGTCGGTTCGATATCGAGCATCCGGGCCTTTTCGGCGGCTAGAATGGCGGTTTCGGCCAGTTCCTCGGCGGTCGGTTCGATGCAGACCGTTGTGTCTGCCATAAGAAATATCCCCTTCTTGAAAACCATCATGTAGAGGCCGTGCACGCTGGAGAGCCCCTGTTGCTTGCCGATGACTTCGAGAGCGGGGCGGATGGTCTCGGGATAGTGTGTGTCGATGCCGGAAAGAAGGGTGTCCGCATCACCTTGTCGGACCATCATGCAGCCGAAATGGGTGCGGGATTTGCGGGTCATCAGGCGGCGCGCCTCGGAAAGGGTCAGTCCCTTGCGCTGCCGCAGGTTGAAAAGTTCCAGGGCGTACTCTTCCGATTTCTCGTAGGAAGAGGGATCGATAATGACCGGCGAGTTGCCGTTGAAGTTGAGACTCAACTCGTCGATCTGCGCCATGATCTTGTCATGGTTGCCGAGGAGGATCGGTGTGGCGATTTCCTCTTCCATAAGAATATGGGCCGCCCTGAGGATCTTTTCGTTGTCACCTTCCGGAAAGACGATCCGCTTCGGATCGCTCTTGGCCTTGTTGATGATCATCCGGAGGGTTTCCTTGGCTTTTCCCTGCAGGGACTCAAGGTGTTCGACGTACTTCTCCATATCCTCGATGGGCTGGCGGGCAACACCCGACTCCATGGCTGCCTTGGCGATGGCCGGAGCAACCCTCAGGAGTGCGCGGGGATCGAACGGTTTGGGGATGATGTAGTCGCGGCCGAAGGAGAACTTTACGTTGCCGTAGGCACGGCATACCGAATCGGGGCACTCTTCACGTGCCAGTTCGGCCAGGGCGAACACCGCCGCCTTCTTCATCTCTTCGTTGATGGTGGTGGCGCGCACGTCAAGGGCGCCGCGGAAGATAAAGGGGAAGCCGAGGACGTTGTTCACCTGGTTTGGGTAGTCGGAGCGGCCGGTGGCTACGAGGACGTCACCGCGAACAGCCCGGGCCTCTTCCGGCGTGATTTCCGGGTCAGGGTTGGCCATGGCGAAGATGATCGGGTTGACTGTCATCTTGCGCACCATCTCCGGTGTGAAAGCTCCTTTTGAAGAGAGACCGAACAGTACATCTGCCCCATCTGCAGCCTCTTCAAGGGTGCGGAGCTGGGTGTCCACGGCAAACCGCTCCTTATACTTGTTCATACCTTCGGTACGTCCCTTGTAAATGACCCCCTTGGTATCGCACATGATCATATTTGCCGGCTTCACCCCCAGGGAGATGGCCAGATTGGCGCAGGCAATGGCTGCTGCACCCGCACCGTTAATTACGATTCGTATTTCTTCAATTTTTTTATTGATTAATTGGAGGGCATTTATGAGCGCGGCGGCCGAGATGATGGCGGTGCCATGCTGGTCGTCGTGGAAGACCGGGATATTCATGGTTTTCTTCAGCTCTTCCTCGATGTAGAAGCACTCGGGCGCCTTTATGTCTTCCAGGTTGATCCCCCCGAAGGTGGGTTCAAGGAGCTGGCAGACCTTGATGACCTCATCGGGGTCTTCCGAGTTGACTTCTATGTCGAAGACATCGATATCGGCGAAGCGCTTGAAGAGGACACCTTTCCCTTCCATGACCGGTTTGCCGGCCAGGGCGCCGATGTTGCCGAGGCCGAGAACGGCGGTGCCGTTGGAGACAACGGCAACGAGGTTGCCCTTGGCGGTATATTTGTAGGCGTCTTCAGGATTTTTTTCGATTTCGAGGCATGGCTCGGCTACCCCCGGCGAATAGGCCAGTGACAGGTCGCGGGAGGTCGAGCATGGCTTGGATGAAATGACCTCGATTTTCCCCTTGCGGCCGCTTGAGTGGTAATCCAAAGCCTCCTGTTTCTTTCCCATTTCACGCTTCTCCTTTGCTTGTGTTTTATTTAGGTTAAAAAAATATTCTATTAAAACAACAGTTCTTCTTCTTAAACAGCCTATATTCCTACGTATTGCACTACCCTATGCCTTTGCCAGGATGTTGTCAAGTATTTATTATCGGTAAAATATAAAATCATTTTATTATGTGCGGTGCCTATTTTGTCGTATTTAAAATATTGAAAAACCCGGCTTTTTCGTGAATAATCCAGGTGCCGCGCAAAGAGCAGCTTTCCGGTGCCGGTCGTTGTAATCTGCACCAATGTGGCCGCAGGTCTTGTCATAGAGTCACGTTACTCAGTAGTTTTTTTCCGGAGGTGCTTGCCGGAAGAGGCGCCCAATGCGGGACATTGAGCTTTAGTGAGGGCAGAGGATATGGAACGGTTGTGGGCACCTTGGCGAATGGATTACATTATAAATGATAAACCGTCCGATTGCATCTTCTGCGGAGCCGAAACACCGGAACGGGATCGTGAGCGCCTGATTCTCCACAGGACCCCCCTCAGCTTCGTCATGATGAACCGCTATCCCTATACGAACGGCCATCTCCTGATTGCTCCCTACCGGCATACCGCGGATTTGAACGAGCTGGACGAGGCGGAGATGCTCGACCTGTTCGCAACCCTGCGCCTCTGTCGTAATGTTTTACAGGCGACGGCCTCTCCGGGCGGGTTCAATATCGGCATAAACCTGGGGCGTGCAGCTGGCGCCGGGGTCGATGAGCACCTTCACCTGCACATAGTTCCCCGCTGGAACGGTGACACCAATTTCATGTCGGTTCTCGACGATGTGCGCGTCATGCCGGAAAACCTCACTGCAACATACGAACGGCTGAGACCGGCATTCATGTCAGGGGCATGAGATTGATTTCCATTCTGACCAATTCGAGTTTGGAGGAAATTGCATGAAACGAATAGGGATTCTCACCGGTGGTGGCGATTGTCCCGGCTTGAATGCGGTGATACGGGGGGTAGTTAAAGGAGCGTTGATAGGTCGGGGGTGGGAAGTTATAGGTATCGAGGATGGTTTTGACGGCCTCCTCGACCAGAGCAAGTGCCGCCTCCTGACCCTCGACGACGTACGCGGCATTCTGCCCCGGGGGGGTACCATCCTCGGAACGACCAACCGGGGGAATCCCTTCTCCTTTCCCGTGGAAAAGAACGGCACAACGGAATTCATCGATATCTCCGACCAGGTTGTAGCAACCTTGAAGGAACTTGGCATTGAGGCACTGATCGTCGTCGGGGGGGACGGATCGCTGAAGATTGCCCAGGAACTTATGCGGAAGGGTGTCCCCATCGTTGCGGTTCCCAAGACCATCGATAACGATCTCCTGGAGACCGATGTCACCTTCGGGTACAACACGGCACTGGAGACGGCTACCGATGCCATCGACAAGCTTCATACCACTGCGGAGAGTCATCACCGGGTCATGATCCTGGAGGTGATGGGGCGATATGCCGGATGGATCGCCCTGGAATCGGGTATCGCCGGTGGTGCCGACGTGATCCTGATTCCGGAGATCCCGTTCGAGATCAAGAGGATCTGTCGAGCAGTCGATGACCGTCGCCGGCGGGGGCGGCGTTTCAGTATCATCGTGGCCGCGGAAGGGGCATACCCCCGCGGTGGGGAACGGGTGGTGCGGAAAAAGGCTGAAGCTGCCCACCAGATCGAACGTCTCGGCGGCATCGGCGAGTACGTGGCAAGGGAGATCGGTACCTGTCTCGACATGGATACCCGCGTTACGGTGCTGGGACATTTGCAGCGGGGCGGGTCCCCCACCACATTCGACCGCTGCCTCGGCAGCCGTTTCGGCATCAAGGCGCTTGAGCTGATAGAAAAGGGAGCGTTCGGCCAGATGGTCTGTCTCAAAGGGAGGGAGATCCGGTCGGTGGCCATAGAAAAGGCGGTCAGAAAACTCAAGTTGGTTAATCCCGGCGGTGACATGGTCCGGGCTGCAGAAGAACTGGGGATCATGCTGGGGCGCTGAAGGTTGATGTTGACATTGTGCCATGCCTGACATAGACTGCGCGAATGCCCGCAAGGGCGGTTATTGTCAGGGTGTAGCCGTCACCGATCCGTTCACATTGGCAGAGGAGGGATGTTACCGCATGCAACCGCACACAACCTCAAAGAACAGAAGCATTATCTACGCCTTGGTCGGATTCATTCTTGGTATCGGTGCACCGTTTGCGTGGACCGTCATCCGGCTCATCCTGTTTCCCGATCCGGCCCAGGCGCTTTGGCAGCAGATATTCTCCGATATTACCAGAAGCTCCTACCATATAGCTCTTTATACCTATATGGGGGTCGGAACGGCCTGCGTGATGTCGTGTCTGGGGTTTTTCATCGGTCGTGCCTCCGACCAACTCCATGAACGGGCCGTCGAAATGGATGGCCTCCATCGTGAGGTGGCGTCACAGAAAGAGGTTTTCGAAAACCGTTACAAGGTACTGGACAACAACATCAAGAACTTCCATCAGATCAGCAGCCGGATCCAGCGGTCGATCAATGTGGAAGAGGTCTTATCCCTCTGCGCCGAGGGACTGCACGATGTCCTCGGCTACGAGCGAGTCAATATCCTCATGGCCGACGAGGGACGGAACTCGCTCCACTTCGTAACCGCCACCGCATCCGAAGGGTTCGACACGACCGGGGTGACCGTCCCTCTCGACGAACGGAGCGGGATCATCTTCAAGTGCTTCAGCGACAAGCGCCTCTATTTTGTCGAGGACATCAATACCTACCCGAAGGATTACCAGTTGCAGCCCCCCTTCGACAGTATCCGCCCTCTCCGCTCCCGCAACTTTGTTCTCTGCCCCATCGTTGTGAAAGGTCAGTCTGTCGGCGTGTTCGGTATCGACAACAAGTTCAGTCATCGCTCCCTCAACGATACGGATGTGGATACCATCAAGCTGTTTGCCGACCAGGCCGCGTCCGCCATAACCCGCATAAACCTGCTCGGAGCGATCGACACCCTGACGGTTGAGTTGGGGAACACCTTTTCAGGTCTCCTGAAAAACCGCGAAGTGTACTCCCGCAACGTGCAGAACCTTATAAGTGCCGTCACTTCGCTGGCGGATACTACCGCCCACATCGCGTCGTCTTCGGAAAGCGTTCTCTCTTCGGTGGATGAAACCAGTTCCGCTGTCGGGGAAATATCGGTGGCGATCGAGCAGGTCAGCCGAAATCTCGATGCCCTTTCCGACGCCGTGGACAAGTCGGTGTCCGCCATGGAGGAAATCAACGCCACCCTTAAAAATGTCGAGACCACCACGGCCGTATCCCACCAGATGGCGAGTCAGGTCAAGGCGCAGGCCGACCGTGGCATGGTCGTCGTTGACGAAACCATTACGGCCCTGGCCGACATCCAGACGTCGGTAGACCTCTCCTACAGTGGAATCAAGCGCCTGAGTGAAAAGAGCAGTCGTATCGACAGTATCGTCAACGTCATTAACGATATAACCAAGCGCACCAATCTGCTCGCACTCAATGCCTCCATAATTGCCGCCCAGGCTGGCGAGTACGGCAAGAGTTTCGGTGTCGTGGCCGACGAGATCCGCAACCTTTCTCTCCAGACCGGCCAGTCCACGGGGGAAATTACCGGCATTATCGAAGAGATCATGAGCGAATCCCGCACTGCGGCAGGCAGCGTGAGCGTCACCAAGGAACTTGTTCAGAAGGGAGTCATCCTTGGCCGGCAGACGGGCGAAGCGCTGCGGGTGATACTGGAGAGTTCAAGCCGGTCGATGGATATGACCGAGGAAATCAAAGTGGCTACCGAGGAGCAGGGGAAGAGCGTCCGACTCGTTACCCAGTCCATGGAAGATGTCAGTACCATGACGTCACAGATATTCAATGCCTCCAAGGAGCAGGCCAAGGCCACCAAGAGCATCGTCAGGGCCATTGATTCCATTAAGGAGTTGACGGAAGAAATGGTCGGGGTAACTGGCCGACAAGTGGAGGACGGCACCGCCATAAAGGTGGCTGTTGACGAGGTTGGCGAGATGGTTATCGGTCTTTTCGACGATCTGGAAAAGCGCCGGGGCGAGAGCCGTGCCGTGGTGGACGAACTGGAGATGATCAAAGGAAATGCGGTGTAGGCATAGAATGAAAACAAAACGTCCCCGAAAAAATTGTTGGACTTTTTTTAAGGGAGTGTGATAAACGGTTATAAAATCTGTAAGGTAAGGCACGCTACTGGGAGTGGAGCCGCAAACGCCTTGCATAAACTGAATATACCGCCTGGATTCGGCATCCGAACCGGGACGGAAGGCAATAGCCGATAAGACCGGGAGGTATCCCCCTCTCTGCTGTCGACGTGCAACGCCCTCTGTCATCGGAGGGCGTTTTTTGCATTTGGAGCCCAATGTGAGCAAACGAAAAACCGTACTCGACATCCAAAAAATGAAGGCTGACGGTGATAAGATCACGGTTCTCACCTGTTATGACTATCCGACGGCACGCATCATGGATGACTGTGGCATCGACATGATCCTGGTGGGGGATTCGGTGGGTGTGGTTGTCGCCGGTCATGAGAACACTCTACCGGTTACGTTGGAAGAGATGCTCTACCATACGAGGGCGGTGCAGCGTGCCGAACCGAAAGCGCTTGTGGTGACGGATATGCCGTTTCTTTCCTATCAGATCGACCTGCGGGATGCACGTCTCAACGCGGGGAGACTGGTGAAGGAGGGGGGTGCGGCTGCAGTTAAGCTGGAGGGGGGCGAACATATGGCCTCAACCATTCGGGCCATCGTCGATATGGATATCCCGGTGGTCGGCCATATCGGCCTGACACCCCAGTCGATCCACCGTATGGGTGGGTACCGGGTCCAGGGGAAGCAGGAGGCCCAGGCTGAACAGCTTCTGGCCGATGCCCGCGCTGTCGAGGCCGCCGGGGCGTTTGCCCTGGTGCTGGAGGGAATACCACTTAAGCTGGCGCGGCGCATTACCGACGAACTGAGCATTCCGACCATCGGCATCGGCGCCGGTCCCCACTGTGACGGGCAGGTGCTGGTGATCCATGACATCCTCGGCCTCTGCGAAAAGTATTCACCTAAGTTCGTCAAACGCTACGCCGACGCCCGCGCCCTTATTGCCGACGCGGTTGAGCGTTACATTGCCGATGTGAAGGGAGGAGAGTTCCCCACCGAGGGGCACTCGTTCAACTAGATGCAGACAGTCGAGTCAGTAGCCGATATGCAGAACCTCTCCCGGGCTGCACACAGGTCCGGCAGAACCATTGCCCTCGTGCCGACCATGGGGTACCTCCACGACGGGCACGCTTCCCTGCTGCGGGGGGGACGCCGCAGGGGTGACCTGCTGGTTCTGAGTATCTTCGTCAACCCAACCCAGTTCGGGGTGGGGGAGGATTTCGAGTCCTATCCCCGGGACCTGGCGCGGGACCGTGCGGTGGCCGAAAGCGCGGGAGTTGATGTCATCTTCGCTCCACGGGCCGGAGATATGTATCCCGCCGGCTTCCAGACCTATGTTGATGTGGAACGACTGACCCTCCCCCTGTGCGGTGCGAGCCGGCCGGGCCATTTTCGCGGAGTGACTACCGTGGTGAGCAAGCTCCTCAATATAGTACAACCCGACGTGGCCCTGTTCGGTGCCAAGGATTACCAGCAACTGGCAGTTATTCGTCGGATGGTGGCCGACCTGAACATGCCGGTGGAGGTGGTTGGTATGCCGATCGTGCGGGAAGCCGATGGCCTTGCCCTCAGTTCCCGCAATGCCTATCTGTCGCCGGAACAGCGGCAGGCGGCCCTCTGCCTCAGTCATTCGCTGCGGACGGCAAAGGAGCTCTATAAGGCCGGTGAACGTACCGTTGCGACGCTACGGGAGCAGGTTACGACGACCATCGCCGCAGAAGCGTCCGCAACGATAGACTACATTGAATTCCGCCACGGAGATTCTCTGGAGGAAGTGGCCGTTGCCAACGGCCATACCCTTATTGCGCTGGCGGTCAAAATCGGCACGACGAGACTGATCGATAATTGTTTGTTGGGAGAGGAGTGATCCATGGAAAGAAAGATGCTGAAGAGCAAGATCCATCGAGCCACGGTGACCGGTGCCGACCTTCATTACGAGGGGAGCGTGACCATTGACAAAGACCTTATGGAAGCAGCTGATATCATCCCCTACGAGGCTGTCGCCGTCTGGAACGTGACCAATGGCAGTCGCCTGGAAACTTACGCTATTGAAGGAGAGCGGGGTTCGGGTGTCATCTGTTTGAACGGTGCCGCTGCCCGTCTGGTTGCCCCCCGTGATCTAGTCATCATCGCCAGTTTCGTCAACATGAAGAACGAAGAGGCCCTCAATTACGAGCCCAAGCTGGTTTTCGTCGATGATCAGAACCGAATGCTGCAGACGAGAAAAGAAGTGGCCGGCCAGGGAAACCTGAAAAAAGTCGTCTGGTAGACGGCTTCGCTGCAAACAGTCAAATGTAGGGCCAAGGGGAAACGCGTGCAAGTGTAACCCCTTGGCCCTTTGCTTTTAGGTGACTGCCTGCTACAATTCTGGTACTTCTGCTGCGGGAGGGACTGACGGGTCATGGAGATATTTGCCGCATCATACGTAGTCCCCATGGAATCGCCAACCATTGAAGGGGGGGCGATTGCCGTGGCTGACGGCCATGTTGTCGCCGTTGGTACCCTGGCTGAGCTTCGCTCCGCGTACGGTTGCGCGGTTACTGACTTTCCCAGCTGCGTCATCATGCCGGGACTCGTCAACGCCCATACCCACCTGGAACTCACCCATTTCCCCTCGTGGAAGCTGCGCAAGGGGATCGATTATTCTCCCCGCACCTATGTGGACTGGGTAATCCAGGTCATCAAGATCAAACGAGGCCTGACCAGGGACGAACTGGAGTTGTCGGTCCGCGAAGGAATCCGTATTGCGCTGGAATCGGGGACCACGGCCGTGGGAGACATCCTTACCGAGCGGAGCCTGGTGCCGTGCCATGAAGAGAGTCGTCTCGGAGGACGGCTCTATTTCGAGGCAATCGGCCATGACGAGGGACACTGTTCCGCGTTGCTGACGGAACTTCGGCATGCCCTGGACACCTTCCCCTCTGGCAGTTTCAAAGCAGGTATCTCCCCACATTCCCCCCATACCCTCTCTCCACGATTCATGACGGAGGTAGCGGACCTCGCGGTGAGTGCTTCCCTGCCGACCATGGTCCATCTGGCCGAGTCGAGGGAGGAGTTGGCCTTTCTCCACGACTCCGGCGGCAAGATAGCGGAGCTCCTCTACCCCTTTGCCGGCTGGGAAAGTCACCTGCCCCCTCCACGGCGCACAACCCCTACTGTCTATCTTGATTCCCTCGGGGTGTTGCGGTGGGATACCGCCGTGGTGCACTGCGTCCACGTCACTCCTGCCGACGTGGAAATCCTCAAGCATCGAGGCGTTACTGCAGTCCTCTGTCCTCGGAGTAACGACCGGCTTGTGGTGGGAAAGGCGCCGGCGGCACTGTTGAAAAAGGCAGGCATTCCCCTGGCACTCGGGACCGATTCCCTGGCGAGTAACGACTCTCTCTCTCTCTGGGATGAAATGCGCTTCCTGCACCAGGAATTTCCTTCGGTATTCACCCCTATCGAAATTCTGGAGATGGCTACCATCGGGGCGGCCCGAGCCATCCGGCGGGATGATGAACTGGGGTCACTGTCCCCTGGCAAGCTGGCAGATTTTCTCATAGTCCGGCCTGGAGAAACGGGGTCCTCGTCCGAACTGCCGGAAATCTTGATAGAGCGAAGTGACCTCCTTGAGGTGTTCATTGGTGGCAAGCAGCTGTCCTAGTTACGTTGCTGTCCGCTTTCCCCTCCGACCTTTTCCCTTGCTATTATTCCGCCCCCTTTGCTAGTATCAACATATGGGAGAAAAGCTGATCTGCAACAACAAAAAAGCGTATCACGACTACTTCATCGAAGAGAAATTCGAAGCGGGAATGGTGCTTCAGGGAACGGAGGTAAAGTCCCTCCGTCAGGGCAAGGCAAATCTGAATGACTCCTTTGCCATGGTGCGGAGCGGAGAGGCGTTCCTCCATAACCTCCACATTTCCCCCTACGACTTCGGCAATCGGGCGAACCATGATCCGGACCGGATGCGCAAGCTCCTCCTCCATAAGAAGGAGATATCCAAGCTTTTCGGCAGGATACGCGAACAGGGCTATTCCCTTGTGCCCCTCCGGCTCTACTTCAAGAACGGTATGGTTAAGGTGGAGATGGGGCTGGCTAAAGGGAAGAAGCTCCATGACAAGCGTGAAGACATGAAAGCGAAGGACATGCGTCGCGACGTGGCTCAAGCGCTCAAGGAAAGAAACAGGGACTAGGGACTGGATACTAGGGACTGGTAAAGGCTTTACCGGTTTTCGTTACCGATTCCCAGTTCCCGAATTTAAGGGGGTGTAAAGGTTTCGACGGGGATACTAAGCAAAGGTTGCATGCCGAGGTCCGGGTGGCTCGTAAAACAATCCGGGACGCATTAAGCGCCGATAATTATAACTACGCCGTAGCAGCTTAATACCCTGCTACCGATCTGCCTGCCCTCTCCCACGGGGGAGGACAGATCGTCATTTTAGTGGGATAGCTGAGGGGAGTGCCTGTGGCCCCAAGGCGAATTTTAGCAGGATCGACCCCTGAATATCCCGGCCAGTGGAGCTTCAGGGAGCTAAAACAAATACTGGTATAAGCATGTAGACGCCTTCTGTGTACGATCTTCGGACGCGGGTTCGATTCCCGCCACCTCCACCATTTCAAGGTAACTGCTTAGAATATTGCGGTTATTGCCCCACCTAAGGGCCTTTTTCGGTGTGCTGCATTTTTTGCTACATCGAAGAAGGCCCTTTGAATTTTCCCCACCTCTTCAAAAGGAACCGGTGGTATTATTTCCGTGCCGTGATCCTCCCATATTTGCAATGCCACTTCTAGCGGAAAGAAATTTTGCGGTCTCTTGAGACGTGGAAGACCAAGAGTGCTAAACTTTTGGTCAAGTCACTGTCTAAAAGATTGCCGGGGACCGTGTCGGGAACGATGCCTGAGTCTATGTATATGGTAGAAAATGGGACTGGCTGTGACAGGCAATCTTATAGTGGAACATATTTGAACCTTCACCAAATTAACTTTACAGTCGAAAACATTTACATGGCAATTGTATGGGGGTCTCATGAAAAAAGGTTACCATTGCCCTGCATGTGGAAATCGTGAAGCTGTCAAACTCGCCATAACATCAGCAAAGGGAAAAAGTCTCTCGGTCCTTTTAGCTTCTCAGAGTACTCTCAACAAACCCGCAACTCAGATTTGTTGTTTAAAATGTAAACATGTAGCGAAATCAGACAGTTTCCGAATAAAAAGAAGTTAGGGTAGAATACATCTTATCCTAGGAGGTAGGTGGTGGGAAGGCAAGAGATGTATTTGCGAGCCCTTTATTTAGTTGACTTCCTCGATCTACCTTTGGTAAATAGCAGCCATGGAATTCAAATTGAATTGAGGAGGAATCAAATGAAAAAGATCGTTGCCCTTGTATTTGCATTGTTGCTCGCTGCATCTGTCTCCTTGGCTGCAGATCAAAAGGCACCTGCTAAACCTGCTAAGGCAGCACCAGCAGTAGAAAAAGCAGCACCAACGGCTAAAGTTGAATTGGTGGATATCAATACAGCGACTGAAGCGCAGTTAAAAGCTGTCCCTGGTATTGGTGATGTATTTGCTAAGAAAATAATTGCAGGTAGACCCTATGCCAGCAAAGACCAACTGTCGAGCAAGAAGGTAGTCCCCGCGGCAACATACGTGAAGATTAAAGACCAGATTATAGCCAAGCAGACCAAGAAGTAGGGCTTGATACGAAGGTGATGAAAAGAAAACCCAGGCCATATCCTGGGTTTTTTTATTGGCTGATATCAATCGCGTGGTTAAATATCGTTCTGGATGGTGATCCGGTTTACGGTGTAAGTTCAGCGTGTTTGTAAAAGTATGTTATTATTAACCAACAATCTGGTGCTGCCCAACTGGTGCACTTCTGCACAGTGAATTACCATATATGTTTGGAGAATCATGCTCAAGATTCTGTTGATCGAAGATATCCCCGACGATACGGAATTGGTGGCAATGCAACTCCGCAGGGAAGGGCTTATCTTTTCCCTGACGCGGGTAACATTGAAGGAGGAGA
This sequence comes from Geobacter sp. AOG1, assembly GCF_019972315.1. Lineage (GTDB taxonomy): Bacteria > Desulfobacterota > Desulfuromonadia > Geobacterales > Geobacteraceae > Geomobilimonas. Next base: position 2,480,589 of record NZ_BLIZ01000001.1, read on the forward strand.
TGGAAAAGGAGTGCAGGAATTGTGCTCCGGATCTGATTCTTGCGGATTACACGCCTTCTATCAACGGGATCGCTGTCTTGCGGATTGCCCGGGTTTTGTGTCCCGATGTACCTTTCATCTTCGTTTCGAATGAAGTGAGCGATGAACGGGCAGTTGAAGCGCTCAAGCATGGTGCTACAGATTACATTTCCAAGCAGAATCTTCCCCGCCTTGTACCCTCCATTAAACGGGCCCTTCGAGAAGCAACCGAGCATGATTTTGCCCGCAAAGCCGAGAAGGCGCGTAAAATCTATAGAGAGCGACAGAGCCGCCTTCTGGAAGTTTCTCTGGAAATGCTTTCGGAAACATCCCTTGATGGAATACTCCCCCCGATAACAAAGTCGGCCTGCCTCCTGACTGGCGGCAAGATAGGGATGATCGCCTATGGCGCCGCTTCAGATTCACTCAGATTCTTTGCCGCAACGAGGACGGGGGAGCCTCTCCCCGCAGGCAACGGAATGCTACCGGTCGAAAAGGGGGGAGTCCATCTAGAGTTGTTGAAGAAGGTCGATGCATTGAACCTAACGGATGAAATGTTGCGAAACCATAGTGAGTGGTGGGGGATACCGAATGATCATCTTCTGCTGCGTGGGTTACTCGGAGCCCGTCTTACCGGTGAAAATGGGAATGCCTGCGGATTCGTCATAGTATCTGATAAACATGATGGCAGTGACTTTACGGACGAGGACCAGGTCCTTCTGAATCAGCTGGCGGCAGTTACATCGCTGACGATGCGCCACCTTGCGGCACGGGAGGCGCTTCAGGCGGGCCGGGATGATCTTGAACGGCGGGTAGGGGAAAGGACATCAGAACTGGCCCATACCGTGGCTGCACTCCAGGGAGAGATTGCCGAGCGAAAACAGGCGGAAAGCGAACTTCTGAAAAGTCAGGAGCGGAACGCACTTGTGGCAATCGGAGCAAACGATGGTATATGGGACTGGGATATCGCCAGCGGTCAGGTTTATTTTTCGGCACGCTGGAAGGGAATGTTCGGGTATGAAGAGTATGAAATCAGCAATTCCATCGATGAATGGAAAAAAAGGGTTCATCCTGAAGATTACGATACGGTGATGTCTGTATTAGACGCCCATCTGAAAGGGGAAAGCCCTCTCTTTCAAGTGGAGTACCGCATGCTCCACAAGGATGGCAACTACCGGTGGATTCTGACTCGCGGGGCCAGTTTTCGCGATACCAAGAAAAAATCATACCGCATGGCCGGTTCGCATACGGATATCACCGAGAAAAAACAGGCAGAAGAAAAACTGCTGGCCTCCCATGAGAGTTTGCGTAACCTTTCGTCCCATCTGGAATCTCTGATGGAAAAGGAACGAAAGAATATATCCCGTGAAATTCATGATGAAGTTGGTCAGTTGCTGACAGCTCTTAAATTCGATGTGTCGTGGCTTGCAAACAGGCTTCCCGCCGACAGACCCGCTCTTGCTGAAAAGGCCAGGGGGATGGCCGAACTCATTGATGTAACCGTAGAGACGGTGCAGCGGATTGCGACGGAATTGAGGCCCCGCCTTTTGTACGACTTGGGGCTTGTCACGGCCATTGAATGGCATGCGGAAGAATTCCGGAAAAGAACTGGTATCGCGTGCAATCTTTCCCTTGGTATCGACGAAAAGAAACTGGATCCAGCTCGGTCGACCGCCCTTTACAAGATATATAAGGAGGCGTTGACCAATGTCATGCGTCATGCCGGAGCTTCACGGGTGGAGGTTTCCCTCAAGAAAAGGAAAAAGGGAATCATGCTCCAGATCAAGGATAACGGCAGAGGAATACGGGAGGCGGAGATCACCGATCCGAAATCGGTTGGTTTGATCGGCATCAATGAACGCGCCCACCTCTGGGGTGGCGAAGTACATATTAGTGGTGTTGCGGGTGAAGGAACCTTGCTCACGGTGATCATACCGATGAATTGATTTTGTGTCAGGTATACATAATGTCGCGTCGTGGGCCATGAAATAGCACAGGAGTAGAACATGATAAAGATACTTATTGCCGATGACCATGTCATGGTACGCAAAGGCTTGAAACAGATTCTTGATGATGTTCCCGATATGGTGGTCGTGGATGAATGTTCCAATGGAAGCGAACTGTTTGGTAGAATTAATGCGTTGGAATGTAATCTGGTCCTACTGGATATCTCCATGCCGGGACGAAATGGCCTGGAGATTCTCGAGCAGTTGCATAACGAAAAACCGACTTTGCCCGTGTTGATTCTCAGTATGTATCCCGAAGAACAGTATGCGTTCCGTGCCTTGCGTGCTGGTGCATCCGGTTACCTGACAAAAATGAGTGCACCGGATGAACTGATCACCGCCATCCGCAAGGTATATTGGGGGGGGAAATATGTCAGTGATTCTCTGTCCGAGAAGCTTGCGACTGAGTTGGGAAGAAATACCGGACGACCGAGCCATGATGAGTTGTCCAACCGGGAGTACCAGATCATGTGCCAATTAGCATCCGGTAAGACCGTCACGGGGATTTCCGACGAACTTTCCCTTAGTGTGAAGACGGTTAGCACCTATAGAAAGCGGATCCTCACAAAAATGCAGATGAGGAACAACGCGGAAATCATTAATTACGTTATCAAGCATGGCCTGCTTGATTAATTGCAATGACTCTGAAGCATACCCATCTCATAACGTACTCTAAAATAAAGAGCTACTTCCCCCTCTATGCTCCTTCCAAACCAGTTCCGTCAAGTGTATACCTCAAAAAATCGTTGTGAAATAATCAATTATTCCCTTAATCGGTGATTTAAGAATGTACTGATTCTTAACTTTTTTTCAAGAGATGGGTTGAGATTGCTGGTTGTTAATAGTGTTACCTGTGTTGCCCTTCAAAGTACCTCGTGATACCGATTAAATCCCACTGTCTCATTAAAAATTAGTTCTTGTGACATGCCAGGTATCAGCAACATTAATGTCTTACCGTCCCTTGGTAGGAACTTGTGAAACGTTGCTATGAGTGATTATAAGGAAAAAGTATTAGGCAAAATAATTGTAAAGAGTTTCGTAAATATGTGTGATGAAACGGCTTGTAGGACAATTCCTACATTTATTGTTCTGCAAGTCTTACAAAAAAAAGAGGATTAGTCCGACATACATATCAATTATTTATGAGTAAACTTAAGATAAATCATTAATCAGTGCAAACTTATTACGTGGAAATAGTTGCGGTTAATTAACGATTGTGCCGGTAGTGAATTAGTAACCGCCAATAGACTTATTATCAGAGGAGGGGCACCCGATGTCAACTATAGTCAAAATGTTTATCACGATTCTTCTTTTGAGTGCCTGCAGTGTGGTACGCAATCCGACTCCGCTGGACTATCCCGGAGTGCAGGCCGTTGCCGTTCCTGCGGAAGACTACCATCTACAGATCGGTGATCAACTCGACATCAAGTTCTTTTATCATCCCGAATTGAACGAAACGTTGGTGACGGTGCGACCGGATGGACGCATTTCCCTCCAACTGGTGCAGGAATTAAAGGCAGTGGGATTGACTCCCCAACAATTGACCGAAAAACTTACCAAAGCCTATTCCGCTGAACTTGAAAAACCTTCTATTGCTGTCATTGTGAGAGCTTTTAACGCCCAAAGGGTGTTTGTGGACGGGGAGGTTAATAAAGCTGGTCTTGTTGCCATGCTTGGGCCTATGACCGTCCTTCAGTCCATATCCCAAGGAGGGGGATTGAAGGATACCGCAAGGGTCGACGAAGTCATCGTCATTCGCCGCGTAGGAGAAAACAAAGTCACCTCGATGGTCGTGAACCTGAAGCTAGTGCTTGATGGTACCGATATACGTCAGGACATACTTCTTCAGCCAAATGACATTGTGTATGTTCCGAAGTCTACTATAGCTGATGTGAATGTATGGGTGGATCAGTATATTAGAAAAAATGTGCCAGTACCGTTTGGGGTTAGCTATGGCATAGGATTCTAAATCATTGTTCAGTCAATAGAGGAACCAAATCATGTCAGATATATATCCAATCAAGCAAGAAAAATCACCAGGTATGAGAGAGTTGCTTTCTATTCTCTTCAAACACAAAGTAATAATATTGACTATATTTTTCTCATGTTCAGTCATAGTATCCATTGGGACACTGGTAAAACCTCCTGTTTTTATAGCAAAATCTAGCGTTCTGGTGAAGATTGGGCGTGAATACCTCAATGAACCTGAAGTCGGACAAGAGAAAAAGCTAATGACAGTCAACATGCCTGACATTATCAAAACTGAGATTCAGATACTGACAAATCGAGAACTAGCAGAGAAAGTTATTTCTACCTTGCATATAGAAACATTGTACCCAGACCTAGCAACTGGAAATAATTCCTTACAGAAAGCAGTTGCAATATTTCAGAAAAACCTCTTTGTGGAAGGGGTAAAGAACTCCAGTGTTATCCAGGTATCTTTCCGTCATAACAACCCTAAAATAGCCGCCAATGCTGTAAATCTCCTTGTTGACCTTTATAAAGAAAAACACCTTCAGGTTTTCAGTAATCCTCGTTCTTCATTTCTTGATCAGCAACTTACTGCCTATGAAAACCAGTTGAAGGAGTCGGAAAAGAATTTTGAGAATTTCAAGCAGAAAAAACAGGTCTATTCACTCGATGAACAGCGAAGTCTTATTCTTCAACAGCGGGTGTTGCTAGATACATCTTTGAGGGACGCTCAGAACCGGGTGGATGAATTGAGTAGGAAACTTACGACTCTCACTAAACAGAATCAACTTGTAGCCCAAGATAAAAGTCTTAACAGCCAATCAGATTTTGATCGAGTGGTTGGTGAAACTAAGACCAAGCTTCTTGCTCTCCAATTGGAAGAACAACAACTCCTCAAAAAATATAATGAAAACAGCCGGATGGTCATGAACATCCGGAAAGAGATTGACCTGGTAAAAGATTTTTTGAAGAGTCAGGAGGCAGATTTGCAGATTAAACAGAAATCCGGCAATGCTGTCGTCCAACAGGTGCGTATGGAATTGATGAAGACTGAGGCGGACTTGAATTCACAGAAAGCCAGAGTTAATGCAGTAAGAGGACAATTGAGTCAATTAGACAGCCAGATACAAGCGCTAGAGGGGAGTGCTCAGCAATTTCAAAATTTGAAACGTGAAGTTGCTGCCACAGAAAAAAATTATCAAACGTATTTGAACAAGTCAGAGGAAGCCCGTTTGTCTGAAGATATGAACCGGCTTAAGTTAGCCAATCTGAGTGTTATACAGACTGCAATTCCTCCATCCGAGCCCGTTTCGAAAAATAAACTTTTTGCCATTCTGGTAGGGTGTCTGGTTGGAGTTGTTCTGGGGATTTGTGTTGCATTTATAATCGAAAATTTCTCCAAAAGTCTTTCATCTGTGGAAAGTGCAGAGAGGCGCTTGTGTTTGCCGGTACTAGCTTCCCTGCCATATCGGGACTAGGGCGAATTTATGTACACGGGTTTTTTCGACATGCAAAAGGAGCCTTTCCGGATGACGCCGGACCCAGAGTTTCTGTATCTGAGCCCCAGTCATAAGGAGGCGCTGGCATCGATCATCTACGGAGTCAAGCAGAGAAAGGGCTTCATCGCCATTGTTGGCGAAGTGGGAGTTGGTAAAACCACAATACTTCGTTCATTTTTGAAAACGGTCGACAAAGAGCATGTGAAAGTAATTTATGTGTTTAACGCGGATGTATCGTTCAAGTCATTGCTTCACACCATTTACCAAGGGCTTGGCAGACCCGTCGAGACGGATGATGTCTATGAGATGTTGAATCAGCTCTATCATGTTCTGATACATGAGTACAAACGTGGCTGCAACGTAGTGCTCATAATCGATGAAGCACAGAACATGTCACGGCAGACACTTGAAAATCTCCGGATGCTATCCAACTTGGAAACATCCACCGACAAGCTCATCCAGATTATTTTCAGTGGGCAGCCCGAATTCGAAAAGAATCTTGACAGTTACGAACTGAGACAACTGCACCAAAGAATAGCCGTTAAATCAACCATCAGGCCCCTGACCTTGGATGAAGGCATGGGTTATGTAAAGCATCGGCTTGCAAAAGCATCCGTTGGTATTGAGTCGGTTTTTCCTGAAAGGGTGCTCAAACAACTGGTCAGGCAGGCAAAAGGTATTCCACGCACCATTAATATTCTTTGCGACAATTGTCTGATCACTTCATTCGGGTACAAACAAAAAAAAGTAAATCTTTCAGTATTGAAAGAAATCAGTTCCGATCTCGGTTTAGTGAAACCGACGAGAAGAGAAGCCTTCTTCGTATCGCTCATGCTGCTGGTGATTGGGGTACTCTGTTTCATGATTTACCGCCAAACTCCACAACAAGCTGGTAGAGACGAAACACAATCTGTTGTCCAAAAGGTCAGTCATGTAACGCCGCGAATGGCAAAAGCTGGAAGCAGTTCCAATTCACTCTTACAGGTGCGCAAGAGTGACGAAGTATCCGAAGCAGTTAAAACAAACAACTTATCTGAAGATAACGAAAAATTATTACGTAGAAAACTGATTCGTAAAGGTGACACCCTGGCAAATCTGATCAAGGACCATTACGGAACGGTTGATTCTCAATTGATTGAGAAAGTTAAACAAAACAACCCTTGGATTAAAAATGTCAATAAAATCATAGAAGGTGAAAAAATTATTTTCCCACCCCGGGAATAAGACAATGACCTTAACCGTTTTGGGCTTCAGTAGGTAGGCCTATGCAGATGTTTTGCTGCCATCATCATTGACTGTGTCGAGAAGGAGATATTTCCATGAGCAATATATTTGAGGCTCTGCAACTGGCGGAAAAAGAACGGGAAAACGTCCAAGAGCGACAGGCCGTTACGTCGCCTGAAGAAAAACGTGTTCCGTTAAAAACAACAGTGAAAGAACCGGTACGGGCCGACAAATACCCCTTGCAGAACGTTGGCCCCACAATTGAAACGGAGATGATAGCCCTCTATCAGAATATCGATTTCGTTCTCCCCGACCTTCCCCAGAGGGCGATTCAGTTCATCAGTTCCCATGAAGGGGAAGGGGTTTCGACCGTCGTGCGCGAATTTGCTCGACAGGCGGCTGTGGTAATGGGGAAATCGGTACTCATTGTAGATGCCGCCCATCGTAACCCCAGCCAGCATATATTCTTCAATATCCCTCCCGATTACGGCTGGAAAGACGCCATGAAAAACGGGGATCCGGTTGAAAATGCCGTCTACAAAGCGGGAAACCAGAATCTGTACCTTTCTCCACTTGTTCCACACACGACCCTGTCTCCTCATATCTACGACTTCGCTGCAACGAGCAAACTGCTGACTGATTTTAAAAAGAAATTCGACCTGATTCTGATCGATTCGTCTTCAGCTACCACATCGCCCGACTGTATTGCTCTGACCCGTAGTGTCGATGGCGTGATCCTCGTCATCGAGGCGGAAAAGACCCGTTGGCAGGTAGCCGAAGCCGTGAGAGACAAAATACACAAAAACGGGGGGAATATCCTCGGCATAGTTCTCAATAAGCGACGATTCTATATACCGGATTCCGTCTACAAGTGGCTGTAATTTATGATTGTAGTAACGTTGCAGGCAGCATCTCTACATGCGGGGGGTACTCATGAAACCGACAAATACTCTGGAAGAAACTGTGCAGGATATGCACAAAAAAGATAATCATATCCCCTATGAACTTCTTGATCAGGAATACGGTCTGTATGTCGAGGACTATTTCAACAAAACCCTCTGTCTGGAACGGAAACGGTCGGAACGGACCCATAAGCCTATTCTTCTCTTGTTGATCAACGTGGAACAAATTATTTCAGACGATGGGACGGACAAGAAAATACAAAATATTGTCAAGTCGCTTACCTCATCCATTCGAGAAGTTGATCTGTGTGGGTGGTATGAGCGTGGAACCGTCATTGGCGTCATGTTTACGGCTTTTAGCGGGGAATCAATCTGGGATACCATAGAAGCCATTGCAAACAAAATAAAAGCAAACCTTGCCCAAACCTTGTCCCCAGCAGTTCTCGCAAAATTGGAACTGATTTTTCATGTTTTCCCGGAGAAATTCGATAAACAGAAACCCAAGAACTATCTCAATCCCACATTCTATCCCGATATGGCGAAGCTCGCCGACACGACCAGTATGGCATCCGTTATTAAACGGGGAATGGATATTTTGGGTAGTATAGTCGGCCTCGTACTCTTTTCTCCCTTCTTTATTGCTATTCCACTCCTCATAAAAATCACGTCACCCGGACCGGTGCTGTTCCGTCAGGAGCGTGTCGGCCAGTTCGGTCGCAGGTTCACGTTCCTGAAGTTCAGGTCGATGCATATGAACAACGATGACAAGATACATCGCGAATTTCTCAAACAGCTAATCAGTGGCGATATGAAAAATGCACCTGATGGGGGTGGCACGGCGCCTGTTTTCAAGATTACGAACGATCCCCGTATAACACCGCTGGGACGGTTCATCCGCAAGACGAGCATTGATGAGTTGCCCCAGTTTATCAACGTGCTTAGGGGGGAAATGTCACTGGTGGGACCGCGTCCACCAATCCCCTACGAGTTTGAGGATTACGACATCTGGCACCGGTATCGGCTGTTGAAGATGAAGCCGGGCATAACGGGGCTCTGGCAGGTAACGGGACGAAGTTCGACCACCTTCGACGCAATGGTAAGACTTGACATTAACTACATCAGAAACTGGTCGCTCTGGCTGGATATCAAGATACTGTGCCTGACGCCGTTAGCGGTGTTCAAGTGCAGGGGGGCCTACTGAATCAACCTGATGTTTTATAACACAATAGGATAGGGAAGAAGGAGGACTGAAATGATAAACCTGGGTGTTATCGGATATGGCTACTGGGGACCAAACGTCGTCAGGAACTTCAACGGCATCCCCAATGCAGAAGTCGTTTCAATCTGCGATTACCAGCAAAATGCGCTGAAACGGGCGAAGAATATCTATCCAAAGACAAACATCATCAGCGACTGTCGGGAGATACTCTTTTCGCCTCGCATTGACGCAGTGGCTATCGTCACGCCGGTTTCTACCCATTACGACATCGCCCGGCAGGCGCTGGAGAATGGCAAGCACATTTTTATCGAGAAACCGTTCACCTCGTCAGTGGAACAGGCTGAAAAGCTCATCGAACTGGCGGAAAAAAAGAATTTGAAGATCATGGTTGACCATACCTTTCTCTTTACCGGTGCGGTCAAGAAAATCAAGCAGCTCATCGATGACGGCACCATCGGCGATCTTTATTATTTCGATTCCACCCGGGTAAATCTAGGGTTATTTCAGAAGGATGTGAACGTGGTCTGGGACCTTGCTCCCCACGACCTCTCCATCATGGACCACCTCTTTCAAAAGAATGCTGTTGCGGTCGCTGCAACGGGAATGGCCCATTTTGATAACGATCTGGAAAATGTGGCATACATAACGGTCTATCTTTCCGGAAATCTCATAGCCCACATTAATGTGAACTGGCTATCGCCGGTCAAGATCCGGATGACCATGATTGGCGGTTGCAAAAAAATGGTGGTCTGGAATGACTTGGTTTCCGACGAAAAACTACGTGTTTATGACCGAGGAGTGGAACCGGAAGACAAGGTGAGCGCCTATCCTTTGCGCGTGAACTACCGTTCCGGCGACATGTGGGCGCCCAAAGTGGAGCAGTCAGAGGCACTGAAGGAAGAGGCTGAATATTTCATCGACTGTATATCCAACGACAAGAAACCGTTCAATGACGGATATTCGGGGTTGCGCGTCATTAAGATGCTGGAAGCGACCGAGCGCTCTATCAAAAAGGGGGGCGAACTCGTCTATCTTTGAGCGCATTTAATTACAATCAAAATATCAGGAGGTGACCATGGGAGAATATATCTGCATATCCGACGATGTGAAACTAGGGGCTAATGTCAAGCTCACCAAGTTCATCAATCTCTACGGCTGTACCATTGGCGACAACAGCAAGATCGGCGCGTTCGTGGAAATCCAGAAGAACGCGTTCATTGGCAAAAACTGCAAGATTTCAAGCCATACTTTCATATGCGAAGGGGTGACCATCGAAGACAACGTTTTTATTGGGCACAATGTCACGTTCATCAATGACCTCTACCCTCGGTCGACAACAGAGGGCGGCCAACTTCAAACCGAAGCGGACTGGGTGTGCGGAACTACCCTCATAAAAAAGGGGGCATCGGTCGGTTCAAGTTCTACCCTTCTGTGCGGGGTAACCATTGGTGAAAATGCCATCGTTGGGGCGGGGAGTGTGGTAACCAAGGATGTCCCCCCCAATACCGTCGTGGCAGGAAATCCTGCACGCATCCTGAAAAAACTGTAGGGAGGAAAAGCAATGAAAGTTCCGTTTCTTGACTTGAAAGCTCAATACGATGCCATTGCAGATGAAATCGACGATGCCATACGACAGGTTATCGAACGTACTGCCTTTTCGGGAGGGCCCTTTGTGAGTGCTTTCGAGGAGCAGTTCGCCGCATTCTGCCAGTGCAAATATGCCATCGGCGTGGGAAGCGGCACTGAAGCTCTCTGGCTTGCCCTAGCCGCACTTGATGTGGGGCAGGGAGATGAGGTGATAACTGTTCCCAATTCGTTTATTGCTACTGCCGAAGCCATCAGTTTCTGCGGCGCCAAGCCGGTTTTTGTTGACGTAAACGGGGAAAGCCAGACCATGGACCCCGTCCTTCTCGAAGCTGCAATTACGGAACGCACCAAGGCGATCATCCCGGTCCACCTGTTTGGCCAGATGGCAGACATGGAGCCAATCATGGAGATTGCCCGTCGGCATAATCTGTTCGTCATAGAAGATGCCTGTCAGGCGCACGGAGCAGAGTATAAAGGACGACCGGCCGGTTCTATCGGCGATCTCGGCTGTTTCAGCTTTTATCCCGGCAAAAATCTCGGTGCGTACGGAGAAGCCGGCGGCGTTGTGACAAACAGTGGCGAACTGAACGACAAAATAAAGATGATTCGCGATCACGGACAGTCCACGAAATATCACCATGCCATGATTGGATGGAACGGACGGATGGACGGTATCCAGGGGGCAGTCCTGAGTGTGAAGCTCAAGTATCTTGCCGGCTGGAACGATGCACGCCGCAAAAATGCACATCTCTATACCAGCCTCTTGAGTACCATTGATGCTGTTACTCCTCCCCGGGAAATGGATTATGCGCGGCATATCTACCATGTCTATGCGGTAAAGACCAGGAACCGTGATCCTCTCATGGCGGCACTGGCAGAACAGGGGATAAGCTGCGGCATTCACTATCCGGTGCCGATACATCTGCAGAATGCCTATAAGTACATGGGAGCGGGGAAGGGGAGTTTTCCTGCAGCAGAGAAATGCGCGGAAGAAATCGTCTCGCTTCCCATGTTTCCTGAACTGACTGACGAGCAGATTCACTTTGTTGCCGAGGTAATACGGCGTTTTTGCTCAGTCTAGACAGTTTGTGTTTCGATGCAGTGGACAGAGCAAACAACGTATGTCATGGAGCCAGGGAGATGAAACAGCAGCTTATTTCACGGCTGGAAAACAGGACAGCAGTGGTCGGTATCATAGGTCTCGGGTATGTGGGGCTACCTCTAATGCTCGGATTTATAGAAGCAGGCTACAAAGTTCTCGGCTTCGATACTGACAAAAATAAAATTATAAAACTCGCTGCAGGCAAGAGTTATATCAAGCATATTCCGACAGAGCAGATTGCAATAGCTGTGAAAACCGGCATGTTCGACGGAACCGATGACTTCAGCCGAGCCGGAGAGGCCGATGCCTTGATCATCTGTGTGCCGACACCGCTTAACGGCCACCGTGAGCCTGACCTGAGTTTTGTCATCACCTCTGTTGAAACAATTTTACCCCACATCAGACCGGGCCAGGTGATAAGCCTTGAGAGCACTACCTACCCAGGAACCACAGATGAAGAGTTACTTCCGAGGCTCGAATCAAGTGGCCTTAAGGTCGGTAAAGACATTTTCCTGCTATTTTCTCCCGAACGTGAAGACCCAGGAAATGAGCGATACAGTACGCGGACTATCCCCAAGGTCTGCGGTGGCGTAACTTCCGCCTGTCTTGAGGTGGGAAAGGTGCTCTATGGTGCAGTCATTGACAGGGTAATTCCTGTATCCTGTACCAAAACTGCAGAGATGACAAAGCTTCTTGAAAATATCCACCGTGCGGTGAACATCGGGTTGGTCAACGAATTGAAAATGGTTTGTGACACGATGGGAATTGACATTCGTGAAGTAATTGATGCGGCAGCGACGAAACCATTCGGCTTCACCCCCTATTATCCGGGCCCTGGCCTAGGGGGGCACTGTATTCCCATCGATCCGTTCTACCTCACCTGGAAAGCCCGCGAGTACGGGCTTAATACCCGGTTTATCGAATTGGCAGGTGAGGTCAATACCGCTATGCCCGAGTGGGTTGCCGGTAAAATAGTGAATGCCCTCAACGATCGGGGACAGGCCTTGAAAGGGGCGCGTATTCTTGTATTGGGAATCGCGTACAAGAAAAACGTGGACGATATGCGCGAGTCTCCAAGCGTAGTCTTGATGGAGAAATTATTGAGTCGCGGCGCCGTGGTTCATTATTCAGATCCCCATGTGCCGGTTTTCCCCAAGATCCGCAGATGCTATTTCGACCTGACTAGTGTTGAGTTGACCGTAGAAAACCTGAAGAGTTACGACTGCGTTTTAATCGCCACCAACCATGATGCATTTGACTATGATGCGATACATACCCATGCGTCGCTGATAGTGGATACCCGTGGGGTATATCAATTTAAAAGCGCGAAAGTTATTCGTGCGTAGCAGTAGTTGAGACAAACTCCGTGGTAGTCAACTTTGTCGGTCGCGAAAGGCAGAATAACTCGTCGCGATACACTGCTCTGACGTATTGAAATTATAAACCAGGTCAACCTGTATCGTCATATGCCATGAACAATTATCGAAATGACATTTATTATTGTTTAAAGCCTTTCATACCGAGAAAGTTGCAGGTCTACGCTCGGAGATTGCTTATTCAATATCAACTAGTGAAATACAGGAACGTCTGGCCGATTGATGAAAAGGGAGGAAAAGAGCCGGCAGGATGGAAGGGATGGCCTTATGGAAAGAAATTTGCCCTGGTTCTAACGCACGATGTAGATACCTCCGAAGGCCAAAGTAAATGTCTAGAACTTATGAAAATTGATGAAGATATGGGATTCCGCTCATCCTTCAACTTTGTTCCCCTTAGATACACGGTGTTGCCTGAAGTACTCAGTACTCTTCGGCAACGAGGATTTGAAGTGGGGGTCCACGGCCTGTATCATGACGGCTTGTATTATCTGTCCAAGGATACTTTTTTAAAGCGTGCTGCAAGAATAAATAGTTACCTCAAGGAATGGGGGGCGGTTGGCTACAGGGCTCCTTCCATGTATCACAAGCTTGATTGGTTTCATGAGCTTGAAATTGAATATGATGCCTCTACGTTTGATACAGACCCATTTGAGCCCCATTCAGTTGGAGTAGGGACGATATTCCCATTTTTTGTGAAAGACCCTGTTGCCCCAAGGGGGTACGTTGAATTGCCGTACACACTACCGCAGGATTTTTCACTTTTTATACTCATGCAAAAGAAAAATATTGAGATATGGAAACAAAAGCTAGAATGGGTGGCGAAACGAGGTGGGATGGCACTCATAAACACGCACCCTGATTACATGAATTTCTGCGGGAGTAAGTCGTTAGAGGTATACCCTGTACAGCTTTATGAGGAATTTCTCAAACATGTAAAAGACCGATATACTGGGCAATACTGGCACGCACTTCCAATGGATGTAGCACGATTCTGGAAAAATAACTATTAGTGACCAGAATAGGGGTTTGGCGTTTATGTGAAATACATAAATAGTAAGCAAGGAGATACGCTGTGACAGACAAAGACACAATAAGGGAATTTATTTTTAATGAACTCGTGCGTGGTAAAGTGCAAGTAGTTTTCGGATTATCTGAAAACCTGCTTGAAGCCAATATTATTGATTCGCTCGGAATCATGAAGTTAGTACCATTTCTTGAACATACATTTTCAATTAAGATAAACGATGATGAAATCATTCCGGATAATTTCGAAACGATCGAGGCCATATCATCGTTTGTTCAACAGAAAATTGGCTGATCAGCGCTTTGTTATTTCGATAAGTAGGGGCGCTGTGGTTACTGTAGGAAACAAGCCTAAAGATAAAGAGTTAAGATATGCGAACCATTTTTCAGATTTTAGCATTTTTCTTACCGGCACCGTTCAACGTCTGGCTGCACAGACTTGCCGGGGCTAAAATTGACCGGTATGTTTCTATCCATATGGCCGTATTGATACTTGCTAAGAATGTGGAGATTAAAAGGGACGCCAAAATAAAATTCGGGACAATGCTCAATGTCAGAACGTTCAAGCTTGGCAGAAAAAGCTCTATTGGTTTTTTTACGTTGGCAAAAGGTGAATCGGATCTACTAATTGGTGACGCATGCATCATTGGTCCTAAATGTATGATCAACTGTTCCAGGCAGGTTGTTCTTGATTTCTATTCCGGTGTTGGTCCCGGATCTTATTTGTATACGCATGGTTCCGGAATGCCGGTCACAGAAGGTTACCGCTCTACCTTTGCCCCCATACATATTAAGGAAAAGGTGTGGGTGAATATGCGCTGCACTATCGGACCCGGCGTGACAATCGAGAGGGGATCCATTATCTTGCCGGGCACAAATCTCATTGAAAGTGTCGCTGCCAAGAGAATGGTCGTAGGCGATCCGGCCAAACTGAGCAATTTTCCGGTTTTCCTCTGCCCACGTAAACCAGGTTTTCTTGAAAAACTGGCGAATGAGATTTTGGAGGAGTACGGGGGGTGGATGCGCGAGACCGAAGGGGTGAACTGTCACATAACGGATGGGATATTTAGAGCTAAGTATAGACATAGAGATGTATCAATCTCAGTAGGTGGTAATGAGGATATTATTCTATGTACTTCCCCCGGTGAACGTCGTGAAGGCATGTATTTTAATTTGGCGGACCTCACGACCGATGAATCCAGACATCCGATTAAATTGAAAATCGAAGCGTTTATGAGGTTGCGTTACGGACTAATTTTCCTGTAGAGCCGCTTTCAGATGCTATTTGAACGATAAGCCAGAGGGTCTGCTACCCAAAACACTGAATATGGAGGTATGCAATGCACTCGAAAGAAATTCCGATGGTTCCTAACCGAAAAGCTTCGATGCCGGTTGTGTATGGAGATACCCCATCTTTTCTTGGCGTTGATGTTCTTGATCCCCGTTCATTTGAGAAAGGTTACGACGTCATTGTTGCAGGGGTGCCATGGGAAGGGACAATAACTTGGGGGTCTTTTTCCGGTTGCGAGCATGCGCCACGTACGATTAGGCATGCTACTGCGCGCTACGGGGGGTTTCTTCCCGAATACGAGATTGATGTATTCGATTACCTCAAAATCGGAGATATGGGGGATACAACAGTTAATACATCCGATCCTGCCGAGACGATGAAAAACGTGTATGAAGTAATGAATGCAATATACAGGAATAACAGCATCCCCATTGTGTTGGGAGGGGATCACTCATTTACACAAGAGATTATTAGAGCCCTCAGTGCAAATAATGAGGGCAATATCGGCATTATACATTTTGACTCCCATTTTGATAATAGCCCTAGTTTTGGAAACGATGAATTCCCCCGTTGCGGCCCTATTCACCGGATCGCGCAAATCGACAAAGTCCGGAATGAAAGCATAGTTCATATCGGCATAAGGGGGCCGAGGAACTCTCCATCACAACTTGAGTATGCAAGAAAAATAGGAGCTTCGGTCTTTACCATCAGGGACATTAGAAAAGAGGGAATTGACAATGTTATAGAAAAGGCGATCACTATCGCCCGCACAAATACGAAACATATTTTTGTTTCGATCTGCAGCGACTGCATCGATGCTGCGTTCAATCCCGGCGGCCCCGCAGATTTCAACGGCCTTTTCCCACATGAGCTGTTTTCGGCGTTGTACCGGCTTGGAGAAGAGGGAATAGCGGGCCTTGACTATGTGGAAATCTATCCCAAGCAGGACCCGATGTCCTTTTCTTCACATCTCGCTTCTTGGGGGCTGATTCACGTATTGGCAGGAATGGCGTCAAAGAAAAGGGCACAATAACCTCTTCTCTGAAGCATTCCGTAAATTTTTGAATCGGATAAGAATGCCGCATGATAATGAAAACGAAGGAAAGGCAGTATATGGATTTTTCATTGACCGAAGATCAGCTAGATTTCAAGAAAGCTGCCATAGAGTTTGCCGGACGCGAACTCAATATCGGTGCCAAGCAGCGCGAAAAGAACCGTGAATTCAATCAGGCGGGTTGGGAAAAATGCGCAGAGTTTGGCATACACGGCCTACTAGTGCCGCAAAAATACGGCGGACTGGAGATGGATATCCTTACCTGCATCGCCGCGATGCAAGGTCTTGGCTATGGTTGCTGCGATGGTGGGCTTCTTTTCTCATTGAACTCACATATCTGGACCTGTGAAATGCCGATCCTGAAATTCGGAACGGACGAGCAGAAGGGTAAATACCTCCCCGGCCTTGCAAACGGGACTATAAAAGGTGGGCATGCCATGACGGAACCGGATTTTGGTTCCGATGCATTCGGCATAAAGTGCAAGGCAGTAAAAAATGGAAATACCTATATCCTGAATGGGACAAAAACATTCATAACAAACGCCCCTCTGGCAGATATCCTTCTCGTCTTTGCCGTTACCGATGCGACCAAAAAGTTCGCCGGGCTTTCCGTATTTCTGGTGGAAAAGACTTTCCCCGGTTTTTCAGTCGGCAAGTGTGAGGAACTGATGGGATTGAAAACCTGCCCTCTCGGAGAGGTAATACTGCAGGACTGTGAAGTGCCTGAAGAAAACAGATTAGGCGGAGAGGGAGCCGGCGCAGCCATATTCAATTCAGAAATGGAATATGAGCGAAGCTGCCTGTTCGCAACCCATCTGGGGGCAATGGAAAAGATTCTCGAGGAATGCATCGATTATGCAAAAGTCCGGGAACAATTCGGAAAACCGATCGGAAGCAACCAGTCCATATCTCACAAGATAGCGGACATGAAAATGCGCGTGGAGTTATCACGACTTATTCTCTATAAGGCGGCCTGGATGAAGTCGCAGGGCAAAAGAGCACCGATAGATTCTGCGATAGCGAAACTCTATATCAGCGAAAGTTACGTCCAGAACTGCCTTGATGCGATACAGATTCATGGTGGCTATGGCTACTCGACAGAATTGGATTTTGAAAGGCATCTTCGTGACTCCGTCGCGGGAAAGATATATTCAGGTACCTCGGAAATCCAGAAGAACATCATTGCACAGTTCCTGGGGCTCTTATAACCATGTACTTGTTACCTCATCTGCTTATAGAAACATCGGGGGAATTTCCTGACAAAGACGCTGTAGTCTTCGATGGGAATTCCATAACCTATGCGGAGTTGGAAAAGAAGAGCAGCCAACTGGCCTCTTCGCTTCAGCAATCTGGTATAAAAAAGGGAGACAGAGTCGGGATACTGCTAAAGAAATCCATCGAGTCGATCATAGCACTCTTCGGGATCATGAAGGCAGGAGCCGTCTATGTGCCGCTCGATCCCCTTGCACCAGCAATAAGGTCAAAGTACATAATCCGTAATTGCGGTATTGAATGCCTGATTACCTCGGGTAAATGCATGTCGACTCTCACTGAGAGTGAAGATGTTCTACCTCTCAGGAAAGCCATTATTGTCGGGTCGAAGAAGGATAATTCGTTTCACTATCCTAATATGGAATGTAGTGCATGGGAAGAGATCGAGTACGGGAAACCGGTGGAATATTGTCATACCTGCATGTCCGACGTTCATCCGGCATATATCCTACATACTTCAGGGTCAACAGGGACCCCCAAAGGTGTCGTGATCTCCCATCACAATGCTTTAAGTTTTGTGAACATGGCAGCGGATTTTTTTGAATTAAAACCAGATGACCGGATCGCCAGTCACGCACCCCTTCATTTTGATCTTTCAGTCTTTGACGTTTTTGGAGCAGTAAAAAATGGTGCAACCATATACCTCGTACCTGAATTCCTTTCAACGTTCCCCGTGAAGTTAGCAGAATTTATCGATAGGAAGGGAGTATCAGTATGGAACTCAGTCTCCTCTGTCCTGACAATGCTCGCAGACAAAGGGGGACTCGACCGGTTTGGTTTTGACTCTCTACGGCTCATACATTTTTCAGGTGATATTATGCCTGCTAAATATCTGCGAACACTCAAGAAACATATGAAGAATGCGGCATTTTACAATATATATGGCCAGACGGAGGCCAATTCTTCAATGTTTTACAAGGTTGATGAAATTCCAGAGGACTCCGCCTGGAAGATACCGATTGGGAAACCTTTCCCAAACTTTGAGGTCTTTGCTTTAAATGATCGGCATGAGCCCATTACTCATCCTGATGAAGAGGGGGAACTCATGGTCAAGAGTTCCACTGTAGCCCTTGGATACTGGGGCGACGAGGAAAAGACCCTAGATAAATTCGTTCAGGACCCAGAAACCTTTACGTTCCGATCCATCGTATATAAGACTGGCGATATTGTAAGGGTAGATCAGGAAGGCAACTATCTGTTCGCGGGCAGAAAAGACCATATGATAAAAAGCAGGGGATATAGGATCGAGTTAAGTGAGATCGAACTTGTCCTTATCAGTCATTCTTTGGTCAGGCAGGCTGTGGCAATCGCTGTTCCGCATGAAATTATCGGGAATAAGATTATTGTGTATGTTGCTCAAGCAGATGGGGAAAATTTAGATGTCCATGACCTCCTGAATTTCTGCAGCGAGTTGCTGCCGAAATATATGGTGCCCGAATCAATTGAAATACTCGATACTTTGCCAAAGACATCAACTGGAAAGATTGACAGGAAAAATTTAGAGAAAGACGCATTTTTGAAATACCTAACCCACAGTACGACCGCATAAGAATAAATAATGGCGGAAAAATGACGAAATGCTTTCAGCATCTGTCAAAGGGGTTGATGAGATGAATATTGGCGATAATCGGAAAATCTGGGTTGATTTGGACAACTCTCCACATGTCCCTTTTTTTAAACCGATCATTGAGGAGCTCGAGAAACGTAATTATACGTTTATCGTTACCGCCCGCGATTGTTTTCAGGTCTGTGGTCTTGCAGATCTGTTAAATATAAAGTACAAGCCAATAGGTAGGCACTATGGAAAGAATAAGGTACTCAAGGTCATAGGTACTCTTATACGGGCAATACAAGTGCTACCGACTATCCTGCGCGAGAAACCGACCATTGCAGTTTCTCACGGCTCACGCACTCAGCAGATTTTGGCATCTATCCTGCGAATTCCGAATATCATGATGGGTGATTATGAATATGCAACTGCATTGCCGTTTCTGCATCCTAACTGGGTATTCGTCCCCGATGTCATTTCGGACAACGCTATCCCTTATCGCAATAGCCATATTTGCAAGTATCCTGGTATCAAGGAAGATGTGTACGTCCCGGACTTTAAGCCTGACCCGAATATCAGGGGAATTCTCGGGCTTAATGATGATGATATTGTTGTCACAATTCGCCCCCCAGCATCGGAAGCGCACTATCACAATCCAGAGAGTGAGCTTCTGTTCAATGCAACCATTGAATCAATGGCCGCACGGGATGAGGTAAGAATTGTCATATTACCACGTAATGATAAACAGGAAGAGATTGTAAGGGCCCGTTGGCCCGAATTGTTTTCTAGCGGGAAAATTATTATTCCTGAGAAAGTGATAGATGGTCTTAACCTCATCTATTATTCTGATCTTGTTATTAGTGGTGGGGGAACGATGAATCGAGAGGCAGCCGCACTGGGGATTCCAGTATACAGTATCTTTCGTGGGGTGATAGGCGCCGTGGATAGATATTTAGCCGAAAGCGGTCGACTAACCCTGTTAGAAAGCGTCGAGGATGTGGGAACAAAAATTCGATTAATACGGCGGGATAAAGGCAAGGAAAACGACATTACTGATAGGACGACGTTACTGTATGTTGTTTGTGCAATAGAAAAGGCGATTGAGAGGAAATGATCTGATCATGGAAGAGAGTGAGACGATGCCATGGTGATTCATCTTGTATGTGCAGCCAGGCCAAATTTCATGAAGATTGCTCCCTTATACCATGCTCTCAGAAAAGAGCCGTGGGCCACTCCTGTTATTATACACACCGGTCAGCACTATGATCATAACATGTACGATTCTTTTTTCGAAGACCTCGGTTTGCCAAAGCCTGATATAAACCTTGGCGTGGGGAGTGGTACTCATGCCGAGCAGACTGGTAAGGTAATGATCGCCTATGAAAAAGTGCTGATTGACCAGAGACCCGATCTCGTTGTGGTCGTCGGAGATGTTAACTCGACCATGGCCGCAACCATCGCTGCTGCAAAGATGGGTATCAAGGTAGCGCATCTCGAGGCTGGCCTGCGGTCATTTGATAGAAATATGCCTGAAGAACTCAACAGACTGGTCACCGATGTGTTGGTGGATATGTTGTGGACCCCTTCGCGTGACGCAAATGAAAATTTGCTCAATGAAGGGATAGCGCCAAATAAGATAAGTCTGGTTGGCAACATCATGATCGATTCTCTCGAAATGATGCGAGAAAAGATTGAACCACTCCAAGTTTATCGGGATTTTGAACTGGAAGCAGGAAGTTATGGAGTCGTGACATTGCATCGGCCATCGAACGTTGACGATCCGACAGTTTTTCAGGACATATGTTGCGTGCTCAGGGAAATCTCAGAATCAGTGCCACTGGTATTCCCGGTTCACCCGAGAACGCGTCAGAGAATTGATGATAATCATTTGCTTTTAGCAACGGGAAGTACGAAGAAACTGTTTTTACCAGAACCTCTCAATTACGTTCGATTTATGAATTTAGTTTTAAACTGCCGGTTTGTAATTACGGATTCTGGTGGGATCCAGGAAGAAACGAGCTATCTCGATATTCCATGTCTGACATTAAGGGGAAATACAGAGAGACCGATTACCGTAACTCATGGAACGAATCAGTTGTGTGAATTAAGCCAGTTAAAACAAAAAGTAGGCGAAATCCTGCGAGGCCACGCACCCGAACGTGGGAATCTTGAACTATGGGATGGAAAGACTGCAAGAAGGATTGTGGAAACCCTGCAAAAGCTCAATAGATCTTAGAAAAGGCAATGCAACATGTTATCTATTTTGCACCTATTCAACGGCATTATCGGAACCAGTTTCAATGAAAGTAGCAATCCAAAGGTAAGTTATGCGTGGATTACTGTTAGATAACATAATCACAAACCTGAGCTTTAAGGGTGTGCTCTGTATTGTCTTAGGCCTTATGCTAGGTATACTCACGCTATTATTATCGCCATTATATACGGTAGTAATTATTTTAGGTGTCTTTGCACTATATATGTCTGCTATAAAACCAGAAATAGGTGTATTGATTATATTAGTGCTTATATCAAGCATTGTTTTCGAAGATGATTTACCACTGATGCCGATAGGCATAGGTAGCTTGCATTTGTCGGATTTATTGATGATGTTTTTGTTCATGGTTTTATTCTACCGAGTAATGACCGACAGTTCTTTTACTGTTAGCAGATCACCTTTAAATGTTCCTTTGACATTATTTGTTATGTTTGCGTTATTTTCTACGTATATTTCGATTAGTCTTTATGGGGTGAATTTTAACCAGGCATTCAGTTTATTTCGCGCCGTCAGCTACTATCTCGTTTATTATCTTGTCGCAAACCTGATCAGGGAAAAAAGTCAAATCCTTTTTCTTGTTAAGGGAATGTTCATCGTGGCAACCATTGTAACTGTGGTCATGATCATTCAAGCTATAATCGGCGACGCAATTATATTGATTCCTGGCAGGGTTGAAAAATCGGGGACATTTGACGAGGAATTCGAAACGCTAAGATTACTGCCACCAGGTCAGACTCTGTTATATGTATTATTTATAGTAGCTATATGTATTTATTCACTGAACATCCGCGAAAAACTGCTGACATCTAAATATATATACCTAATATCTATTTTAGGGGCAGGAGTCATACTAACATACAACCGTACTTATTGGGTTGCTATAATACTGACGTATTCTATACTATTCATTATGAGTAACAAAGAATCTAAAAAGCGATTACTTGTCTTATTAGGTATTCTTATAATACTTACTTGTGCCATACGTATAATGTATGCCGATAATACTCAAATGCAGGAAGCAATAAGGTCTATAACAATGAGATTCACTTCCCTTTTTACGGGCGGTGAATTGCACAAAAGTAGTTCCGTAGAAGCGCGCTATATTGAAAACGAATACGCTCTTAAACAAGTAGCTAACCATCCAATAATAGGAATCGGTCTGGGCAATGATTACCGACCCCAAGTATTCTATGGTGATGATGAATTCACATATTACGTTCATAACGGCTTTATGTGGATACTTCTCGATACTGGAATCATAGGATTTTTGCTATTTTTTTGGTTTTATATCGGTTTCATCATTCGATGTATCAGAAAATGGAAATTTATTTCAGATGATTATCTAAGATATTTAGTCGTGGGATTCATGCTCAGCTGCATCGGAATCATCCCTATGACTCTCTATAACCCCATATTCATGCAATGGTTCTCAATTGTTGTTATAGCCATAATAACTGGACTTACTGATTCGATAATCAATACAAGCGCGATTGAAAAATTTAAAGATGAATATAATTCACAAAATGTAAAACTTACGGGAAAGCCTGAAACTCGTACAACACAGGCAGTACTTTAATTTGAAACCGGCCATGGAACATCAATTTTACTCAAGATTTATCAAAGGGGTTATTTCGACAAGTCTTGGCTCTTTTTTTACACTGGTTCTGGGCTTTCTTAACATATTCATAGCCATCCGACTCATTCCGAAAGATCAATTCGGCACTTTTCTGCTGCTGCAAACCATCGTCTATTCATTGGTGACGATCAGTGACTTTGGACTTAACATAGCGGCAACAAGACAAATAGCTTGTGCTGAGAATCAGAATAAATCAAAAGCAGTAAATTCTGCAATCTGCTTTAAGCTTTTCGTATCGATACTGATTTCACTGGGCATTCTTGTTGCGGGCAGATATATCTTTCGCGTTTTTCATACCGACGTTTTGTATAATTATATTGTATTCATTGTTATATTGTTCTGTCTCGAGAGTTATAACGCTCTGTTCGTTGCGTTCCTACAAGGTCTACATTTTTATAAAAAATTGGCGTTGTCACAGGTCATTCTTAGCTGTTTGAATTTGGTGGCAATGATTTGGCTATTGAATGTTTTAAACAATGGCATCTTCGCACTGATACTCGCAAGGCTAGTGTCGCTATCGGTTGCATTGCTTTACCAAATGTTCGCTGTATCCATCAGGATGAAAGGTATTTTCGATAAAGAGGTCTTGAAAGGTATGATCGGGTTCGGCTTGCCTTTAGGTCTGAATAACATTCTGACCTTTATCTTCATGCGCATGGATACATTGATGATAGGTGCATATCTTAATCCGATTGGAGTGGCCTATTATGGTGCTGCATCAAAGATCCCTGATGCTTCTCGGCAAATGTTCGAGTCGTTCCGGTCAGTGTATTTCCCAAACATCGCAGAGTTATTTAGTCATAAGAAGTACGACGAAGCGCAAACATTGCTGAACAACGCTCTACGTCTTATTACATTCATAACGGGGATGGCTACCCTAGTAGTGTATCTATTTAAGGAGCAGATAGTCGGTCTGCTTTTTTCGCGGGAATATCTTGATTGCGCGCCTGTTCTCTTCCTGCTTATGATAGCACTGTCCATGGGGCTTGTCGGTTACATCCTAGGAACTTCATTAGTCGCTGCAGGGTATTCTAAACTACCGGTGCTGATCAATATCGTCGACACAGTTGTAACCGTTATTGCAAATTTTGTCCTCATTCCTGCATTTGGGATCATGGGAGCTGCCTACGCCGCAATAATTGCCAGAGGGGTGACAATTCCGTTCAATGTGTATTTCCTGAAAAGATACGGCATATATCCGAACTCCCTTGAGTATCTCAAGCCGCTGCTAATACTCGGGCTATGCATCATAATTGCGAATTACACTACACCTAGCATCTTTCTCAACATAATGCTCATATCCTTGTACCTGATAATAAGCGCTCGATTCTCCGTCATCACTCGTATGGATATGTCTAACCTTTTGAAAGGTACTCGAGTAAACACCCAGCCGTCGACCTAATGTTTTTACTGAAAGAGAACTGTATGTCGTCAAAGACGTTAAAAATTACCTACGTTGATGAATCGCTCGCAATAGGTGGAGCCGAAGAATATCTTAAGATGCTTCTCAAGGAGTTCTCTGGCATTTTCGAAACCACGCTAATCCATCGTAACAGCAGGCACCATAACGGTTTCTATGCTGACCTCAAGATGGCCAAGGTAGCATTAGACCCCGCGGTATACGACAAGCCGGTTTCTTTATTCAAATCGTATTTTACCATCTTCAAGAGTGACAGGGGAGACCTTCTTCACGTCAACCTGCCTGCCCCGAATTACTGCCGTTCGGCAATAATAGCCGCGAGTATGTGTCGTATACGGGGGGTAGTCACGACAAGCCACTTGCCGAATCTAACATTCCCCCGCTCTAAGCTTGGGATGCTTGCCGGAAGAAGCATCTGGGACTGGATTGTATGGCGTATGGTCTTCGATATTATAGACACATCAATTGTGGTCTCCGAAGCCAGCGCAGATTCACTCAAAGCGAATTATCCGACCAGCCCGGACAGGGTGAGATGTATCCATAACGGGGTTGACCAAACCCGATTTGCAGGAGTGGAAAGAATCGATGTTGAAAATGTCAAGCAAGAGTTCGGTATCTCGGCCAACGACCTGGTTGTTGCCAGTGTCGGCAGGTTGCATCCGCAAAAGGGTTACACGTATCTGTTAAATGCCATGCTAAAACTTAATAGAAATATCCCCAATGTTAAGTTGATTCTTGTTGGAGACGGCCCACTTCGAGCAGATCTTGGCAGATTAGCAGTTGATCTTGGTTTGAAAGACAAGGTCATTTTTGCCGGGAAGAGGGATGACATCCCGCAATTACTAGCTGCATCCGATATATATGTGAATTCTTCTCTCTTCGAGGGGCTGCCGTTCAGTATCCTTGAAGCAATGTCAGCCGGTGTTCCGGTGGTTGCCACTGCGGTCGACGGGAATAAAGAAATCATATACGATCCTGGAAGCGGGATTCTTGTTCCTGCTGAAGATGCGGAAGGACTTGCAAATGCAATATCTATCCTTGCCAACGACAGCAATCGTCGGAGAACCCTCGGGATGCAAGGCAGAGACGTCGTCACTAAAATATTTTCGATAGATCTAATGCTTCAGAAGACTGAGCAGCTCTATCGTGAGGTGGCGGCCCGATACAAAAGATGATCTGACATGTCTTTCCATGAACGCAGACAAGGAGATGACACGATGAAACTTCTCTTTATAAGCAGACATATACCATACAAGAAAAGCTCGGGAATAGGCGTCAAACTGTCGGACCTGTTGAGTTGCTTGAGCCGCGTATGTACGGTTACATGTGCTTATATTGTGGATGAGAAACAATATTCAGAAGAATATTGCGAATGCGATCTCGATATTACTAATTACTATATAAAGTCAAAATATGAATCGAATCAGGTAATACGGTATTCAAAACACATAATTGAGATACTTTATGTCTTCAAAAGAATTAAGCGGGAGTTGTGCACCATAATCAATAAAGAGAAGCCGAATGTGATCTGGTTGGAGTTCGGCTATATTTGTCATTTGATCCCGTTCCTGAAAAAGTTCCATATCCCGATAATATATTGTTCACACAATAGCCAGTTTAAACTTGACTATCACATCTGGAGGACCAATAAGAACATTGCGTACAAGCTAAAAATGGCACTTCAAGTAGCACTGTACTTTGTACACGAACGATTATTTTTCAGAATGGCCGATTTGGTCCTCTGTATTAGTCACCAGGATATGCAATATTACAGCAATATCATGACTCCTTCAAAGCTACAATATTTACCGATATTTTTTGATGATGGATACTTATCTACCATTAAACCGATAGAGTCAGAACACCCATTCATATGCATCGTTGGTTCACTCAAATCGTATCAGAATTACTCTGCCGTCATATACACGCTGGAGAAATTGTGGCCGAGCATTCAACGGGAGAATAGTAATATTTTTCTGTATGTGATCGGTGATCTACCCCCTGCTAATTCAGCTGAACATAAAGAATTGATGCTCAAATCCTCTCATTTTTCCAATGTGATCTTTACAGGGCAGGTTGATTCGGTAATCCCATATGTGAAAGCTGCGTCGGTGAATATCGCTCCTATTATGATCGGCAGTGGTATAAGAACAAAAATCATAGAGAGCGTTGCATGCCTGACTCCTGTAGTAAGCACCTCTATAGGAGCTGAAGGGCTACCTTTCATAGACGGTCACAGCATTCATATTAGTGACAATTCAGAGGAATTTGCGGAGAAGGTCATACGGCTCATCGGCAACTGCACTATTAGAAGCATGACTATTACCAATGCATACAATATATATCAAGAGCAATTTTCACACGAGGCAGGGATCAAGAGATTGACAACAGTGTTGGATGCTGTTCTTTCTCTACCTGAACGCTCTGTTGCATTTATTGAATGAACACGCGTGGAGAATGATATTGGACAAAAAGCAGATCAATGTTGTTTTTATGGGAAATTTTGCTTACCCGGATGGGATGGCCGATTCTAAACGGATACAGAGTTTTATGGAGTATCTTGTTGGAAAGGGAGCATCTACAAACTTAATACTGCTAAGGCAGGGTGGGCAAAAAGTAAAGAAACCCAAACAAAACGGTTATTATAAAGGAATAAAGTACATTACAATAGGCAACGAAATAGACAAAGATCTGAGAACAATATACACAATACCTATATATTTTATCCAAGGTATCGCAGCTATTAGTAATTATAAAAAAATACAAGCAAAGAATATACTGTATTGCTACAATGGTATGAGCTTCGAGAATATTGTATTTATAATTGTAGCAAAGATGATGGGGTATTATATTGTACTGGACATAGTTGAAGATAACACTTTTGTGCAGGAAAGACTGCATCTTTTGGCAAAATTTAAATGGGTTTCGACAGAAGTCCTTGAAAGGTACACAGCAAAATTTGCAGATGCCGTCGTTGTAATATCACATTACCTGAAGGATATTTATGACAAAAGCGTCGGCAAGACAATCCCAGTTTGTTTTATCCCTATTTCGGCTAAATGTTTATCCGAAGGGAAATCGCATTCACCGCAACACCCTTTTAAATTTGTTTATTCGGGTTCATTTGCAAAGAAAGACGGTGTAGAATTGCTGATCCGCGCTTTTGATAGGATAAGCGAACGGCATCCGGATTGCGTTCTTCTTTTGACGGGAAAGGGCGCTAATTTACCTGATATTCAGAAGCTAATCTCTAATCATCCGGCAATTCGTTATGTCGGTTATCTGGAGGACAATGAGTTTTACAACTTTCTGCAACAGGCCGACATTTTGTGCGTTACCCGCATAGGCTCAACATATGCCAATGCAGGGTTTCCGTTCAAGCTCGGGGAATATTTGGCTACTGGTAATCCGGTAATCGTCACTAATGTCAGCGATGTTTGTCTCTATCTGGAGAACATGAAAGACGCGATCATCATTGAACCGGATAACGCGACCGCGATACAAAACGCTATGGAATATTGTATCAATAACCGAGAAGAAATTAAAGTAATAGGCAAAAATGGACTATCAAAATGTAACCAATTCTTTAACCCAGATGCCAACGGGCTTAAATTACTAGAGCTGCTACACAGTCTATAATTCTTGTATTGTTGACAATTTATAAAAACTACAGGAGTTTTTAAATGACGAATATATTGATAGTGAAATATGGTGCGTTAGGAGATGTTATCAGAACTTCTTATTGCCTCCCCGGTGTTCATAATAAATACAAAGATTGCAAATTATACTGGCTCACTTCTTCGACCTCCTTTGATCTTTTGAGATACAACCCTTATATTGACGAGATAATCACTAGCAACTTCAATGCGAACAAATTGAACGAACTGGCATTCGACCTTGTCATCTCTCTTGACGACGAAAAAGAAATTTTGCAACGTTTAGATTCAATCAAATATGGTGAGGTTATAGGTGCTTACCTTCTGAACGGAGAGGCTGTTTATAGTGAAACTGCTGCTGAATGGTTCGACATGGGGTTGATATCAAGATACGGCAAAGAAAAAGCTGACGTTCTGAAAAGGCTTAACAAAAGGGAGCATAATGAAATATTAGCGTCGATGCTCGATATAAATATCAAAGAGCCAATTTTCTATAATTCATTCTTGAAAGAGGAGAGAGCGGCTCTGATGTTTGACAATCGATTCTTCAACATCGGAATCAACAGCGGCGCTGGGACGCGCTGGAAATCGAAACAGTTGGATATGAATGAGACGATTGTCCTAATAGAGAAGCTATTAACGATGCGAATTGAAGGGAAAGAAACCTGTGTATACCTGCTTGGCGGGAAAGAAGAAGAGCATAGACACTCAATATTGAAGGAGTGCATTCCTTCAGATCGGTTGATTGATACTGGCAACAATAACTCACTACTTGAGTTTGCCGCGATAGTTAAATACTGCAATTATATAATAACAAGCGACAGCCTTGCATTGCATTTTGCAATATCCCAAAAAATAAGAAATCTCAGTTATTATGCACCCACTTCTGCTGCAGAAATAGGAACTTTCGGATATGGTACCAAGGTCGTATCGCTGGCAGAAGATTACTGCAGTTATAACAAAGATGCTGACAATTCTACGATAACGTCAGATAGAATATTGTCTGAAATGTCAAAAGAATTGGGGTTCTGAAAGGTATACAGATGTTACGAATAAATGTGCTTATTCTTTGCCCACATCCCTCTGAAAAAGGAGGGGTTGCTGATTACTACAGTCTATTAAAAAAATATTTCCGATCAGACCGGATCGAAATTGATTTTTTCTATACCGGAAGCAAGTCCGGAAATACCCTAAGCAATAACAGAATGATAAAGACATTCAAAGATCTATTTTTACTAGCCGGCTTGGTACGCAACTATGATCTGGTAGTCATAAATCCTTCCCTCGACGCTAAAGCCGTGATTCGAGACGGCATATATCATATTCTGGTGAAAAGAATTATGCAGAAAAAAACGCTGGTTTTTTTCCACGGATGGGATCTGGAATTTGAGCAGAAAATCGACCGATATTTTAAAAGGGTATTCAAAACAATATTCAATTTCGATAGGTCGCTGGTCCTTGCCCGACTGTTCAAGGACAAACTCATCAGTTGGGGATTCCATCCTGAAAAGATTGACATAGAGACGACAGTTTACGAGCATTATGACCTCACTCTGGAATGCGATGTGAACAAAATAGTTTTTCTCTCTAGATTTGTAAGAGAAAAAGGTTGCATGGTGGCAATCCAGATTGTGGAGATTCTGTCAAAACAATTTCCAGAAATAAAGCTGTTTATGGCAGGAGATGGCCCGATGGCTTCTGAATTAAAGGAATATGTAAGAAGTAGCGGGCTTGTGAAATACGTAGAGTTCACGGGGTGGCTTGAGGGAATTGAAAAACACCGGTTATTGAAACTGTGCGGTATTATGCTGTATCCAACTGCATTTGGAGAAGGGCTCCCCATTTGTCTTTTAGAAGGTATGGGGACGGGGCTTGCCATAGTAACAAGACCTGTAGCAGGTATCCCGGACATTTTTGAAGAAGGGGAAAACGGTTTTTTGATCGAATCTCTCAATCTAGATGATTATGTGGAAAAAATACGATTTCTACTCAATAACAAGAAAGTTTGGCAGGAGATATCCAATAACAATAGGAAAAAAGCAATAGAAAGATTCGAGATCAGAAGCGTAGCCAAGAGGTTAGATCGTCTCTATTACGAGGTCGCACATTCATAATATCATCGGTTCAGTTTTCTTATTACAACGATACTAAGAAGCATTAATTCTAGCCTAAATCTCAGCGGTGACTACATGCAACCCATCGATAGGCAGAGTAAAATGGTTTCAGAAATGATACACAGAAATCTGCGGTGGGCCGAACAAGTACACTATCAGACTTATGACTGGTATGACATTTGGGGTACCCGCATAGGAGGAAAGGTAAAAAAGCTTTATACAAAAAACGCCCTCATGGGGGCGCCTTTTCTTATGCCATTTATCATAGCCGATATGGTGTGGCCTAATATCCGGATGCTTTTTAGTGAAAAACGTTATTTTGAGATATCCCTTGCCCATACCGGTCTTGCTTACCTTAATATCTTTGATGTCTCTGGCGACGAAGGGTACCTGGCAAAAGCCGAGGAACTGGTTGCTCCGTTGCTCGGAATGGCAACGAAATGTGAACATGGCCCGGGTTGGGGAATCAATCTTAACTGGACCTCAAGCAGAGAGACTATTCCTCCCAGGAGCCCGTGCCTTACTCAGACGTCTTATGTCTATGAATTCCTTAAGCGGTTGTACGAGAAGACGCACAAGTCACATTACATCAATTATATCCAGAGCATCATGAAGCATATAGCCTTCGATTACCACGAATGGCGAAAAGATGACAGATTGTCCTGTTGTTATTTTGCTCACGAGAAAACGAATATTGCGGTGGTCAACTCGAACAGCTACCGAGCCATGAACCTGATAGACGCAGGAAAGTTCTTCGACAATCAAGAATATCTGGAAAAGGGCCTGTCCACGCTTCGTTTCATATTGTTCATGCAGAACCGGGACGGTTCGTGGCCGTACTCCGAAACGCAGGATTTTGTCGATCACTACCATACCTGTTTTGTGCTCAAGAACCTCAACAAAATAGGGACAATTATGAGTGGAGAGTATCCAGATCTGCAACGTGCGTTGGAAAACGGTCTCCATTACTATTTCGCGCGCCTGTACAATAAAGAGGGGTATCCTGTCCCCTTTTCAGTAAAACCGAGGAGCGTATTGCACAAATACGATGCTTATGACTTCGCCGAGGCTATATCACTGCTGTCAGAGATGAAAATCGAACAAGAAAGGATGATTAAACTATGTCTTTTTGTGTGTGACAGGTTCCAGACAAAGGCTGGGTGGTTCAAGTTCAGGCTGTATCCGGTAAATTTCGGCGACGGAATTCCTTACATACGTTATGCGAATTCGGCAATGCTTCTGGCACTTACCAATGTCTTGAGAAATACGGGAGGAGCATATGGAGCAGCGGATTAATCAGGAGTTATTACGGGAGCTTGCTTCGCATACCAGGAAGCTCGGCCTAAACAGGTTCTTTAGAGGGATGGGGTATGAAAGGCATGGCGAATTTCCATTCATCACCTCGGTACTTCAGCCGTTTTTCAATTTTCCGATCAAGTACCTGGATATTGGCTCAGGTGAATCCATCTATCCAACCTATCTCTTGAAAAAGACGAGGTGGGACATCAGTTGCTTGGATAAATTCTCCTGGGTGCAAAAACAGCATCGCCATGCCCGGCGCATAATGAATAACACGAGCTACGAACAGAGGTTCCATGTGATAGAAAAGGATTTCCTAGAATGCGAGCTTCCGTCGGAGACCTACGACATTATCACAAACATCTCCGTGATCGAGCATTTCGAAGGGAAACTGGATTCTGTGGCTATGGAGAAATCGGCCAAGCTTCTGAAGAAAGGTGGTATGTATGTCCTGACAACCTTGATTAATGGAGACTATTTCAGAGAATTTTATGTCAATGAGAGTGTTTACGGAGTCAGGTACAAGGAAAAGCCAGTTTTCTACCAGAGACATTACGACGTGAAATCTATTGAAGAGAGGATTATACAGCCGTCCGGGCTGCGGGAACAGAAGCGGATATATCAGGGCGAGTATGGCTTCCCCTTCGGTAAATATTTCATAAACGTTTGCCGTCCGTTGAGACCTATAAAGGTTCTATATCAGTGGGCCTCACCTTTTTTTGCCAGCCGGTTTCTGACGTACCGGGACAAGCCAGTGAGCACTCCGAACATGCCGGTGACCACCTACAGCTGCGTTCTGCTAGTGTTGAAGAAGGAGTAACTCCTCTCACCTGATACGGTACGGAGTGTGAGAGGGAGTTAAACCCCGAATTCTTTGAGAAAAGCGGGAATATAACTTCATCTTAGGAAAAGAGAGGAGATTTGAAACGAAAGTGCAAGATTTCAAAAAGGACATGCCATGTGTGGGATAGCAGGAATAATCAATTCCGTTGAGGGAATAGATCCTGTCAAAATAAAAAAAATGACGGATACCATTGCGGCTAGAGGACCTGACGCTGAAGGTTTTCTTTTTGCAGGTGATTCAGAATGTAAGCTGTTTCGAGTATTCGAACATCCAGGATATCATCCTCAGTATGCCTTGGGTCATAGAAGGCTCTCTATTATCGACCTCGAAGGCGGCATTCAGCCCATGTGCAACGAGGATGGGACGATTTGGTTGACATACAACGGGGAGATATATAATCATCAGGATATCAAAAACGAATTAAAGGCTTTCGGTCATATATTCAGATCTGACCATTCAGATACGGAAGTCATTGTGCATTCCTATGAACAATGGGGGATTGAAGGTTTCGGTCGCTTTAACGGCATCTTTGCTTTCGGGATTCTTGATTTACGTGGGAAGAAATTGGTCTTGGCCAGAGATCCTTTCGGCGTCAAGCCCCTCTATTACTATTCAAAGAATGGCAAACTGGTATTTTCTTCGGAGATTAAGGCTATTCTGGCCTGTGATGAGGTCGAGAGGCACTTTGATTATACCGCCTTGAACAATTATTTGGATTTCCGCTATGTGCCATCTCCTCGTACGGCTTTTCAGGATATTAATAAGATAGCCGCAGGAGGTTATCTTGAATTTGATCTTGAAACCAGCAGTATTTCGCGGACCGGTGATTACGCTTATCGACAGACTACCATTGATTACAGTAAAAGTTTTTCTCAATGGGTTGATGAATATCAGGAACATTTTGAGCAAGCTGTAAAAAAGCAATTGATCAGTGATGTAGAAATAGGGGCTTTGCTCAGCGGGGGTGTTGATTCTTCTGCTGTATGCGCGATTGCTGTCAAAGAGTTGGGGCATCCAATCCGTACATATACTGTCGGATTTAAGGATTTCACGGAGGGGAATGAATTTGATGAGGCTTCTGAATTTGCGAAATTCCTGGGGACTATACATAAAAACGTAATAATAGACGATTTTGATTTTATAAAAGTGCTGGATGAAGTTGCCTGGTTCATGGATGAACCCACGGCGACTTCTTCGTCTATTCCTCTTTACTACCTGACAAAGGAAATTAAGAAAGATGTAAAAGTAGTTTTAACTGGCCAAGGTGCGGATGAGCCTCTTGCGGGATATCAAAGATATTGGGGAGAACGTCTTTATCAATCAGGGTTTAAATATCTTGGGGGGATGCAACCATTTATCGAATGTCTACCGCGCCAGGAGCAATTAAAGAGAGCTTTTCGAAGTTTTGGAAGACATGACACCCTTGATCGATTTTTGAATGTTTATTATTTATTCAACCCTGAGCAAAAAAAGTCGTTACTCAAAAAACCCCTTCCACAGGATAGTGATCTGTTTATAACTAAGTTATTCCATCAATATTCAGCAGATGATGACCTCGGAAGGATGCTCTATATCGATACCAGGTCGTGGTTGCCTGATGATCTGCTGATATATGGTGACAAGGCTACCATGATAAACAGTATTGAAGCTAGAGTGCCATTTTTAGATAGAGATTTTGTTTACTTTGTTGAGAGTATGCCATCTAAATATAAATTATCCATGAACTTAAAGGGGAAGTTTGTCCATAAAAAAGCGTGCGAAAAATGGCTACCACCTTATGTCATCAAGCGACCTAAAAAGGGATTTGCTACCCCGATTGATAAATGGTTCAGGGCTGAATTGGGTGGGTATGTACGGGAGCAGTTGTTGGAGGGGAGTCTATGCGGCAGTTTGTTTAATATATCATTCGTAGAAGAAATGATCGAGAAGCACCAGGCCGGGAAAGAAAACTTCCAGAGGCATCTTTTTGCCCTTCTGATGCTTGAAAAATGGGCTGAAAAATTCGACGTTGCTGTATAGATTCCGTTTTAACGCGTGAATTGAGAAAAGAAAGGGCGGGATTGCTGAATCCCGCCCTTTGTAGTTTTTATATCATTACTACTGTAAATTTCTAGGCACCGGAAGAACTATAGGTGCAGAAGCGGAGGCTTGAACAAGACCAATATTTGGCTTAGTTCCATTATAGGGGAGATTTACCGGGGTTCCCTGTGTCCAGGTTACCGTCCTGTCGAGATTCAGGACATTTGTGCTGTAATTGATGGCGGTTATGATTGCAGTCTGGCTGCCGATTTGAATGGTGTCGCCAGAGACTATGCCCATGCCGTCTGTGAAATAAGCAGAGTCTGCCACAGTGAAAGAAGTTCCTGTTCCGGAGGGACTGGTGATCGTGGTCAAATTTGCTCCGCCATTGATAGCGGGAGAACCCGCTAAGGGCATAAAGGAAGTATCCAGAATGGGGTCACTTTGAATATTTCCTTTCCAAAGAGAATCATATGCTTGCTGACTTGCGACACTTTTCCCACTTCCGTCGGAATATACTACATTTGTTGCCCCCGAACGGAAGATTATATTGTTGGTAAAAGCATTATCATGGATTAGAGGTGAATTTTGTTTTGTTATTTCATACGGAAGAGTATTGTTGAAAACTATGTTATTTTTAAAGACATTAAAAGCATTTTGTGCTGTTGAGTCCGTGGTATTAGTTCCTATATAAATTGCTCCGTTAGCCGCTTCAGTCCCTCCAAGATTTGTTATTACGTTATTATACACATGGTTATAAGTGGCTTTATTAACAGGCCATCCAGATGCATAAAGATAAGTTTCACTTCTCATACCACGACCATTCGTTGTCCCAGCAGGCATGTCTTTCAAGATGTTGTAACGGAAAACATTGTTAGATCCTAATAGCTTGAAAGCGGTAGGGTATTGATCCACCATACCATTATTGCCACTAGACATTTTATTGTACTCAATAATATTATTATTAGTAGTTGTGCAAATACCTGCCGGAGCCCCCCTTGTGTTCGTAATAGTATTGTAGCCTATATAATTGTAACTACTTTCCCATGTAGGATTGGTATTACTTGCCCCCACTAATGATAGTGAATAATGTGCTGCATCGCCGAGGGTGTTATATTTGATGATATTATGGGAACTACCCTGATCAAGATTAAATGCGTCATGCAGACCACTGAAGTTCTGGTGTTCGACGGTATTGTACTCAAAATCATTGTAGTTTGCATTGGTTACATAAAAAGCTGCCCACCAGCCACAGGAACTTGATGCCCAAACATAACAATTCTTAACGGTTATATGGTTTGAACCATTGTAGATATAGACTGGGTAGTTGGCATTATCGTTCCATATCTCTAAATCTTGAACCAAAATATATGATTTATTGTTTAAAACCATACCTTTGATCTTGGGTTTACTCCCTGTGCCATAAGACTTGTAAATTGTGGAATTCAAAGAAGTCCCCGAAACGGGTGTCAAGGATTCATTCCAAACGCCACCCGAGTTAAAAGAAACCGTATCTCCTGCTCGCGTAGTACTATTGACTTTTGCGACGGTTTTCCATGGTGCTGTTTGAGTGCCGGTGTTAGTGTCATTTCCGTTTATCGCGTCTACGTAGTAATTTGCTGCCCAACCTGCTGATGTTAAACAGGCACTAATAAGGGTAATAAGTATCACGATCCTAGCTTTATGTGCCATTATGCTTTTTTTCATTTTATTTCTCCTCTCGTTACGCCTTTTTCCCAAGTACGAATAGATTCTCTCTAATACTGTAGAATTTTATCATATTATTTACAGTTGCATGTTAATTGGTCAGTTCCTTTTTGCAAATGATTGAATAATTCCATATTTCTGATTTACACCGAAATGGTTATCCACTCTTATCTGAAATTTGCCTGTATTGTATGGTTCGCCGTCACATTTGAAAACACATAGGATCTGGCAGCCCCAACGGATACACCATCAACTATAACACTGACAACTTTATGGCCTTTTTGGGGCGCAATAGTATAGGTCTGACTTCCACCGGAATTTACGGTTGTTGTGCCACTAGGGGAAATGCTGCCGTTTGTGCCGGCCGACGCCGTGATAGTAAAGCTAGAGATTGTGTTCGGTGTAAAGGTCGCTGCAATCGTATGGTTAGCGGTGACGTTGGAGAACGTGTAACTGGAGACTGCGCCGACTGATACGCCATCCACCGTGACGCCGGATATCTTGTAACCGGTTGCCGGGGTGATCGTGTAGGTATTGCTGGTTCCGTAATTAACGGTAGTTGTGCCTGTCGGCGAGATGCTACCACCGGCCCCAGTCGATGCAGCTATCGTGTAGGTAGCTACGGCAAATGTTGCGGAAATGGTATGATTGGCCGTTACATTGCTAAAGGTGTAATTGTAGCCACCCAGATTTGATGCCACCACTGTTCCGTCAACTGTCACGCTAACCGTGTAGTAACCGACGTTGGGAGTGATGGTGTAGACCTGGCTGGCACCACTGTTTATCGTGGAGGTTCCTGCCGGAGTGATGGTGCCGTTTGCTCCGGGTGACGCCGTGAGGGTGTAAGTGGAGGTGGTGGTTTC
>NZ_BLIZ01000001.1:2517520-3179403 GCF_019972315.1 Geobacter sp. AOG1
CGGTAGCTACGGCAAATGTTGCGGAAATGGTATGATTGGCCGTTACATTGCTAAAGGTGTAATTGTAGCCACCCAGATTTGATGCCACCACTGTTCCGTCAACTGTCACGCTAACCGTGTAGTAACCGATATTAGGGGTGATGGTGTACGCTTGACTTCCACCCGAGTTTACATTTGTTACGCCACTAGGGGAAATGCTGCCGCCGG
The DNA here is from genome assembly GCF_019972315.1 of Geobacter sp. AOG1. GTDB lineage: Bacteria > Desulfobacterota > Desulfuromonadia > Geobacterales > Geobacteraceae > Geomobilimonas. The sequence continues at coordinate 2,517,728 of NZ_BLIZ01000001.1, forward strand.
TGCCGGCAGTGGCGGTAACGGTAAAGGCACTGGACGTGGTTAGACTTGCAAAGGTAGCAGTCATGGTGTGGTTGGCGGTGATGTTGGAGAAGGTATAGCTGGTGACTGCACCAACAGAGGTCCCATCAATCGTCACGTTAGCAATACTGTAACCGGAGCTAGGTGTTATGGAGAATGCTTGGGTTGCACCCTGGGTGACCGTGACGGAGGTGATAGTGGATGTTCCGCTGGTGGCGGTGCTTGTCGTTATGCTACCAACCGGTGATATCGTACCCCCAGCGCCGGCAGTTGCCGTCAGGGAGTAGGTGAAAGGAAGTGTCTTGCTAACCTCGTTGGAGTACCCACTCGTATTGCCAGCAGCGTCATAATCTACAGCGGCAAAATAATAGGTTGAACCATCCGAGAGATTATTTACGGTATACGAGGTTACATTTCCCACGTCGATGGTCTGGGTATAGGTGCCGGAGGCATTTCCCATCGCGAGTTTGTAGCCACTGACACCCGTAAAGGGGGTCCCGTCGGCATTGACTGGCGGATTCCATGTCAGTGTCGTCTGAGCGGCACGGGCATAGGTTGATGCGAGGTGGATCACCATGATAGTCATTAACACCATTATGACTAATGAGCGATAGAAGTAATGTTCGAACTTATTTTGTGTCAGGCAGAGAGTTTTCACGATTTAGTACCTCCATGTTTGGGTTATTCGCCAAAACGAAATCAGCCCATTCGTATGAGGTACTGAATCTTCGCTTGGCATCCCTGCTGCCATATCCCGTTGTGCGGAGGACTTAGGCCAGCGGCTTTGCGTCCCGTCCTTTCGGACGGTTTGCCCTTTTCAAGCTAGTGCGTGCTTCCTGTTTTTCACCTCTCTTCTTTATTGTTAATCAATCGGTTAGTGGCTGTATTTGCAAAATTAAGACACAAAAAAGCCGGGGGCAAAATATCTATGAAGGATATTTCGGCGACCCGGCTGTCTCGGTGAGACCCTTAGGCTTTCCGTCCCACCCTTGCGGATGGTTTAGTATTATCGTGTATCACTTCTATTCAATTGTTAAGTATACTATTACAGGAATTTTCGAGAAATAACTGTGACCCTTATCACATGTTTTGCATGTATTTTGTTAGAAACATTTTAAATATCTTGCCTCCAAGCTGCTTATTGATAATGACTACAGTAAAACTGGGGCAGGTTGGTGTGGTACGTTGTAATTACCAAGTAACCAATCCAACAGCTCTTCGCAGAATGAGGAGCGCGTCATTCAGATTGACAATTCCATCACCCAGCGGCTTGCCTGATGCATCGAGTGGCCAGATGTCGGCCCGTGATTTTTGATCGGCCGTCAGTTGCGTGTTATTGGTGACGGATCGGAGGACGGTAAGTGCATCGGCGAGAGATACGACACCGTCACTGTCAATATCCCCTTTGAGTGGGGAGGTACTGGTGGTCGTGGTGAAGTTAGCCGTGATTGAGTGGTTGCTGTTTATGTTGTTGAAGGTATAAACAGTAATTTTGCCGACCGAGATCCCATCGACTGTAACATTTGATATCTGGTAGCCCTGATTTGCCGTCACGGTGAAAGAGACGCTGGTGCCCTGGGATGCAGTGACGGTTTTAATGATCGAAATCTGGTTGGTGGCCTGGTTTACACTGACAGTTCCCTGGGGTGTTATCGTGCCACCGTTTCCCGCGGTTGCCGTAATCTGGTAGGAAGCAGGGACGGAGGTGGTCGACGGAGCGGGAAACGCCCTACTTACTTCGTTGGAGAAGCCGCTTTCGTTACCGGCAGTGTCATAATCGGTAACAACGAAATAATAGGTTGTCCCATCTGCCAAGCTGCCGATGGTATAGCTTGTTACGTTGCCGGTGTCGACACTCTGAGTGTAGGTGCCGGATGCCGTCCCGAAATACAGGTGGTATCCGGCAACACCGGTGAACGGAGTCCCGTCGGGGTTAACCGGCGGGGCCCATGCGAGGGTCGTCTGTGCAGCCAGGGTCGTGTTCGGGGAAAAAAGCGGGAGGGAAAGAGAGAGAAAAAGAAGGAGAAAGAGTCTTTGAATCGGGTTGACGCCAAGATGGTGTCTTGTTTCAAGGGCTCTAAGCATGTCGGTTACTACCTCCATAAATTGCCCCGGAAACACGACGGCCTGAACGTAGAAAAGCCGGGGGCAAAATATCTATGAAGGATATTTCGGCGACCCGGCTGTCTCAGTGAGACCCTTAGGCTTTCCGTCCCATCCTTGCGGATGGTTTAGTATTGTCGTGTATCTCTTCTATGCAATTGTTACGTACACTAATACATGAATCTTCGAGAAGTAGTTGTGACCTGTGTCACAGGTTTTGCATATATTTTGTTAAAAGTATTTAACTATCACATGTTTCCCGAGCTTTTCATCATAAATATGGTTTTTGAATACAAAAAAGCCGGGGCTGAATATCGATTAGATATTTCGGCGACCCGGCTGTCTCGGTGAGACCCTTGGGCTTTCCGTCCCATCCTTGCGGATGGTTTAGTATTGTCGTCTATCCTCTGTTGTTGTTTTCGGAGAAAATAGCTACACAATTTTGAAGAGAAAGTCAATAAAAAAATTCGTTTCTATTTTACAAGCACTGTAATTTGTTGAAGAAATTAGTTTTGACGAGGATGTTCTTGTTGGTGAGGATTTCAATTTCTCCCTCGCTGGTGAGTTTTCCGAGCAGACGGGTTGCTGTTTCGCGGGATACTGAGGCATAATCGGCAATTTGTTTGTGAGTCAGTTTCAGGGAGATCATTACTCCTCTCTGTTCTTTGATTCCATAAAGTCTTGCCATGCTATTAAGGACTTCCCTGAGCCGTTGTTCAGCATTTGCAAAGCTCATGGCCTTGAGCATCAGAAGCGATTCCCTGAATCTTGCACAAAGCATGGTAATAATATTCAAAAGAACATTGTTGTTTTTCAACATGAGTTTTTCAAAGTCCTGTTTTGCGAGAAGACCTATTACCGTGTCTTCCATGGCAATAACCGATGCTGGAGCGGTCTTGCCGTCAAGAAGACCCATTTCGCCAAAAAAATCACCCCTTTTATGGATGGCCAGTATCCGCTCCTTGCCGTCTTCGCTCTGATGAACGGCCCGTACCTTGCCGGAATAAACGACATACATGAAGTTAGGGGTGTCTTCTTCAAACAGCACTACCTGGTTTTTGCAAATGCGCTTGGAAACAAGGAGTTTTTCAATCTCAGCAAGTTCGTTTTTGTTCATACAGGAAAAAAAAGGTATGTTTTTGAGCACATCCCCGGAGCGTGCTTTTGGTCTAACATTGAAGGGTTGCACGTAAGCGCTCATATTCAAGTCCCTCCCTCAGTATAAGGCAATTATAATTAGTTGTTGCCCCGTGTCAAGGTGAGTGATATCTATAAGTCCTTGCAGGATAACGATTTGTAGAGTATATATAGGCAACCCGACGCATACGCTGAACAGGAAGAGAGGAGCCTATGTCCCAGGAACTCTGCGAAATGTCCCTGCGACAGACACAGGAGTTGCTGAGACTTACCGACGAAGCTTTGCAGGAAATCTGCTGCAAGCGCTTTACGGGTGAGGAGCTTTCTGTCAAGGCACTCCAAATGGTTCTGAAAGGGAAGGGGCGGCGAGGTCCCACCAGTGTTTTCGTTGCTTTTAACGGGGAAGTCGATGGTTTGTTGCGCGGCCGAGTTTTTCATCTCCATGATGGGGAAATCGTGGAGCGTTCGGAAGAGATTGCCGTCAATACTTTAATCGGTTACGCCAATTTTGTCGGCATCGCCGGAGCACATGCCGATGTAGTTGTTTCCAATTGGAGCGACAGTTGTGAGTCGGTTGAAAAATACCAGGAATTTTTCCCTACGGTGGTAAAGGAGGTTGTTGGTTATGCGATCAGGAACTTCGTTACCTACCGGATAAGCGGCGAGACTCCTGGTGCCATAATCGCTTTCAATTATCCAGGGCGTGCCACCGATTATGATGCAGATGTTCTTCGTGGACTTGCGGTAGTCATCGGTTCCGTATTTACCATATCCGACCAGATGAGGGAGACCGAAAAGGCTTTCATCTATACCATCGAGGCATTGGCCAGGGCCTGCGAGGCAGCTGAAGAGGATACCGGCAAGCACATTCTTAGGGTTAACCGCTATGCCGGTGCACTGGCGGCAAATATGGGGCTTCCTGCCGACTATGTTGAAGTTATAACCTATTCGGCACAGATGCACGATGTGGGCAAAATAAAAGTACCCGCGGCTATCCTTCTCAAGGAAGGACCTTTGGACGAACGGGAGTTGGGCGTCATCAGGATGCACCCGGTCTACGGAGAACAGATACTGGGAGATTCACCACGTTTGCGGATTGCACGGGAGATCGCTCTTTCCCATCATGAGAACTGGGATGGGAGCGGTTATCCAAACGGCTTGCGAGGAGAAGACATTCCTTTGTCGGGACGCATTGTAAAACTGGCTGATGTCTATGACGCGCTTCGGTCACGACGGAGTTACAAGCCACCCCTGTGCCATGCCGAGGCGATAGGCGTTTTTCGTGACGGAGACCATCGTATCGATCCCAGGAACCACTTCGATCCGAACCTGTTGACGATATTTTTTAAAATAGAGCATATGTTTGAACATATTTACGATAGCTTTGCGGGCGAAAATCTTTAACGTGTCACCTATTTTGCTTTTGACACTGAAGAAAAAATCTATTAATTATAAACACAACATAAAACCAAGGAGACGAGGATGTTCCTGCTTCCCAAAGGAAATCCGCTGTACGAGAATATTCCTGCCGCAAAAATCAAGTTGCCGGAAATGCTCGAAAAGCTGAAGAGTGGTAACTTCACGGGATATCTTAATTTCACCTTTCCCTCGTCGGCAGCCATACTTTTTTTTGAAAGTGGGAAGCTCATCAGCGCGCTGCTGGAGCGTGGGACCACGCGGCAGACCGGCTTCGAGGCGATGGCCGGGCTCTGCAACAACATCATGGCTGGAGGTGGCAGTCTCAACGTTTATCGTCTGTCGAAAGACCTTACTATGGGGCTCCACGCTCTGCTGCACGGAGAGATGCTGTACCGCGGCCAGGAAGTAAAACTCATAGACATAAAAGGGCTGCTGGAAAAAGTAAAGGCAAAGCGACTGAACGGTTGTCTTCGCATCTACACCGAGGACCGGTCGGCACTCATCTTTTATAAAGACGGTGCGCCACTCGGGTTTTTTCATGATGGTACCCAGGATATCGATACGTCTGCGTCCGAATCCCAGAAGATAGCCGGTCTCCCTGGCGCAAAAATCGATGTTCTTTCCACCCAGAGTGCCGACGAGTTGATGGATTACGATTTGCTTGAGATGGTGAATATCGACAAGCTTTGGGGATCGACCGAAACGCGCTATGCGGCAGAAATGAACCAAATGAAACGGGATGGTCAGGAGCGCGAAGTCAAGGAGCGTGATTCACGTTTGAAGGAACTAGAAGAAGACCTGAAGGAAGTTGCCTCAGCCTATCTCGGTAAAATGGGGCGAACACTCGTTGAAAAAGAGTTGGGGGGGGTAGGGGGGCGAGAGTCTCTTCAGAAAGAGGAAAGTGTTATCACGTTCCTTGCTGGTGTGGAAAAGAGTGCCAAGCTGTTGACCAGCCTTTCCAAGCTCAAGGAGATGGTGGATACCATGAAAAGCGAAATTTCAAGTCGGGCCAAAGCCTGAACCGGACGTGAAGTACTTCTGTCTGTAATGCCGTCATGTCTGTGTTTTGTATGAGTCGTATTAAACTGGAGGGTGAATATGGATGATATTGGTAACCTTATAGGGATTATCCAGGTTGTGTTCTGGTTGTTGGCAGGTGGGATGAGCTTCTACTTCAGCATTGGCAACGCCCGTGTTTGGACGAGTATCTCGGTGGGTTTTTTCCTGATTTTCTTGAGCCAGTTCTATTTGCTTGCGCCCTGGGCTGATTACACGCGACTCGAAGCAGTTCACTACATCATCGGGACGGTCGCCATTATGGTCATGACCCACGGCTTTCAGGAGTATTACGTCTTCAGCCGGACCCTGGATATAGGGGGGAGCAAAGCGGCCGTTTATTTGGGAACACTGGGGGTAATCTGTGTGTCATCCGTATTCATCTTCATCAATCCCGAACCGACATACAGTGTGCTCCGGAATATCAAGATGATTGAAAATGCCAGCTGGGTGTTCCTTGCCGTCATCAACATCGACCTAATCCGGAAGATCTATGCCCAGATACGGGACTCCGTCATTTCCAAGGGATTTGTGGCGTTCGGGATTGTCTTCTTTTTTATCTTTCTCTGGAAGGGTTCAGAACTCTATCTCCAGGTTTTCTGCTGGGACAATGACTGGCACATCTTTGCGACCAATAATGGTATTGCAGACACCGTTGAACTCTACTCCGACCGCATTGCATTCTCTGTGCTGGTAAATCAGATTGGCGGGATGCTGTCTGCACTTTCGGTTGGTGGAACGTTCATTTATCTTTACAGGTTGCTCAGGTAAGATGGTTCGGGCGGGGCGGTCATTCCTCTCTGGTAATCCGTATCACCTGGAGAACGCCGGGCATTGATTCGATGGTACCGATATCGAGCGTGTCTGTGTCGCCGATTACGCCAATAATGATCCGGTTGGCACCGGTTGATTGGTGAATGTCAAAATTTTTGGTTATTAGGTATTCCTTAACCTGATCGAGCGCCGATTCGTCGGCGCTTTTTTTCATGATAATCAGCACGGTAAGTTCCTCCTCGGAGTTGCACGGTTTTCTTCCAGCTAGTTGCCTTCTTTATTCGTCATAATTCTTTCCAAGCGACGCGATTCGTCTATCACCCGCTCGAACAATCTGACGATGGCCTGATCATCCAAAGGCCCCGGATTTTCTTCCTTCATGCGTTTGAATATGCGCTTCTCCCTAGCAGGGTCGTAGACGGGGAGGTGCAATCCCTTTTTTATCTCGCCGATCGTGAGGGCCAGTGCAGCCCGCTCGTTAAAAATGCGGAGGAGCTCACTGTCAAGCCGATCTATTTCCTGTCTGATCTCATCGATTGTCATGAATGCCTCAGAAACTCTTCTTTATGAAAGTATCTTTCTTGCAGTGGACATCGTCCCGCTCCGGATAATCGATGTTGTAATGCAGCCCCCGGGATTCCTTGCGGTTTTGGGCACAGCGCACGATCAGTTCGGCAACGGTGGCGATATTGCGCAGTTCGATGAGGTCGGAGGTGATAATGAAGTCCCAGTAGTAGTCGTCGATTTCTTCCTGTATCAACTTGATTCTGTTCAATGCCCGCTCGAGGCGTTTTGTGGAACGGACGATGCCGACGTAATTCCACATGAAACGGCGAATCTCATCCCAGTTCTGAGATACCACCACCATTTCATCGCTGTTTGTGGCAGTACTTGCGTCCCACACGGGGATTTCGGGAAAATCGAAATGGTTGGTGCTGAGTTGTTCAATGGCATGTTTGTAGGCGCGACCGGCATAGACTGCCGCTTCAAGCAGTGAGTTGCTGGCCAGCCGGTTTGCCCCGTGAAGGCCGGTAAAGGCCACTTCTCCGATTGCATAGAGGTGCTGGATGTCGGTTTCGGCATTCAGGTCAACGGCGACGCCACCGCAGAGGTAGTGAGCCGCCGGCACGACCGGCAGCCCTTCTTTTGTCATATCGAGGCCGTATTCAAGGCAGGTCTGGTAGATGTTGGGAAAACGGGTACGGACGAACTCCGGGTCCTTGTGGGTGATATCCAGGTAGACGCAGTCATCGCCGTGGGTCTTCATTTCGTTGTCAATGGCACGAGCCACGATGTCGCGGGGGGCCAAATCCTTTAGGTGGTGATATCTGTCCATGAATGCCGTGCCGTCCCGACGACGCAGGATTGCTCCTTCGCCCCGGACCGCCTCGGAGATCAAGAACGATTTTGCGTGGGGATGGAAGAGGGTCGTGGGGTGGAACTGCATGAACTCCATATTGGCGATGGTTGCACCTGCCCGGTAGGCCATGGCAACGCCATCGCCGGTCGCGACATCGGGGTTACATGTGTAGAGATAGACTTTCCCTGCACCACCGGTGGCCAACAGGGTTATCTTGGCTTTAAAGGTTTTCACCGCGCCACTCCCTATGTCCAGGACATGTGATCCCAGGCAGCGGTTCGGTTTGACGCGTTTCTTGGCGATCTTGGCTTCGGTAATGAGGTCTATTGCGATGTGGTGTTCATAGATGGTTATGTTCGGGTTCTCGCGAGCTGCTACTACGAGCGCCCGTTCGATTTCCCGCCCGGTGACGTCGTCGGCATGGAGTATGCGCCGTTGGCTGTGTCCCCCTTCCCGCGTAAGGTCATAGCCGTCACCTTTGGTGGTAAATTCCACTCCCCAGTCGATAAGGTTGCGGATGGTTTGGGGCCCCTCTTCGACTACCATACGGACCACATCTTCGTGACAAATACCGGCACCTGCCACCAGGGTATCGTCAACGTGGGCATCGAATGTATCTTCCTGTGAAAAGACGGAAGCAATTCCACCTTGGGCATAGTTTGTTGCCGATTCTGTAATTTCGCGTTTGGTCACCAGCGACACCTTGCCATGGGCAGCGGCCCTCAATGCAAAAGAAAGTCCGGCGATACCACTGCCTATGACCAGAAAATCGCTTTCCAACTTCATGGAGTCCCCCTCGTCAGATGCTTATTTGTTGTTGTCAAGAGCGAGAATTATTTACCCCCTCAAGTAATTTGTCAAGGCATTTTAAGGTGTTATCACGGGTAAGGGGAAGTTTGGCCTTGCCAACTGGTGCCACTTGGTCTATAAATTGAATGGATTAGGTGAAATGTGTTGATTTAACAGGGAATGACAAGGGGACATACGGAGTGAACAGGTTCAGTCTGCTGCTTATCATGGTGTCACAATGTGCGCTGCTTGCCGGAAGTGTTGCGCTATCCGCAGCCGACATCTACAGATACGAAGACGATAACGGCGTTGTTCATTTTACCGATGCGCCTACCGACAGTCGTTTCAAGATATTCATGCGGGATATAAAGAAAGATCGAAAACTGCGTACTAACTTCAAGCTGACCAACTGTGTTCGCAACCCCGAAGAATTCGATACGATCATTAATGCCTGCGCCCTTGAATTCGGGGTGGAAAAATCGCTCGTAAAGGCGGTTATCCATGCCGAATCGGGGTACGACCCAAACGCTGTGTCCCGCAAAGGTGCGAGCGGATTGATGCAGCTCATGCCAAAGACCGCCCAAGATCTGAAAGTCAGTAACAGCTTTGACCCCCGGGAAAATATCCGTGGTGGTGTTCGTTATCTGAAATTCCTCCTTACCACATTCAAGGGGGACGAACGACTTGCCCTCGCCGCGTACAATGCAGGATTGACGAAGGTAGCCCAGCATGGTGGTGTACCTCCCTATGCGGAGACACAAAACTATGTCAGTAAGGTTCTCAGTTACAAACAATCCTATAATGGCCGCTGAATAAGGATGTTTCATGCCCCTGGACAACAGTAGCCCCATCTGGAACATCCCCAACATCCTCACCTTGCTCCGTATCGCGGCAATTCCGGTGCTGGCTGTCCTCCTTCTCTCCCCTTCCCGGGAGGCTGGTTTCTGGGCGGCTGCGCTCTTTGCTGTGGCGTCAATTACCGACTGGCTCGACGGATACCTTGCCCGTCGGATGGGGATTGTCACCGTCTTCGGAAAATTCCTCGACCCGATTGCCGACAAGCTGATCGTCATGGCGGCACTCATCATGATTCTTCCCTTCAGCCGTGTCCCTGCCTGGATGGTGCTCGTGATTCTCGGGCGCGAGATCATCATAACCGGCCTGCGAGGTATCGCGTCCACGGAGGGGATCGTCATTTCCGCCAGCGACCTTGGAAAGTTCAAGACCATTTTTCAGCTCGTCGCCATTATCGCCCTCCTTTTGCACTACGACTATCACTGGTTCTTCTCTATCAACCATCCCTGGTTGTATGTCAATATGCACAACGTCGGAATGTTCTACCTCTGGATAGCCACCATCATTACCATATGGTCGGGCGTCGACTATCTGGTCAAATACATGCGTGTTATTACCAAGTAAATTTTCTTACTCCCTCCTGCATGAGTTCTCTTGAGGATTCGCCATGGATGATTTCCAGCATCGCGGAAACGTTACACTTTCCGCGACCATGGGACACGTTGTCAGTATCCCTGTGATAGTCGCAGCGCTCGGCTATTTTGTCGACATTTATGACCTAGTGCTGTTCAGTATCGTACGAATACCGAGTCTGAAGGCACTTGGGCTGCAAGGACAATCGCTCATCGACCAGGGGGTGTTCCTTCTCAATATGCAGATGATCGGCATGCTCTTGGGGGGAATTCTCTGGGGTATCCTGGGGGATAAAAAGGGGAGGCTGAAAATCCTTTTCGGCTCCATCTTTCTCTATTCACTTGCTAACATCGCAAACGGTATGGTTACCTCCATCGAGGCCTATGCTGCCCTTCGCTTCATTGCCGGGGTAGGGCTGGCCGGCGAGTTGGGAGCTGGCATCACGCTGGTTACCGAGATTCTTCCGAGGCAGATACGCGGTTACGGCACTATGGTGGTTGCTACAGTGGGAGTTTCAGGCGCTATCATGGCAAATTTCATCGCTGGCCACTTTGACTGGCGTACTGCCTACTTCATTGGGGGTATGCTTGGCCTCGTGCTTCTTGTCCTCAGGATCAGTGTCAGCGAGTCTGTCATGTTCCGAGAAATCGAAAGCCGGCAGATCAGCAAGGGGAATTTCTTCGCCCTGTTCACCGATCGCCTGCGCTTCTCTAGGTATCTGAAGTCGATCATGATCGGCGTGCCGACCTGGTTCGTGGTTGGCATCCTCATCACCTTTTCCCCCGAATTCTCCAAGGTTCTGATGGTGACAGGTCCGGTTTCAGCGGGCAACGCGATCATGTTCTGCTATCTGGGTCTCGTGTTCGGTGATTTTGCCAGTGGTCTCCTGAGCCAGTTGATGCGGAGCAGGCGAAAAGTGGTCATGCTTTTTCTCGGCCTGACGGTTCTTGGCATTGCCGCCTATTTCCTCCAGAATGGTCAGTCTCCTCGCATATTTTATGGCGTCTGCACCCTTCTCGGTTTTGCGAGCGGGTACTGGGCCATATTCGTGACTATTGCCGCTGAACAGTTCGGCACTAACCTCAGGGCGACTGTTGCCACCACGGTCCCAAATTTCGTCCGCGGCATGGTGGTCCCCATAACGCTGCTTTTCCAGTTTGCGCGTCAGCAGTTCGGCATTGTGAACGGCTCCCTGCTGGTAGGCTTTGCCTGTATGCTGGTTGCACTCTGGGCACTTTACCACCTGGAAGAAACCTTCAGTAAGGATCTTGATTACGTGGAAGGGTAGGAAGACCATCTTAGGCGTTGACATCATCGCGGTAAAAGTGTATAAAACTACTTCCATTTGCCCCGGATGCCGGGGCAAATGGAGCACAAATCGGCGGCGTAGCCAAGTGGTAAGGCAGAGCTCTGCAAAAGCTCCATTCAGCGGTTCAAATCCGCTCGCCGCCTCCAAATATTCGGGGATCAGTCAAAATCGACTGATCCCTTTTTTATATCTAGGACATCGGAAAGGCCGGTTTTGAGTATGACGGTCTTATTCCGCAGGTTGCCGTGGTCTGTAGTTTTATTCTGTGCACCGATGGTCAGGCGGATTCTGCATAAATCCTTGAGCATCTGCAACGAATCCTCGACCGGGTGCACCTTTGAGCCGGGTGCGTTAATCCATTCTATCGGTACCTCGGCAACACGATAGCCGTTCTTTTTAGCAAGAGCGAGAATTTCCACGTCATAGGCAAACCGGTCGATGTGGGCTTTGGAGAACAGACTACGGGCTGTCTCTCCCGTAAATAGTTTGAAACCGCACTGGGTATCGCTGTAATCGTTGATCACCAGGGCTTTCACAAAGCGGTTGAATATCTTTCCCATTCCCTGGCGCCACCACGGCTGCCGTTTCGTGATTCTGCTCATGGCGAGAGCCCGCGAGCCGATCGCTACGTGGCAGGATCCGTTGTCAATAAAAGGCCTGAGCCTTTCCAGTTCTTCTATGGGGGTGGAAAGGTCGGCATCCGTAAGAAGAACAAGTCCCCCTCGCGATGCGAGAACTCCGGTCCGCAGAGCGTGGCCTTTGCCCCGGTTCTGTGGGTAGCTAATCAATCTCAGCTCTGGAATATCCCCGGATAAGGCCTCGGTGAGTCCGGCCGTGCCATCGCTACTCCCGTCGTCGACTACGATAATTTCGGATGTGAGTTTTCTGGATGTCACGTATCCATGGATTTTACGCAGCGTCATGGGGAGGCGCACTTCTTCGTTGAATGCGGCAATTACGATAGACAATTCAATGTGCATGGCGATCTCCCCGAGCGCGTATTTTCCCACCTAATTGCTGAATTCCTTCCAGATCAGGCCAGTTTCTGCATTGAACTTGGTGATGCTGTTGGAGTCTTCGATACTGCCGGTAAAAGCCGATTCATCATCCCAGAGAATGCCATCCGGCATCAACACCTTGGTGACGACGGTTTTTCCCGACACGGTCTTGTCACCGATGGAGCGGGTCCTGGCCTTGTTGGTCGACTCAAATATCTTGAGGGTGAAGCCCGACCTCGGGGTTGTTCCCTCAGCAGGTTCTGCGATGAAGGTGTAAATACCTTCCTGTGCCTTTTCAATTATGGCTTCCTTAGTGTCATCAGCTTGTGTGACGATTAAGGGAGTTATGTTCTTTTCTTGACGTGCCTCGTTCAGCGTCTGCGGCCGGTTTCGCCGTGATTTCTGGTACGCACGAAAAGTGGTGGCAATCTTCAGGGGAGATTTGCCGCTTACGACCAGTTTCAGGTCGCCGTGGACTGCAGGAATAATAATTCCCTTTTTTTCAGGCTTCGGTGAAGTCGGTTTCTTCTCAACTGACGCTGTTGCGGTAGGGGTAACGGGAGCATCCTGACTTCTCTCCACCGGGCTTCCCGATGCCTGTTGTGGTGCAGTAACTGCACCTTTACGCATGGCTGCCACTTTTTCCAGGTGGGGCTTTTCCTGCGCCAGTCGTTCCTTTTCGGCGCTCCGCCTCGCCTCATCGGCAGTCCTTCGTTCCTGTTCGGCTTTTGCCAAGGCAGCCAGTTCGGCAGTCTTGCGTTGCCGTTCGGACTGTTCACGCGCCAAGCGCTCCTGTCTGGCACGTTCCGTGACCCTTCGTAACCGCTCTGCCTCTTCCTGAGCACTCTTCTGGCGAGCTTCCTCGGCTGCTTGCCGCTCCTTGTCAGCTTTTTGCTTTGCTGCCAGTTCCGCCTTATTGCGCAACTCTTCTGACCGTTGTCTTGCCAGACGATCCTGTCGGGCCTGCTCAGCCGCCTGACGCAGTCGTTTTGCTTCTTCCTGCTTTGCCTTCAGCTGTGCCTCGGTTGCCTTCTGTTCCTGTGCTGCTTTCAATCGTACAGCCTGTTCCTTGCGCTTCTGCTCCGCTTTCTCCCTGGCCATTCGTTCCTGTCTGGCATGCTCAGCAGCCTGCCGCAACCGTTCCGCATTTTCCTGTGCCGCTTGTAGCTGCGCCTCTTCTGCTGCTATCCGTTCCTGTGCGATCTTGAGTGCAGCCGCCTGTTCATCCGCTTTACGTTGCAGTTCAGCCCGTTCCCAGGCCAGTTGTTCCTGCTTTGCTTGTTCGGTAAGCTCGCGTAACTTCTCCGCTTCTGCATGGGCTGCCCTTATCCGCGTTTCCTCGGCATCCCTCAGTTCCTGCTCGGCCTTGAGAGCAGCTAATTGTTCGGCTTCCTTGCGCTGTCGGTCAGCCCGCTCCCTTGCGAGTTGTTCTTGTCTTGCACGCTCGACCGACAGTCGCAACCGCTCTGCCTCAGCCTGGGCGGCCTTTAACCGAGCTTCTTCGGCAACCCTCCGCTCGCGGTCGGCCTTGAGATCAGGTGCCTGTTTCTGTGCAGGTAGTGGTTTTACCGTGGCTGGAACTGGCTGCTTAATCGCTTCATTGACGCGTACCAGTTCCAGGTCAGGCTCGATGTTGTCATCGGGAGTAGCAGTTTCAGGCTGCTCCGTCGGTGTGACAGGCATTGTTTGCTTTTGTGGGGGGATAATCTCGCTATTTGGCTGGAGAGCAGCTTCAACCGCATCATTCAGTGATTCACTACCCACTGCTACGGAGGGCGGAGCAACGTTCTTTTTCGTTACCAATGGCGATGGAGTAGCGGATGGTGTCAGAGATGGGTCGAGCCAGATATAATCGAATCTCATGGCCGATCCCACTGCTGGGTAGAAGATGGATGTGGATGCCAGGACAAAAAAAAGCACGACGTGGAACAGCAGAGATGAAAAGATTGCATATCCCAGGTCGAGTGATTCTCTAATATCTTGTTTAGGCTTCTGACGTTTCATGTCGTTGCCTGCATCGTTTGAACGCACCACTAACAAAGTGCGGCCGGTTTCTTCAGTACCATGAGAAGAGAAACTCCCCAGGGTAGGTGGGCTTTTTTGAGATACATCGATTCGATTTTGTAGAGAGAAAATAACAGCCGATTTAGCCAGCCTGGCGTTTCCCGCAGATCTGATTCTGTCGAAGCAGGTTTGCCGCGGGAAGATAGTCTCCGCAGGAGCAGCGGCAGGAAGATGAAAAAATTTGTGTACGAAATTCTCTCCAGAACAAAACCAGCATTCTCACCGAGACGTGCAAGATCTGCACGTTTGTACCTCCGAACGTGATGGTGTGCCATATCATGGGAACCCCAGAGGAAACTGAAGGCAGGAACCGTTACTATCACGGTGCCACCTGGCTTGCAGACGCGGAACGCTTCCCGCAGTACGCCGAGATCATCCTGCGAATGCTCGACCACGTCCAGAAGCGACACGAATGAAAACGCTCCACCCCTGAACGGTAGTTTATCCCCACTGGCCTTGATCAGATTTGCCTTGCCCTTGTCGCGACAGTAGTGGAGAGCCTGTTCGGATACATCGATTCCGAATCCCGTTCCAAACCGCGCAAATTCTTTGAGAAACATGCCAGTACCACAACCGATGTCGAGGTAGTTGCCCGCCTGAACTCCCGCCTGATCGAGAAAGCTGGTGACAAGGAGCTTTTTGCCCTGAAACCACCAGTGGTTTTCTTCAAGCCGATGCATCTTGTGAATTTCATTATCGCGCATCGTTTGTATCCTCGGGAATGTATGGTTTTACAGAAGAATATTTTTCTATCAGATTACTATATTCAGGCAGATTCTTTACAAAAATGCTTGCGACTTTATCTGAATAGATAAGTGTCCAATTGTTATTATGCAAAAGGAAGCGTGAAAAAACAGAGTCTGTATCAAATATAACCCATTTGATGTTGTATTTTTTAAATGTGTCTTCCCAGTTATGTTCAAATTTTGTTACCTTGGAATACTCTTTCATTATACCAGTGCCATACATATCAAGTCTACCATCGATAAAAACCTTATAGAGAGGGTAGGTCCGGTAGATTATATAATCTCCGATTTCATCATTGTTAAACATATTGCCCGAGATTCTTTCTTTTTCTAAAAACTCTACTGCAGCAACTGCCTTGATTTTATCATCAAAAGTATGCTGAATTTTACCTGAAATTACTGCAATAGCAACAATAAGAACGGTCATGATAGGCCACAAGTATCCCTGTACAGATGCATCTATTTTTGAGATGTTTTCGGCTCGTTTTCTGAAAAAACGGGTAACGTTGTTATCGGGAAAATCTAACGCATAGTTTGCATGGCGGGTGATAATAGGTGCCACAATAAGAGCAAAGAGCGGAATATATCGTGCCGAATAGAGAGCCATATTAGTAAATAACAGGACCAGCACAAGTTCCACAGCATCAAGGCGTTTCTTGGTAATGGCGAACAGAGTTATCAGCAAAAACAGCAGGTACTTGAAGGGCATCCGTTCGTGAAAGTTAGGAGAAAGAAATTCCGAGACATGATCCATGATGTATTTGTCGGACACAAGTTTGAACGGGAAGAGAAGGATATGGTATCCGAGAGGGTTGACGAGACAGGCAAAAAGACAGACGCCGATTGTCAGACCGAGCTGTCTGCATTTTTGTTGATAGTGACCGCGCTCTGAGGGGGTAGCTGTCAGCATGTTGAAAATGTTTCCGGCAAGGTATGCGCCGAGCAGCATGAACCCACCCAGAAACCCACCGTGCAGGTTGACCCAGAGCAGCATGATGAGCGGAAGAAGATAGAGGCGGTCCCTTCGTCCATAATGCCAGGATTCCAGCAGGTAGTACCATATGATCATCAGTAGTAGGGAGAATATGTGGGGCCTAGCCAGCCAGTGGATTAGAGATGAACCTATGACAAGAATGATGACGAGTATTGCCCAAAGGATGTTCGATGTGTAGCTGCGAAGTATTCTGAATAGAAGATAATGGGCCAAGGACAGAAGAAATGAAAAGAAAACAACGACGCCAGTGAGACCAAAAGCACGGTGAATGTATGCCATAATCACTTCAGACAGCCATTCGTGGGCAGTCCAGTGGAGGGGAGGGGTGTGAAAAGAGAACATATCCAGTTTGGGTATCGAAAAAGTCTTGATGATGTACTCACCAGCACGTATGTGATATCCCGTGTCGCCGTCACCAAGCATTCCCGATGTATCGTAGAAGGACAGATACAAAAGAATCGTTAAAAAAATAAGGTCAGCGATGGAGGGGAGATAGTAATTCTTTGTTTGTGGTGAAATTTCCATCGTTAATGACACCTTTGTTTGGATGGATATCTGACAATAGTGCTAGGTAAAATGGCTAAAAATACAAGACACATTACCATGATTAAAGCTATCACGGATATGCTTTTTGCGGTCCGTCTCAGATCTGTGTCGGTGAAAGTTATTGCAACGTCATGTCTCCCTTGGGGGACGTCGAACACCATCAATCCTGACTGGTCTTGGATACTCAAGGGAGTCTCTTTCCCATCGACAAACAATTTCCATCCCGGATAAAAAAATGTTGATACTTTAATTTTTGAAGAGCTTGAGGCATCAATGTATCCCTTTCGCAATTCGGGAAGCCATTTCGTGATGGAAACCGCTGCATTGCCAGAGATTACCTCCATCTTTTCTTTTCCACAATTCATGATAGTTTGCCTTGGAGCGGAAGCCCAAATAGGGATATATTCCCATGCAATTGCATACTGACTTTCTAGAATGGGATTTTCCAGAGAGGGAATTAGTTCCTTATGAAACAGGCTTGCTTTATATATTATTGTTGCCGATACGATAGCGAGGGGGATGAATGTAATGAGGTACATCCTGCATTTTGAAAATTGCATTCGGTTAAAGTAAATGGCGATAGTTACACAGAGAAATAGCTCCATTAGCAGAATCCATCTCCATGGAAACTGTAAAGACGGAAAACCGGGCATGAATTGCCAAATAGGTGTAGAAAGTGGAGTGGTAAGAAAAAATGATAGAATGAACAGAACAGAAAAGAGTAGCTCTTGCCTTGCTTGTTGGTCATTCGTTTTGAATGTCTTGAGTGATTGTGATGCAATCAAGGAAATGAGAACAAGTTCAATGGCAACAGTCATGTGAAGCTGCTGGTAAAAAAAACCGCTAATATTCTTCCAATCAAAAAGAAAATTATTAGTATAGTCGCAAATTACACATGTTGTTATGAAATCGATATGCACGTAGGCGCGTTCGAAAATAACGGGAATCAGGTAGAATGACGTAATTCCAAATCCAACAATGAGCCCGAAGGTGCTAAAAATGGTAAATCTCCAGTCTTTATCTCTTATTGAAAAGAAGAGAATATATATACCTGTGGCGCATGCCAGCATGAAACCAGTGACAAGGTGGGTAAGTATTAACCCAGCGAAGGAAGTGCCTAATACAATTACAGGCCAGAAAGGGTATTTTGTAACACGAATCTGCTGCAACGAAAGAAAGACGAGGGGACCCCAGGCATAAGCATAAAGCTCAGCAAATGTCCCACGGGCATACAGGTCTAGAAGATGGAATGGTAGTATCTGATAAATAATCGCACTCAAGAGGCTGGCATGTTTACCACATGTCTTGCGCATTGCCGTATACATTGCCAAACCGGAAAGGAAAAAGCTGAACCATATTGCGATGGTCATTGATTCTCTGAAAGATGGCACAACTGAATGAATCATAGCAACTATGTAGTAACTAAAAGGTGCATAAAAGATAAAAGTAGGGCTACCGAGGCCTTCATTTGCATCGGCCATCCATCGCGGATAGAGACTTCCTCCTGCGATTCCCCGAGTGAACTGATCGGCCTGGAAAACATGAAATAGCATATCGTGGCTGTAAGGGAGTGACTGGTGAATGATTAATGGCAAAATACAGTAACTGGCAGTCAGACAAAGACACAAACTGATGACGATAAATTCTACAACGTAATAATTGTTGAAATAATCAATGTTGGGATGTTCGATTTTAAAAGATGTTGTCGCGTGCATATGTCAGTTAACTCATCCATCCTGGGTAATAGTCATGTTAGGAAAAATCTTTCGCATTACGCCAACAGGTCCAAAAGCTACAGCAATATGCGGAAGTACTTGTCTAATGACGATGTTTTTATACCCGCTGACCTGTTCACGGTCATCTCCAACCAGAACTGTGGCTATGTTGTGTATATTTGTTGGTAGTTGCATGTTTTTTGACAAATAGGTGTTTCTGTCGAAACCACAGAAGATAATGCGTCTTTCCCCTGAAGGTGATTTGGATGCATTGGCTTGATAGGTTCTGTATTGGGGGAGGTAGTACATTATCTGTCTGAATCCATAAAAAACATAATTGTTCCCGATGAAAATTGTCGTATTTGGGTTGAAGGACTGCATGTCTTTCACAATAATTTCTATGGCCCTGTCATGATATCTGATTGTTTCCCAAGATATCATATAGGGCGAAAACATGAATACACCGGTGTTGACCAGCATTAGGACTGAGATTAGTGCTGCGGTGATATCGTGTCCGACGAGTCTGTTGAATTCCTTACTCATGTAAATCGCGGCACAGGCAGAAATGACCAGCAGGGGGGGGGTAAAAATGAGTGCATACCCTGGGTTGGCTGGATGAATGAAAATGAGAAGATAGAAAATAAATGATGGGAGTGACCATGCTGCAAAAAACAAACAATCCTTGCGTCTGATAACTTGCGGTGCTTTTTTGCGTAAACGAACGTAAGCGGCAAACCCTATCGCCAGAATGCCTGCGCCGGCACTGTAGATCGTAAAATCGTAAAGCGTTTGTGAATAGAGCTTGAAGGCAACCCACCCGCGATCGAAAACCGAATTATGTCTGGTGGTAAATTCCATCAACTCTTGGAAGGCCCCGGTGTAGGCGTCCCATCCGCCCGTCATCTTGACCATGGGTGCAAACCAACTGAGGCAAACGACCCCTAAAAGCGCTATCGACGCGATAATTTTCCGTAGTGGTGCTTTTTTCACGGCGAACAACCAGAGAGGTAGGAGAAAAACGACGGTATTTTGTCGTATGCCACCTGCAATTCCCAATGCAAGAACTGACATCCAGATATACTGGTATCGTTCTGTATATAGCTTCCAGCAGAGCCATGCCACGAGAGCGCTGAAGAAGGCTTCAATTCCGTACGAAAGGGCTACTTCGCCGTGAAACCAGAGATTGGGGCTGGTAATGGCGAAGCATGCGGCGATGATCCCTGTTTTCCTGCCATACATATCTTCTGCGAGCAGGTAGATTACGACAACGGTCAGTCCGCTGAAGACGATACTCATGGCGACCAGAGCTGCATTTGCGTCATTTATGAACAGATGAAAAAGTCTGCCGAGCATCACATAGAGGAAATAGCCAGGAGGGTGAGGTTGATGGACGGTTATGTCGTAACGCTCAAGTGCCAGAGCGTAATTCACGGAATCAATGTGATAGAGGAATTTGCTGGTGAAGGGAATGCGAGTTGCAACAGTCAGGAGGAAAAGTCCCAATGGGATTAAAACGATATCGCGGCTGAAGCGTTCAAGCAATTACAACCTCGTCTCCAATGGTCGTATTTGTTGTTTTAAGAGTCCCAGCGGGTAGTTCGATTACGCTGGTTGCGCCCGGCAGTACTTTCGTCATGCAATTTGGTTGAAGCTCCACTGCAAGGGAAATGACACGATTAGCCTTGTCGAGAAAGACGACGTCTATCGGGAACTGCATGCAGAAGGTATGAACTCCCTTGCACGGCTTTATCCACAAACCCTTGCCGGAGGGAAGGTCGCTTCTGCCAAGCAGTCCTTTCATTCGTGTGAAAAGGGTGTCGGCTATTGACACATCGTCTGCCAATGCATTTCCGGTTGTAAGATTGAGAGCTTTCATTTGCCTGCCAGATTGTTTTGATCTGAAAATTCCCCCGGCCATGCATAAGTATCATTGCATGGCCGGGGAGACTCTACTTCTTCCCAAGCTTGACATAAATCAGGGCCAGCTCTACTGCGATAATCATCAACACTATTGCATGAAAATCAATCATGATGTTGCCCTCCTTTCTGTTAATGGTTCAAAAAAGAACATATTACTGCTTGGTCAAAACCTTGCTTATCTGAATAAATGCCGGCCCGAGAATGACGACCAGCAATGCCGGGAAGACGAAGAAGGCTAGGGGGAACAGGAGTTTAATGGCGGTTTTGGCCGCAGCCTCCTCTGCAATCTGCCGCCTTTTGGTGCGCAGCGAATCGGCGTGTACCCGCAAGGCCTGAGAAAGGCTCGTTCCGAATCGTTCCGTCTGGGCCAGCATGGTGACGAAGGCCTTCACGTCATCCACCATGGTCCTTTCCGCCATGTCTTTCAACGCCTCGATTCTGGGTTTTCCCGCACGTGTTTCCCGTGAAGCGTTTCGTATCTCTATGGCCAGCGGGTCGTTGACAAACTGCGGTGTTTCCGTCGCCCTGATGAGGGCGGCGTCCATACTCAGACCGGCTTCGACGCTGACGGTGATAAGGTCGAGGAGGTCGGGCAGTGTATGAAATATCTGTTCTTTTCGTCTGTTTACTTTCCGATAGAGCCAGTAACTGGGAAGCAGGAAGCCAATGATTGCCATCGATACCAATAATAAAAGCGACAGGGGGTCCGCGTACTTTCCCGTCGGAACTACATAAAAGAGAACGAACACGAACGGCAGCAGGGCGGCAAGCAGAAGTTTGCTTCCCATGAATGCGTAGACACTCCTTTTGCTATAACCGGCAGCCACCAGCAACTGGGTATACTTTGACTGTTCTTTTTCCGAAATGGGAATGGCAGAACCGGCCTGTTCGAAAAACTCCTGCCATTTCTTCTTGCGGTCTTCGATCAGCGGTTGTGTCTGCTC
This sequence comes from Geobacter sp. AOG1, assembly GCF_019972315.1. GTDB lineage: Bacteria > Desulfobacterota > Desulfuromonadia > Geobacterales > Geobacteraceae > Geomobilimonas. Next base: position 2,539,048 of record NZ_BLIZ01000001.1, read on the forward strand.
CTTCTCGCCGAACTTTTCGAGCCTCTCCATAACCATGCTTCTGCGGGTAATGGTCGGGTAGAGGAGAGCCCACGTGAGAAGCGCAATGGATAAGAATACTGCCGCCGTAATAACGTAGAGCATGTGAGCACCTAAATCCGAATGTTAATTATCTTTCTGATGAACAGGAAGCCAATCACTTGCATGAATACTGCAAGTATGAGAGCGTATCTTCCCATTTCCTCTGTCAGCATGACCCGTTCATAACTGGGAATCAGGAACTGGAAAATGACAAAGGTGACCAGCGGCAGGGCGGCGAGTACGTATCCCGACAAACGGCCCTGGGCGGTATACACCTGAATCTGCCGCCGGATGCGCAATCGTTCCCTGATAGTGTGGGAGAGGTTGTCGAGGATTTCGGCGAGATTCCCTCCCACCTCGATGTTGATTCCGATTGCCGTGGTGAAGAACCTGAGATCGAGAGAATCCATCCGTTCGTTCATGTTGTCGAGGGTGTCGGTAATTCTGAGTCCGAGTTGCTGCTGATCATAGGCGGTTTTAAACAGTTCGCCGACGGGGTCTGCTATTTCCTGACCGATGAGTTGAATAGCGCTTGTGAATGAATGTCCTGCCCGGAGAGATCGTGCAATCATCGTCAGTGCTTCCGGGAACAGTTCGGTAAAAGTTTCAATACGCTTCTGCTTCAAAAGTTCAAGGTATATGGGTGGTGCCGCGAAGAGGAGAAGCACGAAGAGCAGGCTGAACCAGAACATCTTGGTAATCAGGTAGCAGAAAAGAAAGCCAAAGACAACGATGGCAATAACGGTAAGCAGGAACCGTGAGGTGGAAATTTTAAGGCCGGCATGGTCAAGTCGTTTGTCGAGATCATTCAGGTACGGAATGCGTGCAAGAAATTTGTCGAACGGTGACACTTCCTTGAGAATCTCGGAGCGGAGACCCTCGGACATGCTCTCGGCTTTTCTCTCCTTGGCCATGCGCCGCAATCTGCGCTTCAGATCGAACTTGGAGGATTGGCGATATTCCGCGGTTCCCAGGAAAACGGCTGCCAGAATGGAAAATACCGCGAGGAATGTAAAAAGGATTATCAATTGCATCCGCTATCTCCCGGTTTCGAATACATCCGGCGGCAGGTCGTAACCGTAGATTTTGAAGCGTTCCGCGAAGAGAGGCCGTACCCCGGTGGCACGGTATTCGCCGACTACTTTGCCTTCCTTGTCGATACCCTTCTGGTTGAAGACAAACACGTCATGCATGACTATGGTGTTTCCTTCCATGCCGGTAATCTCGGAAAGCTTTACCACCTTTCGTGTACCATCTGAAAGTCTGACGAGCTGGACGACGATGTTGAGCGCTGCGGCGACCTGTTCCCTGATTGCGCGTTCCGGAAGGTCCATGCCTGCCATGAGCACCATTGTTTCGATGCGGGCAAGGGCATCCCTGGTTGAGTTGGAGTGGACGGTGGAAAGTGAGCCGTCGTGGCCGGTGTTCATGGCCTGCAACATGTCGAGCGCTTCACCACCGCGGACCTCGCCAAGGATGATCCTGTCCGGCCTCATCCTCAGGGCATTACGAACCAGGTCCCGCTGGGTCACTTCACCTCTTCCCTCGATGTTAGGAGGCCTCGTTTCGAGCCTGACCACATGCTCCTGCTTGAGATGCAGCTCGGCCGAGTCCTCAATGGTAACGACCCGCTCGTTATAGGGAATGAACTCCGAGAGAACGTTCAGAAGGGTTGTCTTGCCCGTACCGGTACCACCCGAGATCAGAATGTTGTGACGAGTCTTGACTGCACCTTCCAGAACCAGGTGCATTCTTTCGTCAAGGGATCCATTCCTGATCAGGTCGCCAATCCGGAGCGGTTCGAGACCGAAACGTCGTATGGACAGAACCGGTCCGTCAAGGGCAAGGGGGGGGATGATGGCATTGACACGCGAGCCGTCCGGGAGTCTTGCGTCCACATAGGGGGACGATTCGTCAATCCGGCGGCCGACTTTCGAGACGATCCGCTCGATAATCTGCAAGAGGTGTACATCGTCCCGGAAGTAAACATCGGTTTTTACGAGCTTGCCGAATTTTTCGATGTAGACCTGAGAGCTGTTGTTGACCAGGATGTCGGAAATTTCCGGGTCGGCGAGGAGTGGTTCAAGAGGACCCAGTCCGAATGTCTCGTGCTGGATCTCGACGATGAGATGTTCCCTCTCAGTCTGGTTCAACGGGACACCATCTTCCGCGATCAACGCTTCGATGACGTACTTGATCTCCTTACCCATGTCGCCATTGCCGAGCTGTTCGAGCTTGCTGAGATCGAGCTTGTCGATAAGGCGACGATGGATGCGTGTCTTCAGGTTCTGGAAGAACTGCCGGTCCTTGACAATCACATTGTCATTGCTTTTGAAAGTATCATTGAAGATCATATCATTCCCCAAAAGTACGGAACCTGATTGAATTATTTAACCATCTCAGCCAGCGCCTCGATGGACTTGCTGACCGGAGAGCGCGGGAGCAGCTTAACAACCGGCATCCCCTTGTTTATGGAGTTGATGACATCGTCATAGCAATTCGGGATGGTTTGAAACACGCTGTAACCGAGCACCTTTTCCGCGTCTTTGATCTGAATGTCCGCTTTCGGCAGATAGCGGTTGACGATCAGTTTCAGGCGGTCCTTGTGGAATCCCCTTCTCTCCATAGCGACCAGATAGCGCTTGGTGTTCTTGAGCGCCGGCAGGCTGAGTGCAGTTGTGAAAAGGATGGTATTGGAGCTTTCGAAAATTGCCAGGTTGCAGTCGGCAAGGGCACCACCGCAATCGACAATGACATAGGTGAAAATCCCCCTGAGAAATTCCAGAATGCGCAGAATCTGCTCGGGGGTAATGGATATCGCTTCGTCCACTTCGACCGGTTCGGTCAGAACAAACGGTCCCGATGAGTGCCGCGTCATGACGGTCATGAGAAAATTGGCGTCCAACCGGGCGATGTTGGTGGTGACGCTGCTCAACGTATAGGTTGGGTTGACGTCAAGGAAGGTGGATATGTCTCCCGAAAACAGGTTGAGGTCCACGAGGGCGACCTTGGCTCCCTCTGTCGCAAGGGACGCGGCCAGGTTCACCGCGAGGGTCGTTGTCCCAACACCTCCTATGGGATAGTAGACGCTGATGATCTTGCCACGCTGTTTTTCTTCAACAGGTTTGGCGAATCCGAATCGACCGACTTTCTGGAGCGCCTGGAGCAGTTCCTGCTGTATGATGGGGCGTAGCAGGTATTCAACTGCTCCTGCACGCATTGCCGTGAGAATCCATTCGGAACTCTTTTCTACGGAGCTTACTATTATGGAGGTGCGGGGGTGTCTGGAGAGAAGGAGCCGTATGTAATCTGCGCCTTGCTGGATATCGGCGAGCTCAAGAATAATGACATTAGGTTCGACTCTCTGGATGGAGAGCGCGGCTTCGCTGAAGGTGGCGACCGACCCGATGATTTTTATGGTGTCAGCGTAAGGCTTGAGAGTAGATTCAATGGTCTCCCTGGAAGCTTTATCACTGTCTATTATGAGTAGATTGACATGTGGCGGCATCTGTTTTTTGATCTCCAGTAGACATCATTATTTTACTAATTGTGAAGTCCATATACCTTGTTCATTATCTATTTCTGAGCACTCGATACATTTCACTATGTCAATAGACATGTTAGGGTGTGGTTGACCTTCAATAGATTTGATTCTTATCTTCATGAATCTCGTTACAACGTAACGTTCACCCGGCGTGTTTTGCCCCATGCCTTGGACATCTGGCGAGAAACAATCGCCCGCGTCTGACCTGACTAACGGGACTATTATTTCCCAATAAGGCTTTGTAGGGGTAATTTCAGCAGCAAGTCGCTTCACTAAATCTCCTTGCGAGTTAAACAGAGTACCTGGCGCAGCATTGTTTGAATATACGTGTTGTCCACATAGAGAAGAAGCTATTGGTGTTTCAGCAGTGTTATTAATATATTTCATGATAAGGCTGTCCGGGTTAAAACTTGTAGATGGTTCGTCCTTGTATTCGGAGAAGGCTACTATGTACTTGGAAGGCAAGCCCAATTGATTATTTGCTGTGCCTGTAGCATATTGCCTGTCCCAGTATAATGGGTGATCAAGCGGTCCTGGTGTTACTGGTGTCGGAGAACACCACTGGTCACACAAAAGTATCCCTGCACCCGGCCGGGGAGGATGAGTTGCGATTGCGCTTGCTGCGGCACTCATTTCATTCCATCCAGAACCTCCGGCGGGTAACAGGGAGAAAATCTTGCCGAAGAAAACCTGAACTTTCCCTTGATTGGCAGCAGTAGCTCCTGCAACGTCCCTCCTTGCCACAACCTTTACTGCATTGGTTGGTTTCAGGGCCGGAACTGGGGTCGTAAAGTTTACCCCATCCCAGTATCCTAATGTTATGTCACTGTCGGTAATTGTGACGCTTTCTCCCGCCGCTTTGTTACTGGCGGCGAATTTTTTTGCCTCCGCTTTAACATTGGTTGAGTCAGGCAACTGAGTCGCTGCTGCAAGGGCTGCCGCATCCGCCGCGTTCTGCAATTGTCCCTTTGCCACGTACATGTAGCCGATGTCTATTGCAAGACCTACGAATGCCATGATGACGACCAGCATCAGCGCGATGTAGACCAGGGCAATTCCTTTTTTGTCTTTCAGTCTGTTCATTCTCCCAGAGGCATCCATTTTAGTTCCCTCTCTTCTTCGGGAGTAAGTTTCCTATCAGTCGGCAGTTCGGTTTTTTCTCCGGGAGCCATGGGTTTTACGATTTTCGGTGTGATGAAGAAAACCAATTCTTTCTCTTTGATATCATCCTGGGTTGAGCGGAAGAGTGCGCCCAGAATGGGGATGTCCCCCAAAAGTGGAATCTTGGACATTGTTTTTATCGCTTCTTCCTGAAGTAGACCTGCAAGAACAAGGCTTTCGCCATTTTTTAGCTCAACTAAAGTGTTTACATTTCTGGTGTCAATAATGGGATAACCGTTGACCGCGAGGGTCCCTGAAATGCTGCTTACTTCCGCTGGGTCAATCCTAAGGGAAATGATCCCATTCTCCATGACTTCCGGTTTGAAATTTAGAGTTATACCGACTTGTTTAAATACAATTTCAGTACTTGCGACACCACCTACACTTTTTACAACGGAGTAGGGTATTTCACTCCCCGCATGGAATTTTCCGTCTTGTCCGCTCTTCACGAGTAGATTCGGTTCCGCCAGGACTTTGGCAAGACCTTTAGTGGTCAGTGCATTGAGTACTGCGCCGACACCGGCTGGAAAGTACGATATCCCGAGTTGATAGGCATCGAGTGGGTTGAAACTGCCAAGACCGACAACATTTCCGGATATGCCTACACCACTTCCCGTTTCTTGGGTTTGAAATCCATTACCAGAAGAGGTAGTACTTTTAATGGCTCCACCGACGGGGGCACCAATAAGATTGGTAAAACCTTCAGCTGTATTCCCTTTGGCCATATAGCTGATGCCCAGCTTCTTGAGTGAAGTCTTATCTACCTGGGCAACTTTTACCTGGAGAAGCACCTGCTGCGGTTCGTCGATGCGGATATGGTTGATGACCTTGGTCGAATATGCCTTGGCAATTTCTTCTGCCTTTTTGCGTGTCTGCTCGTTGGCGGTGTTACCTGCGAGGACGATGGTGTCGTTTGCGTACTGCATGGTAATCGCATCGTTCGGGGCAAGTTCTTTCATTTGCGTTTCGATGGCCCCTTGGTCGCCTGATATTTTCAGATCGAAGAACGACGGTTTGTCATTCCCCTTTTCCCAGACGATGAGATTTGTGGTTCCGGGAGCGGTGCCGTTTATCTGCAACTGCTGGGGGGTAATGAGAATAAGCTCCGCGAGTGCGGGATTGGCAATGGAAACACGCGAGGCTGGATTTTTGAGGTTGAGGAGAATGCTTTTGTTGACGGTTACTTCCGTAGGAATGCCTCCCCAGCAGGTTGCCGTCGGCACTAGCAGAAGTAACAGGTATATGGGCAACAGGCACGGGCTAGATCTGAATAGTTTCATTGCATCACCTCATCTTCGTGAGTTTAGTTATTCGGCAAACTGCTTGGACGTCCTCTCTTTTCCTTTTATTATCTCCACACTGCTGAAAGAAGGAGACGGGGCGGAAGGCGCCTTTGATACCTTCTTTACCGCCTTACGAGGTTTTGGTGTCGCCGATACTTTGCTTACTGTTGGACGTTCGCTGCCGGTGAGCACCTTGGAAATGGTAGCACCTCTTGATTCCACGGGAGCGATATCGGCGATGTTTCTCAGAAGAAGCTGAAGGGTTCCCTTGCTTGCGCCCAGTACCAGCTTTTCGGCATCTTCAGGCAGAAGGTCAAGGGTAACGGTCGGTACAATGGCAGGCTTTCCTTCTTTCTGCTCCGTTATCTGGCCGGTCGCCAGCACCGGGACGTTTTGCAGGACAATTTTACTGATATTTTCCGACTGCGAACCTGGAATAGGGGTGGTCAGAACAACATCGACCCTGTCGTTGGGGGTTATGAACCCGCCTACACCTGCAACTTCGTTGACAGCAACGGTCACGGCCCGATGCCCCTGGGGCACCACGTAGGTCATGAATCCGGTGCCACCCGCGCCCGCTTTCGGCTTGAGTTTTTGTTCAGTGATGCTGTCACCCGGAGTGATGTGACGGATCGCCACCCTGCCGACAGCTGCTTTCACATCCTGCATGCTCCCCGGCGGGATGCTATCCTTTGCCCAAGCGGCAATCTTTACCTGATTTGCCGTGATCTGGCTTCCAATCGGTATTTCCGTTGCGGCTACGACAATATTTTCCGGCTGTGCCGCAGTGATTTTTTTCTTCTCTTTGTTCAGGTAGTTGTACGTGAGCCAGGCTGCAGCTCCAGCAAAGACCAGAGCCAGAACCGATACAACTATTACCGACTTGTATCGCAACATGATCCCTCCTCGAAGTGTGGGAATAGGATGTCATTCATAACGCATGGATGCTTCTCCCGAAAGGCCTTTCCCCAGCGGGATAATTTTTGAAACGACAGTCTGGAAATTACCCCAGGTGACGGAAACAGTAATACGGTCGCCATGTGTGGGGGTGGTTGTGGCGGTGCTATAGGATGTGAATGCGGAGATGGATACCGTGGCTTCATTTCTGGGTATGCCACTGGTCAGGCTTCCACAAACAATTTCGTAAACAGACTTGTTTTCAGTACTGAAACTGCATGCAGCATTAAGCGCCTCGCCCGATTTGGGGCTCAGACCAGTCGGATTAGACGTTGCATCGTACTTCGGTAAGACGACTGCTGCCCGCGCGCCTGCGCGGGCAGCGTTGTTCAGGGTATTCTTTATGTACATGGCCCTGCCGAATTCGAAAATTCCGAGGACCAGTAAAAGCAGAATTGGTAAGATCAGAGCTGTTTCAACAAGTGTTTGGCCTTTAGTATTCATTCGGGTACCTGCTGATTGATGCTGATACTCATTGATTTATGAGTGCTTGTCATGATTACGAAAAAAAGCATCCGGGCGTCTCTCGTGGCTGTATGGGAGATGTGGAGAAAACCCGGATGCTTTTCAAAATAATTGCCCTCATGGGAATACTCACAAGTTACGACATTGCCAGTCATACAAGTGCTCGTTGTTGTCTTGAGGTATTGGGTGACGTGCGATTGCTAAAGTTCATCAGGGCATATCAGTTGAGTTATTGCAATGCACTATTCACTTTTGAGTAGACAGTATTGCTGGATTTTCCGATACCCATTACCATGGCGATGACCACGATTGCGATGAGTACGAGGATCAACGCATATTCAACAAGTGTCTGCCCCTTTTCGTTCTTCAGTGCTTCGGTCATTTTTACATACAGTGCAGTGATGTAATTCAACATGTGTTCTCTCCTTTCGATTAAGTTAGTAGAGTAGGGGGGATGGTTTGTTGGTAGTTCCGATTCAGCTTAGGCCTCCTTTCTAATGTTTACAAACGACTGCCTAATTAAAACGATATGTTGCATGGGGGTTATTGTGTATTTGTAATGTAATGCATTTCTAATGTCAAGCGCTCTAAGAAATAATTTATGAATTTATGGCAATAAATGGTGGCGTTGTTGAATTTACAATAAATTACTGCCCTGCTGCGCCGACCACACCGCTGTTGATCTTTGAATAGGTACTATTGACGGTTTGCCCGAGGCCCATGAGCACAAAAATAACCACCATTGCGATTAACATCAGGATAAGGGCGTATTCGACCAATGTTTGACCTTGAGTCGAATGTATGATGCAACGAACGTAGCTGAAAATGCGTTTAATTACAGTCATTTTGCCCTCATGCAGATTGGTGTGGATTTTGCTTCCAGTATCAATCTTTGTGTATATTGTTGACCATCTAACTTTTCTTTTAGGTAATTGTAGAGGCATTTAAGAGAATTACAAGATTGCAAAGAAATTTTTTATGGTCCATGAATTATTAATGAGCTTGGTATATTTAACTTTGATGTGTGTGTTTAATGAAAACAGCTGAATAAAAGGTCGGTTTCTTGGGTTCGTCTCTAACATCCTGTATGAGGTAAATGTAGGCGTGCTTGTTTACAAGTTGTAGTTGGTATAGTAATAATTAATAATGTTAAGGTATCGTGGATTACTTGGCTTACCATCAATGAAGGAGTTAAACATGTATCAGCTGGGACTCAGAATGATCGAGGAAGGCCTAATCACCAAAGATCAACTTGACAAGGCGCTGGAAAGACAGCATCGCATGGGAGGCCGTCTAGGGCAGAACCTCATGGCGCTCGGTTTTGTTAAGGAAGAGGAGATTAAACGCGCTTTCGTGAGGACGCCGCGTGCCCCAAAAACCGTGGAAGAGGCGCGATTAGATCCGTCGCTGGTGACAGATCTTATACTCAAGCATCTCCTCTTTATGGGGGAGTTCAAGATGGCGGACATTGCCGAACGGGTCAAGCTGCCGGTGTCGATTGTCGAAGGTGTGCTCGAAGAGCTGCGGAGGGATAAGTTTATCGAAGTCAAAGGGGCCTCCAGTTATACCAAGATGGCGTACGTATTCAAAATAACCGAATTGGGGGGCAAGCGGGGGACCGAACTTCTGGAATTATGCAGATATGCGGGTCCTGCGCCGGTTTCCTTGGACGATTACCGTGCCACCGTCGAATCCCAGACGGTGAAAAGCGCGATTATTGATGAACCGCGCCTGAAGAATGCCCTTTCCCACCTCGTCATACATGACAATACCTTGAAGCGCCTCGGACCCGCCATCAGTTCGGGGCAGGCCATATTCATTTATGGTCCGTCGGGTAACGGTAAGAGCGCCATTGCCGAGTCAATCGGCAGGGTATTCCCCGACACGATTTATGTCCCCTATGCCATAACGGTCGGCGGGCAGATTATCAGGGTGTTTGATCCTGTAAACCATGAGCAGGTGGAGCCTTCGGTCTCGCAGGAGGATATTGATCAGCGTTGGGTCCTCATAAAGCGTCCCATCGTGATTACGGGTGGCGAACTGACTCTGAAGATGCTGGATTTGGAGTTTAACCCCATCTCGAAATATTACGAAGCCTCTCTCCAGATGAAGGCGAATAACGGATTGTTCATCATAGACGACTTCGGCAGGCAGCAGGTCGAACCTTCCAGGATTCTGAACCGCTGGATCGTACCCCTTGACCGTATGCTGGATTACGTGACGCTCAGCACCGGCATGAAATTCGCCATTCCCTTTGACATGGTGGTGGTATTTGCGACGAACTTGGATCCTAAAGACCTTGTAGATGAGGCTTTTCTGCGGCGAATCCGCTATAAGGTGAAAATTGACCAGCCGAGCGACGAGGAGTTCCTCCAAATTTTCAAAATGGTCTGCAAGGCCAATGGTATTGCGTTCAACCAGGAAGTGTACGACTACCTGCTGAACGATCTTTACGCAAAGAACGGCCGGAAGCGGAATGCCTGCCACCCCCGGGATCTGATCGAACAGATAATTGTGGATTCGCACTATTACGGCAAAGCACCCCACCTTACCAAGGAGAATATGGAAACGGCCTGCGATAGCTATTTCATTTCCCATGAAACAGCGTAACCCTCCTTTGTCAGTCAGCCTGACCCCCTCTAGGTTCACCCACAATACCCCCTCCCATCAAGGGAAGGGGTATTGTAGTTTCAAGTAAATTTTTTGTTCTGCGGAAGAAAATAATTGATTTTCAGCAGTTTAAATTCCTAGAAAGTATGGTAGAATAATGCCGATAAGTGTATCCGTCTACAGGGGGTGGGGCTATGCTTATTCGTGCGATCTACGAAGACTATACAAGGGGTATGATTAAGGACTCCTATCTCGACAATCTCATCCGTCAAGGGAAGATAGTGGGCTTTTTCCGGACTGGTGGGTATGTCCGGATAGGTCATGATCCAATTCGTGGTGCCGGTGGGGAGTACAGGGGACCGGAGAGAAGACATCGGCACAGCGAATACCAGTAACCACTTCAACGAAGAGAACATCTAAATTTTATTTTTTAGCGGCATCGTGTCAAGGCTGACCCCTTAAGGGAGTCGGCCTTTTTCGTGGCGTTTAGCGGCAATGTGTCTTTACTTCAAGGGTGTAATTTGCTAGCATGAACGGCCTGTAAAACGTGCTGTAAAGGGTCTTTATGTCCGAACTCACCCCAATGATGCGGCAATATCTCGAAATCAAGGCAGACCATCCAGATTCCATCCTGTTTTTCCGCCTCGGTGATTTTTATGAGATGTTCCTTGACGATGCCGTCAAGGCCTCCCGCATCCTCGATATAACACTCACGTCCCGCAACAAGAATTCCGAAGGTGCCGACGTCCCTCTCTGCGGTGTCCCCTATCATTCGGCCAATCCCTATATCGCCAAGCTCATCGAAGCCGGCGAAAAGGTGGCCATCTGTGAACAGGTGGAGGACCCGAAAAGCGTCAAGGGGATCGTGCGGCGTGAAGTGGTGCGCGTTGTCACCCCCGGTCTGGTTGTCGATGCCGACTGTCTCTCCCCCAAGGAAAACAACTACATCCTTTCGTTTGCAACGTCAGGAGAGGCATGGGGTGTGGCCTATCTCGACCTTTCTACCGGTGAGTTTCGCCTGACCGAACTGGATGGAAGCTCCGGGGCATGTGCCGAGGCTGCGTGCGTTAACCCTCGGGAAATTCTTGTGCCTGCTGAGTTTCGTGAGAACGGTTATCTTGCCGACCTGTCCAGTGTTACCGGCGAGCGGATAGTTACGTTCGTTGATGACTGGGTTTACGACACGGACTATGCTGGGCGGGTCTTCCGCAACCAGTTCGGGGTCGAGTCTCCGGATGCCCTCGGCTGTGAAGGGTTTCCGGCGGGAGTGCTCGCCGCCGCTGCGGTACTCCATTATCTGGAGGAAACCCAGAAGGGGAAGGCTGCTCATGTCAGTACCATAACCCCCTACAAGACCAGGGAATTCCTGGTGCTGGACGAGACAGCCCGGCGCAACCTGGAACTGACTGCGACCATGAGCGAGGGGAAGCGCCGTGGCTCGCTTCTCGGCCTTATGGACCGGACGGTAACGGCTATGGGGGGGCGTAAGCTCAAGCAATGGATTAACTATCCCCTGATAAGCCTTCCGCACATAAAGGATCGCCAGGTTGCGGTCGAGGAGTTGTTGTCTGCCGGTTTACGTGGCGAGATCGTGGGGCAGCTGACTGGCGTCTATGACCTGGAGCGCCTGAACGGACGGATAAGCCTCGCCTCCGCATCTGCAAAGGATCTGGTGGCGCTGCGGGAATCCTTGCAGAGGATTCCGTCGCTTCTTGAAGTCCTCTTTCCGATGTCAAGTCCGCTTATCCGGTCGCTGGTCGATGGAATCGACCCTCTCACGGACCTTGTTGGCCTGATTAGCCGCGGGATCGTGGATAATCCGCCGTTTTCCCTGCGTGACGGTGGTATCATTGCCGATGGCTACCATGCTGAACTGGACGATCTGCGCTCCATCAGTCGGGAAGGGAAAGGGTATATCGCCCGGCTGGAGGCGAAGGAGCGGGAGAGGACCGGCATTACTTCTCTGAAAATCCGTTACAACAAAGTCTTCGGCTATTATATCGAGGTAACCCGGGCGAACCTTGCCGGCATCCCCGCGGACTACATCCGCAAGCAGACCCTGGCCAATGCTGAGCGGTACATTACTCCCGAACTCAAGGAGTACGAGGAAAAGGTGCTGGGTGCCGAGGAGCGGATTACCGAGCTGGAGTACTCACTTTTCCAGGAGATGCGCGTCATGGTTGCGGCCCAGAGCGAAAGGATTGCCCGAACCGCGGACCGCCTGGCAACACTGGATGTTCTCGCCAGCCTTGCAGGACTTGCCCACGAGCGTGGCTACAGCCGTCCCGTCGTGGATGAAGGGGATGCCATCGCCATAACGGACGGTCGCCATCCGGTCATCGAGGCCATGTCCCTGGGAGAGCGGTTTGTTCCCAATGATGTTCTGCTCGATGGCAGTGAAAACCAGCTTCTCATGATCACGGGGCCGAACATGGCGGGCAAGTCCACGTTTATGCGCCAGGTGGCATTGATCGTACTCATGGCCCAGATGGGGAGCTTTGTACCGGCGGTCGAGGCGCGGATCGGGGTTGTGGACAGGATTTTCACCCGTGTGGGAGCGGCGGATAATCTGGCACGCGGCCAGTCAACCTTCATGGTGGAAATGACGGAGGCCGCCCAGATTCTTCGCGACGCCACACCCCGGAGTCTGGTGGTCCTCGATGAAATCGGGCGTGGCACCTCCACGTTCGATGGAGTATCCATCGCTTGGGCAGTGGCGGAGTACCTCCACGATCGCCCCGACCATGCCGCCAGGACCCTGTTCGCCACGCATTACCACGAATTGACCGAACTGGCGGTAACCCGCGGACGGATCAAGAACTTCAACATTGCGGTCAGGGAGTGGAACGATCAGATCATCTTTCTCCGTAAAATCGTCCCGGGTGGAGCGTCCCATTCCTATGGTATCCAGGTGGCGCGCCTGGCCGGCCTTCCCCTGACAGTCATCGAGCGGGCCAGGGAGATACTGCTGAATCTGGAAAAGGGTGAATTCAGCGCGGAAGGTATGCCCCGTATAGCAGGCAGCAGAAAAAATGTCCCACTGAAACACTCGCCCCAGCTTTCCCTGTTCGGTGGGGATGGCGACAGAGTGATCGAGCGGTTGAAGGAGCTCAATCTCTCCATCATGACCCCACTGGAAGCGCTGAATGTACTGGATGAATTGAAGAGGATGGTGTAACCATGCGTCGTAACGGTGCGTTTTTCATAATGTTCTGTCTAATGTGTATGCTGATAGCGCATCCAGCTTTTGGTGCGCGGACTTCCCCTGACGGGGATACCAATAAGAAACAGCATGTTGCCAAGAAGAAAAATAAAACCGGGACGGCAAAGAGCGTAAAGACGGCCAAAGTGAAGTCGCCCAAGAAATCCGCCGTGAAAAAGCAGGTTGTGGTGGAGAAGCGCAAACCTGTCTCGCTTTCCACCCCGATTGAACCGTCAGTTGGCGGCAGGGGAGTGGTCAGTGACATGCGCTACTGGTCCAATCCCGATTATACGAGGATTGCTGTGAGCGTGGACCGGGAAGTGCAGTTCGAGTATCACCAGTTGCCGGCGATCAGGGAGGCGTCGGTGCCGCCGCGGCTCTATATCGACCTCAAGGGGACCCATGTGGCGCCCGGGGTTAAAGACATTCCCATCGGCGACGGCCTGCTGAAGATGGCCAGGATCGGCCAGTACCGTGCCGACACGGTGCGGGTGGTCCTCGACATGGAGAGCATCAAGGACTTCAAGATATTCACCTTTTCCGACCCCTTCCGTATCATTATCGACGTGAAGGGAGACCGTCGCGAGGAGTTGACCAAACCGCGGGAAACGATACTGACTCCCCTTGTTCCCTTAGCCCCGACCGTCAAGCCAGAATCCGTCGAGCAGAAAAAGCCACCCAAACCGGTTATCGGCAAGGTACGGCGGATTGTGGTCGATCCAGGTCATGGCGGTCACGATCCGGGGGCATCCGGTGCAAATGGAGGGAAAGAGAAAGATGTGGTCCTCCAGATCGGTCTCAAACTGGCGAAGCTGCTGCGGGACGAGTTGGGTCTCGATGTCGTCATGACGCGCTCGACCGACGTTTTTTTGGAGCTGCAGGAACGGACGGCCATTGCAAACAAGGTGGGCGCCGATCTGTTCGTTTCTATCCATGCCAATGCTGCTCTCAACCGAAATGTATCGGGGATCGAAACCTATTACCTGAATCTGGCCAAGACCGAGAAAGCGGCTCAGCTTGCTGCCAAGGAGAACGGCACCAGCCTGGAAAAAGTGAGTCTTCTGCAGGCTGTGTTGTTCGATCTCATGGCCAACTACAAGCTCAATGACTCGGCTCACCTGGCCGACGAAGTGCAGAAAGCCCTCTACCACAAGGTATCCGGAGGGTATGCAGGTGTGAAGAACCTGGGAGTCAAGCAGGGTCCCTTCTACGTTCTCGTGGGGGCCACCATGCCGAGCATCCTGGTGGAGACCGCGTTTCTCAGCAATGAAAAAGAGGAAGTACGCTTGCGGGACGCGCAATACCAGGATGCAACAGCCGCCGGGATAATGGGCGGTATCAGGGCGTATATGTCAAGCATGAAATGAAAGCTGCCGTTCGACGTGACTCGTCGAGCATACCAATGAGGGGTTATGGAATTCGATATTAATCGCTACTTCCCCGACAGCACCCAAGTTGCCGGTGACGCGGGCCGGGCTACCTTTGAAGAGAAGCGCCCACTCTATCTTGCGGCCAGCAAGCATTTCCTCACCCATTACCGTGAGGAAATCAAGGCAAGACACCGGGAAGGGGCAAGCGGCAGAGACGTGGTGAAAGATATCACCACCATGACCGACACCCTTATCAGGAAACTGTTCAGTTCAATAACTCGTGACCTGGGCGGGAACCGTCATGGTAGGGGACAACTGACCCTGGTGGCGGTCGGCGGGTACGGGCGGGGTGAACTCAATCCCTATTCCGACATAGACCTCATGTTTCTCTACAGTGGCAGCGATCCGCAGCGTGTGGAGGACATTGCCCAGAAACTCCTCTACTTCCTCTGGGACATGCGGCTGGATGTAGGGTATTCGGTGCGGACCGTCAATGACTGTGTGGAAATGGCACGTTCTGACCTGACGGTGAAAACCGCCCTCCTGGATGCCCGTTTCTTGAGGGGAAGCCATCTCCTGTTCAAGGATTTCCAGAAGGTGATGCTGACCCAGGTTCTTTCCAAGGGGAGCGATACCTTCATCAAGGAAAAGCTTGCCGAAGTCCATAAAAGGCGCGAAAAGTACGGCTCGACGGTGTACACCTTGGAGCCGAACATAAAAGAGAGTGAAGGGGGGCTGCGGGACCTCCACTCCGCCATGTGGGTGGCTAAGATAAAATTCAAGATCGATGAGCCCCAGGAACTCATCATCAAGGGGGTTGTCACGGAAGAGGACCTGGCGCTCTACCACGCCTCCCTCGACTATCTCTGGAGACTTCGCAACGAGCTGCACTATCTGGCCGGGCGGAAGAACGACCAGTTAACCTTCGTCGCCCAAACTCAACTCGCCCAGTTCCTCGACTACCGGGACAACGGAAAAGTACTGGCTGTCGAGGAGTTCATGCGGGATTATTATCTCCATGCGGCGCGGGTCGAGCATTTTTCTTCCATGCTCATATCCAAGTGTGTCTGGCGCGAAGAGGGAGCCAGCAGGCTACTTGGCTACTTCACTCGACGGCCGGTCGGGGAGGGGTTTTACGTCCTCAAAGGGGAACTGATCATCCCCGATGAAGCGGTGGTCGAGAAGGACCCGACCCGACTCATGAAGATTTTCGAGTACGCCCAGAAACACGGGGTCTCCCTCAACATAAAGGTGAAAGGGCTGATCAGACGCAGCCTCGATCTGGTGAATGACAAGTTTCGACGTAACCGCGATGTGAATACTTCGTTCTTCAATATTCTCCGCTCCGACAAGGGGGTTCCTGAAACCCTCAAGTTGATGCACCATCTGGAATTTCTCAACCGGTTCATCCCCGAATTCGAACGGATTTTCTGCAAGGTTCAGCATGACCTCTACCATATCTACACCGTGGATACCCATTCTCTGTTCTGTGTGGAGGAACTCTTTCTCCTCTGGAAAGGTGAGCATCGTGACGAACTCCCCCTGTTGACCCAGCTGGTCCAAGAGGTGGATAAGCGGGAACTCCTGTTTCTCGGGGTGCTGCTCCACGATATGGGAAAGGGGGAAGGGGGAGGCCATGCGGAGAAAGGGGCCGCAATGGTACCGACCATTGCCCGGCGGATGGGGTTGAGCAAGGAAGACAGCGAACGGCTGGAATTTCTGGTGGGGACTCACCTCCTCTTTGCCCATATCGCACAGCGTCGCGATCTGCACGATGAAAAGATGATCATCCAGTTTGCCCGCCAGATGGGAAAAAGCGAAAATCTGAAGATGCTCTATCTGCTTACCTATGCGGACATCAAGGGGGTGGGGCCGGACGTCTGGACCGAATGGAAGGCGCTTCTTATGCAGGAACTCTATGAGAAGGCTTTTCAGGTGCTGGAACGGGGAGATTTCCGGTTCGAAGCGAGCAGCGAGCGGGTGAAAAAGGTCAAGAGGTGTGTCGTCGAACTCTTGGAAAACGACTATCCACCGCTGGTGGTGAAAGAGGAGCTGAAGGCCATCACGACTCGCCATCTGCTGGCCAATCCTCCGGCGGTGATCGCCGAGCACGTCCGTATTCTCCTGTCCCTTGAAGAACAGACCATGGTGATTCGGGTTGACCATGACATGGAGCGCAATTACAGCACCTTTACCATATGCACCCTCGACGTACCCGGGCTGTTTGCTAAGATAACCGGGGTCATGGCGGCAAACGGCATGAATATCCTTGGTGCCCAGATACATACGAGCCGGAACGGCAAGGCGCTCGATGTGCTCCAGGTCAATTCCCCCCAAGGATTCGTCATCACCGATGAAAGCCGCTGGAAAAAGGCCGAGGATGACATGCTCCGGGTTCTTACGGGTAAAATAAATGTGGGAACGCTGGTGGAGAAGCGGCAGCGGCCAACCCTGCTGGCGGACCGGCCGAAGCCGCGGTTTCCATCCCGGGTCGAAATAGACAATGATGTGTCGGAGGACTACACCGTCATCGACGTATACACCCATGACAAGGTCGGACTGTTGTACCGGATCACCAGTTCCCTTACCGACATGGGGCTCTATATCGGCGTCTCAAAGATATCCACCAAGGTGGACCAGGTGGCGGACGTATTCTACGTAAAGGACATTTTCGGCCACAAGGTGACCAGCCCGGAAAAACTGGAGGAGATCAAGGGGCGGCTTCTGGCCGCTATTGACGAGTGATGCCATGCACCACTACCTGGATTTGTTCCTGAATTATCTGCTGGTGGAAAAGGGGCTGGCGGCACACACCCTCGAGGCGTACAGTCGGGATATCGGGAAATATCTCGAATTTCTGACGACAGAGGGGTGCACGGCGGTCGACCGGATCCGGCCTCTTGACGTGGCGGCCTTCATTGCCCGGGAAAAAGATGCTGGCCTCGCACCCCGCAGCCGTGCAAGAGCTCTCTCGGCAGTCCGGATGTTTCACCGGTTCCTGCAGGTGGAACAGTACGCCGACACCAATCCGACTTCCATCATAGAGGCGCCGAAGGTCATGGGCAAATTACCGTCAATCCTGAGCGGCCGGGAAGTCGAGAGTCTCCTCGCCGCGCCGGCAGGTACCGACTGGCTGCCGCTGCGAGACCGGGCTATGCTGGAAGTCCTCTATGCGACAGGTTTGCGGGTGTCGGAACTGGTGGGGTTGAGGGTGCGTGACGTAAATCTGGATGCCGGCTATCTCCTCACTATGGGGAAAGGTTCGAAAGAGCGGCTTGTCCCACTGGGTGAATCGTCGCGCAGTGTCCTGCGTGAATATGTCGGGGCGGTCAGGAACAGTCTTGACCGGCGGGGGGGCTGCCCGTATCTGTTCCTCAGTCGTCTCGGTGGACCCATGAGTCGGCAGGCGTTCTGGAACATCATCAAGAAACGGGCGCAGGAGGCGGGGATACACAAGAATATTTCGCCTCACACCCTTCGTCACTCCTTCGCCACCCACCTGCTGGAAAATGGGGCAGATCTGCGGAGTGTCCAGATGATGCTCGGTCATGCCGACCTGTCCACCACCCAGATATATACCCATGTCACCCGGGAGCGATTGAAGCGTCTCCATGAGGAATTCCACCCCCGCGGATAACGGCGATCACGTAACTTTGCTATTGAACACCATTTGAAAGGAATGCATAAAATTATGAAATACATCGTACTGCTCGGCGACGGCATGTCGGACGAGAAGTTGCCCCAATTGGGTGACAAGACCCCGCTGCAAGCGGCCAGAACCCCCCACATGGATTACATGGCAAGGCGGGGAAAGTTCGGCCTCGTCAGAACGGTCCCGCCCGGTCTTCCTCCCGGCAGTGACGTGGCCAATCTTTCGGTATTCGGCTACGATCCGCGGAGCTGCTACACCGGTCGTTCCCCCCTGGAGGCAGCCAGCATGGGTGTCAATCTGGGAAGCGGTGACGTGGCGTTCCGGGTCAACATGGTTAACCTCAAACCGACGGGAACCACCCTCATTATGCAGGATTATTCGGCCGGCCATATCTCCACCGAAGAAGCGAGGGAACTGATTGACGATCTGCAACGACAGTTGGGTGATGACGAGTTCCAGTTCTTCCCCGGCGTCGGCTACCGGCACCTGCTGGTCTGGCGCAACGGCAGGGACAAGCTTACGTCAACCCCCCCCCACGACATCACCGGCAAGAGCATCCTCGATTACTTTCCCCGGGGAGATGGTGCGGACAAACTTATCTGTCTGATGAATTCCTCCCAGATGGTCATGAGTCGGCACCCTGTCAACAAACAACGCATGGAAGAGGGCAAGCTGCCGGCAAACTCCATCTG
The DNA here is from genome assembly GCF_019972315.1 of Geobacter sp. AOG1. Lineage (GTDB taxonomy): Bacteria > Desulfobacterota > Desulfuromonadia > Geobacterales > Geobacteraceae > Geomobilimonas. The sequence continues at coordinate 2,558,044 of NZ_BLIZ01000001.1, forward strand.
GCTTTGGGGGCATGGCCGTTCGCCCCGCATGGAAACGTACAAGGAGCGCTTCGGCCTGAGCGGGGCGGTCATTTCGGCGGTGGACCTGATCCGCGGCATTGGTATCTATGCCGGTTTGGACATCATAAGGGTGCCCGGTGCTACCGGCTACATCGATACCAATTACCGTGGCAAGGCCGAGGCAGCGCTTACGGCTCTTCAGAGCCATGACTATGTCTACCTGCATGTGGAGGCGCCCGACGAGGCTGCCCACGGAGGCAACCTGGAGCACAAGCTGAAGGCAATCGAGGATTTCGATGCCCTGGTGGTGGGGCCTGTACTGGAAGGGATGCGGCAGTTTGGCGAGTACCGGATTCTCTGCACCCCGGACCACCCGACGCCGCTTCGGCTTATGACACACACCTCCGAGCCGGTCCCCTTCATCATATACGGCGGGGAAGAGCGGGAAAACCCTGCTGTTGGAGGGTACGACGAAGACGAAGCGCTCAAGACCGGCCTCATGCTGGTGGAGGGATTCCGGTTGATGGAGATGATGATGAAATAGCTCTTGCTGGGGATGAGATTTGAATTACATTGGCCAAATATAGGAAAAGGCGGGGAGATACCCCGCCTTTTCCTATATTACTTGAACATCGGTGGTCCAGGGGGGCGAAACGGTGTGGGGCCGGTATCATAGCCGTAGTAATACGGATCGTGATAATAGTAGGGGTAAGGATTGGTGTAAAGATTATCGGTACCGGTGCTCCGCCAGGCATGGATTTCCCGGATGGCGATGACCGGGTAGCTGTACTCGACCTCGTCAAGCATCTTGACTCGTTTCCCTTTAATTTCTCCCATCACGGTTACCAACCGCCCCGGCGCATAGATCATCCGGTCAAGAAAATCGGTGCTTGTGGCGAGGAAGCGGCCACCTGAAAACATGGTATCTTCCGGGTAGTAGTGGCCATCGAGTTCCATCTGGACCACTTCAAGGGTCCCTCCGTCCTTTGCATTACTAACGGCAGCGATTTTTCCTCCAAGTATGACATTCTTGCCGATGTAGCCGTCCGGATTCTGCTTGAGCTTTTCGTAGGGGATGGCCGGGTCGGCAAGCTTCCGTCCCGATTCGCTGATCACCTGGGTGCAAGCGGTTACGTGCATAAGCACGACAAGCATGAGTGCAAGCCTCTTCATTGCCCTTCCTCCTGTGAATTTCTGTTCCAATAGTAGCGGTTCCGCGGGGATTGTCAATCGAGGTTTCCTTGTGCTAGGCAACGCGCGTGAGCTGTGTTATACAGGATTGTATTAGCATGTTTTCATGGTTGTGGAGGGGGCGTGGGGAAATGTAGAATAGTCATGGAGCAACAGCTGTGGGAAACGGACGGCTGTTCCACGATGAGAAGTTAGGAAGGCAGGCGTCAATGGAACGGCCACTTCTGCTTCCCCTGTTTGCGTTCATCGGCGGCCTCGTTGTTGCTGGCATTGCCGATATGTGTCTCTCCGCACAGTTTCTGCTGCCGTTGCTGGCAGTTGCATTGCTCTCAGCGTTTTGTGCCCGCAGTCTGCTGTTTCACACGGTCCTGTTCACCTTCATCTTTCTGCTGGGAAATCTTTCACTCCAGCCATACCTTCATCCCAATCTCCCTCCCTCCCATGTAGCCAATCTCCAAGCCAGCGAACCCACCGTCATGGAAGGGGTAGTTGTGGCGCGCCCCGAAATGACTGACAAGGGGTGGAGGCTGCTCGTCCAGTCCGAAGGTTTCGTCGATGGGGACTCCGTCAAACCGCTCACCGGAAAACTCCTTCTGTTCATCAATGGAGGTGGTGATGATATTCTGACCGGTGACCGGGTGCGATGTCGTGTGCGCACCAAACTGCCACGGAACTACGGCATCCCCGGCGAATTCGATTATCCCCGGTATCTGGCGTACCGCGACATCTTTGCCACCGGATTTGTTGCTACCGGAGAGGACGTCATCCTCACCCGCCGTGGCGTTGCCTATCCTCTGCAACAAAGGGTTGACGCAGTTGCACGAGAGTTGGGGCGTTTTGTTGACACGGTGGTGCCCCGTCCCGAGAACGGCATACTCAAAGCCGTTCTCCTGGGTGAGAGGGGAGGGGTGCCCAAAGAGCTGGAGGACGCCTATACGAGGAGCGGTGTCAATCATATCCTTTCCATATCCGGTTTTCATGTCGGCATTATTGCCCTGTTCCTGTTTCATCTGCTGTTCATGGCTACCCGCAGTTCGGAATTTCTCATGCTCCATCTGAATCTGCGTCGCACCCTTCTGCTCTTTACCCTGCCAGTATTGGTGTTCTACCTCTTCCTGTCCGGTGCGGCACCCGCCACAGCCCGGTCGGTTCTCACCATTGCCGTGTATGTGATAGCCCTGGCGCTCCAGAGGGAGACCGACCCGCTCAATTCGCTCCTCCTGGCGGCCCTGGTTATCCTTGGGATACATCCGCCCGCCATTTTCGATCTGTCATTCCAACTCTCCTTTCTTGCAATCTGGGGGATACTGGTACTTGTCCCACTCTTTAACCGACCCTTTGCCGGCAAGATCGGCAGTGTTGCGGAAAAGGGGCTTCTCTTCTTCTTCGTGTCCGTCGCCGCCACCCTCGTTACCCTCGTCCCTGTCGCCTATTATTTTCACCGGGTTTCCATGACGGGGCTGGTGAGCAATTTTATTATCGTGCCGCTCATGGGTTACGGCGCGGTAGTTCTCGGGTTTTCCGCGCTGCCATTCGTCTATCTAGCCCCCTCTATGGCAAAATTTCTTTTCCTCGGAGCGGCATTCCTGATAAAAATCTCGGACTGGTTCATACTCCATCTCTCCAGGATTCCCGTCGGGACTTTTGTCAATCCCGACCGGACCGACCTCTTGCTGTTCTTTTCTGCCCTGACAGTCTTCACCTTCATCCCTCACCGCCGGCTGAGGTCCGGAGGGGCGACGCTGTTGACCGCCGCCCTGACCGTTCACCTTTTCTGCCTCCCCGATCCCGGCGCAGGGAAATTGCGGATCAGTTTTCTCAGTGTCGGTCAGGGGGATGCCACCCTTATCAGATTTCCTGGCGGGAAAACCATGCTGGTGGATGGTGGAGGGAATGCGCGCGGCGGGTCGTCCGATGTGGGGGAACGACTCGTTGCCCCGGCCCTCTGGAAAATGGGGATATCGACTATCGATTATCTGGTATTGACCCATCCCCATCCCGACCATTGTCAGGGGCTGGCTTTTGTCGCGAATAATTTCAGAGTTCGCGAGTTCTGGGAGGGGAGTGAAAAGAGTGCGTATCCGGAATACGTTGCCCTTAAAGAAATACTTACTGCACGAAACGTCAAAACTAGAATAGTAAACGCAGATTCCCGACCGTTCACCATTGACGGAATCCAGATAGAACCGCTCGCCCCTTTCCGCCAGGTCGAAGGCAGTGGGGGAAACCTTCCCGGAGACGTAAATGATAGTTCGCTGGTGTTTCGTCTGGTGGCAGGTGCAACATCCGTCCTGTTCACCGGCGATATCGGAGCAGCTACCGAGTCGGAATTGCTCAGGCGACATGCCGCTGTGCAGTGTACCATGCTTAAGGTGGCCCACCATGGCAGCAGATTTTCATCATCCCTCCCTTTCCTCAAGTCGGCAACTCCCCACTACGCCGTCATATCGGCCGGTTACGGCAACAGCTTTCATCTTCCCGCCCCCGAGACTGTTTCAAATTTCCTGCGAAACGGCATAACGGTTTTCAGAACCGATCTTGATGGTACCATTGAAATGGAGTGTGACGCACGGGGAGAAGGTGCCAGTATTGCAACGTTGGCAGGGCATTTTAATTGACACTGTTCTAAATAATCTGATACTTTAACCAGTCGAATTACAGTTAGTTTATAAATAATATCTCGTTTCATATTTGTATTCAGGAGAGCCGCTGCATGGAAAGGATTCTCGTCGTAGAGGATGACGGTTTTTTCCGGGAAGTATTTTCCGATCTGCTTCGCGAAGAAGGCTATGATGTGGACGTTGCGTCGTCCGGTGAGGAGGCGCTGGAAAAACTTGAGCAGTGTTATTATCACGTGGTTGTGACCGACCTTGTCATGAAGGATGTCTCGGGCCTCGATATCCTGTCGAGGGTCAAACAAAAGGATCCTGCCATCGAAGTGATCATGGTCACCGGTCACGGCAACCTGGAGACTGCGGTGTACGCCTTGAAAAACGGTGCCCGCGATTATCTCGTCAAGCCGATCAATAACGAGGAATTGAAGCACTCGGTGGCTCTCTGTATCGAACAGCGACGTCTCCTGGATGAAAACCACGAGTTGAAAGAGCTCGTGAACCTGTTCCAGGTCAGTCAGACCATTGCCAACTGTCTCGACATGGAACGCCTCCATTCGCTTGTTCTCGATGCCCTGGCGAAGGAGATCGGCCTTTCGCGCGGGGTGGCCTATTTCCTCGAAGGTTCCGACCTTCTGGAAATGAAAGAGGTGAGGGGGTTTGACGAAGCAACCGGCTCCCTGCTGGGTGAAACTGCCCTGGCTAATTTTGATATACACGACAATAAGGCCGACAATTTCATCCGTCTCCACAACTTCGTGCCTGCGGGGATGCTACCCGACAACAGCACGGCCGACGGGGTGAACGATGCGATGATTCTGTCGCTCCGGTTCAAGAACATGTTGCAGGGTGCCATCATATTTTTCAATGAAGCCGGATGTGATTTCCCGAGTGTCATCAATTCTAAAAACCTCAATTTTCTCATAGATCAAGCATCGCTGGCTTTTGAAAACGCGGCCCGCTTTACCAGCGCGAAAAATCTGCTTTACATTGACGAACTGACCGGCCTTTTCAACTACCGCTACCTGGAAATTGCCTTGGAGAGAGAGCTTAAGCGTGCCGAACGTTACGGGTCGGCTCTGTCGGTCTTGTTTCTCGACCTCGATCTGTTCAAGAATGTCAATGACTGTCATGGCCATTTGGTCGGGAGTAAGGTGCTTAAGGAAGTCGGAACCCTTCTCAAGAAGTCGGTCCGCGAAGTGGATTCCGTCATGCGCTATGGTGGTGACGAGTATACCGTGATATTGGTGGAAACAGGGGTGGGGGGAGCTGCCACCGTTGCCGAACGTATCCGTCGCTCCATAGAGGCCCACGATTTTCTTGCCAATGAGGGATATACCATCAAGCTTACTGCCAGTCTCGGTTATGCCTGTTTCCCGGACGATGCGAAAACCAAGACCGAACTGCTGGAACTGGCGGACCGAGCCATGTATCGGGGGAAGTCCAGCGGAAAGAACATGGTATTCTATCTCTCTCCGCGCACAGCGGAATAGCATCGAGTAGTGAAGGAGCATCAGAGACGTGGCAATCAACGGTATCAAGGGTTTTAACGACATCCTCCCTGGCGAGGTGGAAAAGTGGCAGCATATCGAGGCCGCTGCGCGTCGGGTTTTCGAGCTGTACGGTTTTGCCGAGATCAGGGTTCCTATTCTGGAAAAAACGGAACTTTTCAGCCGCTCCATAGGAGATGCAACCGACATCGTGGAAAAGGAGATGTACTCCTTTGTCGACAAGGGTGAAAACCGTGTCACCATGCGGCCTGAGGGGACGGCGTCGGTGATGCGTGCCTTTATCGAGCATAAGCTCTATGCGGCTGACCAGGTTGCCAAACTCTATTACATGGGTCCCATGTTCCGCTACGAACGCCCCCAGAAGGGGCGCTATCGCCAATTTCATCAGATCGGCGCCGAAGTGACCGGGGTGAACGACCCCAAGGTCGATGCCCAGGTGCTGACCATGCTCTGTCACTTTTTCGCAGAACTCGGTTTGACGGAACCCTCCCTGCAGATAAATTCACTTGGCTGTCCTGCCTGTCGCCCGGCATACCGCAAAGCCCTCACAGATTTCCTCCGCGACAGGCTCGATAAACTCTGCGACGACTGCAAACGGCGACTGGAAACCAACCCACTCCGGGCTCTCGACTGCAAGGCCGCCGGCTGCAAAGAGGCGACCGTCGGGGCACCGTCGGTACTCGACCATCTCTGCGGAGAGTGCGAAGCGCATTTCGGTGCAGTCCGCCGTCACCTCGATGGTGTCGGTACCTCATACACCATCAATTCCCGTATGGTGCGGGGACTCGATTATTACACCCGGACGACCTTTGAACTGGTGACAACGCTTCTGGGCGCCCAGAGTGCGGTGGCGGCGGGAGGTCGCTACGACGGCCTCATCGCCGACCTTGGCGGCCCTTCCTTGCCAGGCATCGGTTTTGCCATGGGGGTGGAGCGTGTAGCACTGCTCCTGGCAGATCGGGAATTCCGCAAGCGTCCCGACCTGTTCGTTGCCGCTCTCGGCGAACCTGCACAGGAACGGGCGTTCAGCCTCATGTGTGCCCTCCAGCGACGCGGGATTTCGGTAGAAATCGATTACGAAGGGAAGAGCCTGAAGAGTCAGATGCGGCGTTCTGACAAGTTCAAGAGCCGTTTCACGTTGATTGTGGGAGAGGACGAACTAACCAGGGGAATGGCTGTTCTGAAAAATATGGATGCGGGAACCCAGTCGGAAATTCCGTTGGATGACGATGCGGTAGCGCGGGGCATGCTTGTATGAGCCACTATGTGTGCTTTCTCGGTCTTATGCCACCCACGCCGGTTACGAAGCCGGCAGGGTGGCTTTTTTTGTTTTTTAGTGCTGTTTTGTCCTGTTGTTGACGTGACATCCTGTACAGGAGGCTTTGCCATGAAAAAAATTTGGTGTCTGGTAGTAGCGCTTGCCGTTTTCATCGCATCGGATGCACTGGCTGCCCGAGTGTTCCTGAAGGACGGGTCGGTTGTGCAGTGCCAGTCATTCTGGCGGAGCAAGGATACGGTCTATGTCGAGGTCAATCGTGACGTATTGCTGGAGTTTGCTCCGGGCGAGGTCAATGTCAAGAAGACGTTCCGCGCGCGGCCGGTAAAGAAAGCCAAGACAGTTGCACTTAGCGAGGAGCAACCGGCGGAGACAGCCGGGTCTGCTGCAGACGCACCATCCGAAAGTGCGGCAGCCACGCAGTCATCTGCCAAACCGGCTCCCTCGACGTCTGCTTCTCCGAAAACGACGAATCCTCCTGCCGGCTCACCTGGCGCGGCGGCTGCAACACCGGGTGTCAAGCAAGTTCCTGGTGCAGGCACACCTTCTACGCCAACTCCTGTTAAACCGGCACCCGTAACCGCTGCCGCTGCCAAGCCGGCGCCACCGCAACCGGTTCCTTCCCCGGTTATACCTGCTCCTGCCGCAATGACGGAAGCTGCAGGGCTGGGTTTTGGTTTGACGTTTATGCTGGTGCCACTGTTACTGGTGATTATCATGATAGCTGCCATGTGGCGGGTTTTTGAAAAGGCGGGGGAGGCAGGCTGGAAGGCTCTCATTCCAATCTATAATCTGTACGTCCTGGTGTTGATTGCCGGAAAAGCCTGGTGGTGGTTTCTGATCATCATATTCGTGCCGCTTATCGGGTTCATTTTCTATCTGCTCGTCTGTCTTTCCCTAGCACAGAAGTTCAACAAGAGCCCTCTTTACGGGGTGCTTCTCTGCTTCTTTGGCTTCATCATGTTTCCGCTCCTTGCCTTCGACAATTCAACGTACACGGCATAACTATTACCTGATTCGATCATCTTGCCCGGTCATGGAGAATCCATCTGTCTCCATGATCGGTTCCCTTCCCCCGCAATTTACTGCCCAACCCAATCTGCTGTGTAACCATCCAATGACGAAACCACGCTCGTTGTGTATTAAAGCTCGCAAACAATGTTGGGAAAGTGACAACATAAGGAATTGACAAATGAGCGAAAAAAATGTATACAGTATACGCTTTTTGACAACTTGTTCTTAATGAAATTGATGGGTTTCTCTATCAAGGATTAAATTCGTAGTCACGTCATACCACTAAACAGGAGGGGTTATCGCATGATCGAAGCTTATCTGCAGCACGAGAAAGAAAGGGCGTCTCAAGGCATTCCGGCACTGCCGCTCACTCCCGAGCAGACCGCCGAGCTGTGCAAACTTCTGCAGAAGCCACCCAAGGGGAAAGAGAAGTTTCTCCTCGGTCTCCTTACTGATCGGGTCTCGCCGGGTGTCGATCCGGCCGCCAAGGTGAAGGCAGAGTTTCTGGCCGGCGTAGTTGCCGGTAAGATTAAGTCTCCCCTTGTCGCTCCCAAGGATGCTATCAAGATGCTTGGCACCATGATCGGTGGCTACAATGTCGCTCCCCTCGTTGGTGCCCTCAAGGACAAGGCGCTTGCTGACGAAGCAGCAAAGGCGCTGTGCGGTATTACCCTCGTGTACGATGCCTTTGACGAAGTCGCCGCCTTGGCCAAAGCCAAGAATGCCGCTGCTGCCAAGGTTCTCAAGTCATGGGCCGATGCCGACTGGTTCACCAACCGTAAAGGGGTGCCCGACACCATCAAGGTCAAGGTCTACAAGGTTGACGGCGAGATCAATACCGATGATTTTTCTCCGGCCGGTGATGCCTGGAGTCGCCCCGACATCCCTCTGCATGCCCTGGCCATGGGCAAGACACGCTTCAAGGATGGTCTGGCCACTATTGCCAAGTTCCGCAAAGAAGGCTACCAAGTCGCCTTCGTGGGCGACGTGGTCGGTACCGGCTCCTCCCGTAAATCGGCTTGTAACAGCGTTCTCTGGGCGATTGGCGAGGATATTCCTTGCGTCCCCAACAAGAAAACAGCTGGCGTGATAATCGGCGGTGTCATCGCGCCGATCTTCTTCAACACCGCCCAGGATTCCGGCGCACTGCCGTTGAAAGCCGACGTGACCGGCATGAAAACAGGGGACGTGATCGTGATCGACACCAAGAAAGGTGTCATCACAGATGAAAGTGGCAAGAAAGTGCTTTCCAAGCTGACCATCAGCCCCAATACCGTTCCCGACGAATTCCGTGCTGGTGGCCGCATCCCTCTGATCATCGGTCGCGCCGTGACTGACAAGGCCCGCAAGGCATTGGGACTCAAGCCGACCACTGTATTCACCTTGCCGGTGAACCCGAAGCCTAAAGCCAAACAGGGATTTTCCCTGGCCCAGAAAATGGTTGGCGCGGCATGTGGCGTGAGCGGTATTCTGCCGGGCACAGCCTGCGAACCCAAAATGACCACGGTCGGTTCTCAGGACACCACCGGTCCGATGACCGCTGATGAGTTGAAGGAACTGGCCTGCCTCAAGTTCCAGGCCCCGATGTTCATGCAGTCCTTCTGTCACACGGCTGCCTATCCCAAGCCGGCTGACGTCAAGATGCACAAGAACCTGCCCGGCTTCATCGCTGAGCGTGGCGGCGTTGCCCTGCGTCCTGGCGACGGTGTTATTCATTCGTGGCTGAACCGCCTGCTGTTGCCCGATACGGTCGGCACCGGCGGCGACTCCCATACCCGTTTCCCCATTGGCATTTCCTTCCCGGCCGGGTCTGGCTTGGTCGCCTTTGCCGGCGCCATGGGCTTCATGCCGCTGGATATGCCAGAATCTGTTCTGGTGCGCTTCAAAGGCAAGTTCAATCCTGGTATCACCCTGCGCGATGCGGTCAATGCGATACCCTACTGGGCTATCAAGCAGGGCCTGCTCACCGTACCCAAGAAGAACAAGGTAAACATCTTCAATGGCCGCATCCTCGAGATGGAAGGACTGCCCGAGTTAACCGTTGAGCAGGCGTTCGAACTGACCGATGCGGCTGCCGAACGCTCCGCCGCTGCAGGTTGCATTCAGCTATCAGAAAAGTCGGTTGCCACTTACCTGCGCTCCAATGTGGCACTGATGAAGAAGATGATTGCTGAAGGCTATCAGGACAAGAAAACCCTGGCAAAACGCATCAAGGATGTCGAAAAGTGGCTCAAGAACCCGAGCCTGCTGAAGGCAGACAAGAGCGCCGAATATGCGGCGGTAATCGAGATCGACCTCAAGGACATCAAGGAACCGATTCTGGCCTGTCCGAATGACCCGGATGACGTCAAGCTGCTCTCCGAAGTAGCAGGCACCAAGATTCAGGACGTATTTCTCGGTTCCTGCATGACCAACATCGGCCATTTTCGTGCCGCTGCCGAGATCTGGCGTGGCAGCAAGTTCAACCCCGACGTCCGCACCTGGATCTGCCCGCCGACCCGGATGGACCAGGGCCAGCTCAAGGACGAGGCGTATTTCTCGGTCTACAGCGCTTTCGGTGCACGGATCGAAATCGCCGGTTGCTCGCTCTGCATGGGGAACCAAGCCCGTGTACCCGATGGCGTCAACATGTTCTCCACCTCGACCCGCAATTTCGACGATCGCATTGGTAACGGGGCCAAGGTATACCTTGGTTCCGCAGAATTAGGCGCGGTTACGGCGCTGATGGGCAAACTGCCCAAGCCTGCCGAGTATTTTAAGGCTTATAAAGAAAAGATCGAGCCGAAGAAAGATGCAATTTACAAATATCTTCAGTTCGATGAGATGCCGGAGTATAAGTAATCGCGGAATGGCTTGAGGCTGAGAGGCTAAAAGGCTTGATGTAATGAGAACCCCCGCTCTGGGCTTGCCCGGACGGGGGTTTTGTTTGCTTGACTAGGTGAGTAGGCCATTATGGGTGTATTGGGAAATGTGTCCACTTTAGTTATACTGACGTTCCACCGCCTGAGTTCGTCAACCACCGCCTAAGCGCTTGGGTCAGGCTTGACCTTCGCGCTTCCGACAAACTGGGAGAATTGAAAGAATAGCTGAGATGTACGCCTGACATCTTATTGTGTGTAACAAAAAAGGGGGCACCTTGTGGTACCCCCTTCAGTTCGGTTGTAAATAGGGCAGTTATTGCACTTTGAGATAAATGATCCCATCCGGTTGTACCACGTAGCTATCGACTCCCTGAGTTACATTGATGAAGCTTGAAGAATACATCTGGAACGGCGCGGGTATCTTCAAACTCGTGTCCCTGTAAGTATTGACGAATACCTTGTAATTTGGCCCTGCAGGTAAAAATGCGTTGAATGTCGATTTCCATACGCTGGGACTACTAAAGATACTGAAAACAACCCCAGAGGCAACAACGCTTGAGTTCTGAACTACAGAGACTTTGGCGCTGGACCATGATCTGAAGGTAGAACTCGAATGGGGGTTGAATACTGGAGTGTGGATAAGTCCATAAATCGCACCGGCATTGGTCAGGGAATTGAAAACCTGGGTGATGCGGATGCCGGTCGGTTTTAGGATGATATTATCGGACTTTCCTGCAAAGACAATTGCATCATTCGGGTCGAAATCGAGGATGATGGTATTGATGAGGGGATCATATTTATTTGCCGTTACCGTGAAATTGCCGATTACTTTAAGGCCACTTTGCTGGGCGCTCGGCGTTTTAAGTGGTCGCTTTTTGTCAGGATTGCTCGACAGAGTTACGTAGTTGCTTAAGGTTGGACTGTTGGACGCGAGGATAAGGCGGACCTGGCTGTAGCTACCGGCAGGAATTGCAGTAGTTCCTAGTATCTGCGGCACGAAATGCAGATTAAGGATGTCAACATCTGTACCTCCTGGGAAGACAGCAATCACCGGCAGGTCGGGATCGTCATCCGCCAAATCTTCCTTGCCTTTAGGGACAACCACGACTTTAATGATATTTAAGTGGATACTGGCCAATTCCGGGGGGGCAGGTCTGTCGGTAATGCTTACCTGAAGTATTCCAGTTGCTGCAACGGAAGAACCGCTTGCCGTACCGGTCGTGATTCCTCCGCCTCCACCGCCGCAGCCTGAGAGTTGACCGAGTGACAGTACCGCAAAAGCAAACAGAAGCACTCCGGCAAGAGCTATTTTTGTTTTTTCTTGCATGATTCTGGTACCTCCTTAGAAAATGTCTCGATGCGGCTGTTGCATTGATGGAGTATCTCCGGTAATTCAGTATATCTCCTTCCGAAACTTTAACAAATATTAATTGAATGCATTTAATGCAGTAAGTGTGTTTTGCTGACTAACGGGTGAAACCGCATTGATATGGCGGGGCCGGTCAGAGGATATTTATGACGTTTGTCATTTTCCGAGAACTCGTTCAACCGCCGGCAGAATGTCTGCCGGACCGCGCACGAGGATAATCTTCGAACCGGGCGCATTCGCGTGAATGATGTTGAGGACACGGTTGAACCAAGCGGTGGTTTCTTCCGTAGCCGGGAAATTCACGGCGTCCTGTCCGTTAATGTAGCCGCCAATGACCACACCATCGTACTCGGCTCGCTCCAACTCGGAAACCAGCCGTGCGTCCCCGGCGTTGTCGTTCGTGAGTACGAAGGTGGTTGCCTGGAACCCGAGCGAACGGAGCTTTTCCTGGACCGCGGTCGCAATTTCCGGGTGTTTGCCGAACCCGAGGATTCGCCAACCCGTGGGATCTGATGAAAAGGTGATCGTCATGGAGCCATTATACCAGGCACGTCGCCCCTCACAAGATGCGAGGCGGAAGGGGAGGGGCAGGTCCCTCCCGATCCGCCGGCAGGGTATCAACATATTTACGATGGAAAGGGAGTGGTACAACTGAAAAGCCCGCCAAAAGCGGGCTTCCCGTTTATCTCGTTATATTCTCTTTATACGTTACGTGAACTATTTACTCGTCCCCTTCGTTACCCGCCAACCATTGTCATTCCCTCCTTCCTACCTTTGATTACAGCATAGTGCAAAATGAAAACTAAAATCAATTGAGCAGCGAGGGCATCACCCGGAATGACCGTATCGGCAGCGCCGATGGAGAGTATCCGTTCAGCCGGAAAAGGGACGAATAGCGTGCTAAAAATACTGGCGGGCTCTTTTCGTTATGGCCAGCTCCATTAATTCTTGAAGCATCAACCTATTTTGAGTATACTCACCCATTCGTTTACTAACATGGAGGTCGAGTTGATGATAGATTTTCTTGGCGATTGGAAAAGAACCCATTATTGCGGGGCATTGACGAGCAAGGATGTTGGTCGGGAAGTGACCCTTATGGGGTGGGTCATGCGTCGTCGTGACCATGGTGGTCTCATTTTCATCGACCTGCGAGACCGGGAAGGTCTGGCCCAGGTGGTGTTCGATCCGGACCAGAATGCGGACGCCCACAAAAAGGCCGAATCGCTTCGCAATGAATACGTCGTGGCTATCAAAGGTAAGGTGATCGCCCGCCCGGAAGGGACCGTCAACCCGAACATGAAAACCGGCGAGGTTGAGGTGGTCGTCAGTGAGTGCAAACTCCTCAACCGTTCAAAGGCGCTCCCCTTTACCCTCGACGAATACGTGGACGTCGCGGAAAATCTTCGCCTCAAGCATCGCTACCTCGATTTGAGGCGTCCGACACTGCAACAGAATCTCATCCTTAGATCAAAGGTTGCCCAGGTTACACGGCACTACCTGACCGGTAACGGCTTTCACGAACTGGAAACCCCTTTTCTCACGAAATCCACACCGGAGGGAGCCCGCGACTTCCTCGTCCCTTCACGCATTAGCAACGGTGAGTTTTACGCGCTTCCCCAGTCCCCTCAACTTTTTAAGCAGATACTCATGGTGTCCGGTTTCGACCGCTATTTTCAGATTGTCCGCTGCTTCCGTGATGAGGACTTGCGTGCCGACCGCCAACCTGAATTCACCCAGATTGACTGCGAAATGTCGTTCATTGACCGGGAAGACATCATTACGGTCATGGAAGGACTGATCGCTACCATATTCAAGACAGCAAAAGACGTGGATGTGGCACTTCCCATTCCGCGCATGACCTATACGGAGGCAATTCGCCGGTTCGGCGTGGACAATCCCGACCTGCGGTTCGGTCTTGAACTGGTTGAGTTGTCGGATATCGTGAAGGGAGCGGGTTTCAAAGTTTTTGCGGACGTAGTGGCTGGGGGCGGGATCGTCAAAGGTCTCAACGCCAAGGGGTGCGGTGGCATGTCCCGTAAGGAGATTGATGAACTCACCGAATTTGCGAAGATCTACGGTGCCAAAGGGCTCGCCTACGTCAAGGTGACGGCGGAAGGTTGGCAGTCCCCCATCGCAAAATTCTTTACTCCCGAGGAAATTGCCGCAATGGACAAGATTTTTGCCGCGGAAGAAGGAGACCTTCTCCTGTTCGTGGCTGATAAGCCCAAAGTTGTCAACGATTCTCTCGGCAAACTGCGGAATCACCTTGCAAACTTGCTGGGTCTTCTGGATAAGAACGTCTTCAATTTCGTCTGGATTACGGATTTCCCCCTCCTGGAATGGGATGAGGAAGACAAACGCTGGGCGGCGGTGCATCACCCTTTTACCGCCCCCATGGACGAAGACCTGGAATATGTTGAATCCGACCCGGGTCGCTGTCGTGCCAAGGCCTATGACTTAGTGCTGAACGGCAATGAAATCGGTGGCGGCAGCATCAGGATTCATCAGGAAAAAATCCAGTCACTCATGTTCAAGATGCTTGGACTTTCCGAAGAGGATGCACATTCTAAATTCGGATTCCTGCTGGATGCACTGGAGTATGGCACACCTCCACACGGTGGGATTGCCTTTGGCATGGACAGGCTTATTATGCTGCTTACCGGCAGCGACTCCATTCGAGACGTGATTGCATTCCCGAAAACACAGAAGGGTGCCTGCCTCATGTCGGATGCGCCTTCACCTGTTGATGCCAGGCAACTGAAGGAGTTGGGGCTCAGATTGGCTGCGAAGTAACCATGCATGTGAGGAAGGGATGAGCAGAAAATTCACACTCATCGTTGCTCTCGTGCTGCTCGTTGCCGCTTGCACACCTGCAGTTCCCCGATGGCGCCAGGAGGCACTCCTGGTGTTTGACCGGGTCAGACTGAACGGCACCGACAGGGTTTTCCCCGCCGAATATAAGGATTTGGAAGATGCCATGATTAAGGGTGACGCGTCTGCGAGAGCCGGTGATACCGGTGATGCAGAGCGCTTTTACCTCCTTGTGCTGAATAGGGGGAATCTGCTCGAAAAGGAATTTGTCGCCGATCAGAAACGGCGTGCTGATGCAGCACGGTTGCGGGTCGAGGCAGAAATGCGGGAACAGGAACGAAAGACGGCCCTCCTTGCCGAACAGCTCAAGTTGGCAAAGGCTCGTGCAGCTGCGGAAGCTGCAGCTATGGAAGCAGAAGCTGCACGAAAAAAAGCCGAAAAAGTTAGGCAGCAACGGGAAAAGCCTTTGCCTAGTTATCATACGGTAAAACGGGGTGAATCGCTTCCGCAAATAGCCTCACAACAGGATGTCTATAACGAGGCAAATCTCTGGCCAATTATCTACAGGGCAAACCGTGACCAGATTAGCGATCCCCGCCATATCTGGCCCGGACAGGTATTGCGTATCCCACGAAATGCGACGCGTGAGGATATCCAGGAAGCACGCCGTTACGCCCAAGACAAACCGCTTCACTAGCAACCCTTCCAGTGTCGCATGATGTATCCTTATCTTCCTAATAATGACCTTACCGCGTTGAAATAATAAAATATTCTCACTTATTTTCCTTGACAGTCCACCCTGTTTTGTATACTGTATACAAAATTCCCACCTTGCAAAATTCGCCATGATTCCCGTTTATTCAGGCGCGCATTTTATGCTTTGTATGTAGCTGTCATAGATGCGCAACGTAACAAGGTGTGTATATGGAAAATACCGACAGGTGCACTGACTGTGATGGGAAAAAGGGCAAAATACAGGTCCCTTTCACTAAGCCTCGGACTACACCGGCATAAAAACTAAGGAGAAAACATGACGACACAAAAGATTATCTGGTCAAAAATCGATGAAGCCCCTGCACTGGCAACCTACTCTCTGCTCCCTATCGTCAATGCCTTCACAAAGGCGGCTGGGGTTGTCGTGGAAACACGGGATATCTCTGTGGCGGGTAGAATTATCGCAAATTTTCCCGATTATCTGACGGAGAGTCAGAGAATGCCGGATTATCTGGCCGAACTTGGTGAACTTACCCAGAAGCCAGAGGCCAATATTATCAAGCTTCCCAACGTCAGTGCCTCAATTCCCCAGTTGAAGGCTGCAATCAAGGAACTGCAGGAGAAGGGCTATAAACTCCCTGACTATCCCGAAGAGCCGAAGACCGACGCCGAGAAAGAGCTCAATGCTCGTTATGCCAAATGCCTGGGGAGCGCCGTGAACCCTGTTTTGAGAGAGGGTAACTCCGACAGAAGGTCGGCTCGTGCGGTAAAAGAATACGCTAAAAAGCATCCGCACAAGATGGGTGCTTGGAGTCCGGACTCAAAGACCCATGTATCGCACATGACGGCAGGTGATTTCTACCACAGTGAAAAATCCACCACGATGAAGCAGGCCGGCAACGTAAAGATCGAGTTTGTTGACCAAGCCGGGAAGGTTACGGTCCTGAAAGAGAAATTGTCCCTTCAGGCAGGCGAGGTGCTTGACGGAACCTTCATGAATGTTCGCGCTCTGCGTAAATTCATCGAGGAGCAGATTGAGGACGCCAAAGCGAAGGGGGTGTTGTTCTCCGTACACCTCAAGGCCACCATGATGAAGATTTCCGATCCCATCATGTTTGGACATTTTGTTTCCGTCTTCTTTAAGGATGTTTTTGAAAAGCATGTCGCCACCTTCAAAGAGTTGGGCGTCAATCCGGATCTCGGCCTGGGCGATCTTTACCTGAAGCTTCAGAAACTGCCGGAAGCAAAAAGGGCCGAAATTGAAGCCGATATCCAGGCGGTCTACACGAAGAGGCCGGCACTGGCTATGGTCGATTCGGATAAAGGGATCACTAACCTGCATGCCAGCAATGACATCATCATCGATGCATCCATGCCCGTTGTTATCCGCGACTCCGGCGGTATGTGGGGTCCTGACGGCAAGCTTCACGATGTAAAGTGCGTGATACCTGACACTTGTTATTCGGAGTGGTATCAGGTCTGTATAGATTTCTGCAAGAAAAACGGCCAATTCGATCCTACAACAATGGGATGCGTTTCCAACGTAGGTTTGATGGCGCAAAAAGCAGAGGAGTACGGCTCACACGACAAGACCTTCAAGGTTCCTGGTAACGGTACTGTGCGCGTTGTCACCGAGTCGGGAGAGGTGCTGTTCCAGCACGTCGTAGAAGAAGGCGATATCTGGCGCGGCTGCCAGGCAAAAGACCTGCCGATCCAGGACTGGGTCAAACTGGCGGTACGTAGAGCACGTGCAACCGGGGCACCGGCCATATTCTGGTTGGACAAGAACCGGGCCCACGATGCCCAGATGATCGAAAAAGTTAACAAGTACCTGAAAGACCATGATACCAATGGCCTGGATATTCGCATCATGGCTCCCGTCGATGCGATGCTGTTAAGCTGTCAACGGGCAAAAGATGGGCTGGATACCATTTCCGTGACCGGCAATGCACTGAGGGATTACCTGACCGACCTGTTCCCGATCCTTGAGCTGGGTACCAGCGCAAAAATGCTCTCCATCGTGCCGCTTCTGGCTGGCGGTGGTCTGTTCGAGACGGGCGCAGGCGGCTCTGCCCCGAAGCATGTTCAGCAGTTTGTCCAGGAAGGGTATCTGCGCTGGGATTCCCTCGGTGAGTTCCTGGCCCTTGCCGTTTCTCTCGAACACCTGGCAGCTACTTTCAAGAACGAACAAGCGCAACTCTTGGCTGATACCCTTGACCAGGCCAATACCAAATTCCTGGATCAAAACAAGAACCCGGCCCGTAAAGTTGGGCAGATCGACAACCGGGGCAGCCACTTCTATCTGGCCATGTACTGGGCAGAGGCTCTTGCTGCCCAGACCAAGGACAAGGATCTGGCTGCACGTTTCGCCAAGGTAGCCAAGCAGCTCCAGGACAATGAGGCAAAGATCAACGAGGAGTTGATCGGTGCCCAGGGGAAACCTCAGGATATCGGCGGTTACTATATGCCGGACCCGGTCAAGACGGAAAAAGCTATGCGTCCTAGCGCAACCTTGAATGCAATTATTGACGCTATTGCATAAACCATGAGAGCAGGAAGTAGAACAAAATACAGACAAGGAGAGAGAAAATGGCGAGAAAGAAGATTGCATTAATCGGTGGTGGTCAAATCGGTGGTGTTCTTGCTCAACTCTGCGCACTGCGTGAGCTTGGCGATGTTGTAATGTTCGACATCGTGGAAGGGTTGCCCCAGGGGAAAATGCTTGATATCGCCGAGGTAGGTCCTGTCGACGGTTTTGACATCAACCTGAAGGGGACCAACGACTACAAAGATATCGAAGGTTCGGACGTCGTCATTGTGACGGCAGGTCTTCCCCGCAAACCGGGCATGAGTCGCGACGATCTCATCGCCACTAACTCCAAGATCATGACCGAAGTTGCCAAAGGTATCAAGCAGCACGCTCCTAATTCCTTTGTCATCGTAATTTCCAATCCGCTCGACGCCATGGTAACTCTCTGTCAGCAGATTACCGGTTTCCCCTACAACCGTGTCATGGGACAGGCCGGTGTGCTAGATTCATCACGTTTTGCCGCCTTTATCGCGTGGGAACTGGGTGTTTCCGTGAAAGACGTCACCGCCATGACCCTTGGTGGTCACGGTGACGATATGGTTCCGCTGGTACGCTACACCAGCGTGTGCGGTATTCCGGTCATGGAATTGCTTGAAAATAAATACAAGGATAAGGCCAAAGCGAAAGAAGTCATGGAAGCAATGGTCAAGCGCACCCGTGGCGCAGGCGGGGAAGTAGTCGCCCTCCTCAAGACGGGGTCTGCATTCTATTCTCCTGCTTCCAGTGCCATTGCCATGGCCGAAGCAATCCTTAGGGACCAGAAGCGCGTGCTGCCTACCTGTGCATACCTGCAGGGTGAATTCGGCGTGAACGGTTACTATGTTGGCGTTCCCTGCGTTCTCGGTGAAAAGGGAATTGAAAATATTATCGAGTTCAAACTAGATGCCGAAGAGCAGGCCATGATGGATAAGTCCGTTGCAGCTGTTAAGGAACTCGTAGGCAGCATGAAATAGCTTCCTGCTCCCACAGTTTGTCTGTTAAGACAAAAGAAGGGCACGTGCCCTTCTTTTGTCTTATGGAGTGAATATTTCGAGTAGTGGCTTGGCAGTAAAACCAGTTATTGTAATCGTATACAATTTGTGGTAGATTCTGTCCGTTTGTCGGCCTAACGGCTTTATTCCAGATAAGGAGCGTAAGTAGATGGAAAAGAAGCTTCCAACGATCGAGATTATCGAGAAGTATTGTAAGGGATGCCACATCTGTGTGGAATTCTGCCCAACAAAAGTTCTGGAAATGCAAGGCTTCGTTGCGGCGGTAAAAAACCTGGAGGCCTGTATCAAGTGCATGCAGTGCGAGCTACGGTGCCCCGATTTTGCTATCAAGGTAACACCTTAACATTTTGACAGGAGGTATTTAAAGTGGCAAAGAAAGTTGCTTTTTTGCAGGGTAATGAAGCTGCGGCCCAAGGTGCACTCTATGCCGGCTGCACGTTCTTCGCCGGTTACCCGATTACCCCTTCCACCGAGGTTGCGGAGGTAATGTCTGCAGAACTTCCCAAAATCGGCGGGAAATTCATCCAGATGGAAGATGAGATTGGTGCCATGGCTGCGCTTATCGGAGCCTCGCTGACCGGTGTAAAGGCGCTGACCTCGACCTCGGGCCCCGGGCTTTCCCTCAAGCAGGAAAACATCGGCTATGCTTGCATTGCCGAGGTACCCTGCGTTATCTATAACGTCATGCGGGGCGGCCCATCCACCGGCATGCCGACCGGACCCAGCCAGTCGGACGTCATGTGCGCCAAGTGGGGAACCCACGGTGACCATCCGGCTATCTTGCTTGTTCCTGCATCGGTACAGGAGACCTACGAAGAAACAGTTCGTGCGTTCAATCTGGCCGAGAAATACCGCACGCCGGTCATGGTCATGCCAGACGAAATCGTTGCTCACATGCGTGAGCGTATTGTCTTCCCCGAAAAGGGCGAGCTGGAAGTTGTCGACCGTACGGCGCCGTCCGTTCCCCCCGAGCAGTACAAACCCTACGATACCAGCTTCGGTGATGTGCCTCCGCTGGCTGCTTTCGGTTCCGGCTACAAATTCCATGTAACCGGTCTTAACAAGATGCAGGACGGCTTCCCGACTACCAAAGCCGAGATAGTACAGGCAGAGGAAGAGCGTCAGGTTCGCAAGGTAGAGGCCAATAAAGCCGATATCATGAAGTGGGAAGAGTATCTGGTTGATGATGCTGACATCGTTGTGGTCGCCTACGGTTCGACTTCCCGTTCAGCTCGCTTTGCCGTCAATGAAGCACGCAAGAACGGTATCAAGGCTGGTCTCTTCCGTCTTCAGACCTTCTGGCCGTTCCCCGAGGATCGTCTCCTTCAGATATCCAAAAAAGTTAAGGCATTCATCACGCCCGAAATGAACCTCGGCATGTGCCATGGTGTCGTCAAGGGGTGCATTGAAGGGAATGCGCCGGTACTTGGTATTTTCCGGGTTGACGGTGAGCCGATCAATCCGGGTCAGATCGTAGACAAGATGAAGGAGGTCAAGTAACCATGGCTTTTGATTACGATAAGTACATCCGCCCCGGCAAACTGCCCCATATCTGGTGCCCCGGTTGCGGTCACGGGATTGTCATGAAAGGGCTGATTCGCGCCATTGACGCAGTCGGCCTTGATAAGAAGAATACCGCCATTGTTTCCGGCATCGGTTGTGCCTCACGTCTCCCGGGCTATATTGATTGCTGTACCCTTCATACTGCCCATGGACGGGCAGCAGCCTTCGCGACTGGTGTCAAGATGGCAA
Organism: Geobacter sp. AOG1; assembly: GCF_019972315.1. Lineage (GTDB taxonomy): Bacteria > Desulfobacterota > Desulfuromonadia > Geobacterales > Geobacteraceae > Geomobilimonas. Next base: position 2,578,737 of record NZ_BLIZ01000001.1, read on the forward strand.
AACCCGAGATGGACGTTATTCTTGTCGGGGGAGATGGCGACGGTACGGCAATTGGCGGCAACCACTTCATCCATGCCTGTCGGCGCAACATCAACATGACGTATATTATCATGAACAACAAGATATACGGCATGACCGGCGGCCAGTTTTCTCCTGCAACTCCGACAGGTGCCAAAGCTTCTACCACCCCCTACGGCAACCCGGACCCCGCATTTGACATAGCCAAGCTTGCTATCGGTGCTGGTGCCACGTTCGTAGCACGTGGTACTGCCTACCACGCCAATCAGATCGATAAGCTGATAGCCGAAGCGATTCAGCACAAGGGCTTCTCCGTCGTGGAGATTCTTGATGACTGCCCGACCACCTATGGCCGCCGCAACAAGTTCCGGTCGGTTATAGAGATGATGAATGTTCTCAAGGACATTGCCGTACCGGTCAAAGCTGCCGAAAAGATGAGCCCCGAGCAACTCCAAGGTAAGATTCTTACCGGTGTCCTCTATAAAGAGGAAAAACCGGAATATACCACAGAGTATGCCAAAGTCATCGAGCGCGCCAAGGCCGCGAAGTAATCACACGTAAAGGAGAATGACAGATGTCTGGACGTTATGAGATCAGATTTTCCGGGGCTGGCGGGCAGGGGTTGATCCTGGCCGGTGTGATCATGGCGGAGGCTGCCTCGATCTTTGACGGCAAGCAGGCCGTTCAGTCCCAGAGTTATGGCCCGGAGGCCCGTGGTGGCGCCTCCAAGTCGGAAGTTGTTATTTCCGATGGCCCCATCGACTATCCCAAAGCTACTGTGGTGGATGCCCTCCTGGCTCTCACCCAGGAGTCCTGTGACAAGTATTCCCATGACCTCAAGGAAGGGGGCGTTCTGCTGATCGACTCCGACCTGGTCAAGAGGCAGCCTGCAGGCAATTTCCAGGTTGTTTCCTTTCCGATCATCAACACGGCAAAGAACGAAGTGGGCCGCGAGATTGTTGCCAACATCGTTGCCCTGGGAGCGATGGTTGCCCTTACCGGCGCGGTTTCCAAAGAGAGTGCCGAGAAGGCCGTTCTCTCTCGCGTGCCGGAGGCTTTCCTCGAGTTGAACAAGAAGGCGTTCAACATGGGGTACGAAAAGGCACTTGCCGCGAAAAAGTAAGATTGACTGCCCTGTACATGAAGCCCGGCATCCATGATGTCGGGCTTTTTTTATACGTTCGTAACTGCTCGTAAATGTGGTATTACTAACCAGTGTAACGTACCTGCGTTCGGATTAATCCACAACGCGGCAACTGCCGCTCTCTACATTAGGTATCTCAACAGCTTCGGGGGAACATTGCAGCAGTTTCTCAGAGACTATCTTGAATTGCACGGCTACTGGGTCCTTTTCCTCTGGACGTTTCTCGAGGGGGAGGCAGGGCTTATTCTGGCCGGTTTTCTCGCATTCCAGGGGTATCTCAACATCTTTGGCGTGATCGTGACCGCCCTGGCAGGTTCATTCTGCGGAGACCAATTTTACTTCTATCTCGGGCGCTGGCAGGGGCGACGCCTCTTGAAAGTCTTTACCTCCATTGCAAAAAAATTCCATAAAGCGCTCAAATTGATCGAAAAATATGGCACTTTTGTTGCGTTTATATCCCGCTTTACTTACGGATTCCGGATAATTCTCCCTGTTATACTGGGGATGACCAACCTCGGGGCAGCAAAATTCTGCGGTTTGAATCTCCTCAGTGCTCTGTGCTGGTCAATCATCTTTTCCCTTGCCGGTTTTCTCTTCGGGAAGAGCGCCTCGCTTTTCGTGGAGGACGTGAGTCGTTACGAGCCCTATCTCATGCTGATTCTGATAAGTCTGATCGGCTGCATGTGGCTCTCCCATTTAATCCATGCACGGTGGCGTAGACGGCGGGCACGCAAGCGGTTACGCAGAATGAAATCTCGATCGGGGAGCACTAGGTGACGCGAGAAGAATTACGCGACAAGGTCGCAATCGTTTTGGTCGAACCGCAGAGTCCGGGCAACGTGGGAATGGTCTGCAGGGCCATGAAAAATATGGGGCTGATGCAACTCCGTCTCGTCAATCCGTGTGCGCTGGATCATCCGGAGGCACACAAATTTGCCGTTTCAGCCCGCGACCTGTTGGACCGGGCCAAGGTGTACGAAAACCTTGCGGATGCTCTTGCCGACTGCGAAATAACCGTTGGAACCACGCGACGCCATGGCAAATATCGTCAAGAGATATTCTCCCCCCAGGAAATGGCGACAATCGTTCTTGGCCAGGTGACGCATAACCGTGCAGCGCTTGTTTTCGGAAGGGAAGACAGTGGCCTGACCACAGAAGAGCTTACCATGTGCCGCTGGCATGCTACCATTCCGACGAGCCCCGATTACGGTTCGCTCAACCTGGCACAGTCGGTGCTGATCTTTTGCTATGAACTTTTCAAAGCGGGTGAAGCTGCTCCCGCTGTTGTGGAACGGCAGCTTGCCTCGACCAATACGACTGAAGAACTTTATCGGCAGATGGAGAGTTCGCTGCTCAGAATCGGTTTCCTCAATCCCCAGAACCCTGCCCACCTCATGCGTTCTCTGCGGCGGATCTTCTCCCGGGCTGAACTGGATGACCGTGAAGTAGCCATCCTGCGAGGGATGGTATCTCAGGTTGACTGGGCCACTACGGCCTACGAAGGGAAAAAGGGGCGATGACAGTCACCTGGCTCGGATTGATCGCGGGGGCGGTTACCAGTTTCGCAGCGGTGCCCCAGGTGGTGAGAACCTACCGGACACGGCATGCGCGAGACATATCCATCTGGCAGCCGATTCTCCTGACGGCAGGGATGGCATTGTGGCTTGTTTATGGTATCCTGCTGAAGGATGTCCCCCTCATAACCGCAAACCTCTTCTCCCTTCTCTGCTATGGCATCCTTATTGTGCTGAAAATCAGATACCGGGATGGTGACAACCTCCCGGAGCGTGATTATCTTTCAGAAAACAGCTCTTCACAGGAGGAAGTATGAAAACGACAGTTCTGGCGGCACTGATGATCTGCGCGGTGATGGCCCTTTCCGGATGCGGTTACAATACCATGCAGGCCAACGAGGAAGCGGTGACTGCCGCATGGGGTGACGTGGAAGCAAGCTACCAGCGGCGTGCCGATCTCATCCCCAATCTGGTTGAGGTGGTGAAAGGGTATGCCAAACATGAAGCAGAGACCCTGACGGCGGTGACCGAGGCGCGTGCCAAAGTTGGCTCCCTGCAGGCCTCCAAGCAACTCGTGAACGACCCCCAGGCGTTTGCCAAGTTCCAGCAGGCCCAGGGAGAGCTTTCCGGTGCATTGTCCCGCCTGATGGTAGTGGTGGAGCGTTATCCCGACCTGAAGGCCAATCAGAATTTCCTCGATCTGCAGAACCAGTTGGAGGGGACCGAAAACCGGATCAACGTGGCCCGGGTCCGGTATAACAAGTCGGTCCAGGAGTTCAATACGAGTATCCGCACCTTCCCCAATTCCGTCACCAATTCGGTCCTGCTGCATCTCACCCGCAAGGAGCCGTTCAAGGCGGAAGAGGGGGCAAAAGTCGCACCGAAAGTGAAGTTCTAGTCACGGCAATGACCAGATTACTCTCGCTCATCTTACTGCTGTTGTTGACGGGGTCCGCGTACTCCCTGGACGTGCCGGCGTTGCGCGGTCATGTCAACGACTACGCCGGTATGCTTTCACCGGCTGTTGTTCAGCAACTGGAGCGCCGACTCGCAGAATTCGAGCAGAGTGATTCAACCCAGATTGTTGTCCTGACCGTTCCAACGCTGGCCGGTGAAAATATCGAGGCGTATTCCATTAGGGTAGCAGAGTCGTGGAAAATCGGACAGAAGGGGCTGGACAACGGGGCCATTCTCCTGGTCGCCGCACAGGAACGAAAGATCAGAATCGAAGTAGGAAGAGGTTTGGAGGGAAAGCTGACTGACCTTGTGGCGGGACGGATCATCCGCAACGACATCGGTCCCCGGTTCAAGGCGGGTGACTTTGACGGAGGCGTGCAAGCGGGAGTTACCGCAATCATGGATGTGGCAAAGGGAGAATACCAAGGAAAGAACATTGACCTGCGCCATGCCGGGAAAAGTGCGCCGCCGGTCTTTTCCCTGGCGATATTCCTGCTGGTCGTCTGCATTTTCCTTGGGGCCATTTCCCGTCTGCTCGGTGGTCTTGCCGGTGCGGTCGGAGCCCCTGTCGTAGCCTGGCTCATACTGCCCGGCCTCTCTCTGGCCATCCTTGCCGGGCTTGTTGTTGCCGGTTTCGCTATCGGGCTGCTGGTGAGCTTTCTCTTTGGCGGCGGGGGAGGCGGCGGTGGCGGTTTTTATGGCGGACCTTTCATCGGTGGCGGTTTCGGAGGAGGTTCATTCGGTGGGGGTGGCGGCGGTGGATTTTCCGGTGGCGGCGGGGATTTCGGCGGCGGTGGGGCTTCAGGCGACTGGTGACGGGAAGGGGAGGCGCATCTCGACATGAAACACGCAGCAGATTTTTTCAGTGCTGATGAGAGGGAGTTGATACGTCAGGCAGTCCATGCGGCCGAGTCGTCAACGTCGGGCGAAATAGCCACCATGGTTGTCGACGAAAGCGACTCCTACCATGACGCCATTGTCTTGGGAGGGATGTTGTTTGCCGGTCTTCTGGCCATGGTGGTCGCCATAGTGTTGCACCACCTTACCATCTGGTTTTACATTCCCGCAGTCTTTCTGTGCTATCTGCCCTGTCGCGCCCTGTTCGTGCGCGTGCCGATCCTGAAACTGCCATTATTGAAGAGGTCACGCATCGCTCAGGCTGTGCGGGAGCGGGCGGTGCGTGCTTTTTATGAAAAAGGTCTCTACCGGACCCAACACGCCAGCGGCGTCCTGATTTTCATCTCCCTGCTGGAGCGAAAGGTGTGGATTCTCGGCGATCGGGGGATCGACAGCAGGATTCCCCCCCAGGCGTGGCAGGGGCTCGCCCATGAGCTTTCCGCCGGTCTGCGTGAAGGGCGTGCGTGTGAGGCGTTGTGTGCGGTTGTGGGGAGATGTGGCGCTGCACTGCAGGAGCATTTCCCGCGCTCGCCGGATGATGTGAACGAATTGTCCGATGACGTGATAACCGCATGAGAGATAAAGGCCGCTGACAGTTTCAGCGGCCTTTTCTTCTCCGTCAGTGCATCTCCCTGGGACCGTCGTGTCGCGGCCGCTTCAGAAGCAGAAGAAATGGCATGATGACGATGAAGGCAAGGCCGACGATCCAGAATATGCGATTGTAGGAAAGAATGCTCGCCTGGCGCTGTACGTCTTTGTAAACGAGTGCGAGTGAGAACGTATCAGCTGTCGTCAGGTCCATGCCCTGAGTTATAGCGGCCTGTTTCAGTGTGGCGAGCTTCATCCGGGCAGCAGTGTCGTAGGGGGTGACACGGGCCACGAGGCTGTTCTGGTAAAACTGTCCGTAACGTGCGATGAGGGTAGCAGCGATGGCGATGCCGACGCTCCCCCCGATGTTGCGCAGCAGGTTGAACATGCCGGTTGCATTCCCCATCTCTTCCCGGGAAATGGAGGCGAGGGTGACTGTGGTCAGGGGAACGAAAATCATCGCCAGGCCAACCCCCAGCACTACGCGCGGCCAGACGAAATCCCAGTAGGAGGCTTCGAGGGTAAAGCGCTGCATGATGAACATGGATGCCGCGCCGATAAGGAGGCCGGCAAACACTACCTTGCGACCGTCATAACGGGAAATGATTATTCCCACAAACGGCATGGTTATGAGCGTAGCTATCCCCCCCGGCGCAAGCACCATTCCGGCCAGGGTAGCATCGTAGCCCATGAGAGTCTGGAGGAAGAGAGGGATGAGCATTATGGAACTGTAGAGGCAGAATCCGACCATGAACATGACGAGGTTGCCGGCTGAAAATGAAATATCCTTGAAGAGCCTGAGGTTGATGATCGGATTGACGTGTTTCAGTTCCACGTAGATGAGCATGATGATGGAGACAGCGGAGACCAGGGAAAAAAATACGATGAACGACGAATTGAACCAGTCGTCCTGCTGTCCTTTGTCCAGCACGACCTGCAGTGCACCCAGCCCCGTGGTCAGAAATGCGAGACCCAGATAGTCGATCTTCATCTTTCCCCGCTTCAGGTACGATGGGTCGTAAATGAAGTAATACGCCATGATTACCGCGATAATACCGATGGGGATGTTGATGTAAAAAATCCAGCGCCAGTTCAGGTTGTCCGTAACCCACCCCCCGAGGGCCGGTCCGATTATCGGTCCGAACATGGCGCCAATGCCGAAAATCGCATTGGCCATCCCCCGTTCGCGGGGAGGGAACGTTTCGAGGAGAATCGCCTGGCTGTTGGGGATAAGGGCGCCACCGGCGGCGCCCTGGAGAATGCGGAAGAAAATCAGGGTGGCAAGGTTGGGGGCGGCACCACAGAGAAACGATGCAACGGTGAACAACGAGATGCAGGTGATGAGGAATCTTTTCCGCCCGAACAGCCGTGAAAGCCAGCCGGTCATGGGGAGTACCACCGCGTTACTCACCAGATAGGAGGTGAGCACCCAGGTGATTTCGTCGGTGCCGGCATTGAGGCTCCCCTGCATGTGGGGAAGGGCGACATTGGCCACTGACGTGTCCACGATCTCCATGATGGTCGGGAGCATGACGGTAATGGTGATGAGCCACTTATTGATGTTCTTGCCAGTCGCTTCCATGGGAGCCCGGGATATCAGGTCAGGAGAAGGGATTCAGCTCTTTGAGGATGTCCATGATGCGTCGATCAGTCCGGATGGTCGGTACGACGCTCATGCCGACCCGGAGTAGATGGTCCGGGTCGCTCTGCTTGTCGATGATGATCTTTACCGGGATCCGCTGCACCACTTTGACATAATTGCCCGAGGCGTTTTCCGGAGGAAGGAGGGAAAATGCCGCACCGGTCCCCGCCATGATGCTGTCGACCCGGCCGGTGAATTCCCTGCCGGGGTATGCATCAACTTCGAACACGACCTTCTGGCCAGGTTTTACATGGGTCAGTTGCCGTTCCTTGTAATTGGCCACGATCCATGCGTTGTCGAGCCGCACCAGAGCCATGAGCGGTTGGCCGGTCTGTGCGTGGTTACCGGCCTCCACGTTCTTTTTGGTTATGTACCCGTCACTGGGAGCGTAAATCCTTGTGTAGGAAAGGTTTAACGCCGCCTCGTCGAGCAGGGCGCGTTTCTGGGAAACCTTCGCGTTTTTCCCGCCGGTGCCGTCCAGCCCGACTTCCGCCATGGCCTGACGCAGGTTGTCTTTCCCTTCCTGTACCTGCAGGGATGCCACTTTACGTGCTGTTTCCAGCCGGTCAAGCTGTTCCCGTGGGATGACCTCTTTCTTGAAGAGAGCCTTTCCACGGCTGAGGTCGAGATCCGCCTGGTCAAGGCGGGCACTGACCAACTGGAGGTTTGCCCTGGCCGATTCGACCTTGGCGTAATCACCGGATGTCTCGTTCCGGGCAACATCGAGGGCTGCTTCGGCGTTCCGCAGACGTACATTGTAGTCGGCTGGATCCAGCTCCAAAAGCAGGTCACCTTTTTTTACCAGCTGGTTGTCCTGGATATGGACATGCTTCACGGTTGCCGGGATGCGTGATGAAATTTCGAATACGTCCGCCACGACGAAGGCGTTGTCGGTGGTTACATGGGTTTTCCCCTTTGTCCACCAGTAACAAGCGAGCAGTACGCCCGTGATGAGCACCAGTACCAGAATGGTGGTCGCACGCTTGCGGGTGCCGTTGGAATCTCCCTTCGGCTGGGCGGGCGATTCTTGCGGTGCGGTATCGCGTACTTCGGGCATTGTCATATTCTCCTAGAGTTCTCCGAGGGCTTTCTTTACTCTGGCCACAGCAACCTGGTAATCGAACATGCTGCGATAGTAATCGGTCTTGGCCTGGGTCAGGAGGGTTTGGGCGTCAATGACATCCGTGGCGGTTCCCACCTGGGCCTGGTAGCGATCCTTGTTGATCCGCAGATTCTCTTCCCCTTGCTGAATCGATTTTTCGGTGACCTTGATTTTTTCGAAGGAGACTTTGGCGTCGTTGGCAGCCAAGCGGTATTCCAGCCCTATGGCTGCTTTCAACTGGCGCAACGATTCCTCGTTTCTGGAACGGGTGGCAACCGCCTGGCGATAGCGTCCCGTCGTAGCCTGGCCGTCAAACAGGTTGATTTTCAAGCCTATCGTGGCCGCCATGATCGCCTGCTCCCTGACCTGACGGTTCTGTACGTAATCAAGCCCTGCCTTTGCGAAGATTTCGGGATAATAGCCTCCCCTGGTTTCCTGGACTTCCAGGTCGCTCCCTTCGACACTCTTCTCCAGGGCTTTGATCTCCGGACGATTGGTCAATGCCAGATCCTCGGAAGCGGTTGGGGCGGTTGGGGGCAGAGTGGCCGTTTCTTCCAATTCGGCGCGGGAATCCGGTTTCCTGTCGATGAGGTAATTCAACTGCAACCAGGCATTTCCCAAGCGGTTGGTACTGTCCAGGCGGCGCTGCTGACTGCCGGCAAGGCGAACCTCTGCCTGCAGAAGATCGTTGCGAGTGACAACTCCAAGTTCGAAAAGGTTCTGCGCAACCCGCAGGTGGTCAGTCATCTGGATGACTTCATCTTCTGCCGCCTGCAACAGTTGCTGTGCTTGCAAAATTCCGAAGTAACTGGTCACCACTTGGAGGAAAACGTCCTGCTCATACCCTTTATAGCTCAATGTAGCTGCTTCGCGCACGGTATGAGCGCGGTCTGCCCGGGCTTCGGTGCGACCGAAATCGTAGAGAGTCTGGTAGATGCCGAGGCTTGCGAATGCATAGTCTGCCTGCTGGGTTGCTATGGCACGACCGCCACCAAGATCAATTGTCTGGGGATCCAGTTGGGCGGTGTACCCTCCCTCCAGGTCGATACGGGGGAAATACCCGCTCTTGCCGATTCGTTCCCCCTCCTTGGCTATTGTCTGGTCGTAGGCGACAACCCTCAGGGTATTGTTCGAACTCCTGGCCTCCGACAGACAATCTTTCAGGGTGAGAGTTTCACTCTGGGCAACTGCCGCGGGTATAAGGAGTCCAACTGCGATGAGTCTCAGTATAAGGGACATGGTCTGCTCCAGTTCAACTGCGCAAATATTCGTCTGAACTGCGGCCGTATCGGGTTCACTGCTATCAGACAAATCCCAGCGTGTCTCCCCGATGTGCACGCAGTGTTATACGCGGGAATGCCGTGGCTTTTGTCTGGCAGGATTATACATATTGTCGGTATGCTGTCAAAATAATTGTGAGTGCCCGTAAACTAAGGGAGAGGAAGTCAGGTGGCGGGGGTGACGGTGCTGGTCTGGTTCCGGAAGGGAAGGTGAGAGCGCTGAGAGATTTCCAATCCATAAAGCCGCCGGTACAGATATGCTCCGGCGAGTACTTTTTTCACATACTCACGTGTCTCGCCAAAGGGGATGCACTCGACGAATTCATCCTGGCGTAGTCGGCCGAAGGTCTTGCGCCAACGGTTTACATTGCCAGACCCCCCGTTGTAGGCTGCGACAGCCATTACCTGGTCGCCATCGTAGGATTTAAGAAGGTCTTTCAGATGACGGGTACCATAGGCAATGTTGACATCGGGCGCCGTGAGGCTGTTCGTCACGAAATTACCGTTCTTGGAGCCGCTCATGACCTTGGCGGTTGCCGGCATCAGTTGCATGAGGCCAATGGCCCCCACCGGAGACTTGGCGGTCGTCGAATAGCTACTTTCAGCGCGGATGATCGAATGGACAAGGCTCTCGCCAATACCGCAATCGGCTGCGTTTTGTGCGACGATTTCGCGAAATCCCCAAGGGTAGAGAAGTCCCCAAGTGATAACGTTATCCTTGTCGAGCTTGTCGGGCCGGTCTTGTTTTACGGACGACAGTGCCCCATTGTAATTCCCCATTTCAAGGTAGAGCCGTGCAATCCCAAGGAGAGCTTTCCCCTTGGGATTCACTTTCTTTTTCACGTGCGCCAGTTCGCGATTTGCTTCATCGTAAAGTCCGCAGGCAATCAGCATCTTGACCCGATCAAAGCCGTCCGGGATGGGAAGAAGATGTGCCATGTCCGCTTCAAGATTCAATGGTTTATCTTCCGGCAGGTTTGCCGTCGACCGGTACATAAGGGCATAATACCCGTTCGGATATTCCGAGATGAGGGCGGTGAAAAATGCTTGGGCACCGACGATATCACCTGTTGCCACGAGGGCCCGCCCTCCCCAGTAGAGTGTTTTTTCCCGATACTGCTCTATGGCGGTCAGTTTCTGGAAGAGGTTTGCTGCAGTTGGAAAGTCACCCGCAAGATAGCTGGCCCATGCGGTTTCCCACTGGGCAGTTTGCTTGAGGCTTGATCGTGGGTATTCACTGAGCAGCCTTTGCAGCAGGGGGAGGGCATCCGAACTCCGATTCTGGAATTTCCTGATGTAGGCCGCTTCAAGAAGGGCATCATCGGCAAGGTCCGATTGGGGGAATGTTTCCGCCAGCTTCAGAAACGTTGCTATGGCGGTCTCGTCACGCCCCGTTTTATCCTGTAGCCTGGCAAGCCAAAGAGTGGCTTCTGTCGCGATTTCCTTGCGGGGATTATCGGAAAGGAGTCTGGTCAGTGCCTGCTCACCATCCTTGTAGCGTCTGGCTTTGACCATGGCTTGGGCGGTTTTGAGTGCCAGTTTCTGGGCGACATCGGCGGTAACGGTAGCGGGGGGGATAGTGGAAAAGGTTTTGATTGCCTGCTCGAATCGGTGCATGTCGTAGAGCGTCATCCCCCGTTTGAACAGTTCGTCGCTGCTGTAAGGTGCCACCGTAATGCCTTGATTGGCAAGAGTTTGCAGCTGGTCGTACGCCTTGTCTGCCACATCGGCAGCCGGGTATTTGAGCCAGATCGTGCGATAAATCGAGGCAGCGGTCGCCTGATAGCCCGTAGTCTCCTGGCAGAGGGCGGTCCGCAGTAACGCAGTCAGGGAGTCGTTTCCGGCCGGATATTTGTCGACAAACCGTTCATATGCCAAAAGGGCATTCGGGTAGTCCTTCGCATCATAGCGGGCATCGGCAACGAGCAGGAGGGCGGAGCGGTAGAGGGGAGATTCAGGATATTCCTTGAGCAGTTTTTCCAGAGGAACGAAACAATCCGCGTATCTCCCCAGCCGGTAAAGGGCGTTCGCCTCATGATAGAGAGCGTAATCTGCCAGCAGGGGAAGGGTTTCGGCGGACCGGGCCAGGGCTGTTGCCGCTTCATCCCAGTCCGAGGATTTTGCGGCAGCCATGCCGACGAGGAAATCGCGCAGACCACCAGCCGGTGCCTGATTTGCAGCCGTCCGTGCCGCTCGGTAATCACGGACCTTGAGATGTTGGGCCGCCATGGCAAGATGATCCGACGGCAGTTGAAGAAGATTTCCCCCCGACGCGGGAATCGAAAGGGCGGAGCAGAAGATAACGATAAGAGGGATACGGCGCAACAGCATGTATGACTCCAGATCCGGAATAATGAACGTGTAAATTCACGCACTGATAATAGCTGGTTAGGGCGGTAAAAATCAAAAGAATTTTCCCGGGTTACCGGTAAACTGTTTGACAACAGGAGCTTATTTGAGCATATTCAAGCGCAGTTCGGGTAAATTTTTTAGGGGAGCGGTATGGCGATAAACAGGGAAAAAATTCTGGGGTTGTTTCGAGAGAACCCCGGCGTGTTTCGCCCGTTCCGGGATCTGATGCAACTCCTGGGGGTGACCAAGGGGCAGCGCGCCAAGTTCAAGGCCTATCTTGACCGGATGGTGGATCGAGGCGAACTCGTCAGGCAGCAAGGGAATCGTTACGGCGTAACGGGAGCGTCCCATGTTATCACCGGCAGGCTCTCCGTCCATAGGGATGGCTACGGATTCGTCACCCCCGACAGCGGCGGTGAGGATCTGTTTATCCCTGCCCGTTACCTGCGGGAAGCGATGCACGGTGATCTGGTAGAGGTGGTGGCCGCGCCCCGCGGCCGTACCGGCAAACGGGAAGGGCGGCTCGCGCGGATTGTGGAGCGTGCCCATACGACGGTCGTCGGCCGTTTCCTGACGACGGGCGATCACGGGGTGGTGATCCCGGACGATCAGCGAGTCACGGGTGAGCTCATCATTCCGCCCCGAGCCGCTGGTGACGCCCAATCCGGTCAGGTGGTAGTGGCGCGCATCGTCAATTACCCAACCGAACGGAGCGGACCGACTGCCCGCATCGTCGAGGTTCTCGGCTCCAGCGATGATCCGGAAGTGGAGGTCCTTACTGTCATCAGGAAACACGACCTGCCATACCGGTTTCCCGACGACGTGATTGCCGAGGCTCGAGGCATTGCGGCCGAGGTCAGTGAAGATGACATTACGGGAAGGGTTGACCTGCGGAACCACCCGACCGTCACCATCGATGGAGAAACGGCCCGTGATTTCGATGATGCGGTCTCGGTGAGCAGGGAAGAGGGGGGGAGAATACGGCTCTGGGTTTCCATAGCCGACGTCGGCCATTACGTGCGTGCCGGGTCGGCACTGGACGGAGAGGCGTACCTGCGGGGGACGTCGGTCTATTTCCCCGACCGCTGCATCCCGATGCTGCCGGAAGAGCTGTCCAACGGCATCTGTTCCCTGAACCCGCAGGTGGACCGCCTTACCATGACCGCGGAAATTGCCTTCGACAAGAGCGGCTTTCCGGTCACGACTGCCTTCTATCCCAGCGTAATCCGGAGCGCCGCACGTCTTACCTATACCCAGGTCAAAGGGGTCCTGGTCGACAAGGACCCCGAACTCCGCGAGCAGTATGGCCATCTCCTTGACGATCTGCAGCTGATGGAGGAACTATCGCTACGCCTCACCGCCAGGCGCCGGCAACGGGGAAGCATCGACTTCGACCTTCCCGAACCCCAGATAATCCTCGATCTCCAGGGACAGACCGAGGCCATCGTCAAGGCGGAGCGGAATCTTGCCCACCGCATCATCGAAGAGTTCATGCTGGCGGCCAACGAGGCGGTGGCCCATCATCTGGAAACCAGCGGAACTCCCTCCCTCTATCGGGTGCACGAATCACCCGATCAGGAGAAGTTGCGTGACTTCCGCGACTTTGTCTTCAATTTTGGGTACCAACTGCGCCTGGGTGAGGAATCCGTCCAGCCGGCCGAGTTACAGAGATTGCTGGACCAGGCGGAGGGAAAACCGGAAGAGCGAATGATCAACGAGGTCCTGCTCCGCTGCATGAAACAGGCGCGCTATTCGGAAGAGAATCTTGGCCATTTCGGCCTTGCAGCTCCCTGTTACACACATTTTACCTCACCTATCCGGCGCTACCCCGATCTGGTCGTGCACCGCATCCTGAAGGGGGCTCTTGCTAAAACTCTGCGCAAGCATGATCTTGAGCGTCTGGCCGAAACCTTGCCGGAGGTCGCCTCCCACACGAGCAAGAGAGAACGGGTGGCCATGGAGGCGGAGAGGGAGATTGTCGAGCTGAAGAAAGTCCAGTTCATGAGCGACAAGGTCGGCGAGGAATTTGACGGCATCATCAGCGGTGTAACGTCCTTCGGTCTGTTTATCGAACTGGTCGAACTCTTTGTGGAGGGGATGGTACATATCTCCACGCTTCCCTCTGACTTCTACCGCTACCTGGAAAAACAGCACTCCCTTGTCGGCGAGAGATCACGGACAACATACCGGATCGGTGACCAGTTGCGGGTCAAGGTGGCAAGCGTCAGCATGGAACGGAAGCAGATCGAATTCGTGGTGGCGGGGGCCGTTTCGGCTCAACCGGCCAGCGAGGGACGAGCAAATGGGGAGGCATACCCTCGCATACCGGTCAAGGGGAAGCGCCCGCGAATCAAATCGGCAGCTGCTCGCGGAGAAAAAGGTGACTCCGGTGGCCGGCGCAGACGGTGAAAGCAGTTGCGCGCCGGTGAGTCGCTATGCTATGTTCTACAAGTTTTGCACTTTACGGGCGGTTTACGGTTACCATGAGCGAAAACGCGGCCATGCCGTTCATAGAACATCTGGTGGAGTTGCGACGACGCCTGATCATCATTGTCGTTGCGGTAGTAATCGGCATGGGGGTGGCGTGGAACTTTTCCGACGACCTGTTGAACTTTGTCGAAAAGCCCCTGACGGGGCATACGTACCTTACTGAGATCAAAAAACGGGTCTATGGTGAGGTAAAGCAGCGTTATCCCGGGGTGTATACCCGATATCAGCTGGACAAGGAGGTCAACGCGCCGGTCCGGGAGCGGCGCCTCAACTACAGTGCACCCTTGGAGCCCTTTTTCATCCAATGCAAGATTTCCGTCATCGCGGGGTTCATTCTTGTGCTGCCAATCGTCTTTTATCAGCTCTGGCTTTTTATCGCTCCGGGATTGACTCTCAAGGAGAAGCGGCTCGTCTTCCCTTTCGTGACGGTGAGCACCATCAGTTTCTGCGTAGGAGCTTTGTTTTTCCTCATCATAATCTGGCCGGTAATCATCAATTTTTCCCTTTCCTACGAATCACAGGGGTTGCAGAGCTGGTTCAACCTGAGTGCCTATATTAATTTTTGTCTACGGCTGATCCTTATCTTCGGTCTCATCTTTGAACTTCCCATCCTCTCCCTGCTGCTGGCCCGGTTCGGGATCGTGAGTTACACCCTGCTTGCACGGAATCGCAAATACGCCTTGCTGGCAAGTTCCATCATAGCCGCATTCCATGCTGATCTCATCACCATGTTCGTCATTATGGTCCCTCTGTACCTGATGTACGAAGTGAGTATCTGGGTGGCGCTTGTGTTCGGCAGGAAAAAACCGGTGACTGCGGATGCCGCTGTTTGACAGAACGAACGTATTCAGGAAATAGCAACCACACCATGATCATTTACCGCAGCATCGATGAGATACGGGAACGACTCCCCAATGCAGTGGTCACCATCGGCAATTTCGATGGCGTCCATCTCGGGCACCGGGAGATGTTCCGTCGTCTGAAGAAGGCGGCAGCAGATATCGGAGGGGTATCGGTGGTCATCACCTTCTATCCCCATCCTCTCAAGGTGCTCCCGGTCGGAAGAGACGTACGCCTCATCAACACCTATGCCGAAAAAGAGAATCTTATTGAGGCCTCTGGGGTCGATTACCTGGTTGTGCTTCACTTTACCCCTGAATTCGCATCCATCAGTGCAACTGAGTTCGTGCGGGACATTCTGGTCGGAAGGATCGGTGCCCGGAAACTTATCATCGGGTATGATTACGCGTTCGGCCGTAACCGGCAAGGGGATGTCGCTTTTTTGCAGCGGCTTGGCGGAGAAATGGGGTTTGCCGTGGAGGTGCTGGCACCGATCGGTACCGGCGAAACGGTTTATAGCAGCAGCATGGTGCGACGCCTCATCCAGGCAGGTGACGTCAAAGAAGTCGTAGCGTTCCTGGGTCGGCATTTCTCCGTCGGTGGAACGGTCGTGCATGGTCATCACCGGGGGAAGGATCTCGGATTTCCGACCGCCAATCTCCAAACGGACAAGGAATTGCTCCCCGCCCATGGTGTGTACGCGGTCAAGGTCAAGGTGAATGACCGGATTTACGATGGTGCGTGCAATATCGGTGACAATCCGACCTTTGGTGATGAAGCAAGCGCCATAGAAGTTTTTCTCTTTGATTTCGACGGCGACCTGTATGGCAATGAACTGCGGGTCTATTTCGTGGAGAGGCTTCGCGGCGAGATGAAGTTTCCCGATGTCGCCTCACTTACGCAGGCAATAGGGGAAGATATCCGCAGATGCCGGGAAATCCTGCGGGACGTGTCCATTATCGAGTATCGCGACTACCTCGGAGCACTAGACCATGGCTAGGAAGAACATCGACAAACGTCTCTGGATCGGCATCGGCATCAGTGCGGTTCTGCTGGTCCTGCTGTTTCGGCAGATCGATGGACGGCAGGTACTGGCGGCATTCCGTTCCATGGACTACCGCTATCTTGTCCCTTCTGTGCTTCTCACCTTTGTCAGTTATTACTGTCGTGCCATACGCTGGCGCTACCTGCTCCTCCCCCAGAAGGCGACTTCCCTGGCGAACCTCTTCCCGGCAACCATCGTCGGCTACATGGCAAACAACCTGCTGCCGGCACGGCTCGGAGAATTTGTCCGCGCCTACGTTCTTGCGGAAAAAGAAAAACTCGATTCGAGCTCGGTCTTTGCCACGCTGGTCCTGGACCGTCTGTTTGACGGCTTCACCGTGCTCCTGATCCTGGTAGTGACCTTCTTCACCGTTCAACTCCCCCCAGGCATGGAGCAGGTGCAGGAGGGGCTCAAGCTGGGGGGATACATCACCCTTGCCCTCTACGTCGGCGTTATTGCCTTTCTTGTGCTCCTGAAGCGGCGGACCCACTGGACTCTGGATCTGCTGGGGAGTTTACTGCGTCCATTCCCCGCCCGCATTGCCGAGAAAATCATTCCCCTCCTCGGTTCGTTCATTGCCGGTATCCGTATGTCGGCCAGGCCAACAGAACTGGCGGCGTTATTTGTCTCTTCACTCGTTATCTGGAGTACCGCGATCTGGCCCGTGGACCTGGTGCTGAAATCCTTCGGTATTTCGCTTCCGGTCACGGCATCCATGCTGATCATGGTATTTCTTGTATTTGCCGTGATGGTGCCGGCATCGCCCGGTTACGTAGGAACGTATCATGCGGCGTGCGTTTACGGCCTTCTGGCGTTCAACGTACAGCGGGAAATGGCGCTCAGTGTGGCGCTCGTCATGCACGGTATAAATTTTTTCCCCGTAATACTGGCGGGTTTCTACTATCTATGGCGTGACAATATGTCCCTTCGGAATGTGGAAGAACAATCCGCAAAGCATAGCGGCTGATCGACATGGAATGGTATCCTACTCCCAGCTACCTGCTCAAGCGGAAGGTTATTCTTGATTTCCTCCGTACGGTTCCCGTTAGAGACGTTCTCGAAGTAGGGTGTGGCGCGGGTGACCTTCTGGTGGCTCTGGCGGCCCGGGGGTACCGAGGTACCGGCGTCGACCTTTCGGATGATGCGGTGGAGGCTGCTCGGGAAAGGGTCGCGAACACAATGGTAACGGTTGCAAGGGGTGAAGTGCAGGACGTAGCCGGACAGTTCGATGTGGCGATAGCTTCGGAGGTGCTGGAACACTGTGCGGATGACGTGGGGGTTCTGCGTGAACTGGCGTCGAAAACCCGACCCGGCGGTCACGTAGTGCTCACGGTTCCGGCCCATATGTCAAAATGGGGGGCTAATGACGATTTCTGCGGTCACCTCCGTCGTTATGAACGGGAAGAGTTGCATGACAAACTGGCTGCTGCCGGACTTAACCCCGTCTGTATATACTCCTATGGCGTACCTATATACAATCTGATGAAACCTTTTTATGACCGCGCCATCCGTAAAAAGTGCAAACAGGAGCGTGATCTGCGGGTACGTACCGAAGAGAGCAGTGGTATGTGGCTTTTTACGGGGATGAAACGGATTTTCTTCCTATTGTTTAACGATCTGACAATGTATCCATTCTATCTGCTGCAGCGGCTTTTTTTTCGGACCGATCTCGGCAACGGCTATTTTGCCGTTGCGCGTCGCGTCGAGCAGCAAGGTGAGTCAGCATGAACCGTCGGGTTTCAGGGGTGCTGTGCCGCATCGATATCTTTGCCGTGGCATCGGTCATAATTCCTTTGTTTGTCTATCTGCTGACCCTCGCCCCGTCTGTTACCTTTTTCGATAGTGGTGAATTCCTCACCGCCATTTATTCCCTGGGCTCCGCCCATTCTCCCGGCTACCCGCTGTTTATCAATTACGCCAAGCCGTTCACCTATCTCCCCTTCGGCAACTTTGCCTTCAGGGTGAACATCGCCACGGCTGTTTCTGCGGCTATTGCCTGCTATGGCGTGTATCTCCTGGTAGTCTATCTTCTGCAAACCGAAGATCCGACGTCGGATGTAGCATTTCCCCGTTATTTCAGAAGAATTACCGCCCTCGGCGCAGCGCTGACGTTTGCTTTCTCGGCTCGGCTCTGGCTGCAGTCCAACCATGACAAGCCATACCCGCTCATATCGTTTCTGGCGGCGATGATTTTTTATCTGCTCCTCCTCTGGAGAGAACATTATCGTCAGGGAGATGAACGCCCATTCTATGTCTATTTGGGAGCATTCCTCTGCGGACTCGGCTTCGGTGCCCATCAGACCATGGTTTTGCTTGTGCCATCGTTCGCGTTTCTGATCATCTCCCTGGACTGGCGGATACTCGGGCGCATCAAGGAAATACTCCTCGCCATCACCTTCGGCCTTGTCGGGTTTTCCGTCCATCTCCACCTGCCGGTACGGGCGGTACGAGAGCCGCTTCTCAACTGGGGCGATCCCAAGACCCTTACCCAGTTTCTTTGGCATTTTCTGCGCAAGGGGTACCCCACGGACAAGCCCGATCGGGATCTTAAGCTTCTCTGGGCACAGCTGAACGCCTTCAATATCCCCTTCGAGTTCACGGTAGTGGGGATGGTCCTGCTGCTTGTCGGCATTACCTTCTTTTTCAGAAAGCGGCGCGATGAGATACTCGCATATCTATTGGGGTTACTGGTATTCATGCTTGTCATCGTCGGCTACTTCAATGCCCTGCCCGACCTGATATTTCTGACGGAAGAATTTTTTACGCCACTCTACCTTTTCTCGGCAGTCTTTGTCGGTCTTGGGATGTTTGTTCTTCTGAAGACAGTTTTCGGAATGTTTCCCAGCCACTACCTGGAGAAACTGCCAGCCAAGGTTGGTGCTGTACTCGTGGTCGCTGCGCTCCCAATCTCGGTTTGCGCGCTCCACTACGACGAGAATGACCAGCATGAAAATTATATCGCCTATGACTATGCCTCAAACTCGCTCCGGACCCTTCCCCAGGGGACTGCCCTGTTTACCTGGGGAGACAGTGGTGCCTTTCCACTCTGGTATCTGCAGGGGGTGGAAAAAATGCGGGAAGATGTGGATCTATTGCACTCACCCCATCTGGTTTTCGGCTGGTACCTGGACTCATTCCCCCTTGTATTCGCTAACAGCAGACTCAGAACTATCCCTTTGGAAAACTTCTCCCCCGACGACGTTTTGAGGCTGGCGATAGATGAACAGATTGAACGACGACCTGTTTACATCGATTTTTCTACCAGATATTCCATCGGGTTGAGTAATTACACCATTCAGCAGTCCGGCATTTGTTATCGACTGGCCAAGTTGTCCGGTGCCATGTTCCGTCCCCCGGAGCAGTCGGTCTGGAGACTTTATGCAATACGGGGTGTCAGCGGGGAGATGTTCTTCCGAGACCTTGATACGGGGAAGGCCATACTCATCTATGCAACTAGTCATCTTGAGGCGGGGGACATGCTGTTGCGACTCGGGAGAATAGCTGAAGGTGTCGGGGAACTGCGGCTGGCTGAACAGATTTCTCCGGAGTTGCGTGGTCAGGTCGCAGGCATTCTGAACGGATACAATGTGCAATGAGAGTCGATATTCAGGGAAAAACCAGGGTACTCGGGATAATCGGCTGGCCGGTAGCCCATTCTCTTTCGCCACTGATGCAGAATGCTGCCTGTATTGAACTCGGCCTGGATTACGTCTACGTGCCGTTTCCTGTGGCTCCGGGGGATCTTCCGAAAGCGGTGGAGGGTTTGCGTGCCCTTGGTGTCGCGGGTTTCAATGTGACCATTCCCCACAAGGAAGCGATAATCGGTCTACTCGACGAGCTTTCCGAGGAAGCCCGACTCATCGGGGCGGTCAATACGGTCAAACGGGACGGTGATCGCCTGATAGGCCATAACACCGATATTACTGGCCTCATTAAATCGCTGCAGGATGACCTGGGATTCGACGTCAAAGGCAGCAGGGTAGTGCTTCTGGGGGCAGGAGGTGCTGCACGGGCGGCTCTTGTCGGTCTCTGCCAGTCTGGCGCAGCATCGGTCACTGTGGCAAACCGTACGCCGGCAAAAGGTGAATGTCTCGTTGCCGGTTTCAGGTCGGTATTTACTGGTGTGAATCTTGCTCTTTGCACCCTGGATATCTTGAAGGGTGACCGGTGTTTGAAGGACGTTGACCTGCTCATCAATACGACTGCGGTCGGCCTGAACGGCACAAACTTTACCGATCTTGATCTTGCTCCAATGGCGCCAGCAGCGCGGGTGTATGACATGGTCTATAATCCCGCGCTGACTCCACTCCTTGTCGAAGCGCGAAAACATTCCCTTCGTTCGGCCAATGGCGCAGGCATGCTCGCGGCGCAGGGAGAAGCGGCATTTACCATTTGGACAGGGTGTAAACCGCCAAATGGCCTAATGAAATCGCGCCTTTTGGCGGCGCTTGATGGCCAAGATATGCTTGACAACGGCGTATATTCAAAATAGTATTTGCAGGCTGATTAACTACGGGAGACGGTGACTGTATGCAGGCAAGCAGGCTGGGAGAACTCCTGGTTCGAAATAATCTGATAACCAAAGAACAGCTGGCCAAGGCCCTCGACGAACAGAAGGAATCCTCCGGCCAGCTTCGACTTGGTTCCATTCTCATCAAGAACGGTTTGATCAACGAACCCGATCTTACCTCATTTCTTTCCAAGCAGTATGGTGTTCCCTCGATCAATCTTGCCGAATTCGAAATTGACCCGGCGGTCATCAAGATCATACCGGTCGACATCGCGCAGAAGTACCAGATCGTGCCGGTGAACAGGGCGGGCTCGACCCTCATCATCGCCATGAGTGACCCGTCCAATATCTTCGCCATCGACGACATCAAGTTCATGACCGGGTATAACGTCGAAGTGGTCGTATCTGCAGAAACCGCCATAAAAACGGCCATCGACAAATACTACGACCAGTCCGCATCCCTGGCTGACGTGATGAACGATCTCGAGGGGTTGGAAGACCTCGAAGTAGTCGGGGATGAGGACGATGTTGATGTTTCTTCCCTCGAACGGGCAACGGAAGACGCGCCGGTCGTCAAGCTGGTCAACCTGATACTCACCGATGCCATAAAGAAGAAGGCAAGCGATATTCATATCGAACCCTACGAACGGACGTTCCGTGTCAGGTACCGGATCGACGGGGTTCTCTATGAAGTGATGAAGCCCCCCATGAAGCTCAAGAATGCGATTACGTCGCGTCTCAAGATCATGGCGGAACTGGACATTGCGGAGCGTCGCCTTCCCCAGGACGGACGTATCAAGATCAAAATGGGTGGCGGCAAGGACATGGATTTCCGGGTGTCGGTTCTGCCGACCCTGTTTGGCGAAAAGATCGTCATGCGGCTGCTGGATAAATCCAACCTGCAGCTCGACATGACGAAACTGGGGTATGAGCCGGAAGCCCTTGCCCATTTCCAGAAGGAAATTCACAAACCGTTCGGCATGGTGCTGGTAACCGGGCCAACGGGAAGTGGCAAGACCGTTTCCCTCTATTCCGCATTGTCGGAACTGAACAAGGTTTCAGAAAATATCTCCACAGCCGAAGACCCGGTGGAGTTCAACTTTGCCGGCATCAACCAGGTCCAGATGCATGAAGATATCGGCCTCAATTTTGCCGCTGCCCTGAGATCCTTCCTGCGCCAGGACCCTGACATCATCATGATCGGCGAGATCCGGGACTTCGAGACGGCCGAAATTGGTATCAAGGCAGCCTTGACGGGGCACTTGGTGCTTTCTACCCTCCACACCAACGATGCGCCAGCCACCATCAACCGTCTTCTCAACATGGGGATCGAGCCATTTCTCGTGGCTTCCGCCGTAAATCTCATTACCGCTCAGCGTTTGGCGCGGCGCATCTGCTCCGAATGCAAGGAACCGGAAGATATACCGGTACAGGCCCTGATCGATGCCGGTGTCCCACCGGAAGTGGCACCATCGTACGTCTGCTACAAAGGGGCCGGCTGCGCGAAATGCAACAATACCGGGTACAAGGGGCGCGTCGGTTTTTACCAGGTCATGCCCATGCTGGAGGAAATCCGGGAGCTTATTCTTAACGGTGCCAATACTGCGGAGATCAAACGCGAATCCATGCGCCTCGGCATCAAATCCATGCGGCAGTCGGGATTGACCAAACTCATGGAAGGGGTCACCTCTTTCGAGGAAGTTCTGCGGGTAACCGTGGCGGACGACTAGGAGACGAGAATCAATGGCTAATCTACATCAATTGCTCAAGGAACTCGTGGAACGTGGAGGATCCGACCTTCACATCACCACCAATACCCCTCCTCAGATCCGCGTCGATGGTCAGCTAACGCCGCTGGATTATCCTCCTCTCAATGCAGTTGACACCAAGCAACTCTGCTACAGCGTTCTTACTGATGCACAGAAGCACAAGTACGAAGAAGACAATGAACTCGACCTCTCGTTCGGTGTGAAGGGCCTGTCCCGCTTCAGGGGGAACATGTTCATCCAGCGGGGGGCTGTGGCCGGAGTTTTCCGGGTCATCCCCTATAAAATCCTCACATTTGAGGAGTTGGGCCTCCCGCAGGTAGTCAGGGACCTGGCGGAAAAACCGCGCGGTCTCATCCTTGTCACGGGACCGACGGGGAGTGGCAAATCGACCACACTCGCATCCATTATCGATAAAATCAACATGGATCGTCGCGATCACATCGTCACGATTGAGGATCCCATAGAATACCTCCATCCCCATAAGGGGTGTCTTGTTAACCAGCGTGAGGTTGGCGCTGATACCAAGAGTTTCAAAAACGCACTGAAGTACGTGTTGCGCCAGGACCCGGACGTTGTTCTGGTCGGCGAGTTGCGGGACTTGGAGACCATCGAGGCGGCCCTTACCCTGGCTGAAACGGGGCACCTCTGTTTTGCCACGCTCCACACGAACTCCTGCGCCCAGACCATCAACCGTATCATCGACGTATTCCCTCCCTATCAGCAGACTCAGGTCAGGACCCAGTTGTCCTTCGTGCTGGAAGGTGTGTTGTCCCAGACTCTCATCCCCAAGCTGGGGGGGAAGGGGAGGGCACTGGCCCTTGAAGTCATGGTGCCGAACCCCGCAATCCGCAACCTTGTCCGGGAAGACAAGATTCACCAGATATATTCCCAGATGCAGGTTGGACAGGAGAAGTTCGGCATGCAGACCATGAACCAGTGTCTGATAAACCTTTACCTGAGGCGTATCATCAGTCTCGAAGACGCACTTGGTCGCTCTCCGGAACCAGACGAATTCAAACAGATGGTTGCCAATGCAGGGGCACAGGGACCAAGGCGTCGTCCCTGAGACTGATGATTATGAGGAGGATAGTAAATGCCTAAGTTCAGTTGGGAGGCCAGGGGCAAATCCGGGTCGGTGCAAAAGGGAGTCATGGAAGCCGCTAACCAGGCGTTGGTGGAGGCTCAACTTAAAAAATATGGATTCTCCGGCATAACCATTAAGGCAGAGGGGAAGGGGAAGGGGAAGGGGATAGCGATTCCCGGTTTTGGTGCCAAAAAAGTCAGCACCAAAGATCTGGTTGTGTTCACGCGTCAGTTTGCAACCATGATTGATTCCGGCCTTCCTCTCGTCCAGTGCCTGGAAATCCTTTCCGGACAGCAGGAGAACGCAACCTTTAAGGCCGTGCTGTTCAAGGTAAAAGAGGACGTCGAGAGCGGTTCTACCTTTGCCGATGCCCTTGGCAGGCACCCCAAAGTGTTTGACCAGCTCTACGTGAACCTCGTTGCGGCAGGTGAGGTTGGGGGTATTCTCGATACCATTCTTAATCGGTTGGCCGCCTATATTGAAAAGGCCATGAAGCTGGCAAAACAAGTCAAGGGGGCAATGGTTTACCCGATCACTATTATGTCCATAGCGGTTATCGTCGTGGGGGTTATTCTCGTCTTCGTTATCCCGACCTTTGCTAAGATGTTTGCGGATTTCGGGGGCGAATTGCCGATGCCGACCAAAATTGTTATCGCATTGAGCAATTTTATGAAAAAATACATCATCGTGATGATCGGTGCAGCCTTTGGGATTAAATTTCTCTTCGGCAAGTACTACGCCACGCCTAAGGGGCGAAAGGTCGTTGATACACTGGCCTTGAAAGCCCCCATAGCTGGCCCGCTTATCCGAAAGGTGGCGGTTGCGAAATTTACCCGGACGCTTGGCACCATGATCAGCAGTGGTGTGCCGATCATGGATGGGTTGGAGATCGTCGCCAAGACCGCTGGTAACAAGGTGGTAGAAGAGGCGATATACAATGTCCGTCAGGCGATTTCTGAAGGGAAGACCATGGCTGAACCCCTTGCCGCATGCGGTGTGTTTCCCCCCATGGTGGTGCAGATGATCTCGGTCGGCGAGGCGACGGGTGCCATGGATGCCATGCTCAACAAGATCGCCGATTTCTACGACGATGAGGTGGATGATGCCGTTGGCGCCATGACTTCCATGATGGAGCCGTTGCTCATGGTGTTCCTCGGAACAGCGGTCGGCGGTCTAGTAATCGCCATGTACCTGCCGATCTTCAAACTTGCCGGTGCAGTTGGCGGCTAGTCGTGGATGAAAAAAGAAGATTAGGCTGGTTCATCTTCTTCAGGATACTGGTGGTGTCAGTTCTGCTTGGCTCCACCATTATCCTGGATTTTGATGAAGCGGGAAGTTCTTTGTACCCGTCACAGGTGACTGTTGTCCGGCTTATCATTGCCACCTACCTATTTTCCTTCGGCTCCTATCTCTTTCTCAAATTTACCGACAGATTCACGCGCTTTCTTACCTACCTCCAGATAATCTGGGACCTGATTTTCGTTACTCTGCTGCTCCTCATAACGGGGGGGATCACCTCTCCGTATTCCTTTTTCTACTTTCTCTCCATTATCAATGCCAGCGTGCTGCTGGCCCGCAGGGAAGCATATTATACTGCTTCACTCTGCGGTATTCTGTATGGTGCAATTCTCGATTTTCAGTATTTCGGCAGGCTCATAGACATGGGGCTCAGCCCGGTTCCAGCCCAGCAACTTGGTGCAAAGTTCGTTTTCTCCACGATTTTTCTCAATTTTGGCGCGTTTTATCTTACGGCATTTCTCACCGGCTATCTTGCCGAGCGGGCACAGAGAAGTGAATCTGCACTCAAGAAAAAAGTCATCGATTTTGAAGAGCTGGAGCGGCTGAACAGTTCAATCGTTTCAAACCTTGGTAGTGGTCTGCTTACCATCACAAATGAGGGAAAGGTGAGGGTTTTCAACCGGTACGTCCAGCAATTGACCGGTGTAAGTCTGGAAGATGCCTATGACCGACCGCTCTGTGAAATCATTACTCCCTTTGAAAAGTATGGAGATGGCGTATTGACTCCTCTGACGGGAGAGGTGGAATATTTTTCTGATCAAGGGACGAAGCTCATCATAGGGTTCAAGTCCGTGCCGTTGACGGATATGCAAGGAAATCGACAGGGAGCGATCATTAACCTGCTTGATCTCACGCAGATCAAGCGAATGGAGGCCGAGTTGAAAAAGGCCGACAGGCTCGCTGCCATTGGGGAACTGTCCGCACGCATTGCCCATGAAATCAGAAATCCGCTAGCAGCCATAAGCGGATCAGTCCAGTTGATAGCCCAAGGGGCCGCCATTTCAGATGGCGACAAACGTCTCCTGACTATTGTAGAGCGTGAATCAGACCGATTGAATCTGTTGATAAGCGATTTCCTTGCCTATGCCCGACCTGCGGCCCCTGAGAAAACAACTGTAGTGCTCCATAATTTTATCAAGGAGATGCAGTCCCTTGTCAGCGCAGACAGCCGTTTTGAACGGGTTGCCCTACGGAATGACTGTCCTCCAGGAATAGCGATTGCCATTGACAGGGACCAGTTCAAGCAGGTTTTCTGGAATCTTCTGGTGAATGCGGCCGATGCTATGCCTGATGGGGGTACGGTAACGTTTACTGCGATCGATGATGCTGTGAACGGTGAAAATCTGGGAAACGATTTTGTTAAAGTTGTCGTCGAGGATAACGGTATAGGTATGGATGAACGGGTTATGGGTAGTGTATTCGAACCATTTTTTACGACGAAAAATGGAGGAACCGGACTTGGGCTGGCGACGGTCTACAGGATTATCCAGTCCCATGGCGGCTCCCTGCACATTGAGAGCAATCTGGGTTCGGGGTCGAGATTTACGATTTTGATTCCCAAGTAAGCATAAAGGTGTCCATCACATGCAAACCAGAATACTAGTTGTAGACGATGAATTGAGCATGAGGGAGTTTCTTACCATTCTTCTTGAGAGGGAAGGGTATGTAACGGATGCGGCGGAAAATGCGGAAGCGGCCATCGCCCAGTTTGAGACCAATAGTTATGATATAGTGATATCTGATGTGAATATGCCCGGGCTGGACGGGTTACAGTTACTGGAGCGTATCAAGACCGATGCACCGGACACGGCGGTCCTGCTCGTCACTGCATTTTCCACCGCCGAACAGGCGGTGGAAGCTATGAAGTGCGGAGCCTACGACTACATTGCCAAACCGTTCAAAGTTGAAGAAATTAAGGTTCTGGTAAGGAACGCCCTCGAAAAACGGAGCCTCACACGGGAAAATGTGCGCCTGAAGCAGGCGATCGAGGAGCGCTACAGTTTCAGCGGCATTATTGGCAAGAGTCGGATAATGCGAGATGTGTACACGGTTATCGAAAAGGTTGCGGCGAGCAACGTCAACGTTCTCATCTCGGGGGAAAGCGGCACCGGCAAAGAACTTGTGGCCAAGGCCATTCATTACAACGGCTTACGTAGGGATAAGTCTTTTGTAGCGGTCAACTGTGGTGCCATCCCCGAGACACTTATGGAAAGCGAATTCTTCGGTCACAAAAAAGGCTCCTTCACGGGGGCTGTGTCGGACCGTGCCGGTCTGTTTGAACAGGCCGAAGGGGGAACGCTTTTTCTTGACGAGATCGGGGAAGTCCCCATCCAGTTGCAGGCGAAACTTTTGAGGGTGTTGCAGGAACGCTGCTTCAGAAGGATTGGCGGGACCGAAGAGAGTAGCGCAGATGTGCGGATCATTGCGGCATCCAACCGAGACCTGTTGGAACAGGTGAAAGAGGGGCAGTTCCGGGAGGATCTCTACTACCGTGTGAATGTAGTTCAAGTGCAGTTGCCGGCACTCAGGGAGCGGCCGGAGGACATCCCCCTGCTCGTAGAGCATTTCTATCGCAAGTTTATCCAGCAGCCGGTTCAGGGGGTAATAATTGCCCCCGATGCGCTGAAGGGCCTGATGGAATACCCTTTTCCCGGCAATGTCCGAGAGCTTGAAAACCTGGTAGAAAGATGCCTGGTCCTGGGAGACAGGACAATTACCTGCGAATGCCTTCCCCCCATCATTACCAGAGGCGAAAAGGCGCTACAACCGGTCGGTATTGAAGTGATACCTATCGAAGGGATGGATCTTGAAAGGTACCTTGACGGGATCGAGAAGCGTTTTCTTCTGCAGGCACTGGAGAAAAGCGGCGGTGTTAAGAAAAAGGCGGCTGAACTTCTCGGTTTGAGCTTCCGTTCGTTTCGCTACCGGCTGGCAAAGTTTGGTATGGATGAAGAGTGATGGGTGCGACTGACAAATATTGTCATCGTCCGGTGACGGTTTTGGCGCGTTGGTGCCCATTGATTCAGGTTGGTTAAGGTAACATGTTGTTTTGACAGAGGCTAAATTGTTTTAGGTTTTGGTATGAGGGTTGCATTGTTACTGGCAAATGCGGTTTTTTTGCGTACTAGCGATCACACAGTACGACACCACGTTGTACTACACCCCGAAAGGAGAAAAAACATGTTAAACAAGTTGAGAAGCACCCAAGGCTTCACCCTCATCGAGCTCTTGATCGTCGTCGCGATCATCGGCATCCTGGCGGCTATTGCCATCCCGCAGTTTTCTGCATATCGTATGAAGGGTTACAACGCCGCAGCCAACAGTGACTTGAAAAACTCGAAAACCGGTATGGAAGCCTATATGTCTGATCGCCAGGCCTATCCGGTAGCTTTGGATGCCCGTTAATTTTTTTCAGCAATCAATTTACCAGAAAACCATAGAACTGGAGGAAAACATGAAAAGGATACTCGCAATAACAGCTTCTTTATCGCTCGCATTTGCAGGGACTGCCATGGCTGCTGCATTAACGAGCGGCTCGGTCACTACAACTGATGGCCTGCAGATTTTTGGTGGTATCAGTTCCAGCGACGCGGCAAGTACGACCACTTCCACCATGATTGGTAAATTATCCAAGGGTGTGAAATTTGGTGTTAACTATTCAAATACCGGCTATGCAGCTGACACTAAGCATAACAGCGGCAATACTGCTTACGGCACCTCTAATGATGCAACAGCTATCTACAAGTCGGAAATCGGTCTTGCAACCGCCCTGACAGCACCGTCCAGCCCTGACGTTTCTTCTTTCAACTCATGGACAGCGATGTAATTTTTTTATAGGCAGTTAGTTTAAATGCGGGGTGTTTCGACACCCCGTTTTTTTTGCATATCAACGTACCGATAGTGAGAATGTATCGAGGAAACTAGCATGATGGATATTATTCGGATTACCTTGAAAGGTATCTTCCGTGACCGAGTGTTTCAGGGAATCATGGCCCTGGGTGTCCTATTTCTTTTTATCCCCTCCGCGGCGTCGCTTTCCATGCGTCAGGTAACGGAACTATCGATCACACTTTCATTGTCGCTGATTTCGTTCATCCTTTTGCTGTTGGCAGTTTTTCTCGGGGCCACTTCGCTCTGGAAAGATATGGAACGGCGATACATGGTGAGTGTCATCAGTCTGCCCATCAGCCGTAGTTCCTACCTCTTGGGGCGTTTTTTCGGCTTGGCGCTCTTTTTGATCCTTACCTCGACCGTTCTGGGTGTCGTGGCGGGCGTGATGATAAAGCTGGCATCGGGGATCTACCCTTCCGACAGGCCGATCATCTGGAGTTGGTACGTGCTGGCGATCGTGTTTGCCACTCTCAAATACATCTTGCTGATAGCCGTTGCCATGCTGCTTTCAACCGTGAGCACTTCATTTTTTCTGCCTATCTTCGGGACAATCTGTGTCTTTCTTGCCAGCGGCATAACCCAACAGGTATATGAGTATGTCCATTCACCGATTTCGGCGCAAACTGTTTCGCCGTTTTTAAAGACCGTTTCCTCTCTGGTCTATTATATCCTGCCCAATTTGGCCGGATTCGATCTTAAGGTGAACGCCATTTACAGCATTCCGCCAAATCCGGCGGGGCTTGTGCTGACGGGCGCTTACTTCATTGTCTATACCGTCGCCTTACTAGGTGGCTCGGCGCTCCTGTTCAACCGGAGAGAGATAGGATGAGACGGCTAACCTTTCCTGTCTGCCTTCTGGTAACGGGGGTGCTGGGGTACTGCATATTGATAGGCCCCTTTACTTCTTACATGCGCAACAAGCCGATTGAGGAGAAACTCGGGTTTGTTCCGAGCATAAAATTGATCAAACCTCTCAGTGCCGACCAGCAAGAGCTTGCAGGGGCTGCACTGGTGATGAAGGTGTTGATGTATTATGGAGGGACACTCGGCAAGGCTCAGGCTGGGAAGATAGTCAGTGAATCTATTGACCTGATGGGTATGTCACGCATGTTGCATGGTGCTGTTAAACTCGACCCATACAACATG
The DNA here is from genome assembly GCF_019972315.1 of Geobacter sp. AOG1. Classification (GTDB taxonomy): domain Bacteria; phylum Desulfobacterota; class Desulfuromonadia; order Geobacterales; family Geobacteraceae; genus Geomobilimonas. Next base: position 2,608,305 of record NZ_BLIZ01000001.1, read on the forward strand.
GATGCCTACTATTTTGCACAGGGATTTCTGACATGGGACGCCAAGCAATTCAAAGTCGCCAATAATTTACTTGAGTACGGCATGCAGTACCGCACCTGGGACTGGTATCTCCCTTTTTTTGCCGGGTTCAACTATGCATACTTTCTTAAAGACTATTCTAATGCGGCGCGTTACTATCAAAAGGCGGGTTTGTTGAGTAACAACAACCTGCATATACAGCTTGCCGGACGTTATATGCAGGAATCAGGTCAGACGGATCTGGCCATTTCCTATTTAGCAGCTATGGAACAGAATGAGAAGAATGCGGTTCTCAAGGAGGGATACCGGATCAGGTTGGCGGCTTTTCGCGAGGTTCGCCGGATTGAGCAGGCCCGGGACCGTTTTAAGGAGCTTAAAGGGATGATGCCGCGTTCTCTGGAACAGTTGATTCAATCGGGACTGTTGTCCCCAGTGCCCGTTGACCCCTATGGTGGAAGATTCTATCTCGAATCAAGCGGCAAGGTTGTCAGCACCAGCAAGTTTGCCTTTGCAACACAACACAAGTGAGGACAGCAGATGTTTGCGATTGATATTCAGGGGCTCAGCAAAAGTTACAAGACCAAGAGGCATCTGACGGTTAATGCGTTGAAAGAACTGACTCTGTCGGTTGAACAGGGTGAGGTTTTTGGTTTTCTAGGGCCAAACGGCGCGGGTAAATCTACCACAATAAAATGCCTCTTGGGGCTTATCAGGCCGACATCAGGCACTGCGACCATTATGGGTGATTCCGTCACCGGGGATAACTATCGGCGCAAGGTGGGCTATTTACCTGAGAATCCAGCTTTTTATGACTATCTGGGCGCCGAGGAATACCTTTTGTTTGTAGGCCGGATATTTAAAATGCAAGAGGAACTGCTGGCCCGGCGCACCGTTGATTGTTTGAAGTTGCTTGAGTTGTGGGATGCCCGTAAGCGCCCTTTGCGCAGTTACAGTAAAGGGATGGTGCAACGGTTGGGACTGGCCCAGGTATTGCTTCACGACCCCGATGTCTATATCCTAGACGAGCCGATGAGCGGTCTTGACCCGATCGGCAGGGCTTTGGTGAAGGATATCATCCTGGATCTGAAAAGGCGGGGTAAATGTGTTTTCTTCAGTACCCATATTACCGATGATGTTGAGAAGGTCTGCGATCGGGTGGCTATCATCAATAGGGGGATGCTCCAGGTTGTCGACAAGGTTGATAATATTCTCCAACAAGGGATTGAAGGTTATGATGTGCGCACAACTGCCGCCAACGGTCAGGTTGAAGAACTTTTTATAGAAAAGAATGCGTTGCAATCATTTATCCAGCAATCTATCAATAACCAAACGTCGATTGAGAGAATTGAACCTCGCAGAAAGAATATTGAGGCCTTTTTCCTGGATGTTGTGGCTCAACAATAATTCTCGTATACAGCGTTTACTTTGTCCCGTTCTGCTGGTAGCCGTATCCCTGGCCATCTATTATCCGGCCCTGTCGAGCGGCATTCATCCGGTTGATGACTCTGGCATTATCGATTTTTATTCATCTTCCCCATCGTTGATTCAAATCCTGCTCCCCACCAATAACAGCTATTACTACCGCCCGGTCATTGAACTTTCCTTCTACCTTGACAATCTGCTTTGGAACATGAATTCGCAGGCTATGCATCTGGAAAATATCCTGCTGCATTGCGCCAACTGTCTGCTGGTATATCTGTTGATTTTAAAGATCGCGGGCAAGGATACTGGGTTAAATTCGTGGAGCACTTTCCTGGCTACGCTCTGGTTTGCGTTGCTGCCCGTCAATGTTGAGCCTGTTGTCTGGATTGCGGGGAGAACAGACCTGCTGCTTGCTTTGTGTATTCTTTCTGCCTTTTATTTCTGGCTATGCTGGCTGGAAAGCCCCTCATGGCAAAATTTTGCAGTAACAGTAATACTGTTCTGCAGCGCCCTGCTCACAAAAGAAACAGCCCTTGCTTTCTGTGGCGTCGCCATGGTTTTCGCCTTTACCTGGCCTGGTTCAGCAACGCTTCGACAACGTCTCACCTCAATCGCCGCTGTAGTTGTGCCTTGTTTACTGCTTTTCATCGTTGTTTTAGCCTTAAAAAAGAATGCCAGCGGTTTCAGTAGACTCATGGCAGTTACCGACCTAAATTTTGTGGGGGCTAGCAAGGATCTACTTGCCGCCCTCGGTTTTTACCTGACAAAATTGATTATTCCCGTGCCACTCAACTTCGCTATCACCGAAGTTCATCCGGCTTATTTTTGGGGAGGGGCATTGTTTGCCCCTGCATTATGGTGGTTGTATGCCCGTAAACGCGTAGCCGCTACTCTGTTCATTTCAGCAACAATTATGCTCATACCGCCTCTGGCGCTTGCTATCCGGCATATCGCTTGGACTCCTGTTGCCGAGCGTTATCTGTACCTGCCCGCAGCCTTCTGTGCTATAGGATTAGCTTGCATACTCGCAAGAGGAGTGAAAAAATACGGAAATAGGGTTATTATACTCCTGCTGCTTATACTCTGTGGATATGCCGTCGTCAGCGTGCAGCGCACGCTGCTTTGGAACGATAAGGAGGCATTTTACCAGGATGCAATAGCAAAATCTCCCGGTTTCGGCTCGCTGTATAATGACTTGGGAGGTGTGTTTCTCCGCAAGCACGAGTTTGAGAAGGCATCAGAAGCATTTGCCATGGCGGACCGTTTGAATAAAAGAGAATCGATGCGTCTGCTGATAAAGGCTAATATGATGCTTGTTCTACTGGCACAGGAAAACTACGAGGGCGTCAGGGAGACGTTTTTCCATCTGTTCAAAGACAAGAGAGAAGCATCCGCCGACGCACTTGAAATTCTCTATAGGGCAGATAGCAGAAGGATGAACCAACTTTCCGGCAAGGATAAATCTTTCATGGCAACAGACCTGCTGGAGACTCTCGATGTGCTGTACAATAAAAGATGCGATCCCTTCTGGTTGTATAGAAGCGGGCAGATGGCGGTGATTGTAGGAGACGAATCCAGGGCTGCAACTTATTTCCGCCGCGCTTATAGTGATGCGCCGCTTGGTGCACACTACAAACAAGCTGCTAAAACTTACCTTCAACGGTTGGAGTCCGCACAATGATGGCAGCATACCTAACTATGCTGCGGCCTGTACAGTGGCTTAAGAACCTGATGATCTTCTTCCCGCCGTTGCTGGCAGGCCAGATTGTGATGCCAGATGTCCTGGGCAAAGGATTGTCGACTTTTTGTGCTTTTTGCCTTATGTCCAGTGCAGGGTATGTTTTCAATGACCTGCTTGACCGTGAAAGGGATCTTAATCACCCCCGGAAGCGTTTTCGCCCTGTGCCATCCGGGGTTATTAACGTTCAATCGGCATGCATAAGTGCGATCTTGTTATGTGTTCTCAGCCTACTGTTGGCCTGGCTGGTTTCGTACAGAATTTTGCCGTATTTGGCGGGGTATGCAGTTGTTTCTGTTTTGTATTCTTTATTTTTGAAACATATTCCTATTGTTGATCTTTTCGGAATCTCGGCGGGCTTCTTGATCCGTCTCCAAGCCGGTGGCGAACTCTTCCAGATACCCATTTCCCCGTGGCTCTTCCTTACAGTATTTCTGTTATCAGTTTTTTTAAGCACAGGCAAACGACTGAGCGAGTCCCTGTCGTTAGGGGTTCACGCCGGTAAACATCGCACCAGTCTTTCTCGCTATCCTGAAGGTTTTCTTGCAGGAACCATGTATATGACTGGCACAGTGGTTTTGGTGACCTACGCCATGTACACATTGAATAAGCACAAACTGCTCTATTCTGTACCTCTTTGTCTGTTCGGATTGCTGCGTTTTATTCTGCGCGTAACTTCAGGAAAGGGAGGCGATCCGACTGAGGCATTACTAAATGACAGTCTGCTTTTACTTGTGGGACTATTATGGGTAGCTTTGGTTGTTTGGAGCATCTATCTGTGAAACGTGTTTATATTATTCTGGTCAACTGGAATGGCTGGCGTGACACGCTAGAATGTATGAATAGTTTAATGCGTCTTACCTACTCTGACTTCAGGATAATAATTTGCGATAATGCCTCCAGTGATGATTCACGAGGGCAGATAAAGAATTGGGCTACGCGAAACAACCTGCCATATGCTGAATATCAGTGTCCTCTGACTGACGTCGGTGGTACTGCACATCTTGATCCCTTACTGACACTAATTGCTACGAATAGAAACCTTGGCTTTGCAGCTGGCAACAACGTCGGAATGCGTTATGCGCTGGCCCGAGATGATGCCGCCTACTGCTGGTTGCTTAACAACGATACGATTGTAGAACCGGATGCTCTCGAGCACTTGGTGTCCCGTATGCGTGGGGATGAATCCATTGGTATTTGTGGTTCAACCATCCGTCTGTATCACGACCGGGAACGGATACAGGCGCTGGGTGGCGGTTATTATTGCCGTTGGATCGGATTGCCCTGGCACTACGGACGTTTTTTCAAACGATGGGACGGAACAGTCAATCAGCTACGCGCTGAATCATGGATGAACTACGTTGAAGGCGCCTCCATGTTGGTATCACGGCAGTTTTTAGAACGGGTTGGATACATGAGCGAAGACTACTTTCTCTATTTCGAGGAGGCTGACTGGGCTCTTCGCGCTAAGAACCAGTTCAGATTGGGTTATGCTCCGCAAAGTATTATTTACCACAAGGTTGGCGGGAGTATTGGTACGTGTAGCAACCCCCTGAATAAAAGTTCCGTTTGTGATTATTACAACATTCGTAACCGAATCCGATTCACAAGGAGATTTTACCCAGCATTGCTTCCGATGGTCTATCTGGTACTTGTTGGTGAATGTATGATCCGTTTGCTCAGCGCGAGGTGGGAACGTGCTTTTATGATCCTGGGTCTGATGCTGCAAAGAGGGGCAGATCTGGAGAAAAGACCATGAGAATTTCGATTGTGTCGGTGTGCCTCAATGCCGAGAGGCACATAGGCCAGATGCTTGAAACGGTGTCTGCCCAAACGTGGCACGATGTCGAACATATAGTAATTGACGGAGGTTCGTCGGACAACACACTTGGGATTGTTCGGGATGCGGCGAATAGGAATCAGAATTTGCACTGGATCAGCGAACCAGATAATGGCATAAGTGATGCCATGAACAAGGGACTTGAATTGGCAACCGGCGAAGTGGTTGGTTTTTTGCATGCTGATGACTATTATCCTGATAATGAGGTGCTAGGCAGAGTGGTGAGAGCATTTGAGAACAACCCTGAGACGGAATGGCTTTCGGGTGGGATTCATCACGTTGATGGCGGTGGCCGCATTATAAGGGTGTTGCCGGTACGGCGCTGGTCTTTTCGTAGACTGTTACGGGGCAACATCCTGTTTCATCCGGCTACATTCATAAGGCGGAGTGTCTTTAAAACGGTTGGAGGATTTGATACGACGCTCCGTTTTGCCATGGATTATGATCTGTGGTTGCGGGTCGGTGCACGATCGACTCCGTACCTGCTGGATCGAACATTGGCTTGTTTCAGAATACACGACGACAGTCTGTCTGTGCGGCAGGTTGATGATGCTTTCAGGGAGGAGTTTGGCGTGCGTTGCCGATATCTTCAGGGGAAACCTGTTCAAAGAATACTGCACCGTTGCTATTTCGGCCTTAAGTTTCTACCCAACCGCTTGAGTGTAAGATGATAATTCTGGGGCAAACATATGGTCAACTCGGCAATCGACTTGCCTACCTAAGGACGTATCTCTCGTTTGCTCTTGAATATAAAGTCAAGATATTAAACCTTGCTTTTGACGAATATGGAAAATACTTTGTATGTTCAAATGGCAGGATGATCACCTTACCGCTTGTCATGTCGGTGGTTTTTAGAAAAATTCTCCTGTTTCTCGTGCGATTCGGTATTTGTAATAAGAATAGTTCGTGGTTATCCGTTATGGAGCCTGACAACACGGGAATCATTGATCTGAAGGACTCAAACACCATTCATGCTTGCGCTCACAATAATGTATTAACTTATAATGGCTGGCCTGTAACGGATTTCATGATTTTAAAGAAGCATGACGACCAGATTAAAAACTTTTTTACTCCTGTTGATACTATTCTTAATAAGGTACGGCTGTTTCTGGAACAGGCCCGTTGTGCTTGTGATGTTCTTGTAGGCATACATATACGCCAAGGAGACTATAGAGAATGGGATGATGGCAGGCATTTTTTCCATACACATGAGTATGTTTCCATCATGTCCAGATTACTCGATATGCACAAAGGACGCCGTGTCAGATTCGTTATTTCGAGCAATGAAGAACAAGACTGGGACCTGTTTGCAGGGTTTGATTACAGAAAAGCACCAGGCAGTGCCGTGGAGGATTTGTATATACTAGCCGGTTGCGATGAAATTTATGGGCCTCAGAGTTCTTTTTCAGGATGGGCATCCTATTTTGGCAGTGTTCCGCTGTGCTGGATTAGGACTCCTGAGGATTTTGATAGGGCTGTTAAGGTGATGGAATAATATGTCCGGTAACGTGCCAGTCGTTTCTGTCGTTATACCATGTTACAATCATGGACGTTATATTGATGAGGCGGTAGAATCAGTTCTGGCACAAACATTTCAGGACTTCGAGATAATAATTGTTAACGATGGGTCGGATGATCCTTTCACTGTTTCAAAACTGCAGAATTATACTCGCCCAAAAACACACATAATTCATACACCAAACAGGGGTGTCGCTGCTGCCCGCAATCGGGGAATTCGTGAGGCTATTGGCGAATATATTCTGCCACTGGATGCCGATGACATGATAGAGCCTAATTACCTTGAACAGTCATTCAGTATGATTAGTTCGTTTCCTGGCAGATGTATTATATGTTGTGACGCATTGCTTGTTGATGGAACTGCAGGAATCATGCAACTACCCGATTATTCCAGAGACCGGTTGCTTAGCGAAAATCTGTTGTTTAATTCGTCGCTTTTTCGGAAAAGTGATTGGCAAGAGGTTGGAGGATACTGCAGTGCATTCGAGCATGGCTGGGAGGATTGGGATTTCTGGATTGCAATGACCCAAAGTGGTATTTCTGTAGTGCGGATTCCTGAGGCATTACTGAGATATCGTATCCGCAACCATTCACGTGACCGCTCGATGACGGTCAGGAGAAAATGCCAAATGCTGCTGATGTTGATAATCCGACATTTCACTTGTTATTTGAAGTCCCCTGGCAGCCTGGTCAATTTGCTGAAAAAGAAACGGCGAACTGTCAAATCGATATGAGCGAATTTCAAGTAAAAATATATACTCCGGAATCATCTGTCTGTAGCCCTTTAAGAATGCTGCGAGATATGTTTTCAGATTTGCGAAGCAGTCATGATCTTGCTTGGCGACTGGCGGTGCGCGACATAAGGGCGCAGTACCGTCAGACTATCCTCGGCATCCTCTGGGCCTTCATCATGCCGTTGGCCAACACCTTGGCCTGGGTTTTTCTCAATGCCAGCGGCATTGTCACTGTCACTGACACGGCATTGCCATACCCGGTCTACGTCTTCACCGGCACCATGCTTTGGGCGGTCTTCATGGATGCCCTCAACGCTCCGCTGGTGCAGGTCAGTGCCTCCCGGGGGATGCTTGCCAAGCTCAACTTTCCCCGCGAGGCCTTGGTCGTCTCCGGTATCTACCAGACCCTGTTCAACGCAGCTATCAAGATCCTGTTGCTGCTGGGAGCGGTGTTCATCCTGGGGGTCAAGCCTGGGTGGGCGCTGCTTCTATTTCCCCTTGGCCTTTGCTCGCTGGTGCTGGTGGGTACTGCATTCGGACTGCTGATCACCCCTGTGGGTATGCTTTACACCGACGTGGGACGTGCCCTGCCTTTGCTGCTGCAGTTTCTCATGTACATATCGCCGGTGGTTTTTCCAATGCCCAAGACCGGCCTGGCCTCCACCCTGTTCAATCTCAATCCACTGACCCCGCTTATTCTGACTTCTCGTGACTGGCTAACCGGCTTTGCGCCTGACTGCCTCGGCGCGTTTGCGTTGGTCAACCTTGCCGCAATGGTTCTGCTGTTGGTGGTCTGGGCTGTCTACCGGCTTGCAATGCCGATAATCATTGAGAGGATGAGTTCCTGATGTCTGAAGTCTTGGTCTCAGTAGACAACGTCAGCAAGAAATTCTGCCGCAGCCTGAAAAAATCCCTGTGGTACGGCATGCTAGACCTGGGCAGCGAACTGCTGGGCAGGCGACATGGCGGCAATGGCGAATTGCGTTCGGACGAGTTCTGGGCTGTGAAAGACGTGAGTTTTGAGCTGAAGCGCGGCGAATGCCTGGGGCTCATCGGACTTAACGGCGCCGGCAAGTCGACGCTTCTGCGGATACTCAACGGCCTCATAAAGCCGGACCAGGGGCGGGTAGAGATGCGGGGTCGAGTGGGAGCAATGATCTCTCTGGGAGCAGGCTTTAACCCTATCCTGACGGGGCGCGAGAATATTTACATCAATGCCTCAGTCTTGGGGCTCACCAAAAAAGAGATTGATGAGAGGATAGATGAAATCATTGATTTTTCCGAGTTAGGTGATTTTATCGATGCGCCGGTACAGAACTACAGTTCGGGGATGAATATTCGGCTTGGATTTGCGGTCGCCACGGCGTTGGATCCGGACATTTTGTTGCTGGATGAAGTGCTTGCTGTTGGAGACTTCTCGTTCCGGTTTAAAAGTTACCGCCGCATTCACAATCTTATCTCAAACTGTGCTGTTATCCTTGTCTCACACAGCATGAATGATATTGCGGCGGTCTGCACGAATGCAATCGTCATGAAAGGCGGCGAAGGCGAGAAGTTTCAAAATGTTACGGAGGCAATAAACGCATACTACAAACTTAACTTGCCTGACACTACGGAAGAGGACGCAGTCGGCAGAATATTCCAGATCCATCCGCCGCTTATCTCTGCTGAGGTTGTCATCTGCAATCCGAAGGTCGATTATCGTGGTCGCCTGGACGTTGAAATACACCTTGAAACGTCAGAACCTCTCCAGGATGTTGTTGTCTCATTTGATTGCAGAAATAGTCTAAACGTGCAGTGCCTGAACTGGAACTCAATGAACTCTGACAACGTGATCAATATTCCAAAAGGGAAGTCACGGTTTTGTTTTTCAATACATCCACTTTTGTTGAATGCTGACAGGTATTATTGGAGTTTGTGGCTGGCTCACAGGGCTACGATCGGGCCACTTATTTACTCAAATCGGGCTGGTTCGTTCGAAGTGCAGAGCAAATATTTTTCTAATTCACATATACCCTATCTGGCTGATTCAACGAAATATGAGCTGATAACTGAAGAAGCGTGAACTACGGCTAATTTCGCACTGAATTTAACTTGGCAGCATCATGAATTTGAGTGCATGTAAGTCTATATAGGTGAGGAGCTGTCATTCATGGTTTATCACAGTCTGTCACAAATAAATAATGATATGCACCGTCCTGTTTATATCATTGCTGAAGCAGGGGTAAACCATAACGGCGATCTTAACCTCGCAAAAAAGCTGGTTGATGCGGCAAAAGCGGCAGGCGCAGATTGCGTGAAGTTCCAGACCTTCAAGACAGAAGACATTGTTACTGCATCTGCGCCAAAAGCCACTTATCAGCTTAAGGTCACCGATAGGAGCGAATCACAACTCCAAATGCTGAAAAAACTGGAGCTTGATTTTGATGCGCATCTTGAACTGATCAATTATTGCCGAAAAATTGATATTGAATTTCTCTCCACACCTTATAGCATGACGGACATAAAGTTACTGGAAAAACTCGGGGTATCCTCCTACAAAATTGCATCAGGCCAGATTGTTGAACCGCTCTTTCTTCGAGCAGTTGCCGCGACCGGCAAGCCAATTTTTCTTTCAACCGGCATGGCAACACTTGCCGAGGTGGATGATGCTGTGCGGACTATCCGTGCTGCTGGCAATGGCAGGATGGTTCTCCTACAATGTACGACCGACTATCCTTCCCGCCTTGAGGATGCCAATCTCCGCACAATCCAGACCATGGCCGCTGCTTTCGGCACGGTTATGGGGTATTCCGACCATACCCAGTCTGACACCGCTTGCCTGGTGGCAATAGGGCTAGGGGCAAAGGTAATCGAGAAGCACCTGACTTTGGGGAAAAATCTGGCTGGGCCAGATCATGCCGCCTCTGCCACGCCGGAAGAGTTTGCGCGATTATGCCGGGCAATCCGCGAAGCAGAACTTACTCTTGGCTCAGGGAATAAAGAGCCTTGCGAAGCAGAAATTTTAAATGCCCGTGGAATGAGGCGTAGTCTGGTTGCTACCCGACTGATAAAAACTGGAGAAATGATTCAAGAGGATATGCTCACTTGTAAGCGCCCAGGAACCGGAATCAGACCTGGCTTGATGTCGGAAGTAATCGGGTGTATAGCAACAAAGGATATTCAGCCTGATGAACTGATCCATTGGTCTGTTTGTGGCGAGCGCAAATGAAAGACATACAGATAAATAGGCTGGTACCATCTGATGCACCTGCACTCTCAAAACTTCTCACGACTGACGATAATGTGTACCGGCAGTATTTCATCCCATTTCCCGCTGATTTCAATAGCCTTGAGGTCCGTCTGGGTACAGTGCGTGAAGACCGCTACTGGGGTATATGGTACGGAGGCAATCTTGCCGGTTTTTTTATGATGCGCGGTTTTGACGAGGGTTATCAAAGGCCATCTTTTGGTGTATATATCGCACAAGCTTATTCAAGAAAAGGGCTCTCAGGCTTTGCACTTGATTACTGCATGTGCTGGTGCAGAGTCAACAGCATAGAAACCATGATGCTAAAGGTGCATCCGGACAACCACTATGCAAGACAGACATACGAAAAGGCTGGATTTTCTGCGCTAGGAATATGCCATCGAACAGGGCATACGATCATGGAAAAATCCTGGAGAAGGGACTGATGCCATGCTATCTGTCAACAGGCTGCTTCAAAACCACTGACTTGGACGAAATAATTGCTTCAAGCCTTGAACATGGATTTAACCTTGAATTGAGTTCGGCCCTTCCCTTCTCTCCATCATCGCTAGAAACTGTCTGTAATGCTGGAAAACAGCTAGACTTTCTTGTGCACAACTATTTTCCCCCTCCAGCTATCCCCTTTGTTCTAAACCTTGCCTCCACCGATCCAGTCATTCACCAGCAGAGCGTCAAGCTGTGCAAGAATGCGATTGATCTCTGCGCCAGGCTTGGCGCCCCTTTCTATAGTGTGCATTCAGGCTTTGCGCTGAACCTTCGCCCAGAAGACCTTGGAAATCATGCAGCCCAGAGACAGCTTGCAGAAAGGCAATCCGTGCCAAGGGGAAAAGCCTATGAAATATATGTAAAAACAATCAATAATCTGGCATTATACGCAATAGACAGTGATGTGGACTTATTGGTGGAAAACAATGTGGTGTCGGTCGAAAACATCAGCGATGATGGCACATTTCCTCTCCTGCTTGCGGACATTGATGAATTAGCCAGGTTCTTTTTAGACATCAATAATCCTGCAGTCGGATTGCTTCTGGATACCGGGCATGCTAACGTTAGCGCCGCAACGTTCGGAATCCCTCCAGAACTCTATATTGAGGAACTGCGACCCTTCATCAGATGCCTCCATCTCAGCGACAATAATGGTCAGTGCGACACGAATTCGCCGATCAGATCAGAGAGCTGGTTTGCACCTTATCTCAAAGAACTGGCGGCAATACCAATGGTAATCGAAGTGAACAAACTCTTACAGGATGAAATGTTGCAACAGGTAAAATTGATTGAAGAATTGAAAGTTTGATTATTGATAACCTCATGTCATAACGGAGTAACGGAGCACTCTCCATGCCGAAAGACTTAAGCAATATTCTCGTCAACATTTCTGCAACCCTAAAAGACGTATTGGCAACTCTGGACAAAAACGCACGGGGAGTGGTGTTCATTGCAGATGACAACCAGGTCATGCGAGGTATTCTCACTGACGGCGATATAAGGCGGGCGCTGCTGAATGGCGCACAAATAACCGATTCGGCAGAGAGACACATGAACCGCAATTTCGTTGCAGGTTCTGTAAACAGCAATAGGACTGAAAACCTTGCTCTTATAAATGAAGTTATTCGCAACGTGCCCGTACTCAACAATGAAGGACATGTTGTAGATGTTGTTCTCTGGACAGACTTTTGGCGACTTCCGGTTATGGAACCGGTGTTGAAGGGTAAAGAGACCGAATACGTTCTTGACTGCCTTGCCACCAACTGGATATCGTCACAGGGGAAATATGTCGAGCGGTTTCAGGATGCATTTGCGGAGTATCATTCTGTCGCTCACGCCCTTTGTGTTTCAAACGGTACAGCCGCGCTCCATCTGGCAATGGCTGCACTCGAGCTAGGTTGCGATGATGAGATCATCGTGCCTGATCTGACTTTTGTGGCTCCTGCCAGCATGGCTGTTCTATGCGGAGCAAAGCCTGTATTTGTTGATGTTGACCGCACGACATGGACAATAGACCCTGCCGCAATCGAAGATCGTATTACTCCAAAAACAAAGGCCATTGTACCGGTTCACCTCTATGGGCATCCGTGCGATATGGATCCGATCATGGTGATTGCCAGGAAACACAACCTGTATGTGATTGAGGACTGCGCTGAGGCTCTGGGAGCTGAATATAAAGGACGCAAGGTTGGAACCATCGGTGATATCGGCGCCTTCAGTTTTTTTGCTAATAAGGTTATCACCACCGGCGAAGGTGGCATGGTAACGACCAGCAGCCTCGATCTGCACCGAAAAATGCAACTGTTGCGCGACCATGGCATGACTCGTGAGAAACGTTACTGGCATCAAGTAGCCGGTTTCAATTACCGGCTTACCAACCTTCAGGCTGCCATTGGCCTAGCACAGATGGAAAGAATAAACGAATTTCTGGAATACCGGGAAGAGATTGTTGCTAGATATGACAGACAACTGAAAAACATCAAAGGGATAATCCTGCCGCCACGTGAAAAATGGGCAAAAAACATTTTCTGGCTGTATTCTATAATTGTAGATGAAAATGAGTCAGGAATTGGACGTGATATCCTAATGGCTCAGCTAGCAGGGCAGGGAATTGATACCCGTCCGTTTTTCTACCCGCTGCACTCTCAACCCCCGTTCAGCTATGAAGCCAATCGGACGTTTCCCAACTCCGATTGGCTGGCTTCTTCAGGTCTTAGCTTACCTACTTCCAACAATATTAAACTGGAGGATGTTGATAAGGTATGCGCTGACATCATCTCTATTACAAACAGCACAAATATTATCAACACATTGAAAGCAAGGTAGCCTGAACAAGCTTGACGCTGTAAAAGGACCTGAAAATGAAGCAAAATACACAAAGAACGTCTGAGTGGCTAAGCTCGTCTATTGACAAGAACTATCACGAACGACAGTTCGCTTCACCTTATCGCAGTACGATTCATTTCGTAAATTGGCTTGAAGAACTCGGATATTTGAATAAATATGATCAGTTGAGAATACTGGATTTGGGGTGTGGCCAAGGTGCAAACTTATACTACATGGCCAGCAGATTTACTAATATTGAGTTTACTGGAATTGACATAAATAAAGATCTTGTCGAATGCGGGAATAACTTCCTAAAACAAAATAATATTTCAAATTGTCATCTTGAAACTGGTGATTGGTATGCAATGGGACCGCATTTGATAAATGCTTTTGATGGATGTATATCGCTTCAAACCTTAAGTTGGCTACCAGACTATGCAGAACCATTAAAAGCATTATCTGCTATTCAATCAAGATGGATTTGTTTGTCATCTTTATTTTATGATGGTCCATTGTCATGTGCCATTGAAGTTTCTGATTATGATGAGAATCTTGAAGTATCGATGAAATCATTTTACAACATATACTCATTACCTGTAGTGCAAAGCTTTCTTAACTCTTTGGGATATTCAAACGTTGCGTCCATTCCTTTCCATATTGATATTGACCTGGAAAAACCAATATCGAAGGGCCGGGGAACTTATACTGAAAATATTGCAGACGGAACTAGATTACAAATCTCTGGCCCACTGCTTATGCCATGGCATTTTGTTGCGGCTGAAAAATACGTATAATCGTTTCAAAGAATACCCAAAGTAGTGGCAGAAGAATTGACCTTTCTCGGATACAGAAAATATTTATGAATGAGGGTTTCTACGGATGATTAACCGCAAACGAGTTCTCGCCGTAATTCCAGCAAGAGGTGGAAGTAAAGGTCTGCCAGGGAAAAACATCAAAGAACTTTGCGGAAAGCCCCTGATTGCCTGGAGCATTGAGGCCGGCAGAGAGAGCCGATACATTGATAGGCTTGTTGTAAGCACAGATAGCGATGAAATTGCAAACATCGCCAGATCATATGGGGCAGAAGTACCATTCAAACGCCCGGAGTATCTTGCGACTGACACGGCTACGACTTTTGCTGTCTTACAGCATGCTTTGGAATATTATCAATATTCCAGGCAAGAGGTGTTTGATTATTTAGTACTGCTGGAACCGACATCGCCTTTACGCGAAATCTCTGATATTGAAAAAGCACTTGAGAAGATTGAAAACAATCCATCAGCTGACTCGATCGTTAGTATTGCGCGAGTGGAAAGTTGCCATCCTGCATTCATGATCAGGATGGACAAACAGAACGAGCTTATTTCAGGATTTCACTATGAACTGAAATACTTGCGCCGGCAGGATATAGAGGAATTGTTTTTTCTTGAAGGCTCTATCTATGTATCGAAAGTTCCTGAACTTCTTGAACAGGGGACCTTCTACCATCAGAGAACATCTGGCTATGTCGTACCAAAATGGAAATCATTGGAAATCGACGACATGGATGATTTCATAATGGTTGAGGCCTTGATGAAGAAATACAAGGGGATATCATAATGACCTACCAGGAAAGACTGCTGAAGGCCATTCCAGGTGGCGCTCATACCTATTCGAGAGGTTTTGATCAGTTCCCGTCCAATGCCCCTCAAATCCTAGAAAGTGCAAAGGGTGCCTATGTGTTTTCTCCAGATGGCCGCAAGTTCCTTGATTACGGTATGGGGTTGCGGTCGGTCTCAATAGGTTACGCAGAGGATGAAATAAACAGAGCTGCATTTGAACAGATTGAAAAAGGAAATAATCTCACACGGGCATCTATTATTGAACTTGAGGCTGCGGAGCTGTTGATAGAGCTGATCGATTCTGTTGATATGGTAAAGTTCACCAAAAACGGTTCGACAGCTACAACCGCAGCAGTAAAGCTGGCGCGGGCTTATACCGGTCGTGAACTTGTAGCCAGATGTGCGGAACACCCGTTCTTTTCATATGATGACTGGTTTATAGGATCAACTGATATTACAAGAGGCATTCCTGAAGACACCATAACAAAAACCCTGAAGTTCCATTACAACGACCTCGCCAGCCTGGAAAATATGATAGCAGAACATCCCAACCAGATAGCCTGCGTCATCATGGAACCGGCAACGATTGAACATCCAACGAACGATTTCCTGAAAAATGCAAGAGAGTTATGCCGTCGTAACGGTATTGTATTCATACTTGATGAAATGATCACCGGTTTTCGCTGGCATATAAAAGGCGCTCAGCACTATTACGGCATTGAACCGGATCTATGCACCTTCGGCAAGGCTATGGCAAACGGGTTCTCGGTAGCGGCAATAGCCGGCAGACGTGAGATAATGGAGCTTGGTTCGATAGAGTTGGAAGGGCGTGAACGCCTTTTTTTGCTGTCAACCACCCATGGCGCTGAGATGGCAGGAATGGGGGCCTTTGTGGCTTCAGTGGCATTTCTAAAAAAATACAATGTGATTGAACAACTGTGGGAGTACGGGAAAAAGCTGATTAATCTTATAAACCAGACAGCACAATCCCTCGGGATTGAAAAGTATTTCCAGGCGTTGGGAGTTCCCTGTTCTCCCTATTATCAAACCTTTGATCGGGATGGGAAGATATCAATGGCAATGAGAACGCTTTTTGCCCAAGAGATGATCAGCAATGGCGTCATGATCCCTTGGGTTGCGTTGAGTTACCGGCATGGTGACAAAGAACTGGAGTTGACCAGGATAGCTCTTGAAAGAAGCCTTACAGTTTATAAACGTGCTTTGGAGGAAGGAATATCCGGCTATTTGAAAGGGGAAATTATTAAACCGGTTTTCCGAAAATACAATTGAACCGGAGTCTTGCATGCAAAATATATTTTCATTGCAACAGAAAGTTGCAGTAGTTACCGGTGGCGCAGGTCTTCTCGGTAGAGCCATTATTAAAGCGCTGGTCTCTCTTGGGGCTGATGTAATTATTGCGGACCTTGATTTGGCTGCGGCGCAGATAATTGCCGATGCCATGTTGCGAGAGTTTGACAACGACCCGAAAATCAGTGCTCTGAAACTAGATATTGCTTCTGAAGATTCAATTTTGGCTTCAATCGATACATTGGCAAATACAGGGCATTTCCCCGATATCTGGGTGAATAACGCATACCCCAGAACCGATGACTGGGGGCTTGTGTTTGAGAAAATTCCTGCGGCATCCTGGAGATGCAACGTAGACAAACACATGAATGGCTACTGTTTATGTTGTCAGAAGATTGCCGAAGTGATGAAAAATGAAGGACATGGCTCAATCATAAATATGGGGTCCATATATGGAATGGTAGGCCCGGATTTTTCCATCTATGAAGGCACGGAAATGACAATGCCAGCAGCATATGCAGCAATAAAGGGCGGGATACTGAGCTTTACCAGATACCTGGCTGCGTACTACGGGCCTTACGGAGTTCGGGTAAACGCTGTCTCCCCGGGCGGAGTATTTAATGGCCAAGATGTATCTTTCGTAACTGAATATAGTAAGAAGCCTCCAATGCGGCGAATGGGAAAGCCGGAAGATGTTGCTGCTGCTGTGGCTTTTCTTGCATCTGATTCCGCCGGCTATATCACGGGACACAACCTAGTGGTGGATGGCGGTTGGACAATCATTTAATGTCCAATAAATAATTATTTTCGAGAACTTAATGGCTACAAGAGAAGAATTAGCTCAGTTAATAACGACATTCGAATCGGACCATCCTGTCGAGACTTATCGCTGCTATGATTGGCACGTATGGCCACTTATCCGAGTTCAGACCCATTACGCAGCTTTAAAATCAGCGGCTCACCCCATAGCCCCCATTGTTTCGCAACCAACCAATGATACCGCAAGTGGCATAAAAGATCTCTTAATGCGAGTGCCTCTATTGCCTAGGGTGGTGCGTCGAATCTGGGCAATTGGTCACAAGCGGCAGGCAGTAGCAGTGGACACAAGTAAAGAAGATCGGCCTCGTGAGCAGGAATGGGAGCGTTTGCTGGCTGCCGATCAGGAACATAACGACGTTCATACTGCAGCCGGAAGGGACGTGGTAATCCTGACTCTGTCCGGGCGACGTCAACAGACAGAGAGCGGCCTCTACGAAATATACTCCGACCCGTTGGTTGAGTTTTTCCACGATCAGGGGGTGTCAACACTGGTCTGGGAGGTCGATGAAGAGCGCTGGCCACGGTGTACACGATCCGCATGGGTAACCCGCTTGCTTGCAAAAGAAGTCGAGGAAATGCCGGATGTCCCGCTCCCTGATGAACCGGATTGGTACCGTGATGTCGCATTGTTCACTACGGCCATGCTGGGCGGACGTACGCGCTCATGGGCTGAAATATGCGGGCAGATCAGATGCCTGCAACAACAGAGTCTGGTTTTTGAACGCTGGCTGAAGCAGACTGGTGCGAAAATGATGATCTCTGTCTGCTGGTACAACCTGACGGTGATGGCTGCAACGCTGGCTGCGCGCCGTCTTGGTATTGTCAGTGTCGACCTGCAGCATGGTGTACAAAGTTGCGGGCATTTTGCCTACTCCGGTTGGGTGAAATACCCAGCAATCGGTTATGAGGTCGTGCCTGATATATTCCTGACCTGGGGGAAGACTCAATCCCGGGAACTGGTGGAGAACAATCCTGCGTTTGAGAGGCAGGCAGCAACAATCATCGGTGGAAATCTCTGGTTCAACAAGGGACGTTCAGCGACGATTTCTTTAAAGGGCAAGGGATGGGAAGATCTTCGCAACAAAATGTCAGGTTATGACAAAATTATCCTTATCGCGTTGAATGACTTTGGTGAAGGCAATGACTTCTTTGTTGAGGCGATTGCTCAAGGTCCTGCAGAATGGTTCTGGCTTCTCCGCTTTCATCCAGCCACACCACTGCATGAAAAAGAAAGCATCATGGCTCGGCTACAACAGATCAAGGCGAGCAACTATGATTATGAACAAGCCAGTTCAGTACTTTTGTATCCCTTGATATTGGCAAGCAGTGTCCATGTTACTACCCACTCAACCACCACTCTGGAAGCCCTCGGATTCGGGCTGCCTACCGTCACGATAACAAGGACAGGCGCCGCATTCTATAAGGATCTTATTGATCTCGGGGTTGTTATTCATGTTGAAACTACCGAAGAATTCCTGTCGGCAATCAGGTGTTGCGAGAAGATACCCCCCGAGATGTGCCGTACTGCCGCGTCAGATTATTTTGCGTTACCTGAAGTTGCAGAAGCAGGGCTCAAAAGCTTGTTGTCCAAAGCCGGCGTGAGTTATGGAGGGGGAATTGAGTCTATTTAAGAACGGGATGTATAAATTATTCCGGATGGTTTATGGAGCGGATCTGCAGCCATCTAAAATGGCGCAATCATCCTTACCGAGCAATCCATTGCTTCACCAGACCGCCAACATTATCAATTCTAAGCTTGACAGCACTACCGTAGTTGGCGCCTTTTCCTATATCGGAAATTCATCCCTAACGGGGCATGTCGAGGTCGGCGACCATTCCGCCGTGGTTGAAAGTTTTATATCGGGAAAGGTACAGATAGGCCGCTATACATCCTTTAACGGTCCAAACAGTGACATAGTCGCAAAGATCCATGGCGTGACCATTGGCAGTTTTTGCTCCATTGCCCGCAGTTGCACCATTCAGGAGTTCAACCATAAAACAGACAGGTGTACCTCGTACTACATTTTTCGCAATTTAATCGAAGCCGCTGACAGACAGGAATGCTTCTGGAATGGCTCCGAAGATAACGATATCGAATCACGAGGTCCAATCACGATTGGTAACGATGTCTGGATCGGGGCGCAGGTCGTAATCCTTTCTGGAGTGGCAATCGGCAGTGGGGCTGTCATTGCAGCCAATTCCACGGTAACCCGTGATATACCTCCTTATGCTATCGCGGGCGGTACTCCGGCAAAAGTAATCAGGTACCGTTTTGATCCCGAACTCATTACGGCATTGCTTCAACTGGAATGGTGGCTCTGGGATGATGAAAAAATCCGCCGTAACCGTGAGTTCTTTGACGGCACAATGACTCTAGATAAAGTCCATGTTGTAAAAGCATAACTACTTAATAAATATGTTAAATTCACACGGCGAAAAAACATGCACTAAAGTTCTGAGTCAAATAATCAGAATCGCCTTTATTGCCCATGACTGTTCATTATTTGGTGCCCAGCGGTCTCTTCTGTCCCTCTTGCTCAATATAGACAGAAACAAGTTCGAGCCAGTCGTAATAGCCCCGTATCATGGCCCTTTTCTTGATATCGTCCAAAAAGCAGGTATCCCATGCCATGTAGTACATATGTCTCGTTGGATTCCTCTCGTTACAGAAAAGAGTGGCCAGGGATTTTTCGCATTCCTGATTTCATTGCCGATACGGATATATCGGTTGACATCATTACTCTCTCGTCTCAAAGTAGATATAGTCTATAGCAATACCGTTGTTAATGCTGATGCCGCTATCGCAGCCAAGCTTTTGAGAGTTAAACATATCTGGCACTTGAGGGAAGGGGTTAATAACAGTAAACAGGTGTCATCTTATCTACCTCCTATTGTACTTCCTTACATAATAAGGTCGCTTTCCAGTAAAGTCATCGTCAATTCACAGTGGTTGGGACAACACTATTTTGGGAAGGAGTCAGAAGCAGTTGTAGTATACAATGGTATAGATTCGTCTGAACTTATCAGTAAAAATGCAAAGTCGATGAGTCTGCGCAAAGAGTTGGGCTTACCTGACAATTGTCGATTAATTGTATCCATTGGTGCTCTTGATCCATGTAAACGTCATGATGTCTTCATCCAGGCGTCAGAAATTATTAGTTCGTGCCTTGATGACGTCTATTACTTGATCGTTGGCCTCGGATATGATGACTGCACAAGAAAACTTAAGTCCCTCGCAGAAGGTTGCGCCATCCCGGAAAAGATCCTTTTTCTCGGTTGGAGGGATGATGTGGCGAGAATCCTCTCGGAAATAGATGTGATAGTTATTGCTTCCGACCAGGAAGGGTTCGGAAGGGTGGTTGTCGAAGGGATGGCGCTCAAGAAACCCGTTGTGTCTACTAGGTGTGGTGGGCCTGAGGAAATAATTGTTAATGGTGAAACTGGCTACCTAGTGCCGATCAGTGATCCTGAAGCCTTGGCGGAGCACGTAATGCTTCTTCTTAATAATGATCAACAGCGATCAGCCATGGGATTGGCTGGATACAAGAGGATGCAGGAGCATTTCTCCGAAGTAAATTATGTGAAATCCATAGAAAAAATACTTGAAAGTGTAGCTACAATGCCTCATTAGCAGGTTGTTGAAAAAACAACTAGTTGTTTTTATTCGATTATTATATATTTATGTACACAATGTTCCGAAATCAAAATGCGTGGATACGATAGCTAAGAAAGTTCTTTTTTCGTAAGTGACTGGCCCCCTGAATTGTTTGTTCTCAAGAATCATCCTCTGCGAGCCATACGAGCCATGGCCGATGAAGCGCTGAAAGGGGATGGATAAGCACTTATCCCGCTGGAGAAACTCTTGAAGGCTCAGTAACTTATGATCCTGTATTTTATCCATCTTATATCGGCAGTTGGTAAGCTTTTTAACGCAATGCTCCATTGTACGCAGCAAGAACGACTCTGGCGAAAAGGTTTTTATGTCTAATTTGCCACGCCTCATAGCCTTTTACCTCCCCCAATACCACCCAATCCCAGAAAACGATGAATGGTGGGGCAAGGGTTTTACTGATTGGACCAATGTGACCAGTGCGCGACCCTTAGTTCCAGGACACTATCAACCACATCTGCCGGCTGATCTAGGTTTTTATGACCTGCGACTTTCTGAGTCTCGCTCTGCACAGGCTCACATGGCCGCCGATTACGGTGTTACAGGTTTTTGCTACTATCATTACTGGTTTAACGGTAAAAGAGTGCTCAATCTTCCGATGGATGAGGTCGTTGCTTCCGGGAGCCCGGACTTTCCGTTCTGTCTATGCTGGGCCAACGAAAACTGGACGCGTGCTTGGGATGGTCGTTCAGGCCAGATATTACTGGAGCAGCGCTACTCAGAAGAGGACGACCGCGCACATATTGAGCATCTGCTCCCAATCTTCGCCGATCGACGCTACATTCGTGTGGGTAATCGGCCGCTGTTCCTTGTTTACCGCACAGAACTTTTACCGAATCCGGCATGTACAGCTGATATCTGGCGGGCGGCGGCGGTGAAGGCAGGCATCGGCGATATCTTCCTCGCGCGTGTGGAGTCGTTCCGCTCGGACATTGATCCGGCATCTATCGGTTTTGATGCGGCGGTCGAGTTTGCACCCGATTGGCAACAGGTTAGTCATCTGCAATTCGGACGTCTAAAGCGACTGCTGAGTATGGCTGCACTTTTCCCAAAGGGTTTCTTAGAGCATAACTTTGCGGAGTACGACAATTTGGTGCGAGGCATGCGGTCCAAATCAGAAGTTGGATATCGTCGCTACC
This sequence comes from Geobacter sp. AOG1, assembly GCF_019972315.1. Classification (GTDB taxonomy): domain Bacteria; phylum Desulfobacterota; class Desulfuromonadia; order Geobacterales; family Geobacteraceae; genus Geomobilimonas. The sequence continues at coordinate 2,630,173 of NZ_BLIZ01000001.1, forward strand.
GTTGCGTGACACCAGGTTTCGATAATTCTGCCCGTCGCAAGAAGGATGCGACGATTATTCTCAATAGCACGCCACAGGCCTATGGCAGGTGGTTGCAGGACACACTGATTGCCGAACGTCTCGCCACACGCCCTGACGACGAGAAACTCGTTTTCGTGAATGCTTGGAACGAGTGGGCCGAGGGAAACCACTTGGAGCCCGATCAGCGCTGGGGGCTTGCGTATCTTGAAGCAAACAGAGACGCGATCCGGGCGTCGGTGAACTCCACGGAATTGGAATGCACGTGAGACCTGCTCATCTGGTAGGTGAATCCATCGAGCCTATGCGTCGCCTTGCAATAGTCATCCCGGCCTATAAAGCTGCTTTTCTTGACGAAACGCTCCGTTCGATTGCCGCACAAACGTGCAAAGATTTTACCGTCTATATCGGAGACGACGCTTCACCACATGATGTGTGGTCTATCTGCGAGCCCTGGCGGGAATTCATCGACCTGCGATATCATCGTTTCAGCCAAAACCTTGGAAACCAGAATCTTGTTGCGCAATGGGAGAGGTGCATCGCCCTCAGTGTTGAGCCTTGGATCTGGTTATTTGGTGACGATGATATAATGGACCCCGGATGCGTGGAAATGTTCTATCGAGAACTGAACATATCGGGTAGCCTACATGATATCTTTCATTTTAACGTAGACGTCATTGATTCAGTTGGTGCCTTGATTTTAGAACCTACCGGGTTTCCGGCGGTATTATCAGCTAATGACTTTGCCATGAGACGGTTCTGCTCCGTGCTACCAAGCTATGCGCCGGAATATTTGTTTGCTCGAAACGCGTTGGAGAGAGTGGGAGGAATTCAATCATTCCCTCGTGCCTGGTGCTCTGATGATGCGACATGGATCAAATTGGCGGGTGAGCCTGGGATCAGAACAATCTTTGGTCCTAAAGTAAAATGGCGCTTCTCAGGTCAGAATATAAGCGCAATGCATGACCAAGACCGATACGAGAAGTTTGAGGCAGCAATTCAATATATCGAATGGATTAGTCAGTATTTTCGATTGCGACCGAGGTACGAAGTCGAAGTGCCCATAGAACTAAACTTGGGGAGGAAGTGGCTTTATAATCAAACTGAATTATTGCAAGTTTTTTTCTGCTCTAAAGGAATATGGAAAAGTGCTTTTCGATTGCATGAAGTGTATGGAAAATCTCTTTTGGGCGAGCTAATCAAACTGTTTTTGTGTGATCTGCGAGCGTTGCGTAAGCGACGAATTGTTTTTTGGGACCGACAATTTTTGTCCCGATGGACTCGAAAAGGGATTTATTGATAATGGCACAACTTCGGCCAGAATTTGAGATATCATGATAAGCCATCATTCTGAGATAAAACTAATTTGTCTTCGCGAAACCTGGAGTCACATGGCCTCGGTAAGCGGTTTTGACCCACTGTTTTCAGCTTTGGAAAATTCAGTGCCCGGCCGAATTCAGAACTATTACGTGCCACACTACGCCAGAAATGGTAAGCAAATTCATGTGTGGCAGAGATTTTGGCAATTAGTTAAATCCCCTCGCCGAGTCCAGTACCAAGAAATGGCGAACAGTCCTTTCGTTGAGTGCCGTCATGAGATTATAGCGGCAGAAGTGTTAAGTTGCGCGGAGCGTAATCCTGATGCACTGGTATTGCTTTCGGCGGGAGAAAACCAGTTTGGGTACAATTTTGCTAACGCAAGTGATTCAATCCGACGAAGAACGTTGCTGTGCCTGCATCAACCGCCATCGTGGTTGCGATTACACTGGCGTGATTTTTCAACTCTAAATGGTCTAGGCGCAATCATCTGCTTCTCTCAAGAGCAGATCAAGTTTATTTCTGATATTTGCACAACGCCGACCATTTTGATCCGGCATGGGGTTTGCCATGATTTTTTTCGTCCGACAGATTCATCGTCGGCAAATACCCCGCCCCGACTCATATTTGTCGGGCAGTGGTTACGAGATTTTGACACACTAGCGGCGGCAATGGAATTGGTATGGAGTGAGCAACCAGAAACAAGACTTGATTGTGTAGTAATAAGAGAGGTACGGAACCACCCGGCTTTACTAAAACTTGCGCGCGATGCTAGGGTTCATTGGCATGCTGACATCTCACCAGAGACGTTGCGGAAATTGTATCAACAAGCCGATTTTCTTTTTCTGCCTCTGATAGATTCTGCGGCCAACAATGCCATCGTCGAGTCTTTGGCGTCTGGGTTACCGATCATTACCTCACGGGTGGGTGGTGTTGTTGATTATGTTCCGGAAGCTACAGGGGAGTTGTGTACCCCTGGGGATGCATCTTCCCATGCTAAAACTGTTTTGCGTTGGATTCAAAATCGGGAGCATATTCAGGATTCGGCCGTAATTGCGCGAGAGTTCGCTGAATATGATCTGGATTGGGCTCGAATAGCTAATAATCTCATATTTGAACTCCATCAACTGGCATATTTGTAAAGTGGCCGGAGGTAATAACTTGCTTATAATATTACAAATAAAGATAAATGATCATTCGTCATGTCTTTAGTAATAGCTAATTTTTTCTGGCATGGCTCTTGTCTTAGTCTTCAAGAACATGTTTGTATTTCCTCATTCATCAAAAATGGTTTTGATGTTCGGGTTTATTCTTATACTGATTTAGAAGTGCCGAAAGGAGCGACGTTATGTGATGCATCCGAGATATTGCCGGCCTCTGATCTGAGTAAGTACACTCAGGCTGGTATGAAAGCTAACCTCGCGGCTTTTTCGGATGTATTTAGATATCAAGTTATAAGAAAAAAAGGTGGGTGGTGGTTTGACACTGACGTATTGTGTTTAGCATCGTCAAGTCAGTTTGTACAAATTTTAAGTGCTAAAGACATAAAGGTATCTGCAGGATTCCAGAGTCCTGATGTTATTGCTTGTGGTGTTCTCTACCTGGACTATTCCTGTTTGACTAATAAGATACTTGATGAAATAGAGAATGTGGGAACAGAATTTGATTGGGGAGCAATAGGGCCGACCCTTATCACGAGAGTTATAAATGAATTAAATCTGCGTCATCTGGTTGAGCCGGAAATATTTTTCTACCCGATTCATTACTCACAATTTCGCAGAATGTTTGATCCTGCCTGGACTGATTGGTGCAAATCTAGAGTGGATGGTTCACTGTCAGTGCATCTTTGGAACGAATTTATCCGAAGAGATCTGATTCCTAAATCAATCATGCCGCCGTCCGGTTCTTTTCTAAATGAAGTTTATTTAGAAGTTTGTCCCGAACTTGGCAGTATAAAAGCGCTGCCATTCGAAACGATAAAGGCTCTTTTTGATTACTCGGATTTGAAAGATGAACACCAACGGCTATCGGATGAACATCAACGATTTGTAGCTATTAAAAATAAGATAATAAATAATTTTATTGTGTCGTTGCTGTTGACTGTACGAAGTAAAATCAGGAAATTATAAAGTTGCCGTGAAATTTGCAATTTAATATTTGAAAGATAACGCAACTAGGTAACTATCATTATGCCGCCGAAAGTAACAGTATGCATGCCGGTTTACAATGCTGAAGCTTTCGTAGCCGAAGCTATTTCGAGCATCCTTTCCCAGACGTACAGTGATTTTGAATTACTCATCATTGACGATGGCTCAACCGATGGTAGCGCCGCCATAGTGAAGGCATTTTCCGACCGACGGATTCGGGTGATACGCAGCAACTCTAACTTGGGGATAGTTGCTGCGTTGAACCGAGGGATAGGGGAGGCTAAGGGTAAATATATTGCTCGTATGGATGCTGATGATATCTGTATGCCTGACCGACTGGAACGTCAGGTATATTTTATGGATACAAATCCATCTGTCGGTATCTGTGGTACATGGCTTGAATCTTTTGGTTCTAAACCCAAAGCAGTGTGGTCACCGCCATGTGATGATGACGAAATAAAATGTAGCTTATTGTTTGAATCGGTTCTTTACCATCCAACCATAATGTTCAGAAAATCATTATTTGATGATCTTGCCATATGTTATTCAGCTGATTTTCCACACGCCGAAGATTATGAATTATGGGGTCGTTTAGTCGATACTTGCTCGTTTGCAAATATTGGCAAAGTGCTTCTTAAATATCGTTTGCATGATCAAAATATAGGTTTTTGTGAAGCTGCCACCCAGCAGGCATCTGCAGACAAAGTCAGAATGCGGTTGTTAAACAAATTGGGAATTGAACCCGTTGACGATGAATTGGCCCTTCATTCAGCATTGTCGATGTGGCGCGTTTCAGCAGATTTGCAAACTTTGCAAAATGCACATGATTGGCTTTCGAAGCTGGTTCTCGCAAATGTTGCAAGTGGGCTATTTCCCCAAAAAGCTTTTGAAAGAATTATTGCTCGCAGATGGTATCAGACATGCCTCTTATCAACAACGCTCGGATTTGATGCCTATAGGTTCTGCTTTCAGTCTCGGTTATGTAATACACTGCAAATTCCCCTTCATCATAGATTTATATTTTTGATACGTGCTCTTTTGCGCAAGGTATAATGAGGGCACATCTATGAGTCCGCCACATAAACAAGAACGAGTTGTAATAATTGCCCCTTCTGCCCCGCCTTCAGGCGCTGGTGGTGTTGCGAACGCACATTATCAGCTCTATCGTTGTTTCAAACACCGTGGCCTCGACGCTATTCTTTTAACCTTCAACGAACAAGGGAACGACATATCAGAATCTGACATCATCCGTTTTGGGGCTTCTTCCACGCTGAGATCATTTTTGTCTCTAAGTTGCTCCATATATTTGAAATTTCGCGGGTCGTGCCGGCAGGCCTACCAGTTGAATGATATTATTGCATCGATACCTGGTGTACGCCAACTTAATAAGACACTCCGCCATCTTAATCCGGAGCATATTATTATTCCTGACCATGGTGCCCCTGGACTTTTTCTCGACAAAGGAAATGCACGGCTAACACTGGTGACACACCATAACCCGTCTCGATTCAACAAAGATTTGGCTTTAGGAGATTACTGTCCTGTTGATATACATGATGCCATTTCTCTTGAACAACGTGTTCTGAAAAAAGTTGATGGTGTGATTGCACCGTCACGGTACATGGAGGGCGTTTTCAGGGAAACGTTTCACTTCGACGGCCCTGTTACGATGATTCACAATCCGGTTGATTTAATGTTTGTTGACGAAATATCCAAAAATGATGTGCGGGCTGAACTTGGCCTGCCTATAGAAGCACCCCTGGTATACATACCCTCAGCAGGAAGCAGGTTGAAGGGAGCATGTTATGTGGCGCAGATCATCAGAAGTCTGGCAGGTATCTACCGTGGTAAGCTGGGTTTCTATCTGTCTGGAGGGATATCAAAGGAACTCATGGAGGTGCTTCATGGTCTTCCCCAGAATGTTCGCGTATTCTCGCCAGGACATTTGGATTATGCCAGCAATCTGGCATTGATAAAAGCCTGTAGTTTTGGTGTTTCACCAACCCTTATTGAGAGTTTCGGCATGTCCATCCTTGAGGCTAATCTGTGTGGCGTGCCAATGGTGGTTTTCCGGGTGGGAGGAACAGGAGAAATTATAGTTGATGGTCTTAACGGTTTCTGCGTCCCCTGTCATGATATTAACAGTCTTTGCTCTACAGCAGAACAGTTTCTAAATGTCGAATTCTGCAAGAAGATGGGGGATTCGGCCTGTCGCTATTCGCGTCAATACTTTGAAACCAATGCGATTATTGACCGTTACCTGGCTTTCTGCCATATTGGTATAGGTTATTGACAGAGGACGCATGATTCATAACACCGTTGATTATAGTCTCATTTTGAATGATGTCATCCGGGAACTGCATGCCTGCCCCGTTGACCTGCTGTCAATAGGTGATGGCGATGGGGAGTCGGCTTACCTTGAACACTCCAGGCAATCATACCAACGCACCCTGAAAGATATTGTCCAGCTTGTTGATTCACTTCATCTCAAGCCCCATGAGGTTCGTATTTTGGAAATAGGTGGGTTTCTCGGAGTAGTGAGCAGCACGCTGGCACGAATCGGTTTTGACGTTACCGTTCTAGATATACCTGAATTCATGTCAAATATGAGGCTGAGCAAACGTTACCTGCACGATGGTGTTGCCACTATTGCCGCCAACCTGCGTGACTATCTCATACCTGTTCAATCAGGCACCTTAACGCTGGCAATTATGTGTGAGACTCTGGAGCATCTTAATTTTAACCCATTGCCTGTCATGGCTGAGGTTAACAGGATTCTTTCAGCGGATGGCTACCTATATCTGTCACTGCCTAACCAGGCATCACTGGTGAACAGGGCAAAACTGCTCGCTGGTCGCTCGATTCATAACCCGGTCACCGATTTTGCGGAACAGCTTACCAAAAAGAGTAATATGGTCGTGGGTATTCACTGGCGTGAATACACAGCTGCTGAATTGCGGGAGATGCTTGACCTGAGTGGTTTTTCAATAGTAAGCCACGAGTTTTTTACCACACATCATGCTAGCCTTCCAGCTCGGCTAGCGTATGCCCTGTTTCCCAAGTTGAGGTCGAATCAGACTCTGCTAGCCCGCAAGGTAGCAGCGGTTAATGCGGACTTTCATTTTTCTGACGCAACGCGGTGACAGGAGCCACACCGCCCCTCAAATTTTAAATTGAAATCTAAAATGATGATGATCTTTTACTTTAAGAGGAATCGGTAATGATCGTCACCCTGTAACGTGATTTTGGCCTTGAAGTGGCTCGCCCAGATAGACCTGGCGGCGAGTTTCTGTTTTGTTCGAATGGAGTGCTTTATTGAGAACATTTTTAGCTACAAAGAAGCTTGAATCGGCTCTGGCCCTCTTCCTCGCAGGGGGAGTGGCCATTTTCCTAATAAACGCACTTTTTGCGCATCCCTGGACAGACGACTATATCTACTCAGCAATTTCCAGGGACAAGGGTTTTGCCGATTCCTTCATTTTCTGGTTCAACAATGTAACAGGGCGCTACTTTTCCACCAGTCTATTACTGGTAAACCCCATGGTCTACGGTCAATTGTGGGGTTACAAATTGCTCCCTTTTCTGCTCTATACCACGCTCTTTGGTACCCTTATATTCGTTCTCGAGGAAATCACAACTGGCCACCTCTCCCTACAGCAAAGTTTCCTGTTTGTTCTCGCGCTTCTCTTCGTCTATCTCGACCAGATGCCTGATATTCGTTCAGGTATTTACTGGATGACAGGGACTATCACCTATCTTGCGGGAACAATCCTGCTGTTCCTCCTCTTGATGGTTATGATCCGCATTCTGAAGCGCGGGGAGGATGGAGGATCATTGCTCACCTGGAGCGGTGTCGTTCTCGGGCTTTGTCTGCCCGGAACCAATGAGATTATCTTGGCAGTATTGATCCCTATGGTAGTGTTTTTCCTCTTCTTGGATTATCGTCAGGGACATATAGTCAACCGCCATTTGCTGCTCATTCTGGCTGCTGTCCTTCTGGGGAGTTGCTTCGCGCTCCTGGCACCGGGGAATGCTGTGCGCCTGGGGAGCTACCCTGGGAGTCGAAATATACTGCAGTCGATGATTCAGTCAGGGGCCGCAACCCTCTCATCGCTGAAGCTCTGGCTCGGCACTCCACATGTCATGGTGCTGACTCTGCTAGTGGCGATGGCTACCCGTCGCATGCCTTCGTTGCAGGGTCTCGGCAGGGGGGTGCACCCGGTTATTTCCTCCGCGTTGCTCCTTCTCTTTATTTTCGGCTGTTACTTTCCCCCTTACTGGAGCATGGGCATTAATCCTCCGGACCGAGTGGTGAACTTGATCTACCTTTTATTTCTCGTGGTCTGGCTTTTCAATGTTGTGGTGATCACTGTGCGCTTCGACCCGCGAGTCTTTGATGTTATCGGCGGCCTGCGGATGGCTTTCGTGGTGCCACTCCTTGTTGCCTACACGCTTTTCCTCCTCAGTCTCGGGCATTCGAATCTTGTTATGGTCGCCGGTGATTTGGTTAGCGGAAGAAGCTACCGCTTCGATCGGGAATTGCGGCAGAGGTATGCCCAGATAAAGGCAGATCCGAAACCCGACTGTGAAGTTGATGTTTTGAAATATGTTCCGAAAAGCCTCTTTTTCTCGGACATTTATTTTGTAAATAGGGACTGGATTAACCAGAGTTACGCCGATTACTATGGGAAAAGTTCAATCATCCTGAGAAGAATTCGGTCGGTACAATGAGAGAGAAGCGTTTCCGAAATAATGAAACAACATATGTGGGACGACTCTCATGGGATCTGAAGACACCAGTTGTACTCATGATCTTTAACCGTCCTGAAACGACACACCAGGTTTTTGAAGCAGTTCGTGCCGTTCGTCCTCGACAACTACTGGTCGTTGCTGATGGCCCCCGCCCCCTTAATCAGGGAGAAGTGGAGCGCTGTCGTGAGACCAGGGCAATTATTGAGTCTGTGGACTGGGACTGTCAGGTTCTTACCAACTACTCCTCTGAAAATCTTGGCTGTATGCGACGGGTTTCAAGTGGTTTGGACTGGGTATTCCAAGAAGTTGATGAGGCAATTATTCTTGAAGATGATTGCCTCCCTCATCCGTCATTTTTTAGGTATTGTAGTGAACTGCTGGAGTATTACCGTAACGAGTCACAAATCGCTCAAATTTGTGGAGCGAATTTTCAATTCAATCGTTGTCAATTACCGTACAGTTATTATTTTTCCCGTTATAACCATATTTGGGGATGGGCTTCTTGGAAACGAGCATGGGAGTCGCATGACAATGAAATGACCGACTGGCCAGACCTCAGAAAAAGTAAGTTGCTTGAGAATATTCTTTCCGGTAAGAAGGAGACGACTTACTGGACAGATGTACTCGATAGGGTCTATGCCGGCGAAATTGACACGTGGGACTGTCGCTGGACCTTATCCTGCTGGAAGAATCGAATGCTGTCAGTAATACCATCTGTAAACTTGGTTTCCAATATAGGATTTGGCCCAGGGGCCACTCATACACCAGTCCCGAATAGATATGCATCAATGGAGACTGAGTCAATTGCTTTTCCGTTATGTCATCCTTCAGTTATAGAGGTAGATTCTGAAGCGGATGACTACACGGGGAAAACCATGTTTCGTACCCCTACCATGACTGACCGAATCATCAATAGATTCCGGAGGCATATTTGATGCGGTGCCCTATCTGTTCTGGTTGCGCGGAACATTTCGACAGTGCTGTGATATTGGGTAAGTATGAAGGGCATTTCCTACGCTGTTTATCGTGTGGTTTTCTGTTTGCAGATAATCCGATCTGGCTGGACGAGGCGAATAGCACGGCAATAAATGTAACTGATCTGGGCTTGGTGGGCAGAAACATATGGTTTGCGAACATAGCGCGTTCCGTCGTTTTTTATTTATTTGACTCAAACGGCAAGTTCCTTGACTACGGAGGTGGGACAGGGCTCTTTACCAGATTGATGCGTGATGCGGGATACGATTGGTACTGGTATGACAAATTCTGCCTGAATATCTTTGCAGAGGGGTTTTCAGCAGATATGGGTAGCGGTTTGAGGTATGAACTATTGACCGCTGCTGAGTTGTTTGAGCATCTGGTTGATCCTGTGCAGACCCTTTCTGAGCTGAATAATCTTTCAGAAAACATACTTTTTACAACCCAATTGTTACCTGAGAATCCGCCTAGGCTTGATGCATGGTGGTATTACGGCCTAGAACACGGCCAGCATGTTTCGTTCTTTAGCAGAAAATCGCTGCAGATACTTGCAGAGTCGAGTGGATTAATTATGAAGAGCAACGGTAACAATCTCCATCTCTTTTGCAGAAAAAATATGCCAAATTTGCTCTTCAAGTTTGTCACAAATCCGTTCCTATGTGGAATTACAGCGTTGCTGCATCGCAGAAGTTCTCTTTTGTCTTCCGATTACGAAATAATGCGAAACAGCAAAAGGGTCGTGGATGCGAATCGCACTTAATCTTATTGGATACTCGCCGGGATGCGGTGGCGTAGAAACCTATATCATTAATCTGCTCACGGCACTTCAATGTGCAGACACGGAAAATCACTATCTTGTCCTCTGTGATGATTCGGCCGCTTCAAGTCTGCTACTGGAGGCGGACAACTTCCACTTGAAAACCGTTGCCTACCAAAAATACAGCCTTAAAGGTATGCTGCGCGGGGCGCTCCTAAGAACGGCCGGGTATGATATTCTTGTCCGTGAACTTGCCGGTATTGAAGTAGATGTTATGCATCACCCCTTGACTATATTGAATCCTGCCGGTCTTTCTTATCCTTCGGTTCTAACCTTTCATGACATGCAGCAGGAATATTTTCCAGAATTCTTTTCCCATAAGGAGTTAAGGCAGAGACGCAAGACTTACCAATCATCGGTACAGGAGGCAAATGCGGTCATAGCGGTATCAGCTCATGCCAAAAATTGTCTTGTAGAAAAATACGACATTAGCCCTCTAAAGGTCCATGTCGTCTATTCAGGATGTGGAAATGAATTTTATGTCAGGGAACCGGCATCTTTGTCAAAGACAATTACAACGTTTAGCCTCGAGCGTCCCTTTATGTTTTATCCGGCAGCTACCTGGCCTCACAAAAACCACGTACGTCTTTTAGAGGCACTAAAGCTGCTTATAAACCAAGGCAGTTTCGATGGGGAATTGTTGTTAACCGGGGCACAGAAGAATGCCCACCGGGATGTAAATGAAACTATCAAAAGGCTGAGACTCGAGGCGAAGGTCAGGTGGCTTGGCTATCTTCCGCAGAATGTTATTCCTCAACTTTACAATTTGGCAAGGCTCATGGTGTTCCCATCTCTTTTTGAAGGGTTCGGACTCCCTGTTATTGAGGCTATGGCGTCTGGATGTCCGGTTGTTTGTTCACAAAATAGTTCGCTGCCTGAAGTTGGTGGAAAGGCAGCGGTATACTTTGACCCTCTCAACGCTGAAGACATAGCAGAAAAGATTTCCTCGGTCTGGAGTAATGACGAGACACGGGAGAAAATTCGACAGGAAGGGTTATTGCAAGCCGCGAAGTTTCAATGGGAGATTACCGCGAAAAACACACTAGCAGTCTATCGTCGTGTTAGAGATGAAACAATGATCTAAGAGCTGGATCATAAGTAGAGGGTGTAAAAAGATTTGTGAAAGGGTTGGAGGGAAGGAACAGGTTTACATTCGCTATTGAATATAAAAAACTTAAAATACATAGATCGCGTGATTGGTTCAATAGTAACGGCCTGTCTCCCCAGCGCTCAGGTACGACCGCTTTCCTCCCCCCGCAACTTTCTCCTCATTCGTCCCGGCGGTATAGGCGATGCTGTCCTGCTGGTTCCTGCGATTCTTGCTTTGAAAGATATGTATCCCGATGCGCGGATAACTGTTCTGGCTGAGAAGCGCAATGGAGCCGTCTTTACCTTGTGCCCAGCCATAGATGAGATACTTCACTACGACAGACCTGGCGAGTTGCTGTCGGCTATCCGAAGCCGGTATGACGTGGTGATCGATGCGGAGCAGTGGCATCGTCTATCTGCGGTGGTTGCCCGTATTGTCTCCGCGCCTTGGTCAATCGGGTTTGCCACCAATGGGCGCAAAAAACTCTTTTCTCATCCGGTTCCCTATTCCCATGACGATTACGAGGCCGACAGTTTTTCCCATCTTCTCGGCCCTCTGGGTCTTATGTCTGATGTGCCCGTGCCAGTGTCTTTCCTGACTGTGCCGGAAGTTGCCCGAAGACAGGCTGATAAACTTCTAGAGGTACTGAGCGGGAATTCTTTTGTGACTATTTTCCCCGGAGCCAGCATCCCTGAGCGCCGCTGGTCAGAGGAGAGATTTGCAGCAGTTGCTGCACTGCTGAATGAGCGGGGGGTGTCCGTGGTAGCGGTTGGAGGTGGGGAAGATGCAGCGGTTGGGGAACGGATTCTGGCTGGACGCCGTGGAGTTAATCTGGCAGGTAAAACTTCCCTGTTGGAAACTGCTGCGGTGATTGCCCGCGGTAGGTTGCTGGTGAGCGGAGATTCCGGGGTGCTTCATCTTGCTGTCGGGCTCGGGAAACCTACAGTTTCACTGTTCGGTCCGGGTATTGTCCGGAAATGGGCGCCACGCGGTCCGTCGCATATCGTGCTCAATAAGGGGCTTCCCTGCTCGCCTTGCACGAAATTCGGCTATACCTCGAAATGTTCCATTAACGCCCGCTGCATGGCCGACATCACCGTGGACGAGGTGATACAGGCAGTTGAACTCGTGATGGTTGGACGGAGCAGGGGGGAGGATCAGGAAGGATCCGAAGGCAAGGACATCTCCCATGACCATGGACACGACTAGCCCATGCACAAATGCCTGTCCACTCTATGCGTTTATCAGTAGGAAAGCGCGCCACCTCCTTACGGTTCTTCTGGTAATTTTCCCGTTATTATGGCTCTCCCCCCCTGCACATTCCCGTGCCTGCCCGGAGATTTCCTCCTCCGCTGCCAGTCAACGGATGGCCGCTCTGGCAAACGACATCCGTTACCACAATCAACTGTATTACGAGAAAGCGCAACCGGTTATTAGTGATGCGGAGTATGACCGGCTGTTTGCTGAGCTGGTTCGGCTGGAGGAGTGTTTTCCTGCGTTGACTGCCGCGGATTCACCGACCAGGACGGTGGGCGGCGGAGTGGGTGGTGAAGCACGCACGGTGCAGCATGAACGTCCCATGCTCAGTTTGTCGTCCGCCACTGGCCCGGAGACGATTTTGGCGCTGCTGAAACGGGTAGCGGCAGCCGGTGAGCTGTTGCTGGTCCAGCCCAAGGTGGACGGATTACCGGTGGAACTGGTGTATGATGCCGGCCGGCTGATTTCGGCATCAACGCGTGGGGATGGCCGATTCGGCGAGGAGGTGACAGAGCGGGTTCGAGAAATCCAGGGGATTCCCCTCCTGTTGACCAGTCCGTTTCCCGAACGGGTGGTGGTTCGTGGCGAAGTCTATGCGGATCGTCGGCTTCTGCAGAATTCCGGGGAGGGAACGACACTGGAAACGTATGCCACGCCGCGCCATCTGGCTGCGGGGGCATTGCTGGCACAAAAACCCGATCCAGCTCTGCTGGCAGTTCTTCGCCTGTTCCCTTTTGAGTTGGTGACTGCCGGTTCGAGGGATGAAGGCCCGCGTTCCGACCGGGCGGCATTGCAGTTGCTGTCAGATTGGGGCTTTCCCGTCGTTTCCGATCACACCCGGCAGGTACGGACCTTTGCCGAAGTCAGGGCCGTGTATCAGTCGTACCTGGTGAATCGTGACCAACAGCCATTTTCCATGGACGGGATTGTGGTGAAGGTGGATGATTTGTCTCTGCGGCAGCGGTTAGGAGAAGGGGGAAGGGCGCCTTTCTGGGCCGCTGCATGGAAATTCCCGCCGGTAACGGCCCGGACCCTGGTGCGCGAAATCCGCTGGACGGTCGGTCGCACGGGTCGGCGTACGCCCGTTGCCGAAATTGTGCCAGTGCGTCTCGGTGGCGTGCAGGTCAGCCGGGCTTCGCTGCACAACGATGCCGAGATTTCCCGGCTGGATATTGCGGCCGGGGATCAGGTGATCATTGCATTGGTGGGAGATGTCATTCCCCAGGTACTGGAGGTGGTAGGGCGAGCTCCACGCGATGCAAATTCTGGAGCGACACCGCTACCGGTGCCGGAACCTGCCATTGATGCTTGCCTGCACGATTCGCCCGGTTGTCGGGATCAGTTTCTAGCCAAGGCGACCTATTTTGCCTCTAAGTCGGGGCTGAACATTGAGGGGCTGGGGCGCAAACGCCTGGAAAAGCTGGTTGAAGCCGGACTGGTCGACGACCTCCCCTCCATCTATCGGCTGAAAGCGGAGGCAATGACCGCCGTGCCCGGTTTTGGTACGGAAACGGCGCGGCGTCTGGCGGCGACAATTCGTGCATCCGGTCGTCCGGACCCTTTTCGCCTGGTTGCCGCCCTGGGGATTTCCGGTGTCGGACAGAAGACGGTCCAGCGTCTGGCACGACAGTTTTCTTCCCTGGATGCGCTGCTGGCTGCTGGACAGGAACAGCTGGATGTCCTTTCCGCCGCCGATGCCCGAGCGGTGAAAAACATCCGCAGTTTTTTCCATTCACCGGGAGGAAAAGATCTGCTGACAAAATTTCGAGAACAGGGTATTCTGGCCTTCTCCGGAGAGGCCCGGTAACGCCGCTGCATGATCGATATCATCGTGGACGAGATGGTCCTGTTGGTTGAACTCGTGGTTGCAGCGCCGGTGAGGGAAGAAAAAACGCGAGGGCCAATAAAAACCTTGACTTTCCCGGTGTGAATTGGTATTTAAACAGAGTTTTCACGGAGGCGCGTAGCTCAGGGGTAGAGCACTAGCTCGACACGCTAGGGGTCGGCGGTTCGAAACCGCCCGCGCCTACCAGAAAAACCATGCCGCAGGTTGATCCGACAGGGGCATCGATGTTCGATGCCTCTTTCTGTTAAGGGGCCGTATATGGCTGACATCAGCGTAACACTTCCCGATGGTTCCGCGCGGACTCTCCCCGAAGGGGCAACGGTGCATGACCTTGCCGCTGCCATCGGGAGCGGTCTGGCCAAGGCCGCCATTGCCGGCAGGATTGACGGTTCCCTCGTCGATCTGAGCGCCAGGCTGCTTGACGGCGCCCGGGTTGAGATCATCACCGACAAGAGCCCGGAGGCCCTGGAGATCATCCGCCACTCCACCTCCCACCTCATGGCCCAAGCGGTGAAGAGCATTTTCCCGGAGGCAAAGGTCACCATCGGTCCCGCTATCGAGACCGGCTTCTATTACGATTTTGACGTTGATCACCCCTTCACGCCGGAAGACCTGGAAAAGATCGAGAAGAAGATGGAAGAGCTGGCAAAGGCCGGCCTGAAGATCGAACGCCAAGAGCTGTCGAGTGCCGATGCGGTCAAGCTGTTCCGGGAGATGGGGGAGGATTACAAGGTCGAGTTGATCGAAGACCTCGGTGTCGATCATGTTTCTCTCTATCGCCAGGGGGAATTTGCCGATTTGTGTCGTGGCCCCCACCTGCCCTCTACCTCGTGGTGTAAGGCGTTCAAGGTGACCTCCATAGCGGGGGCTTATTGGCGTGGTGACGAGAAACGCAAGATGCTGCAACGGGTATACGGTACAGCGTTCCCCGACAAGAAACAGTTGGATGAGTATCTGGCCCGGCTGGAAGAGGCGAAGCGTCGTGACCACCGGAAGCTTGGTCGTGAGCTGGATCTCTTTTCCTTCAATGACGAAGTTGGCGCCGGGTTTGCCATCTGGCATCCGAAGGGAGCAATGCTTCGGACCATTATCGAGGACTTTGAGCGCCGGGAACACCTGAAGCGTGGCTACGACATCGTCGTCGGCCCTCAGATTCTCAAGACCGAGTTGTGGCAGCGTTCCGGCCACTACGACAACTACCGCGAAAACATGTACTTCACCGAAGTGGACGAGCAGTCGTTCGGCATCAAGCCTATGAACTGCCTCTCCCACATGATGATCTACAAGTCACACCTGCGCAGCTACCGCGACCTTCCCCTGAGGTTCTTCGAGCTGGGGACGGTCCACCGCCACGAGAGGGCCGGTGTGCTGCACGGCCTTTTACGCGTGCGCTGTTTCACTCAGGACGATGCCCATATCCTCTGCACCCCGGAGCAACTGGACGGAGAGATCAAGGGGGTCATCTCCTTCGTGCAGGATGTCATGGGGGTATTCGGTTTCGAGTTCGAGATGGAACTCTCCACCCGTCCTGAAAAATCCATCGGCTCGGACGAGGACTGGGAGCGCGCCACCAATGCCCTGCTCGGTGCGTTGAAGGATTCGGGGCGTCCCTATGAGATCAATGAGGGTGACGGCGCATTTTACGGTCCCAAAATAGACATCAAGCTGCGCGACTCCCTTGACAGGAGATGGCAGTGTGCTACAATCCAGTGCGATTTTACGCTCCCCGAGCGCTTTGACCTTACCTACATCGACGCGGACGGCGAAAAGAAGCGTCCCGTTATGGTGCACCGTGTCATCCTCGGTTCCATCGAGCGTTTCATCGGCGTACTCATCGAGCATTTTGCCGGAAATTTCCCCGTCTGGCTGTCGCCGGTTCAAGCGACGGTCCTGACGGTCACCGAGAACCAGGTGCCCTATGCCCAGCAAGTGTTCGATACTCTGCGCGGCGCCGGTATCAGGGTTCAGAAGGATTTCCGTAACGAGAAGCTCGGCTTCAAGATCCGCGAGGCACAACTGCAGAAGATTCCTTACATGCTGGTCATCGGTGACAAAGAGGTTGAAAACGGCACGGTAACCCCACGGTTCCGGGACGGCAGCAACCTTTCACCGATGGAGCCGGCTGCATTTGCTGAATATCTTGCCCGCGAAGTGGCGAGTTTCCACTAGGAGGTGGCACCATAGCTAAGCCGACCGTTAACATCAATCAGGCCATACGGGCCAGAGAAGTCCGGGTAATAGGGGCTGACAGCGAGCAGCTCGGCATCCTGACCATTCAGGAGGCACTGACGCTTGCGGAAACCCAGCAGCTTGACCTGGTAGAGGTGTCGCCGACTGCGGTGCCGCCGGTCTGCCGGATCATGGACTTCGGCAAGTTCAAATACCAGCAGAGTAAAAAACTTCAGGAAGCCAAGAAGAAGCAGGTGCATGTCCAGGTCAAGGAAGTGAAACTCCGCCCCAAGACCGACGACCATGACCTTGCATTCAAGATCAAACACGTCCGCCGTTTCCTGGAAGAGGGGAACAAGGCCAAGATCACCGTAGTGTTCCGTGGTCGGGAAATCACCCACATGGAACTTGGGCAGAGGGCGCTGGAGCGATTTATCACCGAACTTGAGGATATTGCGATTATCGAAGTCAGGGCGAAGATGGAAGGACGAAGCATGTTCATGATCGTCGCCCCTAAAATGAAAGTGACTAAATAGGATAACGACCTGTAAGGAGAATAGCATGCCAAAGATCAAGACCAACAGGGGCGCCGCCAAGCGCTTCAAAAAAACCGGTTCCGGCAAGATCAAGCGGAGCCACGCCTTCACCAGCCATATTCTGACGAGTAAGACACGCAAGCGGAAACGTAACCTGCGCAAGAGTGCTGTTATCGAGGCGGTTGACCACAAGAATATCGCCCGGCTCATTCCGTACATGTAGCACAGTGAAAAGTAAAAGGTAAAAAGTGAAAAGGATCTCTTTTAACTTTTCGCCATTCACTTTTCACCGTTTTAAGTCCGCGAACCGTGAGGAAACGTCTCCCCTTGCGGATCCGGCAAATACCAACCAAAGGAGTAACGTATGCCAAGGGTTAAACGAGGTTTTAAAGCGAGACAGAGAAGAAACAAGGTACTCAAGCTGGCAAAGGGGTACCGCGGTGCGCGGAGCAAACTTTTCAGGAGCGCCACTGAAGCGGTGGACCGGGCACTCAATTACGCATTTCGCGACCGCCGTGTCAAGAAACGTGATTTCCGTGCTCTCTGGATCACCCGGATCAATGCGGCGTCCCGGGTCAACGGACTGTCTTACAGTAAACTCATCTTCGGCCTCAAGCAGGCTAAGGTCGAAATCGACCGGAAGGTGTTGGCTGACCTGGCGGTGTCAGACCCCCGCGGCTTCGCGGAGATAGCCGGCTTGGCCAAGGCCAATATCTAACTGAAAACATCGATGGATAAAAAAGGAAATGGGATAGCAGTATCCATTTCTTTTTTTTATCAGAAGGTTGTCATCCATGAAGGATAAACTTGAAGCGCTACTTCAGCAGGCCACTGCCGATCTTGCACAGGCCGGAAGCGAAGATGCCGTCCAGGAACTGCGGGTCAGGTACCTTGGGAAGAAGGGGGAACTGACCGCGGTCATGAAGGGGATTGGCGCCCTGTCCCCGGAAGAACGTCCCCTTATCGGCCAAGTGGTCAACACGGTACGAGACCAGCTTGAAGAACTTCTTGCCGCTACGCTGGCGACGGTACGCAGCCGGAGCAAGGCCCTGCGCCTTCAGTCGGAGCGTCTCGATGTGACCATGCCCGGTCGCCAGCGCCCCATGGGGACGCGGCACCCGGTTACCCTCGTTACCGAGGAAATAGCCGACATCTTTGCCGGCCTCGGTTTTCAAGTGGCAGAAGGACCAGAAATCGAACTTGATTACTATAATTTTGAGGCCCTCAATTTTCCCAAGGACCATCCTGCCCGGGACATGCAGGATACCTTCTTCGTTGACGACAATATTCTTCTCCGGACCCATACTTCGCCGGTCCAGATTCGAACCATGCTCAAGCACGCTCCCCCCGTGCGGATCATCGCCCCCGGTACCGTCTATCGCTGCGATTCGGATGCCACCCACTCTCCCATGTTTCACCAGGTAGAGGGACTCATGGTTGATAAGGGGATAACCTTCGGCGACCTGAAGGGAATCCTCACCATCTTTGTTAAACAGCTGTTCGGTTCTGGTATCGGTGTCCGTCTCCGCCCGAGCTTCTTTCCCTTCACCGAACCATCGGCCGAGGTGGACATTGCCTGCGTCATTTGCAAAGGGAAAGGGTGCCGGGTCTGTAAGAACACCGGCTGGCTGGAGATTCTGGGGGCCGGTATGGTCGATCCGGAAGTTTTCCGGCATGTGCAGTACGATCCGGAGTCTGTCTCCGGTTTCGCCTTCGGGATGGGAATCGAACGGATCGCCATGCTCAAGTACGGAATCGGCGACATGCGGCTCCTGTTCGAGAATGACCTCCGTTTTTTGCGACAGTTTTAAGTTTTACTTTAATAAATCATGGATAAGAGCGTGAATCAATGATAGTTACTTATAACTGGCTCAAGGAATTCGTTGACCTGGAACTTCCTCCATCGCAGCTGGCCGATCTTCTGACCATGCTCGGTCTCGAAGTGGAAGGGGTGACCCCCTGCGGCGAGGGAATGGACGACGTAGTGGTGGCCGTGGTGGAAGAGCGGGCTCAACACCCCAATGCAGACAAGCTCTCCCTCTGCCGTGTTAACAATGGCAGGGAGGTATTGAACATCGTCTGTGGTGCACAGAACTTCACGGCAGGCGACAAGGTCGCTCTGGCCCAGATTGGTGCCACCCTTCCCGGCGACTTCAGGATCAAGCGTTCCAAGATCCGCGGGGAGGAATCCTGCGGAATGCTCTGCTCTGAAAAGGAATTGGGACTGGCCGACGAATCGGCTGGGATCATGATCCTCCCTGCCGATCTTCCCCTTGGCATTCCCGTCTTTACCGCCCTCGGGCTCAAGGATACCATCTTCGAAATCGGGCTGACTCCCAACCGGGCCGACTGTCTGAGTGTGATCGGCATTGCCCGGGAGATCGCCGCCAAACTTGGTAAACAGATTCGTCATCCTGAATTCACCCTTGTGGACAACGGAGCTCTCGTCGCCGACAGGGCCAGCGTGGTCATCGAGGACCCGCAGTTTTGCCCGCGTTACACGGCTCGCTATATCGATGGTTGCCGGATAGCTCCCTCTCCCCGTTGGCTGGTCAACCGGCTCAATGCCGTGGGGATGCGTTCAATTAATAACGTGGTGGACGTAACCAACTATGTTCTTCTCGAATACGGACATCCTCTTCATGCCTTCGATTTCGATCTACTCGCGGGAGGCAAAATCATCGTGAGGCGGGCAGGGGAGGGGGAGAAATTCACCACCCTAGACGGCCAAGAGCGGACACTCACTGCCAATGATCTCACCATCCGCGATGCAACCCGAGGTGTCGCCCTTGCCGGCATAATGGGAGGGGAGAATTCCGAGATCAAGGACAATACCACCAACATCCTGCTGGAGAGCGCCTATTTTAATCCCACAGCCATCAGGTTGACGAGCAAGCGACTCGGTCTCCATACCGAGTCGTCCCATCGCTTCGAGCGTGGAGCGGATATCGCTATCCTGACCCGCGCCCTGGACCGGGCGGCGGCGCTCATTGCCGAACTGGCCGGCGGGACCATTGCCCGGGGCCTCATCGATGTGCACCCGGAGCCGGTCCCCCAGCGGACCATCATGGCTCGGCTTGACCGGATAAACCGGATGCTCGGCATTGCACTCACGACGGACGAAGTTGCCACCATCTTCCGTAACCTTGAGTTCGATGTTGTACAGACTGGGCCCGAGGCTATGGCGGTTACCGTTCCTTCCTTCCGGGTCGACATTGAGCGGGAAATCGACCTGATCGAGGAAGTCGCCCGGCTCCACGGATTCGAGAACATCCCGGTCACCATGCCCAAGGCGAGGGTCTTTTCCGACCGCCCCCCCCGTGCCCAGCGGCTGGAGAAGGAGGCGCGTTCGCTGCTGGTGTCACAGGGGTTCAACGAGGTGATCAACTTCAGCTTCATCGCACCCGAAGCATATGACCGGCTCCAACTGGCGTCGGACGACCAACGTCGCGCTGCGATTAAACTCCGCAACCCCTTGGTGGCTGAGCAATCGGTCATGCGCACTACTCTGTTGCCGAGTCTCCTGGAGACCGCTGCTGCCAATATCAGTCATCGCGAGCTTAACCTGCGCCTTTTCGAGATGCGCCGCGTCTACCACCCTCGTCCCGGCGAGGAGCTTCCCGCCGAGCCCCTCCATATCGCGGCTATCATGACTGGCAGGCGGGAGCCTGAAGGGTGGTGCCAGGGGAACGAACAGGTGGATTTCTACGATGCCAAAGGTATCGTTGAAAACCTTCTCTTTTCCCTGCTTGTTCCGTCGGTGGAGTATGTGTCGGAAAATCCGGAACCCTTCTATCACCCGGGTAAATGCTGCACGGTCCTTGTGGGGGGGAAACCGGTCGGCTCCCTGGGTGAAATCCACCCGGATGTGCAGGATAACTTCGGTCTTTCCCAGCCAGTCTACTATCTGGAACTCGATTTCAACCGGCTGATCGGGCATGGCAAGGAACGGACCGAAGTCCAGGCTCCCTCCCGCTATCCGGATGTTGCCCGTGATATAGCAATGCTGCTGGCAGAGGGGATACCTGCTGTGCAGGTGCTGGACTGTGTTCGGGGTCTTCGCCTCAAGGAAATCGAATCCGTTGCAATCTTTGATCTCTACAAAGGGGAACACGTTCCCGTCGGGCAGAAGAGTCTTGCCATCCGTGTTCGCTACCGTTCTCCGGAACGAACCCTCACCGATGACGAGGTGACCCGCATGCACCAGCGCGTTATAGACGCATTGGTCGGCAAATTAAATATTACGGTGCGGTAAAAATGAGTTGATTATCTTCATCCGCTATGGTATAAACCAACCTCGTTGTCTGCTGAGCCAGGGCGGTGATTATTCAATGTATTGAGGTAGTTATGACTAAAGCTGATATAGTTGAAAAGATCTACGAAAAAGTTGGTTTCTCCAAGAAGGAATCGGCCGAACTGGTGGAGCTTGTTTTTGACATAATCAAGGATACCCTGGAAAGCGGGGACAAGATAAAGATCGCCGGCTTCGGCAACTTCGTCGTGAAGGAGAAGGCCGACCGTCGCGGCAGAAACCCCCAGACCGGCGACGAAATCATTATCGCCGCCCGCAGAATACTCACCTTCAAGCCAAGCCAGGTCCTCAAGGCCTCCATCAACGACAAGTAGCGTTCGGCGGAGGGGGAAGGATGCCAGCCGTCAGTCCCGATAAACTGTATTACCGGATTGGCGAAGTGGCGGCCATAACCTCGCTCAGGCCGTCGGTGCTTCGGTTCTGGGAAACTGAGTTCGGGATGCTGCAGCCGCGAAAAAGCCGCAGCGGACAGCGCCTCTACAGTCAGGAGAACCTGGTTCTCATCCAGGACATCAAGCGATTGCTGTATGTCGAGAAATTGACCATAGAAGGGGCGCGGAAGAGACTGGCCCTTACCAGATCCGGTTTGTTGGGGGGGGAGTCGGCGAGCGCGACCGATGAAGAGGCTCGGAAACTGCTCAGGGAGATCAGAACGGAACTTGAGCAGTTGAGAAAAATTCTGTAAATTCCGGACAGACAGATACATATTTCGGGGCGTAGCGCAGCCTGGTAGCGCACTAGACTGGGGGTCTAGTGGTCGCTGGTTCGAATCCAGTCGCCCCGACCATAACCGACAAAGGGTTTGCAGAGTGATTTGCAGGCCCTTTGTTTTTGTAAAGAGTCACGAGGTTCCCATGAACATCCTGGTCACCAACGACGACGGTATCAATGCACCGGGGATCGTCGCCCTGGCGGATGCACTGGCAGAAGTCGGACGGGTGGGGGTGGTCGCGCCGGATCGGGAACGGAGTGCCGTTGGTCATGCCTTGACGCTCCACCACCCGCTTCGGGCCACACCCCTCGGTAATGACCGCTTTGCCATCGACGGCACCCCCACCGACTGCGTAAATCTCGGCATCCACTCTCTTCTCCCGTTCAAGCCCGATCTCGTCGTCTCGGGTATCAACCGGGGGGCAAACCTGGGGGAGGACATCACCTACTCGGGAACTGTTTCCGCCGCGCTGGAAGCGACCCTCATGGGGATACCAGCTTTTGCCGTCTCCCTCGCCACAGACGGTGAGGGTGCCAATTATGCCGCAGCGGGCGCATTCGCCGCCCGGCTTGCTCGCCATATCCATCGGCACGGATTGCCGACTGACACCTTCCTCAACGTCAACGTCCCCGATCTCCCCTCTGACCAGATTCAATCACCTCTCGTCACCAGCCAGGGGAAACGGCGCTACGAAGGTATGATTATCGACAAGGTCGATCCAAGGGGACGGAATTATTACTGGATTGGTACCGTCGAGCTCAACTTCCTCGACATTCCGGGGAGCGATTACGCTGCTATCTCCCGCCGCCACATATCCGTCACTCCATTACATCTTGACCTCACCAACTATGCGTCTTTTGCCTCCATCGAAGCATGGAATATGGGGTGACTCGCAACTCAGAACCAAACCCGCTTCGAGTCCTGGATTCACCGGTTCTAGAACTGGACATTTCTTGCACCATTTGATATAGTCCCGCCGCGGGGGAGAACGACGTTGATCAATTTCGACATAGCCAGAAAACGGATGGTGGAGAGCCAGATCGTCGGGCGGGGGATAACCGACCGGCGCGTCATCGAGGCAATGCTCAAGGTACCGCGCCATCTGTTCGTGGAAGAGGCGATGGCGGCCCAGGCCTACAGCGACTCTCCTCTCCCCATCGGCGAGAAACAGACTATCTCCCAGCCCTTCATGGTGGCTCTCATGACCGAACTGCTGCACCTGAAAGGAACGGAAAAGGTGCTGGAGATCGGTACCGGTTCTGGCTACCAGGCGGCGGTTCTTGCCGAGACGGCTGGACGGGTCTATACCGTGGAGCGGATCCGCCCACTTGCCCTCCGGGCCCGCAAGGTGCTCGACACCCTCGGCTATCTCACCATCAACCTGAAGATAGACGACGGTAGTGGTGGGTGGGAAGGGGAGGCACCCTTCGATGCCATCATGGTTACCGCCGGCGCGCCGGACGTTCCTCAATCCCTTGTGGAACAGTTGGCTCCTGGCGGCCGGCTTGTCATCCCCGTTGGCAGTCAGTACGAGCAGGTACTCGTACGTGTCACGCGCAACACCGACGGGACGATTACCCGGGAAGAGTCTGTCGGTTGCCGTTTCGTCAAGCTGGTCGGGAAATGCGGCTGGCTCAGCGAAGAATAACCGTATAGTGACCGCGACTGCGGGACTGAAGAGTTTTGAATCGTATAAAGGTGGACATACCGTCATTGTTGAAGGAACTACCCGGAGAAGTGGTGTGAGAACCAGCACCGGGCAAGGGAGCGCAATGAAAAAGAGCGAATTGATGGAAGATGCCGAACAGGTAACGGAAGGGTCGCTGGAACCGGAGGACGATTTGCTGGAGGCGGAACCAGACCCCCTCGAATTTGCCGAGGCCGAAGCGGAGGAGGAAGCCGAAGAGGAAGAGGCGGCGGAGGAAGAAGTGGTAAAGGTCGTCGAGGAGCACTTCGACGACGCTATCAAGCTTTATCTCCGTGAAATCCAACGCACCCGGCTCCTCACCGCCGACGAGGAGAAGGAACTTGCCGGGCGTATTGCCAAGGGGGAGAAGGCCGCCCGGGACAAGATGATCGAGTCCAACCTTCGGCTCGTGGTGAAGATTGCCAAGCGATACATCAATCGCGGTCTTCCCTTCCTCGACCTGATTGAAGAAGGGAACATGGGGCTGATCAAGGCGGTTGAGCGGTTCAAACTCTCCAAGGAGTGCCGATTCTCCACCTACGCCACCTGGTGGATCCGCCAGTCCATCGAACGGGCCCTGGTTAATCAGTCCCGTACCATCCGCCTGCCGGTCCATGTCTCCGACGACATCAACAAGATGCTACGGGTGACCAGAGAACTGGTGCAGAGCATGAACCGAGAGCCCTCCATCAAGGAAGTCTCCACTGCCATGAACGTGAACTCAGCCTATGTGCGCCGACTCATGGTCCTCCTCAAGAAGACCTACTCTATCGAGCGCCCCATGGGGGAGAATAACGACTACTTCCTTATCGATACCATCGAGGATACCTCCACTGTATCGCCGGCCGATCTCCTGGAGGATCTCAATAAGTACGAGTTGCTCGGTGCCTGGTTCGAAACCCTTTCGGAGAGCGAAAAAAAGATACTTACCCTCCGGTTCGGCCTGGACGACAAGGAACCCCAGACCCTCGATACCATCGGCCGCAGTTTTGGCGTCACCCGCGAGCGAATCCGCCAGATCGAGGCAAAATCACTGGAAAAGCTGCGCAAAATCGTTGAATCCCACGAACTGCCGCGGCGTACGGAATAATCTTTAGCAAGGAGTAGATTTACATGGACGATCTGAAGAACATTATCCGCGACATCCCCGACTTTCCCAAAAAGGGGATCATCTTCAAGGACATCACCACACTGCTGTCTGATGCCAAATCATACCAGCGGATGATCGACTCCATAGCGAACCGTTACGTGGGACAGCGGATTGACAAGGTGGTGGGGGTCGAGGCCCGGGGCTTCATCATCGGCGCTGCCCTTGCTTACAAACTGAACGCGGGAATCGTTCTCGTCCGCAAACCGGGCAAACTCCCCGCCGAGACTTTCAAGAAAACCTACGATCTGGAATACGGAACCGACACTCTTGAGATGCATACCGACGCCATCAAAAAGGGGGAGCGTATCCTCATCGCCGACGATCTCCTTGCTACCGGTGGGACAATGGGGGCGGTTGTGGACATGGTGAACAGCATGGGGGGGGAGATTGTCGAATGCTGCTTCATGGCCGAACTGGAGTTTCTGGATGGCCGGAAAAAGCTCCCCGCCGGCAAGGTATTCTCTCTATTGAAATTTTGAAGCGGACAACGGGCAATTTTTATCGGCCCCAACCCCGAGTCCCGGATCACGGCTTTTAGGCTTGAAAAGCAGGGGAGGGTGGGGTATAAATGAGCACTCATGTCCCCGTAGCTCAGCAGGATAGAGCACTTCCCTCCTAAGGAAGGGGCCGGACGTTCGAATCGTCTCGGGGACGCCAAACCCAATAAAAGTATGGCAAATGTATAGACTTGCTGGTACTTTTTTTCTCGAAACCTCCTAGAAATCCGGATTGCGAATTTATCGCGAACATTCTGGCTTTTTAGGGGGTTTTTCTATGTCACCTTACCTGTCGAAAAGAGGGCGAAGATATTCATATTGTAGAAGAGTCCCGCTCGATGTTGCGTTTGCCTATCGCTCCCATTGACAATGAGCGTAGCGCTGACAAGATAGTTTTCCTTGCGAATAGGTTCAAGCCATTCATCTCTTTCCATTAAAAACCCTCAGAACGTCGTGATTCCATCGTGCGTAGTAGTATTATACATACGGTGGCATGTCAATCGGATGTAGCTCTCTTTATGTGCCGATGTCTAAGGGTGAAAATGGTACTTTTGACACGGGTACTTGACAAACTGGCTATTCCGGTGAATCCGACTAAAGGAACTGATGTGAAGGCGACCGGTCATCCACTGTGAAACCGACCAGCGTTCCTGCGAAAGCGACCAAGGTGTTGTAGCCGCAAGGTAAGATTCCTATTTGTCCTAGGTTCAGTATTATAGTCAAAAGTTTCCAGTTCCCCCCCATTCACTCTTTACAGATTTTCCCCTTGCATTTTCTTTTCCGGTCAATTATAGTTGAGTAAGTACTCGGTTAAGAAATGGATATTTTATGGCTCGCCCAAAAAGTGAAGACAAGCAAAAAGCAATTCTTAACGCAGCTATCCAGGAAATAGCTGAACATGGGGTAAGTGCGCCTACAGCACGTATTGCCAAGATTGCTGGAGTTGGTGAAGGAAGCCTGTTCACTTATTTCAGCAACAAGGATGAACTGCTGAACCAGCTTTACTTGTATATAAAGGAAGAGCTTCGTGAGTCCATGATGTCAGACTATCCAAAGACAGAGAGTGTCCAGAATCGCATCAGACATGCTTGGAATACATATGTTAAGTGGGGTGTAGCCAATCCTCAGAAGCGGATAGTGCTTGCAAAGCTGGGTATGTCAAACAAGGTAAGTGAGCAAACCAAGACGCAAGGTAGCGAAGCATTTGCAGACATCTTCAATATGATTAGCGAAAGCACTGCCAATGGACTTTTGCGTAATTATCCGACCAGTTTTTTATCTGCAATAATGGGGTCGCTGGCTGATACGACAATGAATTTCATTGCTGGGAATCCTGCTCAAACTGAATACTTCAATAATGCCGGTTTTGAGGCGTTCTGGAGTGCAATAGTAAACGCATAGTTTTTTTTGTGCTTATAAATGAGCGAGTACTCGCTCTATAGCAACAATAAAAGGAGTCACAAATGTCAAAAGTATGGCTTGTTACAGGAAGTTCACGTGGTTTGGGTCGTAACATTGTAGAAGTAGCACTTGAAGCAGGGGAAATGGTTGTAGCCACTGCACGTAAACCGGAACAGCTTCAAGACTTGGTTGAGCGATACGGAGACCAAGTTCGTACAATTGCTCTTGATGTTACAAATCCAGAGTCTGCTACAAATGCAGTAAAAGCTGCTGTCGAAGCCTTTGGACGAATTGATGTCCTGGTGAACAATGCAGGATACGGTGATATTGCCAGCGTCGAGGATGTTACTATTGATGATTTTAAGGCTCAAATCGATACGAACTTTTATGGTGTTGTGTATATGACAAAAGCAGTATTACCTGTGATGCGACAGCAAGGTTCAGGGCACATAATACAGGTTTCGTCAATAGGTGGTCGTTCAGGAGCACCTGGTTTGGCAGGTTATCAGAGTGCAAAATGGGCTGTTGGTGGTTTTTCAACTGTTCTCACTCAAGAAGTCGCTCCATTTGGAATTAAAGTAACAGTTCTTGAACCAGGCGGCATGCGTACCGATTGGGCGGGGACATCTATGACTATTCCTCCAATCAGCAAACCATACGAACAGACAGTGGGAGCATTTGTTGGTTTTCTCAAAACCATCGCTGGTAACGAGGTGAGTGACCCTGTAAAAGTGGCAAAGGTTATTGTAGAACTAATCGATATGCCAGAGCCACCATTTCGCCTTCTTATAGGCACTGATGCAGTGTTTGTTGCAGATTCATGTGCCAAGAACCTTGCTGATTCTGATGCGAAGTGGCGTAGCTTGAGTGAGTCAGTTGGATTTGAATCTAATCCAAAATAACTGCTGAAATTATGAAGAAGTTTAACGAACATCCCAAATAACGAGGATATAGTGTGAAAATCATAATATTTGGTGCAACTGGCATGGTTGGACAGGGGGTATTGCGTGAATGCCTTCTTGCACGGGATGTTGAAAGAGTGCTGACCGTGGGGCGTTCGACAACTGGTCAACATCATCCGAAGTTAACAGAACTGGTGCATGCGGATTTATTCGATTACACCGCTATCGAGTCAGAGCTGCAAAACTTAGATGCCTGTTTTTTCTGCCTTGGTGCTTCCGCAGCAGGTTTGACAGAAGCCGAGTATTGCCGATTAAATCATGATTTACCACTATTGGCCGCTCGAACCTTGGCACGGTTAAATTCGCAGATGACCTTTGTCTATGTGTCAGGTGCAGGCACAGATAGCACCGAATCAGGACGAACCATGTGGGCAAGGGTCAAGGGCAGAACAGAGAATGACCTGCTACGACTCCCCTTTAAAGCAGTGTATCTATTCCGTCCTGGAATCATCCAGCCATTACATGGTGCACGTTCTAAGACACCAATGTACCGGTTGTTTTACACGATGTTCAAACTTGTGTTCCCGTTATTGCGTGCGGTACTGCCCAATGAGATTCTGACGACAGAATCCATTGGGCAAGCCATGCTATCAGTAGCCCGACAAGGTGCCGTAAAAGCAGTGTTAGAAGCCAGGGACATCAATGCCTGCATAAAATAAGAAATATTCATCACAAGTCAGTTTTATGGTCAAGTGTTATGCCCTCGAAATGGAGCTGACTGGATGTGGGCAGGGCGTGCGATTACCGGCAAGTTGGAAGCCGCTGAATGGTACGAGAAGAATAAAGAAAAGATGCAACTTCATATTTTAACGCGGGAGTTTGTAGAAGTCACCCTCAAGAATATCTGAAACGCAAGAAGGGCGGCAGTCCCCCAACTGTCGCCCCTCCATATTTCGCCCTCACGCCACGAACTCGCCACGGCCTATACTTGACTATGTATTACCTTTGATATTTGCACCCCCTCCCGGCTGCACCTCTTGCAATGTTATCCTGCCATCCTCGCTGATGGTGCCTATCATAGTAGCTCCAAGCGCTTCCGCATCCCTGCACATTTGGCACGGGACTACAAATTCCGGGGCTGCATGACAGACCAACCGGGCGGCCCTCGCCACAAACTCCTGATACTCGGCGACTCGCCGCCGACCGGCTGACTCCCGGCGCCACCATTGCAGGCAACTGCTACTTCATCACCAACGGCGAACCGATCCCCCTCTGGGACATGGTCAACAGGATACTCGCCGCAGCGGGCCTGCCGCCAGTTTCGGGGAGCGTATCGCCAGCCGTGGCATGAATTACCTCCTGCAACGTGTTAAGAAAATGTCCCGGCGAAATGGATTATGACTAGAGAATTGAAATAGACTCTTTTAATAAAAACCTGTATATGATTCAGTTGTCGCTTGATTGATTATTGTCGCAACAAGCAAAAAAATGTAAGTTCTTAGTCTGGCCATGCTTGAACCGTTCGACAATTAATTTCTCAGTATTCTCAGGAGGATCAATGTTCATAAGGACGTTATTCGCCATCGCTGTCCTGCTTCTCACCTTTGCGCCTGTTAGTGCCGAGATGTACCAATGGGTTGAAGAAAACGGCGTGGTGACTTTCAAGGACACTCCTCCTCCCATCTCCAAGAAACGCAAGAAAGTGAAGACCTACAACGACGGAGACTTCGCCCCAACACCTCCCTCTCAACCGGAACCTGCGGCACGGAGTGGCAGGAGTGCTGCTCTCCCATCGTCACAAGCCGCACACCCTAAAAAAGAGCGCTTTACCGGTACAGTGGAGATGTTCGTCACCAGTTGGTGCGGCTACTGCAAGCAGGCGCAGAATTACATGGCGAGCAAGGGGATCCCCTATGTGGCATACGATATTGAAACGGACAGTGCTGCCAATCGGCGCCACAAGGAGCTTGGCGGTCGTGGCGTTCCGCTGATCATCATCGGATCGAACAAGATGTCCGGCTTTTCGCCGGAATCGTTAGAATATTATCTGAATAACAGCAGGTGAGGAAAACGGAATAATCGAATCAACCCTTGAATATTGAAAAATGGGCTGTTAAAAAATACGGACGGTAGTGGTTGTAAAACGTGGTGTGTGGACACAGTTTAATTTATACCCCAGAGGAGGTTGTCGTGAATTATACGTATCCGCCAGTCAAAATGGTCATCAGTGTTTTCGTTAGTATCCTCCTGATATTGTCGTTTAACGGGATATCCCTTGCCGCATCAGACTATCGGCTCGCCAAGGGGCAGACAATCTATGTGCCCGTCTATTCCAATATTTTCAGCGCCCCCCGGAAAATCCCGTTCAATCTGGCAACGTTGCTGAGTATTCGGAATACGGACATGTCCAATTCAATCACCATCGTTTCCGCCGATTACTATGACACCAAGGGGAAGCTGGTGAGAAAATATTACCAGCAGCCAATGACACTGATGCCGCTGGAATCGACATCGATTTATATCCCGGAAGACGACACGGTCGGCGGCGCAGGCGCAAATTTCATCGTCAAATGGACGTCAAGCCGGGAAGTGAATGTCCCCATCGTTGAGTGCGTGATGATCGGCATGAAATCGGGCCAGGGGATTTCCTTTGTGAGCCCGGGGCAGGAAATCCGGGACACTGCCAGGTAAAGTATCAGTGAATGTCAGTGAAGGTGGTCAAGGCTCTCCCACCGAGCTCACCTTCGTCCTTTCTGGCACACAAATACACGGTTTCTTACGCGTTCCCTTCGCATCCAATGTGATCCTTCACCACCTTCTGTACGACTTTACAACGCAGAATATTTCCAATTGAGGTCCGGGGAAAGATGGCCATTACGTTACATAAAACCTTAATAAGTCAAATAGTTTCCCGTGAAGTCATTACCGTCTCTCCTGATACGCCCCTGATTGAGGCAGTGACCCTCATGGCGAACTTTCGGATAAGTTGTCTCGTTGTTGCGGTCAAGAAGAAACCGCTCGGTATCTTTACGGAGCGGGACCTGGTGAGGGTGGCAAACCGGCGAATTCCCCTCGGAAACCAGCCGATCAGTGATCTCATGACCAGTCCCGTGGTTACAATTCACGGTAATCTGAACGTCTACGAAGCATACAACCTTATGCTCTCCAACCGAATCCGCCATCACGTAGTGGTTGATCAAGGAGGGAGGCTGTTGGGGGTGATGAGCCAGTCTGACCTGATCAATATTCTGGGCCTTGAGTATTTTATGGAGATGCGGAAGGTTGAACAGGTCATGACGAGGAAAGTGGTGACCGTTGGCCCTGGCGTGCCGCTCACCCAGATTCTCGAACGGATGGCGGGGCCGGGTATCAGCTGTGTCGTCGTGGTCGATGACCACTGCCCGGTCGGTATCATGACAGAGCGGGACGTGGTCAGGCTGGTGGCCGAAGGCATGACACTGGATTCCATCCAGGTGGGGACGGTCATGAGCAGCCCGGTTGTGTCAGTATCTGTCGGAACGACCGTCCACAATGTTGCCATATCCATGCGGCAGAACAGGATCCGACGGATACTGGTGGTCGATGGTGCGGGGAGGATCGAGGGAATCATCACCCAGTCAGACATTATCAAAGGGTTGGAAGGGAAATATATCGAATCGCTGAAGGAAATCATCCGGGAGAAAGAGGACATTTTCCAGCAGACTGCCCGGGAACTCCTGGACAAGACCATCTACCTAGACAATATCCTCAGCTCCTCCATCGACATGGCGATTGTCGCTACGGACAAAGAATTAAGGATCAAATATTTCAATCCGGTGGCGGAAAGAGTCTTTGGCTGTGATGCCCCCCATGCCATCGGCCGGACTGTCATGGAGCTGCATGCCCTGGAGGGGGTTGCCCCGACCCGTCTTCTAAAGGCACAGGAAATTGTACGAAAGAAGGGGAAGCACTTCTTCCCCGTTGAAATGAACCGGAACGGCGTTTTCCGTTACTACGACGGCAGCCTATCAAGTATCCTGGACAAGCAGAAGAAACTGGTGGGGTTCGTGCTCATGCTCCATGATGTCACCGAACGGCGACAGCAGGAAAAGACCATACACCATCTGGCCTACCACGATGCCCTGACCGGGCTTCCCAACCGTGTCCTGCTCAACGACCGTCTTTCACAGGCTTTGGCTGCATCGAAGCGAAACGGCACCAGAGGGGCACTGATGATCCTTGACCTTGACCGCTTCAAGGACATCAACGATACCCTGGGGCACGGGACGGGGGACCTGCTGCTCAAGGCCGTGAGTGGTCGGTTGCTGAGCATCCTGCGCAAGAGCGATACGGTGTCACGGATGGGGGGGGACGAGTTTGTGCTCCTTCTGCCGGCGATCGCTTTGGCAGCCAGTGCGGAGTTGATTGCGGGCAAAATCGTTAAGGCATTCCGCAAGCCGTTCGTCTGCGACGGCCATACTTTTAAGGTGACCGCGAGCATCGGGATTGCCGATTTCCCCGACGACGGCGAGGATGAGGAGACCTTGCTTAAAAACGCCGATATAGCCCTGTACCGAGTCAAAGAACAGGGGAGAAACAACTTTCAAAGGTTTACGTTACTGCAAAAGAAAAGGTAGGGCGGGATTTTCTTTGTTTAGGTAGAAATCGGGGTCGTCGGCATTGCCGATCGACCCCGTCCGTTTTTACACGTAAAATCAATCGTAGGTCTTGCGCACTAAATGGAAGAGAAGTGCTGCCACAAGTGCGCCGGCGACAACGAACGTTCCGGCGATTTTTCTTTTGGCACGCTGTTCTGCAACCTTCTGCAGAGACTGGTCCAACCTGGCCAGTTCACCCTGGAGTTTCGACGACTCGCTCGTGACCCGGGCTGTGTTGACCTCGTGGAACAGGCGGTGGTAGGTATTCCTGATGGCGAACAGACTCTTGTCGGCTGTCTCAGTATCAACCCCTTCACCCTTGAAACGGTCAAGCCGCCCCTCGATCCCCACAATCTGCTGTTCCGTTTTCTCCATGGCAGCCTTGATTTTCGCCGCCCGCTCGTAGGGGTGGCAGCGACTGCAACTCTTTTCGTTGATCAGTTCCAGGGTGACTTTTTCGATCTCATGGCTACCATGGCACGTGACGCAGGTCGGCCCCCCCTTGCCCAGTGCCCGGCCGTGGGCACTCTGCAGGTAGTCTTCGCGGATACCGACGTGGCAGCGGCCACAGAAAGCGGGTATACCGGTTTCCTTTGGTACGCCGAGGAATCCGCGTGCGGGACTCATGGCATTTGCCGCATCCTTGGGGTCGCCGCCGTGGCAGTCATGGCAGGAGATACCGTTTGCAGCGTGAATGCTCGTTTTCCAAGGCTGTACAGCTTTTCCGCCCCGACCGGTTTGGGCAGAATGGCACTGGAGGCAGACAGTCGCCGTTTCCTGTGCGACCGCGACCAAGGAGAGCGAAAGAAGGCAGAGGAGCAGTAGTGCTGAACGAAGGAGAGAGGGCACTTCAACCGGTAGCAGGAAGATACGATTCATGAGTAGTGCCCCCAGATCATAAGAGCGAAATAGAGCATGATCCCCCCTGTGGCGCAGGCCATGAAAAGGGGACGTTTCAGAGGATGTTTTTCCGTTCCCCGGTCGATAAAGGGGAGAAGTGCCAGGAAGGTCATGGCGGCCCCCTGTACGGCGATACCAAGAAATTCACTGGGGAAGAGTTTAAGGGTCTGATAGTTTGGGAGGAAGTACCACTCGGGCTTGATATGGGCCGGGGTCTGGAAGGGGTCGGCCGGCATGAACGCAGTGGAAGGGAAGAAGATGTACGGATCGAAGAAAACCACGCCGAGGAAGAGGGCGCAGTAGACAGAAATGGAGGTCAGGTCCTGGAGTGTGTAGTGGGGCAAAAACGGAATCCCTCCCGGATGGCTTTCGTAGCGGTAACTGTCACCCTGCCACCGGTTTGTCGTATCCTTCAGACCGAAGGGAGGGGTGGAGACTCCGGTACGCTGGAGGAAAAAAAGGTGGGCGCCAATGAGGGCCGCAATGGTAGCGGGGATGACCGCCACGTGGAGGGCGAAAAAGCGCCCCAACGTCGGAGGTCCGACCAGTTTGCCGCCACGCAGAAACTCCACCAGGTACGAACCAACGACTGGGACGGCGCCGACGCTGTTGGTCGCGACGGTGGTGGCCCAGAAGGAGAGCTGGCTCCAGGGGAGAAGGTAGCCGGTGAGGGATATTCCCATGACCATGGTGAGGAGTATGAAGCCGGAGAGCCAGTTCATTTCCCGCGGGCTCTTGTAGCTCCCCATGAAAAGGACCGACAGCATGTGGAAGAGGAGAATGAGGACCATCATGTTGGAGCCGACGGCGTGGCACATCCTGATCAGCCAGCCGAAGGGAACATCGTTCATGATGAAGGTGACGCTCTTGAATGCCTTGTCGGCGTCGGGGACGTAATAGATGAGAAGGAGTATCCCGGTCACCACCTGGATACTGAAGATGAACAGGAGGATGCTGCCCATGGAGTACCAGACGTTGATGTTGGTGGGGAGAAGGTAGCCGGTGAGTTCCTTCTCCACCAGCTCCCCGGCGCCGACACGAACATCGACCCAGTTATAGATGCGCTTCGCGAGATTCATGCGTCCTCCGCGGTTATGAATAGAATTCAGCCAACGGTGATGATGCCATTGACTGCAGCAACGGGGATTGATTCGAGAGGTTTGGGGGGTGGCCCACCGAGGACCAGACCGGCAGCGTTGAAACGGCCGCCATGGCAGGGGCAAAGGAACTCTTCTTTTTCTTTTTGCCATTGCACCACACAGCCAAGATGGGTGCAGACTGCAGAAAGCGCCACCAAAGCGCCATTTTTCTGCCTGATTACCACGGCAGTCTTTCCGTTGTACTCGAAGAACTTGGCCGCTCCTTCCGGCACGTCGGCGGCGGGGATAGTGACTTTGCTCCCCCCGCCACTACCTCTGCGTGGCGCCAGATAGCTGACAAGGGGATAGAGAACTGTTGCGCCTGCACCTGCGAGAACCCCTCCCAGGCATATACCGAGAAATCTCCTTCTGCTGCGTGCATCCATGTGTGCTCCCTGGTTCAAAGGTCTGGCGTTAGCTGCGAAGTGCCTAATGGCCAATTGCCGTCCCTGTATTGCATATCATGCAGGGGCATGAAGTCAAGTCAGTAGCTGAATTTACGGCAATTTTTGCTTGCGTTGCCGGTTCATTTACATTAACTTTATCCATACTATAAATTTGATCAGGGGGGATTAACGATGCCGTACAGCGAACCGGGCAAGACCAAGTTTCAAACAGATCTCAGGCGCCACCTGCGCGCAAAGAACATAGAGGACAATCTGATTCATCTTATCTGTGAGATAGCCGAGGCAAGCAAGTACGTCATCAACGCCGTCCGGACCGGTGACCTGGGTGTGGCGGGTACGTCCAATCTTTACGGTGAGGAGCAGCTGGCTCTCGACGTTCTTTCGGACCGCATCATGCGCAAGCGGCTGATCCACTCCGGCGTGGTCTGCAAGATTGCCTCCGAGGAGATGGACGAGATTTACGAGGTGACAACCGACTCGGACGGCATGTATTCCGTTGCCTACGATCCCTTGGACGGATCGTCCCTGGTGGACGTCAATCTGGCGGTTGGAACCATCGTCGGCATATACGCCGGCTGCGACCTCCTCCAGGAAGGGCGTAAACAGGTGGCAGCCATGTACATCCTCTACGGGCCGCGAGTTTCCATGGTCTATTCGGTGGGGGACGGAGTTCACGAATTCACCATGAACCATCTGATGGAATTCACCCTGACCCGGGAAAACATCCGCATGCAACCGGAGGGGAACATCTATTCACCCGGCGGATTGCGAAACAAGTACAGTGAAGGGAACGAGAAGTTCATCCGTTACCTGGAAGCTAAGGGAGCAAAACTACGCTATTCGGGCGGCTTCGTCCCGGACATCAACCAGGTGCTGCTGAAGGGGAAGGGGATTTTCATGTATCCCGCCCTCAATGGTTCACCAAACGGCAAGCTGCGCCTGCTGTTCGAACTCAATCCCATGGCGTATTTGATCGAGAATGCCGGTGGTGCAGCCAGCGACGGCAAGCGTGCGATCCTCGACATCAAGCCGGAAAGCCTCGACCAGCGTGCGCCCATCTATATTGGCTGTACGGAAGATGTGAGCAAGGCGATGGAATACGCCAACGGCAACTGAGTGCAGGGAGGTGACCCCATGGAAAAGGAACAGGCTCCGCAACGGCTTTGCAGCGAAATACAGCTCTTCGACCTGTGCGACAGGGATGTTTGTGCCCATAAAGATGGCCGCTATTGCACCAAAGGGGACATCCTCGCCAAATTCGAAGCAATTAGGGAGGAGGACGACCGCTCTCCCGACCAGTTTCTCGCTGATGAACTCGATGAAGTGGAAGGAGCTGACGACCTTGGGTACGACGAGGCCTATGGCGTGGATGAGTTCGGTGAAGAGGATGAAGAATAGCTACACGTGCAGCGGTTTGTGACGCGAAAATGGCTGCCCAGGAAAGGGTGGCCATTTTTTGTGCATTGATGGGAGTCACCCGCGGAAAAAGAGCTTGACAACGGAGCCAATTTGGGTTTGCCTTTGGTTTCGAGATGCAGCAGCAGTTCCTGCGCAAGTGGTGCAGCTCATTTTCTGCACCATGCAGGTTTCATCGTTACCATGATGATTGACGAGGAGTCGCTCTCCTCTCCCGAAGGGGGAGCGGAGCAGTGGTTGAACGGATTCTTGAGGAGGAACAAACCGTGAAAAAGTATATTCTCACCGTGCTCTGTCTGGCGCTTATGTGTGGGGTCGTCGAAGCCGACGAAACGTCATATCCCCTGGGGCTGAAGGAAGCGCTGCGGCTGGCGGTGGAGCGGAACCTGGACTTGCGGGCACAACTCTACACTCCGGCCATGAACGAGGCGGATGTCCGTTTCAACAGGGGCATCTACGATCCGCACCTGACTCTGACCACCGGGTACACCGATACGCGCTCCATTCCGGTCAGCACGATTACAACGGGTGGTATTGGTAAACTCCATCAACAGACATTTACCGTTGATCCGGGAATTAACCAGCTGTTTCCCACCGGTGCCACTGTAGGACTTGATTTTTCAAATTATTATTCAACTACGAACGCTCCGTCTTCGATTGCAAAAGACAGTTACTGGCAGTCTGCGTTGACACTGAACGTCAGTCAACCGCTCCTGAAAAACTTTGGCCGGGATGCGACCGAGCTCGGCATTGCCGTTGCTCTAGGGACAAAGGAGGGGTCGGTCTATCACTACCAGAGCCAGGTTCTTGCGACGGTTCTTCAGGTAAAGACGGAGTATTACAAACTTTATTATGACTACGAAGACCTGGAGTCCAAACGGGTTTCACTCAAAGATGCCCAGAGAATCCTCTCCGATACCAAGGCCCGGGTCAAGGCGGGTGTACTCCCGGCAATGGAGGTGCTCAACGCCGAGTTTGGCGTTGCATCCCGGGAAAAAGACCTGAATGATGCCGAGCGGTCGGTACAGGACGAATCGGATGTACTCCGCCTGCTTCTTCAGCTTGATGTCAAGGATGTCATCCGTCCCACAGACAAACCTGGTAGTGAGCGAATCGAGACCAGCGAGGACGGTGCGATCAAAAAGGCTCTGGCCGCCCGCCCTGAGCTCAAGGAAGCGCGAACCGGGATAAAGACCAGCGAGATACAGGCGCGGGTGGCAAAGAACAATACCCTGCCGAATCTGAATCTTGTTGCAAGCGCCGGACTCAATGGCCTGGGGAGCGGTTACGGGAGGGATATGGACAGGCTATCAAGCGCAAACTACCCAGCCTGGAGCATTTCCCTCCAATTCGACTACCCGCTGGGCAACACCGCTGCAGAGAACTCGTATATCAAAAGCAAGCTCAAAGTCAGCCAGGGGGAGACCCAACTCCAGAGTCAGCAGGAGACCATTGCCAATGAGGTTCGAGCGGCAATTCGTGCCCTGGCATCCTCCTATAAACAGATTGAGGTCACGGACCGGGCGCGGGCCTATGCAGAGGAGAATCTGCGCGCCTATATCCGCCGAAGCGAAGTAGGACTCGCCACCATCAAGGACGTTCTCGATGTGGAGAACACGCTTGCTACGGCTCGCAGCAACCACAACAAGGCTCTGACCGACTACAATACCGCCATGAACCAGTACTGGAAGGCGACCGGCGAACTGCTGGACCGGGAAGGGATCATCATCAGTGATAAAGAGGTCGATGGATTGTATGACAGAACGAGGTAGTAGAAATTCGAGGGACGGCCGCTTCGGTTGGTGAGTTAAACGGCGTGAAAGAACAGAAAAGGGGCTACGGATAAACCGTAACCCCTTTCTTCATTGGTGCGGTAGAATGGACTCGAACCATCACGGGGTAACCCCCGCCAGCCCCTCAAGCTGGTGCGTCTACCAATTCCGCCACTACCGCAAACAAATTTTATTTATTCATCACTTCGTCAAGAGTTGTCTTTAATACCATTTAGAGCAGGGCGCTGTCAAGAGCAAATTATTTATTTGGTGTCTGCGGTACTACGGCCCCTTGGGGATTTTGCGGTGCACCCTGGGGTGCGGGGGGCACAGAAGGTTGTTTGGTCTGCTGGGGAGTCTGTGCCGGAGCCGCAGGGGCTTGTGGAGCAGCTTTCTGGGCTGCTTTTGAGGACATAATAGAGGAACTGCCTGAATGGCCGCCACGATACGCCAGTACGAGCGAGGTAAGCATGAAGATAATTGCAGCGCCGGTGGTCATCTTGCTCATGAAGGTGCTGCCGCCCCCGGCGCCGAACACCGACTGACTTCCACTGGCCCCGAACGAAGCACCCATCTCAGCCCCTTTGCCGGACTGGAGCAGTACAACGGCGATCAAAGCGACGCAGACGGTGACGTGAATGATAACAAGAAAAATGGTCATAGGTTCTTTCCCTTACGATGATGTGCGACTTTTCTTTTTATCATAGTACAGCTGAAATTAAAAGCTAATTTTAGTTCTGATAGTTGACAATGGCGGCAAACGAATCGGCCTTCAGGCTCGCACCGCCTACCAAGGCGCCGTCGATATCGGGCTGGGCCATGAGCCCCTTGATGTTGTCAGGCTTGACGCTGCCACCGTACAGAATCCTCATGGCGTCGGCTGCTGCCGGACCATAAAGCCCTCCCACAACACCGCGAATGAATGAATGCGCATCCTGGGCCTGATCGTTCGTGGCGGTTTTACCCGTTCCTATTGCCCAGACCGGTTCGTACGCAATGACGACCTTGGCGAGTTGCTCGTTACTCAATCCTTCAAGACCGCCGCATATCTGCGTTTTCAGGACTTCGAGCGTCTGCTCCGCATCACGTTCGGCCAAGGTTTCACCGATACAGAAGAGTACGGTCAGTCCGGCGTTAAGTGCAGCCTTCATCTTTCTGTTGACGGTAGCATCGGTTTCACCAAAGTATTGACGTCGCTCGGAATGACCGATGATCACATGGGAACAACCGGCGTCGATCAGCATTTTGGGAGAGACTTCACCGGTAAAAGCACCTTCCTCCTCCCAGTGGCAGTTCTGGGCTGCCAGGTTAATCGGGGAGCCGGCGAGGGGCTGCTTGATGCTCGCGAGTACGGTGAATACTGGTGCAACGACAATTTCGACACCCTGGTTATTCTCCACAAGCGGTTTGAGGCTGGTAACCAGTTCAAGGGCTTCCGGCGTAGTCTTGTACAGCTTCCAGTTGCCGGCAATCACAGGCTTTCTCATGATTCCTCCCGTAAGTGAGTCATAGACAAGAAAAAGGGGAGCAGATCAGGACTACTCCCCTTTGGAGACATTTCTATTTGTGGCCGTTTTCTTCCAGCACTTTGATTCCCGGCAGTTTTTTGCCTTCCAAAAGTTCCAGGAAGGCACCACCACCGGTGGAAATGTAGCTGATCTTGGCATATTCACCGGCACGGTGCACGGCCGAGTCCGTATCGCCGCCACCGACGATGGTGAGTGCATGGGCATTGGCAACGGCGGAAACCATGGCAAAGGTACCGCGGGAGAATGCATCCATTTCGAATACGCCCATAGGGCCATTCCAGATGATGGTCTTGGCATTCTGTAACGCCTGGGTAAAGAGGGTAACCGTGGCCGGACCGATATCGAGCCCCATCCACCCTTCAGGGATTTCCTGGACCGGTGTCACCTTTGTTTCTGCTTCGGGTTTGAACTGATCTGCCGCAACGCAGTCGACCGGAAGATAGAACCTGGTACCCTGCTGGCGGGCGAGATCGAGAATCCGTACGGCGGTATCCAGAAGCTCTTCTTCCACGAGGGATTTCCCCACATTGTAGCCGAGTGCCTTGAGAAAGGTGAAGGCCATGCCACCGCCGATGATGATCTTGTCGACCTTGCCCAGCAGATTTTCCAGCACTTCCAGCTTACCGGACACCTTCGCTCCACCGAGGATGGCAACGAGCGGGCGGATCGGATTCTTCATTGCCTTGTCGAAATAACTCATCTCGTTCTTCATGAGGAAGCCCGCTGCTACCACGGGGAAAAACCGGGTAATCGCCTCCACCGATGCGTGGGCTCGGTGGGAAACGGCAAACGCGTCATTAATGTAGATTTCGCACCCATCGGCAAGGGCCCGGGCAAAATCCATATCGTTTTTCTCTTCACCTTCATAGAAACGGACATTTTCCAGCATGAGGACGTCGCCTGGCTGCATAGCGTCTATCATGGCTTTCACTTCGTCGCCGATGCAGTCGGGAGCGAGTTTCACCTCTTTGTCCAGTAGTCGGGACAGACGCTTCGCCGCGGGGGCCATCGAATACTTTACCTTGCGCTCTCCTTTGGGGCGACCGAGGTGGGAGGCGAGGATAACCTTGGCATTGGCATCCAGAGCGTAATTGATAGAAGGGAGAACGGCACGGATACGGGTGTCTTCGGTAATGTTCTGGTGCTCGTCGAGGGGGACGTTGAAGTCAACCCGCATGAAGACTTTTTTCCCGCTCAGGTTGTCAATCTCATCAAGGTAACGAATCGACATGGTACCTCCTGAAAGAATGTAATCTGGATATGAGTGAATCTTACAGAATCTGTGCTGACGGTATAAATAAGAAAGGGGGAGAAAAATCCCCCCCTTTTGATGAGTGCGGAATTTATCCGCCGATGAGTTTCAAGAGGTCAATGACCCGCTGGGAGAAGCCGGACTCGTTGTCGTACCAGGAGAGGACCTTGACCAAGTTGCCATCAAGAACCTTGGTGCAGCTGGCATCGACAATGGAGGAAAGGGGGTTGCCATTGAAATCGATGGAAACGAGGGGCGCTTCCTCATACCCGAGAATTCCTTTCAGCGCTCCCTTGGAGGCCTTCTTAAGGGCAGCGTTTACCTTTTCCGCGTCGGTCTTTTTCTTCAGGGTGACGACCAGGTCTACGACCGACACATTGGGGGTCGGGACGCGAATCGCCATGCCGTCCAGTTTCCCTTTCAGCTCGGGAAGCACCAGCGAAACGGCTTTGGCGGCACCAGTGGTGGTGGGTATCATGGACATTGCAGCTGCCCGTGCGCGACGCAGATCCTTGTGGGGGAGGTCGAGAATGTTCTGGTCGTTGGTGTAGGAGTGGACAGTGGTCACCAGCCCCTTTTCGATGCCGAACGTCTCATGGAGGACCTTTGCTACGGGTGCAAGGCAGTTGGTGGTGCAGGAGGCATTGGAGATGATAGAGTGTTTCTTGGGGTCATAGAGGTTGTGGTTGACCCCCATGACAATAGTGATGTCCTCGCCGGTGGCGGGGGCGGAGATAACGACTTTTTTTGCGCCCGCCTTGAGGTGGAGCTCGGCTTTCTCCCGTGCGGTGAAGAGCCCTGTGGATTCGAGAACCACGTCAACTTTCAATTTTTTCCAGGGGAGCTCTTCCGGGTTTCTGACCGCAAGTATCTTGATCGGCTTGCCGTTAACCACCAGTTCATCGCCTCTGGCTTCGACCTTGGCATTCAGAACGCCGTGGACGGAGTCATACTTTAACAGGTGGGCAAGGGTTTTGGCATCAGTTAGATCGTTAATCGCGACGATCTCAATGCTCTTTTCCTTGAGAGCTGCACGGAACACCATCCTGCCGATCCTGCCGAAACCGTTGATTGCTACTTTCAAAGCCATTACTGCCTCCTTCTGTTTGTATTTGCATCGACACGTAATGCCAACTAAAACAATCAGGTACGCATAACCTATGCATAATAAACAAATTGGGCTTTTTACGTCAAGATTTTTTAAGACATGGTGGGAAAATGGTCAAATGCCAGAGTATATTGCGAATTTACCGATTGTTTGGTTAAATTTAGTTGTCATTTGACCATAAATATATGTTAAGATTCCTCTTCATTTATTCTTCGGTCTGATGTGGAGCCAGCCGTTCATCCATGAAGAATTCCCTCGAAAAACGGATCATCCTGTTTTCCTTTATCATTCTGTTCCTGACTATCCTTGCCGAGTCCGGCATGGGGATAGCGGGATCGCGCCGTGATTATGTGAACTCGCTCGTGCTCAGGTGTTCGACCATCGGCAATTCACTCAAAGGTAATGTGGAAAAGGTCCTAGGGCTTGGTCTTGATATCAAGGACATGGTGGGTATTTCCGAAAAGTGCCAGGAGTATGTGCAGGATAATACCGAGATTGCCTACTGCATCATTACCGATATGGATGGAACCCCTCTTTTCCTCAGTGATCCTCAATTCAAGTCCCTCCGTCTCAACCTGATTCATAATTATTTTATCTCCAAAGATGGCAGGCAGGTCAATGTCATCGGCCAGAATGCGCACTATTTCGATACGGTAACCCACATCAATACCCCCGATGGCAAACCGGTTGCCCAAGTGCATGTGGGTTTCAAGCAAAGCGTCGTATCGGACAGGGTCAGTGCCGGCATTCTTCGATCCCTATTCGTTTTTCTGATATTCTTCTTACTCTCCTTTTCACTGGTCGTTCTCTTCGTGAAACGAAGCATCATGCAGCCGATTTCAAATCTTCTTTCGGGTGTGAAAAAAATATCCGATGGTGACTTGAGCACCCGTGTCAACGAAATCCCCATCTATGAATTCAATGAACTGGCGAAAAACGTCAATTCCATGGCCGAATCCCTCAAAAATCGCGAGGAAGAGATTCAGAAAGGGTACTTGGAACTGGAGAACACCCACAACAAACTGCACACATCCTACCTCAAGTTGGAAAGCCTCAGCCTCGAATTAGAGCGTTCAGAAGAACTCTACAAATCGCTTATGGAAGATTCGGGTGATGCTATTGTTGTCGTTGGTGGTGACGAAACACTCAAAATAGTCAACAAAATGGCGGAGGAGTTCTTCGGTTATTCCGCCCAGGAGCTTGTGGGGCTCCCGCTTACCAAGTTCCTGCTACTCATCGGTATCGACGACGTCCCTCGGGTGCACAGGCACTTCAAGGATTCACTGAGTGGCAGGCCGACGGATGTGGAAGTGAACCTGGTCAGGAAGGAAGGATACCAGGTTGTCGGCAGGATTCACGTGAGCAGTGTCAAAAGCGGCGGGGAACAACTCGTTCAGGCCACGTTCCGGGATGTGACCAGGGAACGGGAAACCATGCAGAACCTGGAGAAAAGCGCTGCGGATCTGGCTAAGCTCAACAAAATGAAGGACTCATTCCTCGGTCTTGCTTCCCACGAGCTGAAAACCCCCCTCACGGTGATCATGGGGTATTCCGAGCTTATCATGACCGACATGGTCAACAAGGCTGACAAAACGGTAATCGAAATGGTGGAGAATATCGCCAATGCCGCTGCGCGTCTGGACAATATCATCAAGGATATGGTCGATGTCTCTCTCATCGACGAGCGGCGCCTTCAGCTGAAGCTTGAAGATGTCAACGTGAACCGGCTGGTGGAAGCTTCCCTCAATGAAATGCGTTTTTTCTTTTCCATGCGCAAACAGGAACTGGTGATCAACTTTGACGAATCGATCCCGACCATAAAAGGGGACGGGCTCCGCCTCATGCAGCTCCTCTCCAATGTTCTTGGGAATGCCATCAAGTTTACTCCCGACGAGGGGAAGGTGGTTATTTCCACTAGTGCCAAGTTTCTGTTAAGGAGCAAGCAGCCGAGCTCCAGCGATGGGCAGGCTCCCGTGGTGAATATCGGCAAGGAACGTCACCTCTATGTAGAAATCATCATCGAAGACACCGGTATCGGCATCGACCGGGATGACCAGTTGCGCATATTCGACAAGTTCTACGAGGTCGGGAACATCGAAGAGCACAGTACGGGCAAAGTGGCCTTCAAATCCAAAGGCGCCGGGCTCGGTCTCGCCATAGCTAAAGGCATCGTGGAGATGCATGGCGGCGAGATATGGGTGGAATCCTCGGGCTGCAACCCCGAAACCTTCCCTGGCTCTACGTTTCATATACTTCTTCCCCTCAATCCGGTTGTCGGAGATGCCACCCTCGACTACCTGAATCTTCTCCGCTGAGTCCCAAGATTAGCCTTGAATCTCCCCCCGGTTTCCTGTATAAAAATGGGCTGGCTCATTAATTCGCATCCGTGGCCCGATTGCTGCTAAATCAGCGTTGTTTGCGGCAAGAGCGAGATTAATGATGTAAAGCTGTCGTCAGTTCATCGGAGGGGTCGTGCAGGTTTGCCTGCTTGCCAGTGGCAGTAAGGGAAATGCCATTTTTATCGCTGCCGGCGCCAGCAAGATCCTTGTCGATTGCGGGCTCTCTGCGACTGAAGTTCTGAATCGCCTTGCAGCAATAGGGGTAGAAGGTGGCGATCTTGACGCCATCCTGGTAAGTCATGAGCACACTGACCATACCAGAGGTGCCGGAACTCTCG
Organism: Geobacter sp. AOG1; assembly: GCF_019972315.1. Classification (GTDB taxonomy): domain Bacteria; phylum Desulfobacterota; class Desulfuromonadia; order Geobacterales; family Geobacteraceae; genus Geomobilimonas. The sequence goes on from NZ_BLIZ01000001.1 coordinate 2,674,595, forward strand.
CTCGCAAGCTGAAGATCCCCCTGTTAGTCAGTTATCCAACCTGCCGGGAAATCCACTCCTCTTTACGGAAGACCGAAGTCATCGAGTTCGAAGCGGGTTATCAGTTCACGTTCAGGGATATCCTCATTGATCCGTTTCCCATTACCCACGACGCCTGCGACCCGGTCGGCTTTCTCATCGAAGCTGCTGCCGGAAGGGTAGGTGTGGCCACCGATCTGGGCATCGCGACACGCCTCGTGAAAGACAAGCTTCAGGGGTGCCGGGCGTTGGTTATCGAATCGAATCATGACGAGGAGATGCTTCTCAATGGTCCCTATCCATGGCATCTCAAGCAGCGCATCAAGTCGCGGCATGGACATCTTTCCAACAATGATTCGTCCGAACTTCTCGGTGATCTGCTCCATCCCCGACTGGAAGCGGTATTTCTTGCCCATCTTTCCGAAGTTAATAATGATCCGTCCGTGGCACTCGACGTGGCAACGAAGCTGATAGGCTCACAAAATCTCTGTGCTCCCCGACTCGTCGTGGGAGAACAGTCCCGTCCCAGTGAAATCTGGGCGGCATGACGCTATTTAAAACAGCACAAGGAGAGGAACCGTGATAGAACGCTACAGCCGTCCCGAAATGACCCGCATCTGGGAAGCCCAGAACCGCTATCAGAAATGGCTGGATGTTGAGATCTACGCCTGCGAGGCACATGTCGAACTGGGAAACATTCCGGCTGACGCGCTGGAGAGAATCAAGTCCAAGGCGAGCTTCGATGTACCCCGCATCGACGAGATCGAAAAAACCGTCAAGCACGACGTCATCGCGTTCCTCACGTCGGTGGCCGACTACATCGGCGACGATTCCCGCTTCGTCCACCTGGGGCTTACCTCCTCGGACGTGCTCGACACTTCCTTTGCCATGCTTCTCCAGGAGGCGAGCGACCTCATCATCGACGACATCCGCCGGCTCATGGAAACAATCAAAAAGCGCGCCTTCGAGCACAGGAATACCCCGATGATCGGCCGCTCCCATGGCATCCATGCCGAACCGGTCACCTTCGGAATCAAGATGGCCCTCTGGTACGACGAAATGCGGCGCAACCTCCGGCGGATGGAGGCTGCCCGGGAGACGGTCTCCTACGGCAAAATTTCCGGCGCGGTCGGCACCTTCGCCAATATCGACCCCCGCGTAGAGGAATACGTTTGCGCCCGGGCTGGACTCAAGCCGGCTCCCTGTTCGACCCAGGTGATCCAGCGTGACCGCCACGCCGAGTTCTTCTCCACCCTGGCCATCATCGCTTCTTCCATTGAGAAATTTGCCGTGGAGATCCGCCATCTGCAGCGGACCGAGGTGCTGGAGGCGGAAGAATTCTTCAGCAAGGGACAAAAGGGGTCTTCCGCCATGCCCCACAAGCGCAACCCGGTCCTCTCCGAGAACCTGACCGGTCTTGCCCGCCTCATACGGGGCTATGCGGTGTCTGCCTTTGAGAACGTCCCCCTCTGGCATGAACGCGACATCTCCCACTCCTCGGTGGAGCGGATCATCGGTCCCGATGCAACCATCCTCATCGATTTCATGCTCAACCGTACCATCGGCCTCATCGGCAACCTGGTGGTCTATCCCGACAACATGCTGAAGAACCTCAATCTCATGGGGGGACTTTTCAATTCCCAGCGGGTCCTGCTCAAGCTGGCGGCAGCCGGCGCTTCGCGGGAGCGGGCCTACGAACTGGTCCAGCGCAACGCCATGAAGGTCTGGGAGCAGAAGAAGGACCTTCAGGAAGAGCTTCTCAACGACCCGGACGTACGGGGATTCCTCTCCGAGTCGGACATCCGCGAGTCCTTCGACCTTGGCTACCATCTCAAGCATGTGGATACCATTTTCATGAGGGTGTTTGGTGAATAGAATTCTCGACTTCTATCGACTGCAAGAGTCCGACGGGCTGTACCTTTACTGGCTCAAGGAAATCCTCGTAGCGGCTGTCATCTTCACGCTTTTCTACGGCCTGTCCTGTCTTGTCCGGTTTTTTCTGGCTTCGGTGGCGCCTCGGCTGACCGCTGCGACCAAAACAGACCTGGACGACCGGATTTTGGAGCGGATCAGTCCGCCACTGACCCTCTTCGTGGTCTGTACCGGTGCCTACTATGCCGTACACTACCTGCAACTCCCGGCAAAGGTGCAGATAATCTCCTCCGGCACCATATTCGTAATCAATGTCATCATCTTCACCAATATCGCCTATCGCGTCATCGATGAAATCATGAACTGGTACGCCGCCACCCTTGCGGAAAAGGGGAGAGAGGGACTGGACCGACAGCTTATCCCCCTTGCGGAAAAAGTCATTGTCATCTTTCTCGTCGGCACGGCTCTCATCATCACCCTCAAACACTTCAATTACGATATCCTCTCCCTTGTGACCGCACTCGGCATCGGCTCGCTGGCCATCGGAATGGCGGCCAAGGACACGCTTGCCCATGTGATTTCCGGATTTACCCTGATGATCGACCGCCCGTTCCGGATCGGGGACCGTATCCAGCTTTCCGGCGGCCAGATGGGTGATGTTGCGGACATCGGACTGCGGAGCACCAAGATCAGGACCCTCGACAATACGCTGCTCATCATCCCCAACTCGGACCTCTGCAACACCATTCTGCTCAACCAGGCATTTCCCGACATCCGCGCCAAGGGGCGGGTGTCGCTCGGCGTCTCCTACGGCAGCGATGTGGAGCAGGTAAAGCAGCTTCTCGTGGGAATTGCCCTCGATGTTTCGGACGTCCTCCGTGATCCGGCCCCGGAGGCATTTTTCGTCTCCTTCGGCGACAGTGCCCTCAATATGGCGCTCTTTTTCTGGGTCGACGATTACGGCAAGCTCTTTGCCACCTCCGACAAGATCAACTCGCTCATACTGCAACGTTTCCGCGACAGGGGGATCGTCATACCGTTCCCGACGCGGACGGTCCATATGGAAAAGGGAGAATAATGGCCAGACGAATAGAAATAGCCCTCAGGGAGCAGGTCCGTGACCCCCGCGGCGAGCGGATCAAGCGGGAAATAGAGCATTTTCTGCACCTGCCGGTGGAACGGGTGCGCACCATCGATGTCTATACGGTGGATGCCGAACTGGGAGACGCCGAGCTGCAGCAGGCGGCCGCAGGTCCTTTTTGCGACCAGGTCATTCAGGAGTGGCATCTCGACACCCCCGCAGCCGCAGGCTTCGATTATCTGGTGGAGGTCGGTTTGCGCCCCGGCGTCACCGACAACGTTGGAAGAACCGCACGGGAGGCGGTTGAATACCTGACAGGCAGGCCGTTCCGGGAAGGGGAAGGGGTTTACACCTCGGTGCAGTACCTCCTGAGCGGAAAGCTTACCCTTGCCGACGTGGAGCGTATCGCCACGGGACTCCTCTGCAATACCCTCATCCAGCGCTACACCATCCTCGATGCGGCAACTTTTACCGCTCAGAACGGCGTATCCGTCTTCGTCCCGAAAGTACTGGGGGAAATAAAGACCGTGGTCAGAGAAGTCGACCTCGAGGTTTCCGATCAGGAACTCATGCGGATCAGCAAAGACGGTGTCCTTGCCCTGACCCTGGAGGAGATGCAGATCATCCAGGCCCATTTCCGCGACCCGCAAGTTCGGGAGGCACGGCAGACGATGGGGCTCGGCCCGCGGCCGACCGATGTGGAACTGGAGGCGCTGGCCCAGACCTGGTCGGAGCACTGCAAACACAAGATTTTCGCTGGCACTGTCCAGTATGAAGACGAAAAAGGGAGCCGCCAGGAGATCAAATCCCTCTTCAAGTCGTTCATCCAGCGTACGACGAAGGATGTGCGGGAGAAACTGGGTGACAGGGACTTCTGCCTTTCGGTCTTCAAGGACAACGCGGGTGTCATCCGCTTCAACGACGACTGGTCGCTGGTGTTCAAGGTGGAAACCCATAACTCGCCATCGGCCCTGGACCCCTACGGCGGTGCGTTGACCGGCATCGTCGGCGTCAACCGTGACCCGTTCGGTACCGGCCAGGGGGCGAAGCTTATTTTCAACACCGATGTCTTCTGTTTTGCCGACCCGTTCTACGACAAGCCGCTGCCGTCCCGCCTGCTGCATCCCCGGCGCATTTACGAAGGGGTTGTGGAAGGAGTGGAGCATGGCGGCAACAAGAGCGGTATCCCGACGGTCAATGGCTCGCTGGTCTTCGACGAGCGCTTCGCCGGCAAGCCCCTCGTCTTCTGCGGGACGGCCGGGATCATGCCGGCCACCATCAACGGCAAACCGAGTCACGAGAAAGAGATCGAACCGGGGGACCTGATCGTCATGGCAGGCGGCAGGATCGGCAAGGACGGCATCCACGGCGCCACCTTTTCCTCCGAGGAATTGAACGAGAACTCTCCCGTATCCGCCGTGCAGATCGGCGACCCCATAACCCAGAAGCGGATGTTCGACTTTCTTATCCGGGCGCGGGACAAAGGGCTGTACAATTTCATCACCGACAACGGGGCCGGCGGTCTCTCTTCGTCTATCGGGGAGATGTCGGGAGAGTGCGGCGGCTGCCGGATGGATCTGGCCAAGGCCCCCCTCAAGTATGCCGGTCTCAACCCATGGGAAATCCTCATCTCCGAGGCCCAGGAACGGATGAGCCTCGCCGTGCCGCCGGCAAAGATCGGCGAGTTCACGGAGATGGCGAAGCGGTTCGGCGTGGAGGTATCGGTGCTCGGCGAATTCACCGACTCGGGGTATTTCCATATCCTCCATGGCGAGCGAACCGTCGCCTATCTGCCGGTGGCTTTCATGCACGAGGGGCTTCCCCCCATGCAGCTCCCCGCCAAATGGACTCCTCCCCGGCACGAGGAAGCACCTATCGAGGTGCAGTCGGATTACACCTCCGACCTCAAGAAACTTCTCGGTGCCCTCAACATCTGCTCGAAAGAGTCGGTGGTGCGACGCTACGACCACGAGGTGCAAGGGGGGAGCGTGGTCAAGCCGTTCACCGGCGTGGCCAATGACGGCCCCTCCGATGCCGCGGTGGTCCGGCCGGTTCTCGATTCTTTCGAGGGGGTGGTGGTCGCCCACGGGATATGTCCCCGCTACAGCGACATCGACACCTACCACATGACCGCCAATGCCATCGATGAGGCCCTGCGTAACTATGTGGCGGTGGGAGGGGCTCTCGATATGGTGGCCGGCCTCGACAACTTCTGCTGGTGCGACCCCGTCCTGTCGGAAAAGACCCCCGACGGTGATTACAAGATGGCACAGCTGGTGCGTTCAAACCAGGCGCTCTACGACGTCTGCATGGCCTATAACCTGCCGCTCATTTCCGGCAAGGACTCCATGAAGAACGACTTCTACGATGGGACGGTAAAGATATCCATTCCACCCACGCTGCTCTTTTCGGTCATCGGCCGGATTGAGGATGCCCGCAAGTCGGTAACCATGGACGTCAAGCGTCCCGGCGATATCGTCTACCTGCTCGGCAAGACGGGGGACGAACTGGGGGCTTCGGAATACCTCGCCCTCAGGGGTTTCGTCGGCAACCGGGTGCCACAGGTCGATACGATCAAAGCCTACAAACGCTACCATGCTTACCACGAAGCGGTCATGACCGGTCTGGTGGCATCCTGTCATGACCTTTCCGACGGCGGCCTGGCAGTGGCTGCTGCGGAGTCTGCCTTTGCCGGTGGCTATGGCATGGACCTCGCCCTTTCCCAGGTACTCTGGAAGGGTGGCGATACGGGGCGAAACGACGTGGCACTTCTCTTCGCCGAATCGGCCTCCCGCCACCTGGTCACCGTCCGTCCCGAGAATCGTGGCGCATTCGAGGCGACCATGGGGGGTAACTGCTTCGCCGCGATCGGTGTCGTTACCGCCGACCCTGTTCTAACCATAACCGGTATCGACGGCGGCACCGTGATCAGGGCAGGTCTCGCGGATCTCAAGGAAGCATGGCAAAGGAAGCTTCAGGACCTGTAATAATCCTTTGTGGTTCAGGGATTTAACTAGTGGAGTATTTATGGCGAAAACGAGAGCGATAGTGATAACCGGCAACGGAACCAACTGCGAGGTGGAGGCGGCGCACGCCTGCCGGCTCGGGGGGTTCGACGAGGCGGTCATCGCCCACATATCCGACCTTCTCTCCGGTGACCTGCGGCTAGATGACTTCCATTTTCTCAACCTGACCGGCGGGTTCCTCGACGGTGACGACCTGGGGAGTGCCAAGGCTCAGGCCAACCGCTTCAAGTATGCCCGGGTGGACGACCTGAGCGAACACCTCATCGACCAGCTGCTCCGCTTCATACAGGCGGGGAAGCCGATCCTTGGCGTTTGCAACGGCTTCCAGCTCATGGTGAAAATGGGGCTTCTTCCGGCATTTGATGGCAACCATCTGCAGCAGGTGGCGACCCTCACGTTCAATGACTGCGGCCGGTTCCAGGACCGTTGGGTGTACCTGAAAAACAACCTGGCATCCCCCAGCATTTTCACCCGCAACATCGACCGGGGAATATATCTCCCGATCCGGCACGGCGAGGGAAAATTCGTCGCTGCGTCCGCCGAGGTGATGGCGCGTATCGAGGCGAACAACCTGGCTGTTTTCAAGTATTCCGGCCCGGACTATGGGGAACCGACCATGTCATTTCCGGAGAATCCCAACGGCTCCGAGCATGCTATCGCGGCCATCTGTGATGAAAGCGGCCTCCTTATGGGGCTCATGCCCCATCCCGAAGCGTTCGTGCACCGGACCAACCACCCCCGCTGGACCAGGGAAGAGCTTCCCGAGGAAGGGGACGGCCTGATCCTGTTCCGGAATGCGGCGGAGTATGTGCGCAGTAACCTGATATAATCTGGGGTTTTTGCAAGAAGCGTATCTGGCACTGCAGAAGGAGTCAGATTTGGTTTCTTTCCTCGAACAACACGGAGTGAGCAATGAAACTGTACCGTCCCGAAGAGGAATGTGGAATTTTCGGTATCTTCGGCCATCCTGAAGCGGCCAATCTGACCTACCTCGGGCTTTATGCGCTTCAGCACCGCGGCCAGGAGTCCTGCGGCATCGTTTCGTCCGATGGAGCCAGTCTCCATGCCCACAAGGGGATGGGGCTGGTTGCCGACGTGTTCGGCAACCAGGAGATATTCAAGCAGCTCCCCGGTGAGGGGGCGATCGGGCATGTCCGCTACTCCACAACCGGTTCGTCGGTGATCAAGAACGTTCAGCCGATCATGGTCGATTATTCCCGGGGTTCCATTGCCGTTGCCCACAACGGCAACATTGTCAACGCGCAGATCATCAAGGACGAACTGGAGGCGTGGGGGTCGATCTTCCAGACCACCATGGATACGGAGATCATTGTCCATCTCCTTGCCACTTCCAAGACCAGTTCGCTCCTGGAGCGGATCGCCGACTCATTACAGCGGATCAAGGGAGCCTACTGTCTCCTCTTCCAGACGGAAACCCGCATGATCGCGGCGCGCGACCCCCACGGCTACCGCCCCCTCTGTCTGGGTAAGCTGGGTAACGCCTACGTGGTTGCCTCCGAAAGCTGTGCCCTCGACCTGATCGAGGCTGAATTCATCCGGGAGATCGAACCGGGTGAAATTATCGAGATCACGAAAAATGGCATGACCTCCCATTTCCCCTTCAAAAAGGTCGATCCTGCCCCCTGTATCTTCGAATTCGTCTACTTTGCCCGCCCCGATTCCACCATTTTTGGCAAGAATGTCTATCTGGTCCGCAAGGAGCTGGGACGCCAACTGGCCCGGGAATTCCGTATTGAGGCGGATATGGTCATCCCGGTTCCCGATTCCGGCGTGCCGGCGGCCATGGGGTACGCGGAAGAGTCGGGCATTCCTTTCGAACTCGGGCTCATCCGTAACCATTACGTGGGACGTACGTTCATCGAGCCCCAGCAGGCAATCCGCCATTTCGGCGTCAAGATAAAGCTCAACCCGGTACGGGAACTCATCCGGGGGAAACGGGTGATCGTCATCGACGATTCCATCGTGCGGGGCACCACGTCGCGCAAGATCGTCAAGATGGTTCGCAATGCGGGGGCCAGCGAAGTGCACGTCCTGATATCCTCGCCCCCCACCAGTTACCCCTGTTACTACGGTATCGACACTCCCAACCGGAAGGAACTGATCTCCTCGTCCCACACTGTTGACGAGATCAGGAGATACATCACTGCCGATTCCCTCGGGTATCTGACGCCGGCAGGGCTGGCTCAGGCGGTCGGAACGGAGAATACCAGTTACTGCCGCGCCTGCTTTACCGGCGATTATCCCATAAAATTCCCGCAGCTTCGGCCCGAGCCGCAGCTGGGACTATTTGAAAAGGAGTTATGAGATGACGGAACGGGAAAAACTCAAGAGCATCATCAAGGAACTGTCCTACGAGAAGCGGAAGGTGACGCTGGCATCGGGGCGGGAGAGCGATTTCTACTTTGACGGTAAACAGACCACCCTCCATGCCGAGGGGGGATTTCTGGTCGGCAGGCTGTTCTACGAGGCGTTAAAAGATGTGGATGGCGTGCAGGCGGTAGGTGGCATCACCATGGGTGCCGACCCCATCGCCACTGCCACCTCCATCGCCGCGCTCCTGGACAAGAAACCGCTCCATGCCTTCATAATCCGCAAGGAGCCCAAGGGGCACGGTACCGGCCAGTGGCTCGAAGGACGCAAGAATCTCCCCAAGGGGACGAAAGTAGTGATCGTTGAAGACGTGGTCACCACCGGCGGCTCTTCCATGAAGGCGGTGCGCAGGGCCGAAGAGGAAGGGCTTACCGTTCTCGGTATCGTTACGCTGGTGGACCGGGAAGAGGGTGGACGGGAGAACATCGAGAAGGAAGGCTACTGGCTGAAGGCGCTCTTCACCAAGAGTGAGGTCCTTGCGTAATAAGGTTGAGAATAGATACAGGTATAGTAGAGGCGACCAACGTGGTCGCCTCTTTTTATGGTACTAACACAGTATGGATACAGCAATTGACAATATATTAGTGAGTTATGGTCTACTTCTTCAGGAGGTAGATGAATGGTTCGGACGCTGTCATAATGCCCATCCTGAGGCCATTGTCTGCCGTCGTGGCTGTGCAGAATGCTGCCGGTCTCTGTTCGACATCACGCTGCTTGATGCCTGTTATCTTAAAAAGGGGTTCGATGGACTTCCCTCTACCGTCCGGAAAACTACGCTGATCAAGGCGCGGAAGCAACTGCACCGTCTGCGGGCTATCTGGCCGGATCTGGACTCCCCGTACATTCTCAATTACCGGCATGAGGAGGAGTGGCACGAACTCATGCCCGACGACGACGAGACCCCCTGTCTCCTCCTCGGTGCCGACGGGCGTTGCCTGGTGTACGACCACCGGCCCATGACCTGCCGTCTCCACGGCATCCCGCTGTTGGACAGTTCCGGCGAAGTGATGCATGACGAGTGGTGTACCCTGAATTTTGCCGGGCTCGATCCTCTGTCGATGCCGGAACTGCAGTGGGAATTCCGACGTCATTTCGAGGCGGAACTTTCCCTGTTTCGGGTATTTACCGATAAACTGCTGGGGAAGAGGGTGAGCGAACTGGACACCTTCATCCCGTTGGCGCTGCTGCAGGATTTCACGGGATTCGACTGGCGCGGATGGTGGACGAGGGGGAACAGATAAAGGCTACTGTCTCTTCCTCAACCTTTAAACTGCCGGATTTTCCAGGCTGGTAGTTGATGCTGGGGCGGGCGGGGTGATGACGACCCGCCGTCCTTCGACGGAGAGACGCCCTTCCGCATAAAGCTGGATGGCGCGCGGGTAGATGCGGTGTTCTTCAACTTGAATACGGGCGGAGAGGCTTTCTTCCGTATCGTCATCATGAACAGGAACGGCAGCCTGGATGACGATGGGGCCGGTGTCGGTGCCGGCGTCCACGAAATGCACGGTGCAGCCCGATAACCGAGCGCCGTGATCAAGGGCCTGGCGCTGGGCGTGCAGGCCGGGAAAGGCGGGGAGAATGGCGGGGTGTATGTTCATGATGGCCAGGGGAAAGGCGTCGATGAGCACCGGTGTTATGATTCGCATGAAGCCGGCAAGAATGACCAGTTCGACGCCATAATGCTGAAGTGTTTCCACAAGGGCAGCGTCATAGGCGGAACGGCCGGCGAACAGCCGGTGATCGATGTGCAGGGCGGGGATAGCATGCTGGCGGGCCCGCTCCAGTCCGAAGGCTCCCGCGTTGTTGCTGATGACGCAGGCGATATCGGCGGTCAGGTTCCCGTCATCGATCCGGTCGATGATCGACTGCAGGTTCGAGCCACTTCCGGAAACCAGCACGCCAAGTTTAACACGTCGTCCCATACCGTTCCCGCCTATACCATCTCGACACATTCTTTGCCCGGTTCGCATTTCGCCACTTCACCGATGACAACGGCGTGCTCGTTGAGGCCGGAGAGTCGGATCAGGACCTCTTCGGCGTCATTCTCCGGAACTGCCAGGACCATTCCGATACCGCAGTTAAAGGTGCGGAGCAGTTCGTCGTCGTCGATGTTTCCCCCTTCCTGGAGGAGTTGGAAGAGGGCCGGCACCTGCCAGCTGTTCCTATGGAGCAGCGCCTTGCAACCATGGGGAAGGACGCGGGGGATGTTTTCCAGCAAGCCACCGCCGGTGATATGGGCGATGCCGTTGATCTGGAAGTCCCGGAGCAGGTTGAGGATGCTCTTAACGTAGATGCGGGTGGGGGTGAGGAGTTCGTCCGCCACGCTCCTGCCGAGACCGGGGAGTTGGTCGTTTATGCCGAGTCCCATACGGTCGAAGATGACCTTACGTGCCAGGGAGTAACCGTTGCTGTGCAGGCCGCTGGACGCGAGACCGATGAGTCGGTTACCGACGGTGATGCTGGAACCGTCGATGAGGTTTTCACGTTCCACGACTCCTACCGTGAACCCGGCCATGTCATACTCGCCGTCGGCGTAAAACCCCGGCATCTCCGCGGTTTCCCCGCCGATCAGGGCGCAGCCTGCCTGCACGCATCCCTCGGCGATACCCTTGATAATGGCTGCCCCCTTTTCCGGGTCCAGTTTCCCCGTGGCAAGATAATCGAGGAAAAAGAGCGGTTCTGCCCCCTGGACGATGATGTCGTTCACGCACATGGCCACCAGGTCGATTCCCACGGTATCATGACGGTCAGCCATGAAAGCGAGCTTGAGCTTGGTGCCGACACCGTCGGTGCCGGAGACGAGAACGGGATTCTTGTATTTGCCGGAATTGAGGGAAAAGAGACCGCCGAAGCCGCCGATATCCGCGAGGACCTCGGGGCGGGTGGTCGCTTTTACCAGGGGTTTGATCATTTTGACAAAGGTATTGCCGGCGTCGATGTCTACACCGGCGTCTTTATAGGTTGTTTTCGTGGTGCTCACGATGGTTCCTCCGCTAAAGTAAAGTTAGTTTATTACCCCAACGACGGGGAAAAGTCAAACCGATTCTCGGCGCGAAAAAAGAGTTTACAAACCTGCCGGCGTTTGCTTATGATGCGTGGAAATGAGCGACGGACCGCACGATATCACCATCTGTCCGATGCAGGAGCAGGACCTTCCCGAGGTCCTGGCTATCGAAGACGTCTCGTACCCCCGCCCCTGGAGCAGAACCCATTTCCTGGACGAGCTTGCGTCACCCTATGCATTCCCCCTGGCCGCCTTCGACCATGACGGTCGCCTGGTCGGCTACATCTGCCCCATGCTGCTTCTGGACGAGGGTCACATCTATAATGTGGCCGTTCACCCCGACTGCCGCGGCCAGGGGATAGGTGAACTCCTGGTTAAGCGGGTGCTCGGAGACTGCCGGTTGGGAGGTGCGGAAATTGTCACCCTGGAAGTGCGCACCTCCAATGCTGCCGCGCGTTCCCTTTACCACCGGCTCGGTTTTACGGAGACCGGCCTGCGCAAGCGCTACTACGAAAATGGCGAAGACGCGATCCTGATGGAATACCGCTTCGACAATGAGGACAGGGTATGAATTTTAAAGCGACGGTCATTACCAACGTTGAGGTTTCGCCCGGTTACTTCCGGCTGCGCCTGACAGCCCCGCAGTTTTTCGTGACGGCGTCAACCCCCGGCCAGTTCGTCATGGTGCGGGTGAGCGCCTCCATTGATCCCCTGTTGCGCCGCCCCTTCGGCATCTTTGACGTAGGTGTCATGGCTACCGAGTATCCCGACGTCCAGCAGCCGTTCCTGGATATCCTTTACCGGGTGGTGGGGAAGGGGACTGCAATGCTGGCAGGGTTCCACCACGGCGATCAGCTTGAGGTGCTCGGCCCCCTTGGCAAGGGGTTCGGGGCAGGTGATGCGGCGGAAGACAAGATATTGGTCGGGGGCGGTGTAGGTCTTGCTCCCCTCTACTATCTGGCTAGGGAACTGGTGAAAGAATCCCGCGTGCATCTGTTTGCCGGAGGGCGGGGACGGGACGACGTCCTTTGCATCACCGAATTCGAGCGACTGGGGGTGGAGACCTACGTTTCCACCGACGACGGTACCCTGGGGGAACGGGGTCTGGTGACCGAAGTACTGGAGCGATACCTGGGCAACGGTACCAGCGCAAAAACCATTTACGCCTGCGGACCATTTCCCATGCTTCGGGCGGTGGCGGAGATAGCCGGCAGGACCGGAATCTCTTGCCAGGTTTCCCTGGAAGCCTACATGGCCTGCGGGGTTGGTGCTTGCCTCGGCTGCGTGGTGAAAGGACGCAACCACGCCGAAGTGACCCCCGATTACCGCTGCGTCTGCAAGGATGGACCGGTGTTCGACTACACGGAACTCTCATGGGAACAGCGTCTGTAGGACGAGGATTCAGCAAGGAGCTGCGATGAACACGCCCGATCTGTCAGTTGAAATAGCCGGTATCAAACTCAGGAACCCGGTGATGACCGCCTCCGGTACGTTCGGCTACGGTGCCGAATTCGCCCGTTACATGGACCTGGAAAGTATCGGGGCCATTATCACCAAAGGTCTTTCACTACGACCCAAGGCGGGGAACGCGACGCCGCGCATCGTGGAGACACCGGGGGGAATGCTCAACGCCATCGGCCTTCAGAACGTTGGGATCGACGCCTTCATCGCCGACAAGGTGCCGTTCCTGCGCACCATATCCACCCCGGTCATCGTCAACGTCTATGGCAACACCCTGGAGGAGTATGGCGAACTGGCGGGACGGCTCGACCGGATTCCCGAAGTCGCTGGTCTGGAGGTAAACATCTCCTGTCCCAACGTGAAGCAGGGGGGGATTGTGTTCGGTACCGACCCGGCAGCCGCCTACGAGGTGGTGAAAATGGTTCGGGACGCAACCATCAAGCCGGTCATCGTCAAGCTCTCCCCCAACGTCACCGACGTGGTGGTCATGGCCAACGCCTGCGCCGATGCGGGGGCAGACGCCCTTTCCCTCATCAATACCCTCACCGGCATGGCCATCGATCTTGCCAAACGGAAGCCGGTCCTCGCCAACATCACCGGCGGCCTGTCGGGTCCGGCCATCAAGCCGGTGGCACTCCGCATGGTCTGGCAGGTGGCACGGGCGGTGCAACTCCCTATCATTGGCATCGGTGGCATCATGTCCGCCACCGACGCTCTGGAGTTCATGCTGGCTGGAGCGACCGCCGTCCAGGTGGGTACCGCCAATTTCCTCGATCCGACCGCGGCCCAGACCATAGCCCGGGATATGGAGCGCTATTTGGTTGAGCAGGGGATCGCTGATGTCAAGGAGCTGATCGGCGCCCTCCGGTCCTGAGATAATGGAAGCCTGGCAAAAACAGCTGGCGGCCGCCATCACCGAGCCGGGTGAGATTGCCGAACGGTTCGGTGTGGACGTGGAACCGCTGCGGGGAGTGGTCGCCCGCTATCCCCTCCGGATCACCCCCCATTACTTCTCCCTCATCGAGGCGCCTGGCGACCCAATCTGGCGTCAGTGCATCCCCGACCCACGGGAACTACACGATGACCTGCAGGATCCCGACCCGCTCAACGAAGAATCCCTGAGCCCGGTTCCCGGTCTTATCCACCGTTACCCCGACCGGGTGGTACTCCTGGTTTCCAATGCCTGCGCTATGTACTGCCGCTTCTGCATGCGCAAGCGCCAGGTCGGCTGCGGTTCCCAGAAGATTGACCTTTCTGCAGCCCTTGACTATATTGCCGAAACTCCTGCCATCCGGGACGTCATCCTGTCGGGAGGGGATCCGTTTCTGCTCCCCGACGATGAGCTGGCCGACCTGCTGGCCCGGCTGCGTTCACTGTCCAACGTGGAGATGATCCGGATCGGCAGCCGGGTACCGGTGACTCTTCCGTCGCGCATCACACCCAGGCTCTGCCGTCTCCTCAAGCGCTTCCACCCTCTCTACCTCAATACCCACTTCAACCATCCCCGCGAGCTCACACCCCAGTCGACGATCGCCTGTAGGAGGCTGGCCGATGCCGGCATTCCCCTGGGGAACCAGACGGTGCTGCTCCAGGGGGTCAATGACGAACCGGGCGTAATGAAAAAGCTCATGCAGGGGCTTCTTGCCATGCGGGTGCGCCCTTACTACATTCATCAGCTCGATCTCGTGCGGGGAACCGGTCATTTCCGTACCAGCGTGCGACGGGGTCTTGAGGTGATGGAAGGTCTGCGGGGACACACATCGGGGTTGGCAACCCCCTATTACGTCATCGATCTGCCGGGGGGGAAGGGGAAGGTTCCCCTTGTTCCCGACAATGGGGAATGGAGGGGGAACAGATTGCTGCTGCGGAACTACCAGGGTGAGATTATTGAATATGAGGATACGGATTCAGGCAGATAGCTTTTCACCACTTACTATTCACCTTTAACAGATTCACAGCTCATCCGGTGTGAAGGCCACCACGTCGTCTATCCGCCCCGCGTTGAGGAGCACCATGGCGAGCCGGTCAACGCCCAGGGCGATCCCTGCAGATGGGGGCATTGATGCAAGCTCACCAAGAAACGGTTCAGGGAGGGGATAAGCCTGCCGTCGCAACTCTTCCCGGTATGCGGTCTCCTGCTCGAATCTTCTGCGCTGTTCAATGGGGTCGTTCAGTTCCGAAAAGGCATTGGCCAGCTCCAGTCCACCGATGTAGAGTTCGAACCGTTCCGCCACGCTGTCGTCGTCGGCTTTCAGGCGCGCCAGGGCGCCGCGGGAGGCGGGATAGTCATGAATGAACGTGGGTCGCTCCATTCCCAGCTTCGGCTCGATTGACTCCACCATGATCTCGTCGAACCGGTCAAGGGCAAGAGCTTCCTCCATGGACGTTTCACTGTAGCGATCAAATGCCTCCTCCACCGTCAGCCGCTCCCATTCCCCCCCGACATCGGTGGTCATCCCTCGAAAAGTGATGGATGTCCCCCGCCCCGCGCCAGACACCAGAGTCCGGATCAGACCCTCGCAGTCGACCATGATATCAAGGTAATCGGAATTAGCCCGGTACCACTCCAGCATGGTAAATTCGGAGAGATGGTGACTGCCACGTTCTCCGGCACGCCAGCAGTGGCATATCTGGAACAACCGTTCATAGCCGGCCGCCAGCATGCGCTTCATGCAGAGTTCGGGCGATGTCTGGAGGAACCAATTGCCCGCCGGAATGGCATCGATGTGGGCTTCAGGAGCGGGTGCAGGAATGCGAAGGGGGGTCTCCACTTCGAGATACCCCCCTTCAATAAAGAACCGCCTGATTTCCTGGATAATGGTCGCCCTGGCGATGAGCGCGTTACGCCGGGCCGCCAGAGTCCAGTTGTCATCCATGGACTATCCTTTTACTCGCGTAGAATATTCCCCGGTCCGAGTATCGATGGTGATCAGTTCTCCCTCTTCGATGAAAGGGGGGACGCGCAACACGTAACCGGACTCGACCGTCGCCGGTTTGGAGTCGCTTCCCGAGGTGTCTCCCTTCGCCCACGGGTCGGTCTGGGTCACCCTCAGGTTCACGAAATTGGGGATCTCGACACCGATTGCCTTCTCCTTGAACAGGAGGATGCTGACCGGAAGGTTGTCGATCAGGTAGTTCTTGGCGTCTCCCATGGCAGCCTCGCTCACGTGTACCTGCTCGTAGGTCTGATTGTCCATGAAGCAGTAGTGGTCATCCTCCTTGTAGAGGTATTGCATCTTCCGCTCCTCAAGGCTGGCCGGTTCGAAGGTTTCGCCCGAACGGTAGGTCCTGTCCAGGATGACACCTGAGATCATGTTGCGCAGTTTGGTGCGGTAGAGGGCCTGCCCCTTGCCGGGCTTGGCGAAATCAAAGGCTATGACGAGGTAGGGGTCACCATCCAGGGTGACTTTCAATCCTTTTCTCAGGTCTGCAACGGTATACATTGGTGGTTGATCCTTTTGTCGAGAAATATAAACCCGTAATATTTACACTAAATACGCGCGTTTGTTAAGTAAAAAATGCGGCTGTCCGTGAAGTATGGCTTGGCTTTATTCCTGCGTCAAAGCTTCCCCATTTCCCGTTGATTTACGGGCAAATAGCAGTTGACAACCCTGATTGAACCCGGTTAGGATTAAGCAATTTTGAATTTCACGGAGCGCCTTTGATGCAGGCATTGGAGAAGATTCTCGTCATAGACGACAGCAAGGTAACCCAGATGCTGGTGAGGGATATCCTTGTCGGGAGCTACGAACTCACATTCAGGGAGGACGGCAGATCGGGAATCGTGGCGGTGAAGCAGGTCGTGCCGGATCTCATCCTGCTTGACGTGCGCCTGCCCGACATGGACGGATTCGCCGTCTGCCGGGAACTGAAGGACAATGAAACGACACGGGACATTCCGGTCATATTCATCACCACCATGGATGCGGAATCGGAGCGGGTCCGCGGATTCGACGCCGGTGCGGAAGATTACGTGGTGAAGCCGTTTTCGTTGCACGAACTGCTGGCAAGGGTCAAGGTCCATTTAGCTTCCCGCAAGGCGCGGCGGCAAGAGGTAGAACTTGAACGTCTGAACGTCTTTCGGGAGATGGCGGTTGCGCTCAGTCACGAGATAAACAATCCACTGACGACGGTTTTCGCCTATCTCCATCTTCTGCAGAAAGAAACATCCACATCATCCGAGTCAGTTCAGCAGGCACTTACGGGAATTCAGCAGGAGTTGGGGCGCATCCGGCTGATTACGGAGCGGATGGCCAAGGCCACCGAAGCGGTCACCACCAATTATCGCCACGATATCAGCATGATCGATCTGCACAACCTCTGACCAAAGGTCTACTGGATGACTGAACAGAAGGAACCCCATACCTTTACAATCACGACGGATGGCAGACATGCATCCCTGTGGAAGATTTTCATCTCGGTCATTGCGATCATCCTGTTTGCCGAAGCTGCAATCATGCTGGTTCTCCATCTTTTTTTCTCCTCGCTGCAACCTGCAGAGCAAGCATTCGTCGACGTTTTTCTCCTCACCATCATCCTCGTTCCCACCTTGTACTTTTTTGTCACTAAGCCTCTCCTCGGTGAAATGTTGGAGAGCCTGCGTGCAGAGCAGGAACTTTCAATAGCCTATCTGGAATTACAGGAACGGAAGACCTTTGTCGAATCGGTCCTGACCAACATGCAGAGCGGCATTCTCGTTACTGACCATGAATGCTTGATCAAGCTGGCTAACCCCTACGTCCTTGATTTCTTCAAATCAAGTCTGGAGGATATGATCGGTCGAAACCTGGCGGACATCGCTCCGGGCCTGTGCGATGCGGTCCGTACCGGTAGGGATGCGGGTGAGGTGCCGCTCCATTACGACATATCCGACATAATCGTAGGGTTCCGAAGGTTCGACCTTAAGTCTCCCGACAGAACAGTTACCGGACATATCGTTTCCTTCGTAGACCTTACTGAAATCATTACCATTCGCCGCAACTTGAGAATCAAGGAGCGGCTGGCGACTATGGGTGAGGTCGTGGCGCGGGTTGCCCACGAAATCCGTAATCCTCTCTTTGGGATGACCGCCGTCGGACAGATATTGTCAAAGGAGCTTGACCTGACTCCTCCCCAGAAAGAGTTGATGGACTCCCTCCTGAAAGAGGCGGGCAGACTCAATCGCATGGTGGACGACCTGCTCTTCTGCTCCCGGGAGCCGAAACTGAATCGGCAGCTGTTCCCGTTGAAACAGATGATCGAAGAAACACTCCTGATTAACGCACCATTTGCTGCCGATCGGGGAGTGACTATACGTTCAAACTTGACCGAGCAGCGGGTAATGGTGGATGGGGATCAGGAGAAAATCGAGCAGGTGCTTCTGAATGTTCTGAAAAATGCCATCGAGGCGACACCCGGGGGGGGCAGCGTCGACGTAACGCTCGTTGCCGATCGGAAGGGGACACAGATAGTGGTCTCCGACTCGGGAGTCGGGATTCCCGACGAAATCATGGAAAAGCTGTTCGACGTCTTTTTTACGACGAAGAAGCACGGCGCGGGACTGGGGCTGAGTATCAGCAGAACCATCATCGAGTCGCACAATGGTACCCTGACAGCCCACAACAATACTGAAAGAGGGGCAACGTTCATAATCGAGCTTCCCCTGCAGGGGAGGGCGGCATGAGAGCACTGGTTATAGATCGTGCCGACCGGACTCGTGTACAATTATGTGGTTTCCTGCGCGATCGGGGGTACGAGGTCGTTACTGCGGATACGGGCTCTGGGGGGATGAGGCTGGCAAAGGATTTTTCTCCCACGGTGGCCTTTGTTGACCAGCAGCTCCTCGACGCGGAGGGAGTGCGGCTCATCACGCCTTTGACCGATCAGGCCGCAGGGACGCGGGTCATGATGATGGCGGATAGTGTTGAACTGGACAAGGCGGTGCATGCCATGAAGCACGGCGCTGAGTATTATTTTGCCAAGCCTCTCGATCTCGATCAGGTGGGGATGATTCTTGACGGCGTCGAGGCACTGCAGCAGTCTTCACGTGAAACCGCACATGCCCAGCGACTGGACCGGCGAAGGGCGCACAGCACCCCCACCATCGGAGAATCGCCGCAAATAATCAGGGTACAGCGCCTCGTGAAACTTCTTGCCCAGAATCCCACGACGCCGGTACTCATCATGGGAGAATCGGGAAGCGGCAAAGAACTGGTCGCCAGATCGATCCATGAACTGAGCCAGGTTTCCGGACCGTTGGTGGAGATCAATTGTGCATCCCTGTCGGAGACCCTCCTGGAATCAGAACTGTTCGGCCATGAGAAGGGAGCCTTTACCGATGCAAAGACGCTGAAGAAAGGGCTCTTTGAAATCGCGGCCGATGGAACCATTTTTTTCGACGAACTGGGAGAAATGCCCCTTGCTATCCAGGCAAAACTCCTCAAAGTGCTCGATACCCAATTCTTCCGCCGTGTCGGCGGCGTAAACGACCTCAAGAGCAGTGCGCGATTCATGGCAGCCACGAACCGCGATCTTCCCCTGCTTGTCAGAGAAGGAAAGTTTCGGGAAGATCTCTACTACCGGATAAACGTGCTCCCGATCAAGTTGCCTTCCCTCCGTGAGCGGGGACGCGACATTCTTCTGTTGGCTGACTATTACGTTCGTCTCGTCGGGGACTCCATGGGAAGGAGCTACACGCGGCTTGACCCGGTTGTAGAGGATCTGCTGCTGGTATACATGTGGCCTGGCAACGTCCGTGAGTTGCGCAACGTCATCGAACGGGCTCTTATCCTTGCGGGGAGCGGTCCTATTGCTCCCGAACATCTCCCGTCCGATATCCGGGGATTGCACCCAGTTGAGAAATCTCCTGGTGAAACCGGTAACCTGCGCCCACTCTGCCAGGTCGAAGAAGAGTATATCAGGCAGGTTCTCCATGCCACCAACGACAATCATTCCCGTACCGCTTCCATACTCGGCATAAGTCGCTCAACCCTCCTCGCCAAGCTTAAAAAAATTTCTCCACTGTCCTGAATCTGCACATGTCCGAAAATCGGACAGCAGGGATTTTTTGCCAATGCTGCAATCGCAACTTCCCGCCGCGCTTTGTTTTCTGAAACTCCTTCAACCAGCATCTCTTGCCCGCACGCTCCCGTAAACTGTACGAAATCCGTACAGCATGTTGGACGCATCATATGCGCTACTGCATAACAAGTCGAATCTATTAGACATAGTTGAATGATTGATATTTGGCATGTTGTGTGCTTTTTCGTTAACGTATTTTATTTTTCATTAAGGGGGAGCATCGATAATCATGAAAAAAATTCTCATCGTTGACGACGAACAATCCATACTTCTCAGCCTTTCCTATGCGTTGAAGACTGAAGGAGTGGAAGTCATAACCTGCAACGAGATAGAACAGGCCGAAGAGGCGCTGGCAAACACCCATTTCGACCTTGTCATCGCCGATATCCGGATGTCGGGTGTGAACGGCATCGAGGGGCTTGAATTGCTGAAGTTCATAAAAGACCGGTATTCTACCGAAGTGATTATCATGACCGGCTATGGCACTGCCGAGATCGAGTCCCTTGCCTATGAGCGCGGGGCGTTGCATTTTTTCAGAAAGCCCGTGGATATTCAGGACCTCCTGTCAAAAGTCGAGGGAATCGGTATCCCGATTAAACATTGATTGCGGATTGAATACTATCAATAGCAAGTGAGGAATATATGCTCAAAAAAGTTCTTGTGGTTGATGATTCGGCCCTTATCCATCAAATGTACCGCCTGGTACTGTCACGGTACGCGTGCGAGATTGCCGATGCGATGAACGGGCAGGAGGCGCTGGATGAACTCGCACGACAGGACGATATTCAGCTTATTCTGCTCGACATCAACATGCCGGTCATGAACGGAGTACAGTTTCTCGAGAAAGCCACCGCTCTCGGGATTCAGCGTCGACTTCCCATAATCGTCATCAGCACCGAAGGGAAGGAGGACGATACCATTCGTGCCCTCAAGCTGGGTGCTAAGGGGTATCTCAAGAAACCGTTTTCACCTCCGGACCTCTACACGTTGATCGAACAAATCATCCCGGGCGCCGTGCCTGCGCAGACATCCAAAGCATAGTTGGGGGATACGTTGGAGACTATTGATATATCTATTTTGCTCGAAGAGTACCTGGAAGATGCGTCAACCCATCTGGAGGCCGTGGAAGCAGGGCTTCTGGAGCTTGAGCGGCGCGGTGGCGAGTCTCCCGACCGATCGATCACGACCCTGCTCCTCGGCAATCTCCATACCCTGAAGGGGAATTCGGGGATGATCGGGCTCACGCCGGTGCAGCAGTACGTTCATAAGCTGGAAAGCGTGCTCAAGACGGTTTCGGAGCGTACTACGCCGCTGCCGGCTTCGTTCTTCGAGATCTTCTACGGTGCCATCAACCTGTTGCGGGAGACCCTGCGCCGGCTTTCCGCCAATCCCCGGGAGCAGCTGGATTTTACCGATGAAATCATGGTGCTTGATTACGCTCTTGCCGGCGATGATGCCGAGTCAAGTTCTGCGCCACTTCCTGCCGTGAAAAAGGATGATTTCGCGTATATCACACAGAAGTCCACCACCCTGCGGGTAAATTTCGAAAAGCTCGATGAGTTGCTGAACCTGGTAGGGGAACTGGTGATTCACCGGACCGCCCTGCTCACGCTGGAGAAACGGGTAAGAGAAACGGTACAGGACCGTCAGCTCCTTGAATCCTTCACCGAGGCGAGCCAGATGATCGGCAAGAGCGCCGGCGACCTGCGCGAGGCGATTATGAAAGCGCGGATGCTGCCGGTCAAGGTGGTTTTCCAGCGCTTTACCCGCCTGGTGCGCGACCTTTCCCTACAGCATGGCAAGGAGATCAAGCTCGAGTTCGAGGGCGAAGGGACTGAACTGGACAAGACCGTCATCGACGAGATCGGCGAACCGCTTCTCCACCTGATCCGCAACGCAGTGGACCACGGCATCGAAAAGCCGTCGGCACGGCGCAAACAGAAGAAACCTGCCGCCGGTACCATCCACCTGTCGGCACGGCACGAGAGCAGCCATATCATCATCGCCGTCAAGGACGACGGGGGCGGGATCGATGCGGACAAGGTGCGGAAGCAGGCGTTGAACAAGGGGCTGATCGACAGTGAACAGGCCAGTTCCATGGATGATTACGATGCCATGCAACTGCTCTTTCTCCCCGGGTTTTCCACCAGTAAGGAAGTGACCGAAACCTCCGGCCGGGGGATCGGTCTCGACGTGGTCAAGAACACGGTCAACTCCTTCAACGGGCTGATCGATATCGACAGCACGCCGGGAAAGGGGACTACCTTCACCATCAAGCTCCCCCTGACCCTGGCCATCATCAACGCCCTCATGATCGAGGTGGCAGGGGAAACCTTTGCCATTCCGCTTTCCGGTGTCCTGGAGAGCATCAAGATTGCTAACGACGAAATACATCAGGTGTCCGACGGCGAGATCATCCAATTGCGGGAGAGGCTCTTGCCGGTTATTCGTCTCGATCGTTTCTTCGGTCTTGGGCGAACCAGGAGCGAGGTTGAAGAGTATGTAGTGGTGGTCGGCACCGGCGAAAAGCGGGGTGGCCTGGTGGTGGACCGGCTCATCGGTCAGCAGGAAGTGGTCATCAAGGGGATGGACGAATATCTGGGAGAACTGCCGGGCATTTCCGGGGGAACCGTCCTGGGTGACGGCCGGGTGGCCCTGATACTCGATATCGCATCACTCATAGTGAAAACCAGGAGAGGAGGAACACATGCCGGAGAATAGCGAGATAACACTCCCCCAATCGGGGCTGGCGGAGGATATCCTGTCCCAGTTCGTGGGAAAGGCCCAGCAGGAACTGGATGCAACCGCCACAGCTGTTGCGGCGCAGCAGGAGGAACAACTCCATCACCTGGTCACCTTCAGCCTGGGGCGCGAGGAGTACGGGGTCGATATCAGCAGCGTCCAGGAAATTATCCGGGCGACGGACATAACACCGGTTCCCGGTGCACCCGTCCATGTGCGGGGAGTTATCAACCTGCGGGGAAAGATCATCCCGGTGGTGGACCTGCGGAGCCGGTTCCGGATGGCGGCTGGGGAGACTACGGATGCCCAGCGGATCATCGTCATCGAGCTGAAGGGGAAGCGCCTCGGGATGCTGGTGGATGCGGTCTCCCAGGTGATCAAGATATCATCGGCCATTATCGAAGAGATACCGGAGGAGGCGATCACCCTGGACCAGAACTACATCAAAGGTGTCGGGAAGCTGGAGGGACGGCTGATCATCATTCTCGACCTGAACCGGGCACTTCTGCTGACTGACGGGAATTAACCTGTTGATACCTAATATTGCAGGATTGAAAAAGGAGACACAGTGCCATGCTTAAGAACATGAAAATCGGTGGACGGTTGACATTCGGGTTTGCCTTGATGCTTCTGCTCATGCTCGTGGTGGGTGGGGCGGGGTTCTGGGGGGTCAGGACCAGCACGGAGAAGACAATCGACATTCTCAGGGGGGATGCCTCCATATCCGAGCATGCCGCACGGGCCCGGGCCAATGTCGTCGGGCTCAGGCGCTACGAGAAGGATATGTATCTCAATATCACCCAGCCGGATAAGGTGGCAGAATACGACAAGAAGTGGCGGGAACAGCTCGAGCATCTGAATACCCGTATGGCAGATCTCGATAAAATTGTCGTACTTCCTAAGGAAAAGGAAACGATGAAAGCGATGAAAGCCGATATCGCGGATTATGTAAAAGGGTTTGATAAGACTCACGATGAAATCCTTGCTGGCCGCATAAAGACCCCCGAGGAGGCGAACAAGGCGATCACCCAGTACAAGGACGAGATGCACCGCCTGGAAGCAGCAGTCAAAGACATGTCCGATGAAGCCAACAAGCGGATGGATGACACCGAGCCACACTTCAGGGCGCTGGCTGCGCGTACATTTACTATACTCACCGTCTGCATCGTTGTGGCCATAATTCTCTGCGTTATCCTCGGCGTGGTCATCACGCGGAGTATTACAACGCCGGTCAATACGGCCTTGGGAGTCGCCAACAAAATTGCTGATGGCGATCTGACCGTCACCATAGAGGCCACTACCCGCGATGAGGTGGGACAGCTGCTGGCCGCCATGGACAAGATGGCGGACAGTCTGCGGAGCATGATCGGGCGGATACGTTCCACGTCGGACCAGGTGGCATCGGCGGCGAACGAGATATCCAGCGGTTCCGTCCAGTTGAATCGTGCCGCGCACAGCCAGGCGTCGGCTGCGGAGGAAACATCGGCGACCATGGTGCAGATGGCGGCCTCCATCCAGACCGTGGCGGCCAACGCCGATTCCCTAGCCTCCAACGTGGACGAGGTTTCCTCGTCGGTGCAGGAACTGGGAGCCTCCAGTGAGCAGGTATCCAAGAGTGCCGAAGTGATGGCGTCGTCGGTTGCCGAGACCTCGGCCACCATCGAGCAGATGACGGTCTCCATCGACCGGGTGGCCCAGAGCGCCGAAGAACTGGCGTCGTCCGTATCCGAGACCTCCTCCACCATTGAGCAGATGACCGTCTCCATCGACCAGGTGGCGGGGAACACCCAGGAACTGCAGCAGGTGGCGACCGACACAGCAGCAACCGTCGAGCAGCTGGCCATCTCCATCCGGGAATCGGCCAAGAACATAGAGTCGGCGGACGATGTGGCCAAGGCTGCGGCCAAGGAAGGCTCGGCGGGTCAGGAAGCGGTGCAGCAGGCGCTGGCGGCCATGGAGCGGGTGGGAAGCGTCATCGACAAGACCGCCGCCTCCATCGCCAACCTGGGGAAACGCTCCGAGGAGATCGGCAGCATCGTCAAGGTGATCAACGAGATTGCCGACCAGACGAACCTCCTGGCGCTGAACGCGGCCATCGAGGCGGCGCGGGCGGGGGATGCGGGCCGGGGCTTTGCTGTGGTCGCGGAAGAGGTAAGAAAGCTGGCGGAGCGGAGCGTCAACGCCACCAAGGAGATCGGCGAAGTAATCAAGCAGGTCCAGGCCGACACCGGGGACTCGGTGAAGTACGGCGAACTGGCGGCCCAGGAAGCCCGTTCCTCCATGGAACTGTCCGGTGCGGCGGGGAACGCGTTGGCGAATATCGTCAAGAGCATCGAGCAGACGAGCAATCTCATGTCCGAGATATCCCTGATGACCAATGAACAAGCCAACGCCTCCGGGCAGGTGCTGAAGTCGGTGGAGCGGATGACCCAGGCGACGGCCCAGGTGGCCAATGCGGCACGTGAACAGGCCCAGGGCGGGAAGCAGATCCGGATCGCCGTGGAGCGGATGAACACTGTCACCCAGGAAGTGACGGGAGCGACCAGGGAACAGACGTTAGGGAGCAAGCAGATTCGGATAGCGGTGGAGAACATGAACAACGTGACCCAGCAGGTAAGCATCGCCACTAAGGAGCAGGCGTTATCGGCGCGGCAGATCGTGGAGGCGGTCAACAGCATGAACAGCATGACCATGTCGGTAGCCAATGCGACTGCAGAACAGAAGAAGGGTGGGGAGATGGTGGTACAGGCGGTGGAGACCATCAGCGACAGTTCCCGGGAAAACCTCTCGTCGGTGGAACAGCTTTCCCGTTCGGCCCAAAACCTGTCCCAGCAGGCGATCGACCTGGCCGGCATGGTGGCGGAGTTCAAGGTGGCATGACGCCAAAGGAGGAAATACAGTTTCTTTGCTGAGCAGTGGAATCCCGCATTAATTGGTAATGTGATTCAATCGGTTATTCCTTACAGAAAGGAATTGATATGAAAACGAGAATCATGAACTGGTCGCTCGGAAAGAAACTGGTCGTTGCCGAAGCCTTGCTGGTACTTGTTTTACTCAGTATATTCTCCACCTATATCGGCACGTATACTGGCAATATGCTGGAGAAAAATGCAATCACCGATCTCAAGCGCCAGGTGAATCTAGTTAAAAGCATGCTTGAAGTGTATGACCACAGTGTCACCCAAAGTACGGAAAAATTTGCAAACGTATTCACGTCCTATTTCCCCGAGAGGTTTCAGCTTGACACCCGCCGTACAGTGAAAATAGGAACGGTAGATACCCCGGTGCTGCTGCATGGCACCAGCGTACTCAATATGGATTTTGATACGATAGACCGTTTTACGAAGATGACCGGCGCGGTAGCGACGGTGTTTGCGAAAACAGGTGACGACTTCGTTCGGATCACCACGTCGGTAAAAAAGCAGGATGGTTCGCGGGCGATAGGAACCATGCTCGGCAAGAACCATCCTGCCTATGGTTTTGTCATGAAAGGGGAAAGTTACCTCGGCCGCGCCAATCTCTTTGGCCGGGACTATTCGACAAAATATGTGCCGATCAAGGATGGCGGCGGCATGATCATCGGACTGCTGTTCGTCGGCATGGATACGACAGATGCATTGAAATTCATGAAAGAACAGATCAAGGAGATCAAGATCGGCAAGACCGGCTATATCTACGCCTTGAATGCCGACCAGGGTGAACAGCAGGGGACGCTGGTTATTCACCCGTTTGAAGAGGGGAAAAACATCCTCGACTCCAAGGCCGCGGATGGGCGCGAATTCATCAAGGAGATTCTCAAGAACCGTGAAGGAGTGACCCATTACTACTGGCAGAACAAGGGGGAGTCGACCCCACGTGAAAAGATGGTGGTATACACGGCGTTTGATGACTGGAAAATGGTGATTGCAGCGGGCGCTTACGAGGAAGAGCTATCTGCGGATGTGCGCACGTTGTATGTCGTCCTCTTTGCCGCGACCATTCTTATCATCTTGATCATGATAGGGATTTTGAATTATGCCGCAACTCGCATGGTTATCAAGCCTCTCCGGAGTGCGGTTGACTTTGCAAGCATGGTGGCAGGGGGTGACCTCACTAATTCCATTCAAGTGCAGAGTAACGATGAAATAGGGACGCTCAGCAATGCCCTTAATCAGATGGTCGTCAGTCTGCGGAGCATGATCGGCCGGATACGCTCCACGTCTGACCAGGTGGCATCGGCGGCCAACGAGATATCCGGCGGTTCTGAGCAACTGAACCGTGCAGCCAGCAGCCAGGCGTCGGCTGCGGAGGAAACATCGGCGACCATGGTGCAGATGGCGGCCTCCATCCAGACCGTGGCAGCCAACGCAGACTCCCTGGCCTCCAACGTGGACGAGGTTTCCTCGTCGGTGCAGGAACTGGGGGCGTCCAGCGAGCAGGTATCCAAGAGTGCCGAAGTGATGGCGTCGTCGGTTGCCGAGACCTCGGCCACCATCGAGCAGATGACGGTTTCCATCGACCGGGTGGCCCAGAGCGCCGAAGAGCTGGCGTCGTCCGTATCCGAGACCTCCTCCACCATCGAGCAGATGACCGTCTCCATCGACCAGGTGGCGGGGAACACCCAGGAACTGCAGCAGGTGGCGACCGACACGGCGGCTATCATCGAACAGCTGGCCGTTTCCATCCGGGAGTCGGCCAAGAACGTTACCGCTGCGGATGATGTGGCCAAGGCTGCGGCCAAGGAAGGCTCGGCGGGACAGGAGGCGGTGCAGCAGGCGCTGATGGCCATGGAACGCGTGGGGAACGTCATCGAGAAGACGGCCGCCTCCATCGCCAACCTGGGGAAACGCTCCGAGGAGATCGGCAGCATCGTCAAGGTGATCAACGAGATTGCTGACCAGACGAACCTCCTGGCGCTGAACGCGGCCATCGAGGCGGCGCGGGCTGGAGACGCGGGCCGGGGTTTTGCGGTAGTCGCGGAAGAGGTAAGAAAGCTGGCGGAGCGGAGCGTCAACGCAACCAAGGAGATCGGCGAGGTAATCAAGCAGGTCCAGGCCGACACCGGCGACTCGGTGAAGTACGGCGAACTGGCGGCCCAGGAAGCCCGTTCCTCCATGGAGCTGTCCGGCGTGGCGGGTAACGCCCTGGCGAACATCGTCAAGAGCATAGAAAAGACGAGCACTCTCATGTCCGACATATCCCTGATGACGGGTGAACAGGCCAACGCCTCCGGGCAGGTGCTGAAGTCGGTGGAGCGAATGACCCTGTCCACGGCCCAGGTGGCCAATGCGGCACGTGAGCAGGCCCAGGGCGGGAAGCAGATCCGGATTGCCGTGGAGCGGATGAACACCGTCACCCAGGAGGTAACGGGAGCGACCCGAGAGCAAGCCCAGGGGAGCAAGCAGATCCGGATTGCGGTGGAGAACATGAACAACGTGACCCAGCAGGTGAACATCGCCACCCGGGAGCAGGCGCTGTCGGCGCGGCAGATCGTGGAGGCGATCAACAGCATGAACGCCATGACCCTGACGGTGGCCAACGCCACGGCGGAGCAGAAGAAGGGCGGGGAGATGGTGGTGCAGGCGGTGGAAAGCATCAGCGACAGCTCCCGGGAAAACCTGGCCTCGGTGGAACAGCTTTCCCGTTCGGCCCAGAACCTGTCCCAGCAGGCAGTCGACCTGGCCGGCATGGTCGCCGAGTTCAAGGTGGCATGATACAATCTCCCGATGGTAACACTCCATCGGGAGATATCTAAAGATGTACCCAAAAAGGTAGCCCATGGCTGATGCAGTATTCGATGAAATTCGGCAGTATGTACAGGAGAGAACCCGTCTCTGTTTCTCCGGACACAAGCGTAGCCTGCTGGGAAGCAAGCTGCAGCAGCGTGTGGATGCACTTGCGTTGCCGGACATGTCAGCATACAGGGACATCCTGCTCAACTCCCACTCCGAGGAAGTAGTGCTCCTCGACCTAATCACCACTAACGAAACCTGCTTCTTTCGCAACCCGCGCCAGTTCGACTATCTGCGCGACCATATCCTGCCGGCTCTCGAAGAGGAGAGGGGGAGTGCCAGTTTCCGCCGGTTTGCAACGGGCGAGCAACCGGGGCAGTTGAACGACATGCGGCTCCGGATCCTCAGTGCCGGGTGCTCCACGGGTGAAGAGCCATATACCGTTGCCATGACGGTTCTTGAAGGGCTGCGCTATCCCCGGGCGTGGGAAATCGACATCGTGGCCGGTGACCTGAGCGAAAGCTGCCTTGAAATCGCCAGGCGCGGCTCCTACGAGACTGCCCGCCTGAAGGGAATCCCTAAGATGTTGCAAAAAAAATATATGGATGCTTCCGATGACGGAGCTACCTTCAGGGAGGATGTCAGGCGGCTTATCAGATTCATGCACCTCAATCTCAACGATGTCATGCAAAGTGATGGTGGAGGCGATACGCTTCCAGCGGGCGCCTTTGATATTGTCCTCTGTCGAAATGTCATGATATATTTTTCATCGGCCTGTCAGCAGCAATTGGTAAATTCTCTGTATCGTATCATTGCCCCCGGCGGATACCTGCTCACCGGTGATGCAGAGCCGCTCCATCTGTTCAGGCATGACTTCACGCCGGTTCGTGAAGCCGGTTGCCTAATTTATCGAAAAACGGGGTCCAACGCGCATGACCAAGCTGTCTGATCGGTTCCGTTCCAACGTTGCAATCCTGGAGGGTCGGCCGGTGATCGAACTCCTCCTCCTCGTCGGAGACGAATCGAAGGGGTGCAAACAGGAAGCTCTCGACATGCTCCTGCTCCGTGATTTCGATACCATCTATCCCACACTGGAACATGGCGTCCGGAACAATGCTCTTGCCGACCTGCGTAACGGAGCCATGGAAGTGCTGGTTCATTTCGGCCGGCAATCAGTCCCCCGGCTCGTTGAGCTGCTGCATGACAAGGACGAAGAAGTCCGCAATTTCAGCACGGTCATGCTGGGTGACATTGCCAGCCGGGATGCTGTAGAGCCTCTTATCGCCGCACTCAATGACCCCGATGCCAATGTTCGGCATGGCGCTGCCGAAGCGCTCGGGAGAATCGGCGACCGTTCGGCCCTGCTGCCGCTGCTCAAGCTTCTCAGGGAAGACTTCTGGCAACAGTATCCCGCTTTGGCCGCCATCCGCGAAATGCGTGACAATCGGGCAGTTCCCTACCTGTTGCCGCTGGTGAACGACGAAATGCTGGGTGAACCGGCCATTGAGGCGCTGGCAACCATAGGAGACCCTCGGGCAGTGCCATCCCTTGTTGCTCTCCTTACGACAGCGTCGTCTTTACGATCCGCAGCGGCTGTACGGGCCATTTATTCCATCTGTACCGGTGAAGCGGAAAGGGGAGCGGGTGCTTTCACGTTGCACCAGTCGCTGGAGCCGGTGACAGTTGTGGAGAAACTGCGCCAACTTGCCGGAGCTGAAGATGAGGCGACTGCAACAGCGGCGCGAGCCCTCCTGGATTTACGCGATGGGATTCATAACCCACCGGCCGACAGTTCGATCTCTGCGGGTGCGATCGTCGGTGGTGAGCAAGGTGTCGGCCCAGGCATCGTGAATAACGTACAAGTACAGGCCTCCCTTGCGGATTTGGACTCAGGGGTACCTCTCGAAGTGGTGCTGAATCGGGCTCACTCCGCTGGCGCGAGTCTTGAGCAGGCAATTATCGATGCATTGGGTCGGAAAGGGACAAGCGATGCTGTCGAGGCCCTACTTGCTTTGCTGGAAAGGTTCGATAACCCGCGACATGTGGAATTCGCCATTGTACATGCGCTTGCGGCGGCAACGCCCTGCGGTCACATTGCCGGAAATGGCCTTAGACCATTTGCAAATCACCCGGACCCTGACATGCGCCGCCTTACCCTGCAGGCGTTGACCAGCCTCGACCCTGGCGAGGCGCTCCCAGCGGTTTTCCGTGCGGTTAACGATCCCCACTGGAGCGTAAGGATTGAAGCGCTGAAATTGCTGACGGGTATTGGTGGTGATGAAGCCGTGGATTGTTTGCTGGCAGCACTTGTCGATACTGACGTTCTTGTACGCAAAAACGCTGTTGCCGGACTGGGGAAACTGGGGAGCATGAAAGCCGTCGTCCCTCTGGTGAATTTGCTGTGCGACAAGGAAGTCGGTCGCGGGGCGTTCGATGCCCTCCTGGCACTCGGGGAAACGGCATTGCCTGAACTTCACGCTTATGCAGGAAAAGGTTCGCTGGAGGTGCGCGAACGGGTCATTGACCTCGTCGGCAGATATGGTTCGAAATCAAGCATACCCGTTTTGGGCGAACTAGCGAACGATTCCCATCCCGCCATAAGGCTTGCCGTAATCCACGCATTCTGGAACTGCCACGATTCGTCGGTTTTGCCCGTACTTTCCCGTCTGCACGACAACGATCCAGATCCGGATGTGCGTCATGCTGCAATGGTCGTCAAATCGGGGCTTGACCGGGAAACGGAACGGTAATGACACTTCCTACCAAGAGTGCCATGAATCCGGAGGAATTCCGGCTTATCCAGGAGTTCGTCAATGAACGCTTCGGCCTGGTCCTGGACGAAAACAAGGCGGGCTCTCTGGCGATTAAACTCGCGCCCCGTCTCGATGATTTGCACCTTGGCACCATTGCCGATTATTATTATCACCTGAAGTTCTCCCCCGATAACAGGACGGAGCATCTCAATTTCATCTCGTTGCTGACGAACAATGAAACCTACTTTTTCCGGGAGGACGCACAACTCAAGGTCTTTTCCGACTCCATACTTTCCTTTCTGAAAGAAAACAGAATGCGGCAAAAGGACCGGCGCATACGGATTGTTTCAGCCGGATGTTCCAGCGGGGAAGAGGCCTATACCCTGGCCATGCTGCTCCTGGAGTCGGGGCAGTTCGTCTGGGAGTGGGATGTGCAGATTGTCGGTATAGATATCGACCCGGCTGTCATTGCCAAGGCCGAGGCGGGGCTCTATGGCGGTCGGGCTCTTTCCGTAACTCCACCCCAACTGCTGGAGCGCTATTTCAGAAAAGAGGGTGACTGCTATCGTGTCAAGGAAGTGCTGCAGCGCATAACCAGTTTCCGTCAGGGGAATCTCCTCGAATTCGGGGACCACTTTGCCGAAGATTCCCTCGACATCATCTTCTGCCGCAATGTTATCATCTATTTCAATGACAGCACCGTGCAAAAAACGGTCGAGGGTTTCGCCCGGGCACTCCGCCCCGATGGGTATCTTTTTCTCGGTCACTCCGAATCACTGGCCAGAATCACTAAGATTTACGAACCGCTTCGCTTCCCCGGAGCCGTTATCTACAAAATGAGGGACAGATGAACTCTTCCAGAGAGCAACAAAAAATCCAGGTACTGGTCGTCGATGACTCGGCCTTTGTCAGGCGGGCGCTCATAAGGATGCTCGATAATCACCCTCTCATCCAGATTGTCGATGTCGCGTCCGACGGAGAAATGGCCATCAGACTGGTTAAGAAGCTCCGCCCTGACGTAGTGACTCTCGACATAAGGATGCCGATACTGGACGGTTTATCGGCCCTGGAACGGATCATGGCGGAATGCCCGACGCCGGTGATCATGCTCAGTTCCCTGACGGAAAAAGGAGGAGAGAACACCCTGAGAGCCCTTGAACTTGGGGCGGTCGATTTCATCGACAAGTCGGCGGCTGGCGGTCCCATGGATATAACGGGGATCACCAACGAGCTTGTCGCCAAAATAATGGTTGCCGCGAAGGTCGAGTTGCGCAAGTTGCAAGCGTCCCCGCGGGAAATCCGGTCTGAGCGCTCTAGCCGTCCACATGTCGCCTCGGCCGGGACGGAACTCGTCCTCATAGGCACTTCTACCGGTGGTCCCCCCGCGCTACAGCAGGTTTTGACCGCTCTTCCCGCCGGGTTTCCCTGTCCCATACTCATCGTCCAGCATATGCCGGTGGGATTTACTGCCTCGCTTGCGGAAAGGCTCGATAGACTCTGTGCCCTCAACGTGAAGGAAGCGGAGAATGGTGAATCTCTCGTGAGGGGTACCGCCTACCTTGCACCGGCAGGCCAGCACCTCAAGGTGACCAGGGAGGGTGGCGTGTTACGGGCAAAGCTTGACCTGGAGCCCAAGGGGGCTCTCCACAGGCCGTCGGTCGACACATTGCTGGAAACGGCTGCTGCAGCCTGTGGCGAAAAATGCCTGGCTGCGGTTCTCACGGGGATGGGAAGAGATGGAGCGGTCGGCGCTGCCGCGCTGGCCGGGGTAGGGGGGCGGATTGTGGTGGAATCGGAGGAATCGGCCATCGTGTTCGGTATGCCGAAGGCTGTACTGGAAACGGTGAAATCGGCCACCGTAGTGCCATTGCACAAGGTGGCAATGACGTTGATGGATATGGTGTGAGGGAGTTGCCTGGACAAATGCCCAACGCGCCTTTCGTCGTTGGGCACCGTAAGCCGGTGGGGTTGGCGGGTTATTTTACGCGATAGGTGATGCGCCCTCTCGACAAGTCGTAGGGTGAAAGTTCAACGGTGACCTTGTCACCGGGAAGGATCTTGATGAAGTATTTTCGCATCTTGCCGGAAATGTGGGCCAGCACGATGTGATCGTTTTCAAGTTTTACCCGGAACATGGCATTGGGAAGGGGCTCTATGACCGTTCCTTCAACTTCAATAGCTTCTTCTTTACTCATTTATAGTGCTCCTCGCGTGATAGTGTGTCCGTAAAGTCCTCTCAAACTTCGCCACTCTACAAGTATTCGGATAAAATTGCAAGCCGGAATTAATCTGCAAGAGCTGTGTTTTCCGGGGAAAAACCCTTTACAAGCAGAGGCAAACCGTATTATTTTCCACGGACATTCAGTGGAAAGGACGTGGTTTCATGACTGAACTCCTCAGGAGTATCCCCCTTGCCAACGGTCTTACCGTCTACGTATTCGATCACACCCGTCACTATTATGGCGATTTCTACAAGGTTGGGCTGGAATTTTCCTGTACCGTGCAACTTCTTGACGCATACTTTACCGATCGGCAGGCATTTGACGATGCACGCCGCATCCTGGGAGATGCGGTGTCTTATCGTCGCGACGTCGAGCAGATGGGCGTACCAGCCAGCGAAATAGAGCACGTCAGGGAAAAACTTATCAATAACTTCATCGGCCATTCTCTTCCCTATTTCGCCGCCCCTGAGTTTCCTAAAAAACTTGTGGTTGGCGAATTGAGAAAATCCCAGCGAAAGGGAACACGACTCGCAATCCCTCCCTCAAAAGCCGATGCGTGAGGCGTTACTTGCCATCGAGAAATTGACCTTCGGAGGAGCCGGACTCGGCCGGCTGGACGGCCAGGCCTGCTTCGTGCCGTTCACGGCCCCTGGAGACGAAGCGCGTATCAGGATAACCAAGGCGAAACGCTCCTACCTCGAAGGCGAGGTTCTCGAACTGCTTCAGCCATCCACCCTCAGGGCACCACCACCCTGCCCGGTTTTCGGCTCGTGCGGCGGTTGCAACTGGCAGCACCTGGAATACCCTGCCCAGATTGCTGCCAAGGGGGACATTTTTGCCGATCTCCTCTGGAGGGGGGGGAAGGTGGAGCGTGGCGTGATCCTGCCGGCGCTCGCAGCGCCAAATCCCTATGGGTATCGCTCCCGGGTACAACTCAAGCTGCGACTTGCGGCAGGCACATTACACATGGGCTTCTACCGTGGTGGCACCCACTACGTCGTTGCCATTCCCGGGAAATGCGCCATTGCCGATCCCGTCATCAACCGCCTCATCACCGAACTGCGCCTGCTCCTGCGGGAATTTCCGTCAGCCGACAGGCTCCCACAGATCGACATTGCAGTAGGCGACGATGGCTTGGCAATTCTTATTTTCCACTTCATAGGCGACCATCCTGCCGAACTCCATGATTTCCTCGTTCAACGACTGTCCATGCTCCCGTCAGCCGCAGGCATCTTTCTCCAGTCAGGCAGAAAATCGACCCTTACTCGTGTGGCAGGGATCGAAAAGCTCTCCTACAGGGTTCCGTCCGGGTTTTTGCCGGACCTCCCGGAGACGGTTCTGTCGTTCAGTAGGGGAGGTTTTTCCCAGGTAAATTACCGTCAGAACCTGGCACTCCTTTCCACCGTGGCGGCATGGCTCGCGCCGAGCGGTACGGAGCGGTTGCTGGATATTTACTGTGGCAACGGCAACTTTTCCCTTCCCCTTGCCCGTTACGTGTCCAGTGTTGTCGGCATCGAGGAATATGAACCCTCCATTGACGACGCGCGCTGGAATGCCTTGGCCAACGGGATCGACAATGCCCTATTTCGATGCCAGGCGGCCATGGCCGGTATCCAGGCCCTGGTTGCTGCCGGTGAATCCTTTGACCTCGTACTGCTTGACCCACCCCGGTCCGGTGCGGCCGACATAATTGCCCATTTGCACGCGTTGTCTCCCCGTGCCATAGCCTACGTCTCCTGCGACCCTGCGACCCTTGCCAGGGATATTGGTCTCCTGCGTGCCCACGGTTATACCGTCACGAAGAGCCGGCCCATCGATATGTTTCCCCAGACGTATCATATAGAAAGTGTTACATTGTTCGAGCCGTGCACGAAATAGCACAATAGTGCTGCAATGCATTGGCAGAAAGGTGGTGCGAAATGTTTGGCAGGTTTTTCAAGAGGGATTATCGATACTATATTAGCGAGGGTGAAAAGTACCTGGCTGCCGAACACTACGCCGATGCTCGCACCGCTTTTAACGAGGCCCTTGCTAAAATGGGCGGTGAGACTGTGGATAATGCCGCGCTGATAGCGGACGTCAAAAGTAAAATTGCCCTGGCGGGAAACAGATTGGGGTTTGTTAATCTGGCTGAGGCGGAACACGCCATCCAGAGCGGCAATATGGTCAAAGCACATGAACACATTCAGCTGGTCATGCATCTGGCAGAAGACGTAACCGCTAGGGAAAAGGCTGAAATATTACTCCAGCATATGACGGTGAACAGCCCGGCTGCCATTGTCGCCGAAACTTCTCCAGGGTGTGCCAGTTGCAATGGCATTTCTCATAAAACAGTTGAAAATAGCGATGTTAGCGAAGAACACCTTTCGCCGGCAGACAGATTTTTTCTGGCGGTACAGACGCTCCCCGGAGAGTTGCATCAGCGATATATGGTTTTGGGAGAGAAATTTGCATGCGCATACCTGTCCGCACACGGAGAGAACGATGACAGTGCGTTAAGCCTGTTTCAGGAACTCAATGAAGCAGGTGAAAACGATATTTATCACTATGAAATTTCTCTTATCCATTATCGGCAGGGAGATTTAGCACGCTGCGAGTTGCATCTGCAGCGTGCTCTGGAGTTGAACGGGACAAATCCTCTCTGCTGGTTGGCGCTGGCTCAGCTCTATGTGGATGCCGGACGCTTTCAGGAAGCACTGGGGGTACTGGACCATATGGTGCTGGAAGGGTTCCTGTCTGACCAGGCGCGAACCCTGCAAGGTGATGTCTATCAGAGTATGGGAGCAGTCGATAGATCCATCGACTGTTATACCGAACTCCTGGCATCGCCGGGTACGGCACGAATTGCGGCGGAAAGGCTGGTGCCGCTTCTGGAAAGTCAGGGGCGCAGCGACGAGGCTGAGTTCCTGTTCAAGAAATATCTGAAGGGCTGCTGCTGAAAAACGAGACCGATCCGCGTGATACGGTCCCGCCTCAGTTCACGGACCGGTCACGCAGGGAGATTCCTGGTGCCGGTGGAGATACTACCGGGAGGGTATATGAATAAGTCTGAACTCATCGAGGCGCTGGCGGTTAAGAAGAACATTTCTTTCAAAAAAGCGGAAGAAATAATCAACACCATATTCGATTCGATGTCGTCTGCCATGCTGGCGGATGAACGGATCGAAATCCGTGGATTTGGCAGTTTTGTCGTCAAGGAATACAAGGCCTATACGGGGAGAAACCCGAAAACCGGTGAAGCCATTGCCGTAAGCCCCAAAAAACTGCCGTTTTTCAAGGTTGGTAAGGAACTGAAAGAAAGGGTTGCCGAATAACTTAAATATCAATCAATGTGCATCCCGTCGATTCATCATAAAACGTTTCTCCAACGTGTGCGGTTAATTAAAATTAGTGTGCTAAAACTCCTTGAACTCTCCTTCGCAATCTGCTAACAGTAAGCAGAAAACATCTAGGCAGATCGACAACTTCATGAAAAAAATTCTTTTTATTAGCATAGGTGCGGTTCTCTTGTCCGCATCGTGTGCGTTTGCCAACCCCACGCAAAGTGGCGTGTCCGGCTTAATCACCGTACCGTCAGCCGACACACTCGATTCCGGCAACCTGTGCATCGGGTTGTGGGGAGACCTGAGCAAGAATAAGGATTCTGGCAAGCACGCCGTGGTCATGCCAGCCGCCTTGACTCTTGGTATCGGCTCGTTCTGGGAGGTCTACGGTTCATATCCCAATCTTCTGTTCAACGATCAACAGGAGTTGGCAAACAAGGGAACCGCCAACCTGGGGACCAAGCTTCGTCTCTACGGTAAGCGGAACGCGAATTTCAAAGTGGCAACCGATTTCTTCGCCATGCGTCACGTATCGGACGATCCTGTCATTAACGGAGTCACGGACGTCGGGGGAAGGTTGATCGCATCGTTCATCACTTCGCGGTTTGCCGTACACGGTTATGGCGGTTATCTTTCGCCGGGCAGTCAACCGGGAAAAACATCTGATAATCAGATTCTTTTCGGAGGGGGCATCGAGTTTTCCCCCACGTCCAGGACCAAGCTCACCGTGGAACTGACCGGCAGCCAGAACAGTAAATCGGGCACCTCCTCGAAAGACGCCCCCGTAGAGGGTCTGGTCGGTTTCCAGTATTACGTTTCACCCCATCTTACCTTCAATGCCGGTGCTGGATCGCGGGTCAATTCAGTGGGTCCGGACTGGCGCGCTATCGTCGGTTTCACAACCTGTCAGGGTGTTGGCACCTATATAAAGCCGGTGCCTCGCCTGGTG
This sequence comes from Geobacter sp. AOG1, assembly GCF_019972315.1. Lineage (GTDB taxonomy): Bacteria > Desulfobacterota > Desulfuromonadia > Geobacterales > Geobacteraceae > Geomobilimonas. Next base: position 2,712,207 of record NZ_BLIZ01000001.1, read on the forward strand.
CAGGAACCAGAGGCAAAACCCCTGGAAACGGCGAAGGTGGCCAAAATCGCGCCCATTTCTTCACTGCTACTGAAATCCACGGCCGTGACGCCGGTTAGCAAACTCGAATTACCCGTCGATCCCGACCGCGAAGAGATTGTGATCAAGCCGTTTGGTCAGGTAGTGATTCCCCCGCAGCCCCAACGAGCACAAGCATCACTACCCGTCATGCCCGTATTGCAGACCATGCCGGTTCTAACCCAGCAGGTTCCCGTTTCTCCGCGCAAGGAGGAAGTGCGCGTCACACCCCAGGAAGTTGTCACGACGAACAGCGATCAGGTGGAAGGGCAAACCCCCCTTCTAGCCGTAGAGGTCAGGGGAGAGAAAGTCGAGGTCCTTTCCGGTGGTACGCCGAAGCTTCCGGAAACCGTGAATGTCTATCGTAAATTCCGGTTCCCCGATGTCATGTTCGAATTTGGACAGATGGACCTGTCCGACGAGGTGAAGAGGTCTCTCTCCGAGGTTGCGGAGCAGATCCGCGCCGACAAAAAGACAGCATATGTCAGGATTGACGGCCACACCGACAGTGTTGGCTCCGACAAGTACAATATGGACCTTTCTCTTAAGCGCGCCATTGCCGTGGCAAACTATCTGATTACCCGGGAAGGAATTGACCCCAGAATGTTGTTCGTCAAGGGGATGGGGAAGACAAAGCTCCTCGCCGACAACGTGACCACGGAAGGGCGCCGGATCAACCGCCGCTTTGAAATACTGTTTCTGGTTCCCAAGGGAAAATGATGCAACGGGTACTTGTTCCGGTTGTTATTGGCCTCATGACGTGCCCCACTGTTGTCCGGTCTGAAGACCGTGGCGTCATGACGGATTGTCGGCCGGTAGGGACGGTGCGTGTAACAACAGCCAAGGGGCTCGATGTAAGAGCCAAAAAAGCGCTGGATGCCATGGCACCAAAACTCCGAACAGTTGGCAAGGATAGACTGCTCCGCATTGAAGGCCACGATGGTACCGACAGAAACGCGGAAGAGTCACTCTCCAACTCGCTCATGCTTGCCAAGAACGTGCAGATATATCTGGCTTCCCGGCATACTATCGACCTCGATGTCTACCTTGCCACCGCTGCCGATTCGGACAAGGGACGGACTGTCCGCATATATGTCTGCCCGAAGCAGTTCGTTGAGGAAAATCTCGATCTGCCACGAAATATCACCGACAGCAAACGTGATTTCGACTCATCAGTCTCTGCTAAGTGAGGGGCTTACTCTCCGGGAGGTCACAAAAAATGAAAATTTCCGCTTTTTTCATGGGAATGATAGTGGCGACGATTCTGGGTGGGTGCTCCTCCTTGAAGGTCCTTCCCGAGCAGGCAGGGGCGGGAGTCATAAACACCGCTGAAAACTCCCAGGCTATTGACAAGGATGGAGTGTTGATCACGGTAAAAGCATCCGACGTCGATCTGCGCAACTATAATTTGGAGGGGACGGTATCGGCATTTTCGGTGCTTATCGACAACCGTACCGACCACGAAGTGAGTTTCGGGAATGACTCGTTCGTTCTTCTGGACAATGATAACCGCCAGTATCTCCCCCTTACCCCCGAGAAAGTCAAGGAAATCCTCTCCAAAGATTCCTACTACCTGATTCCCTATCCCTATGTGGGCTTCTACTACCTGGAAGACTACGAGAAATCCTCGTCCTACAATACATTTAACTCCAGTGCTCCCTATTTCTACGATCTCTATCCCCAGGATATCTACACCAAGGCTTTGAGCGGTGAGTCCATCATTCCGAAAGCCAAGGTGGCCGGCCTCGTCTACTTCAAGATCGATCTCTCCACTGTTCAGGGTGTAAAACTGCTCGTGTTCAAGAAGGGGACCTCCCGTTCAGCCGTACCCGATTTCACGTTTCCGTTCAAAATCAGCAAGTAATCTGGGAGAGTTATACCGATGCCTCTGACGTTTCTCTGGCAAGCACTGGGGGGGCTCGGTCTGTTCATCCTCGGAATGAAGTCCATGTCCGAGGGTTTGCAGAGGATCGCAGGGGAACGGCTACGCCAGACCCTGGAAAAAATCACCGGCAATCGCCTTACCGCAGCTCTCATGGGGAGCTGCCTCGCCTCCCTGCTTCAGTCCAGCAGCGCCGCCTCCATTATCATCGTCGGACTTCTCAATGCCGGCCTGCTCTCCGTGTACCAGGCCCTCGGCGTCCTTATGGGGACCGGCATCGGCACAACCCTCGCTATCCAGTTCATTGCCTTCAAAATTTCCCAGATCGCTCTGCCGGCAATTGCCCTTGGCGTACTCCTGAAATATTTCTGTAAGCGGAGACGTGTCGTCTACGTAGGGGAGTTGCTGCTTGGTGCGGGACTTATATTCTTTGGCCTCCAGCTCATGGAATCGGGCTTTGCTCCCGTCAAGCAGAGCGCTCTGTTCGAGGGGATACAGCACCCCCTGTTCAGCTGGCATATCAGTTCCGTTTTGCTTGGTGCACTCCTGACCTTTCTCATCCAGTCCGGCAGTGCAGTTATCGGAATTGTCATTGCCCTTGCCGGCAGTGGACTCATAGGATTCGAAAGCGGCGTCGCAATGGTCATCGGCGAGGTGCTCGGTACCTCCCTCATAACCCTGGTTTCAACCATCGGTGGCACAATAGCCGCCAGGCGCAGTGCCATCATCTACTGCCTCATCAATGTCGTGGCCATTATCCTAGTTCTCATCGGGTTCCCTCTATTCCTTAAGGTGATTCATGCCCTTTCCCCCGGTGAAGCGGAATTTACCGTCTCCATCATCGGCAACGCTGACCCGCACTCTGCACTCAGCCGCCCTAACATAGCGCGTCACCTTGCCAATGCCCATACGATCTTTAGCGTTTTCAGCGTCCTGGTTTTTCTTCCACTTCTCGGGTTTTTTGCCCGGTCCGCCGGTCGTATCCTCCCCGGCGTCGAGGGGGGGCTCGATTACGAACCCCGTCCGAAGTTCATAGATACCCGTATTCTCAACACCCCATCCATAGCTCTCCTGCAGGCAAAGAACGAAACCAGGCGCATGGCGGCAATTGCCGAATCCATGTTCGAGGATGTAGTCAAGCAGTTTTACAAATACGATGCACGACGGACGATGCGGATCAGGCAGAAAGAAGAAGCCCTCGATGTCCTGCAGCGCGACATTTCCAATTTCCTCGTATCCCTGTCGAAGCAGTCCGTGGGACGGGACACGTTTAGCGACATATCGCTTCTGCTCCAGATAATCAGCAGCCTTGAACATATCGGTGACCAGAACGAGGCGGTGCTCGATTATCTCCGCCGTAAGAAGGAGGACAAGATCATCTTTTCCGCATCTGCCATGACGGAATTGCGTAACCTTGCCGCGGTCGTCGGTGACCTGGTGAATAGTGCCGTCGCCTCCGTGCCGGAGGCGACAGGCAATGGTCTGACGACTGGTATCGATCTTCGCGACAAGGTAACCCAGCTCCAGGGCACTATGCTTGATAACCACATCAAACGTCTTACCGACGGGGATTGCACGGTTATGGCAGGTTTGATCTACAGTGACATCGTGGGAGGTTTCACGAAAATCGCCGATGCCTGTATACAGATACTCAAAAGTGAACGGGAGTTTTTCGATGCAGCATCTTCTGGCAGCCATTGACCTGGGAACGAATACCGCCCGGCTCCTCATCGGGAGACTTCAGCCCGACGGCACCGTGCAACCGGTATACATCAGTCGGCAGATAACGCGCCTCGGTGGCGGCTTCACCCGCGAATCAGGTATTTCGAACGAAGCACGGTCGCGTACCTTGGCAGCACTCCGCGACTTTGCCACCGAGATGAGACGCCACGACGTGCAACGGTCGCGAGCCGTGGCGACCAGTGCCGTACGGGATGCCATCAATGGCCCGGACTTCTGCCGTGAGGTCTTTGACACTACAGGAATCAAACTTGATGTAATCGACGGTGAAGAAGAGGGGCGTCTTACCCTGCGGGGCGTCCTGGCAGGAATCGACGAGCGTCCGGCATCGCTTTTCGTCTTCGACGTGGGAGGGGGGAGCACCGAATATACCCTGTCCCATGGAGAAACGGCGTTGTTTACCCGGAGTCTTCCCCTCGGCGTGGTCAGGCTCACCGAGGGGAAGGGGGAGAGCGGTGCTATGACCGACAAGATCGATCGTGAACTGGCAACACTGCGAGGGGAAATGGAGAGGCGGTCGCTATTGGATCATCTGGACAAGGCGGTGCTCGTGGGGACCGCTGGCACGGCCACGACCCTTGCTGCAATTAGTATGGGGATGGTCGACTACGACTATCGCCGGGTGAACAACCACGTCCTGACCCGGGCGGAAATCAGTTCCATCTTCCAACAGCTGCTCCCCTTGTCACCGGCGGAGCGGCTCATGGTGCCCGGCATGGAAAAGGGGAGGGAAGACCTGATCATTGCCGGTTGCCTTCTCACTCTCAGGACCATGGAACTGTTCTGTTTCGACCGGATGAAAGTGAGCGATTTCGGACTGCTGGAAGGGGTTCTGATGTCGGTGCACGAGCAATAAAAGGGGGAGCGACAGTTCCCCCTTTCTGTTTTCACCTGCCTAATTCCCTGGCCCGGCAAAGGTCTTCATGTACATGAGAAGGGATTGCATGTCGATTCCTGCGGAATCGAGGGGTTTCCCCTTGAGCGCCTTTTCGATGCACTTGTTTGCAATACCGGCCAGTTTCCCGTCGTCGAAGGTCGCTGCCCACTCCAGTTTCCGTCCACCGGGATGGCAGCTTGCGCAGCTTTTGCCATTGGTTCCGAGTTTCGTACTCTCGAACAACTCCCTCCCCCGTTCCAGTGTGGGACCATCTGCCGCCTGTGCAGCAACGGCAGCAGACATCAGAAATGCGGTTATCCAGGATCGCTTTTTCATGGGTTCCTCCCTCATGTGACGTTTCGTTGAAGAGTATCTGAAAATCCGCACCTGTCAACCCTTTGCCGCTATCCTGATTTAGAAACCCGTTCTACAAAGCAGTTGACATAACAGCCCGTATTTTGTATAGTTTCGGCACCGTTACGGGGACCAGTTCCCTGTTTTTTCCGTGCAGTTGCTGTCCCGCTGGCGCTTCCGATAATCCCCGCACCGCCTGTCTGCCGGTAATCACACAGTTACTCTCGATTCCAAGGACCGTATCCCATGCATGAAATTCTTTCCGGCAACGAGGCCATAGCCCGCGGTGCCCACGAAGCGGGTGTCAAAGTCGCAAGCGCCTACCCCGGCACACCCTCCACCGAAATTCTCGAGACCATCATCCAGTACAAGGAAATCGACGCCTCCTGGGCGCCCAACGAAAAAGTTGCCCTCGAAGTTGCAATCGGCGCCTCTTTCGGTGGCGGTAGGGCACTGGTTGCCATGAAACACGTCGGGGTCAACGTGGCTGCCGACCCGCTCTTCACCCTTTCTTACACCGGGGTCAACGGCGGCCTGCTGCTGGTGGTGGCCGACGACCCGGAGATGCATTCTTCCCAGAACGAGCAGGACAGCCGCAACTACGCCAAGTTTGCAAAGGTCCCCCTGTTGGAGCCTTCCGATTCACGGGAATGCAAGGAATTCACCCGTCTCGCCTTTGAACTTTCAGAACGGTATGACACGCCAGTGATACTCCGGAGCACCACCCGTATCTCCCACGGCAAGTCCATAGTCGAGCTCGATGAGCCGGTGACCGGCCTCCCCGAGCCGAGACTCGTGAGAAATTCCGCCAAACTGGTCATGCTTCCCGGTAATGCCAAGGTCCGTCACCCCCTCGTCGAGGAGCGGATGGCAAAACTGTCACGAGATGGATCGACCCTTGCCATCAACCGTCTGGAACTGCGGGACACGAGCATAGGGATCATCACCTCTGGCGTGTGCTACCAGTATGTACGCGAGGTTCTCCCCGACGCCTCGACCCTCAAGCTGGGGATGGTCCACCCCTTGCCCCGCGATCTCATCCGCAAATTCGCAGCACAGGTCGACACTCTCTACGTGGTGGAGGAACTCGACCCCTTCATCGAGGAACAGGTCAAGGCCATGGGGATTGCCGTCACCGGCAAGGAAATTTTCTCCCTCTGCGGTGAACTGACACCGGGGCGCATCCGGAAAGCCTTCGGCCTGCCGGGTGTCGAAAACTCCGTTGTTGAGAAACTTCCGGGACGCCCCCCTAACATGTGCCCCGGCTGTCCCCATCGCGGCGTCTTCTTTGCCCTCAACCAGCTCAAGGCTTACGTCACCGGCGACATCGGTTGTTACACCCTCGGCTTCATGCCCCCCCTTTCAGCCATGGATACCTGTGTCTGCATGGGGGCCTCCATCGGCACCGCCACCGGCGTGGTAAAGGTCGTGAGTGAGGAGGAGCGGAAGAAGGTAGTTGCTGTCATCGGAGATTCGACGTTCCTGCACACCGGCATCAACGGTCTCATGGACATGGTCTACAACAATGCGCCGGCGACGGTGGTCATTCTCGACAACCGGATCACTGCCATGACGGGGCGCCAGGAAAACCCTGCATCGGGCTTTACCCTTACGGACGAGCCTGCCCAACGGATCGACTTTCCCCTCCTTTGCAAGGCACTCGGGGTAAAACATATCCGGGTCGTCAATCCTCTCGACCTGGAGGAAACCAAACGGGTACTTAAGGAGGAGATGGCACGACCTGAGCCATCGGTCATCATCACCGACAAGCCATGCGTTCTGATCAAGCGGGAAGGGGTCTTCACAAAAGGCCCGGTGTACCAGGTGGATGCGGAACAGTGCACCGGGTGCCGCGCCTGCCTCAAGATCGGTTGCCCTGCCATCGAATGGCAGCCCGGGGAAGGGAAGCAGGGGAAGGCGTTCATCGACCCGCTTCTTTGCACCGGCTGTGATGTCTGCCGCCAGTTGTGTAAATTCGACGCCATCGGGAGGTCAAAATGAGCGGCCAAATCACCAATATCCTCCTCGTCGGCGTGGGGGGGCAGGGTATCCTGCTCGCCTCGGAGATTCTGTCCGAAACCTTCATGCTGGCGGGATTTGACGTAAAAAAGAGCGAAATCCACGGCATGTCCCAACGGGGGGGGAGCGTTGTTTCCCATGTTCGCTACGGCAGGGAGGTGTTTTCCCCCATCGTTCCCGAAGGGGAGGGGGACATTCTTTTCGGTTTCGAACTGATGGAGACCTGCCGGGCACTTCCCCTCCTGAAGAAAGGGGGAAAGGTCGTTGCCAATGACCTGCGCATCCCACCTCCGTCGGTGCTGATGGGACAGGAAACCTATCCCGAGGGGCTTGCAGATCGGATCAGAACGGAATTCCCCGACTTGCTGCTGGTGGATGGCCAGCAACTTGCCATGGACGCAGGAAATCCCCGTGTCGCCAACACGGTTCTGTTGGGAGCTGTTTCTAAACGGATCGATATCGCCGAAGATTACTGGCTCAAAGCCTTGGAGAAACTGGTGCCGAAAAAGGCGCTGGAAGTGAACCGGAAGGCATTCATGCTCGGTAGAAACCTGTAATTCCAATTCCATATCAAGGCGCTGCCTCGGAACCTCAATCCTCGCCGCCTTGATATCATCCTTGATCTGGAATCGGAATAAAAGAAGGGTGAGGAGTGATCGCCATGATGTTCAACGAAGAGTTCGAAACGCTCCCGCGTCCGGCGTTGGAGGCGCTCCAGTTGAAGCGGCTGCAATCGATGCTGGCGCGAGTGTACGCCAATGTCCCCTTTTACCGGACTGCCCTCGACCGTGCCGGTATCCGTCCGGATGACGTCCGGTCCCTCCACGATCTGCAGCGTCTCCCCTTCACCACCAAGCAGAACATGCGCGACAGTTATCCTTACGGCCTGTTTGCGGCACCCCTGGAGGAGATCGTCCGCATCCATGCTTCCTCGGGGACGACCGGCAAACCGACGGTGGTAGGGTATACCCAGAAGGATATCGAGACCTGGACCGAACTCATGGCCCGAACCTTCGTGACCGCCGGTGCCCACAAGGGTGACATCATCCACAATGCCTATGGTTACGGGCTCTTCACGGGAGGGCTCGGAGCCCATTACGGAGCCGAGCGTCTGGGGGCCTCGGTCATTCCCATCTCCGGCGGTAATACCAAGCGTCAGATCATGATCATGCAGGACTTCGGTTCCACGGTTCTCACCTGCACCCCCTCCTATGCCCTTTTCTTGGCCGAAGAGGCCAAGTCCGAAGGGGTCGATTTCAGGAACCTCAAGCTACGGATCGGCATTTTCGGTGCAGAGCCCTGGTCCGAGGCGATGCGGGCGGAGATCGAGGAAAAACTTAACCTCACGGCCCTCGATATCTACGGCCTGTCCGAAATCATGGGCCCCGGCGTGGCCCAGGAATGTTACGTGGCAAAATCGGGGCTCCATATCTGGGAAGACCACTTCATCCCGGAGATCATCGATCCCGAGACGTGCGAGGTAGTGCCGGAAGGGGTAAAAGGGGAACTGGTCATCACGACCATCACCAAGCAGGGAATCCCCCTTGTTCGCTACCGGACGCGGGACATCACGAGTATTACCTACGAACCGTGCGCCTGCGGACGTACCCATGCCCGCCTCGCCCGGTTGAGCGGTCGCAGCGATGACATGATCATCATTCGCGGCGTCAACGTCTTCCCGTCGCAGATAGAATCGATTCTGGTCGGAATCGAAGGGGTGGAGCCCCACTACCTGCTCATTGTCGACCGTCAGGACAATCTGGACACCCTGGAAGTGCATGTCGAGGTCGACGAACGGCTCTTCTCCGACGAGATCAAAGTACTCCAGGCACTTTCCCGTAGTATCGAGAAAGAGATCAAGGATATGCTGGGAGTCACCTCCCGGGTCAAGCTTGTGGAACCCAAAACCATTCAGCGGAGCGAAGGTAAGGCTACGCGGGTGATCGACAACCGGAAACTGGTGTAGGGCGAATCTCGACATCGCCTATCTAACGTGCGGTCACAAGGATCGCCCCTACGAAGGAGAACACCATGCACGTAGAGCAGATATCCATCTTCATCGAAAACAAATCGGGTCGTCTGGCGGAAGTCACTCGTATCCTTGGGGAAGCGGGGGTCAATATCCGTGCGCTGTCCCTGGCCGACACCTCTGACTTCGGCATCCTGAGACTCATCGTCAATGATCGGGAGAAGGCCCAGTCAGTCCTCAAGGAGAAAGGATTCACTGTCAGCAAGACCGACGTGGTTGCGGTAGAAGTGCCCGACCGGCCTGGCGGTCTCTCCCTGATACTGCAGACACTGGATGGTGAGAACATCAACGTCGAGTACATGTACGCTTTTGTGGAGCGGTGTGGCGAGAACGCGGTGATCATTTTCCGTTTCGACGAAACCGATCGGGCAATAACAACCTTGCTGGCAAAGGGCTTTAATGTACTGGAAGGCGAACGTCTCTACGGGATGTGAACCTGCTTTGGAAATCCGGGACCGGGGACTGGGGACCGGTAAACCCGGAACTTTGAACTTTGAACTTTTTTCTAAGGGGGACAGGATGAAAAAGCTTATTGCGGTAATGGTTGGTTGCGTGACAATGATGCATGCCGGCCTGGCGCTGGCTGCCGGAACGGTCAGAATCGGCGCCCTGTTCTCAGTGACCGGTCCCGCTTCGTTCCTCGGCGAACCCGAGAAGAATACCCTGGAAATGCTCGTCAAAGAGATCAACGGCAAGGGTGGGATCAAGGGGACGAAGATCGAACTGGTAGTCTACGACACCCAGGGGGACAGCACCAAGGCCAAACAGTTGGTGAACAAGCTGATCAAGAACGACAAGGTCGTGGCCATTGTCGGTCCCAGCACCACCGGTGACACCATGGCCATCATAGAGGATGTGGAAAAGGCTGGCATCCCCCTTGTCTCCTGCGCGGCCGGCATCAAGATCACTGAGCCGGTGAAGAAATGGGTCTTCAAGACCCCCGCAAACGACCATGTGGCAGCAGAAAAGATATTCAACTACATGGCCGCAAAAAAACAGAAAAACATCGCTCTTTTGACCGTGTCCGACGCCTTCGGCTCCTCCGGCCGCGAGCAGTTGAAGACCCTGGCAAAGCAGAAGGGTTTTGCGATTGTGGCTGATGAAGTCTACGGGCCTAAGGATACGGACATGACCCCCCAGTTGACCAAAATCAAAGGGGCGAAGCCCGATGCCATCATCTGCTGGGGGACCAACCCCGGTCCCGCCGTGGTAACCCGTAACGTCAAGCAGCTGGGAATAAAAATACCGCTTTACCAGAGCCATGGTGTCGCCTCCAAGAAATACATCGAGCTGGCTGGCGCCGACAATGCCGAAGGGGTCCTGCTCCCCGCTGGAAAACTGGCCATCTACGATAAGCTGAAACATTCCGACCCGCAGCAGAAAGTGCTCAGGGAGTATGACAACGCCTACCGCAAGGCGTACAATGTGGAGGCATCCACCTTTGGCGGCTATGCCTATGACGCGTTCCTGATGATCACGGAAGCGATAAGGAAAGGGGCGACCACTCCCGAGCAGATTCGCGCCAGTATTGAACAGGGCAAGAAACTGGTGGGTATCTCCGGTGTCTTCAACATGTCCCACACCGACCACAACGGCCTTGACCTCTCCGCCTTCGAGATGGTCCGCATCACCAAAGGGGACTGGGAACTGGCCAAGTAATCATTTCAACATTTTCACGGGAGAACGTCATGAATCTGAGATCAATTCCGGGGATGTTCGTTGCAGTCCTCGCAACAATCCTTATCGGCGGTTCGGTGGTCTTTGCTGCAGAACCGATCAAGATCGGCGGCCTGTTCGCCATTACCGGCCCTGCCTCATTTCTGGGGGAACCGGAACGTAATACAGCCCAGATGGTAGTCGACGAGATCAACGCCGCCGGCGGGATCAAGGGGCGCAAGCTGCAGCTGATCGCCTACGACACCCAGGGGGACAGCACCAAGGCCAAGCAGCTGGTGAACAAGCTGATCAAGAACGACAAGGTCGTGGCCATTATCGGCCCCAGCACGACCGGTGATACCATGGCGGTTATCGAGGACGTGCAGCGGGCCGGCATCCCGCTCGTTTCCTGCGCCGCCGGTAGCAAGATTACCGAACCGGTGAAGAAATGGGTATTCAAGACGGCCCAGAACGACAGCCTCGCAGTTGAGAAGATCTTCGACTATCTGAACAAAAAGAAGATAACAAAAGTTGCCATCCTGACAGTCTCCGACGGCTTCGGTTCCTCGGGACGGGAGCAGCTCAAGGCCAATGCGGCGAAATTCGGCATTCAGATCGTTGTCGATGACACGTACAATCCTAAGGATACGGACATGACTCCCCAGTTGACCAAGGTCCGTTCCAGCCAGGCCCAGGCTATTGTCTGCTGGGGGACCAACCCTGGCCCCGCGGTTGTCGCCCGCAATGTCAAACAGTTGGGTATAAAACTGCCTCTCTTCATGAGTCATGGTGTTTCCTCCAAAAAGTTCATCGAGCTTGCCGGGGACGCCGCCGAGGGCATTATCCTGCCGTCCGGTCGGGTGATCGTCTCCGATGTGCTGCCCCACCATGACAAGCAGAAAAAGTCGCTCATCGCCTTTGTCAAGGATTATCAGAAGCATTTCAAAGTCGAAGGGGATCATTTCGGTGGTCACGCCTGGGATGCCGTCATGCTGCTGAAGGGGGCAATAGAGCGTGGTGGCGATAAACCTGCCGCTATTCGTGACGCCTTGGAAAAGACGACCAATTTCCCGGGGATCGGAGGGGTTTTCAATTTCTCGACAACCGATCATGCCGGGTTGACCAAGGACGCTTTCGTCCTCGTCGAGATCAAGAAGAGGGACTGGTCGCTCGTCAGACAACCCGGAATCGAGTAACGATGCCGATTTTTGACCAACTGACCCAGTATCTCTTTTCCGGTTTTGCCACCGGTGCGATCTATGCCCTGATCGGCCTGGGTTTCGCAATTATCTACAATGCCACTGGCATTATTAACTTTGCCCAGGGGGAGTTTGTCATGCTGGGGGGGATGTTTACCCTGTCACTCCTGGGCGTGGCTGGGCTCCCCCTGGCGATGGCAATCCCCGGAGCCATTCTCCTCACCACCGTTGTGGGGGTGGTGTTCGAACGGCTGGCCATCAGACCTCTCAAATCGGCTACTCCCCTGAGCCTGGTTATCATAACCATCGGCGGCAGTATCCTGATCCGCGGCATCGCCATGCTTGGCTGGGACAAGAACACCCACGCCCTGCCGGGGTTCAGCGGGGATGTGCCGATTGTGGTATTTGGCGCATCCCTCCTGCCGCAGCACCTCTGGATATTTGCCGTCACCTTTGTCGTCATCGGCGGCAGCAAGCTTTTCTTCAACTATACCATCAGCGGCAAGGCGATGCGGGCCTGCTCCTACAACAGTCGTGCTGCCAGTCTTATCGGTATCGACGTGCGGCGGATGGTCCTGTTTTCCTTTATCATCAGCTCTGCCATGGGATCCCTGGCGGGCATCATTATCGCCCCCCTGACCATGACCGCTTACGACGTAGGCATCATGCTCGGTCTCAAGGGGTTCTGCGCCGCCATCATCGGCGGCATGAGCAGCGGATTCGGTACAGTGCTCGGCGGGCTCCTCCTGGGTATACTGGAATCGCTTGGTGCCGGCCTGATCTCCTCGGGGTACAAGGATGCCATAGCCTTTGTCATACTGCTCCTGATCCTTTTTATCCGTCCCCAGGGGCTCTTCAAAAAAGCCGAAACGGAAAGGGTGTAACCCCCGTAAAAGTGAATGGTGAGGAGTGAGGGTAAAAAGTGACCTTTTACCTGAAGTCCCTAGCCCGACTTGCAGAGGTATCGTGAAGCGCGAACTGTTAAAACTCCTTATACTTGCCCTGCTGGCAGCCATTCTCCCCGTGCTTCTTTCCGGAAGCTATCTGCTGAATGTTCTGATTTTCGTCGGCATCCACACCATGCTGGCGGTTGCACTGAATCTTCTTCTCGGTTTTGCCGGCCAGATATCCCTCGGGCACGCCGGTTTCTTCGGACTGGGCGCGTATGCATCGGGGATCCTGACCTCCACTTACGGCATCAACCCCTGGATTGCCATGGCAACTGCAGCTGCGGCCGTTACCTTACTGGCCTTCGCCGTCGGGTTCCCGATCCTGAAACTGAAGGGTCACTACCTGGCCATGGCTACCCTCGGCCTCGGCATCATATTCTTTATCGTATTTAACGAAGCGGTAAACCTGACGGGTGGCCCATCGGGCCTTTCCGGCATACCGAATTTGAAGGTGGGAGGCCTGACCTTCGACAATGACCTGAAGAACTACGGCCTCATCTGGCTGTTTACCCTCGGAACCATCCTTCTGTCGGTAAACCTCGCCAACTCCCGCATCGGGCGGGCACTGCGGGCAATCCACGATTCGGAGGTCGCCGCACGTGTCATGGGAGTCAATGCCCGACTCCTGAAGGTTCAGATTTTTGCCCTTTCCGCCTGTATCTCCACCATTGCCGGCAGTCTCTACGCCCACACCATGGGGTTCATATCTCCCACGTCCTTCGGGTTCAATTTTTCCATCGAACTCGTCACCATGGTAATCATCGGGGGACTGGGGAGCATCTACGGTTCCCTCATCGGTGCCTTCATCCTGACCATCCTCCCGGAAGCGCTGCGAACATTCCAGGATTACGACATCATCATCTACGGACTCATTCTGATTCTCATGACCATGTATCTCCCTGGCGGGCTCGTACGGGGCATTCCGGGCCTTCTGGCCAGACTCCGGCCTGCCGGAAAGCAGGAAGGGTAGGGAGATGCTGGAGATACGGTCAATCACCCAGGTTTTCGGCGGCCTCACCGCCCTGCTGGACGTTTCCTTTACCCTCCGGCAGGGGGAGATAACCGGCGTCATCGGGCCCAACGGCGCGGGTAAGACCACCCTGTTCAACATCATAAGCGGAATCTACCGGCAGACATCCGGACAGATTCTCCTGAAAGACAAGAATATTTCGGGATTCCCCCCCGAACGGCTCGCGCGGCTCGGAATCGTGCGCACATTCCAGAACATTGAGCTATTCGGCCAGATGACCGTTCTGGAAAACGTCAAGGTGGGGCTCCATACGAAAAGCGGCTGCGGTATATTCTCCTGCTCGTTCAAGCTCCCGTGGCACGTGGTCGAGGAAAAACGGATAACGGAATCCGCCCGCCACTGGCTCGATTTTTGCGGCATAAGCGACCTTGCCGACCAGCGTGCCGACAGCCTCCCCTTTGGCAAGGGACGCCTTCTGGAAATCGCCCGTGCCTTGGCTTCGGAACCGCAGATAATGTTCATGGACGAACCGGCCGCTGGGCTCAATAGCCGCGAAACTCAGGATCTCGCAACCCTCATCCGGAAGATCCGGGAGGCGGGCACCACCGTTGTGCTGGTTGAACATGATATGGAACTGGTTATGGATGTGTGCGACCGCATCCTGGTGCTCAATCTCGGCGAGAAGCTGGCCGAGGGTACACCGCGGGAAATCCAGGAGAATCAGGCAGTGATCGCGGCATACTTGGGAGAAGGCTGAAAACTGGTTCAACGTTCTACGTTCAAGGTTCCAAGTTAACTACTTGAAACATCGAACATTGAACATTGAACATTGAACGGATTTATGCTCAAGATAACGAACATCAATACCTTCTACGGGCAGGTTCACGCCCTGAAGAACATCTCTCTCCACCTTACCGCGGGTGAGATCGTGACTCTCATCGGTGCCAACGGTGCGGGGAAAACCACTATTCTCAACTCCATCTCGGCCGTGACGCCGGTGAAAGGGGGAGAGATACACTTTGCCGGCACCCCAATCCAGGGATTGCCCCCCGACCGGGTTGTCAGCCTCGGCATCTCTCAGGTACCGGAAGGCAGGCAGGTATTCAAGCCGCTGTCGGTGGAAGACAATCTGGAACTCGGTGCCTATCTCCGTTTCCGTGCCCGGGAGGGGAGGGGGGCTATCCGCCACGACCTGGAGGAGATATACACCCTCTTTCCGCGCCTGAAGGAGCGCCGCCGCCAGATGGCCGGGACTCTGTCCGGGGGCGAACAACAGATGCTGGCCATCGGCAGGGCACTCATGGCAAGGCCGAAACTGCTTCTTCTCGACGAACCCTCCATGGGACTCGCACCGCTGGTGGTACAGGAGATCTTCGGAGTAATCGACAAGCTGCGCCGGGAAAAGGGAACAACCGTGCTCCTTGTGGAGCAGAATGCAAAAGCAGCCTTGAAGATGGCGGACCGTGGATACGTGCTGGAAACAGGTAAAGTGATACTCGAAGGAAGTGCTTCTGAGTTGCTGGAAAATAAGGAAGTACAGCGTGCCTATCTCGGCAGGGACAAAAAAGAAGTGTGGGAACGATGATACTGTAGGCAATGGATGACACGAGGCACGAGTAACTTAATTTCGTGAGGTACACATATGCAGCAACTGATCTGGGAAGCCGAATACGAGTGCATGCCGCGGGAAGACCTGGCTCAACTCCAGCTGGAGCGTTTGCAGGCAACCCTTAACCGTGCCTACAAAAATGTCACCTGTTACCGGAACAAGTTCAACGAGTTGGGGATTGTCCCCGAGGACGTGCAGTCCCTTGACGATCTTCGGAAACTCCCCTTCACCACCAAGGAGGACCTGCGTCTCAACTACCCCTATGGCATGTTCGCCGTCCCCCTGCGTGAAGTGGTGCGCATTCATTCATCCTCCGGCACCACGGGCAAACCGACGGTGGTCGGCTATACGCGCCATGACATCAAGACCTGGTCGAACCTGGTCGCCCGGTTCATGACCGCAGCCGGTGTGACCCACGACGACGTGGTGCAGATCGCCTTCGGCTACGGCCTGTTCACCGGTGCCTTCGGGCTTCATTACGCTGCCGAGACCATCGGTGCCTCGGTCATCCCCATGAGTTCCGGCAATACCGAAAAACAGATCATGATCATGCAGGATTACCGATCAACCGCTCTCGTCTGTACCCCCAGTTACGCCATTACGCTCGCGGACCGGATGGAGAAGATGGGGATCGATCCTAAAACGCTTTCTCTCAAGATCGGTCTGTTCGGCGGCGAGCCTTGGTCCGACGCCATGCGCCGCGAGATCGAGGAGCGTCTCCATATCAGCGCAACGGACAACTACGGGTTGTCGGAGGTCATTGGCCCGGGGGTTGCCGGAGAGTGCCAGGAAAAGTGCGGCATGCATATCTTCGAGGATGCCTTCATCCCCGAAATCATCGACCCGGAGACCTGCCAGATCCTCCCTCCGGGGAGCGTCGGTGAACTGGTCCTCACCACCATCAACAAGGAAGCATTTCCCATGATCCGCTACCGTACCCGGGACATCACCTCTCTCGACTATACTCCGTGCAGTTGTGGCAGAACCATGGTGAGGATGAAGAAAACCATGGGGCGTTCCGACGACATGCTCATCATCAAAGGGGTCAACGTCTTCCCGTCCCAGATCGAGGAGGTCCTCTTCGCCATCGAAGGGTGCGAGCCCCATTACCAACTGGTAGTGGATCGGCAGGGGGCGCTTGATATTCTCGAAGTGCGCATCGAGGTAACGGAAAATATCTTCTTCGACGAGATGAAAAAACAGAAAACGTTCCTGGAGACGATTGAAAAACGGATCGAATCGACCCTGGGGGTCAGTGCCACGGTCAAACTGGTGGAGCCGAACAGCATTCCGCGCCATGAAGGGAAGGCTGACCGGGTGATCGACAAACGGACGCTGTGACCGAAAAGTTACTGACAATTTCTGATTCTGCCATATAACGGATGTCCGCTCTGCCGATTCCACCTGGTGAACCTGGTTACGCCGAGCCAGTTCTGCGTTTGCAAACCCTTCACCATCCTCGTAGGACCACGTCGTACCACCTCTTCCGGTGACACCTCTTAAATTCTTCCTGAACATCCGACGGTAAAAACAGACAGACGCCCACCTTCGCTTCCCGAATAGGTTGCTATCATTTCATAAGGTTTGCCCCACTGCGTCAACCCGAGCAGTCTGCAGAAGTCGATTCGCTTCACAACCATCGGGCAAGGAGGATGAAATGAAAAAGTGCGTACTGTTGTATCAGCTGTTTGTTGCCGTACTCGCGATATCGGTGATGGCCATGGCCGGTTGCGGCGGCGGAGGCGGAGGCGGCACGGCCCCAGCCGCCAGTACCCAGGTGGTCAGCAAAGGGGCCATTACCAAGCTGGGGAGCATCTTTGTCAACGGGGTCGAATACGATACCACCGGCACCACCGTCACCATGGAAAATCCTGATGATTCCGCTGGCGGTCTTAAAGTCGGCATGGTCGTGACCGTCAAGGGGACATTAAGTGACAGTACCCACGCCAAGGCGACCAGCGTCACGTTTGCCGATAACCTGACGGGACCGATAGCTTCCTTTGATGGAACTGCCGGCACCATGACGGTTCTGGGGCAGACGGTCAAATTCGATTCGTCGACCGTCTTCGACAACTTCCCGACACAGGGGACAAGCAGTGTCCTCCCGGGGCAGATGGTCCAGGTGAGCGGGTTTACCAATGCGGACGGCTCAATTCAGGCGACCCGCATCGAGCGTCATACGCCCGATTGGACGCAGACGACGACCGTTGAACTGAAGGGGACCATAGGCACCATGAATGGGGCTGTATTTACCATTGGGGGGATGACTGTCGATGCTACCGGTCTGACCCTGCCGGCCGGAACCGTGGCAGGCTCGTTCGTTAAGGCCGAGGGGAAACTGTTGGCGTTTAGCAGTACAACCCTCAAGGCGACAAGCGTCTCATCATACAATGATGGGATCGAGACCGAGGGGGGGACCAGGAATCATATGGATGTGGAAGGGTACGTCCGGAACCTTTCGGGCACCACGTTCATGGTGGGTGGCACACTCGTCAACGCAGGGACTCTTTCCCTTGCCGGGATTGCCAACGGTGTGAAGGTGGAAGTGGAAGGCGTGTTCGCCAACGGTGTCCTGATCGCGAGTAAAATAACCATCGAGGGTGCCGTCGTCCCGACGACCGTTCCCGCCGCCCCTGTCGTCAGTGCCGTCGCCGGCATGAACCAGGTGACTGTCTCCTGGAATGGCGTCAGCGGAGCGACATCGTACAACATCTACTGGTCGACGACTGCAGGGGTAACCCCGGCCACAGGGACCAAAATAGCCAATGCAACTTCTCCCTACGTGCAGACAGGGCTGACCGCCGGCACCACCTATTATTACGTGGTGACAGCGGTAAACAGCGTTGGCGAGAGCGCTCCGTCGGCCCAGGTTTCTGCGATACCGACCAGTGCTCCGACCGTACCGGCGGCTCCCATCGGAGTGTCAGCTGTCGGCGGGGCCAACCAGGTGACTGTCTCCTGGGCTGCCGTTGCCGGTGCGACATCATATAATATTTACTGGTCAACGACCTCGGGAGTGACCCCTGCTACGGGAACCAAAATAACCGGTGCTGCGTCCCCCTATGTACAGACCGGCCTGACCGCTGCTACTGCATACTACTATGTCGTCACAGCAGTTAATGCCGCCGGAGAAAGCGCTCCCTCGGCCCAGGTTTCGGCGACCACAGCTTCAGCCGCGGTGTTGCCGGCGCCGACCGGGGTAACCGCCGTCGGCGGTACCGGCCAAGTGACCATTACCTGGAGTCCCGTCACCGGCGCGACCTCGTACAACATCTACTGGTCAACGACCACAGGGGTAACTCCTCTTACCGGTACACTGATTGCCAACGCAACCTCTCCCTATATGCAAACGGGACGGACTGCATCGACAACGTACTACTACGTCGTTACGGCGGTTAACGCCGCCGGCGAAAGCGCCCCCTCCGCCCAGGCTTCGGCAACCACTGCCGCAGCGCCTCAGCCGCCGGCCGCGCCGACAGGTGTCACTGCTGTGGGAGGAACAAACCAGGTGACCGTTTCCTGGGCTGTAGTCACCGGTGCAACATCATATAATATCTACTGGTCAACCACATCGGGAGTAACTCCCGCTACGGGAACCAAAATAACCGGTGTTACGTCACCCTATATCCAGACCGGTCTTGCCGCATCGACCACTTACTATTACGTGGTTACAGCCGTGAATGCTGTCGGTGAAAGTGCACCGTCGGCCCAGGTTTCGGCTACGACTGCTGCACCGGCCCTGGATGGACTGACCCTGTATAACACAAACTGTTCAGGCTGCCATGGACCGCCATCCGCGCTGCCGGGCAGGACCGCAGCCCAGATACAGGCTGCGATCAACTCTAATATCGGTGGGATGGGATTCCTGTCATTTCTGACTCCTGCCCAGATCCAGGCGATTGCCAGCATCCTCTGATCTCCTCCGTCTGCATTACACTGCCGGAAGCGGGTCCTCCCAGGCCCCTTCCGGCAGCATCTTTATTGTCCATCCCACCTCTTAACTTTCCTCCGACTTCATTACCCGACGCTCGTTTGTAACGCGAAGCCTGCCTGGCGACGGTAACCTGTTGCAGTGGCAGATTCATATAGAATCTGTTTTATTAGTGTTATTCAAATGTTTTTTTCTTGAAATTATTTTGTGGAACGAGTAAGGTAGCACTACTTACATTGTCTACAAAATCATCACTAGATACACGATAATACTAAACTATCCGCGAGGATAGGGCGGAAAGCCCACAGGGTCTCACCGAGACAGCCGGGTTACCGAAATATCTCAAACCAGATGTTCGGACCCGGCTTTTTTGTGTCCGCTATCTGCGAGAAAAAGGAGAAAAAATGAGGAAGATAGCAGCGTTTTTTTGTTTTTCGTTCGCCCTTGCCGCATTGTTTACCTGGATTCCGAAAGCCGATGCGACGTCCACCCTGTATTCCACCAACTGCTCAGGGTGCCATGGTACGACACCTACTACCTGCGCGGGGTGTCATGCACACGGTGTCCACTCAAGCAGCGCAAAAACCGGAATCAACCTGACCGGCGTGACAAACAAGACAACCTATGCCCCCGGAGAGACGGTAAGCGTCACCATCAACGGCGGCTACCGTTCCGGATGGGTGCGCGCGATTCTCTATGATCAAAACATGGTAGAGAAGGCACGAAGCACCGGACCTACCGGAGAAGGCGGTGGCGCAAGTTTCCCGATTACCCTGACTGCCCCGGCGCCGACGACGCCCGGTACCTATACCTGGAACGTCTCCTGGTACGGCAATCAGTATGACATTGCCACTGCCACCTTCGGCTCCCGCTGGACCCCCGATGCAAACAACCCTGACCACGGACAAGAGATCGTCAGCACCAACGCCTTTACCGTAGGCACAGTGATTACTCCTGCAAAGATCGGGGTCTTCAACAATGGAACATGGTTCCTCGATGGGAATGGCAATGGCGCGTGGGACGGCTCGACCACTGATCGGCAACTGGTCTTCGGCTTCCCTGGTGCGATTCCGGTAACAGGCGACTGGAACGGGAGCGGCACTTCCAAAATCGGCGTTTTCGACAAGGGGACATGGTATCTCGACCTGAACGGCAATGGTGTCTGGGATGGCGCGCCGTCTGACAAAAACATTATTTTCGGCGCCGGACTCGCCGGGGCGGTTCCCGTAACCGGCGACTGGACCGGAACCGGTACCACCAAGGTCGGCGTGTATGTTAACGGTAAATGGTACCTCGATCTTAACGGCAATGGTGTCTGGGACGGTGAAACGGTTGACGGACTCTATACCTTCGGGGATGGTCTCGCGGGTGCCGTTCCCGTAACCGGCGACTGGACCGGAGATGGCACGACAAAGATCGGCGTGTATGTGAACGGCGTCTGGTACCTCGATTATAACAACAACAAGGTATGGGACGGCCCCTCTGCTGACCGTCAGTACTACTTCGGCTTTAATGGAGCGTTGCCGGTGACAGGCGACTGGAACGCGGACGGCAAAACGGAGATCGGTACCTTCAACAACGGGGTATGGTATCTTGACCTGAATGGCGACGGTACCTGGAATGGAACGCCGACCGACGTCACTTACAGCTTCGGTACCGGAACTCCGGTAGCGGGGAAATGGTAAGCTTTAGTTGAATAGTTGAAAACTGCTTAACAAGTACAGGGTGTGTTGCGTTTGCAGCACACCCTGTTTTTTATGTAGTACTAAAACTCTGCTCCGTTAGTCCTCCGGGCAGGTCGTCTTAATTTCAGTACCGGTAGCGGAGTTCGAACTTCGCCAGATGATTTGTACGATCCTGGTTCCCCACCAGGTCCATATTATCGATGTGTTCCACCCCGTACATCATCTGGGCGTCAAAATCGCCGTACACCGGCACTGTCCAGAATACTCTCCCCGCGTTCTTCCTCTCCACTGCCTGCCCGGGTAGCAGGCCGAATGTGCCGCGTTCCGTGAAGAAATATTCAAGTGCCACGTTGTTCCTCGCATCGAACCAGTGGGCGTAGCGGAAGAAATAATCTTCAACAGCACCCCCCTGTGAGTGACCGAAGGTCATGTTGTGGTAGAGAAACCCTTCCGGAAACTTGTTCTTGTCGCTCCAATAGAGGATATTGTTACCTCTGAAATATTCGAAACGGAATTCGTTCCTGCCGTCTGCCGTCAGCATGGGGATATGGACGCCGGCAAGGTAGCTCTCCACGATGGGCCAGAACGTAGCGGCATCGCAACCGGAAAGCTCTCCGTACAGTTCGGTGTTGCGCAGCCACGGAATGCGGTAACGGGCCTCGAAACCGGCATTAGCCTTCGAATTATCCGAAGACGTTCCACCCACGAGCCCTTTCATCCAGGCAGACAGGCTGTTATCCGTACCGGGTCCCCCCTGCATCCTCCCCAGATTCAATCCGATTTCAAAGTTCTCAGTCGGCTTCATACTGAGCTTCAGGGCATAGAACCACGGCTGATGTTCCTGCCCGTCGACAAAAGTTCTGTCCAGCCGTGAAAAAATGAAAGCATACTTCATGTCTCCGAGCCACGACAGCCAGTCGACGCGAAACGGCTCGGGGCTCGACAATTTTACGAAATCGAGGTTACGGGCATTATTGGTCAGGGTTATCGCCCCCCGGTATCCCAACCCCAGCCAGTTTTCGTCCCTCCCCACTTCCAGTTCCAGGCTTTGCCCCCCCACCTTGAGGTATCCCCGGTTGAGCCTCAGAGTTGCATCGGACCGGGTAATCAGCAACGATGGCTCCAGGAGCGCCGCCATCTTGTCCAGCACATACCCCTCGGCAGCCCACCGCACCTCACCGTTGTTCCCTTTGCGGTAGACGACGCCATCGTTGTTCTCGAAAAGTGGCGTGCCTTCCGTGCCATGGAGCTGGACAGGGGAAGGGTAGGGGTATGCTGGCCGCAGACCCTGGCCGATGCCGAATACACCGTCGTTTCCGGGGTCATGGACCTGCCGCTCATAACTGCGTGGTTTGCCGTCGAGATAGACGTAGCGGAGAAGGACAGATGACGCGGGGTTGAAATCGAACAGCGGAGCTTCTTTCGCGGGTTCCTGCTTCAGGGCCACCTCGCGCTTGAGCAGTTCCCGTCCCCTCTCAATCAGGTCGACGGCGAAAACCGGTGCGTCACCATGCGCCTGAACATTCCCTTCGGCTTCCAGAAGGAGTCGCGTGGCTTCGGCCTTCGAATAGGGCTTGATTCCCCTGACATCCGAGTGAATCAGTCCCATGCCGGCCAGCTTGTCCAGATAAGCATAGAGTGGGCTGTCCAGGGAAATATTGGTAGAAGAAAGGGCGGCACAATCATCGATGCAGCAGGCAGTTGTAATTATGGCCACGGTCAATGCGATAATCAGTGGTTGGCGAAGGTAACTCATGCAATTCCTTCCTCATGGCCCTTAAGGCTGAGATATGTCTACGTTGACCAGAGTCGTGTACATCTCAAAAAAATTTCCAGCCCCACTTGTTGAAATACACAATAGCACTTCGTATGTGGACCAATGTCATTTCCATGCTTTTGTATGAAGCCCGTTCCCATAAGTGAGTTATGGCGGTCTTGGGATAGTAGACGGTCCGGTAGCCGGCCTGTTGGATCTTTCTACTTAAATCCGCATCCTCCAAATACATGAAGTATCGGTCATCGAAACCGCCAACCGCCTCAAGTGCCTCGGTACGACAGAACATGAAACTGCCGGATAGGAACTCTACCTCACAAATTTCCTCATAACCCACATCTTTCATCTCGTAGCGATCAAGTCTGCGCCGCACGAAGCGATGCATCGCCTGAGGTATGAAGCGACGGGCAACTAGGTCAAACACATTGGGATACCTTTTGTTCAAAAACTGAATCGTTCCATCTTCGTTCAATATCTTGGGACAGACGATACCTATGTCCGGATTCTGGTCCATGAAAGAAAAGAGTGATTCTATGGCTGTAGATGGGGCTATGACATCCGGATTAATTACAACGTGATATCTGCTTTCGGAACATTCTTGAATCGCCTTGTTATGCCCTCGACCATAACCTGCGTTACAACCATAAAAATGGTATTTAACCGGCAAGTCGTTTACATAATGCTTCAGCTCTTGCGTTGGTGAGTTATCCACAATGTGAAGTTCAATATCCAATGAGCACGACAATATACTCTCTACTGCTCTTCTGAGCATGTCAGGCCGGTTGTTATAAACAACAATTGAAGCTGTGCAGTCGAGCATTGTATCCCCACTCCGCAATACCATGAATCATTATCATTTTTCCGGAATGCCTTGCGATGGCAGGCAAGGGAACATGTATCAAAGTGCTGTTTTTTTGAGTCCATCCACGATCAAGGAGTCTATTCTGTCTATATAACTCAGGTCTGAAATAAGCTCTTGCTCAGGGCACTGTTTATAGCTGTCCGGAATCGATGACGGATCGTTCTTTATATACTGGCCCAACTTGTCGCAGTAACGCAGAGGGATTGGTTCAAACCCGGCGAATCTGAGCAGTTCTCCAAAGGAATATACCGACCAGCGCGTCTTGTGCTTGCCGGGATCGTTAAATGGCAATTTTGAGTCAGGGAAACCCACATCCTCGGGCAATTCATACGTTCGCAGGTCCGCATCGGGTACGCATGTCCTGATGACCCCGAACGGCTTGAGGACTCGATAACATTCCTGCATTAAGGATAACGCCTCATCGAAGAACAGGTGCTCAAAAAAATGTTCCGAATAGATGAAATCCAGGGAATTGTCATCGAAAGGCAGACGGTCTCCCTTAGTATAATAGAACTCCCTGAAGTTGGTTGCACTATAGAGATCATTGATCTTTGCATTCCAGTCAGACGTCTTGTTCCTCTTGCCGATTAGCAGTTGAAACGCTTTTGTCATTATGAAGGACAAGCTGTTTCTCTTGAAGACCTCACAAAGATAGGAAAGGGTATACCCCCTTGAAGTTACCCTCTCGTTTTCCGGATCACCAAAGTGGAGCCAGCTCTTATCAAGGAATATTTTGCGGATTTCCGGTTTTAGATTCTCAAGCCGTGAAGTGCCCAACTGTAACCGGGTGATCATTACACAATCCTTTCCTCACTTGCAAATCCCTAAAAGTTGTAACTCTGGCATAGGGATAAAAGAAGCTCTGGTATTCCGGCGATTGATAGTTCAGAACGAATCAAGCATTTGGAGCATTGGCCATCAGTTTTCCTCCCAACAGCAAATCGAACAACTGCTTCCAGTCTTGGGCAAACGGCTCTTGCACCTCCACCCTGCGATTCCCGTCGTAGACAAGCAACCGGTCCATGAACCCCTGCATGCAGGCCGCAAGCTGGAGAGAATCATCCGGATCGTAGAATTTCACCTGGTCGAAATCGCCGATCGTTTCGTGGGCATAGGGCAGATCAGGCAGCAGCATCGGCTTGTTGAATGCTTTGAACTCACTGATCGGCAGTCCCCATGTTTCCAGCTTGGAGGAAAAGATCAGCGCATCGACCTGTCGATACATTGTGATGACTTCGTCTCTCGATTTGAGCCCAACGAAAGAAATCGTCGGAATATCTTTGTAGTTGGCAACGACATGGCGTGCATATTTGTTTTCTTCTCCATTGACCGTCAAGATAACCTCAAAGTCTGTCCGACCCTGAACATACAGTAGCTTTGCAGCTTCAGCCACTGTCTCGATATTCTTGAAGACCCGGGGAAAGGCCGGATAGAAAAAAATTGTTTTGGCGTTATTTGCCGGGCAGGAAGGGGCAGATGTAATCTGCTGTGCACTCGGGTACGCTACCACCACATTTCTGATACCGTACATCTTTTGAAATGCATCCCTGATCCAATTCTGTTGAACAATAACGAAGGTGTTTTTGCGAATATTTATGCGGTAAAGATACTTATAAAACAGGCTGAAAAGGGCTACTTGATAACTAAACAAGAAGGAACGAAGTGAAAATGGATAGAACGGAGACGGGTTATGGCAATAAACCGCACGGATGTCGGCGTCTACATTAGGAGTGATGTCGTGCAATGATAGCCATAGATACGGCTTTAGGCGACGTGATACGAAAAAGAAGTGGATATATTCATAATACAGGCGATAAGCCCAGTTTTTTCTCGATTTCTTATAGTCCACATATTCAATATTGCATACATTCAGTAAGGATTTATCATGTACCAACGCGATGATTCTATAGTGATCCGACATATTTTCAGATAGATATTCGAGGCATTCTTTCAGTATGGTTAAAGGACCGCCTTCAAAAAAATTAACGGCCGACACCACGATGGTTTTTTTCATACAGATTCCCACTTGGCTGTTTCAAAGTTATAGCATTTGACCACCTTTGCAGGTGAACCGACAGCGATGGAATTTGCGGGAATACTCTTTGTGACGACCGACATCGTTCCTATGATTGATCCGCTTCCGATGGTAACACCCGGCAACACGGAAACAAACTCACCGATCCACACATTGTCTTCAATGGTCACCGATGAAAACGAAAGCTCTCGATCTTTAGGGATCGTTAGGGGGCTATCGTGGCGATCGTTGAGACCATAGAAACCATGACTGTGGTCAGAGATAAACACTTTGCTCGCAATGAGCACATTATTACCGATTTTTACGGAGTTGGTTGCGCCAATATGGACATAGTCGTTAACTTCTACATTATCTCCAATCTCAAGACACACTTTTCCATGAATCGAAAAGGCATCCAGGCGCATGCCAACGCCCGAAGTGAAGTTATTCCCTAATGCAATATACTTCTTGCCACGGATATATACGGGACGTCGTATAATTCTTATTTTGTTCTTCCAATAGAGCATTGCATCAATACGAGTAATCAGCACATCCATTGCCAATCTGACAATCCCGCTAAGTCCGTATCTCTCTAATAGAGTCATAATAATCCTGTCGTGTGAATCCAGGTTAAAACATCCAACCGGAAGGCTAATAGGTTATCGGTTCGATCGTTGCGGATATATACACCTGATTCGGAGATCCTGCCTTGACCTTTAACGCGATGCCGCCTCCCGTTCCCGTCCCGCTCGTTGCCCCGATGGTTACATCGTTTCCCGCATAGGACCCCACCCCCTTCATTCCACTCGGGACAAGGTCGATGTCCTGATGTCCCGTGCCATCGTTATACTCAAGATGCAGCCTCACGTCCGTGGCAGCCTTGACGACACGGTAATAATAGTGGACCTTATAGAGGATGAGGTGCTCTCCACGTACATTCCATGGCTTAAGATAAGCCACCTGTGTGTCCCTGGTCGTGGCTATCGGCATCTCCCTTACGCTATTGGCGGTCTGGTCATCCGCCGCGTTCACGCGGTTTTTGATAGTCGCCCCCGAAGTAAGAGACGCGATCTGGCTGTAGTTCTTGAGTACGAATTTCTTCCCTTTAACAAAACTGTCCTGCGTAGAGGTAATGTTGGTGTTCCCTGAGTCGATAATGACGTCTTCACTGAAGAAATTGCCCATGCTGTTTATAATGAGCCCCCCCCCGATTATCTTGCACGGAGCATTTGCCGAGTTCCCGAGCATGTTGATCGGGTAAGGATTGCCGGTGTCCGCCGTATTGCGCAGGAACCAATCCGTCTGTTCGGCCTGGTTATTGATCATGGTAAGCGGGCCAAAAATGTGTATTTTGACGAACGTATTATCGGGCTTGCCGCTCACGCCGCCCCCGGCATTTGTGTCGAGCGAAACAGTCCCCGACCGTTCAAGATAAACGCCTGTATCTAGGTAGTTAAAGCTATTGTTCGCTATCCTCCAGAAGTCGGTGTTCTGCGAGACGAGATGGATGTCGATGTTGCATTCGTTGAACACATTCTGGCTGACCTCTACGTGGTCGCACTCCCATCCGTTCGCATAGGTAAGCTCATGTGCATAGATACCCTTATCGAGTCGATAAAAATCATTTGCCTTGATCAGCATGTCCTTGGAATACCGCGGTGCGTCGCCAGCCATCTCAATCCCATATTGACCGGCCTTCGTTGTTGCCGCACAAAAACCGATGTTCTCGATAGTGATGTGTTTTACGTACTCACCGATGAATAGTGCTGCACCGCTCGCCCGGCGATTATACAGGATGGCGCCGATACCAGCAGACGATATCGCACGACCTGCTCCCTTAAGGGTGATGCCTGATTTCATCTTAACGGGAGCGCTCTCGATGTAATAGGTTCTGGTCAGAACTACATCGCCGGCACTGACTGCATCAATGGCGGCATTGATCGCATTTTCGTCGTTCTTTCCCGCTACCCCCCACCATTCGGGGTATACTTCTTTCAGACTGCCCGCTCCGAATAGAGTCCGTCCTCCTCCCCGGAACACCTGGTGCAGACCTGCTGAAAAGGGACCGCTGATCGTAATTGTGGCCGACGGGGCCAGCACGATCACACCACCCTGAACAACCTCTATCTGGACGTCTGCAGGCAGATTAAGCGATCCATTAATGGTGTTCGTGGGGATGGAAATCAGTATCTTTCTCCCCCGCGCGGCAGTTACCGCGGCAGTGAGATCGCCCTTATGATCGCGGACGTCAACCCAGCCAGTTTCCGCATGCAGTTCACCATACTGGCACAATATAGAAAGACAGACCATGGCAACGAGAGTAAGTCTCCGGCGGAACGCCCCATCGATCATTGCTGCTCCTCTGAAGTCGGTGTTAAACGCGAACAGGCTATTTCTCATACGGTAAGCCCTTTCCTGGCAGGAAAATAGCCGACCGCAGCTTCATAGACCTCGTCAACGCCAATAGACAGAATACAGGCCATCTTGTTATCAATGCAGATCTCCTTCATGCATCCTTCGCATGGCAATGAATATCTGAACACCGTATGGCCCGGTCCGTAGGGATACCATAATCCGGGATAATCCCGCGCTGAATAAAGACCGATGCACTTCACACCAACGGACACCGCCATATGTAATGTGCCGGTGTCATTCCCTATATACAAAGCGCATCGCTCCAAAGCAGCCAGTGCTTCGCGAACACCGAGGTTTCCGGCTGCTACATACCCGCGTCCCCATTGGGAGATCAATTCCTGCCCTATGGCGGCATCTTCGGGCCCGCCAAAAACAACCGGCCAGACATCATGGGTATCAATCAATCGCTGCACGAGCTCCTTGAATCGTTCTTTCGGCCAGACCTTCGCCGGCATTTTTGATCCTGGACCGATCGCGATCCACGTACGTCCTCCGTCTGCCGGTTCATTCTTTGCAAACCTGTCAACCGCAGCCCTCTCGCTGGCAGATATATTTAAATATCTGCCACTTTCTCCTGAAGCGGGCACTACTAACCCTGAGTCAGCAAGTCGAGCCAGCAACTGGTCGCTTACATGCGTAACCATCGGCAGTGGATGACTAAGAACGCTTTGCTGTTTCATAACAAAGCCTGACATGCCGAAAATGTTCTTTATCCCGGCACTCTTGAAAAATAATCTATCACGTTTAAGTCGAGGATTATTAGCTCCCGATGGGAATAAGTACATCAAGGCATCAAACCTTTGTCTCCTCAACAGAACAAGCAGTTCGATCATTCGAATTGAACGCAAGGCCTTGCCAAGAAATGAGCGGTCATAGAGGTAATAAATATATTCATCTACCAGGTCGCTCCCCCGCAGGATTTCTTCGCACTGCACACGCTTTTCCCCGTTTTGGATATCCGTAAGCAAGGTAATACGGGCATGCGGGTAATTATCACGAACAGCCTTAAAAGCGGGCAACGCAACTAGCGTGTCGCCGAGAGATCCGATATGGTAAATCAATATTTTTCTATAAGACATGCTTTTGCTCTAAAGATGTTAACCATTGACGTGAAGTTTATTCGCAAAACAATAGACATCCGTATACTTTTTACTGTCCGCGAGCAACTCTGTAAATCCAAGTGAATTGATTTTATCGATTAAAAGACCTTTCTGGATTTTTGGATTATCATGGATTTCCATCACTAAATACCTAACCATGGATAGATTATCACATCCTTTATGTAACAATACGTCGTATTCCGCGCCTTCTATGTCCATTTTCAAAATATCTACTACAGAAACAAATTGCGCTTCAAATAAAGTATCCAAGGTCACCGTAGGTATTTTATATTTTATTTTTTTACCGTTAACAGGCTGTTCTCCTTGGTATATTGAATCGGATGTACTTCCGGCACCAAGCAGCAAATCGATTGTGCCAACTGAATTTGTTAATGCAACATTTATACATTCACAAGTACAGTTGAAATTTGAAAATATGTTATATCTAAGACGATTGAACGTATTAGGATTCATTTCAACACAAACAATCTTTTTGAATTCATACCCTTCTATTTTAAAAAGTAGAGGGAAACCGCCTCCGTTGGCACCTATATCCAATAACGTGATATCCCCAGTCAACTTGATAACGGGTAAATACTGTCGGTACATGTCCGAGACGATGCATTCTCTTGTACCGGTAGCATCACCTCCTGCATAGTCTACGATAAACCTGGTATCGTTCATTACATACAAGTCCTCGGTGCAGCGAAACAGCAATCGATTCACTATCAGCTGCCATCTATTGGTAAAAGCCATCATAGCTCTCAAGCCTGATATTTTAGTTGCAATGCTCATTACATTAACCTTTTCCCTACCAAGACCATGTCTTGTTTGAAGTATGCTGCCAGTCAATTTATAAGCGCTTTTTCAGTGCGATCCACACAATAAAGGCAGCACCGAAAACAAGCGGCAAATCCCGGAATTTAGCCAGGAATTGACCCACACTCGCTTCCAGTCCCAATGCAAAGATGATGCACAGCGGCGCCAGCGGATGCGTGGCCAGACGATCCGCAGAAAGCAGCCAAACGCAAAACAGTGTCCATACTATACCAATGAGTCCAAACGACAGGATGCCTGCCATATAGCCATAATTCCCCACAAATTCGAAGGGAATGCTGACCCCCATATTCGTCATATAATCGTCAGGATCGACTGCCCCGAGATAGCGGCCGAAGAAGTTGCCCATGTTCATGTCCGGTTTGTCGGGGTAGATCGCACGCGGCACAAGAGACAGCATCCCCTCGGAAATGGTGTTGTCCCATGGCCCGTTAAACAACGAACTCTCCTCAGCAATACCATTAGCTAATAGAAATATTCCTCTGAACGGCGACTCGATGTTCACTTCATGATCTCTCATCTCATCCATCACTATGCCACTGTCCAGCCCTATTTTAAATAATTCGGCACGC
Organism: Geobacter sp. AOG1; assembly: GCF_019972315.1. Lineage (GTDB taxonomy): Bacteria > Desulfobacterota > Desulfuromonadia > Geobacterales > Geobacteraceae > Geomobilimonas. Next base: position 2,742,739 of record NZ_BLIZ01000001.1, read on the forward strand.
TCTTCCGTTGTTGATATTTTTGCAATTTCTGCCACGTATCGCATGTTGTTGACGAATGGCTCGATGATAAAGAGGTAGGATAGGGCAAGAACGGCGACAAGGATGTACGGTACCTTCTGTCTCCAGACAAACATGACGATGAAAATGAGAGCGAATCCTTGAACAATCGCGCCTTTCCAACCGGAAGTAAATGCGGTGATAGTGTTGAAAATTATCAAGCCAACCGCAATCATCTTGAATTTGAGAGTATGCGGTAGAACAGGCCCTGCAAGATAACCCATGACGCCGACTGTTGCAAAAATCGCAATTGCGCCTATAGCCTCAAGGGCCGAGACAAACCAGTTCTCACTGACTGTCCCGCCAAGATAGCTGATGGTCTGATTGCCGACGATCCCAAATCGCGCAAGAACGGCAATAACGAGTGCCAGTACCCCACCGACAAGCCAGTAGGCAAGCAGGGTCTTCTGCCGGTAGAGAAGTCCGTCGGGCATGAGAAAGGATGCGTGGTTGATTCTGCCGCGGCACCAGTGCATCGTTCTATTTGCGCTGAATGCATATACTTGTATGCCAAGCGCAACGACCCAGAGCGCTTCACCACCTGAAGCTACGTACCTTGAAAGCATATCCGGATCACTTCTCTTCACTGCGAAAAAGACCGCCAGGCTCGGACCGACGGCGAACCACCAATGAAACAGCAAAACAACTGCCTGAATGGGGTTAAGAAGGGGTTTGTCTCTCAGTTGGAAGAGGGCAAGATACGTCCCGTAGGCAAGAGCGTACTGACCGGAAAGCACCAGGAAGTTTGCATCATCGGCGATTCTGCCCAGGAACAGAATCAGGAATGCCGGTGCGAAGCAAAAGGCAATAATGTACCAGCGGAAAACCCAGGGTTGGGCTAATTCATCCACGCCCCGGCTGAATTCCAGATTGTTTTTTATCAGTTGATAATCATTCATACCGGTGCCATTAGTATTCACCGTAAGTAGCGTGGCATAAAGGTATGATTACCTGCTGCGCCAAGCGGTGCAGTAATGCCATCGTAAACAGCCATGACCAGGGCGCCAATTTTTTCGAACCGGCCGAGAGCCAGCAACCCTGCAGCATGATAAGCCAGACCTGCAACAACAGCCAAAGACGCAATGCATGTCTGGAGGACATTTGTCGAATGTTTACGTATCAGGTACAGCCTGTTGCGGCTGGTTATGTATATGCTGAATGGGGAAGTTGTACCCCGTGTTTTTTGATTTTTCAGTTTGTTCACCGTAGCCGAAAGATGATGCCGGATGACAGCCTGGGGCAGGTAATGCAGCCGTAATTTTTCTTTTTGGGCACGAATGCACCAGTCGCTGTCTTCGCCGTATGCAAAAAAATGGTTGTCGAACAAGCCAATGCGCTCAATAGCAGCCCGACGGACAAACATGCAACACCCCGAGATAAAGGGTACATCTTCGATCATATCATACTGTCCAGCATCCTCTTCCCCCTCACCCCGGTGCCGGCTTTGAAACGTCCACGTGCTATACGTTGCACCGGCGTACCAGATAAGTCTGTCAGTCTCTGCATACAGAATCTTGCCGGAGCAGGCGGACACATCGGGATGAATGTCCATATAGCTCTTCAGAGTTGACAAACAATTTTCGTCGATCGTTGTGTCGTTGTTCAATATCCAGATGTAATCGCAGCCGGATGACATGAGCCTGCTGATGCCGATGTTGTTGGCCCCGGTAAAGCCGGCATTCTCCTGGTTACGGATGAGCTCGAGGTCGGGGAACCTGTCCGCGATGAGAGCAACCGAATGATCGCGTGATGCATTGTCCACGACAACGATGCGGTCAGGTTTGACGGTCCCGGCATAAAGCGACTCAATACAGGGGATCGTAAGCTCCGCTCCGTTCCAGTTGACCAGCACGACACCGACCGTCCGAGTTGTTTTGGCTGATTGCATGTTCATGTTAAGCAACCTTGTGAAAATAATACGACGCCTGGTCTCCAGCATGTCGCGCATTCAGTAACGCTGCCTGCCTGCTATATTCCGCAATCTGTTCCACAGAAAATATCGACTTCTCCGGGTGAACGGCATGTGATCTCTCACTAGCCAATGTTATGTCGCGCACGTATTGTTCGCTTGCCCAGAATTGGCTTGCTGTGGAGTCGTAGACGATCTTGCTGGTTTCGTATCCCTGCTCCGCAGCCAGTCTGCACAGACCTTCTTCGGAAAATATTACGAAATGGCGCGGGGCGTCCAGTTGGAACCAATTCCTCCCGTATGTTAGCCAAGCATGGGAACCTGCCAATGGGACCCTGACCAATAGTTTTCCGCCCGGTTTCAGTAACCTGCTGAAATGACCGAAGGCGTCCCGTGGTGCAGCCATATGTTCCAGGCAATGATGCAGCATGATACAGTCGTAACTACCGCTGGTTTCCTCAAGCGACTGCTTTAATACCCGTGCGCCGTTGGGGAAGGTGAGCGATTTCCTGATATACGGGTCAATACCGGTTGCCAGAAAACCGGCCCCCTGGAGATTGACAACAAGAGCTCCACCGCCACTGCCGACCTCAAGAATACTGGCGCCAAAGGGTAATGACAGATTTTGCAACCATTCGATGTATGGCGGCGCTGGAAGAATCCTGGAAAGGAAATAACCGACAATGCCAGGCTGCCCCAGGTAGTAGAGGTCCCGCTTGCCCTTAAGGTATCCGTAGAGCCGGTTGTAAGTCCTTACTGTATAGGAATAATATGTTTCCGGATAATAGCGCTCCATATTATCCGGCAAGTCGACAATCGAAAGGCTCCTGCACACGCTGCACTCGATGTACTCAAACTCATCCCCCAGGCCAAAGTATTTCTCCTGAAAAACATGACGCTGATTATTCTGCGTATTGCCGCAAACCCTGCAGGCATCCATAACGCTACCTTATGGGCCGCAGCACGGCTGCGCAAATCGGCCCCTGTGCACCAAGCCATCTGTCATTTGTGACCATAACCGACCTGATCTTGCGAAGTAAAGCCAGGAAGCCTGATTGTTCCATAATTCTCTGTAAAGGAGTGACGGGCCGTAGGCATTGACTGACGGATAACTTACCATCTGCGTCGAAGATCGATTGTCTGCTGAGTAGGGGGCTACCCGGTATTTTCCGCCGGTAAAAGGTAGTATAAAACGGTTCAAAGTCGACAAATGCAATAGTACAGTTGTGCCGTTTTGCCAGACATTTCATGGCTTCCTCGCCAAACCACCAGAGATGCACGGGCGGCAGTTCTGTCTCCCAGGTCCCATCGGGATACGCAGATTTATTCGGAGTCGTAACGATTAGCTCGCCATTCGGCGTAAGAAGCGATAGGACCTCGGAAATGAATGCATGGACGTCAGGTAGGTGCTCGATCAGCTGGTTCATTATTATCGCATCATACCGCTGTGATTGAGCCTTTAGTTCTTCCAGCGTTTTGTTGGCATAGTAGGGGCCGTAGTTCTCAAGCGCCCAGGCCACTGCCTGGGGAGAGATGTCGACCCCAGTGACGCTGAAGCCATCTTGGGACAGAGCGTAGGTAAAGTACCCCATGCCGCAGCCAACCTCAAGAATAGTAAGTCTCCCCTCAGCATTCCTTCTTTCCCGGAGGTGTCGGGCCACCGCCCAGTAGGATTCTTCCTGTCGGCTCAAATAATCCAGCGCCCGTTTCTGGTTGAGCACTTCATGGGCATAGTGATAGTAGCGGTTATAACCCGGCACATGTTGGATGTTATCGTAAATATGTCCATAGATAGCATCTTCGACTGCGAGTGGAGATGCAAAAGAGGAGAAACAGCCTTCGCATTCGTAGATGGTGTATTTTGGGCCTTCCTGATAACCAGGCGCGGATTCCGTGACTACATGAACAGCATGTCCACATAGGGAACAATTCTCGCTCATCTTTGCCGTTGGCGCCATTCAAGCCTTCCGTCGATTTAGTATCATAATTACCACAAAATAGAGCAGGAAGCTTATCAGTAGCGCCAACCCGAGACCTAGCGCCCCCAGCTCGATCAACATCCAGCTCAAAATGACCAGGGCAACACCCCAGAAACCGTTTGCAAGGAGATTGGTCCACATGCGACCGTCCGCTGTCCACGATGTTATAACGGGTGCCTGTATGATCTGTGCAAACGTTGCCAACTGTACTACAACAAACACCGGCCACTGGGCCATGTAACTTTTCCCATAGAGAGCCATGATGAGCGGACTCAAAACCGTCATACCCATTAAAAAAGGCACCGCGATGATGATATTTGTTTTCAGGTAAAGCAATTTAGCGGATTCTTGCCGGTCGCTCGATGTGCGTGATGACATGATCGGGAGAAAGACCTGTGCCGCGATGCCGGGTAAAAAGAGCAGTAATTGTCGCCACTGGGTAACAATATTGTAGGTGGCCATCTCGGAGAAGCCGCCCGGTTGATTCACCAACATTGCATTGCATGCCCATGCAGCTGGCGTAACCAGGGTGTTAGCCAGCATGGTCGGCAAGCTGAACCGCCAGAGAACGGACCATTCACGCACACTGTTACGGTAATCAGGCATGATTCCCTTGTCCCTGGTTACTACGCCCAGAGCGCGTGCGCCCAGATAGCAGGAAATGACTGCGGCTATGTTGTAACCCCACAACGCTCCCGTCATGCCGTTCAGCGTGACACCGGCTGTAACGGTAAGTATGCTGACAATGCCTGAATAAATATTTACCTTGGACAGCCCCTGGAACGCTTCGAAGCCGGCCAGCGCTCCGCTTTGGGCACCACTCAATGAGCTTGCCACAAGGCTGATTGAGGCTACCTGCAAGAAGGTCGTCAAATGCGGTGCCGATAGAATATGTGTCGCTATCAACGAAGAACCGAGCAGCAGTGTTACCGTCATCAAGCTGCCAAAGGCAATTGCAAGAATGATTGCCAGGGCAAGAATTCTTCCCGTGCGGGTAGGATCGGTCCGGAATGTCTCGGCAACATGTTTTGTCGCTGTCAGACCGGCGCCAAAACCGGCAAAGACACCAAAGGTCAGGATCGTACTCTGGATAATGCTGAATTCGCCAAACGACTCTTTGCCAAGCGCTCTTGAAATGATGATCGAAATAATGAGTCCGGCAGAGCGTCCCGCGATAGTTGTCAATAAGTTCCAAAAAAGTCCAGATCTGATCCGTCTGTCTGCAAGCAGAGATTTTATGGTTGCATATACACCGGAATTTTTAATCGCGTGAGTGAAAATCATGGGTTTGCGTGTGAACCCTGTAAAATATAGGAAGGTTATAAAAAGGCGCCTTACCAATCTGCAAGAGCTATTGTGCCTCTACATACTCGGATCTATACGTAATTTTTTAATAGGTCGAGCTTTTCTCTGTTTCCGGGGTCATTAATAGTTTTATTACGATACTCCATAAAGAAAGCCGCGAGGATGGCTAAAAAGAAGCTCATGAAAGCTGTAGTGGCAATCAAGTTCAACCGGTTCGGTTTTACCTTTTTCTCCGGAGGCAGGGCCTTATCCAGAACCTGTATTATTGCCGCATCTCTTGCCTCGTCAATTTTGGCAATTTCGTACTGCTTTGCCAGGAGTTCATAAAGGGTTTCGTTGTATTTGACATCCCTTATTTTCCGTAGGGATCCGGCCCCTGCTTCAGGCATTTTACCCGTTGGCACGAGCGTGTCGGAGTTGCTTCCCTTTTTCGATTGCAGTTTTGCAAGCTGTTCTTGCAGGCCGCGAAGCTCCTCTTCTACTTGCTGCCGATCGGGATTTCGCTGCGTAGCGTGGGTCTTCAGTACTTTGAGTTCAACCTCTTTTGCCGCAATCTGAGCATGTAAACGGGCAATTGAATCGATTAAGGCTTTTGCCTGCTCTTTTATCTCAATTACGCCCGTCTGCTCCTGATAACCTTTCAAAGATTCTTCGGAACGTGTGAGCGCTGTTTTTACGTTCTTAAGCTGCTCCTCGAAGAAAAGCCTTCGTTGCGATGCTTCGGTTAGCGCGATGTTCTGCGTTACATCTTTCAACTCCTCGATAAGGGCGTTAGTCATATCCGCGGACCGTTTAGGGTCCCTATCTTCAACTCCTAGAGCGATAATGCTACTTTTCTTGTCGTCCTTGATTTTTAAGGCCTTCGAGAATTCGCGACGAGCATCTTCACGATATTTGACATTGTACACAACAAGCAAATTAAACCTGTCAACCATCCGGTCGAGGACAGTCCTGCTCTTTAGCAGGCCGATGTAGAGATCATTCGTGGTTTTCATCCCGACGAGACCTGGCGAAACGCCGAGACCTCCTAGCTGGTTCAGCAACTGTGACGCTGCTCCTCCAGAAGCCTGCTGGGGCGGCAATATCCTCGCTTCGGCCTTGTAAATCTTGGGTATCAACAGGCTTACGATCGCCGACAGCACTACTGCTGCCACGGTGGTCCACACGATAAGCCGTTTCCATTTCAGCAGGACAATGAGATAGTCCAAGATCGTGACATTCGGCTGCTGCACAGCTTCTTCTTCCGGCATCTGCTCTCCTTGTTAAAACACGACAATCAGGACGCCGGCGGTCACGGCGATCTGGTACAGGATCTGCGTTATATCTTTGAAATTGCGCATCCAGGCGACCCGTTCGATCTGCTCGGGAACAACGACAGTGTCTCCGGAGCCCAGGTGTTCACCGAAACCGAGGAAGCTCCCTCCCGCCTTGATCGCGGTCCCGTTCGCCTGCAGGATAAAGGTGTTTCCCTTGTCCGCATTCGAGGTGCAACCGCCGGCGAGATTCACATAGTAGTCGTATTCCTTGCTTTGCTCATAGACAAAGGCGCTCTGGTTGTAGACCGAGCCGATTACCTGGACGGTTTTGGGATCCGACGGGACGGTAATGATATCACCCTGTTCGAGTTCGATGTCGTACGCTGATCCCCGGAACGTTGCCATTTCCGTGATGTTCAGGGCAATCCGCCCCTTGGCTCTGACGTTCTTGAGCTGTGCAATGAACTGCCGTTTTTGTTCCAGTTCCAGTTGGACCATGCGTGCATCGTCCGGGGAGGATGCAGTAGCAACCTGGGCAGTTCCAGAACCGCTCAGTTCTCGCTCAAGGCGTTCCACCATCTCCTGTATCTGCCGTTGCTGCTGTTCTCGAACTCTTTCCCGGGTAAACATGGCACCGCGCAAATACGCGCGCCCGGTGTAACCGCCGGCTCTCTCGATGACTGATGACAATGTTTCGCCCTGTTTGAACGTATAGGTTCCGGGATACCTGACTTCCCCGTTGAGCGTCACGGTCCGGTAGAGGTTCCATTCGGGGACGGTACGCACCAGCAGGTAATCGTTCATCTGCAGAGTCACATCGTGCTGGGGGTCGCCCTGCATCGCCTTGACAAGGTCGATAACGAAGATCTCGGTCTTTGGCCCTGACTGAGTCACCGTTACCCGTGTCACCTCCGCCTGGCTGGATGTATAGTAAAGCATTCCACCTGTCAGGGAGAGGATGTCACTGACTTTTGTCACGCCGGGGACGACGCCATATTCACCGGGATGGGCGACCGCACCGGTAATGGTAACGGTCTTGGCGGTATCGGCGACCGCGAATATCTTTGCCAGGTCACCATCTTGGAGAATAAAGTTCTTTTCAGGTTTTTTTTCTATGTCGATAAGGTCGCCCTCGAACATCATCCTGGCATGGTGATCCTCGATTCGCTGCACCTGTACCCGACCTTTAAAGGCAATGCCGGTGATGCCGCCGGCCATTTCGATAAGATCAAGAAGGCGGGTTTCGCCTTTCAGTTCGTAAATCGCGGGGGTCTTGACGTTTCCCGCTATTCCCACGAGTGGCCCGACCGGCGCGATGAAGATAACGTCTTCCGGCATGAGCCGGATATCTTTGGTCTTGTCCCCCTGTAACAGGAAGTCATAGAGATCGAAGGTAACCACGGTCTTGCCGTTCCTTTTGACCTGGATGTTCCGCATAGAGCCGGTCTTGGATGGCCCGCCCCCCTCGAACAGGGCGTTGATAATGGTCGAGAACGAAGATATGGTGTACGCCCCCGGCCGCTGAGCATTGCCCACAACATAAACATGAATGGTCCTGAGAGGACCCATGCTGACGTTCATCTCGAAGCCGGTATAGTATTTCGAAAAATTTTTGTGCAGGAGCTCTTTCAACTCCCGGAAGGAAAGCCCGGTGACACCAAACACTCCGACCTTCGGCAGGCTGATGTTGCCGTCGTTGTTAACAACGACATTCCAACTCCCCTCGAACTTTCCCCACACATCGATCTTGATCGCGTCGCCAGGGCCAACGACATAATCCGGCCCTACCGGCACATTCAGAAGCGGCGCAAAGGTAGAAGGGGGCTTCTCGAAGAGTTCATAACCAAACTGCTTGATGTCAAGGGATGCAGACGCCGTAGCCTTCCCGGAGACGTACTTCTCAAATTCAGACGGTGCTTTTTTCTCCGGGGACTCTGTACCAGAAGTGTTTTCAAATCCTTTTTCATGCTGTAAAGCCGGTGGTTGCTCAATAGCGACCAAGGGGGCTGCCGATTTTTGCTGACCGCTTGATTGTGAGGCAGACGATGTCGACGGAGTTGGAAACGCAGGACCATACCCAGCTATGGCAAAAGGTATGCAGTGCAAAAACGAAGTGAGGGCGAATAGGGCGAATACTCTGACGACCAGTTTGCGTTGTCTTCTCATAGAGGCGTAGATCCAGTCCCATAGCAGTTATTTTATCCTAGTAGGATATCCGGTATCAGTATACTTAATGAATTTAAAAAAACAACCTTATCCAAGTGTGCGAATGTATTAAATCGAGTTTGTTTCGGAAGAACTGGCGCATTAGTGTGGCCTCTGCCACAAAAAGCCCCGCTCCTGTTGCGGAGCGGGGCTGTATAAATGTGTTCAATCAGGGCTACGTGGCCTTATTGCCAATTACCCGTGACCGGGGTCGACCCGGTAATTCCAAAGATGGCATTGGTATCCGCAGGGGGATTCCATGCGCCATTACCGTCCGTATCCATATACCAGATCGAATTGGATGGGTCGTAGACACCGATCTTTGTTTTCCCGCTGCCATCCCAATCGCCGGTTACCGGTTTGACGCCGGCAAAGCCGAAGGTATACAGTTTATCGATTGCCGGATTCCAGACGCCATCGCCGTCATAATCCAGGTGCCAGGTGAAGGTGGCGGGGTCGTAGTATCCGACCTTGGTTCTACCGTCGCCGTTCCAATCCCCTGTGACCGGGATGACGCCCGGAGCTCCGAAGGTATACAGATAATCTTTCATCGGATCATTGTTCCAGACACCATCACCGTTAGCGTCCAGATACCACTTGAAGGTGACGGGATCATACACGCCGATCCTGGTTATGCTGCCGAGGCCGCTCCAGTTTCCTGATACAGGTATGGAGCCGGTGACACCGAAGTAATATATCCTGTCTGCTGTTGTGCCACTCCAGGCGCTATCACCGCTCATATCCAGATACCAGGTGAAAGTAGCCGGGTTATAGGTGCCAACCTGGGTGACACCGCTGCCGTTCCAGTCTCCCGCGACCGGGATGTCGCCCGGCGTACCGAAAAAGAGGGTCTTGTCGGTGGGGGTTCCGTCCCATGCCTTGTTGCCAGAGACATCCAGATACCAGTCAGTACCTTTGAACGTGCCAATTTTAGCCGGCGCAACAACCCGGTAAGGCCGCATCATCTCGTTGTCTTCATGCTCGATGATGTGGCAATGCCAGACATACGTTCCCGCGATATTAAACTGGGCCTTGATCCGAGTGACCTGGCCGGGGAGGGCGAGCACGGTGTCTTTGTAGCCCATTTCGTTGGGCTGCGGCGTGGTCGTCATTCCCACAGTTGGATCAGGCACCAGGGTGCCGGGGATGAGGTTCTGCCGATTGACCACTTCGAAGCGTACCAGATGCACATGGACCGGATGGGCATCTGCGGTGGTATTGTAGATTTCCCAGGTTTCGGTACTGTTCAGTAGTGGCAGCTCGGTAAGCGGGTCAGACCACGTCATCGGCAAGGAGACGAGGCTGTTGGCAGACAGTGTCCCCAGCAGCGGTTGGCGGGGGCCAACCGGTATGGCGATGTTGCCTGCCGTGACAACCGCTGCCAGAGCACAGTTGCTCGCGAAATTGGGATCCCCGGCGACGGTGCTGAAGAGTGTGCCGGCGATCGCCCCGGTGAGCGGGTCGACTTCTACGCAAACTTGGGTTGAGTCCAGTTCATTGAGGGACACCTTGCGGGGTTTGGGCACCGAAGCACCGAGTGCGGTTTCGGCCGGGAGGACCAGGTTCTGCACCGCTGTAGTGGTTCCATCGCTTGGCAAAACCGGAACGACGGTGCTATCCACGATGAAGTCCATCACCTGGCCAGAGGTGAGCGGGTCGGCCGGTACGTAGAGCGCAAGATTGGCCGGGAAACCCTGGAAGGGGGAGTCGGGCGCCGTGTTGAGTAGGCGAACATGAGTACCGTTGGCCAGACCGGTAAAATCGACAATTACGTCGGCTCGTTCGGCCGGACCCAATAGCAGGCCCTGTTCCGTTGAGGGGGCAGCCACGGGCGCCGAAATGGCACCTCCGCCTCCCGGATAAGTTGCCGTGAAACCTTTGGTGATCTTGACAACCTTGGGGAGGAAGCCCTGATCGCCGCCGATCTGGTAGAAGGGGACTTCAGTGGTGGTCGTGACGTCGTCTGCCGTACCCCATTTGCCGTCCGGACCGGCAGTCACGACGAACATCGAGAGGTTGAGCGTCCGCGAGTCGCAGCCGTCCAGAAGGCGGAAACGGTATTTGGTCGGGGCCACGGTGAGTTGCGGCCAGGTCGTGCCGTTGACCACCATGGTGTTGAAGAATGCTTCGGGATTGGCGATGCCGGAGATGTCAGAGGGACCGGCCGGCGTACCGGTGCCGCCGATATACGGCCCGGTAAAGCCGTCGAAGAAGGCTCGGGTGGACGGATAGAAAAGCTTGGCCTGGGTTGCTCCCGTCGAAGTCGGCAGCGTATTCCCCAGGGCATCAGCCCAATCGAAGGAACGGTCCTGAATAGCGATCGGAATCTCGCGGATGACGTTGCGGGTTGCGGGGGTCAGGTTCGGATCCTGTCCAGCGGTTGGCGCAGGGCCGGGCAGGACGCCAGTTGCCGTGTCGTTCGCGCCTCCCCGGATCAGCCAGAAACCGGCCGGACCGGCATAAACGTTCAGACGGGTCATGCCGAGGGTATGGTCATGATACCAGATCGTCGTGGCTGGCTGGCTGTTGAGATAGCTGTAATACGCCGAGCCGGGAATGGAATTGCTGTTGTTGGCCTGGGTATAGACAGAACCGCGCTCGACGTAGTTTGCCGGGATTCCCTTGGTGCCGGGAGTTCCGGGCAGCCACCAGGCCTCGGGATAGCCGTCGCTGTGCGGCAACACATGGGCTCCGTGGACATGGGTTACCATCGGGACCGGGCCGGTGTAGGGAGCGGCATTCAAGGTATGGCAGTCGGTCATGTTGGGGGTCATCGGCATGGTACAGCCTATGCCGGTCGGGTTTGCCCAATGCACAGTCTGGTCGACACTGAACAGGTGCGGGAGGAAATTACAGGCCGCGATGGTCTTGCTGGGAGATGCCGCACAGGCGACCGGATCGGCGACCAGGTCGTTGATCCAGCGCACCGAGGTGGCAATGTTCGAGGTGTTTTCCACGGTAAAGGCAGGATAGTTGAAGGACGAGTTGGCGGCCGGCGCGACCCCTGCCGCTCCTCCCGGAATCGCCGTTGAATCTGGTTGCGGGTCCGCAGCCCGGCCGTAACTCCAGACAGTGGACGCCGGGAAGGGGCCTACTGTCGCCGGCGCCGTCCCCAATGGATTTGGGAAGCTGCTTCCCCAGATGCCCCCCGGCAGAATCTGCTGTTTGAACTGGCGGACAGCGATATCATAATTGGCGGCAGGGGCCGGTGAATCGTCGCTCGTGGGCATCACCGGCGGGATAACCAGCGGCGTCACGTACTTGGGGATGCTCGTCGGGTCGACGGTGCCACCCGGTACCGGCACGGCGTAAGCGATGGAAGCGGTGCTCAGGCCTATGACGGCAAGAACGGCAATGGCCCTGAATCTTTCGTACCATCGTGGATATTCTTCCATGTACTACCTCCTTTAAAAATGATGTCTTGATACCCAATTATCACCATTCCGGCGTAGCTTTACCGGAATGAAGCGAACAAACCGTGTCAACCCTTCTGCTCCAGATATGTAGTTCATTTGGTAGGTATGGCAGAAAGCAGTTCCAATTCATAGATCACGACCCCCTGCTCATCCATGGTGTCACGGGCTCCGGAAGCAGTGCCGGGCGGAATGACGATCTGCCATTTCGATCCTTCAGGCATGAGTGGCAGGACCTCCTGTAGAGCCGGAAGCGCCTTGGCCAGGGAGACGGTTCTCGGGATGCCACTGTCGTACGTATTGCCGAGCTCCTTGCCGTCTACCCGTGAGATGCGATAATTGACCTTGACATCATCTTTAAGGGTGGGTTTTTTGCCGCTCCCCTCGCGGATTATCTTGTACTGCACGCCGTCCGGCAGGCTCTTCACCCCCTCCCGTCCGGCGTTTTCCTTCAAAAAGGCCGCGCTTGCCTGACGATACTCCGCGGTCTTTTGTCGGGCGCTTGCCTGATCAGCAGCCACTATTTTCTTTTTCAGTTCTCTCAGAGTGTTGTTCATCTCGTCTTTGGACAACGAAGGCTCATGTTGCTTGAGAGCGTCCTGGACACCCTGCACCAAGGCCTCGGGATCGAGCTCCACGCCCTGTGACCTGAAGTCGCCGCCAATCTGGTAACCGACGCTGTAGTTGATTTTACCTGTCTCCCCCTTGAGCTCTTGCCTGTCGGCGGCCGATACTGCGCAGGGCACCAGAATCAATCCCAAAATTCCGAGCAATACGCACCTTTTTCTGTCGCTTTTCCCTGCCTGGTACGAGTCGGCATGTTTGGCGTCAGTCTCTTCCCACGGGATCTGAGTATTCAGGTTCCATCCCCGATGATAATAGCGGATCATGCAGAGTCCCTCCTCAAATTATATGTGTCAGAAGCATCAACAGTTATTGCCCTTCCCGTGTCGATCCATTCTCCTGCAACAGCTTGTTTCGAACGATAATTGCAGCCTTGACACGCGATCTGGACATGCGGCCGAATCTGGGTGTATTGGCTGTATCCGCAGGATGATTCTGTAGTGCAGTCTGGCGCGGAGATGCCGGTTCTGTAGAGGCCGTCGGTTGGTCCGTAGCCGAGGGCTGGTGCGGGGCAGGTTCGAGTTTTTCATCTCCGGTACATACCGCCAGGTAATGATCCGGATATTCTTTAACCCAACAGTCGGTATCTGCAAAGAGCAGTTGAGGCAGTAAAACCATCACGGCCACGATGATTGTTTTCATGGGTGTCTCCTCAACGCCTGACAGTCTTGCAGTTTGTACATTATGCTGAACACAAAGTGGTCTGCGGCTTGATTCAGCCGAAGTGCGATAACTCACTGATAGACAAAGTATATTTGGGCATTTAATTTTGCATATTTGGTGTATGTCTATTTATTTTATAGGGAATTTCCCATAAACAAGAAGGGCTTTGTCCTATAACTATTTCTTAACCTCAAGAAGCTCCACATCGAATGCCAAGGGAGATCCCGGCGGGATGACGCTGCCCACACCGGTTTCACCATAGGCGAGCGTTGCCGGGCATACCAGCTTGGCTTTACCGCCCGGTTTCATTTTCTGCAGCCCTTCCTTCCAGCAGGCAATTACGCCGTCCAACCTGAACTCCGTCGGGGTGCCACGCTTATAGGAACTATCGAACTCTTTCCCATCCGGGAGCATGCCACGGTAGTTAACCTTTACCGTGTCGGTCGGTCCTGGCGATGTTCCGCTCCCCTCGGCAAGCGAAAGGTAGATCAGCCCGGAATCGGTTTTCACCGCGCCCTTTTCCTTGGCGGCTTTCTCTAGGAATTCCTTGTTCAGCGGGGCCATTTTCTCCGCCTGGGCCTTGATGCGTGTACGGGCCAGTTCCTGAACCTTTTCGCTGTAGGCACTGAGTTCAACTTCGGGTTTCGTGCCCGTGACGCCGTCGGTTACACCTCGTTTCACGACCTCCAGCTCGGCAGGAGTGAGGTTGAATACCGCCAACTGACGGGCTACGGTCAGACCGACGGCATAGAGGGTTTTCTCCACGTCCATCTTAGGCGGTTCCCCGGCAAAAGCGGGAGAAGAGAGCAGGGCTATCAGGACGGTAACGATGAGTCTGTGCATGTTTTCACTCCTTTGATAGTTGTGTTTGTCAGGGTCTGGCGGCATGATTGTGAAAAGGGTGCGTCCCGCTGGAGACGCACCCTTTTCACGTTTACTGCATACAACCAGATGCTACCATTTGCCGATGATCGGTGCAGCTCCGGCCAAACCAGCTCCGAATGTATAGCTGCCATCGGTAGGCGTGCCGTTCCATACTCCGTTGCCGTTCAAGTCGAGATACCAGGTTTGATTGGCAAACATGCCGATCTTCGTGGTTCCCGTTCCTGTCCAGTCACCAGTCACCGGTACGGCTCCCGTGAGACCGGCGCCAAAAGTATAGGCACCGTCAGTTGGCGTTCCGTCCCATGCTCCGTTGCCGTTCAAGTCAAGATACCAGGTCCCGTTGGCATATAGGCCAATCTTCGTGGTTCCCGTTCCTGTCCAGTCGCCAGTCACCGGTACGACTCCCGTGAGACCGGTGCCAAAAGCGTAGATGCCGTCTGTTGGCGTTCCGTCCCATACTCCGTTGCCGTTCAGGTCAAGATACCACAGTCCGTTGCCATACACGCCGATCTTCGTGGTTCCGTTCCCGGTCCAGTCTCCGGTGACCGGTATGGCACCTGCGATACCGACACCGAAACTGTAGGTTGTGTTACTGGTACCCAAGGTGCCGTTTCCGGCCATGTCGAGTATCCAGGTACCGTTATTGTACACGCCGATCTTGGTGCTACCGCTGCCATTCCAGTCACCGCTTACCGGAATGTCACCAGTTGTGCCGAAAGTATAGAACTTGTCAATAGCTGGATCCCATGTGCTATTGCCCGTTGCATCGAGATACCACTGACCGTTAAGGAATACGCCAACACGGTCATTGGGCTTGAAGACAACCGGCCGCATCATGTCGTTCTCTTCATGGCCCAGGAGGTGGCAGTGCCAAACATACTCGTGTCCGAAGCTGGCAATTTGGTTGGTGACAGTCATCGGGGTACCAGTCAAGGGGTCAACGCCGGTGAATTGCGTTGTGGTACCCAGCGGCATGGTCACGTCAAGCGGTCGGACGCTGTCAGGAAGCGGGAAGGGTACCGGCGCTGTCTTCGGTCTCAAGGCAACTACGATGTCTTCCAGCGGATGCATCCTGACGGTGTCTTTCCACCCCAGTTCGTTGGCATCGGGGGGTCTTATGGCACCGTCCCAGCCGACCCGGTTGATTATCTGTACATCGGTCAGGTGGAAGTGGATGGCATGGGTGTCCACGCCGTTATGGGTGATTTTCCAAAGCTGGGGCTTGCCATTGGCGAGGTGCTCGGTAGGAGGGTCTATGTACCCCAGGGGGATCGTCGTCTGGATCAGGGCACTGGTAAATGGCAGTTCAACCCCCAGTGTGGCATTCATCCGTCCATAATCCGGGGTGAAGAGTTCCTGAATGGCCTTCGGCTGCATCGGCATCGTTACCGGTGCGGTTGCGCCGACCGGAGTGAAGGTCAGGGAAGTGGCCGAGATTGTTGAATACGTGTCAGTAGCTGCGTGATACGCCCCGGGGTAACCCGTCTGCGGAACCACCGGCGCGGGCTGCGACGCCGCATAGATCGTCGGTAGCGCCGCGGTTAACGGTGCCGAATTGAAGGGCACCGGAGTAGCTGCCGCTACCCGGAACTGCATGATGGTACGGGTATTGGGGCCGTAGCCGGCCTTTGTCGAAGGTGCGCCACCCATCCAGGTATTGTCCGGGCTGCCCGTGTAGTAGTCGATGCGCGGGTCGAACGCCGGCACCGGCGCGGGGGCGTCGTTGTACAGGATGACGGTCTTGCCGGCATAGGCGGAGAAGTCGACGATGACGTCGGCCCGCTCAGCCGGACCCAGGAAGAGCGCCTTGTCCAGCACATTCAGTACCACGATGTTCCTGCGATTATATTCATAGTTGACCGGCTGGGGATCGATCACGGCAGGCGCCGGCAAAAGACCGCCTTCGGTGCCTATCTGGATCATCGACGGGCCAGCCGTCGCTGGATCGGGCACACCTCCAGCCCTTGAATCCGTGGGCCAGGTTGGAGGGAAACAGCCAACCGGTGTTCCGGGGGCTCCGGTGCAGGTGCAGTTTGTCGTGACGGTTGCACTGCAGGCCGGTCGAGGGACTGCCGGAACCATCTTGACTTCCTTTTGATACCCGGGATTCGGCAGGCCGGTCACGGGATCAAACGGGGTAAGGGTAGGGTCGGCGGTAAATAACGACAGGTTGAACATCCGGTCGTTGGCTGCGTTCAGGATCCGCAAACGATATGCCTGCGGTTGCACGTCGAGATACGGATAGGCCGTGCCGTTGACGACAGCCGTGTCCATGAAACTTTCAGGCACGCCGGACACGTTAAATGTCGGCAGTCCGGGGAACTGGACGGGGAACACCGGCCAGAACCAGGGGCCGTAATCCCACCGGCCATAATTGTTCGCGCCAGTCAGGTCCGGGTTGGTCGGCCACTGGTTGGTCTCGTACACATGGGGGAACCAGAGATCGCCATACACGCCCCATTTGGGGTTGGTCCACTTCGCATCCTGGACGGCCACGTCCTGGGGGACGAAGGTCTTGTCCTGGATGATCAGGGGGATGAGGTGAGCAAGATCATTTGCCGGGTCAGTCAAAGTGGCCGGGTTGCTGATAGTTCCCGGCACACCGGCAGTCTTCAGCGAGGCTTCTTCCGTCGGATCTACGATAACATAACCTGCTGCCTCGCCGGCATAGACATTGAGGCGCGTGATCCCATAGGAATGGTCGTGGTAGAACATCAGCCTGCCGCTCTGGTTGTTGGTGTAGTAATACGTTGATACACCGGCCGGCTCGATCCCACCGTCCATGTCGGGAACGTTATGCAGACTGTCACCTTTGAGGTAGGTAGTAGACGTTTCTCCTGCTGGTGTAATCCACTGGTGAGGAGTCCCGTCGCTGATCCACGGAGTGTGCCCACCATGAAGATGGAGATCTGCCCGGTTCTGCGTGTAGGCATTCGTCCCGTCGGGGCCCATCCCTGCCCCCATGTACGTGGTGTCCACCGGTATGAAGAGGTCGCCCGCACCGTTAGCGCCAAGTTCGTTGAAGAACTTGATACGTACCGGCTTGTTCTTCGTGGCAAGGATCAGAGGTCCCAGGTAATGCGATGAATGGTCCGTACCATTTTTCTGGTAATACCCCCTGAGCTTGGTGCCGGTTCCCAATGTATCAGTTGTGAGGGGGAGGTCCGAGTGCATCCGTGCCCGGTAGTCCTTCAGTCCAATCTCGTAATAATCGGACCCAGAATACAAAGCGGTGTCCGGCGTTGCAATGGGGATGTACTGCCCCAAGTTGTTTGCACCCAGGGCGGTGCCGGCTGGTCGTGCACCGGCCCCCAGACCTGGCAGCGCGTCAACGAACTTCCTGAGTGGTGTGCCGGAATTGCTGGAAGCGCTGCTGTAGTTGCCGAGAGCGTTGACGTACTTCCAGTTACCTGCCGGGCTGTTGGCGTAGAATGTACCTCCGCTGGGCGTCGCGGATGCCGGGTAGTCGGGCGGCGGCGGCGTCGCCCTGGTCCCCGGTCCCGCCTGGACCGGCATAACCCCCAAGGAAAGGGCAGCTAGCGCCAGTACCAGGCTCATAATGATTGAAAATCGTTGTCTGTCCATGAATCCTCCTTTGAATTGCGTGTGCATGTTCCGTTTCCCTAGTTCGTACCGTCGGTCTGCGCCTGTTGTCTGATTTTCTTCATTTCTTCAACTTCGATCTTTGCCTGATTGCGTTTGGACAATACGGTCTTCTTCGGCGCCTGGTTGGTGCTCCGTTTGTCCTGCTCGATCAGTTTCTTCTGCGGGGTCCCGGAAGCGTGGTTCGGTCCTGCATTTACCGTTGCAACCAGCAGAACCGAGAGAACTGTCCCGGTTGCCAATGCCATTAATTTTCCCATGTTCTTTTCTCCTTTCAGTGTGCAAGTGTAGCGAGCAACCTACAATCCCGTTGACATTCACTTGATGGCGAGGAGTTCCACCTCGACGACGATCGTTTCATTCGGACCGACAGGCGACCCGATGAGGCTGGTCCGTCCCCGTTCCCCGTACCCAAGTCGGGGAGGGATGTAGAGCTGCCACATGGAGCCCACCGGCATAAGTTTTAACGCTTCACTCAAACCGGGGATGCCGCCCCCTTCCCGGACGCTAAAGGTTACCGGTCGTTCGGGATAGGATCGATCGAAT
Source organism: Geobacter sp. AOG1 (assembly GCF_019972315.1). Classification (GTDB taxonomy): domain Bacteria; phylum Desulfobacterota; class Desulfuromonadia; order Geobacterales; family Geobacteraceae; genus Geomobilimonas. Next base: position 2,761,184 of record NZ_BLIZ01000001.1, read on the forward strand.
TCAGCACCATTCAGAAGGGTACCGCGGTAGTTGCACAGAACGAAGTCACCATCCGTGGGCATCTTGCCAGAACCTGCCTTGAGTACCTTATACTGCAGACCGCTCGGCAGTGTCACCACCCCTTCCTTCGTTTTGTTTTCCGCCAGGAACGCCTGCCCCTCCTTAGCCGCCACTATCGGGGCCACCTTCTGTTTTCGTATCACCTCGGTCTGAACGGCGGCCATTGTTTTGCGAAGTTCTTCTTCGGTCATAAGGAGCTTGCCGCCAGCGAGCGCATCTTTCATGCCTTGAGTCAAGATGTCCAGATCGATCTCGGTTCCCTGCTGTTTGAAGTTCCTCACCACATTGACCCCGATACTGTAATTCACCTTGTCTTGCACAGTCTTGAGAACCGTCGGCTCCTCGGCCAATACTTGCGCGGCCAGCAGCACGACGCCAAGAACTACCATCCATTTCAGGGGCATTGTCACTCCTTTGCGGGCAAAATCAGGTCTGGCTGTGCCATAGCGGGCAAATCCAACCGCATCCGTTCCCGTGCTGGCCGGAAGTGGTAGATCTGGACCGCCTTCTCGTACCGCGACTCGCTGTGTTAGGCTTGAAGCGAACAGGCACAGGAATGACGAGGTGTACAGCACGACGGATAGATACGACGCCGATGTCCGGTTTGTCAGGAAAAGCGCAATACAGCCGAATGCCGCCGTAACCGACCAGAACAGGAGCGTCACGTTCATCGATGAAATGTTGTTGCGCACCATCAGGTAATGCAGGTGAAGATTGTCCGCCTGGAACGGATTTTTTCCATTCAGGAGCCGCACCAGCAGCACCCGGAGCGTATCGAATATGGGAAGGAGGAGCACCAGCACCGGGAACATCGAATCCACCGATGAGGTCGCATCCTGTGTCAGTCGCACGGCCACGAAGGAAAGAGAGAAGCCGAGGAAAAGACTCCCCGTGTCCCCCATGAAGATTCTGGCCCGGGGGAAGTTGTACAGGAGAAAGGCACTCAAGGCTCCCACAAAGGCGAAGCAGATGACTGCGACCATGACGTTGCCTGCAAGGAGAGCGGCAATCCCCAAGAACAGGAAACCCAGGAGCGAAACGCCACCGGCAAGTCCGTCGAGACCGTCGAGGAGATTAATCGCGTTGGTGATGCCAATGATGCTGACATAGGTGAAGGGAATGCTGAGCAACCCGAGGTCCACCCGCCCCAGTGATCCGTAGAAGCCAATGTGGTGAATGGTGATATCTCCGCCGAATATGACTATCGTGGCGGCTACCGCCATAACGGCAAATTTCATTTTCCAGCCAAGTGAGATGAGGTCATCCATTATTCCCATGGCGATCAGAAGGAACGACGCGACAATGAATGGCGTCAGGGTGTTGCTCCCGTTTTCGATGAATAGAAAGGGGAGCACACCGGCAAAAAAAGCCACCCCTCCCCACCGGGGAGTTGTCTTGTCATGCAGTCGCCGCTCTCCAGGTACATCCAGGCACCTGCAAGCCGTTGCGCAACGGATGACACGCGGCGTGATGATGGCAGTGAGCAGAAATGAAGCGAGGCAGGGGATGACGAATTTCATTGCGGAATTCCTCCCAGAACCCGTCGGAGCTTGCTCGTGTAAACGTGGGAAAAGTTGTTTGGTACAGGAAACAGGGGGGAACAGCACCTGTTTATATTTTGTAATTGTAGTAACTATACGCGAAAACCATCGTTCGTAAATTCGGCGGTTATCCGTATTTTTCATAAGTGTTCAAGATACAGCCTCATAGGTATTTGTGAGCTGCAGAATACCTAGTTTGTCCTACTGTCTAGTATAAAGATTGCGTCGTCGGATGCAAGGGTAGAGCATATAGCGTGATTGATAGGACAAACTCGTAGCATAATCAGCATTAGTACCTATGAGGCACTGGCAGACTATCCTAGTAAAAAAACGGACACCTGCACATATCGTCCCCGGAAACAGCCTGTTATTATCCCTAAGGAAAGATTTGCATACAAACCAGATTCCCGCGAAAACCATTGCGGGAACGACAAGACGGAGAGCTCCTTTGCCTGCCCTTATGAAGACACCGGGCGGACGATACAGCATTGTCAGGGGACAAACGGGCTGCCATCCGGTATACTTAGACGTTGTGCATGTGTGTGCGCAGCAGGTATGCGAGGTGAACATTGGTTACGGACAGTGAGAGAGACGTGTCAACCACCGGCACCGAAATGAAGTTCCCGAAGGGAAAGCGCCCTGTCCTCCCCCTGCCGGCACTGTCTTCTCCTCGGACAGAGGACGAGACCCAGATGCAGTTGCATGAACTTGAAGCGCAGAGGATCGAACTGGAGATGCGAAATGCCGAGCTTCTCCAGGCCATGAACGAAACAGAGAAGGTCCTGCAAAAATACAGTGACCTGTTCGATAATGCACCGGTTGGCGGCGTTATCATGGGGCGAAACGGAATGATTCGCACCGTCAATCATGTTGGTGCCCAAATTCTGGGGGGCGGACGATCCGACCTGATTGGCCGACGGTTAGAACATTTTATCCCGGATTCCGCACGTTCGATCTTCACGGAATTTCTCGGGAACATGCTCACGGGGGGGCAGAAAGCTACCTGCGAAGTTGAACGCTCGCGAGAGGGGAATCGGTCTATTATCCTTTTCGAGGGGGTTTGTCATGCGGTTGAGGACGAGTGTCGCATCGCAATGATCGACATCACCGACCGGAAATTGTCAGAAATGGGCAATCAGAAGCAGCGTCTGCAGGAGTTGTCCGGAGAGTTGGCCCGTGCAAACCGGGAGCATCACCAGGAGATCTTCAGGCATAAACAATGGGAGGAGACACTGAACGTTTCCCTGAGTCAACAGCGGAAACTCGCGTCCCATCTCATGTCCGTCCGGGAGGAAGAGCGAACGGCGGTTGCCCGGGAAATCCACGACGAACTGGGCCAGATGCTGGCGGCCCTCCAGTTGAACGTGTCGCTCATGGCACAGGAATACCGTGACCACGCACAGCTTGTCGCCAGGACTAAAGCGATGGAAAACCTGATCACCGCCTCCATCATGACCGTCCAGCGGATCTCCTCGGAACTGCGACCGGTAATGCTCGATATACTGGGGCTTGCCGATGCCATTGAGTGGCAGGCCAAAGAATTCCAGAAGAGGAGCGGGATTCCCTGCAAATCCATCGTTCTCCTCGCAGAGAAGAAGCTGGACCGCGACGTGTCTACGGCGGTCTACCGGATATTCCAGGAAGCGTTGAGCAACGTCATTCGCCACTCGGGTGCCACCAGTGTCCAGGTGAACCTGGTGGAACGGAAGGGGTGTCTGACGCTGACGGTACGCGACGATGGTCGAGGAATTACCGAAAGGGAGAAGAAAGACGTGCAGTCCTTTGGCGTCGCCGGGATGCGGGAGCGCGCCGAGGCGTACGGAGGAAAGTTGAGAGTCTGCGGCTCTCCGCAACGGGGGACCGCAGTGTTTGCAAGAATTCCGTTACCAGGGAAGGAGTAACTGCATGCCCACCAGGATACTTGTGGCAGATGATCACGCCATCTTCAGGGAAGGACTCAAGCAGGTTATCGGCTCCACAGTCGACATGACCGTTGTCGACGAGGCGATCAATGGCCAGGAGCTTCTGAACAAGATACAGAGCAACGAGTACGACCTGGTGATCCTCGATATTTCCATGCCCGGCAGGAACGGGCTCGATGTCCTTGTGGAGATGAAAAACATAAAGCCAAAACTACCGGTCCTCGTCATGAGCATGCACCCCGAGGAGCAGTATGCGCTCCGCGCCTACAAATCGGGAGCATCCGGCTACCTGACCAAGGGTAGTCCCTCCCACGACCTCATCGATGCGCTGCAGAAAATTTCGCTGGGGAAAAAATACGTGAGTTCCGCCCTGGCGGAATCGCTCGTCAACGGACTCAGCGAGAACAATCAGCAAGATCTTATCCACAGTCTCTCCAACCGGGAATACCAAGTGATGAGCCTGATCGCTTCCGGCAAGCCGGTCGGCAAGATCGCCGTCGAACTGTCACTGAGCGTCAAGACCGTCAGTACCTACCGTGCCCACATTCTTCGCAAGCTGAACATGAAAAACAACGCGGAACTCACCCGGTTCGTCATAGAAAACAAGTTGCTCTAATAGCTCTATACGGCAGGTGGAGGTATGTCACATACCCAATCCATAGTTATTGTTTCCGACCGTAAGTACGCCGACCTGTTGAGCCCTCTGACGATCGATAACGCGCGCATCGTGCATTTGCATGCGGGCGGATCTGAGCTCATCGCCGCCATGGAGCCCAACGAACCCGACATCGTCATCCTGGACTGCGGCGCTGACGCCAATGGCGGGATAACCATTCTCCAAGAACTCAAAACTCTGCGTAACGACCTGCCGGTTATCTTCCTGACCGATGCCAGTTCCGAGGAAACTGTCCTCAAGGCATTCAAGGGGGGAGCCCGGGAGTATTTCCGCAAACCGGTCGATCTGCTCGAACTCCAACAGACGGTTGAGCGTATCCTTTTTCTTCGCAGGGGAGGGCGGGAAAGCAGGGGTTCCCTGAAAGAGTTCGCTCCAGATTTCACCGGGATGCCGGGCAACCTCCCTCCCAACCTTCCCTCTGCAATCAGCCGTGCGGTCATGCATATCCATGACAATTTCAACGGTACTCTTTATCTCGATGACCTGGCTCGGGCAGCCCATCTCAGCAAATTTCACTTCTGTCGTAACTTCAAGCATTATATCGGGGTAAGCCCGATGCGATTTGTGAACATGGTCAAGATCAGGAAGGCGGAAGCCCTGCTGCTGCAGGCCGATGTCACGATTTCGACCGTGGCCTATAATCTCGGATTCAACGACCAGAGCGAATTCACCCGGCAGTTCAAGAGCATTATCGGCGTCTCCCCATCGGCATACCGGCGTTCCCGCCTCTACTGATCTCTTCTCACCCACTAAAAAGAGGGGAGGGCTAAACCCCTCCCCTCGGTCCTTCCCTACGAAGCGCAGTCGATCATTGCCGCACAGTAGTTACCGCCGTTGCCTGGTCGACGTCCGCATCATTGTCAACAACGGTGACAGTCCAGGTTATATCCCCCAATACGGTAGGTCTGAACGGCGGGAATTTGAACATGACCGTTTCGGCCGGCGGCACGGAGACGTTGATGGTCTCGCTGTAGACCTGGTTGCCGTTCTGCATGCCGACCAGGGTTGCCGTGGAAGTTCCAGGCCCGGTCCCCTCGTTGAAGAGCAAGAGGTGGAAATTGACCGAGTTCGCCTTACCCTTTTCCTTCAGTTTGATCTCTTTTGTTGCCATAAACTTCTGGATGTCGAAGTCGAACTCGGTAAGTGGTGGAGTGGTGACGCCGCTCCCTGTCAGATTCAAAACGGCCGGGTTGGTGACCGGGTCGTTGCTGGTGATGTTCAGGCAGCCGGTATCGGTCCCCGTATCCACTGGCGCGTAGGCTACCGACAGGGTCTGGCTGCTTCCCGGGGTGACCGTGAACGGCGCCGGTGGCGACCAGGTAAACTCCGTGCTGGTCCCGGTGCAGAGGGCGATGGCGGTTATGCTGAGATCTGCGGTGCCCGTGTTTTGCACCAGGGTTGTCAGGGTTGCGGACCCGCCGGTGAGGATGGAGCCGAAATTCAGCGATGCCGGATTAAGAGCGATACTCGGCGTCGGTACCGGGGTTACCGCGACCGTAAAGGAGTTGGTACTGACGATTTCCTGGCCGTGTTCTGGGTTGTTCGGATCGGGTGTCCAGCGCGGGCCGAAGAAGGCGCCGCTGGCGTCGAACTGGTTGCCGTACCAGGCGACATTCCAGGTGTACGTTCCCGCAGCCGCAGGTGCCGGTGCTGTCAGGGTGATCGGGTAACCGGGGCCGCCACCAATACCGGCCGGGCCGGTACTTCTTGCCAGTTCAACCATGTTCTGGTCATAAAGGATCGCGCGAATCCATCCTGTCCGGTAGCCGCCGGTAATGTTGACGCTCACCGTTTCGCCGGGCGCATAAGTCTGTTTGTCGGTCGTGCCCGCGACATTTATGTCGCTTTTTGTGCTGTCCGTGTGAACGCCGTGGGCGTGGCAGCCATTGCAGGTGGCAGTCGCGCCATGACAGCCGGCACAGTTGGTAGTGTAGAAACCCGAAAATGCATTTGCGTTAGGCACCCACGACATCCAGGCGGCCAGCGCCAGGATGCAACAGAATACCAAAGATGCTTTTTTCATGATTATTTCTCCTTTTGACGGTTGCGATCGTAACGAGCTCAATTGATGCCGATTGTGTGACCCACTGGACTCACCTCCTTTTGTAGTGCGACGGTTGCACAGAGAACTGGTCGTAACGTCATGCTCTCATGGTGCCGACAGCAGAAGAATAAGTACCGCAGGGGAAAGTGTGAGGATTGTCAGGTAATCAGGAAAGGGAGCCGGCAAGGCATTCTTGTCGAGCGACTGCACTGGTGCGAGCAGGTGGCTGGTTTAACATTCACTATGTACGTATCTATTAACTGAACCTCCATGATTGGTGGTTGTGATGTTGTTCCAAATATAGTCGTAATTAAAGGATTTGCTAGGAGGTTATTGCTATTAATTTTGCTAATATTGCTAACTTATATTTATGTGGTTGCTATTATACCTTAAAATGCACAAACATACTGTCACAAATTGCAAATAATAAAATTATTATTGTACAAATATTAATCTTATAACAGCACAAACAGTTGTTTGTGCCTGCTATATTAATATAGTTATTAATAAGTATAGTATTTATGTTTTTTTAAATTTTATCAAAAGCTGGTTGCGAACTTAATTAAAAAGCAAGTTTTCACTAACATAAAGCAATAATTCCCCTTGTCATTGGTTCAATACCTTTTACACTTCTTGCAGAAATAACCTTTAAAAATCGAACTATTAACTGACGTTTTATCAATATTTATTATTATTTCCAGCGACGATGAGGGGGAAACAGGGCTACATGGGCGTGACAACTGCTTTACTGCCATCTGTAGGCCAAACTCTGTATTTCACACCTTCATTTTCCTAGGCAAATGTATAGAAATCACTTAGCGAATTAACAGATATTCACTGAATAGACGAACGTGTAGATTCGAGTAAAGTTGATCGTAAGTACAAAAAATATAAAGGCTTTTCACCAGGCAACTCTGCCTGGTGAGGGAAACCGCCGGCCATACTCGCCACAGTGGAGTGAACTTTTTCGAAAGGAGAACACAAACTATGCGCAAACAAACTAAGTGGTTATCTGTATCCGGTCTTCTGGCGCTACTCGCCGCCGGAATTGTCGGAACTGCCGGCGCCAGCACCCTGGTGCCACAGACCGCCCTGCCGGGGGGGTGCATCCCGCAGTTTGCCGTAAACCTGCCGGTATTCGGCCCGGCTGGCCCCATCCCACGGGTGGATGCCTTGAAACACAAGGACATAACGGTCACCATGGAAGAGACCGCGCAGGCGGTACTGCCGACCGACACGTCTCTCTACAATGCGCAATACTATGACCCGTTCGCCGCTGCGTTTCTCAACTGCCCGGCTCCCGCAGATCTCACTATCCAGCCGACCCGGGTCTGGGCCTACGGAATATCTGACACCCATACCGGCAAGACGCTCGCTCCCGCCAACTGGCCGGCGGTAACGGTGGAAGCGAAGCGCAGAACCCCGACGACTCTTACCTTCAAGAACGTGCTTCCCAAATTCGGCGAGCCGGTTACCATTAACGGTGCCGACACCACCGGCCTTGTCCAGGGGTTGGTGACGGTCGACCAGACCATCGACTGGGCCGACCCGCTCGGCGAAGCGGCGTTGAACGGCTGCACGAACTTCCCGCAGGACCCGAACAACGTCTTTACCACTAATGCCAATCTGAACCCTTACTGCAACACACCGTACCAGGGTTCCCCCCCGGCCGTTGCCCACCTGCATGGCGGAGAGAGCTCGTCGTTTGTAGATGGCGGCCCACTGCAATGGTTCACCCCGGATGGTCATAAGGGGTCCAACTACTATACCCAATTCAATGCCGGGACCGGCACAGCCGTCTTCACCTATGACAATGCCCAGGAGCCAGGTACACTCTGGTTCCACGATCATGTCATGGGGCAGACCCGGACTAACGTCTACAGCGGCATGGCGGCGTTCTACTTCCTGCACGACCCGTCGAACGAGCCCATGCGGCTGCCGGACGGCCCCTTTGAAATCGAGATGGCCATCCAGGACCGGCAGTTCGACACCAAAGCCCAGCTGTTCTTCCCCGACGGCTTCCCTGAAGGCAACGGTAACGCTACCTTGTGCGGTACCGGTCAGCCGGGCGATCCCTGCCTGAACGGCGGCCCTCCCAATCCATTGAACCACCCGTTCTGGATCCCGGAATTCGCCGGTGATGTGGCCATCGTGAACGGCGCCCCCTGGCCGAAGCTCAGTGTGGAACCGCGGCGTTACCGTTTCCATCTCCTGGACGGCTCCAACGCCCGCATGTACAACCTCAAGTTCGGTCCCGCTACGGTATACGTGGCAGGTGCTGACGACAGCTATTTCAACAAACCGGTCAGCCCCTCGAACGGCACGATATTCCTCGCTCCCGGCGAGCGCGCCGACGTGATCGTCGACTTCACGAGACTGGCTGGTCAGACAATCACGGTCACCAACGATGCGCCGGTCCCGTTCCCGTCCGGGCTTTCCCCTGTGCCGTATGTCGATCCCCTGAACCCGGCCTGCGATCCTGTTACCCATATCTGCCCCGCCGACCAACCGCAGATGGCGAGCATCATGCAGATCGTGGTCGACAAGCCTCTCTCTTCCAAGGACCATAGTTGCGATCCGCGAATCGACTGCCGCCGGCCGATACCGATGGTCAGGCTGACTGACGGCAAGGGGAATGTGGCCGGTAACGTCAAAATCGACAAGAAGAGACAGCTCATCCTGAAGGAGTTCGAAGGCCCCGGCGGACCGCTCATGGTGTTCGTCAACAATACCCAGTTCATGGGTACCATGTCCCCCGGCATCGATAAGAGCGTCTTCGGGGAAGACCCCATCACGGGTGGCGTCACCGAACTGCCGCAGCAAGGGTCCATCGAGGAGTGGGAGATCATCAACCTGACGATGGATGCGCATCCCATGCATACCCATCTGGCACAGTTCCAGATCCTGAACCGTCAAGCGTACGACATTGACGGAACCATGGGGTCCCAGATACCGGGTGGGTACCTGGGCGCCTGGAACGCGGCATTTGGCACCGACTCGACGATGGCTCCGCTGTTCAACGGCTGCACGGCCGGTCAGTTCTGCCCCGGCTACGGTCCGCCGCTTCGGTACGAAATCCCCAACGCCGACGGCGCCCTGGGTGGCAATCCTGCAGTAAGTCCTTACCTGGTTGGGGCTGCTACACCGCCGGCTCCGGAAGAATCCGGCTGGAAAGACACGGCAAAGGCGTATCCGGGCCAGGTTCTGCGATTCCTGATCAGGTTTACGCCCACTTCCGTTCCGGCGACCTCCACCTCGACGACGGGACAAAACCTATATCCCTTCGATCCTACCGCAGGTCCCGGTTATGTCTGGCACTGCCACATCGTGGATCACGAGGACCAGGATATGATGCGGCCATACAAGGTCACTAAGTAATTTCCGACTGCCTCAAGGAAGAGGGCCGCACCAAGCGGCCCTCTTTTTACCGGCTGATAGTGATTCACATCAAAATCCTGACGGAGAATGCAGATGATAAGACTGAGTACGTTTCTGGCGATGTTGGTGTTAACGATTTCTATCTGCCGGGCGGAAGAAATATCTCCCTTGGACAACAAGAAGGCAAAGGACAGCTACAGCCTCGGTTATGATTTCGGCAACAACCTCAGGACACAGGAAGTGGATCTGGATGTGAACCTGCTGATTGCCGCCATCCGTGAGGCGCTCGAAGGTAAGGCGCCTGCGATGAAAATCGATGACATGCGGGACAACCTGAAGCAGCTGCGCAAGGAGGTGCTGATCCGCTACAACCTGCGCATTAATGGTCAGTCCGCGAAAAACATAGAGGAAGGAGCGAAGTTTCTGGCCGCCAACAAGTCGAAAGCAGGCGTCATTACCCTCCCCAGCGGTCTGCAGTATACGGTGCTGAAAGAGGGGGAGGGTCCCCGCCCGCAATTGTCGGACCGGGTAAAGGTCAACTACCGTGGAACGCTGGTAAACGGCACCGAATTCGATACTTCTTTCGGCCCGAGCGGGCCGGCGATAGTCAGGGTCGATGACGTCATCAAGGGGTGGACCGAAGCGCTCCAGCTCATGAAAACGGGTGCGAAGTGGCAACTCGTTGTCCCCGCTGAGCTTGCCTACGGTAAGCGGCAATTCGGCCGCATTCCACCCAACAGCACCCTGATCTTCGAGGTGGAACTCATCTCCATCGAAAAGGCTGCCGACCCCAAGGGAACCGAACAGCAACCGCCTGAGACCAACAGCTGAAAATACGCCATGGTGTGGTCGCCGTTCGACACACTCCGCTTCCAGGTCGAAGAGGGTGACATATACGGAGGCATTGGTGAGAGCGATTCTTTCTGCGTTTATTCTCCTGGTGGCAGCCGTGAGTTCGGCTGCCGCATCCGGCGATATTCAGGCAATGGCCGCCGGCTCCGCCCACACGGTTGTCCTGAAAAACAACGGGACGGTCTGGGCATGGGGGGATAACTATTTTGGCCAGCTCGGCGACGGCACGGTCACGGAGCGCCATACTCCGGTCCAGGTGACGGGCCTTGCCGGGATAACCGCAATTGCTGCAGGGGATTATCATACCGTTGCCCTGAGAAACGACGGGACGGTCTGGAGCTGGGGGGACAACTACTGTGGCCAACTCGGTGACGGTACGACTACGGAGCGCCAATCACCGGTCCAGGTGACGGGCCTTGCCGGGGTGACGGCCATAGCCGGAGGGGATGCGCATACCATCGCCCTGAGAAACGACGGAACGGTCTGGGCCTGGGGTGACAATTATTACGGCCAACTCGGCGACCGCACGGTCACGGAGCGCCATACTCCAGTCCAGGTGACGGGTCTTGCTGGGATTATCGCCATTGCCGCGGGATATTGCTATACGGTTGCCCTGAGAAACGACGGGACGGTCTGGGCCTGGGGTATCAACTCTTACGGACAGCTTGGCGATGGAAAGACCCTTGAACGCCACGCCCCGGTCCAGGTGACGGGCCTAGCCGGGGTGACTGCCATTGAAGCGGGATGGTCTCATACGGTTGCTCAGAGAAACGACGGGACGGTCTGGGCCTGGGGGGACAACTATTATGGCCAGCTCGGTGACGGAACGACCACGGAGAGCCATACTCCGGTCCAGGTAACGGGCATTGCCGATGTCATCAAAGTTGTGGCGGGGGGAGTCCATACGGTAGCCCTGAAAAACGACGGGTCGGTCTGGAGCTGGGGAGATAACAGTTCTGGCCAGCTCGGCAACGGGACGACTGCAGAAAGTGATGCTCCGACCCGCGTGACGGGTCTTGATGGGGTAATCGCCGTTGTTGCGGGAGATTTTCATACCGTTGCCCTGAAAAGCGACGGGACGGCCTGGGCCTGGGGGGATAACTATTATGGCCAAGTCGGTGACGGAACGACCACACAGCGTCGTTCCCCGACATTAGTCCGTACACTTGCACAACCTGCCAAGATAGGTGTCTTTAGTGAGGGGTACTGGTATCTCGATACGAACCGGAGCGGGGTGTGGGACGGCACCCCTGCAGATGTCCTCGGCATTTTCGGCCTTGGTATTGCCGGAGCAATCCCCGTTGTCGGTGACTGGAACGGTTCCGGGACCACCAAGTTCGGCGTCTATGATCCTGCTACGACCACCTGGTATCTGGATTACAACGGCGATGGGCAGTGGAATGGCGCGACCGACAAATCATACTGGTTCGGTATTCCCGGTAGCATTCCCGTAACTGGAGATTGGAACGGGAGTGGCAGCACCAAGATAGGCGTCTATGACCCCGCTACGACTATTTGGTATCTGGACTACAACGGCGATGGACAGTGGACCGGCACGCCGACCGACAAATCATACTGGTTCGGTATTTCAGGAGCCATTCCTGTTACCGGAGATTGGAACGGTAGCGGTCCTGCCAAGATCGGCATCTACGACCCTGCTACCGCCAGATGGTATCTGGATTACAACGGTGATGGACAGTGGAGCGGCACGTCGACCGACAAGTCCTACGTCTTCGGTTTTGCAGGTGTCAAACCCGTAACCGGAGATTGGAACGGCAGCGGTACCACCAAGATCGGCGTCTATGATTCTGCCACTGCCACATGGTACCTGGACTACAATGGTAACGGCTTCTGGGAAGGACAACCCCTGGACACCACTGCCAATTTCGGCCTCACGGGTTCGACTCCGATTATAGGGAAATGGTAGTAGTAATGGGTGTCGAGCAAGCTGTAACCAACGGCAACATAGCTCTATGCTGTACTCTTGTAGGACTAAGAATTAGTTAATCTGCGTATGCAATACCTCTATTTAGTCCGTATATCTTAGGACAAAATCAGACATTCCCCCACTTTCCCCTAGAAACCAGATAGTTAAAATTTACACAGAAACAGACATGTATAGCGCTGATGCATTTGTGCGTGACCGCTCGCTGACGCACCCCCCCCCGGCTAGTTACCGATGCAGAACTTCTCTGACTGTGAGAGCCCGGAACGGGCAAGGAGTGACACATGAGACTGACACACGTGAATGTCACAAAATGTATCCCGGTGCCGATGTCCGTGAAAAGGTTCCTGCGCTCGGTGCGGTGGCTCCTGGCACTGATAGTCGGTTGCGGTCTTTTAGCGGTGCAGGGGGAGGCCGCCAAAGATACCCCCGTCAAGCCACCCGTTCCGGGCGGCGATTATGTCGTCATCGGCTGGAACGATCTCGGCATGCACTGCATCAATCCGAGTTTCAAGGACCTGGCGATCCTCCCTCCGTACAACAATCTCTGGGTCCAGGTCATCAAGCGGGGAGACCCGCCGGTAATCGTGACGTCGGGGATAACGTTGGAATACTCGATCGTCAACAACACTACGGTGATCAACAAGACCGATTTCTGGCAGCACGCCAAGCAGCTTTTCGGCGTCGACCTGCCGGAGGGGATCGGCCTGACCAACAACGGCCTGTCGGGAACGATGAAGCCTATGGGCAACCACTTCGAGGCGACCGGGATCCCGGTGCTCCCCTATGACGACAACATGAACTGGAACCCCTACCAGATCGCCACAGTGAAGATGAGGGTGGCCGGCAGCGGGATTCCGCGCAAAATCCAGGTCGTCCTCCCGGTATCCGATGAGCTGAATTGCGCCTCGTGCCATGCCCAGGGTATGGACGCCACGGTGAATCTCCCCAACGACGGCACCGATTCCGTGGATGTCAACATTCTGATGGTCCACGATTACTACCACGGCTCCAAAGGTGTCACAACCACCGGCCCCGATCTGATGTTGGAGAGACCGGTCCTGTGCGCCTCGTGCCATGCCGACCCAGCCCTCGGCAAACCGGGGGACGGGACGTCCAAACCGCTCTCCCAGGCGATTCATGGCTGGCATGCCACCCGTCTTAATGATCCGACTGCCGGTTGCTACTCCTGCCATCCCGGCCAGAATACTCAGTGCCTGAGGACCGGCATCAAAGGGATGGGCTACCTTGGCGAAACGCCGTCGTGCCAGACCGGTCTCTGCCATGGCGGCATGCAGCAGATTGCCGACTCCATCGGCAAGGAGGGCAGGGAGCCGTGGCTCCAGGAGCCGACGTGCGAACAGTGCCACGGGAGCAACGTCGCGACCGGCCAGGACCTCTATCGCCATGCGAGGGGGCACGGCGGGCTCATGTGCGCAGCCTGCCACAACAGCCCCCATGCCTGGTGGCCGTCAAAGATGTGGGCCGACAACACCCAGACCGTGAAGCTGCAGCATGCTCCAACCGCTCTCGGCGATTGCTCTGTCTGCCATACGAGGAAACTCGAAGGGCGCAATCCCCACGTAACCTATTACCCTGTCACCGGTACCCCCCCCTAACAGGGAGATAACCGGCCAACGCACATGAGCCTGAGCCCGCCCTCCGGGGCGGGTTTCATCTACCCGGTCATTATTTACGCATACATTGTGACACAATTTCTTTTATGTAATTACCACTACGAAAGGAGGAAATCATGAAGACAAAGGGAATCAGCCGGAGGAAGTTCATCGCCGCGACATCTGCTGGGGTTGCCGGTGTCTATGTCGGTCTTCACGCCAGCCTGGCCCGGGCCATGATGGGAAGTGGCGGTATGGGGGGCGGAGGTATGGGGGGCGGCATGGGCGGGACGACGACGATTATCGATCCCCCGCCGGGAGCGGCGTTCTTCGACATTCCCGACGCCACTAAAAACAGCGCGGGGGCCTACGAACTGCTGGTGCAGGAAGCGAAGCTCCGGCTGAACGGTACCCCGGTGACCCTCCTCACCTACAACGGCATGTACCCGGGCCCGGTCATCCGGGCGGCCAAGGGTGACATGCTCAAGGTGCGCATGGTCAACGGGCTGCCGAAAACGACCGCCACCAACATCCTTGGACATCGGCGCAATATCACCAACCTCCACACCCACGGCCTCCACGTCTCGCCATCGGGAATGGCGGACAACATGATGATGATGGCGGCGCCGGGCGAGGCACTCGATTACGAATACGATCTCGCCTTTGAGGAACCGGGGCACCTGAATTTCTATCATCCCCACGTGCATGGCACGGTTGCCGAGCAGTACTGGGGAGGGCTCGCCGGTCCGCTGGTGATCGAGGACAAGGAGGGGAGGGGGGCCGGGCCCCTTGGCGGTTACGAGACCCATGTCATGCTCATCAAGGATATCACCATCAGCAGCGGTCTTCCGGAGCCGTACACCTCTACCTCCCAGTACATGCGGGGGAAGGAGGGGAACCTGGTGATGGTGAACGGGCGGGTGAACCCGGTTCTGTCGATCCGGCCGGGGCAGGTGCAGCGGTGGCAGATCGTCAACGCCTGCAACGCCCGCTTCCTGAAGCTTTCCCTCGACAGGCATTCCCTCTGGCTGGTCGGGACCGACGGCGGACTCCTGGACAAGCCGTACCAGCTATCCACTATACTCCTTGCGCCGGGAGAACGGATCGATGTCCTGGTCAAGGCGGACCAGGCGGGCGGGTCCTTCAAATTCCTGTCGCTCCCGTACGACAGAGGGATGAGCTCTCTGCAGCAGATTACGCTCCTGACCCTTGCCTATAGCGGAATTTCAGCCAGCGACACCCTTCCCCTAACGGTAAATCCGGCAGCTACAAGACTGAACATGAACTTCTCCCTCCTGCCGCGACGGCAGATAACCCTGAGCATGATGATGGGAAAGGGGTATATCAATGGCATCTCGTTCACGGGGATGGACAAAGCCTATACGATCATGTCCAAACTCGGTACGTACGAGGTCTGGCAGATAGTCAACCAGAGCAACATGGATCACCCGTTCCATCAGCATGTCAACTCGTGCCAGGTCCTCTCCATTTCCGGTGGCGACAGCAGCTATGCCTCGCTCTATACGACCATACCCGCCTGGAAGGACGTGGTCACTGTCCCGAAAATGGGGAGCGTCACCATGCTCGTGCCGGTCACGGATTACGACGGAATGACCATGTTCCACTGCCACATTGTCGAGCACGAGGATATCGGTATGATGGGTGTGTGGGACATCATGATGATGTAACGTTATTTAAATTAGTCCCGTTTCGTCGGTTGCAGGTGTTCCGACTCAATCGACGAAACGGGATACAGGAGGGGGCAAATCAGAACCTGCATATATCAACTTGTAACGTACTTTACATAATATATCTTATGGGACGTAAAATCTCGGAGGTCTATTATGACAAAGTGCACGAAAAACCCCGCCAGCGGCTGCTCTGGCCCTGCTGCTTGTTCCAAGAAACACGTTGAGCTGCAAATCACCTCCATGCATCACGGCACCGGCGACGTTCAGGAAGCGTTTTGCGTTTCGCATTGGACGCCGGAACAATTTGACCGCCTCCAGTCGTTGTTCCAGGAGAACTCCAATTTTTCTGTTCCAGATCCTGACGGCAAAAAAGGACCGGCTAGTAATACGGTCCTTTACCCTCAAATTGTAATCCCCGGTCCAGTATGTTATCGACACTCACTGCGCGGAAGAATTCTTGTCTCACCCCCACAAGGACATACCAGGAGCTGCAGTGTCCGCCAAAAACCGCTCAGAACGCAAATTTGGAAGCCGTCTATTTCGCCACCCGGTACCCGACCATCTCGATTACTACGTATTCGCACCGGTTAAGGCAGTTGCCGCGCCAATCACGCTGAATCATGCTCAGCCTCCATCTTGCTGTTCGCGTACCTGTTGCGCACGAAACTTATGTGGTCCCGGAGCACATAGAATTGCTCAGCGTAGGCAAGTGGCATTTTCATTTTATTTACTTCGGCCTCGATGTCGTCGAGCCGCTTGAGCAGTTCTTTCCGCTCCGCCGGCTCCGGCTGTGCAAGCATGTTTCGTTCGAGTGTGATTAGGATGCCATACCACCGGTAGATGCGCGATCTGATGCGCCAGCTGTAAATCGACGGCACCAGCTTCAACCCGGGGATCAGCAGCACGATGATCGGCACCACGACCACCAGCAGACGGTCCACCAGGCTAGCCAGCCAGAACGGCAGGTTTCGATAGAGGAAGCTCTTGCCCGATGTGTAGTAGCGCCGTGCGTCATCGCTGATACGATATTCATGCTCCAGTGGCGCGGGAAACTCTCCCGCATTCTGCAACAGTTTGGCGCCGCTATGGACTTCCCGCGCTGCTTCGATCAGCATGTCAGAAAGCGCGGGATGCAGATTATCGCGAGCAACGAGTTCGACGGTAGGTCCGATCAGATGGATGTCCTGGGGGGGAATGTTCTTGCCAAAATCGAATGCTCCCATGGGAAGATCGAGTTTGGACAGATAGGGAAAACGGCGTGCATATGCATCAGCCTGCGCGAAATTGAGGAGCCGGATGCCGGGTGTCCACAAAAGCGTGCGCATGATTGGCGGCGTAGCCGAATCACCCATGAGAAACGCGGCATCGACTTTGTTCCCGATCAGGGCCTGAGCCGCGTCTTCTCCCCCCAGGTTCAGGAGTTCCGTAGCGCCACCAGGTTCGATCCCATTGGCCTTGAGCAGAATCAAGGCCAAGGCGTGCGTCCCGCTTCCCTCCGGTCCGATCGCAAGACGTTTGCCGCTCAGCTCGGAAAGCCAGGTTACGGGTGCCTCCCCCCGGTAAAAGAGCGCGAGCGGCTCATGAAATACGCTCCCCAGAGAAACCAGCTTGTCCACCGTCACCCCGGCAGTCAATCCACCTTGAACAAAGCCGACATCGACGCGATACTTCGGGTCATTCAGTCGTTTAAGGTTCTCCAGCGACCCTTCAGATGGCAAGATACGCAGTTTGACGCCGTTGCGCGCCAGTATCTTGCGATACTTCTCGGCCGTGAGCTGAAACGTACTGCCGGCCGGACCGCTGGTGATGGTTATAGTGTCAGGTGGCGCAGGGCGCATGATCCAATAGGCAGCCGCAATTGCAACGATGGTGAGGAGAATCAAAGGGCCTGCCGTTACCGTAAGATCGCGCAGGGAGATGCCAACGAAGCGGGCCACAGGGCGAATGGAAGCGATTTTGCGCACGTAGTTTCGAGCTGTCATTCGATAACCTCAGCTTGGCTGTATTCTTACCAATCAAACGCCTCAAGCTTCCGTGCGAGCTCCACGACCTTGGCCACCACCAACTCCTCGAGACGGCGTCCCTTATCGGCCGTCGCCTTGGTCGGATCACCCCAGACCCCTCCCGGCCAATATTTCTTCTTGTCCCGCACCAGGATCCCACCTGGCGGGAAATGGGGGAATTCCCGGGTACCGGTCCCCTTGACCAAGTGCGGATGGGTGTGGAGAATGCGGGAGGTTTCGATCTCGCCTGCATGGGAATCACCGTCGGTCTCCACGATGGGAGCGCCTTCCCTGCTGGCCAGCTCGTACTCGGTCACCACCGCCATCCGGATGTCGGTAAACTCAGCGATCAGCTCTTCCCCGGCATCCTGGAGTGCCATTCGGTGTGCGCCACCGGCATGGCCGGTAAGGACGATGAAATTAAATAGCCCGTGATTACGAAGAGATGTAACAATATCTTTCAATAAATACTTTAAGGTAGAAGTGGTAATGGAAATAGTGCCAGGGTGTCGAGTGGTGGAGCGACAGTTGCCATAGTGAATCGGTGGGGCCACGAAGAGCGGTATCTGGAGCGCCGCCTTTTTTCCCACTTCGTATGCCTGAATGGTGTCGGTAGAGAGCGGCAGATGGCTTCCATGCTCCTCCACCGAGCCGAAGGGGATAAAGACCGTCCGGGTCCGCTCCACCCCCGCCGCAAACTCCGTCATGGTCATCTCTTCGATAATCATCTTTCACTCCTGGAGGCCGGGACTCGGGATCCGGGACCCGTAAAACCCATATGTTGGTTGTTAAGTTTTTGAAGTTGCGGGTCCCCGGTCCCGAGTCCCGGATCACGGCTCTTTATGGGTCCCGGCCTCTACAGCTGTCCCATGAACCGGTGGGTCTGTGGTATTACCCTTACCTCAGCTAACTGCCTGCAGGCAAGTTCCTGCAGTTCCAGCACCAGTTTGGGGGGTATGGTCACCCCCCCTTCCCGGTCCGTCACCGGCTGGAGGATGAGGGGGATGGTCCGGTCAATGGCGGCGATGGTCTCGCAGGTGCGGGCGATCTCCCACTCCTCGGTGCAGGAGCCGATTACCGTCTTGACGAAGAGTTTCTTGCCGCGGGCGACCCGGAGGAACTCGCGATGGCGGTCCCACAGGTCGCCGCAGTTGGAAGTGGAGGGAAGCTTGATATCCATGCTGATGTGGTCGATCTGGTGGATGACGCTGTCCAGGGCGCTGTGGAGGACGCCGTTGGTTTCCAGGTAGATGGGGAGGTGCCGGCGGAGGGCCGGCAGCCATTCCTGCAGGGTCTCGTGGTTGAGGAGCGGTTCCCCCCCCGTGAGGCTGAGTGAATGGTGGAGACCCGGCCATCCCCGTTGCCACCCTTCCAGGATGCCAACGATCCGGTCAAGGGAAACGGGGTTGTCGGCCGGATGAAAATCACGCCGCCCCGGTGTCCCCTCCAGCTGGCAGACCGCAGGGGGGGCTGGGTTGACGGTATCGCAGTAGTCGCAGGAGAGGTTGCAGCCGTGGAAGCGGAGAAACACCTGCCGCAGCCCCACCATCATCCCCTCCCCCTGTATGGAGGAGAAGAGCTCGATGCAGTCGGCGGTTCGATTGCTCATGGACAACCTCGCATCTTCACTCTTCATAGTACGACGCGCAGGCCATGTCCGATTCCCACACCGTCACCATCACCACCTTGATATTGTCGGTGTTGAGGCGGCGGGAGAGTTCGTCGTACACGTAACGGGAGATGTTCTCCGACGAAGGGGAAAGTCCGACGAAGGGGGAAAGCTCGTTCAGGTACTTGTGATCGAGGGTCTTGAGGAGGGTGTTGGTCTCCGACTTGAGGATCTTGAAGTCGATGCCGAGCCCCGACTTGTCCAGTTCCCGGGCGGTGACCGTCACCTCCACCTTCCAGTTGTGGCCATGGAGATTTTCGCAATCCCCCTGGTAGTGGACCAGGTTGTGGGCGGCGGCGAAGGAGGTGAGGATTTTCAGTTTATACATAATGGTGTCCTTTGATTGATAGTTTTGATTACTCGACCCGATAGCCGTTAACCGCATTATCAGACGCCCCTCAGAATAATGACTATCTAGGGAAAATCTGCGCGTACCGCGTGAAGTTTTATGGGGAGCTGTTGCTGATACAGCATGAAATCATTATCTGTCGTAAAAATTGGCAGATCGTTTCGAACCGATAGAGCACAGAGAAGAAAATCAGTATTCGAGCCCTGAATGCCCTTCCCACGACTGAGGTTGAAAAACTCAGCAGCCAGTTCGTAATCGGCGGTAGTGGCCGGCAGATCCGCAAAGGCCCGTAAGTGTTCACGCAGTTGCGAATAGCGGATGGTATCCTTGATTCCGGACAGGAGTTCCTGGCGAATTGGCCCTGTCATCTGCACCCTGAATTCCTTGATAAGTTCCCTGAGTTCAAGCACAGCAGGCAAATCCTTGCCATCATTACGACGGAGTGCCAGAGACCAGACGCATGTATCTACCAAAACCTTCATTGCCGTTTCCGCTGGCTTTTATAGTCGTAGTCAGGATCGAAGTCGACGCCATGAAACAGTTCCAGTATCCGCATCTGCTTGCGGCGCTGGATGTATTCCTCCAGAGCTTCGGTCACGACAGCCTTTTTGGTCGACTTGTTGCCTATAACCCGTGCCTCTTCGAGAAGTTTATCGTCAAGTGCAAGATTGGTCGCCATATCAACACACTCCTTTACACATGAATCTACACCATCATATGTGTAAGGTCAAGCAAGACCCTGTGACTCGGGACTTGCAACGGCAGGTGGTTTTCAGATGTTACTCGTTCCGAGTCCTTTAGTCCGCCTGCTGGGTCCGAACCCCGGACTTTAAGCATCTGGCTACTTCCCTGCCAGCTTCTGCTCCCAGCGCCAGGCGTCGGCCACGATGGTTTCCAGATCGTCGAATTGCGGCTCCCAGCCGAGCATGCTCCGGATTCGGTCGGCACCGGCGACGAGCTCCGCCGGATCCCCCGGCCGGCGCGGCGCCTCAGCAACGGGGAAGTCGATGCCGCTCACCTCTTTAACCACCCGGATTACCTCCCGGACGCTGCTCCCCCTGCCGTAGCCGACATTGAAGGTATCCGACCCCCCTCCCCTTTTCAGATGGGCGAGGGCTGCCAGGTGGGCCGAGGCGAGATCTTCCACGTGGATGTAGTCGCGGATGCCGGTCCCGTCGGTCGTCGGGTAATCGGTGCCGAAGATGCTCACCCCCTGTCGCATCCCCAGGGCCGCCTGGCAGCTCACCTTGATGAGGTGGGTCGCCTCCGGGGTCCGCTGCCCCATCCGGGACAAGGGATCGGCCCCCGCGACATTGAAGTAGCGGAGCGCAACATAGCGCAGACCGTGGGCCAGGGCCGTGTCCCGCAGCATCCACTCGCTCATCAGCTTGGAGGTGCCGTAGGGGTTGATGGGGAGAGTCGGGCTCGACTCCGCCGCCACTCCCCCTTCGGGGAGACCGTACACCGCCGCGGTGCTGGAGAAGATGAACCGCTCCACACCGTGCCGGACGCAAGCCTGGAGCAGGCGCAGGGTATTGGCCGTGTTGTTGGAGTAGTATTTCAGGGGGACCGTCACCGATTCGGGTGCCACGATGGCGGCGGCAAAATGAAGCACCGACGTGATGGCATGGGAACGGAACAGCTCGTCCAGCCTCTCCGTATCCTCCAGTTCACCCACCACCAGTTTCTCGCCATGAACGAGGGCGTCCGGGCTCCCGGTGGAGAGGTTATCGTACACAATGACCCGGTGCCCGGCCTCGGAGAGCTGCCGCACCACGTGGCTGCCGATATAGCCGGCACCGCCGGTGACCAGAATAAGTTCAGTACTCATGGAGTAATATTCCTTTCTTAAAGGCCGGGACCTAAAGAACCCGGGACTCGGAACCCGGGACCGGTAACCTCTAAAACCCGGAACGAGCCGTTAATCCATAATGGCCTTCATATTTTTAGCCCACTCAAGGGCTTCTGTAAAGGTAAAAACAAGACCGACGCGGCTTGTAACGTATCCGTGCTTTTACCATTTAATTAATAGCTCTGGCGGCTCTTTTATTTCTTGCCTAACAGGGGTCGGTCAGTGTATGTAAACAGTGATAAGTTCGGTTCATACAACGTTTGAGGTGCAGTTTTGTTCGATTGGAAAAACGAGAAACAAACAAGGGCCGTTTGTGCCGGTTACCGACCGGTGCTGCGGCCTTTTTTTCATGCGGCGGGTACAAAGAGGATTGGCGAGGTGGGTCGTCGTCTGCTGGTTTACGCCGCAGACAGCTCATCGACATGCGCAGAGGGGTGTCACTATGAATAAACGGGTAATTGAGGCAGTACGGGCACAGACAACGCTTTTTCTCATGGCACTCATCCTGCTCACTTCCTGCGGGTTTGCCTATGGGGGAACCAGCCGGGAAAATAACCAGGCCCTGCTCCTGCCACCGTCGCAAGAGGACCAGGCCGTACTCACGCGCCGCCTCCAGACCGCCAAGCGGGATATCGAGGCCTTCCGGATCTTCGCGGAGAATTTCCGCAGCAACGGCGATTCCAAGGCGCTCGCCCAACTCCAGTACCCCGTGGACGATTTCCTGAAAAAGCATGTTGATAATCTCCTGGCCCAGAGTATGCAGCTTGCGACCCTTGAAACCATTCGGCTGACGGCGGAAATCATGTTCATCAAGGCGCGCGTTTTCCTGTACCTGAACCGGGGTGACGCCGCCAGGAGCGTCGTTGCTGAGATGAAGAACCAGTTCGGCTCCTACCAGAAGATGTCGGTCGAGCTTCCCGGCAAGACCACCACGCTGGACGAAGGGATACGGCTGCTCGACGAGGAACTGGCGAAGGCCGTCACTACCGAGCGAAAATAAAGGAGTGCGCTGATTATGGAGTTTTTTGGCATCATCACGATAAATCCTGAGAGCTTCAACGTCTGGTCGCTGCGGATATCCATGTCGCTGACCACGTCCATCTTCTTCCTCGGGGTCATCATGGCCATACGCGCCTTTCTCCACGCCAGAGGGGGCGATCCTGCCCATCTCGACCGGGTCAAGAGCCAGGCGATGTCGCCGACCGACGGTCTGGCTGAGAGCGTCGCGAAGATGCTCTGGTCCACGGCACGTGACGAGGAGCAGAGGGGGCACGGGGCGCCCCAGGCGTTCCTTCAGGATGCCACACGCCAAGTGGCGGAAAACGGCTACGACGGCCGCTATGTCAACAAGATCTACATGTGCGCCAACCTCCTTCCCCCCATCGGCCTGTGGGGAACCGTTGCCGGCATGATCGTGATCTTCCTCTATACCGGCGATCCCACCAACGCCCTCAACAAGGGAGCCATCGGCACCAAGCTCTGGTCGACGTTCCTGGCCCTGATGTATTACGTCATTCTCGAGTCGATCTGCCTCTTCCTGACCATGCATTCGAGAAAAAGCATCGACCGCGGGCTGAGGGTGAAACTGTAAGGAGGGACGATCGATGGCCATGAAACGTATCGCACGTCACACCTGGCTTTTTTCCTTCACGGATGTCGCCTTCCTGCTCCTGCTGGTGTGGACCCAGGTCGCGCGGCTGAATACGGCCGCAACCCCCGTGGCGGAAATGCAGCTACCGGCCCCGGTCGTGGCGAAGAACCCGGAACTGACGGCACTGAAAACCTATAAAGAGTACCAGCAGGTGCTCATCGAGAAACATTCCGAGCGGCCGTACCGGTTGACTCGCATCGTCAGCGGGAAGGAGGTGTCGCGGAGCGAACCCATGACGTTCGCGGAACTGGCCTCGGCCCTGCATGTGGTTTACCGCGAGCGGAGCGGTACCCCGCGCCCCGTAGTCGTCCCGCTCCCCGAATCCTTCAGCAGTGACCTCCTTCAGGCGGCAGCGCTCGTCAGCAAGCTCTGGAACGTAAAGGAGAGCGCTGTGGTCCACCTGGAGAACGAAGGAAAACGATGAGCCGTCTGATTCGCATGGCCTATGGCCACGGCGGGACCAGATTGGAGCGCATCCTCGTCACCGCTTCTCCTGCTGAAACAAAGCCCATGCCGCGTTGGCTGCAGCTTTTGTTGCTGGTTTCCTGGATCGTTGCCCTAGTCCTGTTCAGCCGTTACGCAGTTCATACCATCCCGCATCAGACGACAGCCATCGACACGAGCCGGCTGGAGCTGATGCCACCCCCCGCTCTACCCGAACCACCGCATGTCATGCCGGCCGAACCACAACCGCCGGCGCCGCTGCAGAGCGAGCAAAAACCTCAGGAACGACCGCAGGAGGATCTGCCCCCCACCATTAACCGGCCCGCTCAGCGCGCTCCCGAGGCCATAGAGTACCAGCCGCGCATTGCCCGGGAAAGGGCGTCTGCAGTCACCGACGTCGGAGCGTCGGCAGCGCCCCAGGTGCGGCGGGGTGCCGCCATGAACGAAACAGCGGCCGAACGGACGACCATCACGCGGAGCCGGGGCGCCTCCACAGCCGAGGCGCCTGCTGCCACGGAACGGATTGCCCCCCTGCGGCGGGCAAGGGGAGCAGAAGGAACGCCGTCGGCATCGGAACCGGAACTTCGACCGATCACCCGCAAAGAACGCACGTCGGGGACTATTGCGGGGAGCACACAGCAGGTGATGGCTGCACGGGAGCGGACGGCTGGGGTGGCTGGCGACGAGAAGGGAAGCTCGTCCCTCTCCCCCGCCCGGGGAGTATCGTTCGCGAGCCTGGAGATATGCGCCAGCCCCCGGGAAGAGGAAGAAAAGATTACGGCGGTACTGGGGGTCGTCGGCGGCCGGCAGAGTTGCCGGAACGGGTCGGGCGAGTACCGGTTCACGGGGACCCGGCGAATTTCGTCGTTCAATCTCATTATTTTCCCCGCCAAGGGACGTAAACCAACCAACAGATGCGAGGAACTGGAAAATGCGTACAGGTGCCTTGAAGCCCGTTGACCTACGGGTCGTTTTCCCGCTTGTGGTCCTGCTCAGTCTGCTGGTGGGAGCGACGGCGGCGCACGCGGCCGAAACGAAAAAGAAGAAAACCGGGACCGCGGCGAAGTCCTCCACGGCAATAAAGGCCGAACGGCCGCAGCCTGCGGCCGTGCCGATCAGGGAGTGGGGGCCGTATCTCGACGTGGCTTACGAACTCACCTACTGGGACAGGACCGAAATCAGGGAATGGCGTGAAAAAAGCGAGCGGCAGATCGGGGAGACGCTCGCAGCCTACATCACGGAGTGGAACGGCAAGCTGGCGGATTCTGCCGACAGCACCGGCGCCGACAGGGTGGACAACCGGCTGCCGATATACCGGGAGCGCGATTACCTGCGGCTGGCCATCGCCCTGACCGTCGATTACCTCCAGAGCGAGAACCTGGAGAGTCTGAACAGCGCCGAACAGATCCTCGACAAACTGAAGGAGAAGGCGACGATGCCGGAGGTGGCGTTCTGGACCGGGTTCGTCAAGGCGCTGCAGGCGATGGAGGTGAACGACTCCCCACAGTTCGTCGCCCGGGTCTTCGATATCTGGAACAACGCCGTCATGTACATCGAGCAGGGAACTGCCGGCACTGCGCCAAGAACGCCCAGCGGCAAGAGCGCCCCCTACCTCTACCGCAACATTGTCAATCTGGTGGTCAACCAGGCGATCATCGAACGGAAAATGCGAGATCTCAACGCCCTGGGGCCGCTCTTCCTCATGCTGCGGGACCGGGACCTGGCGGAAAAAGCCGACGAAGGGCAATACATGACGTCGCTGGTCCGGCGTATCGCGGACGGCTTCGCGGCCCCCGATGCCGACCGTTACCGGCTCAACTTCACCGTGGCGGTCACCGAGGCGCAGCGGCTGCAGAAGATTGCCACCGCCAAGCTCGATACCCAGGGGATGACCGACGAAGCGCAACGGGTTTTCGAGCAGTCGCGACTCTTCGACGATTATGCGCTCAAATGGGCCTCCTCCCACCGGAGCAGCGGGGCAGCGCTGGCGATTGCCGACTACCTGGATATTACGAGCTTCGCCATCCAGCGCCTGGCCGACAACGGTAAAGCGCCCGCCTACCCCTTCTTTGCCATGCTCCCCGCCCACGACGGTTCATCCACCCTCCTCAAGGCGATGGACATCTTCAACGACCTAGCCGCTTATACCAACGGCGGCTGGGAAAAAGCGGGCTACGCAAACCGCGAACTCTATCTGAAGGCAACCCACCGGCTCTGGCGGACCATCATGGAACTCGCCCTCTGGACGGGCGACTTCTACCAGCTGAAGCTCGACGAAGCCACCGATCCCCGGACCATTTTCGCCGTCGCTGCTCCGATGCAGGCGGTTCTCAATTCCTACCTCGACTTTTTTGCCGCCCAGACGAGCACTGCCTTTCCGGAGGTCGTCCCCGACTCCGCCTGCTTCGGAGCCGCCGAGGCGGCGGAAAAGCTCGCCCATGCCTACCTGCGCACCTACACCTACAGCACGGACAGTGCCAGTTACAACCTCTGGTTCGTCCACCGTCTGCAGGCAGCAGAACTCTTTCCCCTGGCACCACGGGAAATAGCCCAGTCCGCAGCCGTGCTCCAGCGCGACGGCCGCTACAATCTCTTCCTCGATTACTTCCTCCCCTTGGCGGACCGCTTCAAACAGTCAGCCGCGGTGCAGAAGTGGCTGGAGGGCCAGAACAGCGACACGGCGGCGGCAGTTCGTGCATACGCCGGCACCATCGACCGGGTGTTTGCCGATCCCGGCGGCAGGAGCAGTGCCGGCCGAATCGCCGACGCCACACCGTTCCAGCGGTTGCGGGAAGAGTTGCAACGCAAGCCGGACCATCCGGTGCACAAGCTCCTGAAAGACTTTTACGTGGAAGAAATGGGCAAAGCCACCCCCTATACCCGGCTGCTGAAAGATGCGAACCGACTCGGCGGAAGGCTGTAGCCCCCCCTGTTTTCTGCTTCACACGACCCGATATGATGACGCGAGGACCTTTTATGCGAGTTATCCGAAGTCTGCTCCTGGGCGCGCTGCTGTCATGCTCCCTCCCCTTTGCCGCCTCCGCTGGTGAAACCTCGCCGGCGCACGAGTGGGATGCGGTTCTCGACAGAATCAGCGCCTCTACCTGGCACGGCCGGGCCGAGCTGAATGCCGAACTGCAACAGCACGAGGCACGCATCAAGCAGGACCTCCCCGGCTACATAACCGCCTGGGAACAGCGCCTGGCTGTCCCGATCGCCTATACCGACAAGAAAAGGACGGGGGACTCCTGCGGACCGCTCACCTACTGCGCCGCCGACTTCCTCGACATCCGGAAACTTGTTCACCTACTGCGGGAGCGAAACGAGCCGGTGGCGCGCCTGCTCTTCGACAAGCTCTCGCCGGAAGCGCAGCAGGCCATCACTGCATCCGCCCCGCCCCCCCTTCCCCCGGGGCAAAGCGGTGCCACGAGTGCAACTGCCGGTGCAACGGGGGCCGCGCTGGAAAAAGCGGCACAACTTCTCCCCGGCGAGCTGACCCGGATCGTGCGGGAGGAATCTCTCTACACTGCGGAGCGCTTCACGGGAGTACGGCTCTCCTTTACAACCAGAAGCCTCGTCTCCGAGCACAACGATGCGCAAAACCGCGTCTGCATCAACAAAAGCCTCCTCAGCGAGACGTTCCCGGAGGAAATGGCACACAACTTCAAGTGCGTCATCCAGAAGGACGAAACCTACCGGCGGGTGGTTGCTGCCAGAACGGTCCAGTACCTGCGCACGGGAGACACCAAGACCCTTGCGACGGGGATCGCCCTCAGCGAAAAATTCGAAGACAAGCTCATGTACACCGACTTTGCGTTCTGGTACTACTACCCGCGGATGCTGGACGACGTGCAGACCGGCAATGAGGTCGCGCTGAAGTACGACGCCTATGCGCTGCTGAACGATGCCGTCCTGGGGGGAGAGCCAACGGCCGCAGCGAAGTCCGGTCCTGCCGAGCTGGAGCGACGTCACTACGGCTGGAACCTCGCCGATGTTGTCCTTGTCAGGGCGATCATGGAAGGACGCATGAGCGGCCTTGAATCCCTCGGCTCGGCCATCTGGCTGCTCGGTTACCGTAACGAAGCACCGGCCGGCAGCGGGCCGGAGAGAGAGCTGGCGCTGCTCCTCACCGATGTGCGCAGGTACCTGACCGGACCCGACTCCGACAATTTCCGCCTGAACTATGCGGTTGCAATGCGCGAAGGGATGCGCCGCTACGCCCTCCTCATCCGTGCACTCGATACGAATGAAGGGGGCGCAGCCGCCGAAAAGCTCTTCAACGAAGCCCGGAAATACCTGCGGCTCGCCTATGAATGGGCGGAAACCGGCCAGGGCAGGGCCACGGCCGTCACGAACTATCTGGAGCTCATCAACCTGGCGCAGGCGCGGATGAAAGACATGCTTCCCCCTACTGCCTATGCGGCTCTGGCGACAAGCCCGGGCAAAGCCAACGCCGATACTGCGGTCGTCCTGTATCACGAAATGGCTGCCCGGGAAAACGAGGGGTGGGACCAGCTGCGCTTCGTAAGCCGCAAGTCCTACATCGACAGTTCCCAGAAGCTCTGGAACGCACTGCGGCGGAATACGGTCCTTGTCGGTGACTACTACCTGCAACGGATGGACAAGGAAGATTTCCAGAGCGTCATGGACAACGCCGAGCCCGCGGAACGGGCGCTGCTGCGCTACGTAAAGCTGTTCGACGAGTTCACGGCCAATGGCCACCGGGAAATCATGCCTGATTCGGCCTACTTCGCCGCTGCGGAGTGCCTGAAAATGCTGGCGCAGTTGAAGCGCATCGAGTACGCCTACAACAACAAAATCGAACTGCACAACCAGTCCATCACCTACCTGCTAAAGGCGATCGAAGTGTATCCGTACGACGACAGCATCAACGTCTATGCGGTGATGAGCAAGAACATCAACACCCCTCTCGTCAACCGGTCGCTGGATAACGTCCTGAGCAGGATGGTCGCCAACCCGGTCACCGCCAAATGTCTCGACAGTTCCCGAGGCTTCTGTGACCGCAGCCTCACGCAGACCATCGAATGGAATATGTACAAGGCAAAGAACAACCTGTCCGGAAGAACCGACATTGACCGGCTTGAGGAACTGAAGGCCCTGGTCCGCAACGTGCAGGAGGGAACCCCCGCACCCGGCCCGGACACACGTGCGGCCGATGCCGGCCAGATGGCACCTCAAAAGGCGAATACCGCCGGTCGCGACACCACCAGTGGAAATCAGCGGATGTACCGGCTCGCGGAGCGCTACCTCGCCGTTGCCGAACAACAGGCAACGCTCGTGGCGGAAGCCCGTAAACAACTCGTAAGGAGCATAGCCGAAGGGGTTGGCTTTGCAACAGCTCCCGGTGCCGACGACCGTCTGCTGGCGAAAAAAGACGAAGCGGAGAAGATCAATGCTGAGCTGCTCGGCTCGTGCACAGCTTACCAGCAGTCACCGCGAAACGCGGGGGATGGCAATGGCCTGGCCGACGCGGCGAAGCTGGCCGCCCTCGCCACCGACGTTTCCCTGTACCAGACTGACCAGTTGATCGACCTGACTATGCGGAAAAAACTTTACGAACTGCGCCTCTTGGACAACCACCCCATGCACAAGATGCTCAAGGCATCCTTTTACGCAAACTGATGCCGGCTTGCCCAGAGGTGATCACACCCATAAAAAAACCGGGGCAGAGATGCCCCGGTTTTTTTGTCCTGCAGTATGTAAGAACCCGTCGACCTAAGGAGCCGACATGATAACCTTCAGCCCGTTGTCGGTTTCGGTGATCCGGTAGGGGAGGAGTTTCCCTTGGGCCGCATCGAGAACGATCCGGAGGAAGTTGGGATGATTCCCGAAGCGGACGGCGAGGATGCCGAATTTATGGACCGGTACCCTGGACGCTCCCAGGCCGTTGACCGCGTTGTTGATGTCGATGACCAGCCGGGAAGGCTGGGACAGGGTGAAGGTCTTGTAATTGGTAATCCGCCCGGTTGCGGTTATCTCCAGGGCATCCTGGTCGATGGATATCCCGGTAACCATGATTTTTCCCGCCGGCGCGTTCTCTCTCCCTGTGCCCGTTAGTGTGACCGGTCCCGCCTCCGTCGTCTCTGCCAGCGCGGCAGGTGCCGCAACGGGAGCCGGCTCGATGGCGGGGGCGGGTGCAGGTGCTGGGTGTTTCGCGGCGACGTGCTCCGGCGGGGCCGTCACTACCCACTCCTTCGCCGGGGGGACGGCAGCAGCGGCTGGCCGGTTCTCCCGGCCGAAATACCAGGTAAGTCCCACCGCCGCCTCGTAGTTTAGGTGCTTGGCGTAATCGATGGTACCGATCTGCCGCACCTCGCCCCGCAGTGCCACGTTGTCGGCTACGAAGAGCTTGGCGCCGAGTCCCGCGTTCAGGAGGGCGCTGGTCCGGTTCCGGTACGTGGCAGAGCCGATCTCCTGCTTCACGCCCCCCCCCGCCACCAGGAACGGGACGAACGTCGAGCGGGGCATGAGGTAAAGGAGTGCGTCGGCCCGGTAGAGGTAGGCTTCGGCCTGCCGGTTCGAGGCGCTCGATGGCTTCCGCAGGGTCGATTTCGTATCCACATAGCCGAAGGAGCCTTCGACTCCCACATACTCCGTGATGTCGTAGCCGAGGCGGACCAGCAGTTCCGGCCCGGCGTCCAGGTGCTCCTGGCCGTCGAAGACGTAGCCTCCCGCCCCCACGGTAAGGGCAACTTCCCCCCCCTTGATGGCGGCGGCGGCCGGCATGGCCAGCGCCAGAGTCACGAGCAGTGCCAGCAGCACAAAAAATCTCTGGGACATAGTACCTCCTCTGTGTAATCGCATTACAAATCAATAACGGCAGGTTTCGCTGGAAAGCAACCGACCGGCGTACATTACCACAAAATATCTCATTAATCCAAGAAAAACCGGGACTCGGGATCCGGGATCCGTAAAGCAAAAACTGTAATCCGGGACTCGGGACTCGGGACTCGAAAAGCCGGGACGGTAAGTGCTAAACTGCTCAAAGCAGGAACGTATATGGTTTTACGGATCCCGGGTCCTTTAGGCCCGCTTCTTGGGTCCGAGTCCCGGCTTACGGCCTTTCACCGCTTATAATGCTGCACATGCCGCATCAGCAGGTCCTTCACCACCTGCCGGTTGTGCATCCCCGGCGCCACGTCGGGCAGGGCGGCGAATTCCGCCAGCATCCGGTCGATCTCGGCGGGGGTGTGGGCGGCGCTGTTCCGCGCCACGAAGACCTTCTGGTGGCGGGTCGCCTCCGTCCCCTCTTCGGCGGTAAGGATCTCCTCGAACAGCTTTTCCCCCGGCCGCAACCCCACGAATTCGATGGGGATGTCGTCGTACGGCTTCAGCCCGTGCAGGCGGATCAGCTCCTCCGCCAGCTCCACCACCTTCACCGGTTCCCCCATGTCCAGCACCAGTACCTCGCCGTTGTTGCCGAGCACCGCCGCCTGGAGCACCAGCGACACCGCCTCGGGAATGGTCATGAAGTAGCGCTGCATCTCCTTGTCGGTCACCGTAAGGGGGCCGCCCCGCTTCAGCTGCTCCATGAACAGCGGCAACACGCTCCCCCGGCTCCCCAGCACGTTGCCGAACCGGACCGAGGTGTACTCCGTCCCCCCCTCGCGGCTGTAGGCGGTGCAGATGTACTCCGCCACCCGCTTGGTCGCCCCCATGACGCTCGTCGGCATCACCGCCTTGTCGGTGGAGATCATCACGAACCGCTCCACCCCGTACTGCAGGCAGGCCCGTGCCAGGTTGCGGGTGCCGAAGATGTTCACCTTCACCGCCTCCGACGCGTTGTCCTCCATCATCGGCACGTGCTTGTAGGCGGCGGCGTGGAACACCAGCTGGGGACGATGGGTCTCGATCACCCCCCCTACCCGCTCGGCGTCCCGCACATCCCCCACCACGTAGTGGAGCCGGTCGGCCATCTCCGGAAAGGCCCGGTTGAGCTGCAGGCGCAGGTTGTGCAGTTCCGTTTCGTCGATCTCGAACAGGACCAGGCTGGCCGGCTTGAAGCCGCAGACCTGCCGGACGATCTCCGCGCCGATGGAGCCGCAGGCACCGGTCACCATGATCGCCTTGCCGGTGAGAAGCTCTTCGATCCGGTCGTACTCCACCTCCACCGCCTGCCGGCCGATCAGGTCCTCGATGCTGATTTCGCTCAGATCCTTCAGGTGCACCTCGAAGCGGGCATGGTGCTTGTACATCTGGGGGACGATCTTGATCCGGCTTATCCCCGCCTCCCGGGCGGCGTGGTGAATCTTGCGCAGCGCCTTGAAGTGGGTCGAGGGGATGGCGATGATCACCACCTCCACGTCACGCTTCCGCACCGCCTCCGCCAGCCGGTCCGTCACGCCGAGCACCCGCACCCCATGGATGTAGGACCCCACCTTCATGGGGTTGTCGTCCAGGAAGCCAACGGGGTAATACTCGGCGAAGTCCCGCTGGGCCATGTCCCGCAGCACCAGTTCCCCCGTCAAGCCGGCCCCCACGATCAGGGTCCGCTTCCCCTGGGCGAAGTTCCTCTTGTTCCGGACCACCTCCAGGTAGCCCCGGCGGGAGATGCGCAGGCCACAGACGAGGAGGAACGAGATGAGACCGTCGATGATGAAGATGCTCCGGGGGGAGTGCACGCCATAGTCATGCAGTTGGAGAAACGGGAGAGGTGTGGTGAGCAGCAGCACCATGAGAAACGCTTCCGCTGCCATGGTGGCAAGCCCGATATTGTACAGCTCGGTCAGGCCGACGAAACGCCAGGTCATCCTGTAGACCTTGAAGACGGCG
This sequence comes from Geobacter sp. AOG1, assembly GCF_019972315.1. Classification (GTDB taxonomy): domain Bacteria; phylum Desulfobacterota; class Desulfuromonadia; order Geobacterales; family Geobacteraceae; genus Geomobilimonas. The sequence continues at coordinate 2,793,670 of NZ_BLIZ01000001.1, forward strand.
AACAGAGTGAGTTTTACGATGATAAAGAGGGGGAGCGCTTCGCCAATAAGTGTAATGTATTCGGGTTTTATCCGTGTGTCGAAGCGGAGGTAGAAGGCCAGATAGAGGGATAGCGCGACAATCAGCGCATCCCCCAGGAAAAAGAAGATGAAGCGCTTGAGTGCCGAGGGGCGGATCAGTTTGTCGATCCATTGGTCGGGGGCAATGAAGGTATATTTGTCGGGATCGGGGGATGTTGGGGGCATGGGCCACTGTCCAATATTGCTTGGAAATTAAATCAGAGTAAAACAAGCAATACTTACACCAAAAGTGAGAAAAATACCAGTAATTATAAGGGACTGTTTTATAACAGGAAATATTACTGAGAAGTGTAAGTAGGCACTTGCCATGAAAACGTGTGCCGTTAAACAACGTAAAAAGCCTTAATTTCACGCCCGTTCGCTTCGCTCTCTAAAGACGCAAAGTCGCAAAGGAAACCTGAAGCCTTTTTGGTGTTAAACCATGAAATATAGATTCTAAGCCTCTCTTTGCGTCTTTGCGGCGTGAGGCGATTTTGGTTTAGGCCCGCACTTTGGGTCATAACTCATAATTGCCTTTTCAATACACCTCATCATGGCTGCCGACGTTCACGGGGACGATCTTCCCGTCTTCGAGCACAAACTCCAGGGTGATGCGATAGCTGATGTTGATCGACACGGAATGGAGGTCCCGCAGGGGGCCACCCAGGCGATGCAGCCGCAAGGAAGGATGCATCGGATTGAGTTCCAGCAGTTTCAGGGTTTTTTCGTACTGGGGAAGGAGTTCCGGGTGACGCTTGATGAACTTGGCGGCGCGCTTCAGATAACTGTGCGTATAGATGATCCGAAAGCTCATTTCGCGGTATTCCTGATCCGCGCTATATGCTCATCGACGCTCTCCTCCACAAACTCACCGGCAGCAAGTTGCTGGCGGGTTTCGTAAAGAGCGGCTTCCAGTTCGCAGACCCGCAACCGGTTGTACTCTTCCATGTCCATGACCACGTAGCGGTCCTGGCCACGCACCGAAATGATAGCCTCGCCACTGTCCTCAAGGGCCTTCTCGATGGAAGAGACACCTTTGGTTTTCAAATCGTTCGCAGCAATCGTCTTCACACCGCACCTCCGACAAGGATTGTTACCGTGCGATGAATAGTACTATCAACAGAGCGGTTTGTCAATGAACTCGGGACCTGTAAGGCCGGACCCCAAATGCGGGTCTAAAGGACCCGTGACCCGGACCCAAGAAACGGGCCTAAAGGACTAGTAAAACCTTAAACCTTGAAGGCACATTGGTTTCCTCTGCGTCTTTGCGCCTCTGCGTGAGGCGATTTTTAAGGTTTCACAAGTCTTTCGTCGCGGCTTGATTAAAAACCTTCTCCACCGCCCGAACCGTATCCCGCATATCCTCATCGCACAATGTCGGATGCACTAGAAACATCAAACTCGTCTCCCCAAGTTCCTTGGCCACGGCAAGACGCTCGGCCGGTCGCAGACCGTCAAATGCCTTCTCCCGGTATATCTCGCTGCAGCTGCCGCTGAAGCAGGGTATACCTTCCGCGGCAACGGCATTCATGATCCTGTCCCGGTCCCAGTCGTCCTTTAGCATTTCCGGGCGGACAAAGATGTAGTACTTGTAGTAGGCGTGGCCGATTTCCGGTGGGGGAATAGTGAGCCGCAGGGCCGGTATTTGCGATAATCCTTCGGTGAGGATAGCGGCGTGGCGTTGTCGTGCGGCCGTCCATTCAGGCAGCTTGCGCAGCTGCACCCGGCCGATGGCCGATTGCATCTCCGTCATTCGCCAGTTGGTACCGAAGGATTCGTGGAGCCAGCGGAAACCGGGAGCATGTTGGCGGTTGTATACCGCGTCGAAGCTCTTGCCGTGGTCCTTGAAGGCCCAGGCCCGTTCCCACAGGTGCGGGTCATTGGTGGTCAGCATCCCCCCCTCCCCTCCCGTGGTCATGATCTTGTCCTGGCAGAAGGAGAAGGCAGCTACGTTACCCAGCGACCCCACCGGACGCCCCTTGTAGGTGGCACCATGGCACTGGGCGCAGTCTTCGATGACCTTCAGCCCATGCTCCCGGGCCAGTTCCATGATCGAGCCCATGTCGCAGGGCCAGCCGGCCAGATGAACAGCGATGATGGCCTTGGTGCGAGGGGTGATGTGGGGGCGGATGGTATCGGCGGTGATGTTCTGGGTGACCGGGTCCACGTCTGCAATGACCGGCGTTGCACCGCGCATGACGATGCAACTGGCTGAGGCGATGAAGGTGCGGCTGGTGGTGATCACTTCATCGCCGGGACCGATCCCTAAAGCATACAGGGCAAGCTCCAGCGCCACCGTGCCGTTGGCCAAGGCAATGGCATGACTGCAACCGGTAAACGCAGCAAACTCCCGCTCGAACTCCCGCCCTTCCGCCCCGGTCCAGTAATTGACCTTGCCGGACTGCAAGGGGGCTGATGCGGCAGCTATCTCGTCGGCGTCAAAGAAGGGCCAAGGGGCAAAAAGGGTGGTACGGACCGGCTGTCCGCCGTCAATGGCAATCAAATTTTGCATCTTACAATTCCTTTAGGGTGAATGCATCCAGCGATTTAACGTGGCGAGCAGGAGTACCAACAACAAGCGAGTTGGGCGCTACTTCCTTGGAGACAACCGCACCTGCTCCTACAAAACACCCATCTCCCAATTTATTGCCTTGAATCACAGTTGCGCAGGTTCCAACCTCCACACCATCCCCGAGAGAGACATTGCCGGAAATGGCCACTTGTGGTGCTATCGTACAAAAATCACCCATAGATACATCGTGACCGATAGTAGAAGCCAGATTGACTATAGCATGTTTACCAATTGAAACCTGTGTTGTCAGGATGCATCCAGCACAAACAATGCTGCCCTCTCCCAGAGAAACATAACGCGATTTCATGACCGATGGATGTACCAGTGTTGCAAATCGAGGGGTCCCGTTAGCTGCCATACGTTTGACAATTTTTCGTCGTGTCCGTGGAGAACCAACGGCAACAACAAAATATGCATCCATATATTCATGCCATGAATCAATAGCGCCAATTACTGGCACATCGCAAAAGCTTTGTCCATGTGTCGAAAGGTTGTCATCCAGTATCGCATAAGGAGTCCAAATCTCCCCACAGTCACGCGCAAGCCAGATCACTTCGCGGGCAAATCCTCCACCACCGATGATTATCAATTTTTGTCCGGACATAATCATCCCTTCTTTCTATATGTGTAAAATCCAATCCCTGCTTTCTTCCCAAGTTTTCCTGCCCGAACATATTTTTTTAACAGATGAGCCGGTCTGTATTTGGCATCACCAGTTTCGTGGACAAGTGTTTCCAGGATGCTTAGGCATACATCCAATCCGATGAAATCAGCCAGTTCTAGCGGCCCCATGGGATGGTTAGCCCCCATCTTCATGCAACTGTCGATTGTTTTCTCATCCGCTATCCCTTCAGAAAGAAGGAATATCGCTTCATTTATCATTGGGAAAAGGAGTCGATTCACAACAAAACCCGGTGTTTCAGGCAAAACCACAGGGTGCTTCTCAAGTCTAGATAGCAGATCAAGCGCCTTGCTAACTGTGTAGTCATTGGTCAATTCGCCTTTGATAACTTCAATGAGTTTCATTGACATTGGGGGGTTAAAAAAATGAATACCAATGAATTGTTGTGGATTTTTAGTAATACTTGCCAGTTCTGTAGTACTAAATGTTGATGAATTAGTTGCAAATATAGTATTTTCAGTAACTATATTACCCAACATCTGTAATACTGAAGTTTTTACGCTACTACTTTCTTTCACTGTCTCAATAATAAAATCGCAGTCGCACAGCTGAGTAATGTCAGATGTGTATGATATCAATGACATAATAGGCGATATAGCGTCTTTTTGAATAAGGCCGAGTCTAGCCTGTAACAAGCACAGTTTCTCTAAGTCCTGAAAAAAGTTGTCTCTAGCTATGTGATTCCAAATAATGACGGGATAACCGTGTGAAGCACACAACAAGGCAATCTGTTTGCCCATTGTTCCAGAGCCCAGAACGCCGAGTTTGTGTATCAACATATCATTTTCGGTAATTCCAGTATCACTCATAGGATACCTTTCTTTGCGTCTCCGCGTCTTTGCGTGAGAACAGAGTTTGTGGCTTTGTGTGAGCTAGATTGAGCCTTTAAACTTCTCCATCGTTGCCTGTCCCTCCTGGCTGATCCCCTCCCGCTTGAACACCTTGGCAAGGGTCATCCAAAGAATTTTCAGGTCGAGCCAGAAGGACTGATTGTCCACATACCACACATCCAGCTTGAATTTCTCTTCCCAACTAATGGAATTGCGGCCATTCACCTGGGCCCAGCCGGTGATGCCGGGCCGCACTTCGTGACGACGAGCCTGCTGCTGAGAGTAGAGCGGTAGGTATTCCATCAGGAGCGGCCGGGGGCCGACCAGGCTCATGTCGCCCTTGAGCACGTTCAGCAGTTCCGGTAGTTCGTCCAGGCTGCTGCTCCGGAGGAATCTTCCGAAGCTGGTCAGGCGTTGGGCGTCTGGGAGCAAATTGCCTTCTGTGTCCCGTTCGTTGGTCATAGTGCGGAATTTGTACATGTGGAATGGCTTGCCGTGGAGGCCGGGGCGGGTCTGGCGGAAAAGGACCGGGGAGCCGTGTTTGAGGCGGACCAGCAGTGAGATAACCAGCAAAGCCGGAGCAAGAATACATAAACCGGCAAGAACTGAAAAAAAGTCAAAAGTGCGCTTCACGATATAACACTCAAAGGGGTCAATTCAAAATCCAAAATCCAAAATTTAAAATTGCCTTCATCTGGCCAGATCAGTAGCAGACCGAGTAAAGTTGCGGCCAGATCAAACAGACGCTTCATATCAGCCCCATGGTCAGCAGAATCTGATTGTTAACCTTGTGCACATCAAACCGTTCTTCTGCTATCTCTCGACTGCGGCGTCCCATTTTTTCTATGAGTTCCGGATGCAGGATGAACTGTTCCATGGCATGCGCAAGGGCCTGCGCGTCCTTTATCGGCACCAGAAATCCGTTATCACCATCCACAACCGTATCACGGCAGCCGGGCGCGTCGGTCGTAATAACTGGCCTCCCCATTGCCATTGCCTCCAGAACCGTCCGAGGCATTCCCTCGTGATAAGACGGTAAGACATAGACGTGGCTTTGTCCAATGAAAGGCCGAACATCACTTGTTGCGCCCAGATACTGCAAAGCTCCAGATGTTTGCCAACTCTTCACTTCGGATAGAGGAATACCATCTGGTGAGGGATCTTCGGGGCCAACCAGGTAAAAAATGATATTCGGGTATCGATTCTTTATGACCTGTGCAGCTTTGGCATACTCCCTCAGTCCCTTATCGCCCAACAGACGTGCAATCGTTAAAAAGACCGGATTACTCTGTGGGAAAGGCGAGACAACAAAGTGGTTCAGATTTACGCCCGAACCATTCACAACAACGCACCGTTGAGTATCCACAATCTGGCGTTTTACAAAGACCTGAAGGTTATCCTTATTCTGAAAGATCACCTTTTCAGCATGAGCAAGTGCCCACCGGTACAGGCGAGTGACCAAGCCGGATAATATATTTTGTTTTATGCCGCCCGGTTGAAAAGCGAAGCCAAGACCAGTTATCAGGGCATAAAATCGTGCGGTCGTACCCAAGCTGCGTATAGCCAAGCCACCCCAGATGATAGGCTTGATTGTGTATGCTAGGACCATATCGGGTTTAATCTCATAAAAAACCTCGCGTAAGGCAAAAAAGGTCAGTAGATCACTGCTGGGATCCATGCCACTTCTCTGTATAGGATAGGACTTGAAATCGATCCCCATACTGCTAAGTCGCTCGATAACCAACGGGTCATTTTCTGCCCCCATTGCCGTTACCTTATGACCTGAGGTCACCAAGTTATTAAGAAGTTCGCCTCTAAAATTTATGAGAGATTTCGACAGTGCGCCTATTATTAAAATATTGGCCATTACAGTTTCTTTGTTTGGATCATTTATAGGCTCCAGAGCACAATCCGTTGCTGGCACTCAAGAAAGTGTTGTCACATTCTGTTTGTTATGGCGTTTTTCATATAATTTACTTGACGAGAGTGCAATTAGAAAAAAGATAGCCGGTAAGATCATGGTTTTCTGACGGACAGCAATACCAAGGTTGGAGGTGGTCATGGAAAAGACTAATACGCTAATTACGAAAAAAATCAAATTGTACCGCACAGATACATTATTTTCGCTCGACAAAAGCAAAAAACCCCTTATAAAAAAGGCCAGAAAAAGCGCCAATAGAAAAAGATTTTCCACTGAAGCGGCCATTCCCAATAACCCTGAAGCATCAATCAACAAGGGTCTGAAAAGATAAGTCCCTATTTTCAAAGGTAAGGACATAGAAGAAATATCGACTGAACCGCCGCTACCCAAATTGTAATCTTGCCTTGTTTCAATATATTCTTCGACACCTTGAGGTGAAAGCTCACCCTCTAAGCCCACATAACTGACAATAAAGGGCAAGGCGGCGATGCTTGCAGCGCTCAGAAAAATGATAATTACAATCCGGTTAATCATATTAATTTGCCTGCCGGTAACCATAGTGATGCCTGCCGCCAATATCATAAAACCTGCGACATGAGGGCGAACAACGAACATCACTAGAATGGCCACTGCAAACAGTATTTGTCGACGCCTGACATCAAGAAAAGCATAGGAGGCAAGGCAGGATGCGAAGAAAGCCGGAGCGTCCTTGCCAATTGCGGAACTCCAGAAACTGAGCCCCGGCATGATCAATATTAAATAAGGAATATATTTGCGCAATCCTAGACAGGCAGGCCAGTTCGAGATCACTAAACTGGCCAGCAGCAGCAAACCAGCGACACCGAACATGTTGTAAACCAAAAAGGTATTTAATTTATCAAACTCAAGAACACTAGCAAATAAGGCTGTGAAAGACTCAACAAACCTAGTGCCGGGTCGCCAGTCATACTGCCCTAAAAGTGCAATTTTAAAATAGTTATTTGAATCCCCCCCACGTATTTCTACGAAAAACCAGTAAGCAATGCAAAAGAGCGTATGCCACAGAAATAGCCCTACCGACAAACGAGTCCTTAGCCCAAGCATCTTTCCAATCAGGCAGGCCCCATAAGCAGAAACACCCAGTATGATCACCAGCAGGAGTAGATCAGGAAAAGTTGTCATTATCTTTTGTTGTCTCTCAATAATTTATACAGAAAGTTCCTCGAGAACATATATTTGAATATAGATGCGTTTGCAAAAGCTCAAAAAACGTTTGCTTTAGCTCCGTAGAGCCGTTGTAACCAGTCAACGAACTGCGAAATTTATCAAATCCAACAATCGTGATGATGTTGCTTGGAGGGAATAACGTTCCTCCACTCGCTGCCGCCCGGCCTGCCCCATACGTAGACAAGACCCCGGGTTATTGACCAGTGTCATCAAGGCACTCTCCCACTCCTCTGGGGTATCAGCCAAAAAACCGTTCACCCCATGTTCAACAATCTGACGGTTCACCCCCACCGGGGAGGCAACCACCGGCAGACCACAGGCCATGTACTGAATTAGCTTATAGCCGCACTTCCCTCTTTCCCAAGGCCCATTAGGTAAAGGCATGATGCCGATGTCAAAACAGGCAATCTTCTCCGACTCTGTTTCCTCCTTCCAGGCAACAAATTCAACAGGTACGTCATGCAACCCCGAAACTAATTCCGGTTGCGCACCAACCAGGACCAAACGTGCACGACCGTTCCTGCACACTCGCTGAAGGACCGGCAACATGTCTTGAACATATTTTTGAGTGGAGGGTGAGCCAATCCATCCAATCACGGGACATTGATTCTCGCGCGCAACTCTAGGCATGTAGCGCAATGTATCAACGACAGTCGGCAGTATTTCTATATGCTTTGCCCCCGCCTGGCTTGCACGCTCTGCAATATAGTTATTCCCACAAACTACCATGTTCGCATAGGCCATCACCTTATCAATCTTGCGCCCAAGCAGTTGCCGAACAACGGGGAACCTGGATAAATCGTAGTTGTGAAATACTGCATCGTCATAATCCACAATATAGGCTTTACCCAATAGTAGTAATAATCTTTCGGCAAAAGCAGGCAAAAAAGGGAAAATTTCCTTTTCTATCCAAATCAAGTCATATTTAAAAATACTTAGTAGAACGACAAGTCTTTGGCTATATAATCTAGCAATTGTTGTTGCGGACCGTTTACCCCTGTTATAAACGCTACTTAAATAACCATCGTCAAAAAGGCTCTGTATGGTGATCTCAAACCCGTTAGCTTCAATATATGTTACATACTGAAACGAACGAAGCCGACTGCTGGCCCCCTTGCGTGAGTATTTTGTAAGCAAAAGGATTTTCATTTATTAACTCTTAAAAGAGCGTCTACATAAGCATTTGTACTAGCATCGAGTGAATAATTAGTCTCCCCTATTCCCCTGCAATTGGTGCGGAAAGCTTCACGATTTGGTAGTACTACATCAATAAACCAGTTTGCAGCCGCTTTTAAATCTCTTTCTCCCATATTCTCAAGTAGATAACCCACTTCTGATGAAATTTCTTTGCTGTCACCAATCCCTGGAGTGGCGACAATTGGAAGCCCAGAGAGTAGATACTCACCAGTTTTTATTGCAGCAGCTCCTTGCATTGAATAACTGGGGCGAATCAAGGAGAGGCCAAGATCGGCGCAAGAGAGATATTGTGAAACCATGTTGCTTGACACCGCAAGAGTATTTACTGATTCTTTAAGATGGGGAAACTGATTAATTATATTATTGGCAATATCCGGTGTACCAGTTAGGATAAGAAATTTAGCGTCCCCTCGTCGCATTCTAATAAAACTAAAAAGATGTAACATTTCGGTCAGGCAGTATTTCCCCCCAAGGGAACCTGAATAAATTACAAAAGGTGCATGTAAATTAACATTGCATTTTTTGCGCATATCGCTGTATTCGACTGAATCGGCTGGCTTAAACACCTTGGAGTCACGCCCATTACTAACGACGTGATATTTGTCAAATGCCGTACCTGCTCCGGCGCGCGCACGAAGAATCTCAACTGCTTTTCTTGATCGAGTGAGAACAACATCAGCGCGTCTAACAGCTTGGGACTCTATATCGCGGAGCAAACGGTAAAACAAACCTGATGACGATTGACCAGAAAAATCTACCCGCTCATCCAGTGGCAAACCGTCTGCATCGAAAATCATCGGCAGCGATCTGCCGTGAAGAGCAAGTAGCGTTGCCAGGGCCGGCAAAGTACTACGAGGCATCACGGCATCGATGCGATGGTCATGAACAGACTTGCGAATCAGCCGAGCACCGTTTAGTGCTGTCAACAAACCACCGGCAGCAACAGGGTGACGCCAGATGGTCTCTGCTTGATAGGTAAAATCGGCATCAATGCAAGCCTGACGGATGATCTTGACACGTTGGGCATCACCCCAAGTAAACTGCAAGATATGAAAATTTATGCCGCTTTTTGCCAGTCTCTTGAAAATTGGCAGAAACAGACTTTCAAGATAAGTGACCTGTGGACCATCCCAAGTGACAAACAATACATTCATGCTACGTACTTTCTAATTATATTCTGAATCATAGCTCTAATTGTTGTCTTCATTATTCGATTGTCTTTTAGACTATTGACAATTTGTGAATATGTTATCTTTGGGTAGATTGAATAAGATTCACGACGTTTTTTGGAATTAATTATCTCATTTTTTATCTCATTCTCTATATACTGCAAATTTCTTTCGCATACTAGATTTTCAGCTTTAATTTTTTCAATGTCATTTAACCTCTGCCTAAAGCCTGCCTGAGCAAAGGACTCGCGACGTTCGGCATTTTTATATAATTTGAAATAATCTATATTTTGTTGAAAGTTTGTAATGTTGTCTTTATGAACTCGATATTTTACCAAGATCTCATTTGTGTATAGAATAGCTCCTAACAAATAACTTCTAAAAGATATCGCGTTATCTTCGAACATAATGTCTTCATTCAAAGGTCCAAAAATATCAAACACGTCTCGGCGCCAAGCATGAGTAGCGCCAATCACAGGATTTTCATTTTTTGTCATTGATTTTTCCGTATATCCGTAAGGCCATCCCGGGAATATTTGTTTAAGGGCTTTCCCTTCTGAATTAATATATTCTGCCGAGGACCAGACGGAATATACCTTTTCATAGCTATTCATAAATAGATTTGTTAATGATCTGGCTCTATGAGGTAAAGATATGTCATCCCCAGCAGAAGCAATAATCAATTCCCCCTCTGCCAGTTCCATCACTCGGTTTACATGACCTCCTAAACCGAGATTTTGCGCATTACGATTCAAAAGAATGATATGCGGCCCACTGTAATCCTTCACCATCTCCTGCATGATCTCAAAAGTGCGGTCAGAGGAACAATCATCTGAAAGAATTATCTGTAATGGTGAGTAGGTCTGTGCAAACGCCCCTTCCACCGCTTCACGAATAAACCGCTCCTGGTTATACGCAAACAGTGCAAATGTTACGAGTGGTTTATCTGTTTCACTCACCGCAAACGCCCTCCGACAAACTCTCTCGTTTTACGTGCAATCGCAGCAACAGGTCCTTTAACACCGGTCATATCAGCCAGTTGGTTGAAGGAGTATATAAATAGCACGACCGTTAACATACTACCCAACACCATTGTCAGCTTTGGCCAGAATAATCCGGATACAAAAACACTGCTAACAATTCCTATGTATTTTATAACAAGGTGAAAATTATTTTTATCAAACGAAAAACCTATAAGCCGACGTGCAACAAACCAACAAATAATCAAATACATAGAATAAGACAGGAAAAAACTCATTCCTGTTACAACCAAACCAACAGTTTTAATACCACTCCAGACAATCCCCATGTAAAAAACGTTCCAGGATGTTTCAGTTAAAAAGTAAATTTTACCAGCGCCTGATGCCAAAATAATGAAACCGAGAGGCCATGCAATGATCTTGAACAGATCACCTATTATTTGCCAGCGCAAAATATCAACTGCCCCAGAAAATGCCTTTGCGTAGAGAATATTGATGACCAGGGGGGCCAGTGACAACATCCCTACCAACACTGGCCCGGCCAGAAGCAGGGCAACATGGATCTGCTCGTTTACCAGTTGATTAGCCTGCGCTTTATCGTGAATAGCAGCGGTTAGTCTCGGGTAATAATCCGCAGCCATTGAACCAAGCACAAACCCAATGTAGGTCATGGAAATGGTCCATGCCGCCTGGAAAAGGCCGTTGGCCTCCATACCCAACTCACGGTTGATGATCGTTCGCACCAGCAGTTGCGTCACCGTGGACATCAACCCCGAAAGCATGAGCATTGCGCCAAGGCGCAACAGAGGTGCGATCTCCCCTTTCACTTCGGACCACGGAGCAATGCCGTCAACACGTGGAATGCGTCGCAAAAAGAGAGCTGCAATAACAAAACTGCTCAGAGGAGCAACAATAATGTAAGCGACTATTCCGCGCACACCCCAAGTAAGGACACACCCGACCGCCATAATCGTGCCGACAATCGAACCGATAATCCCGGCAGAGGCCATATCGGCAATCCGCCGCATCCCCTGCAGCATGGCCCCCTGCGAACCGCCGACAACCGTAAAAAAGACGCCAAAGGCCAACCAGCCGACAGCGCTACTCTTTTCCGCAGTACCGAATATCCCTTGTGCCACAGGTTCGCGCATCAACCATAATATCAGCGAACCAAGGGCACCCAGGACCAGAGTCGCAAACCACAGGGCACGGCGCACCACTACCATCCTGGCAACATCATCACGACTTGCAGCCTCAGCAACCTGGCGCACGCCGCTTGTGCACATACCCATGCCGGCCACGGTCGATGCGGTCCCCATGATACTGGTCAGAAGTCCAGCCAGACCAACACCGGCAGGGCCAAGCAGCACTGCCAAAACTTTGGTTCGGACAAGTCCTACAACAATATTGACTACCGATGCACCGCCGATGATGGACGATGACTTGAGAATCTGGCGGTAGCTACTGCGGGACTCACTCATCAAATAGACCGCAAGTCCTTTGACTTTTTGTCACAGGCTATTTTGACACACCCAATAACAGTAGGGATATCCTCGCCGCCAAGATGCGGCCCCATCGGCAGACTCAGAACTTCTTTTGCCATCAGCTCGGAAATCGGGAAATTCCCTTCGTTCAAATTGTGGTCTGCATAGGCGGGCTGCAAATGCGGCGGAATCGGATAATGGATCATAGTGCCGATTCCCGCTTCATTGAGGGCTTTTTGCAGAGCGTCGCGTTGGGCATGACGCACTACAAAGAGATGCCAGACCGGTTCAGCCCACTCCGGCACATTGGGCAAAGTCAGATGCTGTTGACCTGCAAGCTCTCGCATATACTGCGCGGCAACCTGCCTGCGCCGGTCGTTCCATTCATCCAGCCTGCTCAACTTTACCCGCAACAGAGCCGCCTGCAATTCATCCAGGCGCGAATTGTACCCAACGACTTCGTTGTGATACTTGATCTGTGAACCATAGTTACGCAAAACCCGGATGCGCTCCGCCAGTTCGGGATCGTTGGTAGTCACAGCCCCACCATCACCAAGTGCACCGAGATTCTTGCCGGGGTAAAAACTGAACCCGGCTGCATCGCCAAGTCCCCCTGCCCTTCGCCCCTTGTAGCGCGCCCCGTGGGCCTGGGCACAGTCTTCGATAACCTTAAGCCCATGTTTCCGTGCCAGAGCATTAATCGGGTCCATATCTGCCGTTTGACCGTAGAGGTGGACGACCAGGATTGCCTTCGTTCTTGGAGTGATGGCTTGTTCAATCAGCGAAGGGTCAATATTATAAGTGCTCTCAACCGGCTCAACGGGAACGGGAGTCGCTCCGGCATGGGTCACCGCAAGCCAAGTCGCAATGTAGGTGTTGGAGGGAACTATCACCTCGTCCCCCGGACCTATTCCGTAGGCGCGGACAATCAGGTGGAGAGCTTCAAGACCGTTGCCGACGCCGATGCAATACTTTGTTTCACAATATGCGGCAAACTCCGACTCGAACGCATCTACTTCCTTGCCGAGGATGTACCAACCGGATTCCATCACTCGCTGGTAGGCGGCGTCAAGTTCGTCTTTAAGTTCGAGATAGGGCGATGTGAGATCGAGGAAAGGAACTTTCATTTTTGCCCCTCGAGAGCGGAAAGGTATTCGCTGTAATCCCGATAATAATCATTCTCATCATAAGTATTGGAAGCAAGAACCATACATACAGAACCGGAGGAGAAATTATCCAATTCGCGCCAGATCATCGGGCAGACATAAAGTCCATTATATGAACGATTTAGGTGGATGCGTTTCTTCTCCTTGCCATCATCCAGTACGACATCAAAACTTCCCGACATGGCAATAATGAGTTGATGTAGACCTTTATGGGCATGCCCTCCACGCTCAGCCCCCCCAGGGACGTCATACAGATAATAAACACGGCAAATATCAAAAGGTATGTGGTTGTTGCCTTCTACAAAGGTCAAGTTGCCGCGTGGATCAGAAATTTTAGGGAGATCAATGATTTTGCAGTCTTTAATTGGCATGAAATCAGACCTCAAGTTTTTTTATAATTCTGGCGGGATTACCAATAACAAGAACATTAGGTGGTACATCTTTGGTAACAACAGACCCAGCGCCAACCATGGAGTTTTCTCCAATGGTTATGCCTGGTAATATTGTTGCGTTTGCTCCAATAGTTGCACCATTTTTTATAAATGTCTGTAACAAGGTAAAGTCTTGTTTACTGCGAGGAAACAAGTCATTCGTGAACGTAGCATTTGGTCCAATGAAAACATCATCCTCAATGCGCAACCCATCCCATATCTGCACACCACACTTGATGGTAACGCGATCGCCAATCACAACATCATTTTCAATTAAACAATGTGAACATATATTGCAGTCTTCACCGATCACTGCATTCTCTAAAACAACAACGTATTGCCATATTTTTGTGCCGGCACCGATTTTGTTGCTTTGAACTTCAGATAGCTCATGGATGAATGTCGACATTATTCCAACTCCTTGATTTATTGTAGCTAGAGTCTATTTACTTGGTCTTTGGCGCGTCAATTTCAACCACTTCGACTGGTAACAACAACTCTTTTTCATTTCGTGCCAGATAGGGTGGAACGGTCATAAGCAATTTTAGTCCTGCACATTGCTCAAATTTCCACAATCTGCCGGATTCTTCTCGAAGTACCGGCACTTTGAAGTAACCAGGATTTTTATCAAAAACATATACCTGCTTCCCGTGCCCATCCAGCAGAACACCTGGTCCAGACGTGTAGCCGCCAACTTCCTTCGTTCCCTTGGGAACATAAAAGTAAAGGCTCCAGCGCAACGCAAATTCTTCCGGACTATCGCGACTGGATTGTACGGTCATCGGCAGGCCATCCGGCCATTGAACACCAGTACCGGCCGAAGCATCCTGAACTTCCAAGCGGTGAGCCCCCGTAAAAGCAGTCTTTAACAGTATATTGTGGGGCTGTTTGTCCGGAGCGACACTCGCCTTCGCCACCGCCTCCCCTTTCGTCTCCGCCGAGGGGTAGAGGCTGAGCTTCGCATCCCCAAAATTACCGTAAATATAACCGGCGGTCACGGTGAAGGCCAAAGAAACCGGAGCCTTGTCAACCCAGGTGTGGTAGACTCGCGTCCCGCGACTGAAACTGCCCATGGTGCCGGTCGGCACCGGCGGCAGCTTCAGGGGGGTTGCGGGAACCAGATCGGTACTGTAAGAGACCGGCTTAAAGTCAAGTAATTGCCGCGTCACCATGCCGTTCTTCATCAGGTTCTCGATTTGCGTGCGCGAAAACGGTTCATTGTTGATCCAGATGTTCTTCTCTTCCGGGACGGTGTAGCCGGCCTCTTTGGGCAGGACGACGGTTTTGTCCCGATCAGGCAGATCACGTACAAGTCCAGCCGTATGCACCATCATGGTCTTCCTGATTCGATAGGCATGGCGGATCAGCCGTTCGAACGCCTGCTGCTTCCCCACACCAGCCGCATTTGCGTAATCGGACCAGAGCTCCACATAGCGGGTATAGAGCACCAGGTCGTCAAGCCGCGCGAGGATTGCCGGGTCATTGGTCAGCTTCCGCGCCTGTGCAAGTTGGCGGTACATCCGCCCGAGCAGATCGTCTGATAACAGGGGCTTGTTGCTGCCGTCGATCAACCCGTAGAACTCTGCCATAGGCACACGGGCCGGGCCGAAGGACTTGTCGAGGAAGTCAGCCTTCAACTCCTCAATCCGTCCCGCTTCCCGGACATCCCAGAGCATCCGGGCTGCGAGGTAGTAGCCAAGGCCGTTGCAGCCCCAGTTGTCGCTGGATTCAGCTGAAAGGAATCGAGCCCCTTTTTCGTAATAATGAGGGATAGTGGTCGTGAGGTAGCTAAGATTCGCCCCCCGCGCGCGGCCCGGCAGATCACGATCCCAGACGTTCACGCTGTAGTACTCGCGCATGCCAATGGTTGCCCCTTGCTTCTGCCAACCGGCAAGGAGTTGGTCCACCGTATACCCTCCCTTCAGGAAGGCTGTCGCGACCGAGATGACCACCCGTGGGTGGACGCGAATCGTGGGCGGAGGGGAATGCTGATTATAGGCGTACATCCCGACGAATCTACCGGGGTACTTAGCCTCCACCGCGGTCGCAACCTCGTTGGCCAGCATGACGGCACGGTCGCTGATGCTGCCGAGTTTTTTGCAGTCGTCGCACTCGCACCAGCCCCCCCCGTCGCTCGGTTCGACCGACACGCTCTGCAGGTCAGGATTGGCAACGAACTGGGCCAGAGCATCCTGGACGACCAGACGACGCAAGCCGGGGTTGGAGATGCAGAATTTTGAGGAACTCCTTTTGCCGTTGACGAGTCCCAGATATTCCGGATGCATGTCGAACGCGGCCTTGTTTCGCTTGATGATGCCTTCGTAAGCATGACCGCTGTTGATGGCAATGCCGTTTACGGCGCGGTTGCGCTCGCACCATTGTGCGTACGCATCTGTTGACCATGGACCTGCGCCAAAACCATACCAGATGCGACGCGCGTAATACGCAGGATGCTCCGTTACATCAACGGCAGCGGATAATGCACGCACCCGGGGGATCACTTCCCAAACCGGGCCGGGGAAAAACTGGCGATAGCCAATTCGGTAGAGCAGGTCCCATACAGCATCCTCTACCGCCAGCTCACTTGCGCCGATGACGTGGATTCCCTTTGCATGAGAGCGGAGTAGATAATCTTCCTGCCTGGTCGGGTCATGGATGTCGCCCAGTCCACCGGACGGGACTTTGGGAAACTGGCCGGGGAGGCCGACAGCTATGCCGGACGTCCCGTCACCTGCGACCACCTCGAAGTGAGCGCCACTAATTTTACCCAGGTAATCCGCCAGCTGCTGTGCGGCACGCTGCACCCGGTCGGAAGCGTCCCACGAGATAACCACGGGCATAAGGGCTTTGCCGTCTGCCGCAAGACGAGTTGGGATAGTGCTCTTTTGTGGCGCAGCATGGAGCGTAGCAGACCAGAAAGATGCCAGTCCTGCCACAACAAGGAGTATAAGAAACAAACGTCGCATTATACGCGTCCCTTGCGGTGTGCTGAAGTTTTGCTGACTACCTAGCATTTATATACCATCCCAGCGCCTCATCCAACCCACGCCCAATCGTATGCGTCGGCGCATACCCAAGCAACCTTCCTGCCTTCCCTATATCCGCCTGGGAATGCAACACATCCCCAGCCCTAAAATCCCGGAAGACCGGCTGGCACTCTTTCAGAGCAGGGCGCCTCTCCGCAAGCCCGTCGCGCAGCAGGTTAAAAAGTTCGACCAGACTGGTGCGCGCATTAACCGCCACATTGTACACCTGGTTGACCGCCTCGGCGTTATCGACGGTCGCCGCAAGCAGATTGGCCTGCACCGCGTTCTGCACAAAACAGAAATCCCGACTGGTCTCTCCCGTCCCATTGATGTACACCGGTTCACCACGCAGAAGCGAAGCGATCCACTTGGGAATCACCGCCGCATAGGCGCCATCCGGATCCTGCCTCGGGCCGAAGACGTTAAAATAGCGCAGACCAATCGACTCCATACCGTAACAGCGCGCAAACACATCGGCATACAGTTCGTTGACATACTTGGTAACAGCATACGGCGAAAGCGGTCGACCGATAGTATCCTCAACCTTGGGCAGGCCGGGATGATCGCCATACGTAGAACTGCTCGCCGCATAAACAAACCGCTTGATCCCTGCATCCTTGGCAGCGACCAGCATATTCAGAAAGCCGGTCACGTTGCTAGCATTGGAGGTAATCGGATCATCGATAGATCGCGGCACCGAACCAAGCGCCGCCTGGTGAAGAACATAGTCAACACCAGAACAGGCTTCTCGGCAGGTCGCAAGGTCGCGGATATCCCCTTCGATGAAGCGGAATCGAGCCCACTGTTCTTTGCTCACGAGAGACGCAACTTCGTCCAGGTTACGCCGCTTCCCGGTAACAAAATTATCCAGTCCGACAACAGCCTGATCCAGCTTAAGCAACTGCTCCAGCAGATTCGACCCGATGAACCCGGCACAGCCTGTGACAAGCCAGGTTTTGGGGTTGCTCTTCAATTCCTGTTTCAATACTTCGTAAACAGATGACATCTGTAAATTCCCACCTTAAGAATCTATTTTAACCGCCGATAAATACGGATGTACGCCGAGTAAGGCAAATCTTTTTGCGTTAAACAAGCACCTTTTGTTTTGTTGTTTCCGTCTTTATCTGCGTGTATCTGAGTCCATCGGCGGTTTTCAGGTTTAATACTCAAGAACTATTCTCTTTATCTCAAGGCTGGGTGTACCGAAGTTGATCAACAAGCAAACGGAATTCCCGGTCGCTTTGAGATAATTTAAGCATTGGGCGCGATGAATATTATCAAGAGTCTTGACTGCTTTGAGTTCAACGAGAACCTGCTCTTCAACAAGAATGTCGGCGACATAATCACCTATTTCAATACCGTCATAGTGGACCTTGATGGAATGTTGCTGAGACACATGCAACCCAGTTTTTTTAATTTCATGCGCCAGAGCATTTTCATACACTTTTTCGAGAAAACCGCTTCCAAGTGACGAAATCACTGCATACGCACAACCGATAATTTTCTCGGTAATTTGATCAAGTCTTTCCCGGCGGCACTCTTCGTTCATTTGCGTTCCATTCATTTTAATCGTTAACCGCCGATAAAGGCGGATGTACGCCGAGTAAGACAAAAACTTTTTTGGGGTAAACCAACAATCTTCATCTTTTGCTTCTTCCGCTTTTATCTGCGTGTATCTGCGTCCATCGGCGGTTCCATGTTTTTTGTCTATTTCTTTATAACCGCCAGAGGCGGATGCCGGCGTCGGTTATTGCCTGCTGATCGTAAATGCATTTCACATCGGTCAGCACCGGTTTTTCACCCATAAGCCCCTTGAGGTGTTCCACGGAGAACGCGCAGTATTCCTTGTGCGCAACCGCCACAACCAGTGCTGCGGCAGGTTTCAAATCCTGAAGTTTCGTGAGCTTGACGCCGTATTCATGCTCTGCCTCAGCGGAGTCAGCCAGGGAATCATGGACTTGGACGTTGATGCCATAATCCTGCAGTTCACGGATGATGTCGATCACCTTGGAGTTACGCAGGTCGGGGCAGTCTTCCTTGAAGGTGAGTCCCAGGACGGTGACGGTTGCGCCATGGATGGCGTGTCCGGCAAGGATCATCTCCTTGACCGTACGCTGGGCAATGAAACTTCCCATGCCGTCGTTGATCCTCCGGCCAGCCAGAATGACCTGGGGGATGTAGCCGATCTTCTCCGCCTTGTGGGTCAGGTAGTAGGGATCGACGCCGATGCAGTGCCCCCCCACGAGTCCCGGCGTGAATTTCAGGAAGTTCCACTTGGTGCCGGCGGCTGCCAGTACGTCATTCGTATCGATGCCCATCCGGTCGAAGATGAGGGCCAGTTCGTTCATCAAGGCAATGTTCAGGTCCCGCTGCGTGTTCTCGATCACCTTGGCCGCCTCGGCCACCTTGATGGAGGAGGCGCGGTGCACACCGGCAGTGACCACCGATTCATAGACCTTGGCCACGATCTCCAATGTCTCCGCATTCTGGCCAGACACCACCTTCCTGATCTTTGTGAAGGTATGCTCCCTGTCGCCGGGGTTGATCCGTTCCGGCGAGTAGCCGACGGTAAAATCCCGGCCGCAGGCAAGCCCGGACACCCTTTCCAGAATTGGCACGCACTCGTCCTCGGTCACACCGGGATAGACCGTCGATTCGTAGACGACGATGTCCCCTTTCTTCAAAGCCTTCCCGACAGTCTCGGAGGCCCGCAGCATGGGAGTCAGGTCAGGCTGGTTGGCTTCGGTTACCGGAGTCGGAACAGCAACGATATGAAAATCCGCCAGTGCCAGTTCGTCGGTCCGGTCGGTAAAGAGAATGTTAGCTACGGCCAGGTCGTCAGGGGCCACCTCGCCGGTCCGGTCATGCCCCGCCTTCAATTCGGAGATGCGAGAAGCATTGATGTCGAAGCCGACGGTCCGGCGAACCTTGCCGAAAGCCACGGCAACGGGAAGACCGACGTAACCCAGACCGATGACGGAGATAGTGCGGTTATGTGCCAATGTATAAACTCCTTTAAAATCAGGGACACGGGACTGGCAAAACCTCGAACCCGGAACCTTGGGTCCTGTGGGTCCTCAGGGCGAGGGGGTAAACCAGCACCTTCTTCCATCCACCTCTTACTCCCTCATCCGCCCTTCGGGCACCTTCTCCCCAAGGAGAAGGTATTGAATCTTACCCTCTCCTTTAGGCGCTGTGGGTCTTCAGGGTGAGGGTTACTGTCGGCTCAGGGGGGAATGCCGGACTAAGGGAAAAGTTCTCCGTGCAACCTTTCTAACACGCAATCCAGATCGTGCAGCACCTCATGATTCCAGAATCTCAGTACCTTGATCCCCGCTCCTACCAGAATCCTCGTCCGCTCCTCGTCATACGCCTTCTGTTCCTCATCCCCATGGCCGCCGCCGTCCAGTTCGACCGCCAGATGGGCATCATGACAGTAGAAATCCAGAATATACCCGCCACACGGATGCTGGCGACGAAACTTCACGCCGCAGAAACGACGGTCGCGCAACAGATGCCAGAGGAGCTGTTCGGCATCGGTCAGTTGCCCACGCAGCGAACGGGCATTGGCGAGGATGTGCGGCGGGATCGGCATGTCTCTTCTCTTATCCCCTCACCCCTGCCCCTCTCCCCTAGGGCGAGGGGATAAAAGTCTTACCCTCTCTCTAGGGGAGAGGGTGGTGCAAAGCACCGGGTGAGGGGGTAAACCAGCACATTCTTCTATCCACCTCTCACTCCCTCATCCGCCCTTCGGGCACCTTCTCCCCAAGGAGAAGGTATTGAATCTTACCATCTCCTTTAGGCGCTGTGGGTCCTCAGGGCGAGGGGGCACCTTGAACCAAGATTTCCCTTAACCCTTCTACATTATGCCCATCGCTCCCGAAGCAGCTATAGAGCCCCATCTCCCGCATCCGCCCGGCACTGGCCCGTGCCCGGTCACCGTAGTAACCGGCGAAGCTCCCCAGGTTGCCCTGGAACTGGCAGTCGAGGTCAATCAAATAGTCCAGAAGACTATTGGATTGACCGTTCAACGTTCTATGTTCAACGTTCAACGTTTGTGAGTCAAGCAAGTCGCCGTCTTGAAACCTTGAACCTTGAACCTTGAACCACTCCCACACCCCCTGTTTGGTGGGGAGAGGGAGTGCAAAGAGCTTGCAGCGCTCGGGGTGGGCGATGAGGGGGATATATCCCTTCTGGCGGATGCGGTACAGGGTTTCTTTGACCAGCTCCACCGGCGCGTGGTGGGGGATCTCCACGAGGATGAATTGTGTATCACCCAGCGGCAGGGGATCCTGCAGATAGTGGGGGAGGAATTCGTCCAGGTAGTATTCCCGCCCCGCGTGAAGTTTCAGCTCGATCCCCTCCCGGTCCAGCGCCGTCTGCAACTCCCCTACCCCGCTCCGCACCGCCTCGTTTCCCGCGTCGTAGACCCCCTTGATCAGGTGGGGGGTGCAATGCACCGTCTCATATCCCGCATCCCGCAGCAACCGCGCCATCTCTATCGATTCGGCCATGGTGGAGGGACCGTCATCGAGTGATGGCAACAGATGGCAATGCCAATCTGTTGCTGAGTTTTGAGTTTTGAGTTTTGAGTTTTGAGTTGTCAAACTTACTCTATCGCCAAAGAATGGTTTAGCTTCACGATTACTCATGATTTAAAACCTTAAAGCTTTGTTGCCTTCATCATAAGAAATCTTGAGGTAATCATGTGCTAAGAATGGCTTAAAATCATTTTGCTTCACGATTACTCATGATTTATAAACACAAATAATTAGAGTTTAAGAGCCTGATTTTACGTACTTCCTCTTTATCTCTACACTCTTACCAAAATTAATTAACAGTCCCAGTTCTATACCAGTTGCTTTTAGATAATTCTTGACCTGCAATTCATGGACATCAGTCAATTTTTCTAGAGCCTTTAACTCCAAAATTACTGAATCTTCGACAAGAAGATCGGCGAAATATTCCCCAACGACATTACCTTTGTATTTGACAGCGATTGGTTTTTGAGCTTCGACCTTCAGTCCACGATTTTTTAACTCTTCAAAGAATGCGTTCTCATAGACTTTTTCAAGAAAACCACTTCCAAGAACCGAATGGACTTCAAAGGCACAGTTGATAATTTGCTCGGTTAATAGATCTGACGATAGAGCCTTCATGTTGCCTTTCTCCAAAAAACCTCACCCTTAATTTGCTTCTCGATTACTCATGATTTTAAAACCTTGAAGTATTTTTGCCTTAATCACGAAAAATCTTGGGGTAATCATGCCTTAAACCTATTTTTGCTTCTCGATTACTCATGATTCTAAACCTTAAAGATTTGTTGCCTTCATCATGAGAAATCTTGAGGTAATCATGAGGCTAAAAACTCCAAAAAACCTCACCCTTAATTGCTTCTCGATTACTCATGATTCCAAACCTTAAAGATTTGTTGCCTTCATCATGAGAAATCTTGAGGTAATCATGAGGCTAAAAATAATGGTTTCGTTTCTTTCCCTTCGAACTAGAAAAACCGCCTCCACCAAGGCTTCGCCTTGGCAGGCGCTTTTTCGTCATCCCCATAATACCCATACCCGTAACCATATCCGTATTTGTAGCCGTAGTAGCCGCCGTAGGCCATGCCGCGGCCGGTTTTGTCGTTGATGACGAGTCCGGCTACGGGGGCCTGGACGGCGCCGAGGAGTTCGCGCATGCGGATGGCAGCCTTGGCGGGGATGCGGCCGGTTTCCAGAACCACCAGGACCATGTCGGCCAGGGTGGTGAGGACCGGCGCGTCGGTGACGGCGAGGACCGGGGGGGCGTCGATGACGATCTGGTCGTACTCTTCCCGGAGTGCGTCGAGCAGGTCGCGCATGGCAACGGAGCCGAGGAGCTCGGAGGGGTTGGGGGGGGTGGTGCCGGCGGCAAGCAGGTGGAGGTTGGGGATCTCGGTGGTGTGGACGGCGGCGGCGAAGGGGGTGTCCTTCGCCAGGACCTCGGAGAGCCCCGGAATCTTCTCGACCCGCAGCTTGTCGTGGAGGGAGGAGCGGCGCATGTCGCAGTCGATGAGAAGGACCCGGGTACCGGTCTGGGCGATGGTTATGGCCAGGTTGGCGGAGACGGTGGATTTCCCCTCACCGGGGAAGGAGCTGGTAATGACGAGCACCCGCTTGTCCCGGTTGATGGCGGAGAAGTGGATGCCGGTCCGGAGGCTGCGAAACGCCTCGGCCACGGACGACCGCGGGTCGGTATGGCTGACGATGGCCTCGGTGCCGGTGCTCTCAGCATCGACCTTGCCGATGTGGGGGATGGTCCCCAGGTGGGCGAATCCGAGGATCCGCTTCGCCTCTTCGGCCTCCTTGATGGTGTCGTCCAGATACTCCTGAAAGAAGGCGAGGCCGACCCCGAGCATGCAGCCGACCAGGAGGCCGAGGAGGAGGTTTTTCTTCTTCTGGGGCTTGATGGGGAGGTCGGGGGCGATGGCCGGGTCGACGATGTTGATGTTGCTGATGGTGGAGGCCTTGGCGATGCGGGCCTCCTCATGCTTCTGGAGGAGGAAGGTGTAGATGTCGGCGTTCACCTTGGCAAGCCGCATGTAGCGGGCCAGGTCGCGCTCGGCGGCCGGGAGCTGGCGCAGGGTCCCCTCGTAACCGGCCAGCCGCCTGGTGACGTCCGACTCCTGCCGGGTCAGGTTCTTCAGGCCGGTCTCGTAGGTGGCCTGGATCTTCCGCAGCAGCTCGTCGATCTGCCCCTGGACGGTCTTGACGGCAGGGTGGTCCTTCGTGTAATCCTCCAGGAGCGCCCGCTTCTGCACCTCCAGTTCGGCCAGCCGGGAGGCCATCCCTGCCACCAGGGGGTCGTCCTTCAAGACCGCCGGCGAATAGGTCCTCCCCCGGGACATGCTCTCCTTGAGGGAGGCCAGGGCGAACTCCAGCTGCTTTTTCTGGATGCTGATCCCCGCCCGCTCCTTTTCCACGTCGGAGAACTTGTTGATGAGGGCCTGCGCCTCGGTGTCCAGCTGCACTACCCCGGCCGAGCTCTTGTACTGCTGGAGGTCCGACTCTGCCTTCCCCAGTTCGTCCTTGATCCCGGTCAGCTGTTCTTCGACGAAGTTGACGGTACGGCTCGCCTCTTCGGTCTTGAAGGCGATGCTCTGATCCAGGTAGGACTGGACCAGGGTATTGACGATGTCCCGGGCAAGAGCGGGGTCGGTGTTGCTGTAGGCGATCCGGATGATGTTGGTCTTCTTCCCCACCTCCGTCGCCTTGATGCCGCTCCGCAGGCCGGCGACCGTTCCGTTGAAGTTGAGCTGGCTCAGCTGGAAGCTGTCCCCCTCTTTCCCCTTGACCTGGACCAGGAGGGTCAGCCTCGGTGACTGGAAGAGCACGCCGCTTTTGCCGCTGCCGACGGCCTTGCCGTCGGCGTCCTTGACCGTGTAACTGTCGGGGCCGGTGAGGGTGACGGTGCAGGAGGGGCGCTTCGCCGTTGTAGCGAACTCAAGGACCTTGTGGGAAAGCTCGGGAGCGGCATCTTCCACCCGCCAGTCCAGGTGGAGTCTTCGTACCACCTGTTCGGCGATGGTGCGGGATTTGAGGATCTCGATCTCCGCGTCGATGGGGTTGTTGCTGGCCAGGAGGGAGAGCTCACCCAGCACGCCGCTCTTCGCCTTGTCGTCCTTGACATAGAGGGTGGCGGTCGCCTCGTAGATGGGGCGCATGGCGAAGGTATAGAGGGCGACGCCGATAAACACCGCGCAGAAAGCGACGAGGAAGGTTCGCCGCCGGCGCATGATGACGTTGATGTAATCGGAAAGGTGGACTTCCTGGGGCTGGTTGGGCTGGGGGGCCGGGGGTTGGACTATGGGGTTCATAAAATTCCAGTTCAATGTTCAAGGTTCAATATTCTAGGTTATTTTTCAACGTTCAAGGTTCAAAGTTCAAGGTTATTTTATTCTTTCAGAATTCCTAAGGTAGCGGATGAAACCGTTCAGGAGGTTGCTCAGTCTGGTGGATTGTTCCTGGATAGCATTGCATTGTTCGCTGTCCAGGTAGCCAATATCCTGAGCTGCATAAGTGAGGCTTCGCACTTCGGAAACTGAACCACGGGAAATGATCAGAAATTGGATAAACTCCTTGTTGCTGCCCCTGTCAAAACCTTCTGCGATATTTGCCATTGTCGAAACTGCAGCACGCTGAATCTGGTCCCTGAAACCATAATCCCTGCATTCGGCAAACCGGGTGTATACATTCTTAACCAGAAGACGTGCTTCCTTCCAGGCTTCTATATCCTCGAAACGCTCAATTCTCATATCTCAACCCAATGTATTCAACCTTGAACGTTGAACCTGACACGCTTTGCGCGTCAGCGTCAGTGTTGCGACAAAAACTTGACCTGGACGAATGGTTGCAGGATAGCGCTGATGGCCTGCAGTGACGGGAGGATCTCGTTGATGGCGTCGTTCCAGTTCCCCAGGGCGCTCTTGGGGACGTAGACGATGTCCCCTTCCTGGAGCTGGATCGGGAGAGCATCCCCCCGGAGCACCTGGTCGAAATCCACCACCAGCAGTTCACCCCGGGTGGTGGAGAGGGAGCGGATGATCCGGACGTGGCGGAAGTCGTAGCCGATCTCCCGCAGCTCGGCACTGGCGATGGCCTGGGCCAGGTTGAGCCCCGAGGTGGGCATGGGGACCGGGCCCGGCTTCTTGACCGCGCCGAAGATGAAGACCTGCTGGGTCTTGTTGTCGGGGATGTAGATCGTATCCCCCGCCTTGAGCCAGACGTTCTGCCCCGTCTCCCCCCGGGTGAGGAGGTCGTAGACGTCCACCGGCACGATCTTGCGATCGCGGGTCAACCGGGCACCCCGCAGGTTGGCGGCGGCGTCGAAACCGCTGCCGAGGGCGACCCCCTGGACCAGCGTGAGGGGGCGATCCATGTAGTAGGTACCGGCGGCCCGGAACTGGCCGAGGAGGTAGAGGGGCTGGCTCTTGTACTCGGCCACCTCCACCACCACCCACGGGTCATTGAGGTATTTGCGCAGTGCCTCCTGGATATGGGCCTGGGCCTGGGAGAGGGTAAGCCCGGCCACCTGCACCGGACCGACCAGCGGGAGGCTGACCCGGCCGTTGCCGTCCACCCGGCTCCCCTGGACCTTACTGCTTGAGTTGCCGGACGTGACGATGAATTCGGGCTTGCCGCTGATATTGATGAACAGGACGTCGTTGGCGCCGATGACGTAGTCGGTGGAGGGTGGCGGATCGGCCGGCACGGTCGGCACCGCCACGCTCTCCCGCTCCACCACGGCGGCGGAGGCATCGGCTGACTGGTCAACGATGGACTTATGGGTACCGGCGGGAAGGTCGGAGTAGGTGGCGCAGCCGCTTACGAACAGGCAGCAGGCAAGGAGTGACATAACATAAAATGAACGCATCATAATGAGTCCCCAAGGGAAAAGTAGTGGCTTTTTCTACCATAATTACTCTGTAATGTCAAGTATTTATGAAAGATAATTTACTCTAATCTTGTGTTGCCTGGTTGATACGGATATGTAACTGCGTGGCGGGTACGTGTTCGAGGACACACCGGAAACGCGGGGTGCTCCATTTTCGTTAGAAAACCGGCTCACCCTGGAAAAGTGCCCGGTTTCTTAGTGCCGGCTGCTCGGGAGTCTTCGTGGGCCTTAATGGATTGACATAGTGGGGGGGATGTCGCACCGCCAGTGGAGTTTGTTCATCTGAAAGGGGAATTCTGCGGCGTTAAGGGGGCGGCTGAAAAAATATCCCTGCATTTCAGAACAGTCGAGCGAATCGAGGAGCCGTGCCTGCCCTTCGTCCTCGACCCCTTCGGCAATCACGTTCAGCCTGAGGCTCTGTGCCAGGGTAATCACCGCCGTGGCAATCGCCGCGTCGTCCGGGTTGATGGTGATGTCGTTCACGAAGGATTGGTCGATCTTGAGGGTATTTATCGGGAGTTTCTTGATGTAGGAGAGGGATGAGTAACCGGTACCGAAATCGTCGATGGAAATGTGCACACCCAGGTCGCTCAGGCGACGAAGCGTCGTGATGGTGTTCTCCATATTCTGAAGCATGATCCCCTCGGTCACTTCAAGTTCGAGCCAGCAGGGGGCAAGATTCGTCTCGGCGAGGACCTTTTCCACCATGTCGGCCAGGCGGAGGATCTGGAACTGCCGCGGTGAAAAATTGACCGCCACGCGCATGGAGGGGTAGTTTGCATCCTGCCAGGCCCGGTTCTGGGCACATGCGGTCCGCAGTACCCATTCGCCGAGCTGAACGATCAATCCCGTTTCTTCCGCCAGGGGGATGAACTGTTTCGGCTCGACCAGCCCCAATTCCGGGTTCCGCCAACGGATCAGCGCCTCGAAACTGACCACCCGCCCCGTTTTGACGTTTACCTTGGGCTGATAGTTGAGGAAAAATTCCTGTCTCTCCATCGCCTTGCGGAGGTTTGTTTCCATGGCAAGCCGCTTGGAGGTCTGGGCGTTCATGGACAGGTTGTAGAGGTGGTACTGGTTTCTGCCGTGTTCCTTGGCACGGTACATGGCCATATCGGCATTGCTGATGAGGGCATCTGCATCGTCACCATCGCCGGGAAAGATGCTGATGCCGATGCACGTGCTTATGAACAGCTCGTGTTCGTGGAGAACGAAGGCTCGGGAGAAGGCGTCGATGATCTTCTGGGCAACCTTGGCCGCTTCCTGAGCGGTATCGAGCTCTGGCAGGAGGACGATGAACTCGTCGCCTCCCCGGCGGGCGACTATGTCCCCGTGACGCCGGCAGCACTCCTTCAGACGCTGGGCCACTGCCTGCAGCAGCTGGTCGCCGACGCCGTGGCCGAGGGTGTCATTGATGACCTTGAACCGGTCGAGGTCGAGGAAGAGCACCGCAAGGAGCCGGTTGTTGCCGTGGCGCTGGGCCTGGGAGAGCGCCAGGTGGAGAAGCTCATTGAAAAGCTCCCGGTTGGGGAGGCCCGTCAGGGTATCATGGTAGGCAATATGCCGGATATAGTGTTGCTGCAGACGGAGTTGTTTCTCCAGTCCTATGCCGACGAGGCACTGCTCGATTGCGGAGACGAGCTTCTCCATCTTGACCGGTTTCAGCACATAGTGACGGATGCCAATGTCGATGGCTTCGATAATGCTGTCGGTGTTGCTGGTTGCCGTCAGGACGATGATCCGGGCGCCATTGTCGAGCGCCTTGATCTCCCGGGACATGCTGATGCCGTCCATGTCAGGCATGGTGATGTCGGTCAAAACTATCTCGGGATGATGGATCGTGAAGAGTTCAAGCCCCTTACGACCGTTCTCCGCCAGGTAGATGGCAAGCTGGGGGAACATCCGGCGTAAAACGAGGGTGGTCGCCTCCCGCGTCGATTCGTCATCCTCTACGTAGAGGAGAGTCGCCACTTTATGTTCTTCGGAAAGGATTGGCATCGTTGCCTTCCACGCGATCAGTCGACGGGAATTGCCTATAACCCGGCATGAAATCTGGTCAAAAACCCCTCTATATAGTATCACCATAGCCGCCATTCTCAATTGAACGAACGCGCGGTGGTTCCATCGTTTTACCGGTGTTCAGATTGATGTCTATCTGCAATAAATGCACTGAATACAAAAATAACTATTGACACGTTATTACAAGTAGTTAGACAGGCTGCCTATCTGCTGTGCAAAATGCAAAAGCACTCGTTGTAACATTGCATTTTTGCAACTTATCCACAGCTAGGGAGGTTTTATCCACATGGCTTGTGGATACACGTTTCACCATCAACTATCCTCATGATGCCGTGTTTACTTTTGAGGCAGGTGCCCTTCTGGCGGGGTGGCAGTAATCACCCTCTCCCTGAAGGTGAACCGGGCCCGACAGAGCGACAAGGGCCAATGCCTTCTTTACAAACGCCGGGAATCCCGGTAGAATCCGTTCTCATGAAGAATATTCTGCTTGTCAGCCCATCAGAGAGCTTTCGGGAAAGAAATGCCCACCTCCTCATCAGGTCCGATTTCCAGATAACCGCTGTTGCATCCGGTACAGAAGCTCTCCACCATCACCAGAATAATCCTGTCGACATTGTTATCAGCGAACTACAACTTGACGACATGGGTGGCGATGAGCTCTGTACCCTCCTTCGGCAGTCACCCGGTCGGGGTGATTTCTCCTTTATCATGGTCTGTCGTGACATCCCTGCTGACATAGAACGCGTCGAAAAAAGCACGGCAAACTATTGTATTACCAAGCCTGTCCGACCGGTGCAGCTGCTTAAGGCTGTTGGTGACTTCGCTTCTGCCAAGATGCTCAGGGAGAAGCGCGTCCCCCTGCGTGTACGGGTAAAAACCATCCGGGACGGGGTCGGATTCTACGGCGTCTCCCATGATGTCAGTGTCACCGGTATTCTGCTTGAAACCGAAGAGAAGATCGAGCTCCGCGAGCAGATCACCTGCTACTTTTCACTCCCGGATTTTGGCTCGATTGAGACAAGGGGCGAGGTGATGCGCTACGAAAGAACGATGGATGGCGGATATAAATACGGGGTCCAGTTCACCGGCTTGACGCGGGGGGATCACCATAAGATAGACCAGTACGTCGCCAGTACCGCTCATGATGAAAGTCGTGCCTGATTATGCACATCGCACGCTCAGTCTTTGGCATGGCATTTGTTGCAGAGTGACCGCTGGAAAAAGGCAAATCGTGACGGATCCCGATCGTACATCGCCTTTTTGTACTCGGCCCTGGTTTTACCCCCAGCGTTCGTGCCGTCCCCCCCTTTGCCGGTGGCATCTATGCCGGGATAATCCCCATTAACGAGTAAAAAGCTCCCCTTGGTGTTCCAGCGGGTCATGCCGTGCCAGGCCGACGCGTGTGCCCGGTGACAGGTAAGACACATGATTTTGTCCTCCGGCCGTGCCCCGTCGAAGGACATTGCCACTGCGGCAAGTTGCTGCACATTCCCCACCTCCCCGCTCTGGAAAGGCACCAGGGAAGTAAAAGCGGTGGACTGACTGCCGTTGAGATCGCCGGTTTTGACATAGTGATTGTAATTTCCGGCAATCGTACCGCCAAGTTCCGCACCGGCCGCGTGCATATGGCTTTTGCCGCCTCCCCGGTTCGCAAAAACCTCGTGGCAGTTCAGGCACCATTCGCTGGTCCCCTTCCCATAGGCGACCCTGGTATCCACATCGACCTCAGCCCTGTTGTAATTTCGCGGCACGACGGCAATCGGCGGATCGTACTGGAAGGTGTGAGCGGCAGATTTGGTGCCGTATCCCTTGCCTGCCAGCAACCGGTAGGTTCCGACAGCTTCCGTCGCCGTGGGTGGGGTGCCGTATGATCCGGAATCGATAATGGGATTGCCGCTTCGGACAATCGTGCCGGCGGAGTCGAGAAGTCGGTAGTTGCCGTGGGGGTCATGGCAACTGATGCAGGAAAGTACCGCGGAGGGGTAGGTCCCGCCCGGAGAGGCGGAGAATGTTACGTCAGCAACGTAACCATATGCAGGAGCGACGATATTGTGACCATGCCGCTCTCCCGGACTGAACGAGCTGCCGGCGGCAGAGTCGGTCCAGTAATACAGTTTCTGCAGATAGGCAAAGTCTCCCCCCGGCGTCAGAGCGGCAGGGGGTACGCCTGGCGGCGGTGGTGGATGGGTCGCGACCTGGTGGTCGGTCGGCTTTGCAGCCGCGTGACAGCGCAGACATATCTCGCTCGGAGTGAGGCTCAGCCCGACGCTCGTCCCGTCGACGGGAGAAGAAGAGCCATGGCAGCCGTCGCAGTTGCCGGTCCAGCCGGCATGGAATACTGCGTCTGCTGCTTGATGCGCACCGAGGGCGACGAGCGTTGCTACAAGAACGGTCGCCACCATTCTCGCCACTCTCGTGACCATGCCACCAGCCCGTCCGGATCTCACCGCTGCACGCATCTTTTCCCTCCCCCTTGTGTCGGCAGGTCATCATGAAGCGTGGAGGTACGTCAACCCTGGTTTCCCCTGAAAACAACGACGCCCCTATTCGGTCGACCGAATAGGGGCGTTTCGCTGCAGGATACACCTGCAGTGTAAAAATCACCCTCTTCGGCGGCCCGGCCGTCCCTTAACGGAACCCGTGACTCTGCGCCGCCGGGTTGCCCCGGCTTTGCTCTTTTCGGAGAGTAAAACTTAGATCCTTTATACAATTGTGTTTCACAGCATGTCAATATAAATAAAACATTAGTTTATGTAGAACATAGAAATCAATTTTATTCGCAGACAAAAGTACATATATATTCCTCGTACCGCGCCAACATGGTGACTATGTTAACAGGTGTAATTGGTTCTCTGTTTTAAATTTCGTTACACTGACAGAATCCTTCGCCCTCGAATGGTACGAGCACAATTGACCCCATCTTGGTGGGCCTTTCCAAAAGAGGTATTGGAGTGCAGTGGTTATTACCAGGGATAGATTGCCGGCAAGCATGGGAGCAATGGCAGAGAGGTTTGTCGGTGCTGTTTTAATGAGGATAAAGCGATAAGGTCAGAGCGGCGGGAAGATAGAACGTCGACGCTGCCATAGCGGTTGCCGATGCAGCAAGGGCGGCGGATGAATAGAGGGTTACAGTATGCTTAAAGGGGGGTGAATCATAGGCGGACCACGCGATAGGAAACTTTCCCCATTTTTACTTCCACGACCACGATATGATAGGCCGCCTCGCCTGAATAACCGAACCAGGTCAAGGACGCCCCCGCACCACCACTGACGATGCAGGGTATCCCCTTGATCACGTCGTTGTCGAACTGGTGAATATGGGAAAACAGCCCAAGTCTCACCTTCCGATCCGCCATCAGGCTGACGAGTTCATTCTTCCCTTCCGTAAATGAATGCTTGCTCCAGCGGTCGGTCAGGGGAGGAATGTGCATCGATACAACCTGGATCGGTCGGCTCTGATCCAGCATCGTGGCGAGATAGGCGAGTTCCTTTTCCTTCAGGGCGTAGCCTGCATTATCAACTGCAACCAGCCGAAAGCCTAGTCGTTGGCTGTCGAGGGTAAAGTTTAGAGGGCCAATGATTTTTTCATACAGCCCGACGTCTGTTTCATGGTTGCCCCGTACGATAAAGAGCGGCGGTAAGCCTGACACTTCATGCACCACCTTCATGAAGTGGAGCAATTCTGCAGCGGTCCCTTTTTCCGCTATGTCTCCACCATGAAGGATGAAGAGAGGATCAAACTCTGCTGCACGTCGAAGCGCCTCTTTGAATTTTTCATCGTTTCCGCGGCTGTCTCCCAAAAAAACAAAGCGCCAGTCATCGACGTTTGCCGCGGCAATTCGCTTCTCGAGCGACGCCAACGATGCGGCGTGGAGAGTGCCGGATGCAGCCATGCCGTGACCGAAAGAAAACAACACGGCGATGACGACGGTGACATAGATGAACCAGTATTTGTTCGGAAGTCTGCTCATGGGATCTTGGAATTCCAACCACCGACAGCTAAAATGTGAGTATCTACGGTATCCCCACTCGTTCCAGTTACCCCCGCGTCAACTGCCGGTACTTGATCCGATGGGGCTGGTCGGCAGCGGCGCCGAGGCGCTGCCGGCGGTCTTCCTCGTACTCCGAGTAGTTGCCGTCGAACCAGACCACCCTGCTCTCCCCTTCGAAGGCGAGAATGTGCGTGGCGATACGGTCCAGAAACCAGCGGTCGTGGGAGATGACCACGGCGCAGCCGGCGAAGTTCTCCAGTGCCTCCTCCAGTGCCCGCATGGTGTTCACGTCCAGGTCATTGGTCGGTTCGTCCAGGAGGATGACATTCCCTCCCTCCTTGAGCATCTTGGCCAGATGGACCCGGTTCCGCTCGCCGCCGGAGAGCATCCCCACCCTCTTCTGCTGGTCGGCGCCGGAGAAGTTGAAGCGGGACACGTAGGCGCGGGAGTTGACCTGCTGCTTCCCCAGTTGGAGCATGTCCTGACCGCCGGATATCTCCTCCCAGATGGATTTCTCCGGATCGAGGAGGTCGCGGCTCTGGTCCACGCAGGCGAGTTTCACGGTCTCGCCGATCTTGAAGGTACCGGAATCGGCTTGTTCCTGACCGGTGATCATCCGGAACAGGGTGGTCTTGCCGGCGCCGTTGGGGCCTATGACTCCGACGATGCCGCCGGGGGGGAGCCGGAAGGAGAGCCCTTCGAACAGGAGACGGTCGTTATACCCCTTGGCCACGTTGTCCGCCTCGATGACCACATCCCCCAGCCGCGGCCCGGGTGGAATATAGATTTCCAGGTCTTTCGCATGCCGTTCGCTTTCCTGGGTAAGGAGTTGCTCGTAGGAGGTGATACGGGCCTTTCCCTTGGCGTGGCGCCCCTTGGGGGACATCCTGATCCACTCCAGCTCCCGGGCCAGCGTCTTCTGCCGCTCGCTCTCCGCCTTTTCCTCCTGGGCCAGCCGCGCCTGTTTCTGCTCCAGCCAGGATGAGTAGTTCCCCTGCCACGGTATCCCCTGCCCCCGGTCCAGCTCCAGAATCCACCCCGCCACGTTGTCCAGGAAGTAGCGGTCATGGGTGACGGCGATGATAGTCCCCTCGTAGCGTTGCAGGTGGTGCTCCAGCCATGCCACCGATTCGGCGTCCAGGTGGTTGGTCGGCTCGTCCAGGAGGAGTATGTCGGGTTTCTGGAGGAGGAGCCGGCAGAGGGCGACCCGCCGCTTTTCGCCGCCGGAGAGGACGTTTATCGGCGTGTCCCCCGGCGGGCAGCGGAGGGCATCCATCGCCATTTCCAGCCGCGCATCCAGGTCCCACGCGTCCAGGTGGTCGAGCTTCTCCTGCACCGCCGCCTGCCGGTCGCACAGCTTGGCCATCTCGTCGTCGGACATGGGCTCGGCGAAACGGGCATTGATCTCGTTGAACTCGTTCACCAGGTCGACGGTCTCCTGCACCCCCTCCTCCACAACCGACCGGACAGTCCGGTTCTCGTCCAGCAGCGGCTCCTGGGGGAGGAATCCGACCGTGTACCCGGCCGAAAGGACCGCCTTGCCGTTGTACTCCGTGTCCACGCCGGCGAGAATCCTGAGGAGCGAACTCTTCCCGGACCCGTTGAGGCCCAGCACACCGATCTTGGCGCCATAAAAATAGGAAAGATAGATATCCTTCAGGACCGGTTTTTTATCATAGAACTTGCTCACGCCGATCATGGAGTAAATGACCTTGTTCCCGTCGTTGCTCATGTATCTCGAATCCTCCTTGGATAGTGTCGGGCCAAAATATCAGCAGCTCCGGCCGGATGCAAGCGCAAATTCGGCCTGTACAGATCGCCAGACCATTGAGCGCCTCGGGGGGTTTGGAGCTGGTTGGCCGATAAATTGCTAGTGAAAAGCCTGCGCACGGGAATATCGAATTGACTTGCCACCATCACTTTGCTATTTTTCCTGTAATTACTGCACCTGATACATATCGTTTTTGCCGATATCCCTAAAATCCGAGGACGTTGACACAGGATCGTCAAATCGTCCCAAAAGAGTGAAACCATGCTTACCCTCGACAAAACGCTGCAAGTAATCGAAGTCGCTGAAGCCGATGTGCTGGAAGTCCACCGCTCTACGGCCGCAATACCTTCCCCCGAGGGTCTGTCCAAGCAGCCGTGCACCGCGTTCCTCTGCGGCGTCAGGGAGGATGAGCTCCCCCGCATCTACGTGGGACTCGTCTCAAAGGATAACAAGATATTCATCTACACTCCGGCGAAACAGCCGGAAAATATGACGGCATACGCCAAAACCCTTAAGGAAGTCACCGCCGATGTCGAGGAGATGGGATTCAAGCTGCATGAGATAAACCTCAACTACAGCAAGGCCCTGCGCGAGGTAATCATCAAGGACGTTCGCATCCTTGCCCGCCCCGGCTCAATTCCCAAAAGCACGCCCAAACCTGCCGAGAAACCGGCCCAGCCTGAGCAAAGTGATGCGGAGAAGATCCGGCAGGAAAAGCTTGCAGCGGACAAGAAGGCTGCCGAGGCTGAAAAGAAACGCATCGAGGAAGAAAAAAAGGAGCTGGAAAGAGCCGCAGCCGAGTTGGCAGCCGCCGAGGCCGAGCGGGAAAAAGCCGCGATTGAGCAGGCCAGAGACCTAACTGCTGTCCAGGCTGCCATTGCCTCCACGACGGAACGGCTGAAACTGGCCCAGGCAGATGTCACCGGATTGTCGGCGATCGGCGCCGACCACAATCGCCACATGAAAGAGATGGCGTCTGCGGAGAAGGCTGCTTCGCAAGAACTGGCAGCCATTACAGCCGAACTCGACCGCCTGCTGGCTGCAACAGCGGAACAGCAACGTCTCATCTCCGAACGCGAGATTGCCGAGCAGCAACTGGCCGAGAAACTTGCCGCTGCCCGCACCGACCTGAAACACCGTACGGTGGAACTGAGGGAGATGGAGCAACTGGCTGCGGAAAAAGCAGCGGCGGAACAGGTTGCCGCCGAGGAGTTCGCGGCAATCACCGCCGAACTGGAACGGTTGCTTGCTGAAACCGCTGACCATGAGCAATCGTTTCACGACACATCTTCCGCAGAACAGGCCATCTTCGAACAGGTTGCCGAGGTGCGTGCCGAAATCGAACGGTTGTCCGCCGAAAATTCAGAAGTGGAGCAACTGGGGCGAGAAAAGGCGGCTGCAGACGAGGCGGCTCGCCGTGATCTTGCCGAGCTCACGGCGGAGATTGAACGACTGGGTGCGCAACTTGTCGAGAATCAGCAATTCCTGGATCAGAGCATCGCCCTGGAAGGTTCCACTGCGGTGGAGCTTCAGGAGACACGTGCACTTCGGGAACAGTTGCTCGCCGAAACGGAGGAGCAGGAACGTCTCATCGACGAAAAGATGGTGGCTGTCCGTTCGGCGGCGGAAGAACTGGCTGCGACGAAGACGCAGATGGCAGACCTTGCGTCCGCATGGGCGGAAAAATCGCGTCTGGCTGCACACCGGGCGACCGAAGAGCAGTCGGCAATCATGGCCATTCTGTCCGGACGGATGGAAAGCAGCCCCACGACGGATGTCAGGGCGGACGCCAGGCAGGCTGCGGAGGAAGTAACGGAATTGCTCGAGATCGAAACCCTGGAACCCGAGATTCCCCCGATCGCTGTCCGGTCGGACAGGCCTTCGGTGAAGACCGGGCCCGGCAAGGAATTGTCACCTGCCGCAGATGCCGAGAAGATTGCCAGTCAAGGGGAGTCGGAACGCAGGGAGCAGGAACGGCTGTCTCTGGCAAAAATCGAAGAAAAACGCCGATCAGCTGACAAAGCGGCAGCAGACAAAGCCGCAGCTGAGCAGGCTGAAATCGAAAAGGCCGAGGCTGATCTGGCGGAGGCCGAACGGGAACACAAGGCCATCGGGAAGGCCAAGGAAGAACGGCAGGAGGCCGCACAGTCTGCTGAAGAAAAACTCAAGGCCGACAAAAAGGCGGCATGGGAGCGTCAGTTGGCGGAGTGGGAGGCGGCGAAAAAGGCCGATGAAGAGGCGAGGTCTGAGGATCGGGCTGCGTCCATTGAACAGGAAGCCGATTTCGACCCGATTGCTGCTGCAGAAGCAGAACAGCGGCGCCAAGCTACCATCGAAGCCCTTTCGGGCAATACCGGTTTCGAACAGTTTTCCTCCACCGAGGGGAGTGATGCCGATTTCTTCGGCCAGGCAACAGACCCCATTACAACATTCAAGGTGGATCGCTCCCAGAACTGCATATCATTCACCTCTCCGGCTGAAATCACCACACTCTATAAATCCATCAACAATGCCAGGATCACGCCGGAAGGCTTTCCGGCCCAGAAGTGCACGGCGTTCCTCTGCGCGCTCCATAAAGGCACCGCCTGGAAGGTATACGTAGTCCTCCAGCTCTCCGAAGACAAGCAGGTCATGGTCTACGCCCCCAGCTTCCAACCGACCGACGAATCCAACTGCAGAAGGATCGTCCATGACGCCGTCGTCTTCTCCGAGCATGTCGGCTTCATGATGGACGAAGTCGAACTCCCCAGTGACGAGCAGCACCGCCTCAAGGCACTGAACAAAGTTACCGGTCTTTCCCATTCCCCGGCCTGATGGCTTCGCATGACATTTCTCCCCTCCCCGCAGTGATGATTCTATTGTCGGCAATCTATCGTTAACCACAATCATGCTATCGGTTGACAAGCATCTCCGTTGTATGGTAAGTGAATCAACGGAGGAATGCCATGTACGCTACTATCAATGCCTTGACCGATCGCATACTAGCCGGAGAACAGATTGCCGAGTCCGAAGCCCTCGACCTCTGTGATGTAACCGGTACAAGCCTTTACACCCTGTTCGGCGCCGCAAGTCGGATCAAGGAACGGTTTGTGGGGAACGACGTCTTTCTCTGCTCGATCATCAACGCGAAGTCGGGGCGCTGTCCGGAAAACTGCAGTTTCTGCGCCCAGTCGGCCCATCACAAAACCGCCGCCCCCGTATACCCCCTGGTGGATGAGGAAAGGATCGTGTCCTGTGCCAAAGAGGCGGAACAGAACGGTTCCAGCTGCTACGGCATAATAACCAGCGGCACCAGCATCGGCAAAGGAGACGAACTGGCACGGGTCTGTCGCTCCGTGGAGCGGATCCGGCGGGAAACCGGCATCACCCCCTCCTGCTCCCTCGGCATCATCGACTACGAGACGGCAACGGCTCTCAAAAAGGCGGGCGTTGAAACCTACCACCACAACCTGGAGACCTCACGCAGCTTCTTCCCCAGCGTCTGCACTACCCACGACTACGAACAGGACGTGGAGACGGTGCAGGTCGCCAAGCGGGCCGGACTGAAGGTCTGCTGCGGCGGAATCTTCGGCCTTGGGGAAAACGCCCGGCAGCGGGTCGAACTGGCCCTGACCCTGCGGGAGCTGGCAGTCGACTCGGTACCGCTCAATTTCCTCAACCCCATCGAAGGGACCCGCCTCGCAGGGGCCAGCAACATCACCCCCATGGAATGCCTCCATACCATCGCCCTGTTCCGGTTCATCCTGCCTGACCGGAAGATCTCCGTTTGCGGTGGCCGGGAACAGAACCTGCGCGATCTCCAGTCGTGGATGTTCCTGGCCGGCGCCAGCGGCACCATGGTCGGCAACTACCTCACCACCACCGGCCGCGCGCCGGAGCAGGACTGGCAGATGCTCACGGACCTGGAACTCGACGTTGCCAAGTGCTGCGAATGAACAAGCTGCCGCAATAACCCAGAACCTGATTAACAGGGATGTACAGGATATTCAGGATTAAAGGCTTATAGATTCTAACCCTTTTAATTTGTCTAGGTTTTATCCTGACCATCCTGGCTATCCCTGTTAATTCTATCCACTGCTTAGGAATGTTAGTTATGTCAGCTAAAGGTATCTTCATAACCGGCACCGACACCGGGGTCGGCAAGACTGTCGTGTCGGCGGTGATCGCCCGCCTGCTGCGGGAGCGGGGAATAGATGTCGGGGTGATGAAGCCGGTCACCAGCGGGTGTCGCGAAGTACATGGTCGGCTCGTTTCGGACGATGCGGAACTCCTCTGCTGGGCAGCCGGCACCGACGTGTGCGACCGGGACACAACCCCCTACCTGCTGCGCGAACCTCTCGCCCCCTCCATGGCGGCCG
This sequence comes from Geobacter sp. AOG1, assembly GCF_019972315.1. GTDB lineage: Bacteria > Desulfobacterota > Desulfuromonadia > Geobacterales > Geobacteraceae > Geomobilimonas. The sequence continues at coordinate 2,831,959 of NZ_BLIZ01000001.1, forward strand.
AACGGGATGGGGTACGGATCGACTTCACTGCCATCAAAGGTGCTCACGACCGTCTGTCCGCCCGCCACGACTTTGTCATCGTCGAAGGGGCCGGCGGCCTCATGGTTCCGCTGGCCGGCGGCCTCCTCATGGCCGATCTGGCAGCGCAGCTGTCGCTGCCGCTCCTTGTCGTCACCCGGCCGAACCTGGGGACGATCAACCACACCCTTCTTACCACGTTTGCCGCCCGGCAGATGGGACTCACCGTCAAAGGGGTCGTCATCAACAACTATCCGGCTCAGCCGGACCCGGCCGAAGAGTACGCCCCCCACCTCCTCGGCTCCCTCTGCGGCACACCCATCCTCGGCGTTTTTCCGGCAATGAAAGCGGCAGACCAGCAGTTGCTCGTTACGGAGCTCGTTGAGGCGGTCGGCAACCATATCCTCACACCTTTTCTGCTGAAGGAGATAGACATTGCCTGAACTAACCACGAAAACCCTGCAGGAATACGATCAGAACTATGTCTGGCACCCCTTCACCCAGATGCGTGACTGGGAAGCGGAGCCCCCCACCGTCATTACCCGGGGAGAGGGGTGCTATCTCATCGACAGCGACGGCAACCGCTACCTGGACGGTGTCGCATCGGTCTGGACCAATGTCCACGGCCACTGTCGCCGGGAGATCAATGACGCAATCAAGAAACAGGTCGACCGGCTTGAACACTCGACCCAGTTGGGTCTCGCCAACGATCAGGCGGCCATCCTCGCCAAACGTCTGGTGGAGATCGCCCCGACCGGCCTCTGCAAGGTCTTCTACTCCGACAACGGCTCCACCGCCGTGGAGATCGGCATCAAGATGGCGTTCCAGTACCAGCAGCACCGGGGAGGCGATGCCGCCCGAAAAACCAGATTCATCTCCTTCAGAAATGCCTATCACGGAGATACCCTAGGCGCGGTGAGCGTCGGCGGCATCGACCTGTTCCATGGCGTGTTCCGCCCCCTCCTCTTTCCGACCATCCAGGCCCCTTCTCCCTACTGTTATCGCTGCGAACTCTGCCCGGAGCAGGATTCGGAGCGGTGCAGCCGTCTCTGCCTTGCGGAGCTGGAACGGCTCATGGCGACCCATGCCGACGAAACCGCCGGCCTGGTGATCGAGCCCCTCGTCCAGGGGGCCGGTGGCATGATCGTCCATCCTCCCGGCTTTCTGAAACGGGTGCGGGAGTTGTGCGACCGCCATGACATCCTCATGATAGCAGACGAGGTGGCGGTCGGTTTCGGTCGGACCGGGACCATGTTCGCCTGCCAGCAGGAAGGAGTAACGCCCGACATCATGGCGCTCTCCAAGGGGATTACCGCCGGCTACCTTCCGCTGGCGGCAACGATGGCCACCCAAAAGGTCTACGATGCCTTCCTTGGCGACTACCGCGAACTGAAGACCTTTTTCCACGGCCACACCTTCACGGGCAACCCCATTGCCTGTGCGACGGCGCTGGCAAGTCTCGACCTGTTCGAAACAGACCGCCTGCTCGAGTCTTTACCACCCAAAATTGAATACTTGCAAACAAGACTTAATGCATTGGAAGAGCTGTCACAGGTGGGAAACGTCCGGCAACGTGGCCTGCTGGGAGGGATCGAGCTGGTCCGGAACAGGGTCAGCAAGGAGCCTTACCCGTGGGAAGAGCGGGTCGGCATGCAGGTCTGCCAGGAGGCAAAAAAACACGGCCTGCTCCTGAGGCCGCTTGGCAACACCATCGTGGTCTTCCCTCCCCTCGCCATCACCCTCGCCGAACTGAAGCTCCTCATGGACGGCATCGAGGTATCCATCCGTAGCATTACCACCCCGGACGCATAAAAAAAGGGGTGTCTGTTTTCGACAGACACCCCTTCATAACGTGCGTGATACAGACCTGCGGCCTAGAATTTACCCCTGATCAGTTCGGCCTTCAGCATGACCGTCGATGACCCCTTTGCGTTTGCGTCCTGGAACTCGGGCATGATGGTCGGCATGGCAAGCTTCACCTTGCCATTGTCAATTTCGGCAAAAGCCCGGGAGGACTTGGCCAGGCCATAGGCGGCACCGGCAAGAACACCGCTGGCAGCACCTACGGAGAGGTAATCTAGATGGTCGGATGGTCTATGAGTGAACACGAGAAGCGCCCCACCCACCAAGGTACCGGCCAGCCCACCGTAGAAGGCGTTTTCAAAAATGTCCCGGAAAGCGTTGTCAGAAGCGTGACACGGGATACTCCAGCTGGTGAGCAGAAGTACTGAAACAATGACCAATACCACGCGCTTGAATCCCTTCATAGGTACCCCCTGGCTCGCTCTATTCGATTGGGTTTATGCAAATCCGGGGCCAAAAAACATCCAAAAATATTACAGTGCCATAACCACTTGACGTTACGCAAGTTTTTTCATGAGATGTCTGCGCGCCCGATTCAGCCGTTCCGGGCAACGTCGTGTTCACACGTCTTTTCGCCTGGCAAATCACCCGACAAGCTTTTTTGTACTGTGTTTTCGGGATGTTATCCCCATTCGGTCGTTTCGCGGTAGTGTTGCAGAATCACAACACCTTCTCCACTCGCTTCCTGACCAGACATTCTTCATCTTCACGGCTCTGCACTTCGTTGTTGAGGCGTGCCATAAGGAGAAGGTCCAACAGTTCACGCATCCGGGGACCTGCCGGCACGCCGAGCCGCTGGATGTCGTTGCCGTTGAGAATGGTCCGCACGTTCTGGAGCTGGGTTATGTAGAGTGAAATGAATTTCTTTACGTCAGCGCTGGGGGTGCGGGCCATCATGGAAAGGAGAAGCTCCACCGGCAGTTCCTTGAGCCAGAAGTAGATGTCGCTCCGCCGAACCGGGACGCCGCGTCCCACTTTCCTCTGCATGATCTCCAGAATCGTACTCGCTTGCCTGCGCGACTCGAAGAGCTTTTCCCGGTAATGCTCGTTCACTGCCAGACGGTTGCAGGTGACCAGAAACTCGTCATTGGAGAGCATGCTGGTAAGGGTGAGAAAATAGACCGCCCATTTTTCGTAACGCCGCTCGAGAAAAAGGAGTTCGAACCAGGAGACGATGCGGACTGCCTCTTCCATGTGACGTCGGACCTGCTTTGTCAGTTGAAGGTCGGGATGGATGAAGCGAAGCAGCCCAAGGGAGGCAAGCCGATCCACTGCCCGGAGAGGATCGTTTTCCGTCAGGATGTGAACCAGTTCAGCCAGGAGACGCTTTCCACCCAGCTTGTCGAGAAAATTCATCTTGACCGCGTTCTTTATAAGATTCTCGGTATGTTTGGCGATATGAAAATCGAGGCGTTGTTCGAAACGGATGGCGCGGAACACCCGCGTCGGGTCCTCGACGAACGAAAGGTTGTGGAGGACCCTGAGAACGCGTTCCTGCAGGTCGCGCTGTGCACCGAAGTAATCGATGAGGACACCGAAATCCGGGCTGTTGAGACGTATGGCCAGGGTATTTATGGTGAAGTCGCGGCGATAGAGGTCCATCTTGAGTGATGAACGCTCCACCGTGGGAAGCGCACCAGGAGAGGCATAGTATTCCAGCCGGGTACTCGCCACGTCTATTTTGGTGCTATCCGGAAAGACGATGACCGCGGTGCCGAACTTAATGTGGCTCTTGACCCGGCAGCCAAATTTTGCGGCAAAGGTCGTCGCAAAAAGGATGCCGTCCCCTTCGACGGTCACGTCGATATCGCAGTTCTCGATGCCGAGAAGGAGGTCGCGCACAAATCCCCCCACCGCGAAGACCGGCAGGTCCAGCTCTTCCCCCACCTGCCCCAGGTCCCTGAGCATGTGAACCATACCTGGGGCAAGCTGCTTGTCGATTAAACGCATCACCTCCCGGCTCCGTATCGGCAGATTGTCACGGGCAAGGTCATAGAGCGCTTCGCCGGCATACATGGAGCGGAGCAGATCGGTGCGGGTAATGACCGCGCAGAGTTCGTCCCCGTCAAAAATCGGCACGAGGCGACGGTTCTGACCTACGATGTACTCCTGTATAACGGCGACCGGCATATCCGGTGTCCCCTTCATGTATTCCGTATGCATGTACTCGCTCACCGGCAGGCTGCCGAGTCCGTGGTAGAGTGCCTTCTCCACGATCCGCCGGGATATGATGCCGACCATCCGTTCTCCGTCGAGGACCGGCATGGCATTCACATTGTAGCGGGTCAGCAGTTCGCGCGCCTCCGTTATGGTTGTCCCGGCCGGCATTGTCTTGACCGGTGCGGACATGATGTCCCGGGCCACCCGACGCGGATTTACCCTGTTCCGGAGAATAATTTCAAGGCGGTCGAGCACCTGGATGAGCGTCATATCCCTGATGGTCGCCGACGCAGCTGTGGCATGCCCGCCCCCTCCCAGTTCGCGAAGGATATCTCCAACGTTCACTTCGGGAATGCGGCTGCGAGCGACGATATAGACACGGTTCCCCATCCCGACCACGAGAAACAGGGCTTCCAGGTTTTCCATATCCCGCATCATGTGGGCCAGCACGGCAATATCGCCGATATAATAGTCCACCGATGCATGGGTTATGGAGATGTCTATCCCGTTAAGGGTGGTGGTCTTGAGGGATTTGAGCAAGTCGTTCAGGAGCGAAACCTGCTCGGCGGTCAGTTCCTGGGTCATGAAATCGGCCACCGTGTTGAGGTTGGCCCCCCGTCCCAGAAGCCACGCGGCCGCCTGATAATCTTCACTCGTGGTTGACGGAAAGGTGAGACTCCCCGTGTCCTCGTAGATGCCGAGCATCATGAGGGTCGCCTCGGTGGCATTCACCTCCATACTCCGCTCACGCAGCAGAGTGGTCAGAATGGTACAGGTGGAACCGCTGTCGCGAATGATGCCGCCGGCAGGAGCGATGTCCCCCGACGATTCGGGATGGTGGTCGTAGATATGGACCTCCACTCCCGGCCGGGCAAGTATCTCGGCGAAACGGCCGATGCGGGAGGAGTGCTGGCAGTCGACGAGAATAAGACGGGTGATTTTGTCGAACTCAAGGTCCTTCAGGCGGGTGAAATCGAGGGCGTAACTGGTGGATTTGAGGAAGAAGTCGCGCATGCTCTTTTCCTGGGAACCGGAAAAAACCAGGCGCGCGCCGGGGTAGAGTTTGCGGGCGGCCACCATCGCCCCCAGGCAGTCGAAATCGGCGTTTACATGGGTGGTAATGACGTCCATCAGATCACCGTAAATGCCGCATAGGCTACCACCTGTCGGTTGTCGCCCGTCACGTCGCCACTGGTGGCGTAACAGACCAGGCGCGCCCGGGTGGCCCCGAGCTCCAGGGCTGCCACGAGCATGACCGTCGCCGGTACAACTCCGCACATGGTTATCCCTTCCTGGTGGCAGACCCGGAGAAGTCCCGGCGGGTCGAGCGCCGTAACCGCGGCCATGGCCTGTTCGTCCTTGCGGCGCGCCGCCGCAGCCGATTCATAGTGGGTCATGTCGGAGCTGGCTACGATCAGGACATCCTCGCCGTACTCCCGGATAGCCGCAGCAATCCCTTCGCCCAAAGCCCGGCAGCTGGCAAAATCACCGAAACCGAGACAGAGCGGGACGATGGATACGTCGGGACGGACGTACTGGAGAAAGGGAACCTGCACTTCGAGGGAATGCTCGTACAGATGGGCGGCCGCATCCTCTTCCACGAGGGGGGCGTGCTGGCGGACCAGCGAGGAAAGGCGGGAGTTGACGACTACGGCGCCGAGGGGGGTCTGCCACTGCTCGGCCGGGGAGAGGGCCACCCGGCGCCCGGCACCGTGGTGGTTGGGGCCAAGTATGATGACGGTGGCAGGCACTTCGACCGCACCGTACAGCTCGCCGGCGACGGTGCCGGAATACATGTAGCCCGCATGGGGCGAAATGACCCCCAGGGGGCGTTCCTTCACGGCAGCCGGAACGACCAGTCGTTCCAGGTCGGCACGCAGCTGTCGGGGATTGTCCGTGTAGAACTGACCTGCAACGGCGGGTTGGCGCAGCATACACCCTCCTTGTCGGCAGAGAGGCAGACGGAACCGCCCCCTACTCCCCCGTATCCCCTCCACCCGTCGCAACGGCCAGCGGAAGTTCTCCCTGTTCCTCGAAAACCGGCGGCTGGGCCAGATCCTGGATCTCCTTGAGCGTCGGCAGGCTCGCCAGGTTCTTGAGGCTGAAGAGCTCCAGAAATTCCCGCGTGGTGCCGTAGATGAGAGGCCGGCCGGGGACGTCCTTCTTACCGAGGATCTTGATGAGTTTCTTTTCCAGGAGCGTCTTGAGTATCCCCCCGCAATCCACCCCTCGCAGGTATTCGATTTCGGCACGGGTTATGGGCTGGCGGTAGGCGATGATCGCCAGGGTCTCCAGGGACGACTGGCCGAATTTGGGGGGACGTGTCTTGGAGAGGCGCTTGAGGTAGTCGGCATGTTCAGGCCGACTGCGGAACTGGTACCCCCCCGCCACTTCGACGAGAACGATCCCTCGTCCGGACTGCTCGTAGTCGGCCAGAAGTTCCTCCAGCGCAGCGCGGATATCGCTCCGCTCATGCTCCTCAAGGATCGAGACAAGGCGATCCAGCGAGAGGGGCGTTTCCGCCACGAAGATGAGGCTTTCAACCACCGACTTAAGGTTGCCGGTCATGGTGATTCCTCTCCTTCGCGTGCGTCGACAGCGTCCAGGACCGCCCTGGTGATCCAGATTGTGCCGAAACTGCTATTCTGGGTGAGTTTCACCATTTTCAATTTGCAGATCTCCAGAACGGCGAGAAAGGTGGCGATGAGATAGTCGCGGGTCGTCCCTTCCGAAAAGAGTTCCTCGAAGGTCACACCGTCCCGTTCCTGCAACAGTGACAGTATATCATTAATCCTGTCGGCTATGGTGATCTGCTCAGAGCCGACCTCGTGAAAAGTCTGGACGGGAATGCTGGCCAGCACACGCCGGAAAGCCTCTACCAGTTCGAACAGTTCCACGTCGGAGGTGTCATCGACAGGCTGCAGTTCTTTGAGATCCGGTAGTTCGCAGGAACGGATAAAGGCATCGCGCCCCAGGAGCGGGAGTACTTCCAGCTGCTGGGCCGCTTCCTTGTATTTCTGGTATTCGATGAGCCGCCGCACCAGTTCGGCCCGTGGATCCTCTTCCTCCTCCTCACCCCCCTCCTCGTCCGCCTGCACCGGCAGAAGCAGTCGGGACTTGATCTGCAGGAGCGTAGAAGCCATCACCAGGAAATCCCCGGCGACATCGAGGTTGAGCTCCTTCATGAGCTCCAGGTATTCCAAATACTGACGAGTGATGGCGGCAATGGGGATATCGTAGATATCCACCTCGTTTTTCCGGATGAGATGGAGAAGAAGATCGAGCGGCCCCTCGAAGGCCTCTACACGTACATTGTAGCCGGCCCCATGGCTGTCGTCGAAGAGATTGGCGCTCTCTTGCTGAGGGTTGGTCACTCCTGGACTCCTGACCAGTTCATATTTCGATTCTGTCGCACAGGTTCACAGCTTGATGGCGTTCATAACGTCCACCATGGTTCTGGCAGCCTCCGCCGCCGCACGGCGATTGCCCACATCGAGGATTTCCCCCACCAGCCCGGGCCGGGCGGTCAGCTCTTCCCGCCTGGCACGGAACGGGGCAAGGGTTTCCACCAGGTACTCCGCCTGGATCTTCTTGCAGTCCACGCAGCCGATCTGGGCGCCGCGGCAAGCGGTAACGATCTCGGCTTTTTTCTCCTCGGGAAGATACATATGGTTGAGGGAATAGGCAACGCAGCGGTCCGGCTCACCGGGATCGGCTCGGCGGGGGCGCTGCACGTCGGTCACCATGGACATGACCTTTTTCCGGGTCTCCTCACCGCTCTCCGAAAGAAAAATGGCGTTGCCGTAGGACTTGCTCATCTTGCGGCCGTCCAGACCGAGCACCTTGGGTGTTTCGGTCAAAAGCGCCACCGGCTCCGGAAAGACCTCGCCGTAAAGATAGTTGAAACGGCGCGCGATCTCGCGGGTGATTTCCAGGTGGGGAAGCTGGTCGTGTCCCACCGGCACCCTCCCCGCCTTGTAGACGATGATGTCGGAGGCCATCAGGACCGGATAACCGAGGAAGCCGAAGGTGGAAAGGTCCTTGGCGGAGAGGTTTTCCTGCATCTCCTTGTACGTCGGGTTCCGCTCAAGCCAGGAAACCGGCGTGATCATGGAAAGGATCAGGCTGAGCTCGGCATGCTGGGGGACCCTGCTCTGGACAAAGATCGTGCTTTTCTCCGGATCGATGCCGAAGGCGAGCCAGTCGAGCACCATCTCCGCCACATTGTCCCTGATCGCCCCCGTATTGTCGTACTCCGTGGTGAGGGAGTGCCAGTCGGCGGCAAAAAAGAAGCATTCGAAGTTTTCCTGCAGCTCAAGCCAGTTGGCCAGTACACCGTGGAAATGCCCCAGGTGCAGTTTGCCGGTCGGCCGCATGCCGCTGACGATACGATTGTTGCTCATGATGATACTCCTTTGCCAGTTTCCCTGCGGGTGTGTGCAACTAGCCTAACCCGCCTCAACGCATCAACAGCTGGGTAACGCTGAACACCAGGGTGCTCTGGGGGCCAGCCAGCAGATGGACCCCGAGGTTGAGAACGGGGGTGATGACGTAACTGAACAGATTCGTGAAGAAAACCAGTACGATGATGATTATCATGCCATAGGGTTCGATGCGCGCATAGGACTCGGCCTGACGATAGGGGAGCAGCCCCACTGCCACCCGTCCGCCATCCAGTGGGGGGACCGGAATTAAGTTGAATATGGCGAGAAGCAGATTGATGTAGACGGAAAAGGCAAGCATCAAGGTTATGGGGTCAAGAAACATCTGTAACCAGGACGGTTCGGATGCCCGCTCCATAAAGGCAGCCACCCCGCGCATGGCAAAAGCCGACAGGGCGGCAAGCGTGAAGTTGGTAATCGGCCCTGCCGCGGCAACCCAGATCATGTCACGCTTCGGGTGCCGCAGGTTGTTGAAATTCACCGGTACCGGCTTTGCCCAACCAATGCCGACGATGAAGACCATAAGGGTGCCGAAGATATCTAGGTGTTTGAGGGGGTTGAGAGTGAGCCGCCCCATGGAGCGGGCGGTATTGTCGCCGAACTTGTCCGCGATGTAGCCATGGGAGACCTCGTGGCAGGTTATGGCCATGAGGGCGGGAACCAGCATGATCGACAGTTTGAGAAAAAATTGTTCCATGGAACTCCCGGAGAAACGTGCGATAAAATCTTCTTTTTCTAGCAGATTGCGGGTGGAAAGTCAATGAACGTCGGGTCGCAGGAGGTGCAGTTCTGTGCACGCAGCGGGTAATGCTGACAAAAATGAAAGAGGCGGGGGTTTCCCCCCGCCTCTTTCTCCTACCTATACCGCCGCACCTTCTAGATGTCGAAATAGAGGGCGAACTCAAGGGGAACCGGACGCATCCGAACCGGATTAACCTCGGCCTCGGTTTTGTACTCTATCCACTTCTCGATGACGTCAGGGGTGAATACATCCCCTTTGAGGAGGAACTCGTGATCTTCATTGAGGCAGTTGAGCGCCTCTTCCAGGGTACCCGGAGCAGAGGGGATATCCTTGAGCTCCTCGGGAGAAAGTCCGTAGATGTCCTTGTCGAGTGGCTGGCCCGGATCGATCTTGTTCTCGATGCCGTCGAGACCGGCCATCAGCATGGCTGCGAATGCAAGGTAACCGTTGCATGAAGGGTCCGGAGTACGGTATTCGATACGTTTGGCTTTCGGATTGCTCGAGAACATCGGGATACGGATGGAAGCCGAACGGTTACGTGCCGAATAAGCCATGTTAACCGGCGCTTCGAAGCCCGGCACGAGACGTTTGTAGGAGTTGGTGGTCGGGTTGGTGAAGGCACAGAGAGCTTTGGCGTGCTTGATGATACCGCCGATGTACCAGAGAGCCATCTGTGAGAGTCCGCCGTATTTGTCTCCGGCAAACAGGTTGGTGCCGTTTTTCCAGATGGACTGATGGCAGTGCATACCGGAACCGTTGTCACCGTAGAGCGGCTTCGGCATGAATGTTACGGTCTTGTTGTTGCGGTAGGCAACATTCTTGATGACATACTTGAACCACTGCAGATCATCAGCCATATCGACGAGAGAGTTGAAACGCATGTCGATCTCGGCCTGGCCGCCGGTGGCAACCTCGTGGTGCTGGCACTCAACGCGGATACCGACTTTCTGAAGCTCCAGGACCATCTCGTTACGCAAATCGTTCTGGGAGTCGGTCGGGGAAACCGGGAAATAACCCTCTTTATGGCGCGGTTTGTAGCCGAGGTTCGGGAACTCTTCACGACCGGTGTTCCATGTTCCCTCTACAGAATCAACCGCATAGAAGGACTGATTGGAGCTAGAGTCGTAACGGACGTCGTCAAAGATGAAAAATTCTGCTTCAGGTCCGAAGTATGCGGTGTCGCCGATACCAGTGGACTTGAGGTAGGATTCAGCCTTGAGTGCGATGTTGCGCGGGTCACGGGTGTAACCTTCCTTGGTGATAGGATCGAATATGTTGCAGATCAGGGAAAGGGTCGGCACTGCGACAAACGGATCCATCTTGGCGGATTTGGGATCAGGGACAATGATCATGTCCGAGGCATGAATCGGCTGCCAGCCACGGATCGAGGACCCGTCAAAACCCTGCCCCTCTTCAAAGGTGTCTTCGTCGAACTCACTCATGGGGACGGAAAAATGCTGCCAGATTCCGACGAAATCCATAAACTTGAAATCTACCATCAGGGCGCCATTCTCTTTGGCAAACTCAACTACTTGTTTCGGTGTCATCTACTATCTCCTTTCAAATTTTATACTTCAGAATCAAAGGGCGTCTTCGCCCCGTTCGCCGGTCCTGATCCTTACTACTTCCTCCACCGTGGTGACAAAAATTTTGCCGTCACCGATACGGCCCGTCTTGGCAGCCTGCTCGATGGTATCCACAACCTTGCTCACGACGTCGTCGCTGACGATAATTTCCATCTTGATCTTGGGAATAAAATCGACCACATATTCGGCCCCGCGGTATAGCTCCGTATGCCCCTTCTGCCGCCCGAATCCCTTCACTTCTGAAACCGTAATCCCCTGGATGCCAATTTCATTGAGAGCCTCTTTGACTTCGTCAAGCTTGAACGGTTTTATAATCGCTTCAACTTTTTTCAAGAATCATCACCCCCCGCTCTGGATTTGAAATGTCGGATTATATGTGGCCTGACTGCAATACACAAGTTTAAATGCTGTTGGAGACATCATTCGCCCGAAAAAAGAGCTGTGCGATTCACACAAAACGAGACGTCGTAAAGCCTTTTGCAAGTTGCTTACCAAAAAATAACAAATATTTTAATCTGCAATTTCTGCAACTTAGAAAAGGAGAGAAGCCCGAGGGAAGGGAACAGTTAGAATCGTAGCATAATATTTAAACAGTTCAAACATGCCGTGCCCACACTTTAGGCAACCACGGAATTCCCACCTGTGCCATCCTTGACGACACAGGATAGCAGCGCAAAAAGCATCCTCACCCGGGGCATGTCTATCCCTTGGACGGTCCCCGCCGCCAGTGGCCGGGCAAGAATGGCGTCGATTTCAAGGGGGCGCCCCGCCGTCCGGTCAAGCTGCATGGAGGGTCGATAGACCCCCATGTCGTCGGTGAAGAGCAGCATTCTATCCGCGAAATCAGCTTCGATCGGGGAATTGAGTCCCTGGGCATTGGCGGCGGCAATGACCTCTCCCATGATAGCCCGTACCAGTTCGCGGGTAGGGTAAAACGCCTGGAGCCGATCGACCGACTGGTCGAGAAGGGCACAGAGGCCGTTATAGGGTATGTTCCAGACCAGCTTTCGCCAGCGGGCAGCCCGGAGGTCGTTAACGACGCGGCAATCGATCCCTCCCCGCACGAACGAGGCAGCCACCTCAGCAACTCGGTCGGCAAGTGCACCGGCAAATGCCCCCAATTCGATTCTGCCCGCGCCGAGGTGGTGGACGGTCCCCGGTTCGTCCCGATTGGCACAGAGAAATGCCACGCCACCCATGATACGTTCGGCGCCGAATAGGTCCGCCAGAGCCTCTTCGTTGCCGAGCCCGTTCTGCAGGGTCAGAATGTAGGTTCCCGCACCAACCAGAGGCGTAATCAGGTCGGAGAAATGCTCATTGGCAAAGGTCTTGAGACCGACGATCACCAGATCCACAGGACCGATCTCCTCCGGACGGCGGGCACCCCGAACCGATGCCAGATGGAAATCGCCATTGATGGAACGGACTGTCAGACCCGTTGCCATTATGGCCTCGTAATCGCGGCGCAGGAGAAAAGCCACATCCTCCCCTGCGCGCTGCAGCACGGCTCCATAGTAAAGACCGAGAGCACCTGCACCAACAACGGCAATACGCATATTCATCACTCCACTCGTATCGTCCGCTACGTCCCCGACTGGAAACCGCACGGGACTTTACCTTGTAAAATACAGCGTTACTCGCTATAGTAGTCGCCATGATCGACCGGCTCCGCACCATGACGACAGTCGTTATCGTACCATTACTCAGTGCAGCAACGTTGCTGGCGAACAGCCACGCTGCCCGTGCCGATATTTACCGCTACGTGAATGAGGAGGGGATCGAGTGCTTCACCGACGCCCCCCTGCGGAACGGAGCGACCCGCATCATGGCGGAAAAGCCGAAACCTGCGCCGGTAACGAAACGGAGCGTACCGGGACACCTTCAGGCCACTGGCATTGCCGAAAAAACGGACAACACCACTTCGCCTCCCACCGACAGCGCCCCGGCCACACCGACAGTCCTTCCCGTTCAAGGCCGGATAACCTCCCCCGCCGGTCTGCGCCGCGATCCCATCGACGGCACGCTACGCAACCACCAGGGAGTTGACATCGCCGTCCCCACGGGAACACCCGTTCATCCGGTTGCCCCCGGAGTCGTCGTCTACAGCGGTGCCCGCGGCGGTTACGGTTACATGATCATCATTGAGCACGGCGACGGCATGCTCACCCTCTACGCCCACAACTCCACCAATCTTGCGGGGGTCGGCACGCAGGTGACCGACGGCACCACCATCGCCCTGTCCGGCTCCACCGGACGTTCAACCGGTCCCCATCTCCACTTCGAGGCATGGAAAGGTGGGGAAAATCTTACGGATAGCTTCGTGGCTTCCGCTGCCGAAGGGCGCGCATACGCTCCATCCCACCACGACAACATCCGCACGGCCATCCAGGCCGACGGCTCCATCCTCTTCACCAACATACCCTGAACACGTCCCCCTCACGTAACCTACCGTTTCCCGTCGAGGCGCTTTTTCGTATGCCTGGTCGGTTCGGCATTCCAGGGATCATCGGGCCACGGGTGTTTCGGATACCGCCCCTTTAACTCTTTTTTTACTTCGGGATAGACGGTGTCCCAGAAATTGCGAAGGTCCCGGGTGACCTGGATGGGTCGACCCGCCGGGGAAAGGAGGTGGAGGACGACCGGCACTCTCCCCCGTGCCACGACCGGCGTTGCCGCCAGCCCGAACAACTCCTGCAATTTCACCGCCAGAACGGGTGGGCCGTCAGCCGGATAGTGGAACCGAATCCGGGAGCCGCTCGGCACGATGATGTCGGGAGGAGCTTCCGCGTCGAGCCGCCGCATCTGTTCCCTGTCGAGGAGCGACCGTAAGGGGGGGAGGATGTCGAGACGTCCCACGTCGACCATGCTTTTTAGCCCCCCGAGCCACCCTCCGAGCCACTCAGCCAGAGACGCATGAAGACAATTTTCGGAGAGGTCGGGCCACCCTTCGCCGGGAAACTCCCGAGCCAGGAACATGACGCGTGCCTGGAACTCCCGGGCTGCGGGTGTCCAGGGAAGTGCAGATACCCCACCCTTCCGGATAAGCCCCTGGAGGAGTGCGGCCTGCAAATCCTCAGGAGCGGGTTTTACCTGCCAACTCTCCAGAATAATGGCGCCGAACCGCTCTTCCTCTGCGGCAACCACCCTTCCCTGCCGGTCATCCCACTCCACCACCCGTTTCCGGACAAGCATAGACGTAAATTCACGCCGTAGAACTTCCACCGCCAAGGCGCTCGCCAGATGAATGACACCGTCACCACCGTCGCCACCTTCGCAGTTGACCGCGACCAGGAGCGGTTCGTCGTGCACGGCGCTCCGGTCCGAAAGCCGGCCACCCTTTCCGTTGGCCAGGAGGTAGCGATCCGCGCCGGGGGAACGCTGCCGGGCGATACGGTCGGGAAAGGCCCAGGCCAGCATGAGTCCGACCGATGCCGCATCGAAGTTCCCTACAGTCGTCCCCACATTCAGGAATTTTCGCAGCTGGCGGGCCGCCCGATCCACAGCCTGACAGCTCTGCAGGTCAACCGGCGCACCTAGACCGGCATGGGGAGCACGGGAACGCCATCCGGCGAGAAGCTGGCAGCGGTCCAGGAGATCGCTCGGGCTCTTCTCCCTCACCGCGGTCGGGGAGCGACGAAGCATATCCCGTTCCGAAAGAATGGCGGCCAGATCGCAGGCAGCAGAAACAAGACCGCGCTCCCGGGCCTTCAGGAGCAGATGGGCAAGACGGGGGTGGAGGGGAAATGCCGCCATCTCTTTCCCGTGGGGGGTGAGCCGACCTTTGTCGTCAAGCGCTTCCATGAGTTGCAGGAGCCTGCGGCCTTCGGCCACGGCCGGTGCAGGGGGTGAATCGAGCCAGGGGAGCTGCGCGGGGTCGGAAACGCCCCAGACCGCCAGCTCCAGAACCAGCGGTGCAAGATCGGTCGCCAGGATTTCCGGTGTCGTAGCCGGCAGAAGGGAGCGCTGTTGGTGCTCAGTCCAGAGGCGATAACAGGTGCCCGGTCCGAGACGACCTGCCCGACCGGCACGCTGATCGGCCGACGCAGCCGAAACGCGGGCGGTGACCAGACGCTCGATCCCCGATGCAGGGTCGAAACGGAGCTGTCGGCTCCACCCGCTGTCGATGACCACCGTAACCCCTTCAATGGTAAGGCTGGTTTCGGCGATATTGGTGGCCAGCACGACCTTGCGCCGCTCGGCAGGGAGAATGGCGCGTTCCTGGGCAGAGAACGGAAGATCGCCGTAGAGGGGAACAATCATCAGCGAACCGGAATCCGGCAGTGACTGTTCCAGCAATCTCTCGCAGCGCCTGATCTCCCTGGTGCCGGGGAGAAACACCAGAAGATCCCCCGTCGTCTCGCGAAGGACATGCTGCACGGTGCGGACAACCACACCGGTAATCTCGCCGCTGTCTTCCCGTTCCGCATACCGAATATCGACCGGAAAGCTCCTTCCCGCGCACGTCAGCACCGGCGCATCCCCCAACAGGGCTGCTACCGGCGCCGTATCCAGGGTTGCCGACATCACCACCAGCCTGAGATCGTCCCGCAGCCCCGTCTGGATATCGCGGCACAGGGCAAGGGCCAGATCGGCATGGAGGCTTCGCTCGTGAAATTCGTCGAGAATTACCACCCCAACGCCTTCCAGAAGAGGGTCATGCTGCAGGCGGCGGGTCAGGACCCCTTCGGTGACCACCTCGATGCGGGTTGCCGCCCCGATCTTCCGATCGTAACGGATCTGATAGCCGACTCGGTGGCCAACCTCTTCCCCCAGACAGGATGCCATCCAACGGGCAGCGTTGGTAGCCGCCAGGCGGCGCGGTTCGAGCATGACTATTTTCCGGCCGGAAAGCCATTCCGCAGCGAGAAGTGCAAGGGGTATGCGGGTGGTCTTGCCGGCACCGGGGGGGGCCTGGAGGACAACGGCAGGATTGTCCCGAAGGGTTGTGAGGAACGGGGGAATGATCTCGTCGATAGGAAGGGTGGACATGCAGGGGGCCTAGAACAGGCTCGACAGGCTTTGAATATCGACTCCCACGAGGGATTCGACGACTTTCAGCGCGCCGGCAAGTCGCCCAGCTGGATAGCTGTTGCTGACGGCCAGCACCTTGAGGCCGGCACCGGTTGCCGAAGCGATGCCGGCCGGCGTATCCTCGATGGCAAGGCAGGCTGCAGCGGCGATGGAACGCCCCGGGAATACTTCAGACAATCTTCGTACGGCAAGGGCATAACTTTCCGGGTCCGGCTTGCTCGCCGAAACCTCATCAGCGGTGACCATGCAGTCGAAGGCACTCCCCAGCCCGAGTTGCGCCAGGATCGGATCGATATCGCTGCGCAGGGCGCCACTGCAGAGTCCCACGGGAAATTTTCCGGAAAGGGAGGAAATCACTTCCACCACGCCGGGGTACGGTTCGACACCCGTTGCAATGATCTTCTGGAACGCCTCGGCCTTCTCCCCGATCAACCGGTACAGGTCATCGGCAGACAGCCCCCTGCCGTTCCTTCGGAACGCTTCACGAAACGCGTCACGGTCGTCAAAGCCGATATAATGCCCCAGGTATTCATCCCAGCCATACCCCAACCCGAGGGGGACGAGGACCTCTTGGAAGGCCTTGTAGTGCAGTGGCTCCGTGTCCACAATAATGCCATCGAAATCGAAAATGACCGCAGCGAGCATCCGATGCCACCTCTGACTAGATATCCCATCGCTCAAAAAAAAAAACAGCAACTCTTGTGGATAAGAATCACTGTTCAGATGGGTTAATGGTGATCCCAAGGGGACTTGAACCCCTGTTACCGACGTGAAAGGCCGGTGTCCTAACCGCTAGACGATGGGACCAGAAAACCGCTAATGGACACTCGAAGTCAGTCCAGTAAAGTATGTGTATGGCTGGGGTGCGAGGATTCGAACCTCGGGATGCCAGAGTCAGAGTCTGGTGCCTTACCGCTTGGCGACACCCCAATAGACGGGAATAAATAACAGAAAAGGAAGATTACGTCAAGAGGTTTTCGCTCTAGCAAATTCAGCGCCGGCTTCGATAGCCTTCATGTTGGCGGGAATGAATGAATGGTTGCGCTCCGGCAGTGCGCTTTTCAGGGCTTCTTCGAGGGTTGCGGAATTCACCGCGCCGGTTTTGGCCACATACACACCCACCGCCACCATGTTGACCATGCGGGCATCCCCCAGTCCCATGGCTATGTCATTCATCGGCACCCTGATGATCTCGATGTCGCGACGGCCAAAGGCTTCCAGATTGACCAGGGAGGTGTTGACGATGCAAATTCCTCCCGGCTTGACCTTTGATCCGAACTTGTCGAGTGATGTCTGGTTGAGGGCAATCGTGACAGACGGGTTACCGATAACCGGCGATCCTACATCGCCGTCGGCGATGACAACCGTGCACATGGCTGCCCCTCCCCTTTTTTCCACCCCGTAGGAAGGGAAGAACGATACGTTTTTCCCTTCGATGATGGCGGCGTAGGAAAGGAGATTGCCGGCCAGCAGCACCCCTTGGCCGCCGAAACCGGCTATGAACAGATCGTGACGCATTTATAACCCCATGAAAGGTGAAAAGTGAAAGGTACTTTTCACATGTTGTCAGTGTTCTTGAACACACCCAGCTTGAAATAATCCGCCATCTCCGAACCTACCCGCTCATTTGCGGCGATTGCATTCATCCCCCAGTTGGTAGGACAGGCAGAAAGGGCCTCGATGAAAGAGAACCCCTTCCCCTCCACCTGATAGCGGAACGCCTTCTTGAACTGCCGTTTGGCATCGATGATGTTTTTTGGATTGTTGACCGCGACCCGGGCGGAAAAGGCCACCCCCTCCAACTGGGCAAGAAGCTCCGCCATCCTGATGGGGGCTCCATCCTTGTGCTGGTTTCTTCCGTAGGGCGAAGTGGAGGTTTTCTGACCGACCAGTGTGGTCGGCGCCATCTGACCACCAGTCATGCCGTAAGTCGTGTTGTTGACGAAAATAACGGTGATGTCTTCGCCCCTATTGGCAGCATGGATGATCTCGGCGGTACCGATGGCCGCAAGATCGCCGTCTCCCTGGTAGGTGAAAACAAAGTTGTCGGGCCTGGCGCGCTTGACGCCGGTGGCCACGGCCGATGCCCGGCCATGGGGGGCCTCGACAACATCGATGTCGAAGTATCCGTAGAGAAAAACCGAGCATCCGACCGACGCAACGCCGATAGTCCGACCCTGCACGCCGAATTCATCCAAGGCCTCGGCCACGAGCCGGTGAATGGTGCCATGGTGGCATCCGGGACAGAAATGGGTCTGGACGTCTTTGAGACTTATGGGCCGTTTGAAAACCTGTTGCATGGGAAATTTCCTATCTAGTAATGTTGCCGAATCTGTTCCAGCAGTTCCTCCGGTGTGGGGAGGGAGCCGGCCCCGGGAGGACGGCCGTAAAAGGCCACCTCCGCATCCCGCGCCACGGAAAGCCGGACGTCTTCAACCATCTGGCCGGTATTGAGCTCAACCACCAGCACCTTTTTGGTCCGTTCGGTAGCTTCCAGAAACGCCCGCTCCGGAAAGGGGAACAAGGTTATAGGCCGCAGCAGACCAACCTTCAATCCTTCTTCCCGCGCCATCATGATGGCGGTCTTGGCGATCCTGGCAGTGGAACCGAAAGCCGCAACCAGCAGGTCGGCATCATCGGTCTGACATGCTTCCCAGCGGCACTCACGAGCCTTCAGTTCCTGATATTTCCGATAGAGCTTCCAGTTGTGGGCCTCAAGCTCGCCATCCCCGAGAAAAAGTGACTTTACCACGCGCTGTTCGCCGTCCCCTTTTCCCCTCACCGCCCAGTCTTTGTCCGGGAGGTCGGCAGCGGGACGCTTGTTGGGCACCAGCGGCTCTTTCATCTGCCCGACTACCGAATCGGCCAGCACCATTGCCGGCATCCGGTAGATGTCCGCCAGATCGAAGGCCAGCATGGTGAGGTCATACATCTCCTGCACCGACGAGGGGGCAAGCACGACGATATGATACCCCCCGTGTCCGCCCCCCTTGACCGCTTGGAAATAATCGGACTGGGAAGCATCGATACCGCCGAGGCCGGGGCCGGAACGGGAAATATTGACAATCACGCCGGGAAGCTCCGAGCCTGCCATGTAGGAAATCCCCTCCTGCTTGAGGGATATACCGGGGCTGGACGAAGAGGTCATAGCACGAACGCCGGTTGCTGAAGCCCCGAGGAGCATGTTTATGGACGCGATCTCGCTTTCCGCCTGGATGAACTCACCGTTGAGACGCGGCAGTTCTCGCGACAGGTATTCGGGGATATCGCTCTGGGGGGTAATGGGATATCCGAAATAGTAACGGCACCCCGCTTCGATCGCAGCCATCGCTACAGCTTCATTCCCCTTCACGAACAAGCGCTTCGTCAAAATCGTCCTCCATGAAGTCTGACTGAATACACAGTCACCTGGCTCACAGGAACAATACTACTGTGTAAATGTATGAGCAGGATTTAAGTAAATTAGTATGATCACTCTGAATTGTATGCGGAAGGATACATGATCTACTTGAAGACAGTGATTGCAACATCGGGACACATTTCCGCACATAGTGCACAGCCGGTACATTTTTCCGGAAAAGTTATGGCTGCGGGAGTATATCCTTGAATATTTATCTTTTCGCTGAGGGACAGCAACTTGCCGTGACAGGCGAGCGTGCAGAGTCCGCACCCCTTACAGCGTATTTCATCAATTACGATCTTCGCCATGAAGGCTTCCCTTCTGAATAAAAGCAACTTGCTGAAGCACTCTACATCTACAACCTAACAAAAAATGCATAACTCAGTCAATTCTTTTTGACTGGATAAAAACATTTTGTACTTGATTTTATGAAATATTATCGTTAAATAGAATTCAATATTCAGTAATAACATTTTGTTTACATTCAAGGAGGAGTAACATGGCATCGACGATTCTGGAATTGACTGCCAGCATTGTATCTTCACACGCGTCAGTCACCGAGATGAGCGGTGAAGAATTGTTGCTGGAACTTCAAAAGGTACATGCTGCACTGCAGAAACTTGAAGTAGTAGGTACCGAAGGGGCTCCTGCCGAAGAGTCAAAACCGACCATCACCCTGAAAAAGGCGTTCCAGGCTGACCAGGTTGTCTGCATGATCTGTGGCAAGGGGGGAATGAAAACCCTGACCCGCCATCTCGCCCAGGTCCACAACCTGAAACCGGGTGCTTACCGGAAGCAGTTCGGCATTCCCAGCGGACAGTCGCTGACCGCCAAGAACTTTTCCGAGGCACGTCGGAAGATGGCCCAGGATCGCGGGCTGGCCGACAACCTGGCAAAGGCTCGGGAAGTGCGGGCCGCCAAGCTGAAGGCAAAACAGTCCCCTCCCGCCAAGGCAGAACCGAAAGCAAAAGCAGCGCCCAAGGCCAAGACTGCGCCCAAGGCCACGAAAACAGTCAAAGCCAAGGCGACACCAAAAGGTAAGGCATAATATCTGTACGGTTACGCAAACTGAAAAAGCCGCCCGTTAGGGGCGGCTTTTTTTACTGGTAACGGCATCTCTATGGGTCATGAAACCAGCATACGTCTCACCTTTTTCTGCGGGGTCTTTGTCGTAATCGCCCTGTGGGAACTCGTCGCCCCCCGCCGGAGGCTGACCACCTGCAAAGGGGCGCGCTGGTTCGCCAATCTGGTGATGGTCGGCCTTGATACGGCCATTGTCAGACTCCTTTTTCCGACCCTCCCGGTCGGAATCGCCCTTCTCGCCGAGCAGCGTGGATGGGGGATCCTCAACATCACGGGTATCCCCCTTGGCACCAGGGTTATCGCGGGTGTGGTGCTGCTCGATTTCGTCATTTACCTCCAGCATGTCCTCTTTCACAACTTGCCGTTACTGTGGCGCATTCACCGCATGCACCACACCGATCTCGACCTGGACGTAACCAGTGGCAACCGCTTCCATCCCCTTGAGATTATCATCTCTCTGGGAATCAAACTGGCGGCCATTCTACTGACAGGAGCTCCGGCTCTCGCCGTTCTCGCCTTCGAGATCATCCTCAATGCCACATCAATGTTCAACCACGGCAATATCACGATTCCGCAACCAGTTGACCACTGGCTCCGCAAACTCGTGGTAACGCCGGACATGCACCGCGTCCACCACTCAATAATTCCCCGTGAAACCAACTCCAACTATGGCTTCAATCTTCCGTGGTGGGACCGGCTCTGCGGCACCTATCGCGACCAACCTGACGGGGGCCATGAAGGAATGACCATCGGGCTCAAGGAGTTTCGCGACCCCCGCGCGCTTACCCTCCCCCGCCTGCTCATATTGCCGTTTAAATGATCCGCTGAACAGGGAATGTCACGAAAAAATGTGGCCCAAGGAAAGGCCAGAACGAAAAAAGGCCGGCGATATTCGCCGGCCTTTCAATTTTTATGGTGGAGCTGATCAGGATCGAACTGACGACCTCTTGAATGCCATTCAAGCGCTCTCCCAACTGAGCTACAGCCCCATTCAAGAATCCCGTTTATACCAGATGCTCCCGAGGGTGTCAACACTTTTTTATGGTTGTAGGGAATTCTTCCTTGACGCCCACGGGGGCTTTGGCTATAATCCGTGAGCTTGCCGAAGTGGCGAAATTGGTAGACGCAGCAGACTCAAAATCTGCCGTCCGCGAGGGCATGCCGGTTCGAGTCCGGCCTTCGGTACCACGTACAAAATCAGGCTTGACGGTTCTCCGTCAGGCCTTTTTTTGTGCCGCCTCCAGACGCTGGCGCACCACCTCGAACATGAGCACCCCACCAGCCACCGAGGCGTTGAGGGATGAAACCCCCCCTTGGAGCGGTATCGCGACGAGGAGGTCACACATTTTCCGCACCAATGGCCGGAGCCCTTCCCCTTCCGAACCGATGACCAGCACCACGTTACCTGTCATGTCCTGGCGATAGACAGGTTCGGCCGCCTCACCCACCGCCCCGTAGATCCAGAAACCCGCTTCCTTCAACTCTGCCAGGGTCTGGGCGATATTGGTAACCTGGACGATGGGGATCGTCTCCACCGCCCCGGCAGACGATTTCTCCACAGTCGGGGTAACCGCTGCTGCGCGGTCCTTGGGGATTATGACACCGTTGGCCCCCGCACAGGCAGCGGTGCGGATCAGTGCCCCCAGGTTGTGGGGGTCTTGTATGCCGTCGAGCACCAGCACGAGTCCATTCGTGCCGGTAACGAGCAGATCCGTCAGATCCGCATAGGCGAACCCTTCGACCCGAAGCGCAACCCCTTGGTGGTGTTCGGTTCCACAGAGGCGGGCGATGTCCCGCTTATCGCGCTGCCGGACCGGGACCCCCTTTTCCGCGGCGAGTTTCAACAGTTTTTCCAGACGCCGGTCGTTTGCACCGACGGCCACAAAAAGTTCGAAGGCCCTCCTGCTGCCGCGGAGAGCCTCCAGAACGGGGTTCATGCCGTAGATCAGTTCATCATTCATGATAAAAGATTTCTCCATGACGCTGAGGCAGGTTTTATGCCGACATGATCTCCTCGACAATCGCTTCCGCAGCCCTGAGAGGATCAGCAGCTGCACTGATGGGGCGACCGATGACCAGGTAATCTGCTCCGGCACGCACCGCCTCGGCCGGCGTCATGATCCGCTTCTGGTCATCGGTGGCAGCCAACGCGGGACGGACACCCGGCGTCACCACCAGAAAATCGCTGCCACAGGCTGCCCGTATCAGTTCCACCTCCTGGGGGGAGGCAACGACCCCGTCGATCCCGGCTTTCTGCGCCAGCTGCGCCAACCGTACCACCATCTCCCGCACCGGATACTCGATCCCCACCTGTCGCAGGGTCTCTTCGGTAGACGAGGTCAGGATGGTTACCGCCAATACCTTGGCCCTCTCCTTTCCCGAAAACTCCTTATCGAGGGCTTCAACCGTCCGCGCCATCATCTCGTAGCCACCGAGGGCATGGAGATTGAAGAGCTTGACCCCGAGACGGGCCGCCTCCACCGAAGCCATGGCAACGGTGTTGGGGATGTCGTGGTATTTCAGGTCGAGGAACACCTGGCCGCCGAAATTCTCCACCATCCGGACGACGTCGGGTCCATGGCTCGTAAACAGCTGCTTCCCCACCTTGAACATCCCCACGTGGCCGGAGAGCACCGACACCCAGTGCTTGGCATCGGCAAAGCTCTCCACGTCGAGTGCAAACAGTATCTTGGAACGTGCTTCATCTCTGGTCATGTTATTTTGCTTCCTTCATGTATCGAGTGAGGGCTGCTCTTCGTGGTCGACCACGGAGGGTTGCGCCTGTATAATCAGCGGTTCAGCGCCTCGCGCACCTGCGTCTGCACCTTCGTAACCGCTTCAGCGATCGGGAGAAGTTCCACCAAGCCGGTTTTGCGATCCTTCAACTCGACGTTCCCCTCTGCCAGATTCTTGCTTCCCACGACGATGCGGAGCGGGATGCCGATCAGATCGGCGTCCTTGAACTTGAAGCCCGGCCGCTCATCCCTGTCGTCCAGGAGCACCTCGACACCGGCCTGCTGAAGTTCTTCGTAGATCGCTTCGGCGGCCACCCGCACCGGCTCCTCCTTGATGTTGAGGGCCGAGATGATGCAGTGAAAGGGTGCAATGGGGAGCGGAAAGATAATGCCGTTCCCGTCGTGGTTCTGCTCGATGCAGGCGGCCACGGTACGACCGATGCCGATGCCGTAACACCCCATGAAGATGGTCTGTTCCTTCCCTTCCGCATCCAGGAAGGTCGCCTTGAGCGCCTTGGAATACTTGATGCCGAGCTTGAATACATGCCCCACCTCGATGCCCCGCCACATCTCCAGGGTACCGCCGCTGCAACGGGGGCAGGGATCGCCATGTGCCACATTGCGAATATCGACAAACTCGCCGATGGTGCAGTCGCGCCCCAGATTGACATTCTTGAAGTGATAGTCGACCTCGTTGGCACCGGCGACGAAGTTCCTCAGCCCCTTAACCGCCAGATCGGCAACGATGCGGATGGTGGCGCCAACGGGGCCGAGAAAGCCGACAGGAGCGCCGGTCGCCTTCGTAATGATCTCATCGGGAGCCATTTCCAGGGTATCGCATCCCAGATAGTTCTTCAGCTTGATCTCGTTCAGTTCATGGTCGCCACGGAGAATTGCCGCAACCGGTTTCCCGTCGGCCATGAGAATCAGCATCTTGACCGACGATGCGGCGGGAGCATCAAGAAACGCGCAGACATCGTCAATCGTCTTTTTGCCGGGGGTGGCAACTTTTTCCAGCGGGCGCGGCTCCGCATGTTCAACCGCCTCGACTACGCGGGCTTCGGCTTTCTCCACGTTGGCAGCGTACTCGCAGGCGGAACAGGAAACGATGGCATCTTCTCCCGATTCGGCCAGCACCATGAATTCGTGGGATGCAGTCCCACCGATGGAGCCCGTATCCGCCTCAACCGCACGGAAATTGAGGCCGCAGCGCTTGAAAATGCGGCGGTACGCCTGGTACATCTTGTCGTAGGAGAGGTCGGCGGCGTTGCTGTCCACGTCAAAGGAGTAGGCATCCTTCATGATGAATTCGCGGCCGCGCATGAGGCCGAAACGGGGGCGGATCTCGTCGCGGAACTTTCCCTGGATCTGGTAGAGGTTCAGGGGCATCTGCCGGTAACTTTTCACTTCCCGACGCACCAGATCGGTAATCACCTCCTCATGGGTGGGTCCGAGGCAAAATTCTGCATCCTTGCGGTCCTTGATACGGAGGAGTTCCTTGCCATACTGCTCCCACCGCCCCGACTCCTGCCAGAGCTCGGCCGGTTGGACCGTCGGCATGAGGAGTTCGATGGCCCCCGCCCGGTTCATCTCCTCACGAACGATCTGTTCCACTTTGCGGATGGAGCGAAGCCCGAGGGGAAGATAGTTGTAGATGCCAGCGGCAAGTTTCCGGATCATTCCGGCCCGTAGCATCAGCTGATGGGAGATCACTTCTGCATCAGCCGGTGTTTCCTTCACGGTGGGGATGAAATATTGGGAGTAACGCATGAATTAAGCCTCTTTATCTATTTGATTATACGTAAATTCAGTTCGCATTCGATAGTAACCATTACTGTCGAGCGCCTATCGTTCCCTGGCCATTTCTTCAACGAGCGCAACGAGGGCATCGGCCATTTCGTTCTCTTTAACCTTGCGGACCACCTCGCCGTGGCGAAACAGAAGACCTTCTCCCCGTCCCCCGGCTATGCCCACATCCGCTTCCCGCGCTTCCCCGGGTCCGTTCACGACGCACCCCATCACTGCAACGGTAAGCGGCGCATCGACGGTTTTGAGACGCTCCTCCACCTCGTTGGCCACGCCGATCAGGTCGATCTGGCAGCGTCCGCAGGTGGGACAGGAAACAAAGTTGATACCGCGCCGGCGCAGTCCCAGCGCCTTCAGAATCTCGAAACCGACCCGGATCTCATCCACCGGATCACCGGTGAGGGACACTCGCATGGTGTCGCCGATGCCGTCAGACAGCAGAATACCAAGGCCAACCGCCGACTTGATGGTGCCGGAAAAGATCGTTCCCGCCTCCGTAATGCCGATGTGCAGCGGATAGTCTACCTTTTGGGAAAGAAGTCGATACGCCTCGACCGTTTTGACCACGTCCGATGCTTTCAACGAAATCTTGATCTGGTCGTACCCAAGTTCCTCCAGTATCCGCACATGCCCAAGGGCCGATTCCACCATCGCTTCCGCCGTCGGGTGACCGTACGTTGCGAGCAACTCCTTCTCCAGGGAGCCCGCATTGACGCCGATACGAATCGGGACCAGGCGTTCCTTGGCTGCCGTCACCACTTCGGCTACCTTCCAGCGTTCGCCGATATTACCGGGGTTGAGCCGCAGGCCGTCGATTCCGCCCTCCAACACCTTGAGCGCCAGCTTATAGTCGAAATGAATGTCGGCAATAACGGGAAGTGGACTCTCGGCCTTGATGCGTCCGAGGGCCAGCGCCGCATCCATATCGAGCACCGCACAACGCACCAGTTCGCAGCCGGCGTCGGCCAACGCTTTAACTTGGGCAAGCGTCGCTCTCACATCACGGGTATCGGTAGTGCACATGGACTGCACCGAACAGGGAGCCCCCCCGCCGATCTTCACATTCCCAACCTGAATCTGTCGCGTCGTCTTTTTCATAGCGGGCAATAATAGCGGATTAACCGTGGAAAAGTCAAGGCAGCTCGGGCGAAAAAAGCCGCCCGGTTTCCACCGGACGGCTTTTCACAACTTAGAACGGAAATTCACTTATGCGCAAGGCCGAGGCGATCGAGGAAGTACTCAGAGGCGTACCAAGGGTACGCCGTACAAGACCCCCCAATAATCAACGCAATGATTGCGGACAGGCCGTGCTTCTCCTTCTAGACGAGGCCGTGCGCTACCATGGCGTCCGCCACCTTGATAAATCCGCAGATGTTGGCGCCAAGAACATAGTTGCCCGGTGCGCCGTACTCTTCGGCTGTGGTATAGCAGTTGTTGTGGATACGGACCATGATGTCTTCCAGCTTCTTCTCGGTGAAGTCGAACTTCCAGGAATCGCGACCGGCATTCTGCTGCATTTCGAGGGCAGAGGTCGCTACCCCGCCGGCATTGGCGGCCTTCCCCGGACCGTAAGCGATCTTGGCGTCGAGGAAAACCTTGACCCCTTCCGGCGTGGTCGGCATGTTGGCTCCTTCGCCGACGGCGAAGCAGCCATTTTTCACCAGGGTCTTGGCGTCCTTGCCGTTGATCTCGTTCTGGGTTGCGGAGGGCATGGCCACGTGGCAAGGGATCTCCCAGATGTTGCCGTTGGGGATGTACTTGGCATCTTTATGCTTCTTGGCATACTCCTCGATCCGGCTCCGCTCCACTTCCTTGAGCTGCTTGATCAGGTCGAGATCAAGCCCCTTCTCGTGATAGATGACACCGTTGGAGTCGGAGCAGGCCACGCATTTACCGCCGAGTTGGTGAATTTTCTCAATGGTGTAGATGGCAACATTGCCGGAACCGGACACCAGGCAGGTCTTGCCGTCGAAGGATTCCTTGCGGACTTTGAGTGCCTCATTGATGAAGAAAGTGGCACCATAGCCAGTTGCCTCGGTCCGGACCAGCGATCCGCCCCACTTGAGACCCTTGCCAGTCAGCACACCGGCCTCCCAGCGGTTGGTGATCCGCTTGTACTGGCCGAACATGTAGCCGATCTCGCGGCCACCTACACCGATGTCGCCAGCGGGAACGTCGGTATGCTCGCCGATGTGGCGATAGAGTTCCGTCATGAAGCTCTGACAGAAGCGCATGACTTCATCATCGCTCTTCCCTTTCGGGTCGAAGTCAGAACCCCCCTTACCACCACCGATCGGCATGCCGGTGAGGGAGTTCTTGAAGATCTGCTCGAAACCAAGGAACTTGATAATGCCCAAGTATACGGACGGGTGGAAACGGAGCCCCCCCTTGTAAGGACCGAGTGAACTGTTAAACTCGACCCTGAAACCACGGTTGATGTGGACCTGACCATTGTCGTCCTGCCAGGGTACCCGGAAGATAATCTGCCGCTCAGGCTCGCAGATCCGCTCGATGATTTTCCGCTCGAGATATTCCGGGTGCTTGGTCACGACCGGTCCGAGTGACTCAAGAACCTCCGCGACGGCCTGATGGAACTCAACCTCACCCGGATTTCTTTTCAGAACGTCCTGATAAATACCTTGCAATTTTTCGTCGAGCTTCGTCGTCATACAGCCTCCCCATTATGAAATTAGTACAGCAAAATGTTCACCCATTACGCACCACTACCAACAACCTTCATTGCGTGCGCACAAATAATGCACAACATGCACCGTTTTTAACCACAGGCGCACATTTATTACGCAAATAGCTGTATACATGCATATTTTTTATGCTTTGCCAGACAAGAGGCGTTTCGTCAGATTACATTTTTGACTAAAAAATATACACAATTAATGATATTTTATACTCTGGCGAATGCGACTGCGTAAAAAGTACCGTTGACATGCAGGCCGTTTTCCTGTTTAGTTGCAGACATGAAAAAACAACCATCGACCACGACAAGACCGGCCGGGAAAGAAGATGTCAGGGTCGGCCAACTCATTGACGTCACCATCACTACCCTCAATGAAGATGGATTCGGTCTGGCGACAACCGGCACCAAGCCTCTCCTTGTTTCCGGCGTGCTGCCGGGCGAACAGGCACAAGTACGGATAACGTTCGTCGGCCGACGGGAATGTTTCGCCACGGTAGTCAGAATTCTTCGCCATGCTCCCCAGAGGCTCATGTCGTCCCCCTGCGAAAAGCTCGGCCACTGCGACGGCTGCCCCCTCATGTTCATGAAATACCCTGCCCAGCTGGCATGGAAACGGGATCTGGTGGAAAAAACTCTCACCCGCTATCGGTCCCTCCAGGAACTGACGCTTCATGATGTCCTCCCCTCTCCCCGGCCACTCCATTACCGCAACTCAGCCAAACTCGTCATCTCCGGAAAATCTGCCTCGCCCGTAATCGGCATCTATCGCCGTAACTCTCATGAGGTGCTGGAAATAGGTGACTGCCCCCTTCACAACCCGCTCATAAACACCATTGTTGCCGCCGTGAGAGAGGGAATCAAAAAAGGTAAGGTTCCTATCTACTCACCCCGCAACGGTCGCGGTCTTTTGCGCTATCTGGTCATCCGGGTGGCAGAAACCGAGAACCGCGCCATGGTGGTCTTCGTTACCGCCGAGCGAAGCTTCAACGAAATTCATCATCTTGCCAAGCACCTGCAGTCCGTCGTACCGCAGGTGGCCGTAGTTGCCCAGAATGTCAACGCTTCAGCGGGGAACATCATTCTTGGCGACCGGGATCATTTCATCACCCGGGAGCGAACCCTGCACGCCAGTATTGGCGAGACGAGGTTCACCATTTCTCCGCGCTCTTTCTTCCAGGTAAACAGCGGCAGTGCAGAGATCATCTACAGAAAAGTACGCGAATGGGCAAATCTGACGGGAAGGGAATTCGTGGTGGATCTCTACTGCGGGATCGGGGGGATATCTCTTTTTCTGGCCCCGTCAGCGAAGAAGGTCCTGGGGATCGAGGTGGTGGAAGCGGCTGTTGCCGATGCAGAACTTAACGCCCGGTTGAATGGAATAGGCAACTGTACATTCGAGGCGGGTGACGCGGGGGGATTGCTGACGGAGTTGCGACAGAAACAGGAACGGGTCGATCTCCTTGTTCTCAACCCTCCCCGCAAGGGGTGTGATGAACAGGTGCTGCAGGAGGCTGCTGCCCTCGCCCCGGACCGTATGATCTACGTCTCCTGTTCACCTTCTACCTTGGCACGGGATTTGGACATCCTCGTCGGCCTCGGTTACCGGACCGTCCAGGTCCAGCCGGTGGACATGTTTCCCCAGACCCCCCACGTGGAAAACATGGCACTTCTCCTCAAGGCCTGACGGAACTCGTCACTCTTTTTTTTCGCTCCCCCGCAGATAATCGGCCAGGATTGCCCGGCTGTGCTCGTCGTCGTGGCAGTAGACACAGAGATTTTCCCAGTTGCTCCCGTCCGGGGGATTGTTATGGTGATTGCCGTCCCGGTGATGTACGGTGAGAAGGTGGAGGTTGTCGAGCTCGAACTCCCGGCCGCATTTTGCACAGATCCAGCCATGTATCTTGAGGGAGCGCTGCCGATAGTTGTCGGGTGCGGCCTGTTCCGCCTTCATCCTGCGAACCAGGGCGTCCAGTTCTTCCTGGGTTTTGACTTTACCCGGCTGGGGTTTACGCGGGCGGAATGAAGGAGACATGGACAATCCTTTCCTGAGTCGCCGGGGATAACATGCACCTACAAAAAGGGCGCCCCGGATGAGACGCCCCACTTGTACCTTCTGCTGCATCCATCCTACTTTCGCAGTACTTTTATAACCGCCGAGTAGTCCTCTTCGCCACGACCATCCTTGACACCCTGCTCATAAATTTTGCACGCCACCTCGGCGGCGGGAAGGTCGAGATTGAGTTTCTTGGCCGCTTCCATGACCAGTTGCAGGTGCTCGTGGACGTAGACTAGCGCAAGGTTTCGGCTAAAGTCGCCCCGCGCAATGGAGCGCCCCTTTGAGTGAAACAGTGGCGATGCAACCCCGCCCGAATCGAGTACTTCGAGGATTTTGTCGGGATTGAATCCCATCTTTTCCCCAAAGACGAGCCCCTCTGCCAAGGACTGCATCAGCTCGGCCTGGACGAGGTTGACGACGAATTTCATCTTGGTGGCGTCACCAACCCCCCCCACATGGATGATATTGAGACCGAAATAGGAGAAGAGCTCCCGACAACGGCCGACCAGGGACTGGTCACCACCGGTGAGGATGGTCAACAGGCCGTTGGCTGCATGCTCCTTGGTTCCCCAGACCGGCGCGTCCAAGAACATGACTCGATGTTTTGCAGCTTCATCCGCCATCTCTAGCGTGCTTTCGAGGGAGTGGGTCCCCATATCCACCAGGATGGTACCTGCGTCGATACCGGCAAAAATCCCGTCGGGGCCGTAGATGTCTGGACGCAGGCGCTCTTTTTCGGGCCGGATGAGTATAACCAGATCATTCCCCTTGGCAGCATCCCGGGGAGTTGATGCCCCAACGGCACCAAGCTTGACCAGTTCGTTGACTACATCCGGGTCCGAATCATAGACCGTCAGCCGATAATGCCCCTTCGTAAGATTGGCAGCCATGTGCCGACCAACCGTTCCCAACCCCAAAAAACCGATATTTTTCAGCATAATCGTCCTCCCTGTATGAAAAAATAACAGCACATCATGACATATCGTCTGGATAATACTACAACCTCTTTACCCTTGAAACAAGATTATAATGAATTTAATGTTGTATGCAACCGGGGAGAATCGACGGGAAGGTGGTGTTGAATTCGCATCAACGCTTCTGCTCTCAAACAACGTATTACACTGCAATCCGTCAGCGAGAACGTGTCACACCACGCCGTTCGCACAGGTGCGCAAGGGGGCAGGAAGAGCAGCGGGGGGAAACGGGATGACACTGATTCTGGCCAAAGGTAACCAGCAGGTCGTTTATTACAAGCCAGTACTCACTAGGCAGTTTGGCCCGCAGGGCAAACTCGGTTTCTTCCGGGGTTCTGGTGCACACATACCCCCAGCGGTTACAGATCCTGTGGACATGGGTATCCACACAGATACCCGGCTTGCCGAACCCGAGGGTAATGGTCAGATTGGCAGTCTTGCGCCCCACCCCCTTGAATTTAAGAAGTTCGTCCAACTCATCCGGCACCTGCCCGTTGTAACGCTCGTTAAGGAGACGGCAGATTTCTCGTATCTGGAGTGCCTTCTGGTGATAGAAACCAACAGGGTAGATGGCGTGCTCTATCACTTCCGCAGGGAGTTCAACCATCTTTGCCGGTGTGTCCGCGAGAGCGAAGAGCCTCTCCGATGCGGGACCGGTGGTTCGGTCCTGGGTCCTGAGTGAC
This sequence comes from Geobacter sp. AOG1, assembly GCF_019972315.1. Lineage (GTDB taxonomy): Bacteria > Desulfobacterota > Desulfuromonadia > Geobacterales > Geobacteraceae > Geomobilimonas. Next base: position 2,863,233 of record NZ_BLIZ01000001.1, read on the forward strand.
AGGATGCAGGAGATGAGCACCTTGAACGGATCCCCTCCCCGCTGGGATACGATAGTGACCGCCGGCGTCTGCCATTTCCTGACCGCCTCGCCAAGAATGGTCATGGCAGCAGAGATATCCCTGTCCTTCATACCAGTTTCCGGTTGCGGAATATGCGCATGCACAGGACTCCCAGCACCGAAAAGACCAGGCCGACACAGAGAAAAACATAGCCTATGCTCCGCCCGTCCCCCAGGCCGAACAGGTCCCTGCCATCCATGAAGGCAATGAGTGCCAGACCGCCGAACGTCCCGATTCCCCCAAGTATGTATATAGCAAAGGCCACGACAGCCAATCCTATCCCCTCATGCTTCACCATGATCAACTCCCCTGTCCGTTTTCACTGCGCTGCGTCCCGGCATTCTACAAAATCCGCAATTTCAAGGCAACAGCATTCGTACCCGTGACACCCGAAAGATGCAGGTTGCGCGTATACCCGTACTCACCTATAATGGCGAGCGCAAGCCGTTGTCAACTCATGCCGCTGGAGACCCCCGTGAAACAGTATGTAGACCTGCACCTCCATTCGATCCATTCGGACGGTGTCCATACCCCGACGGAACTTGTCGAGATGGCAGCTCAAAAAGGACTCAAGGCCATTGCCATCGCCGACCACGACAGCGTGGGCGGCGTCGATGAAGCGATTGCCGCGGCACGTGCGCTGGATGTGGAAGTGATTGCGGCCGTCGAGCTTTCGGTGGAACACAAGCGATTCCAGGACATACACCTGCTGGGATTCTGCATAGATCACCGAGATCCGGCCTTCCGGGAAAGGCTCGAAGAATTCCGCCGTCGACGGGATGATCGGGGTCGAGCCATCGTAACCCGGATCAATAATCGACTTGCACGCCAAGGCAGGGGAAGCATTTCCTACGAAGACATACTGCAAAAAGTTTCCGGAGCCCTGGGGCGACCCCATATCGCGGGGGCACTCATTGCCAAGGGATACGCCCGTGACATGCAGGATGCTTTCGTTCAGTATCTCATTCCGTGCAACGTTTCCAAGCAGTATTTTCCCATGGACGAAGCACTGACGGAAATACACCGCCTCGGGGGTGTCGCGGTTCTTGCCCATCCACCAACCATAACCCCAGACCGCATGCGCCTCGGCGAACTAGTGCGTGAACTCGCAGCTATGGGATTGGATGGTCTGGAGGTTTTCAGCAACTGCTGCTTCGACGACGACATGATCTTTCTTGAGTCCCTGGCTAACGACCTGGGGCTGATAATGACCGGAGGCTCGGACTTTCACGGCTTCGAGGATGACGTGGACATGGGAAGCGGACGGGGTGGATTGGCGGTGGCCTACCGGTTGGTAGCCGACCTGAAGGCACGACGGGCGGAGAGGCAATAAACACAAGACGCGATAGAAAACTTGACAATGGACGTGAAAAGACCCCTTCGGGGCCTTTTCACGTCCATTTATTTCGCCTATATTACTACTCTTTGTAGGGTTTGAAACTCATCACCTGCAGGTTATCCACCACTTTTTTGACCCCTTTGATCTTGCCGACGATCTTGATGACCTGGTTCTTTTCCGTCTCATCATGCACGTGGCCGGTAAGGGCGATCATCCCATCCTGGGAGGTGATTTTGAAGTGGAGGTTTTCCACCTTGTCCGACTTGAGAAGCTCCGTTTCAACCCGCTTGCTGAGGATGATATCCTCCAGCAGGGCCATCGCCTCCCCATCGACATCTTTGAGCCGTGGCTCTTTCGCGGCAGCGACGATGCTTTCCACAATGGAAGCATGGGAAATGCGGGAGGTGTTGAAAACAAGATCGTAGCCAAGGGGATCATGCCAGTTGCGGTCAAAATAGAAGTGAATAAAACCACCCCGCTGGTGGTCGCTTTTCCTGATCAGATCGCTGGCCAGATCCGGGTCGATCCATTCCCGCTCGGCAAACATTTCCACCCGTTCGTCGAAGGGGGCGATGAACCGGATCCTTAGTACGTTGCGCAGTTCCTTGAGGAGGTCCTGCCCACCCCGCCCATAGAGGATGACGTTCCCTTTTTTGGCCTTCTCCAGGAATATAAGTTCCATGGTTGTGAGACGGGCCGCCTGGAGACGGTCTTCTGCCGTGTTATAAGAGGGGGGCTTTTCATCGACCCTCTCGATGATTTCGGGAGTCAATCCATACTTTGGTGCCAGTTCGGCAATTTTTTCCCCGTCCACCAGCGTATACTTGAGTTTTCGGGCAACCTCTTTGGCAATCTGGTAGGCGCCGGTTCCCATCTCCCGGGATATGGTGATTATCGCCATCTACTTCCTCCTTCAACCTTGAGTCGCAGGATGGTAGCATGTAATCTTTCCGCATACAAGAGGCTAATTTTCATGATTATCTGCTCCCTACGGTATCCGCAGTGATCTCGCTCGCTTTTCCCTGAGGACAATATGCCCGATCTGCTGGTGTTCATATTCCGTTTTGTTGTTTTTGCGACATTTCACTCGATCCTCGCCATGCAGCGTGTCCAGGATTTTCTAAAACCCCGGATGCACCGTTTGTCTGGCTACTATCGACTCATGTATAACATTCTGGCCATGGCTACCTTTGGCTGGACGATGAATGCCTACACCAACTCTCCGGTTCTCTATCAACTCCCCGGGAACGTCAGACCAATCGGATACCTTGTCCAGGGAGGTATTTTTACCCTGCTCTGTATCTGTGCGGCGCAAACCGGAGTCGGAGACTTCCTCGGTATCCATCAGGTGCGCGGCCAGGCCGTCACCCCCGTCCTGCTGACAACCGGTTGTTATGAAAAAGTCAGGCACCCCCAGTATCTGCTGGCCGTACTGTTCCTGCTGTGCACGCCGACCATGACCGCACGCTGGCTGGCCTTGACCCTGCTTTCCGCACTGTATTTTCTTATCGGTTCGATTAGTGAAGAAAGGAGACTCGTTGAGATATTCGGAGAAAGCTACCGCGGGTATCAGAGCAGGGTACCTATGTTCATTCCAGGAGCAAAAAAGGGCTACCACCTGCGTGGCAGGCTGCGCTGACAAGCCTGTTACTCGAGACGCACCCTTCTGACACCGACAACGGCAGCAAGATCGTCCACCAGCCTGCAGGCAAGCTCTTGAGTACTGAATTTGACGTAAAATTCATAGGTGGTCTGCTTTTTTTCCACATCCTTCTCCAGATTCACGTTTACCACCTGCATCTGGCACGCCGTGATCAATCCCTCGAATATTATCTGCTGCCCCTTCAGGTCACTGCTCCATACCTTGAGCGTCACATAGGTATCACGCTGCAACCGACTCTCCACCTTTTTCAGGAGAAGAAGGCTCATGAGTGCAATCAGGGTCACCACCGTCGCCATTGCGTACATTCCCACGCCACAGGCAACGCCAAGGGCAGCCGCCACCCAGAGACAGGCAGCTGTCGTAAGACCACGGATGGAAGCCCTTTCCCTGATGATTGCGCCCGCCCCGAGAAAACCGATCCCCGTCACCACCTGCGCTGCAACCCTGCCCGGGTCAACCCCCACCGGTCCCGCGCCGCTCAGGTTTCCATACTGATAATAAAATTGGATTGATGTGAGAACAAAGAGGCAGGCACCAAGAGAAACAAGCAGGTGGGTACGAAAACCGGCCGGACGACCATGCACCTCCCGCTCCAGACCAATGAGTCCTCCAAACAGGCAGGACAATACGAGTCTGAGCAGAAGTTCCAGGCTGAAGTCAAAGTGCATCGGAGTCCTCCACCATCACCTCGACAGCTTTGTCATTCGGCTTCCAGTGAAACAGCCAGGTTCAGCACCATGCGACGCGTCATATTCCCGCATCGTATGGACAGAGGGACCTGCAGGTGGCCGTCAGCCGTAAGATGCACCCCTTCCAGAATCTCTACAGAAGATGCTGCGTTTTCGCTCGGGGTTTCTTCCGACCCGGCTGCACTAGACTCGGCAGCCGGCAACACGACGATCGGCGCAGGAATAGATTGTTCACCCGCGACCTCTTCAGCCTCGGTGGCCGTACCCTCTACCGCCTCTCCCGCCAGTTCCAAACCACTCTCCCGCAATCGTTTCAAAACCATTTTCACCAGGGTAAAGAGGCATTCCAGCACCCCTTCTCCCGTACCAGCCGCGGCCTTCATGAAGGCCCCCCCCCCAAGACCGAAGGATTGCTGCATTTCAGCAGTCGAAACGGCGTCTGCCAGGTCGCTCTTGTTGCACTGTACAATGATGGGCAGCGCATCCGTTGACAAACCATGGCCGCGTAGACACGTCTGCAACCTTTCCAGGCTGGTGTGGTTTTCCGTCTGACGTGCAGAAGATGCATCGGCAACGAAGACTACCCCGTCAACTCCCTTGAGCACCATCTTCCAGGTGGAGTCCTGGGGGACATCCCCCTGAACGGTATAAATGTGAAATCTGACCGCGTAGTCGTTCAGCTTCCCCTGCCCCGACGGTAGAAAATCGAAAAAGAGCATCTTGCTTCCCTGCACGTTCATGCTCTTGAATTGCCCCCGAAAGTCAGGCTTAAGCTTTTTGAATATAAAGTTGAGGTTCGTCGCCTTCCCCGCCTGCGCCGCACCAAAATAGACGATCTTGGCGTTGATTTCCTTTTTGGCGTGATTAACCAGTGCCATGGGCTCTTCCCCCTATCTGTGTTTTTGCTTCTGGAGCAGGATGCGACGTGCCTGTGTCGAGATCACGCTCGAAACGTTCTTGCTCTTGGCAATGGCAGCCACGTCCTTCTCGGTGAGAGTCGAAATGTAGCGAAGGGCATTGGGGAGCGGTGTTTTATTGTTTGTCGCCAGTGCCTTGCGAATCTGGTAGTTCTTTACCCATTCCCTGTTGGCACAGATGAGGCGCATGATCTCATCATTCTGAACGCCGGTTTTGACAAGGTTCAAGATCTCCGCCTCGGTTATGCGGGGGTTCTTGATCACCGAACCGCATATCAGCTTGTTCGGTTCCCTGACAAGTATGGAACGCCACTCCTTGTCTCCGGTCAGGGCCATCTTGATCTTTTCCGAAACACCCATCGATTGTGCCATCTTGTACTTGGATGCATACTCCTCGCTCTCGGGGTCCGTTTCCTCTTCGGCCTCCTCAGCTTCAGCGTCAAGGTCCTCATCTTCGTACTCGTCCAAAAGAGCTTCTTCTTCAGGCAGCATATTCTGGACAGCCGCCGCTGCACCGGCAACACCCTTTTCCGCAAGAAAGACCATGGTCTGCCTATCGATCATGGGATGCTCAACGAGACGTGACGCCAGGTCCGGCTTGCCATAATAAAGCCTCGCCAGTAGTTCAATCACCTTCGTCGGCGTTTCAGCGGAATCGGCTACCTGCAGGGCGACCGATTCCGGCATCTGCCGCAGACTTTTTATGGCGGCGCTTTTGACCTCTTCATCCTGATCGTAACTCAGGAAGAGGAGAAGATTAACAAGATCGCCAGCAGCAAAGGGCACTTCCCAGCGTGCGGCCCGCAACCGGTCCTCTCGGGGGGTGGCCGCCGCGGCATAGCCTGCAGCGGCCGGGGAGACGTTCAGGACCACTTTGTTCATCAAGGATACTTCCTCCTACTTCCCCGCCTTTACGACGTGAACCTTGATACCATGCTTCTTCAGACTCGCAATATCCTTGACAGCCTCATCCTTGCTAGCATACCTGCCCGCGGTGAGGCGCACGACCGGCACGGGTGCCATAGTCTTCTTCATCACCAGCTTGTACCCTTTTTCATAGAGACGGTCCTGCTCAACGGCAGCCTTCCCCTCGTTGAAGTAGGAACCGGCATAGACCACATATTTGCCATTCTCAGGGAGAATGAAACCGTCGGATGTTGCTTTCTTCAGATTCCCCAATGCCGCATCAGCCGCCTGATGGCTATCGAACGACGCAAGATACAGGCGATTCATCGGCTCGGACCGCTTCGTTTTCGTCTTGACAACCGGCCCGATGCCGAGCTTTTTCAGCTTTGCCTGTACCGATGCAGCCGACTTCTCCACGACATACTCACCGACCATCAGGGTGTAGGCACCGGAAGCAGATTTACTCCCCACTTTGGATGCCTTCGCGGCGGGTTTAGCCGCCGCAACTTTTTGAGGGCTAGCAGCAGGCGCAGGAGCAGGTTTCCCCGTCACAGCCGGTTGAACCTTTGCCGTCTTGGCTGGAGGTACGGGCTGTTTTACTGCCGGGGCAACAGCCGGGGCCGGTGGTTTAGCAGCAGCAACTGGCGCCGGCTTAGCGGACGGAGCAGCTACCGGTGCTGGAGGCGCAGCAACAGGCTTCGTTGCAGGAGCTGCTGTTGCGGGAGCCGCAGGGGCCGTTGTCGGCGCGCCGGCAGGCTTTGCTGCCGGGACATCTTTGGCGGCGGTGCTTGCGGGTGCTACCGCATTACCAGTAACCGGGGCTGCTCCGCCGGCCGCCGGCCTTGCCGGAATCGGCTGTTTTACCTGAGCTGGCGGCGGCGGAACTGGCGTTTCCTCCCGTGGCTTGATGATGCCGGTAAAGAAATAGAGATAACCGAATACCGCCAGCAGCAGAACCAGTACCAACAGCAGTATCTGCTGGGAACTACCCTTCTCGCCGTCGGCAGTACTCGCGTCCGTCGATGTCTTCCTGAAACCGAACATGTATCCATCCTCCTGGTAAAGATAATTTATTGATGATTGTTTTTCGTGGTAGCCGCTGCTTCCGTAATGACCTTCTGGGACAGATGACTCGGCACCTCTTCGTAGTGGGAATACTCCATGGTGAAGAGGCCACGGTCACTCGTCATGGACTTGAGATCATTGGAATAGGCAAGCACTTCCGACATGGGCACGACCGCCCTGATGATCTGGGAATTCGCCTTCGGCTCGACGCCAACTACCTTGCCGCGCCGCGAGTTGAGATCGCCGATGACATCACCCATGTTCTCATCTGGAACCGTGATTTTCATGGTTACGATAGGTTCGAGAAGCACTGGTTTGCAGAGTTCCATCGCCTTTTTGAATGCCATGGACCCGGCAACCTTGAACGCCATCTCCGAAGAGTCCACGGTATGGAACGAGCCGTCATAGAGGGCGACCTTGAAGTCGACTACCGGATAACCGGCAAGGAATCCTTCCTGCGACGCCTCCTGAATTCCCTTATCCACCGCCGGAATGTACTGGCGGGGGATGACGCCACCGACGATCTTGTCATCGAAAAGGTACCCCTCGCCACGCGGCTGAGGGGACATCTCGATCCAGCAGTCGCCGTACTGACCGCGGCCACCCGACTGTTTCTTGTATTTTCCCTGCACCTTCGCCGTGCCGCGGATGGTCTCGAGATAGGGCACTTTCGGGGTCTTGAGGAGAACCTCCACGCCGAACTTTCGTTTCATCTTTTCCACGATGACTTCAAGATGTACCTGCCCCATGCCGGATATGATTAGTTCCTTGGTCTGGGTGTCGCGGTGGGATTCCAGGGTCGGTTCTTCTTCGATCATCTTGTGGAGGGCCGAATGGATCTTGTCTTCATCGTTCTTGGTCTTTGGTTCGATGGCGTAGGAGATAACCGGTTGCAGAAGCTTGGCAGGTTCGTAGACGATGGGCTTCACCTCGTCGCACAGGGTGTCGCCGGTCACGGTCTCCTTGAGCTTGGCCACTGCCACGATATCGCCTGCCACTGCCTGCTTGATCGGTTTCTGCTTCTTCCCTTCCAGTTCATAGATCTGGCCGATCCTTTCCTGTACGTCCTTTGTCGAATTATAGACGGTGGAATCTGAGTTGAGCACACCTGAGTAGACCCGAAAGATGGTAATTTTACCCGTATAGGGGTCGGAGGTGGTCTTGAACACCAGCGCGGAAAACGGCTCCGACTCGGCCGGCGCACGTTCGATGATGTCCCCGCTCTTGGGATGGGTGCCTACCGCCTTGGTACGATCAATGGGTGACGGGAGGAAAGCCCCGATGGCATCCAGCAGATGGGGAACACCGATATTCATGGCAGCCGAACCGCACAACACGGCCGTAAACGTATTACGCATGGTTCCGACCCGCAGGCCGTCAAGTATTTCCTCATCGGTCAGTTCACCGGTTTCCAGAAATTTTTCGGTCAGGGCGTCGTATGCTTCGGCAACCGTCTCCACCATCTGCTCGCGCAGCCGCTGTGCATCGGCCTGATACTCGGCGGGTATCGCCTCTTCGGTGTATTTCCCCGACTGGTCCTTTGCATAGCGATAGGCCTTCATCTTCACCAGGTCGATGACCCCTTCGAAATTCTCTTCGGCTCCGAGGGGTATCTGTATCGCCACACCCCGCGCGCCGAGGGCCTTTTCCATGTCGTCTATGGCGCGCAGGAAGCTGGCCCGTTCCCGGTCCATTTTGTTGACAAAGGCGATGCGGGGAATTTCGAACTCGTTTGCCCACTGCCAGATCTCTTCGGTCTGGGCCTTGACCCCGGAGATGGCCGAGAGGATGACGACCGCACAGTCGAGGGCGCGCATGCAGGCCCGGGTGTCGGCAATGAAATTGCCGTAACCGGGGGTGTCCACCAGGTGGATGGAATGACCGTTCCATTCGCAATGGTCGAGGGAGGAGGTAATGGAAATCTTCCGCTTGATTTCTTCCGGCTCGAAATCCATGGTAGAAGTGCCGTCATCGACCCTTCCGAGCCGATCGATCATCCCCGTATCAAACAGGATGGCCTCGGCCAATGAGGTCTTTCCAGCTCCGCCGTGGGCAATAATACCAAGATTTCTCAGCTTAGACGTATCATACTTTCCCATTGTGCCCCCCTTGAAATGAAAGCAGGCCAGACATCAACCCGCCGTTAATTTTCATGGTTACGCTGATACAGGATACGCAGGCCTTCAAGAGTCAGATATTCGTCTACCTCGTCAATTGTTTTGGATTCGGGGGCAATAAGGCGAGCAAGACCACCAGTAGCGAGAATCCGCGGATTATCACGGCTCTCAGTCTTGATCCTTCCGACGATTTCGTCGACGAGTCCGACATAACCGTAAAAAATGCCTGCCTGCATGGAATTGACCGTGTTCTTGGCGATGATGGAAGGTGGTTTGAGTATTTCTACCCGCGGCAGCTTGCTCGCCTTCTGGAACAATGCCTCCATGGAAATCACGAGACCGGGGGCAATGGCACCTCCACAGTATTCACCTTTCCTGTTCACGTAATCGAATGTGGTCGCCGTACCGAAATCGACGATGATCAGGGCGGTCTTGTGCTTCTCGAAACCTGCCACCGCGTTGACGATGCGGTCGGCGCCCACCTCTTTTGGATTGTCGTAATGAATCGGCATCCCCGTCTTGATACCGGGGCCGACGACGTACGGGCGAAAACCGAAATATTCGACGGCCAGTCGTTCCAGCACACCGGTAAGGGTCGGCACCACCGACGATATGATGATATCCCGGATATCGCCGAAGGAAATGCCGGCCAGCCGGAACAGGTCGTGGACGAGGATGCCGTATTCATCGGCGGTTTTCGATTTTTCAGTGGAAACGCGCCAGTCTTTGAGAAGCCGTTCTCCATCGTAGATACCGAGTACGATGTTGCTGTTGCCGACGTCGATTACTAGAAGCACCTAACTCTCCTCACTCTTCTTATCAAACACGCTCAGCGAAGCTCAGACGAGCGATACATCACCGGCCAGTACCCGCTCCACGCGACCGTCGTCCAGGTTGAGGAGAAGTGCTCCATAGTCGTCGATGCCGGTTGCCACACCGGCGACAACGCTGTCACGATAGGATACGTGCACCCGCTGGCCGATCATAGAGCAACGGGCCAGCCATTCGTCTCGTATGACCCCATAGTCGCCAGCCATGAAGGCAGAATACAGATTGTCTACTGCGCGAATAAAGGCGCGAGTGAATTCCATGCGGTTGACGGCCCCCCCGGTTTCCATGCGGAGAGACGTTGCAGGGTAACGCAGGTCGGCGGGAAACTGTCCCTCTTCCATGTTGATGTTAACACCGATACCGAGAATGATGAAATTGACCTTCTCTGTTTCGGCCCCCATCTCATTGAGCAGTCCCGCCACCTTGCGTCCCGACAACAACACATCGTTGGGCCATTTGATGGTGGGCACGAGTGGGGTGGTTTCCTCGACAGCCCTGGCCACGGCAACAGCAGAGAGAAACGTCAACTGGACAGCCTGCAATGGCAGGATGGGAGGACGAAGGATGATGGAGCAGTAGAGGTTTACCCCTGGCGGTGATTCCCACTGCCGTCCCATCCGCCCCTTCCCCCGGCGCTGGGACTCGGCAATGATAACCGTCCCTTCCGGTGCTCCCTCTTCAGCCAGTTTGAAAGCGGTTTCGTTGGTGGAATCGGTCTCACGAAACGAAATGATCTGCCGACCGATCCGCTTCGTCATGAGACCGACCGCGATCTCCGCCGGCAGAAGGAGATCAGGAACGGCAACGAGCCGGTATCCGACGGATGGCACCGCCTCTATGCGGTAACCCAGGTCCTTCAGACTCTTGATATGCTTCCATACCGCTGTGCGGGAGACCTTGAGCCTACTGCTCAACTCTTCCCCCGACACGATACCACCGGGGGTTGCCCGAAATATCTCCAGAATGCGCTGGTCTATTGTTTTGTCGTCCATGGCGGCATGCCGGAGAAAATCTTCTTTCACACCCCCTCCAGCAGCATGGAAATGTCCATGGCTCGTGCCGAATGGGTCAGGGCACCTACGGATATGATATCAACGCCGGTGCCGGCAATAGCACGAATGGTGTCGAGATTGACCCCGCCGGAAGCCTCTACCAGAGCCCGGCCATCGATGAGACGCACCGCTTCGGCCATGGTGGCCAAGTCCATATTGTCGAGCATGATGATATCGGCATCTGCAGCCAGGGCTTCTCCCACCTCGGCAAGGGACTCCGTCTCTATCTCTATCTTCATCGTATGGGGGATATAGGCCCTGGCACGGCGGATGGCTTCGGTGATGCCACCTGCCGCAGCGATATGGTTCTCCTTGATGAGCACCCCGTCGTAGAGGCCGGTCCGGTGATTGATCCCCCCTCCGACCCTAACAGCGTACTTATCGAGCATCCTGAGCCCCGGCGTGGTCTTGCGCGTATCGACCACCCGTGCCTTTGTCCCCTCGACAGCAGTTACATAGCGGGAAGTAAGGGTGGCCACCCCGCACATTCTCTGCAACAGGTTGAGAGCGACCCGTTCCCCCTGGAGAAGTATGGCAGCATTACCATCTACTCCGGCAAGGACATCCCCCGGCTGGAGGCGGTCTCCGTCCCTGAAAGCCGGAGTAAAAAGCACGGTATTGTCGAGCAGATGAAATACGCGTGCCGCCACATCAATCCCCGCCAGCACCATCGCCTCCTTGGCTATGAGCCGGGCATGGGCGGCCCGGGGCTCCGGGACAACAGCAAGCGTCGTGATGTCGCCGGTATGGATGTCCTCCAGCAGTGCATTTTCAACTATTCTGTCCAGACCCGTCATAAGAAATCTCCAACTCTCTTGAATGGCACCTGTTTATACCACAGCTTTGTAACGGTAGCAACCGCTAATCAAGGCTCCACGTGCGAAGAACGCAACATCCAACGGGGGAAAACAAGACTGCATTCCTGAAGGTTGACTAAACCCCGGTGGTGAACTACAATGCCCGGAATGAAGTTACCCTGCAATATAAAACCACGTCAGCGTTTTCCTTAAGGCCGCAACCAATGAGACTCACCCTGGTACAGAAGCTCGTTGCTGGATATGCCGCCATAGCGTTTTTCACCATGGCGGCGCTGGTTTATTCGGTCACGGGGCTCTATTCACTCAATACGACCGCCCGTGACATCGCCCAAAATGATCTGGTCTTCATCAACACGGCAATCAAGCTGCGGGAGTCGGTTCTTGCCCAGCAACGGGCTGCAGTCAAGGGAGCGGTACTGAACAGCCCCGAATTCAAAACCCTTTACCAGGAACGCGCCGACGAATTCCAGCACCTGCTCCTTAATCTGACGACAACCCAGAATCCGGTTGAACTGAAGCCGATACTCGAAAATTACGTAAGCTTTAAACGCTATGCCGAACAACTGCTCGGCGGCGACAAAAACAGCGCAGTGCAACTCAATAACGCGGCGGACCGGGTTGTCGGTGCCATCGATGTCAGTGCCGCCAACCGGCAGGTTCAACTCAGCAGCAAACTGGATGCCGCGGACAAAAAGCAGGGGAGGACCGTTCAGTGGACCCTGATCCTCTCGTTCACCGGTTTTCTGCTGGCAATCATCGTGGCGGCTCTTGTTACCTACAAGATATCAAAGGCGTTCACCAAGCTGAAAAAGGCCACACACCGCATTGCCGAAGGAGATTTCGACTTCGACCCGCGGATTCCGGCCGGTGATGAAATCGGCGAACTGGCAAGTGATTTTGTCAGAATGGCCTCCCGCCTCAAGATATCGGAACAGATGAATCTCGATGCCAGCCCCCTTACCAGGCTGCCGGGGAATATCGCCATCGAGCGCGTTCTTACCCGCCGTCTCCAGGAACCCGAACCATTTGCCGTCTGCTATGCCGATCTGGACAATCTCAAGGCCTATAACGACCATTACGGCTATATACGAGCCAGTGAACTGATCAAGACCACGGGAGAAATTATCCATGAGGCGGTTCGGCAACACGCGGGACAGGACGCGTTCGTGGGCCACGTCGGTGGGGACGACTTCGTGATGGTGGTATCCGTTGAAGAGGCTGCCGGAGTCTGCGAAGCGATCATCGAACAGTTCGGTAAGGCAATCGTCAGCTATTACGACACAGTAGACCTGGAGAGAGGGGCGATAGAGGCAGTGGACCGCTACGGTGTGCCGCGCGTATTCCCGATCATGACCATCTCCATTGCCGTTATCATCTGCGGACAAGGGGAATATGAATCGGCGGTGGATATTGCCAGGGCAGCGGCAGAAATGAAGGATTATGTGAAGGGACAGCCGGGAAGCAATTACCTGATGAACCGGCGCAGACACAATCGATGAGAAAACTTGCTCTTGCAGTCCTGTTCGCTCTGACGACAACCGGTTGCGCCACGTTGCACAACGGCAGCTTCGGGTTCATCAACTATTTCAGCCAGCAACGTAAACTGGCAGCTGCCGTCAATCAGATAGAAAAAGGGAACGGAACGGCCGCCGCAGATATCCTGACGGCACTCTGCGCTGAAAAAGGAATGGCGGGCGTTACCGATGAGGCTCTCTTCCGATTGAGCCTGCTACAACTGAAAGCAGCGGGGGAAAAGGATTATCTGCAAGGTCAGCAGACCCTTGAACGCCTCCACAAAGAGTACCCGAAAAGTCCGTGGACCATTCAGTCGGTACAGCTGCTGGACCTGGTCAACGCCGCCAATGAACAACGCCGTCAGAACCGGAGCCTGAGAAACAGTAATCAATTGCTGACCAAGGAAAACAAGGATCTGCGCCAGAACCTGGAACAGTTGAAGCACCTTGACCTTCAGCTGGAGCAGAAAACCAAACCCTGAATTCCCTCCTCCACCTCACCCATCACAACACAGACATGCTTTCACTGCCGCCATTCCTGCGGGACACCGGCACTGTTCGCCTCGCCGTCGAGGGCATTGAGCCTGTCCTGCGCCTCTTTCAGCTGCGCCTCATCACTCTTGATATCCTCCTCCATCTGGTTGTAGGCAACCCTATCCCTCGTCCGCTGATAGATGATACGCTTGCGCTTCAATTCTGCCAGTTTTTCCCGCTTGTCGGCAAGGCCACCCTCGATCGCCTTGATACCTTGTCGCAAGGAAGCATATTGCCCGCGCCACCACCCCTGACCATGGCCTCCATACACCGCTACGGGAGGTGTGGAGGATGGAGGAGGAGTTTTGCCGGTTTGCTTCATCACCGGTTCCGTACCGTCGGAGGATGGAATCGTCCCCTGCTCGCTCCTGATCGACTCCCGTTCCTTTACCTTCGTGCGGTACTTGGCGGGAACCTTGTCAAGGTCATCCGTAAAGTTGACCACTCCCTTGCTGTCAGTCCATTCATAGGTATCTGCCCACGATGGTCCCGCTACAACCGTGAAAATCATGATAACAACCAACATAAACCTGTGCATAAATGTGATTCCTCTCCCCCGATGTTGAAAGTATTCTCCTAACCCCGCTCCACCATTAGGTTCACTGCAACATTTGAATTGACGATTCGACGCCGTACGTGTATAGTACCGCGGTTATATTTGACCCAGTAACTATTCGACCTGTTAAGGAGAATGCCATGAAGTTGCGTTTCACCATGCTTGCAGTGCTTTCCACCCTCCTCCTGACCGTCGTAACGAACGCCAAGGAAACCAAGGACATCCAGTTCCGTTTCACTAACGCTGATCCCGTGGTATTCAGCCATGACGTTCATCTCAGTAAATATAACAACAATTGCCGGATTTGTCACAACGCCATTTACAATTTGAAGCAGCGCAAGCACTTTACCATGGCGGAAATGGAAAAGACCAAGTCGTGCGGCGCCTGCCATTCGGGCATAAAGGCCTTCAGTGTCGCCGACGACAAGGATTGCAACCGTTGTCACAAAGGGAAACCCCGTAACATCGGATACAAGGTCAAGGGGTTGAGTGATGTGGTCTTCAGTCACGATGTGCATATAGCCAAGACTGGCGGCAAGTGCAAGAGTTGCCACAACGGCAAGGTGATCACCGGCAAGGACCAGCACGCAACCATGGCGCAGATGGAAAAGGGGAAAACATGTGGTGCCTGCCATGACGGGAAGAAGGCATTTACCGTGGCCGGCAACTGCGGCAACTGTCATCGCGGCATGAAGCCGCAGAATGTCAACTTCAAGATAAAGGGAATCTCCGACGTCACCTTCAGTCACGAAATCCATACAGGCATGTATGGCTGCAAGGATTGCCACACCAAAGTATTCCCCTACAAGGCTGGCGCCGTTCACAACACCATGGCGGACATGGACAAGGGTAAATCGTGCGGCGCCTGCCACAACGGCAAGGATGCCTTTACTTCCGCCGGCAGTTGTGACAAGTGTCACAACAACTTCAAGCCCGGCACGGTTACCTTCAAGACCGATGCGGGCGAAGCCAAATTCAGCCACGAAATCCACACCGGCATGTATAAATGTGCCGACTGCCACACCAAGGTATTTCCCTTCAAGGCCGGCATCAAGCACAACACCATGAGCCAGATGGAAGGTGGCGCATCCTGTGGTGCCTGTCACAATAGCAAGGATGCCTTCACCGTTAAGGAAAACTGCGAAAAGTGCCACAAAATGTGAGGCAGCATTGTTGAGAAGAACGAAAAAAGGCGGGGCTTTGCGGCCCCGCCTTTTTTCATTCTTGCACAATCGAGTTCTACTTCTCCATCACACCACCATAGATACCGGCAGGCGTTGATTCAACCACGATCGTCCGAACGCGGAGCGTCTCTTCCAGTTCGGTAACGGTGAGATCATCGAGAAACACCCCCTCCCCTTCCTTGATCATAACGTCAGGGATAAGCAGCAGGTCCCCCAGGTCCCGCCCAGCCAGAGTCGCCAGGATGTCCCGGCCAGCCACCAGTCCGGCAACCGTTACACTCTCGCCAAACAACCGGTTCGGTACCGTCATCGGCCGGAACGTAACACCTGTTATCTTCCCCAGTTCAACGAGGAAATCTGAAAGATAAGAATAGGCAGACTCCCCCGTCACCACCGTCACGACACGTGGAGAGCACGGTTCAGCCATAGCCAGCACCCCCTTCGCCTCTTCCAGGAAGAGGGGCACCATGCCAACGCCGTTTTCAAGCTGGGGCAGGTCACCATACGTCTCCAGGGGGGGGAATCCCCGGCCGGCCTTGATGTAGAATTCATCGGCCAGATACAGGAACGGCTCGCCGAGCCGGTCAGCAATTTCCTGGGCACGCGCCTGCCATACTGCGAGGAATTCAGCCGCATACGTGGACGTAACCGGTTCGAGCGGGGGAAGCCCCTTCCGGTGGCGTGTCAACCCAACGGGCACCACCGCCAAGGATGCAACCCACGGATGGAGCGCAGCCATATCCGCCACCGTACGTTCGAGCACGGCCCCATCATTGAGCCCCGGACAGAGGACCACTTGGGTATGCATGGTGATGCCGGCGCGTGCCAGATCTTCCATGACAGGCAGAAGCGGCTTGATAGCGGCCTTGCCGAGCAGGCGCTCCCGCACTATCGGGTCGGTGGCATGCACCGAAACATAGAGGGGGGAGAGGTGCTGCTCCTTGATACGCCCCAGGTCGGGCGCCGTTATGTTGGCAAGGGTGACATAGTTTCCGTACAGAAAGGAAAGACGGTAATCCTCATCCTTCACGTACAGTGGGGAGCGCATGCCGCGGGGAAGCTGGTGGACGAAGCAGAAAACGCACTTGTTGCCGCACCGTTTTGGAACGGGTGCAGGGAAGATAAGCCCGAGCGGCTCATCCTCACCACGCTCCACCTCCATTTCCCATTCTTCGCCGTTCCTCTTGATGATTTCCAGTGTCAGTTCGGTCTCGGCAGAAAGGTACGTATAATCGATGATATCCCGTACCGGTCTGCCGTTTATCTCCCGCAGTCGGTCGCCGACATCGATCTCCAGTTCGGCTGCAATACTGCCGGGAAGCACACGCTCGATTATCAGGCCGGAATGAGAGGGGGAAGGATTCGTCTTTTTCATGGCTAAAATAAATGTCCCGGCTCAAAACGCCGATAGGGGCGCCCTTGCGGGAACGCCCCTATGGAAGGTAACGAGAAAAGTGCGGAAACTACTGATGGAGCTTGAAAGTACCGTCCGCCGAAGTGATGGTCGAAATTGCATGCTTGTAAATGAGAATGTCGCCGTGGATTTCCATCAGCACGGAGAAGTTGTCGAATGATTTGATATACCCTTCCATCTTGTCGCCGGACATGAGCTGCACGACCACTTTCACCCGCTCCTTGCGGGACTGGTTGAGATACTGGTCCTGAATATTGAACGGTGCTTTGGCCATCTCCCTCTCCTTTACGCATAAAATTCCATTACATGGTTACAAATAGTAGCAAAACTGCCAGGATAATCAACCCAATTAATTTCATTGTCCCGTTTGAACCAGGTCAGCTGACGTTTTGCATAGTGCCTGGTGTCGCGCTTTATGAGCCGGGTCGCCTCCGCGAGATCGCAATCTCCCGCCAGGAACGCGCATATCTCCTTATAACCGATGGACCGGAGTGCTTTCAAGTCAGGGGTAAATCCGCGGGACAGAAGGGATTGTACTTCCTCCACCAGACCTTCCCCGAGCATCCTTTCCACCCGGAGATCGATGCGCCGGTACAACTCCTCCCGCTCCACCAGGATACCGAGTTTCAGGACATGGTACCTGGATTCGCCGAAACCATGGGCGGAGCGGTCCGCCGAGATGGGACGACCGGTCAGTCGATGGGATTCCAGGGCCCGGATGATCCGTACCTGGTCGTTGGGGTGGAGCCTCGCTGCCGTTTCCGGATCAACTTGCGCCAGACGCCGCAGCATCTCTTCCTTCCCCAATCTGCACGCCATCTCCTCAAGTTCCTGGCGGACTTCCCCCGCACCGCTCGGCGAATCGACCAGCCCTTGCACCAGAGCCTTTATATAGAGACCGGTCCCTCCGACCACGAAGACCCGTTTACCGCGCCGGGTAATGTCATCGATAGCCTGACATGCCGCTGCCTGAAAGACAGCCGCCGAAAAAGACTCGTCCGGCTCGACAAGGTCGATGAGGTGATGGGGAACCTGCCGGCGTACTTCTTCAGGAGGCTTGGCGGTGCCGATGTCCAGACCGCGGTATACCTGCAGGGAATCGGCGTTGACGATTTCGCCATCGAATCGCCGTGCAAGTTGAACCGCCATATCACTTTTTCCGGAAGCGGTCGGCCCGAGAATGGTCACCAGCCTGGTTTTACCGGTATCGTCGGACACGTCACCCTCTCTTGAAGAGGCGCTCTATCTCGGCAAGGGTCAGGGTGCGACTGACCGGGCGGCCGTGGGGGCAGTTACTGGAAAAATCGGTGGCATCCATCTGGGAGAAAAGGGCCGTGATCTCGTCCCGCCCCAAGGAGTGGACCCCCCGTACCACACTGTGACAGGCGATTCTTGCGAGGATATCCTCCAGGGAATCGGCAAAGGAACGGCTCTTCCCGAGGCTCTGAAGCTCCTCCACGATATCCCTTAGTGTCCGCAGGTAGTCGCCACCGATCAAGAGACGAGGCACCCCCTTGAGCAGCCAGGTCGTGCCACCGAATTCCTCGAGTTCATAGCCGAGTCGGGTCAGGTGTTCCCGGTTCTCTCCCAGCGCTGCCCCTTCGCGGAAAGAAAATTCGAGGGTTTCCGTAAAGAGGAGTCCCTGGGACTCCACACCGCCGGCGGCAAATTGCGCCTTGAGGCGTTCGAAAGCGACCCGTTCGTGGGCTGCATGCTGGTCGATGAGCACCAGATCGGTTTCGTCCTGGCAGACGATGTAGGACCCGTGGTACTGGCCAATAACGGCAAGGGAAGAAAAATAGCCGGACGCTAAAGAAGCCGGATGTTTGTCGATGACCTCCGGAACAGTCGCCGGCACTTGCGGTACCCCATCCCGCCCCACCCTCTGTACCGGTGGCGGGACGGGAAAGCTTCCCTGGCGGGGTGGAGGCGGCTGATAACGGGTCAGCGCCTCCCGCACGGTTTCGACTCTGGCAGATGATGGAGACGAGGTCAGCCTCGTGCTAGTGAACGGTGAAGCCGCATCGCGTCCTTTCCCCAGCCAGGGTGTCGTGCGCAGGACCGACTCCAGCGCCGCCACTATACCGTCGTGAACCCGCGCCTGCTCCCGAAAACGCACCTCGTGCTTGGTGGGATGCACGTTGACGTCTACTTCGCCGGGAGGAAGCCCGATAAAGAGCACCACCACCGGATAGCGTCCCCTTTCGAGAAAATTCCGGTATGACTGGAGAATG
The DNA here is from genome assembly GCF_019972315.1 of Geobacter sp. AOG1. Lineage (GTDB taxonomy): Bacteria > Desulfobacterota > Desulfuromonadia > Geobacterales > Geobacteraceae > Geomobilimonas. The sequence continues at coordinate 2,882,126 of NZ_BLIZ01000001.1, forward strand.
GCGTGCTGGACGACCTTGTCACGGATGAAGCGGCCATTGATGAAGGTATAGAGATGGGAAGCCGCCGACCTGCTGCAATCGGGGCTGGCGACCAGCCCGCTTACAGAGAGCGGGCCGTCGATGTAATCGACCGGATACAGTGCCTTGCCGATGGTTCCCCCCAGCAGGGATGTCACCCTCTGGAGCAGGTCGCCCGGCAACAGGCGAAAAACGGTCCGGCCATCGGCAATATAGGTAAAACGGGTCTGGGGGCGGGAAATGGCGAGACGGGTCAACAGGTCCCCCACGTGCCCCGCCTCGGTTTCGCTGCTCTTCATGAATTTAAGGCGGGCTGGCGTGTTGAAAAACAGGTTGCGCACGGCTATAACCGTCCCGACCGCCATGCCACAGGACTTGACTTCCCTGATCCGCCCCCCCTCGGCATAGATCTCGGTTCCCTCGATCTGCTCCGATTCCCGCGTAGCCAGGGTGAATCGCGAAACGGAGGCTATGGACGGAAGAGCCTCACCACGAAAGCCGAGGGTAGATAGACCGAACAGGTCTGCGTCCGTCGCAATTTTGCTCGTGGCGTGTCGTTCCAGGGCAAGAAGTGCATCTTCGCGGGTCATGCCACAGCCGTCGTCGCTCACCTTTATCAGTTTCCGCCCACCCTGCTCGATCTCCACCACCAAATCACCGCAGCCGGCATCGAGTGCATTTTCCACAAGTTCCTTGACCACCGATGCGGGGCGCTCCACCACCTCACCGGCAGCGATCTTGTTGGTCAGATTTTCAGGAAGGATTCTGATGCGGGGAGACACGGACAACCTCGTAGGAAAGAGTATGGTGACTGCCCGTTAGCATAATGTATCCCCCCTCTCTTTGTAAAGGAGATAGACCAGAGATGACGGAAGGATAAGTCATATTTCTCGGTGCAGAGTCAGTTTGGTTCATTCCTCCGCCTCTACGGTCATTGCCGTGCTCAAATATCAGTCGTACGGCAACACCCCGTGAACGCCCCATCTGGGCACTACCAAGAAAGATATTTGGATTGACATAAATCCACCAGATGCTAGTATCCAAACGGTTAATTTATCGTGCAATATGCACTATTGACCTTGTTCCTAGTGTAGCTTTTCTCTTCCGGGAGGTCTTATCCGTGGCCGAGCAGAATTCACACCAACCCGAAAGCATGGGAAATGCCTCCCCGCCTGTACTACGTCAACTCCTGGATAGACTGCTGAAGGTCCCCGGCGTAATCCAGGCCATCGTGTCCGACAAAAATGGCGTACCGCTCGACGACCAGAGCGACATCGGGCGGTCACTAGCTACCCGGGGCAAAGTGTTTATCGATGGAGCTATCCTGGCGGGTAAAACAATGGGCGTGGGTGAAACAAAGAGTGTGGCCGTTCATGACCACAATGGGCGCATGCTCGTCTACGCCTTAGATAACCAGTATCTTCATATTTTCGTCACTAAAGATATCAGACTGGCACTGGTGGAAGCCGCTATCAGCAAAATACTCGCGACAGGGAGATAGAAGCATTATGCGGGATATGCTGCAAAATATTAACAAGGTCGAAGGCGTTATCGGCAGCCTGGTCAGCACAGTCGATGGCGAAAAGACGGTCCATGCGTTTCCACCTCTCTTCGATGGAGAGCACATACGGAAAATAGCAACAACCATCTCCGGCACCATCCGCCAGTCATCCACGGCAGACACGCCAGAACTGCTGGAGATGCGCTACCAGAACGGAATGATCATCACCAGAATGCTGCGGGGAGGTTTCCTTGCCCTGTTGTGTACGAACGACATAAACATGTCGCTACTTACTATCTCCCTTAATGTGGCCAAACCGAAACTGGAAATTCTCCTTGCCGAATCCGCCACGATATCCGTCAATCCTGATGTTGTAAAGAACCTGACGGAGCGCATGGATAAACTGAAAATCGCCTTTATCCGTCAGGTTGGGCCGGTTGGAGAGTACCTTTTCGAAGAAATTCTCAAAAAACTGGGGACCGCGGCGTTCAAAGACGATGATGATCTTGTCGACCTGGTTGACCTCCTGAAAGACGAAATTGAGAGCACTGTCGGAAAAACAGAATTTATCAATGAATCCATAACGATACTTTCATAAGGGAGGGTTCAACACCGTGACAGGAAAGAGAATTACCCCGACCGGCACTGAAATGCCGAAAACCCTCATAAAAGAGCAGTTACACACCAGCATACGGGGGAAAATCCTGGGAATCCAGGTCCTCATTGTCGTCGTCTTCGCCGCCATCGTCATTTACTTCTTCCAGCAGAATCTGCGCATAAACGCACAGCAGACCATCCGGAATACCCAAGGGATCTACAACAGCATCCTGACGAACGACACAAAGATGCTCTCGGCGGCCCTCAACACGTTCATGAACGATCCGACCTACAAGCAGCTCTATGCCCGGCATGATCGGGCGTTACTCACCAAGGCCGCTGAAAACCTCTACAAGACCAATCACGACAAATTCAGTATAACCCATTTCTATTTCATCGATAACGACGGTACCTGTTTTCTTCGCGTCCACAAGCCGGAACTCTTCGGCGACACAATCAACCGCCTCACGTTTCTCAAGGCAAAAGAGACCGGAGCCGTGTCAAGCGGCCTGGAGCTGGGGCAAACGGCCTTCGCCCTGCGGGTCGTGGCGCCATATATCGACAACGGCAGTCGCATCGGGTATGTGGAATTCGGCGAGGAAATAGATCACTTTGACCAGATCGTCAAAAAGGAAACGGGGAGTGATGTGGCGGTGATCATCGACAAATCGCTCCTTGACGAAAAGAGCTACCGGAAAACACGCCTGACCATCGGGCAGAAGGACGATTGGGACGATCTCAAAGGGTATGCCCTGGTAAGCACAACCTTTGACAACCGGGCATTTATCGCCAATAAGGTTTTCAACGAGGAGGAGGCGCACGCTGTCAAGGGTCCGACCTTCCTCGGTACCGTCGCATTTGAGGGAAAGAACCTTATGAAAGGTGCTTTCCCCCTGCGCGATATGACCGGAAAAAAGGTTGGCGTGGTCATGGTGCTCAGCAATATCCAGGAGCAGGTCCGCCACGAGAGACTGACCCTCCTCATCCTGCTCATTGCCGGACTCATGCTCTTCGCCGTATCGTTCATCTTTACCTACCGCCATCTCAAGACAGAAATTATCACTCCCCTCATCGAACTGTCGGAAGCCGCCATCGACATAAGCATGGGGAATGTGGACAAGAACCTCGAAACCAATCGTACCGATGAGATCGGCATGTTGATCCGTTCCTTCGAACGGATGCGGGTAAGCCTTAAAAAATCGATGGAAATACTGAATCGTCGGGGCAGGTAAACACATCCGTTCCCAAACCACGACATCACCGCCCGTTCCCCCAGCGCAGATCTTCACCAGCCTTGGGCAACGCCCGGTACATACATCCGTGGCGTGCGCAATAATCTGGAAAACACCCCCGGGGAAGGAGTACCGTTCCCCCTGCAGACGGCATAAAACCAGAACAGTGTAATCAACAGAACCAAAGGATTAGGGCTGGATACAGTCTTGCTTCGAGTTGCCATTCATCGATTTCTCTTTCCCTTCCTGCATCCTTGATTCAGAGCATGTTCGTTCTACAATCACATAAATCAAAGGTTCACAGTAGATGATAAACTTCGTCGCGTTCTTGTCTTGCATTTATTGCAAAATTCGGCTAAAAATCATCTGTTAAACTCGGTGCCGGTGATGCGTCCACTCCCCTGCTTCGTTCCGTCACCGAAAAACCGCATGTCGGGCATCCCCCCACTCTACCCTGTCCGTATGTAAATCCGCATCCCAGCAGTCCACAACACTTCGCATCAAAAATGTCCATAAAGACGGGAGATATCGTTGGATCAGTTTCAGCAGAGGGGCACAAGTGCAAGTCAGTCCACCGGGCATATCGGCCTCGGATGGTGGCGTCCTGCATCTCCCCTTTCTCTCCTACCGACAGAGGATAGTGAAACGGCGCTTCGCAAGGTCCGCCTGCCGGTGTACCTGGTGGCCGGCGAAAGAACAGTCGTCATGCAGACCAGCGGAACAGCCGGATTCGACGGAGAGCAGCCGGGTTCCCTCCCCTTGCTGGGGTATGCTCCCCCCTGCCTACCGGAAAACTTGGGCGACACTGGGTTCTGTGCCGACCTTGGGATTCGTTACCCCTACCTTGGCGGTTCCATGGCAAAGGGGATAAGTTCTGCCGCCATGGTCGAGGAACTCGGACGTGCCGGGATGCTCGGCTTCTTCGGCGCCGCCGGCCTCCCTTACTTAGACGTTGAGAAAGCCGTTGACCGACTCGCCAAAAGCGGTGTTCCCTACGGCGTCAACCTGATTCATTCCCCCCATGAGCCGGATCTGGAACAGGCCCTTGCCGATCTTTACCTGCAGAGGGGCGTACAGCTTCTGGAAGCATCGGCCTTCCTCAGTCTGACTCTGCCCCTCGTCCGCTACAGCCTCCACGGCATCCATCGCCGTGACGATGGTACCATCGTCACGCCAAACCGGATCATTGCCAAGATTTCCCGGGAAGAGATGGCTGCCAAATTTTTCTCCCCAGCTCCCGAATCGTTTTTACGCGAACTGGTCGCCGGCGGTGAGCTCACCAGCGAACAGGCCGAACTCGCCGCGCAGGTCCCCCTGGCCCGGGAAATAACCGCCGAAGCGGATTCGGGCGGACACACAGACAACCGTCCGGCCATCGCCCTTTTCCCCACCATACAATCTCTGGCCGCCCGTCTCGAACGACAGCACGGTTACGACTGCAGGCTCCGGGTGGGCCTTGCCGGCGGAATTTCGACGCCAGCGGCCGCTGCAGCTGCCTTTGCAATGGGTGCCGCTTATATAATGACCGGTTCCGTTCATCAGGCGTGCATCGAATCGGGCACCTCTCGCCAGGTACGGGAAATGCTCGCCGGTACCCGCCAGGCGGACGTGGCCATGGCCCCCGCAGCCGACATGTTCGAAATGGGAGTGACGGTACAGGTTCTCAAGCGGGGAACCATGTTCCCCATGCGGGCCGCCAAACTATATGAACTGTACCGGAGTTACGGCTGTATGGAGGATATTCCCGCACCCGAACGGGAAAAGCTGGAAAAGACCCTTTTCCTCGCCCCGCTGACCGACATATGGCGCGACACCCGTGCCTATTTCCAGCAGCGGGACCCACGCCAGGCCGAACGGGGAGACCGTGACCCGAAACATCGGATGGCCCTGGTCTTCCGGTGGTATCTCGGGCAGGCGGCCCACTGGGCCAAAGACGGCGAGCCGTCCCGCAAAATCGACTACCAGGTATGGTGCGGGCCCGCCATGGGAGCCTTCAACGAGTGGGTAGCCGGTACGTACCTGGAAAGTCCCGAGCGCCGTGCGACTGTTTCCGTCGCTCTCAACATACTTTACGGTGCAGCTGTTTTCACCCGTATCAACTTTCTCCGGAGTCAAGGCATACAACTCCCCCCCGAAGCCTTACGGACGGAACCGCTCGAACTTGAACAGATCAAGGAGTACCTAAGGTGAATATGGAAGAAGGAAAACCGGAAATCACTACCGGCGGATCCCCGCTGGCCATTATCGGCATCGGCTGTCTCTTTCCCGGGGCTGAAGACCAGAGTACCTACTGGGCAAACATCCGTGAAGGAATCGATGCCATCACCGACATCCCCTCGACCCATTGGCGCACGACGGATTACCACGACCCCGACCCCAAGACCGCCGACCATACCTATGGGAAACGGGGGGGCTTCCTCTCTCCCTTTCCGTTCAACCCCATCGAGTTCAATATTCCCCCCAATACCATGGAAGCGATCGATACATCCCAGCTTCTCGGGCTGGTTGCCACCGGTCAGGCCCTGAAAGACGCCGGCTACGGACCGGAAAAGGAGTTCGACCGGAACCGGGTCAGCGTCATCCTCGGCGTTACCGGTACTCTCGAACTAGTGATCCCCCTGGGGGCCAGACTGGGGCATCCCATCTGGAAAAAGGCCATGAAAGATGCCGGGGTTGATGATGCCGTCGCCGAGGATGCAGTTCAGCGCATCTCCGACTCCTATGTATCCTGGCAGGAGAATTCCTTCCCCGGGCTCCTCGGCAACGTGGTTGCGGGGAGGATAAGCAAGCAATACGACCTCGGCGGAACCAACTGTGTCGTGGATGCGGCCTGCGCCAGTTCGCTCAGCGCTCTCCATCTAGCATCCATGGAACTGGACTCCGGCAAGGTCGACATGGTGGTGACCGGCGGGGTCGACACCTTCAACGACATCTTCATGTACATGTGCTTCAGCAAGACTCCCGCCCTCTCCCCGAGCGGCAACGCAAAACCGTTTGATGCAAGCGGCGACGGCACCATTCTCGGCGAAGGGTTGGGGATCGTTGTCATCAAGCGGCTGGCCGATGCAGAGCGAGACGGTGACAGGATCTACGCGGTGATTCGCGGCATCGGCTCTTCCAGCGACGGCAAGGGGGATGCCATCTACGCACCCAGTGCCGCCGGCCAGAAGAAAGCGCTCCTTAACGCGTACCGGCAGGCCGACGTCACTCCGGAGAGCATCGAACTGATCGAGGCGCACGGCACCGGTACCAAGGTCGGTGATGCCGTGGAAGTCTCCGCGCTGCGCCAGGTCTACGGCGAAGCTGACACCCCCTGGTGCGCGCTCGGCTCCGTCAAATCCCAGATCGGCCACACCAAAGCGGCGGCCGGCGCGGCGGGACTCATCAAGGCAGCACTCGCCCTGCACCACAAGGTCATCCCACCCACCATCAAGGTTGAAAAACCGCTGGACGAAGTGACCTCGGGGCCGACCCCTTTTTACATCCCTACCGAAAAGCGCCCTTGGCTTCCCCGGGCCGGTGGTCCCCGCCGTGCGGCGGTAAGTGCCTTCGGCTTCGGCGGTTCAAATTTCCATACGGTTCTGGAAGAGTACCGCCCGAAAAAGGACACCGTCGACTGGGACGGCGACACCCAGATCTTCCCGTTTTCCGGTGCCGATGTGTCGACCCTGGAAACGGCAGTCGGTGCGCTGCCGGCCGACATGCCCTGGAAAGAGCTCCGTGGTCGGGCTGCCGCAGCACGTGCCACCTTCGACGGCAGCGCCCCCTGTCGGCTGGCGTTGGTCGTCGAGCGGGACAGGACAAACCTTACCGGACTCTGCGCCAACGCCCAGGCCATGCTCCGCAAGAATGCCGCCGAACGCTGGAATACTCCGGACGGCGCCTATTTTTCCCGGACCATGCCGTGCAAACTGGGGATGGTGTTCCCCGGCCAGGGTTCCCAGTATACCGGCATGCTTCGCGATCTCGCCTGCCGTTTCCCCCAGATGATCGACAGCCTGACCGCCGCGGATGCGGGGCTAGTGTTTTCGGACGGCATGCGCCTGTCGGACAGGATCTACCCGATTCCGGCATTCGATCCGGCGGCACGGGAACGGCAAGAGGAAGTTTTGCGCGCAACCGAAGCAGCCCAGCCCGCCATCGGCGCGGTGAGCCTCGGTGCCCTGCGGATACTGGAATCATTCGGCCTCGCCCCCGAGGCGGTGGCCGGGCACAGTTACGGTGAACTGACCGCCCTCTGCGCCGGCGGTCGCTTCGACGAATCTGCACTCCATGGCCTTTCCCGCCTGCGTGGCCGCCTCATGGGCGCCGGCGCCGGCGACAAGGGGGGAATGCTGGCCGTTCCCGCCCCCCTGGCAACAATAGAGCAGATACTCGCCGAGGAAAAAATCGATCTTGTCATTGCCAACCGGAATGCCCCGGCCCAGGCCGTGCTGTCCGGCAGCAGCGCCGAAATCGACCGGGCCGCGACCATTTTCGCCGCCCGCAAACTCACATGCAAGCGGTTGCCGGTGGCTGCCGCCTTCCATAGCGCCCTGGTCGCCGATGCCGCCGCACCATTCCTGACCGAGCTGGCAGACATCGACCTCTCTCCCGGTAATCTTCCGGTCTATGCCAACACCACAGCAGCTCCCTACCCCGCCGATCCTGCTGCTGCGAAAGAGCTCCTCGCCGGCCAACTGGCCCGCCCGGTGGAATTTGTCGCGGAAATCGAGGCAATGTATGCCGCCGGCATCCGGACCTTCGTCGAAGTCGGTCCCGGCGCCCGCCTATCCGGACTGATCGACGGGATCCTCGGCGAGCGCGACCATGTCGCCGTTGCCATCGATGCCTCCTCCGGCAGACGCGCCGGCATAGCCGATCTGGCACGCGCCCTGGCCCAGCTTGCCGTCCTCGGTTACGGCGTACGGCTTACCGCTTGGGACGAAACGTACCGACCCCCGGTATCGTCCACAACAAAAAAACCGGCCATGACCATTCCGCTCTGCGGCGCCAACTACATGCAGCCCAAGCCTGCACGCCCGCCGGTGGCGCCGAAGCCTGCTGTCGCTAGCGCATCACCCGCACCCCACGCCACTGCACCCCCCCTTGCGGCCGTTCCATCGGCAACTTCAGCAGTTCCCCAGGGAATGCTTGCCGAATCGCTCCGGGTCACCCGTGAAAGCATGGTACTGCTGCAGAAGATGCAGGAGGAGACCGCCATGCTCCACCGCCGGTTCCTGGAAGGGCAGGAAACGGCGAGCAGAACCTTCCAGACGCTTCTGGAAAGCCAGCGCCAGATTCTTATGGGAGGAATCGTCGCTCCGGCTGCACCGTTCGTTCCCGTCCAACCGACCACCATGGTTACACCTCCCCCCGTGGTGATGCCGGCATCCCCCCCTGTCTCCGAAGCGGTCCCCTCACCGGTCGCCATGCCGGTTACAGCTCCCGCCACTTCCAGCAACCGGGTGGCCGAAACCCTGCTGGCGGTGGTAAGCGAGAAGACCGGCTATCCCGTCGAGATGCTCGACCTGGAGATGGGGATGGATGCGGATCTGGGGATCGACTCCATCAAACGGGTCGAGATCCTCTCCACTCTCCAGGAACGCCTCCCCGGCGCACCGGCCATCGGCCCTGAACACCTGGGGTCCCTCCGCACCCTGGGAGAGATTGCCCGCCACCTGGGTGCGGGTGCCGCACCGGTAGCTGCGGCTGTTCCTGCACCGGCTACCGTGAACAATGTCGCCGAAACCCTGCTGGCGGTGGTGAGCGAGAAGACCGGCTATCCCGTCGAGATGCTTGACCTGGAGATGGGGATGGATGCGGATCTGGGGATCGACTCCATCAAACGGGTCGAGATCCTCTCCACTCTCCAGGAACGCCTCCCCGGCGCACCGGCCATCGGCCCTGAACACCTGGGGTCCCTTCGCACCCTGGGAGAGATCGCCCGCCACCTGGGTGCGGGTGCCGCACCGGTAGCTGCGGCTGTTCCTGCACCGGCTACCGTGAACAATGTCGCCGAAACCCTGCTGGCGGTGGTGAGCGAGAAGACCGGCTATCCCGTCGAGATGCTCGACCTGGAGATGGGGATGGATGCGGATCTGGGGATCGACTCCATCAAACGGGTCGAGATCCTCTCCACTCTCCAGGAACGCCTCCCCGGCGCACCGGCCATCGGCCCTGAACACCTGGGGTCCCTTCGCACCCTGGGAGAGATCGCCCGCCACCTGGGTGCGGGTGCCGCACCGGCGTCCGAGCCAAGTTCTCTCCCGGTCACGCCCGTTGCCGACACCGGCGTACCGGCAGACGCTGCGAAACCCGCTCTCTCCGTATCTCCCATCGGGCGAAGCACCATTGTCCCGGTCCCCCTGGACACGAACGATTCAACCATATCAGTGGCGGCCGGAGGAGAATTCTGGGTTGTCGACGACGGTTCTCCCTTTACGACAGAGCTCTGCGCCATCCTCCGTGATCGCGGGGTCACCTCCCGCCTGGTCTCTACCCACGAGCAGTCTCTCCACTCCCCAGCTCTTCTATCGGGACTGGTCGTAACCGCTCCGTTCCTGGGAACCGACGACCTGTTCCTCGAAGAGGCATTTCTCCTTCTGCAAGGTGCCGCGCCGGCCCTGCGTCAGGCGGGAACCGCAGGAGGTGCTCTCTTTGCAACCATATCGCGTCTCGATGGCGCGTTCGGTGCCGCGCCGGACGGGCAACTTTCCGATCCGCTCTCCGGCGGACTTGCCGGACTCGCCAAGACTGCCAGTCACGAATGGCCGGAAGTTGCCTGCAGGGCCATCGACCTGGGTCAGTTCGCCGATCCGGCAGCGGCAGCCTGCGCCGTTGCCGATGAACTTTTCCGCTCCGGACCGCTGGAGGTGGGACTTACCCCCGAAGGCCGTTCAACCCTCGCCCTGACCAATTTGCCGGCAGCCCCGGTTCCGTCAGCAATCCCCGTCGACAAGGGGGATTTGGTCGTCATAACCGGCGGCGGGAGGGGTGTGACGGCAGCGGCGGCAATCGCTTTTGCTGAAGCATGCCAGCCGGTTCTTCTCATCCTGGGAAGAAGTGCGGCACCGTCAACGGAGCCGGAGTGGCTCCTGAACCTCACGGAAGAGCCGCGTATCAAGCGGGCCATTCTGGAGCAGGCAGGGGGAAAACTCCATCCCCGGGAGATCGAGGAACGCTTCCGGACGGTGATTGCCGGCCGTGAGCTCTCCGCCACCATGGCCAGGATCGAGGCGGCAGGGGGCCGGGCACTCTACCGCTCAGTGGACATCCGTGACGGGGCGGCAGTCGGTGCCGTTATCGAGGAAATCCGCCGGGAATACGGGCCGGTTCGGGGAATCGTCCACGGTGCGGGGGTACTGGCCGACCGTCTCATCGTCGACAAGTCGCGAGAGCAGTTCACTGCCGTCTACGGCACCAAGGTTGACGGACTCCGTGCCCTTCTGGCCGCTACCCGTGATGACAGCCTCCGTTTCATCGCCCTCTTCTCCTCGACCACAGGCCGCTTCGGACGGACCGGTCAGGTGGACTACGCGGTCGCCAACGAGGTACTCAACAAGCTCGCCCAGGTGGAAATGCGGCGCCGACCGGCCTGCCGGACGGTGAGCATCAACTGGGGCCCCTGGGACGGCGGCATGGTGACACCGGCCCTCAAAAAGGTCTTTACCGGCGAGGGGATCGGTCTCATCGGCCTTGCAGAAGGGGGAGATTTTCTCGTCAGGGAAATCGCCGCATCGGACGGCCCGGTCGAGGTAGTCGCCCTTGCTACGGCTCCTGGTTCGCCGGCAACCGTCCAGACCGCAGTACGTTCGAAGAACCTCACCGAAGCGCTGACCCTTACCCTGACCGTGGATGACTACCCCTTCCTCCGCTCCCACGTCCTCGACGGCAAGGCGGTCCTCCCCATGGCAGTGATCGTGGAGTGGCTGGCCCACGGTGCGCTCCACGGCAATCCGGGCTTCCGTTTCCATGGTTTCAACGACCTGCGCATCTGCAAGGGGGTCGTCTTCGACCAGTCGACCCCCTGCACCATTCAGCTCATGGCAGGGCGCGCCGAAAAGCGTGAATCGTTCCATCTGGTACCGGTCGAGCTCCACAGCACGGGCAAAAACGGGCAGACGGTCCTCAATGCACGGGCCGAGATCGTCCTGGCGACACGGCTCACCGAGGGAATCAGATCCATCATCGAGCTCCCCACGACCCCCTACGCCCTTCATAATGGCAAACTGTACGACCGGGAACGGCTGTTCCACGGCCCCGACCTGCACGGCATCGAGCAGGTCGACGGCTGCTCGGCTAAGGGGATTGCCGCTTCCGTCAAAATCGCGCCCCCCCCATCAAGCTGGATGAAACACCCACTCCGGAGCGCCTGGCTCACCGATCCCCTGGTTATCGACAGCGCATTCCAGCTCATGATTCTCTGGAGTTTCGAGCGCTTCGGAGCCGGTTCCCTTCCTTGTTATGCCGGCCGCTACCGGCAGTTCCAGGAAGCCTTTCCCGAAGAGGGTGTCCAGGTCGTCATTCGTGTGACCGCCGAACGCGAACACGGTGCCACTGCCGACATGGAGTTTCTGGATCGTCATTCGGGAAAACTCGTCGCTCGGCTGGAAGGGTACGAATGCGTCATAGATCCCTCTCTGGAGCGCGCTTTCCAGCGTAACCAGCTATCGCAGGAACGGGGAGCCGCCTGACCTATGCAGCATGCTCCATCAGTGGCGATCGTCGGGATAGGAGGCATCTTTCCCGATGCACCGGATCTCGAACGTTTCTGGAACAATATCCGCACTAGCTGCAGCGCTATGCGGGACGTCCCCCCGGGGAGATGGCTTCTCTCCGCCGACGCTGCCTTCGGGGAGGAAGTGGGCGCACCGGACCGCGTTTATTCGCGGCGCGGCTGCTTCATAGACGAACTCCCCCCCCCGTCGGAGCTGGACGGCCTCTCCATCGACCGGGAGCTCCTAGCCGGCCTTGATCCCCAGTTTCATCTCCTGCTCCATGCGGGAAAACGGGCGTTCGAAGACGGTATCACGGATCAACTCGACCGTACCCGTGTTGGCGTCATCATCGGCAACCTGGCCCTGCCGAGCGAGAAGTCCGCTGCCTTGACCCGCCAGTGGCTGGGAAGGACGTTCGAAGAGAAACTTCTCGGCAAGTCTCGCGACCATACAGCGACCGAACCCCTCAACCGCTACGTCGCCGGCCTTCCCGCCGGCATTCTCGCCCATGCCCTCGGTCTCGGAGGGGGGAGTTGCACCCTCGACGCCGCCTGTGCCTCTTCTCTTTACGCCATCAAGCTCGCCGCCGACGAACTCCTTGCCGGCCGGGCCGACGCAATGCTGACCGGCGGTCTTTCCCGCCCCGATCCCCTCTACACCCAAATGGGCTTCTCCCAGCTGCGCGCCCTTTCCAAGCGGGGCATCTGTTCCCCCTTCGATGCCGCCGGCGATGGTCTCGTGGTCGGCGAAGGTGCCGGCCTGTTCCTTCTCAAGAGAACCGAGGATGCCCTGGCCCATGGTGACAGGATCTACGGCGTCATCCGGGGGATCGGGCTTGCCAACGATGTGGGGGGAAGCCTGCTCGCCCCCATGTCCGAAGGACAGCTGCGTGCCATGCGCGCCGCCTATGAAACGGCGGGATGGAATCCCGGCGACGTGGATCTCATCGAGTGCCATGCCACCGGGACGCCTGTCGGGGATGCAACCGAAGTGGCCAGCCTCCGGGAGCTCTGGGGGGAAACCCCGCCAGCGGCAGAGCGTTGCGTCATCGGCTCGGTCAAGTCCAACATCGGTCACCTCCTCACCGCCGCCGGCGCTGCCGCCCTGACGAAGGTCCTTCTCGCCATGGCAGAGGGAACGCTCCCCCCGACTGCCGGCTTCACAGCCCCCCAGCCGGCAATGGACCTTGAAAACTCACCGTTTCGCGTCCTGACCGGCAGTACCCCCTGGCACCGTCGAGGCGACGGTATCCCCCGGCGGGCGGCGGTCAGCGCATTCGGCTTCGGCGGCATCAATGCCCACCTGCTCGTGGAGGAATGGCTGCCCGGCACGGGAGATTCCCTTCGCGCTTCGGTCTCCTCCACGCCACCACCTCGCCCACCCATTGCCGTTGTCGGCATGGATGCACGCTTCGGACCTTGGCAGTCACTCCGTGCCTTCCAGGAGCGGGTCCTCGGCGGCGATTCCGACAGGATGCCCGTCGCCGTCCCCTCCCGCAGGTGGTGGGGTGCGGAAGAGAGTTCCTGGTTCCGGGAGGAAGGCTATCACCGGACCCCTTTCAACGGCTACTTTCAGGACGACGTGGCGGTTGCCGCAGAACAGTTCCGGATACCGCCGCGGGAGATCGAGGAGATGCTTCCCCAGCAGCTTCTCATGCTCAATGCGGCTGCGGGGGCCCTGACCGATGCGGGTATGAACCGTGAGGACAATCTCCACGCCGGGGTATTCATCGGTATCGCCCTCGATCTCAATTCGACCAACTTCAGCTTCCGCTGGTCCCTTGCCGAAAGATCGACGGAGTGGGGGAAGGAACTGAGTCACGACGATCTTCAGCCCGAAGAGGCGGCCGAATGGACCGCGTCGCTTCGCGATGCTGCCGGGCCGCCCCTTACTGCCAACAGGACCATGGGGGCGCTCGGAAGCGTGGTGGCAAGCCGTATCGCACGTGAATTCCGGGTTGGCGGCCCCAGCTTCACCCTTTCGAACGAGGAAAATTCCGGTATCCGGGCACTGGAAGCTGCTACTCGGCTTCTTCAGGCAGGGGAAATCGACAAGGCGCTCGTAGGTGCCGTCGATCTTGCAGGTGACCTGCGCGCGGTCCTCGGACAGCACGGAGTACGTCCTTACTCACTCTCCGGTCGGGGTCTCCCCTTCGACACCCATGCCGATGGAGGCATTATCGGCGAAGGCGCGGCGGCGGTCGTCCTCAAGCGGCTCGAAGATGCCGAACGGGATGGAGATCGCATCTACGCGGTCATTCGCGGGGTCGGGTCCGCCGGCGGTGATACGGTGACTCCCGGCGTAAGCACCTATCGGCACGCCCTGGAACGGGCCTACGCCGATGCCGGTGTTGCGCCATCGACGGTCGGCCTGCTGGAAGCCCATAGTAGCGGCAACCCGGTCGAGGACCGAATGGAAGCCCAGGCTCTGGAGACATTCTTCGGAGAACTGCACCTTCCTGAACGTTCCTGCGCCCTCTCCAGCGTGGCGGGCGACATTGGCCAGACCGGGGCCGCCTCCGGTTTCGCCTCCTTCATCCGGGGGTGCATCGCCCTTCACCAGGAGATCATCCCCCCCTGCCGCGGCGTGGAAAATCCCCTTCCCGGCCTCGCCGGCAACAGTCCGTTCTATCTCCCCCCCACCCCCCGCTACTGGCTCCGCAACCGGGCCGACGGACCGCGGCGAGCTGGCATCAGCACCTTCGGAGTTGACGGCACCTGTTGCCACGTTGTCCTCGAGGGATGGGAAAACAGAACCGGCAACGCCGAACCGGAGCGTATCACCCCCGTCGACCTGGGGACCGAATTTCTCTTTACCCTGACGGGAAACACTCCGGAAGAGATTAAACAAAAACTTGAACTATTGGCACACAACATCCGGGAAAACAACAACTCGAACCTCTCCGTCCCGGCCCGTGAATGGCACGGCCGTGAAGCAGCCACTCCAGCCGGCGTGCTTGCCCTGGCACTGGTCGCCCGAAACCGGGAGGAACTCACTGCGCTCATTCACCAGGGGAATCAGACCCTCGCTTCCGGCAGCATCGTTTCCACCCTCTCCCCACTCCTCCGTGACCGGTTGTTTTACTCCCCGACCCCGCTGGGGAACGACGGGAAGATCGCCTTCATCTTCCCTGGTTCGGGGAACCACTACCACGGCATGGCACTGGAACTCTCCGCCCGCTGGCCCGAGGTATTCCGGCATCAGGACCGGGACAACCTCAACCTCCGGCGTCAGTTCCAGCCTGAGCTCTTCTGGAACGGGCCGCTCTCCGCAGAAATAGACGACCACCGTGCCGTCATCTTCGGCCAGGTAGCCACCGGCTGCGCAGTCAGCGATGTTGTCCGCAGCTTCGGCATTCAACCGGCCGCGGCCATCGGTTACAGCCTCGGCGAATCGGCCGCCCTGTTCGCCATGGGCGCCTGGCGCGACCGGGATGGCATGCTGTCGCGGATGCAGGCGTCAACCCTCTTCACCCGTGATCTTGCCGGTGAGTGCCGCGCGGCCCAGCGGGCCTGGAAGCTGAAAGAGGGAGCCGCCGTCGACTGGAGTATCGGCGTGGTGGAAGCCTCCGCCCGCGAAGTCCGCCAGGCCCTTCGCTCCACGGCCCGCGTCTACCTCCTCATCGTCAACACCCCCGATGAGTGTGTCATCGGCGGCGACGCCAAAGGGGTCAAGCGGCTCGTCGCCATGCTCGGCTGCAGGTTCTTTCCGCTGCACGGGGTCACCACGGTTCACTGCGAGGTAGCACAGGAGGATGCAGCCCCCTATCGGGAGCTGCATCTTTTCCCGACCGTGCCACCGCGGGGGATCACCTTCTACAGCGGCGCAAAGGGGCGTTCCTACGAACTGAACCGGGAGAGCGCCGCCGACTCCATCCTCGCCCAGGCTCTCGATGGCATCGATTACCCCGCTGTCATCGAATCTGCCTACGATGACGGCATCCGGATTTTCCTCGAAATGGGGCCGGGAAGCTCATGCAGCCGGATGATCGGCCGTATCCTCGACGGCCGCCCCCACCTTGCCCGGTCGGCCTGTTTTTCGGGCCAGGACACGGTATCCTCCGTCCTGCGCCTTTTGGGGAACCTGGCAGCGGAGCGGGTGCCGGTGGACCTCGCCCCCCTCTATACGGCACAGCCGCTGCAGGTTCAGACCTCGCGACCGGATCACCTCATTCGTGTCCGGACAGGTGGTGCGCCGTTTCAGCCATCTCTCCCCATCCGCCGTCCCCAGCCAGCGACGTCTCTGCCCAAGGATGCGGCAACCGCCAGAGAGCCGGCTCCAACGGTGACAAGACCTGCTGCACCACCTCGCGCATCCGCTTCCGTTCCGTTCATGCAGGATGCACTTCAACCGGTGTTCGAGGAATTTGCCGCCGCCCAGGAGGCACGCACCAAGGCACACGAGGCCTATTTGAACTTCAGCGACGGTCTGGCCAGGACCATGGCGGACACCATAGCGTTCCAGCTCTCCATCCAGCAGGTCATTGAAGGTGCCGGGGCCACGGGGGATTGTGCCGTTGCCGGGGCACAGCCGTATGCACCTCCACCTCCGGCCGCAAACGTCGCCTTCACGCGGGAGATGTGCCTCGAATTCGCCCGGGGGAGTGTGGGGCGGATGCTCGGCCCGGATTTCGCCGAAGCCGACAGCTTCCCGACCCGGGTGCGGCTCCCCGACGAACCCCTCATGCTTGTCGACCGGATCGTCACGGTGGAGGGGAAGGCGAAATCCATGACCAACGGACGGGTGGTCACTGAGCACGACATCCACCCCAACGCTTGGTACCTGGACGGCAACCGGATACCCACCTGTATCGCCGTGGAAGCGGGTCAGGCGGACCTCTTCCTTTCCGGCTACCTGGGAATCGACTTCATAACCCGGGGAATGGCGGTCTACCGCCTCCTCGACGCAGTGGTGACCTTCCACCGCGGGCTCCCCGGTCCGGGGGAGACCATCCACTACGACATCCGGATCGAGCGTTTCTTCCGCCAGGGCGAAACCCACCTCTTCCGCTTTCTCTTCGACGCCACGGTGAACGGCGAGCCGCTCCTCACCATGCGGGACGGCTGTGCCGGCTTCTTTTCCGCTGCAGAACTGGAAGCGGGCAAGGGGATCGTCCGGCCCTCCCTCGACCTCCGCCCCCGTACCGGCATACGTCCCGCCGACTGGGAAGCGCTGGTCCCCATGGTACGGGAAAGCTACGATGCCGGGCAGCTGGACCGACTCCGGAAGGGTGAGCTGGCCGGCTGCTTTGGAAGCCCCTTCGCCGACCTCCCGGTAGTTCGCCCCCTTACCATCCCCGGCGGCAGGATGGAACTGGTCCACCGGGTCATGGAGCTTGATCCCGCCGGCGGACGCTACGGCATGGGGATCATCCGCGCCGAAGCCGACATCCGCCCCGACGACTGGTTCCTCACCTGCCATTTCGTCGATGACCGGGTCATGCCCGGCACCCTCATGTACGAGTGCTGCATGCACACCCTGCGCATCTTCCTCCTCCGTATGGGATGGGTGGCGGAGTGCGACGAGGCGGCATGGGAGCCGGTTCCGGGGATTGCGAGCCAACTCCGCTGCCGGGGGCAGGTGCTGGAAACGACGAAGATCGCCGCCTACGAGGTGAGCATCCGGGAACTGGGATACCGCCCCGAGCCGTATGCCATTGTGGACGCCCTCATGTATGCCGACGGCAAACCGATCGTGGAGATCACCAACATGTCGGTCCGCCTGGTGGGGACGACAAAAGAACATCTGCTCGCCCTGTGGCGGGGTAGGACCGTTGCCGGTAGAGACGCCGCATACAATGTCTCTACGGTGCCTGGTGGAAAGAAGCCCGCCATCTATACCAAGGAACAGATCCTCGCTTACAGCAATGGCAAGCCTTCCGAAGGGTTCGGCGAACCCTACCGGATATTCGACAGCGAACGGAAGATCGCCCGTCTCCCCGGCCCCCCCTTCCAATTCATGGATCGGGTCACCGCCGTGCGTGGAGAGCCATGGCAGATGGTTGCCGGCGCCATGGCCGAGGCCCAGTACGACGTACCGGCCGATGCCTGGTACTTTACCGCCGACCGTCAGCCACGCATGCCCTTCTCCATCCTGCTTGAGGCTGCCCTCCAGCCCTGTGGCTGGCTGGCGGCATACGTCGGTTCGGCCCTCACCTCCCCCACCGACATCTCCTTCCGCAACCTCGGGGGAAGTGCTCTGCAGCATCGGCCGGTTACCCCGGACAGCGGCACCCTGACCGCCACGGCAACCATGACAAAGGCCGCCACCAGCGGCGGGATGATCATCCAGGAGTTTGACTTCAGCGTAGCGGACGGGCTGGGAATCCTCTATGAAGGGGAGACCATGTTCGGCTTCTTTTCCCGCGAGGCCCTTGCCAACCAGGTGGGAATCCGGGATGCGGCCATCTATATGCCGACGGCAGATGAGACGGCACGCGGCAGGAATCTCCCCTATCCAGTTCTCCCCCCTTACCCTGAGAAACAGCTCCGGATGATCGACTGGGTTGAGCAGTATGTGCCGGACGGCGGTCCGGCAGGGCTTGGCTACCTGCGGGGACTCAAGGAGGTCGTTCCGGACGAGTGGTTCTTCAAGGCCCACTTCTATCAGGATCCGGTCACCCCCGGCTCTCTGGGACTGGAATCGTTCCTCCAACTCCTCAAGTTAGCCACGGTGGAACGGTGGGGATGGCAGGAAGGGACAGTCCTGGCCGCCGTTGCCCCGGCAAGGCGTCACCGCTGGCTCTACCGGGGACAGATCGTACCGACAAACAACCTGGTGACGGTCCATGCGTGGATCACCGCCGTGGATGAACGAGAGCGGATACTCACCGCCGACGGGTTCCTGTCGGTGGATGGGAAGGTGATCTACCAGATGAACGATTTTACGCTGCAGCATGACGCCACATTTGAGCGCTAACTTTGTTGGCTCTTCGAAAGCTCCTCGACATAGTGACAACTATGCCTCGTCGCTTTCTCATCGCCGCCTTGTTATCATCTCAAATCTGACGTCCTGCACAAAGACTGGCATGGAGCAGACAGCATGAGATATTCCCGTGTACATATCGAGGCGCTCGGCTACGAACTGGCGCCGGTGGTGGTGACCTCCGCCGAACTGGAGAAACGTCTCGAACCGCTCTACAAGGCACTCCGGTTCACGCCGGGGCAACTGCAGGTGCTCACCGGCATCCGGGAGCGACGCTGGTGGGAACCGGGATACCCCCTTTCCCGGGGGGCGATCGCCGCCGGGAAAAAGGCCCTCGCGTCTTCAGGGATATCCCCCCGCGACATCGGCGTGCTCGTCTACACCGGCGTCTGCCGGGAGCAGTTCGAACCGGCGACCGCCTGCCGCGTCGCGGCGGGCCTCGACATCGGTGGGGAGACCATGATCTATGACCTATCCAACGCCTGCCTCGGTGTCCTCAACGGTATCATAGACGTGGCGAACCGTATCGAGCTCGGCCAGATCAGGGCAGGCCTCGTTGTCTCCTGCGAAAGCGCCCGGGATATCAATGACATCATGATCGCCGACATGCTCGAAAAGCAGAGCATGGACCACTTCGCCTCCTCCCTTGCCACCCTGACCGGCGGCTCGGGGGCAGTGGCGGTCCTGCTTACCGATGGCTCCTTCGGATCGGCAAGCGGCCGACGGCTTCTTGGCGGAATGGCGCAAGCTGCCCCCGAGCACCACGGTCTCTGCCTCTGGGGAATCGACCCGGACGGAATGGGGGGATATGTCCAGTCCATGCGCACCGATGCGGTGAACGTGATGAACAACGGCGTCGAGCTCGGACGGCGCACCTGGGAGGCCTTCCTTCCGGAGATGGGATGGCGGGTCGAGGACGTGGACCATGTGATCTGCCACCAGGTCGGCTCGGCGCACCAGAGCACCATTCTCAGGACTCTGGGAATACCCGTCGAAAAGGACTTCACCACCTACGAATTCCTCGGCAACATGGGAACGGTCTCCCTCCCTCTCACCGCCGCCCTCGCGGAAGAGCGGGACATCCTCTCCCCCGGTAATCGGGTCGCTTTTCTCGGCATAGGGAGCGGGTTGAACTGCCTGATGCTCGGGTTGGAGTGGTAGGTAAGCTGGCATAGCTTTCTTGGGATTAGTCTTGAGTGGCAAAGGCTCGGGAGTGGAGGGAACAGGTTGTGCGACGAGCGGACACCCGCCAGCCGTTTCCGACATCACCACAGTAGCGAGATCTACCCAAGTAAAGCGAAGAGGAAACCGGTCAAGGTCCGCAGCACAACCTCGACCGGAATGGACGAGATTTTGACACTCAAGGCGGCAAACCGTCTATTTGACACGTTTTAAACAGGGATTCCCGATTTCCATGGCTATCAACATCACAAAAGAGTACCCCTTCACCGGTAAGGCCCTCGACTTGGACGGCCTTCGCTACCACTACCTGGACGAGGGGAGCGGCGAGCCGGTGGTGATGGTCCATGGCAACCCCTCCTGGTCCTTCTACTACCGCAATCTCGTCCTCGCCCTGCGGGACCGCTACCGCTGCGTCGTTCCCGACCACATCGGCTGCGGCCTTTCCGACAAGCCAGGGGACGACCGTTACGACTATACCCTCCCCCGGCGGGTAGACGACCTGGAGAGGCTCCTCGATCATCTGAACATCAAGGAGAACGTCACCCTGGTGCTCCACGACTGGGGGGGAATGATCGGCATGGCCTGGGCTGTCCGGCATCCGGAACGGATCAAGAGGCTCGTCATTCTCAACACCGCGGCCTTTCATCTCCCCGCGGAGAAGCCGTTCCCCCTCGCCCTGAAAATCTGCCGCGACACATGGGTCGGCGCCTTGCTCGTGCGCGGTTTCAACGCCTTCAGCCTCGCCGCCTCCTTCGTGGGGTGCAAACGGAACCCCATGCCGGCAGAGCTGCGACGGGCCTACCGGCTTCCTTACGACAGCTGGCAGAACCGGATTGCCACCCTCCGCTTTGTCCAGGACATCCCCCTGACGCCGGGCGACCGGAACTACGAGCTCGTGAATACGGTAGCTGCGGGAATCGACCAGTTCCGCAACCTGCCGATCTCCCTGTTCTGGGGGGAACGGGACTTCGTCTTCGACCGCCATTTCCTTGCCGAGTGGCAGCGGCGCTTCCCCGGAGCCGACGTCCACAGCTTTGCCGATTGCGGCCACTATATCCTGGAAGACGCCGGAGAAGAGATTGTGCCGCTCATTGGCGAGTTCCTCGACCGCACCGCCACGAAAGAGGCCAATCCATGAGCACAGCCGGTCCCGTCAACATAGCCGGCCACCTGCCGGACATGGCTCGCCGACAACCCGATACCACGGCCATCATCTTCCCCCAAAAGAACCGCCGGCTCTCCTTCCGCGAACTGAATACCCTGAGCGACCGGATTGCCCACGGGCTCATTCGCATCGGCATCGGCCGCGGCGTACGAACCGCCCTTATGGTGACGCCAGGGCCGGAATTCTTCGCTCTCACCTTCGCCCTGTTCAAGGTCGGCGCGGTGCCGGTCCTGATCGATCCGGGACTGGGGATGAAGAACCTGAAAAGCTGCCTCGCCGAGGCAGAACCCCATGCCTTCATCGGCATCCCCCGGGCCCACGTCGCCCGGCGTCTCTTCGGCTGGGGAAAGGAATCTCTCCGGATATTCGTCACCGTGGGAAGGCGTCTTTTCTGGGAAGGGACGACCCTTGCCGAGATTCTCCAACAGAATGAAACGGACATACCCTTTCCCCTGGCGCCGACGGAACGTGACGATGTAGCTGCCATCCTCTTCACCAGCGGCAGCACCGGCCCCCCCAAAGGGGCAGTCTATAGCCACGGCAATTTCGCCGCCCAGGTGGATGCGCTTCGCCGCGTCTACGGTATCGAACCGGGGGAGATCGACCTCCCCACCTTCCCCCTCTTTGCCCTCTTCGCCCCGGCCCTCGGCATGACTGCCGTCATTCCGCAGATGGACTTCACCCGGCCGGGGTCGGTCAATCCCCACCGCATTATTGCCACAATCAAGGCCAATAACGTCACCACCATGTTCGGCTCGCCCGCCCTCATCAACCGGGTCGGCCGGTACGGCGCGGAGCGTGGTGTGAGTCTCCCGACCCTGCGCCGGGTCATTTCCGCCGGCGCCCCGGTGCCGGCGACGGTCCTTGAACGGTTTTACCGGCTCCTTGGCCCCGGTGCGGAAATATACACCCCCTACGGGGCGACGGAAGCCCTCCCCGTCTGCTCCATCGGCAGCAGGGAAATCCTTGCCGAGACCCAGCAGATAACCAACGCGGGGGGAGGCATATGCATCGGACGTCCCGTGGAGGGGATTCGGCTCGAAATCATCCGTATCAGTGACGATCCCATCCCTGTCTGGCAAGATTCACTCCGCGTCGCCGCTGGGACCATCGGCGAGATCGTCGTCCAAGGTGAACAGGTGACCCGGGGTTACTACAATCGCCCCGAAGCAGACCTGCTGTCGAAGATCGCCGACCCGGCCACCGGCGGTTTTTTCCATCGCATGGGTGACCTGGGGGGAATCGACGAGGCAGGAAGGATCTGGTTCTGCGGCAGGAAGTCCCATCGCCTGGAAACGGCCGATGGGCCGTTCTACACCATCCCCTGCGAGGCGGTCTTCACTACCCATCCCGCCGTCTTCCGCACCGCCCTGGTGGGAGTTGGGGGTGAAGGGGATCAGCGACCGGTACTCTGCGTCGAACTGGAAAAAGGGGTAAAGGTCGACCGGGAAACAGTCCGCAAGGAACTCCTGGCTATCGGCGGCGCCCATATCCACACCCAGCCCATCACCACCATCCTCTTCCACCCGGCTTTTCCGGTCGACATTCGCCACAACGCCAAGATTTTCCGGGAAAAACTGGCGCTCTGGGCGGCAAGGAAGCTTTCGTGAAGGCACTGGTAACCGGCGGCGGCGGTTTCCTCGGCGGAACGATCGTCAGGCTCCTCCGGGAGCGAGGTGAATCGGTCCGGAGCTTTTCCCGTCAGACATACCCCATACTCGCCCATCTTGGCGTGGAACAGGTGCGGGGCGACGTCGGGGATCGGAATGCGCTGCTTCACGCCGCCGAGGGGTGTGACATAATCTTTCACGTGGCGGCAAAAGCCGGTATCTGGGGGAGTGCTGCGGAGTTCCACCGGGCGAACGTCACCGGCACGGAGAACGTCATCGCCGCCTGCCGGCACCACGGCATCGACAGGCTCGTCTTCACCGGCTCCCCGAGCGTGGTCTTCGATGGCACGGACGTGGAGGGGGGTGACGAATCCCTCCCCTACCCTGCGCACTACGAGGCCCATTACCCCCGGACCAAGGCGCTGGCCGAACGCCTCGTCATCGCGGCCAACGGACCCGACCTGGCCACCGTTTCCCTCCGCCCCCACCTCATCTGGGGACCGGGGGACAACCACCTCGTCCCCCGCATCGTGGCCAAGGGGCGTGCCGGCAAACTGCGCCGGATCGGCACGCGCGAATGCCTCGTTGATACGGTCTACGTGGACAACGCCGCCACAGCCCACCTGCTCGCCGCTGACCGGCTGACTCCCGGCGCCACTATTGCCGGCAATTGCTACTTCATCACCAACGGCGAACCGATCCCCCTCTGGGACATGGTCAACAGAATACTCGCCGCAGCCGGCCTGCCGCCAGTTACGGGGAACGTATCGCCAGCCGTGGCCTATGCTGCCGGCATGCTCTGCGAGGGGATATGGTCACTCTTCAACCTTTCGGGAGAGCCCCCCATGACCCGCTTCGTTGCGCGGGAGATGGCCACCGCCCACTGGTTCGACATCACCGCCGCCCGCCGGGACCTCGACTACGAGGCTGCCATCTCCATCGATGAAGGACTCGCCCGTCTCCGTGAATCGCTTGCCGGGGGAAAAGCGTGACTCCCCCGCTCACCGTCCTGCCGGGAGAAGTACATGTCTGGCTCTCCTCTCTCACCGGCGATGACGACAGATTGACCCGTTTCAAAAACATGCTTTCCCCGGACGAACTGGCACGGGCGGACCGCCTGCGGGATCAGAAGGCATGTGAAACCTTCATCGCGGGGCGCAGTTTTCTCCGCGAAACTATCGCCCGCTACCTGGGCAAGGATCCCGCCTCGCTTCGGTTTAAAACGAGTGACCAGGGAAAACCCCGTCTGGCCGATGACGGGCCACTGCTCTTCAACATATCCCATAGCGGCGACCTCTGCATCCTGGCCGTGACCGTCGGCAGCGATGTGGGGATCGACCTGGAGCAGCGGCGGGATGATCTGCCCTACCGGGATATGGCCCGGCGCTACTTTTCACCCCGGGAACGGGACGAGCTGTTCAGTCTCACCGATCAGGAACAACTCGACGCCTTTTACCGTTGCTGGACCCGCAAGGAAGCCTGGCTGAAAGGGTGCGGCACCGGCTTCACCCAACCCTCCGACAGTTTCGACGTCTCCCTCCTCCCCGGCCATCCTCCGGCCCTCATCGCCCATCGTACACTTCCCGGCGAGCCCGCCCGCTGGAGCCTCGCAGACATATCCCTTCCCGACGGCTACTGCGCCTCGCTTGCCAGCGCGGGCGACCGGCCGGTCGTTCGCTACCTCCCCTGACGTACGACAACGAAAACCCCGGAAGCCAGAAAGGCAATCGGGGTTTTTAAAATAGGGCTGAAGGCTGAGGGCTAAAGGTTAGCCCCGCAAAGAACAGATCAAAGCATTCAGCACCTTTTCTGTCTCCACAATTTTCGGTTGAATGAGCTTCGATCCTTCCGCGTTAAGAAAACCAAGCCGGTTTGATAGCTCGATCTGGTAACGCAGCTCCCTCAATGAGCCGAAAGCAATGGTCAGAAATCTGTGATAATCGGCCTGGCTGCCACGCGCGCAGCCTTCGACTATATTCGACGGAACCGACACTGCAGCCCTGCGAATCTGCGATGTCAGACCATATTGCTCTTCTTTCGGGAATGCCATTGTTACCTGATAGGCCAACAATGCAATCTCGTCCGCCATTTCAAAAGCCTTCAGTTTATTATGATCACGCACTGGGTTCTCCTTCAGCCTTCAGTCTTCAGTCTATAACCTTCTGTCTATGTGTTGAAAGCCTAGTTCTGGGTGGAGGCAGCCACATTGCTCAGTCCTTGATGCCGCTTTTGACACAGAACTCCCGGTACTGCTTGTAAAGGTGCGTTGGTGGCCGAATCATCGCCAATTCCTTAATGTTTTTAATTTACGTTTTATCAGATTTTACGTATAGTATGCGACAAATTTTTCGTGCTATGGGAAACGACGCTATAATGAAAACCCGCCTTATTCTCAAACCCGGCCAACGAGGCACCAAAAGTCTGATCAGCAAATACGGTGATGATCTTGTATGTGTTCGTTACAGATACGATCCAAAGACTCGTCAACGGTTAAAAACGATTGAACTGATTATCGAACGAAAAGAATGGGAGCCTCCACCGGAAAAGTTCTCAGCAGAAACTCTCGTTGCACTGAAAATAGAAGGATATGAAACCGAGTTGCGCAAGAAAGTCAAGGAAGCCGGGGGAATTTGGAAGCCGGATAGGCGGCTTTGGTTTGTTCAATATGGAAAAATTTCCGGGACAATTCTGGAAAAGCATATATATAGATGCATTGGATAAGTAGCAATTTGCCAAAAAGCATCTATATGTATATGCCTAGTTTGCATCTATATATAGATGCAAGTATCTACAAGCAGATGCATGCATATACATATAGATGCCAAGTACTAACTGCTCAATAACGAGTTGGTACAAGAACGGAGAACCAAATGAATGAAATGGAAGCCTTGTTTGCTGAGTGGAAGAAGTTGGTTATGAATGAGGCCGATCATTTCGTTGAAGATGGAATCATTTATCCTGAAATGTGGAGTCAAGCTAGGAAGAAAATCCTATTCATTCTAAAAGAAACCAATGATTACAAGGGCAGCATTTCAAAATTGATTCACGATGCATCTACTATTCGCCCTAAAAGTGGACTCTGGGGTAGTCCCACGTTTCACAACATCGGCCGATGGGCCTACGGTCTTCTCAATTATCCCCAAAGCGTGGGCGCTTATAAGGCCGCAAATAATAATCGTAAAAAATCGGTACTTTCATGTTCGTTCATAAATTTAAAAAAAACGACCGGGGGTAGAACTGCTACCAAAACAGTAGATGAGAGTGCACAGAAATACTCAAAATTTATTAGAAGACAAATTGAGATCATAGATCCTGAAATCATTGTTTTTGGTGGGACATTTCAGATTGTGAAAGACAATGTCATCCCAGAGTTGGCGAGAGTTTCTACACGAATTCATCAATTCGGAAGCATTATCTGTATTAATGCCAATCATCCTGCCTGCACTAAAAAGCGTACTCTGATTTATGATCAAGTGGTTTTGAACTACCACAAATACATTTCTGAAAAAGAAAATTCTGAGGGCTCTGCCTCGGCAAGTTTGACGAAAATATGATGTACCAACCAGAGCGCTAGACCTGACCGATAAAGCCGTCAGGTCAGCGCCCGCGCCGTTAGGCAATAAAGAGAAAAACCATGAAATACCCGCATTTCACAGACAGTTTTCTACTTGAGCTACCTGTGGATCAGGCATTTAATCTCTGTCTGAACCACATGAACTATGTGTCTAGCCACACACTTAAAAGCTTCAGTACGGACGACGCAAACGAACAAGAGTTTATCGAACATTTGCGGTCACCGTGGAGTTTCACAGTAGAAAAGGCAAACTTAAAGTTTCTCAAAATCAATGAAAGCCGAACTCAGGTGAAAGTTTTCGTCACGGCATTGCTTCCAATCAACTCATATGATTTTAGAGCCATAAAGAAAGTCCTGAGTTACTTGAAGAAGACAAAGTTTTTTGAGTCTGCACTCCAAGGAAAGTCGTAAGGCTGTATTGCGTTGAGCAATTGTGAAGTGAGGTCCGCCTAACACTCGGGTGCTGCTGCTTCCGCTTCGCTACACAGCAGACCCTCGAGCCGTTGGACGAATATCGGCACAGCATTCCGTGAGCAGGAATAGGCCAAGGCCGGACAGTAGCTAAAGACACTGGAATTTGTTTGGAGCAGATCAACATGCCACTCTTTGACACAGCTAATCGTATCCCCCAAAAATCCAGCCATACCGTCTGGCCGCTCTATCTGTTTCTTGCCATCTTTTTCATTGTCGGCAGCGGCTGTCTGCTCTATGCCCCAGTCAAGGCGGTGAAAACACTTCTCTTCATCCGGAATGCAGCCGTAACCACCGGAACCGTGGAAGATTTTGTGGCGAAGCGAGGCTCGAAATCGACTACCTACGCCCCCGCTGTCACCTTTCATACCCCGGATGGGAGGCTGATCAGGTTCACCTCCCGGATCAGCGGCAGCACATCGGCATACAACGTCGGGCAGCGGCTGGAGGTCTACTACGACCCGACAAACGAGGGGAACGCCGAGATCAAGGGGTTCATCCCTCTCTGGATGCCGGTCATCATCCTCTCGGCCCTCGGACTTGCTTTCAGCGGGATTGGCGGGGGGATGATCTACGCCATTCGCCGTTCTGTAAAGGATGCGGAACAGAAGGAGGCGCTGCTACGGAAGGGGGTGCCGGAGTGGAAGGCAGAATCGGACTGGCAGTCGGCAACGATCAGGTCAGCCACTGGCAGGGAAGCGGCTTTTTTCTGGCTGTTTGCCACTGTCTGGAATGCCATTGCTCAGCCTACGGGATTCATCTGCATCAACGCTGTAATTTACGAAGGTAACCGTCTGGCGGCAATCGGACTGATGTTCCCCTTGGTTGGTTTCTGGCTCCTCTGGGAAGCAGTCAGAAGGACACTCCAGGTACGGATTTTCGGTGATATTCAGCTCCGGATGGACCCGTTCCCCTCCTCGATCGGCGGAGAAGCCGGCGGTACGCTCGAACTTCCGGTCCGCTTCAGCAGCGGCAATGTCTTCGCGGTCTCTCTCAGCTGCGAGCAGGTTATCAAGCACCATGATGGCAGCCGCAAAGAACTGGTCTGGCAGGAGGCCGGCTGTGCTGCGTCAACACTTGGACCTGCCGGCACACGGATCGCTTTCCGGGTTGCTGTTCCTGCCACCAAACCGCCAAGCAGCGATTCCCATCAGTGGACGGTACGTATCACCGCCGAACTTCCCGGCCTGGACCTGGATCGAAGCTTCGTCATTCCGGTAATCCGAGAGGAATCGCCCCGGACATCCCGCCTGACCGTACCGCGGGCCCCTGACCTGATGCCCTGCGAAGAGCTCCCTGTCGGAACAGTACAGGTCGAACGTCAGGGGGGGAGGCTCCTGCTCCGCTACCCCTGTCGCCGGAATCTGATGACCGGATTGTTGTTCGCATTTTTCAGCGGCTGGTTTCTTGGGGGAACATCAATCTTCGTGTTCAAATCGCCCGGCATGGGATTTGCGATCCTGCCCATTTTCGGCATGATCGGCGCAGGCTTGCTGCTTTATGCCGTATGGCTCTTAAGCAACTCGCTTCAGGTTGCAGTCGGAGCAGGCGAACTATCCGTCGTGCGTCGATTATTCGGCATCCCGGTCTATAGTTCCCGCATAGAGACTGCTCTGGTCAGGAGAGTTGAAATCGTGAAATCCGGGGCACGCGGCACAGGAACATCCGCAAAACTGATCTACCGGATCACGGCCGATTGCGGCAATGGCACAACCATCACGCTGGGAGATGGAGTTGAAGGGAGAACCGTTGCCGAGGAGATCGCCCGACAGCTGCGACAGGTATGCGGGTTAATCGTCCCGGCAGCTGCACCGTTGGAGGGAAAGCAACAACTGCAGCCACAACCCATCGCCGTCACCACTGAAAGGACTCTCAAGGGCGCTGCGACAATGACCTGCCCGAAGTGCGGCGTGACACAGCCGATCACCGATACATGCACCGCCTGTCAGGTGATCATTGCCAAGTACGTTAAGCGACAGTCATTGATGACGGGTTCGTCCCCATCCCCGGCAACAGAGGGAAGGCAAGCCAGCTACAAGCTCAGGTTTGTTATTGCGGTAATCAGCAGCATTGTCTGTATTGGGGGAGGATGGCAGTGGTGGGTATCCTCGAACCCGCATGCGGATCGCACGGCAGAGAGCAATTCGTACCGGAGTGAAAAGTTCAAGTTTGCCGTCTCTGTCCCTGCCGATTGGAAGAGATATTCCGTCAAGGAAGCGATCTCGTGCGCAACGATACGGAAGGAGTATGCGGACCAGTACCTGTTTCTGGCGAGCCCGTCAAAACCTGATGAATCACTGCTGGTTGTCAATATTTCAGGCGTCAGCCTTGACAACTTCAAGTCTTTTGGATGGGATGGATATGTTGCACAGGTCGCCGGCCGAAATACCGTAAAGTTCTCGGACATCAAAGACATCAACGGCCTGAAAGTGCATCGGATCGGGTACGAAATTGCCGGATCATACCGGGAGGACGCACTGTTTGAAGCAGGTAATAAACTGATCGAAATATATTTTTACGTGCCGCTCGGTAACAATACTGCAGACCGTGTCGCCGAAACGCGCGCCATTCTGGAAGACAATCTCCGTAAGTTGTAAGTTGCGAGGTCTAAAGACGCTGCTTGTCATTTTGTTAATGGATTATTCTTAAACATAATGACGATTCCAACAAGGCTTACGACCCGCCCAAGAAGCTGGCGGGTCAAGCCATGCCCGTTGGGTATACCCGTCCGCAAGACAAGAAAAGCCCCGGTGGTCACAGGACCAACGGGGCTTTCTGACAGCGGCATACTTCCCTCTCCTCAATGCCTCCACGGCGGCGGAGGGGCATACCCGTCATCGTCCCACATCCGGTTTCTCGGCGGCTGGTATCTGCCGCAGGTGATAATCCCCTTGCGGCAGAGGGTTTCGCGCCATTCGTACCGGATGTATATCTTCTCCCACGCGCCGGACTCCGGCTCGAACTCAACCGTGCGCACCGGAGAATACTCCTCCCGACCGTAGCCTGTCCCGGCGCTTTCTTCCATCCTGTCGGCCGCCTTTGCCCTTTTTTCCATGGACGGTGCCGCCGGCGCGGCCGATCCCGATTGCCCCCGGAATAACCCAACCGACGGCTCGTAGTGGCGAACCTCGGGATAGACGGCAACAGCGATCACCCCCATGGCCGACTCATCTTTGAAAGCCGCGGCATAGGAATCGGCGGCGGTGGTGAAATAGAAACGGTTGACCCGGTCGTCCCCCGTGCGCCACCCGTTGTATTCTCCCACACCATAGGGTTCCAGGATGTACATTCTCTCCCTGTTTCCGAGCCACGATTTCTTGCCCGAGATGATGTTACGACCATCCACGGCTATAACGATGCCGACCCGCCGGTCCAGACGGTTGCGCACGACGATGCTGTAGTGATCCCCCCTTATCGCCTCCGCGTAAACCTTCCGGTTGTTTCCTCTCGCGGTTGCCGGGGACAAAGGGAGCTCACGCCCGTTGTCCGTCCTGACCCTTACATCCACTGCATCGCCGACCGAATCCGCCCATGCCCCGACGGTAAGCCCCATGAATACCAGCAAAAAAACCATCGTTCTCATACGCCCCTCCCTGTCCTGCCGTGTAATTGACTCTTTGCACGGTTAGACACGGGAGAGGCGAAAAAAGTTCCTGATAAACTGCAAAAAATTTCAGAACACGAGAAATGGCGCTGGTTCAGTTCCTTCGAGTGTAGAGTTGATCACCATCTGATACGCAGCTCGACCATTTCCCCACCCCGCGCGGCGATCTGCGGCGGTTTTCGGAGTGTCCCAATTCGCTCCAGGCGCGTAACGAGAGCCGTAATTTTACGACCATCGATTTGAGCAAGGAGAATATGGCCCGCTTCGCCATACGCGCGGCGGACAATTCTGCCCTCAACACGTGTAACAGCTTCTTCGACCGCCCCGGCAGCGCTGGCGGAGTCCTCAACCTGGAGGGCGATTTCGACCGGCTCTCCCCTCACCTCTCCCGCCGTCTCCGGCCGGTATTTCGCAGACGCAGCTGGCGCAGGCGGCCTTTCCATGACCTCAGCGGGAAACCTGGTGCCGGAAGCGCCGTCTTGTTGTCTCACCCCTCCGAACGCCTTCAGTTCTTCCCGGGCTCCCTTGCGTACCTCCATCGTTTCGGATTCCTGGGAAGGTGCCCCGCCCTTCATTGTCTCCGCCCGGGGCGCCACTGCCTTCGACCGTTGAGCGGCCGGACCGGAGCCGACTAATGGTGGGGAATACGCAGGAGCAGGAGGCTGGGTAGCAAGAGGGGCCGCTGCCGGTGGCGGCGGAGCGTAGCCGCCCCTGTCGGCGGCAGGAGGGGGGGCACCGGCCGGTGCTCCCGAAGCGACAGGCGGAGTTGCTGGCTGGGGCTGGGGGGACGCAGCCGAAGGAGCAGAAGGCCGCTGTTTCGGCTGCGGTACTGCGGAGGGTTGCATGACTTCCT
Source organism: Geobacter sp. AOG1 (assembly GCF_019972315.1). Lineage (GTDB taxonomy): Bacteria > Desulfobacterota > Desulfuromonadia > Geobacterales > Geobacteraceae > Geomobilimonas. Next base: position 2,913,556 of record NZ_BLIZ01000001.1, read on the forward strand.
CACGGCTCATGGTTGGGATATCGGTAAGGGGGACCTGGGGGGCGGTCGTCCGTGCCAGATAGTAGCCGGTAACGCAGAGAAAGACGAGAGCGAGCGCCTCCAGGGGGAGCTTGACGTGGAGCGGGAAGAAGAGCCGTTTCCAGAGAGCGGGCCTGGGCTCCGCTACATCTTTCACCCGTGCCATGATCTTCGCGGTCAGCCAGGGTGGCGGTTCCACCTCGGGAAGGCTTTTCATGTGCGCGATTGTCCGTTGGAGGTCTGCCAGCGCCCCGCGGCAGCTCCCGCACGTTGCGAGGTGCGCCTCTATTTCCGACTTTTCCGTGGCGCTGACGACATTGTCGAGATAGTCAGACAGCCTGCGGCGTATCTCCGTATGCTCCATCACAACTCTCCCACTGCCCGTTTCAGGCAGTCCTTCACCATTTCCCTGGCCCGGAACAGTCGGGACTTGACCGTCCCTTCCCGAACCTTGAGAATGGCGCAGATCTCATCGTAGGAAAAATCCTGCAGATCCCTCAGCACGATGGTCTCCCGAAACTCGGTGGCCAGGGCCTTGATACACCCCTGCAGCTTTTCATGGAGATCGAGCCGCTCCAGACGCTCCAAGGCGGATGGAGCGTGTGAGGGATGCTCATGGACAGGACAATCATCGTCGGTGGAGGACCCATCCAGGGAGAATGGCTCGTGCATCCGCTTTGTCTGGATCTGCTGGAACCGATTGCGCGACATGTTGACCACAATACTCGTCAGCCAGGTGGAGAAGCGCGATTCGCCGCGAAAGGAATCGATCTTCCGGAAGGCCGCGACAAAGACGTCCTGCACCACCTCGCAGGCATCATCGTAGTTTCCCGTGATCCTGAAGGCGATATTGAGCATCCGCTTCTGGTATTTGTTCACCAGCGCCTCGAAGGAAGATACATTCCCTTTACGCCAGGATGCTACCAGAGCGGCATCGTCATCCATAGTGGTATCCCGTTCATGACTCATACAATAAGACAATCCCACATCTGTTTATGTTCCCCGCCTTCAGATAGACATATTCCCAATCATGGACGCCTATGCGATCTGGATCATTTTGTTCACGGTTTTTCCCTCAATAATGCCATCGACAGCGCTGACGTAGGCTTTGTAATGATCGGTGCTCATGTGCTTTTCCAGGCAGGTCGCATTCTCCCAGTTCTCGTAGAAGACAAATACGGCGGGATCAGCGTTGTCCTGATGGAGGCGGTACTCGATGCACCCCTGCTCTTTCCTGGTCGGTGCGACGAGCTTCAACAGTTCCGTTTTGACGGCTGCAATGGAATCCTTCTTGGCTACGAGCTTTGCCACTACCGTTATTGTTGACATAGTTAACCTTTCTTTCTGCGTGCATGGTTGCCAGCGCCATTCAGGAACCGCCCCCGGCATAAGGGTCAGCAGGCTGGGATGTCCCTTCTGTCACCTCGGGCAATGGAGTCCGGTTCTGTACTGCAAACACTTCGATGCCGGCCTTGGTTTCCAATGGGCAAACGTTCTCACAAATACCGCAGCCATTGCAGATTTCGTCCACAACATAGGGCTCCTTGACTTTTTTGCGAATACCGTCCAGACCGACGGTTTCAACTTCCCGTGAGCGGATGGCTTTGCTGGGGATGGGGCAATGCTCCTCGCAGACAATGCAGTCGACGCGTTTCGCAAACGGCAGGCAGTGGTTTTTATCAAGGACCGCCTTGCCAATCACCTCGCGTCGCTTCTGTTCCACCGGCAAGCGCGGTATTGCCCCGGTGGGACAGACCTGGCCGCACAGAGTGCAGTTGTACTCGCAATATCCCAGGCGCGGGATGACCAGTGGCGTATAGATACCTTCAATTCCGGCCTGGAAGGCCGCCGGGTAAAGTGCATTCTTCAGGCAGACTTTCATACACTCTCCGCAGCGGACGCATTTTTCTAGGAACTCGTCCTCACTGCGTACGCCGGGAGGACGCAGCAGGCGTGATTGTTTCTCCGGCGGGCGGAAACGGGCAGGAATCGCCAGCAACATACCCGCCGCCACCCCCCCCAGCAGCACCCTCCGCTCCGGCAACAACGGCCCCATCCCGCGGTTTGGTGCAACAGCCAGGAATCTAATACGTTGATGCGGGCAACGCACCTGACATTCCAGGCAAAGAATACATTCCTCCTTGGCCAGAATGTCCCGGTCAAAAGTTGTCGGGCAGAGTTCGCGGCATTTCCCGCAATCGGCGCATAAACCGCCTGGTACACGCTTGAACAGGGAAAAACGTCCCAGCCATCCAAGGAGAGTGCCCAACGGGCAGAGATTGCGGCACCAGTTGCGCTCCTCGTATCGTTCCAGATATATGATGCCCACCAGGATTACCGTCGATAGGAATGCCAGCGGGTAGAGAGTCTCGCGGAAGGGAAGGATGCTGGAGTGCACCAGGTTCCAGGCCGGGGCAAGCACATCGCGACGTTCGCCGATCAGGTGGTAGAGTTCCACCCACCCCTTTCGAGCAAAGAGCCCCAGAAGCGGGTAGAAGAAGAAGGTCAACCCCCTCAGCAGGATGGCAAAAGGGTCCAGAAGTCCGGCAAGATTCAGGTTTAACAGGGCCGCCGCAAGTATCGGCACGAGCAGCCAGTATTTCAGGCTTCCCTTGAGTGCGGCAACCGGGGCGGTCTTGCGAATCCGGGACGTCACCAGATCAAGGGTCGTCCCCAACGGGCAGATCCAGCCGCAAAAGAAACGTCCAAGCAGCAGCGTTGCCAGCGTCATTAGCGCCGCGGGCAGAAGCAGGTGTGTCCAGGATTTGGCAGCCAACAGGTAGCTGAACAGCACCAGAGGATCAACCCGAAAAAAAGAGTTCACCGCCGCGTTGATCTCATCCTGACCGCGGTACTCGGTTTGAACGAACAGTATGAGGAACAGCGCCAGGAATAAATATTGTACGATGCGTGCAGTAGTAAGTTTCATGCTAGACATCACTCCCTGTATTCTGAATCAAAACAGAGCCTGTTTTCGGCGTTCTGCAGCACCGTCATCGGCGACAGCAGTTTTCACAACTGACGGTAGCCGCTCCAATAGATGCAACAAATGTCGCCGTGCGCAGAGTTGCAAAGACCATGTGCCCGATTTTTATCATAGCAGGTCAGCCACTCACCTTTCCAGTTTAATAGCACACGCGAAATACTCCGTACATGCCCAAGGTTTTGTAGCAATACCTTAATGCAGAACCGTAGCCAATTTTTCGCCCTATATTCTGATGGGGAACACAAACTTCAAAACAATAAAAAAGGACTTAACCGGTATCGGTTAAGTCCTTAATAATTTTTTGGAGCGGGAAACGGGATTCGAAAGCTGCTTTTGAAGAATCCACAAAAGCTAAATTATCAATTATTTCAAGTAGCTGTACCTACATAACCCACCAGCCATAGTCCAAGATAATCCAGCAAAAGCTAGTCAAAGTCAAGCCGTTTGGTGAAAGCTGGGTGAAAGTACTTATCCTCCTTATGAGATAGCTCGTAATGAAATAAATATTTGTCCTCACTTTATTAGTTGCTCCCATTGATTATGTAATAGCTTAAATAACTGGCTACCTTCAGAATTTTGATTTTCTCTCGCTAGGGCTATTATATCTTGATCGTCGAGTACAAGCATATATCCCCTTCCGTCTTTAGCAGTATCTATGCATCTTTGATGTAAAAGTTTCTTATTTTCTATGGAACGACAAACAAGCATTCCTACTTTGCCTCTGCTTGGTGAAAATCTACCAGCTAATTGGTCAATTTCTGGATTCCCGACTTCTTTTCCATAATTTTTACATTCAATAAAGATCAAAGGGCATGGGTAATGTAACGCCAGCCAATAAAAAAAACCGCTTTTAGCCTCATTCGTATAAGTTATATCAATTCGCTTTCTACCATTGTGGATTTTATCTTGTTTCTTTGGATTACATAAAGAGGGATAAAATATAACAGAAAATATTTTTTCTATTAAGTCTTCATATTTAGAAGCAGAATCATTTCCAACTGGTAACTGAGTCAGGGTCGCCAATAAGCCTTCTACGTCTGGTAACTCAATTCCTTCTAACTCTGAAAATTGCTCTTGTGTTAGTGGTATGGATGGTGAATTAGCCTTTTCTTGTCTATATTCATCAAGAATATGTGGTCTAGCGATAGTTTCCCTTACAACAGCAAGTTTATCGCTTCCATACTTTCCAATAAGTGCCTTCTTAGTAACTCTTTTTTCACCACTGTTCAAAACTTCAACCAAGGAAGAATGTGCGTGTAAATGCTCCTCTTGCATTTCGGGTAGGATATAATGTCTGTAATATTCATCAGATTGGAAACACAAACGATGCCGCACGAGTATTTTTGGAACTAAAATTACCTTGCCAAAGGTAGTCATAGGTAATTGTAGTAATGTTTCTTCCCACTCCTCTTTACCAGGATTCCAAATTGGGCCTGATGCGACACCGGGTGTTAATGGAACGCCATAATAAATACACATATCTTGTGTGTATTTAATCAAGGGGCCACGTAGAATGTTGCATACAGCGTCTGAAATCATATCAGTACCGATTCCAGGGATAAGCAATGCAGCATCTTCCAAGTCTCTTAGGAGTCCAGTTACGCTGGCATTGCTTTTTGTCAGTGCGCCCCAAACACTTTTTGCAGACTCTTTACCAAAACCATGTCCTCTTGATCTTCCACTGGAATATCCCAAATGAAACTCATTTCTTTCATTCAGAGAGGATAGATACACTTGTGCTTTATGGTGTTCTCCCTTATTTATAAGTCGCAGCACCGTCTCAAAAAAAGTTTGTAATAGAGATGCAAGTTCATTTCCCCAAGGTGACTCCAGTTTTTTTATTGCTACTGGTTCCAAGAACACGTTTATATCGGTGTCTAAGGGTACATCAACGAAGTCCAGAAAAGGTTGTGTTCTATTTAGACGAAAAAACTCTGAAAATTTCATTGACATATCCTAAATATAAATTTTACCAAGTCACACATTTATTGTTATTTTCTGAGCTTATTGCATGATCTATTGTAAATAACATCAATATTAGGCCAACAAACGGTTTGATCACTTGCCTTTTTTCGGCGGAGGTGGGGGAAGCTTGTTCACTGGCGGCGTATAAGTATTCTTGATTACTGTCTTTTTTGTCGACGTTGGGGGTGTAGGTGTAGGCTTAACTGCCATATCTGACTCCTCTTAAGGATATGATATTAGTTTGATTACTTGCCTTTCTTAGGCGGAGGTGGGGGAAGCTTGTTCACTGGCGGCGTATAGCTTCCTCTGATTACTGTCTTTTTTGTCGACGTTGGTGGTGTAGGCGTAGACTTAACTGCCATGTCTGTCTCCTTTTAAGGTTTTGATCTTAGTTTGATTACTTACCTTTCTTCGGCGGAGGTGGGGGCAGTTGGTTCACTGGTAGCGTATAGCTTCCTTTAATTCCATTTTCGCTCTTTTCTGTTGGCTTTAGGGCTGAAGACTTTGCTGCGACATCTATCTCCTTTTTTAGGAAAATGTTGATGGATGAAAATGCAAGGATACAAGTTATGCCAACATATAATGTGATCTGTGACCAGCTATTATATTTGTTAGTTAGGTCAACATACTGATTAGTTGTGGCTGGTTCTTTCATCCCTGCCTCAACTAGTTTGGCTGGGTCTTCAGCTAAAAAATACTTGGCATACTGCTGATCTAAAATGCTGATTTGATCGCGTGTTGAGTTATGGCTTGAAGAAAGTGCACATAATTGAAAAATGATAGCTGCTAGGAGTAGAACCCAGCCTAGAACGAGAAGAAATAGTGTCCAAAATTGAGGATTTGATGCAATTTTTTCAATGAATGTAACTGAAAGCGCCAAGGCCCCCGTACTAATCGCTAGGACAGCTTTATCATATCTACCTGCCGCTTCGATGGAAGCAGCATCGAGTTTCTCTCGTTCTGCCGAGTATACTTCATAAAGTTTATTCTTGTAGTCGTCACTCATATAAATTTTCTATTGATTAAACAAATGGTTATAGTCATATTCAGGTAGATAAAAGTAAGGGGCTCGAAGACTTTTTTTCAATCCCCGTTTCGGTAACTCAGGTGTTCCAATCCCAGCATACATCCCATCTGTTTACCTAGAATCCATTTGCTAACTTACGACATGTTGTAAACCCTTGATTAAATCTAGTCAACATTTTCCTAGGGGTATCCATGAAAGAACTGCGAAAATGGGCGAAGGACAAGCCAGACATCATCAAGATATTTGCTGCTCATCTGGTTTCTACTGTCCAGGGTATGGCTGAAGAGTTTAAGACCATCAAGCTTCGGCGCTTTGCCAGTCAAAAGTTCTCCCCGCCCCACCTTCCCTCTTGGTTTGCCATGTATCGTTCCCATAGAAAAACCGTCCAACAGGTTAAAGACATCTGGGCTGCGGTCTTTGGCAGAAATATTGTCGATTTCTTTTCCGGGCTCAGCGAAGAAGCGAAAAAGAAGAAGCGGGGAAATTCCATCTCCACTCAACCAACACAAAATGAATTGGATGCATCCGTAAAATTCCTACAAACCATGCTTTCAGCATCAGAAAAAGAGCTAGAGGATGAATTCAATAACGTATCCATCAAACAGGCTGCTAAAAGGAGGATGAGCAAGCTTATTGAGAAAAATCCGCTGGAGCTTGGTTTTTACCTTTTTGTGGCGGTTCCCTGCTGGGCACTCTATCGAATGTCACCTACTGCCTTATATCGTAAGGCCAGACAAGGAGATTTTGATGCTTTGGAAAAACTTCTCTGTTTAGATCAGCTCATGCTGCACGATCCAGCTATCGGCAAACAGATAATTGACTATCGTTTCAAGCATTCATCAAGCAAATACCGGAAACTTCTGGATGCCGCAACCAAGTCCCCGAAGGGAAGCGACTCCAGCAAAAACATCCTTCTCTCCCAGGTCGGCTTGATCTCCGCCATATCACACCTGACGACAAAACCTCTTACCCCACAAGATTTGTTTGAACTTGTCCATGCATTTGACCAGGACAGCAAGAACAAGCTCCTTGACGACCTTCCCGAAAACTACGACGCATTGGCGCGTGCTCTATCCCCAGACCGGAACCTGTGGCGACAGTTATTACCCTCGGACAAAAATATGTGAATTCCGTGTCCGAGCCCCTTTCCTGACCTCGTTGCATCCTGAGGAAAATTTATACCCTCAGGAGGCACTATGGACACCAAAGAAGCACCTACCGACCAACCTTCCCAAACTGAAACAATCACCCCTCATGATCCTGGATCGCCGGACGGACTGGCTGTGGTTTCCAGCTCGGCTGGTACCACTGCCAGTCCGCCGGAACCGGAAAACCTACCGGAACATCAACCTACCCTCCCCGGTCTGGAAAGCTACTTCCCGCCTCCGCCTCTTGAATTTAATAATAGTTCGATAAGTCTGACAGAAGAGGCCAAAAACCTTCTCAAAAAATGGGAAGTGGAAAGCTCTTCGAGTCGAGGTGCCTGTATCAACATCTTTCCCAGTGGCGAGATCACCGGCGGCTTTTTCCGGACGGGTCGTCGATCACTCCCCAGGAAGAAAGAACGGATCATCTCCCAGGAGTTCACCAGACAGGCACGAAAGACGATCAGGCGTGCTGTGGAGAGTGGCTTGACTACCTTTCGCCTGTTCATCACCCTGACCTTTGATCCGAAACAGTCCCAACTTGATGAAGCGGGCCACGTGGATCAGTCGTGGGCCAAGGAGAAGTTCAAGCGGTTCCTCAATACGGTCAAAAAGAAGTATGACCGGAAAGCAGAAAAGGCGGAAACGGCAAAGGACGAACTCAGCTACATCTGGACAGCCGAAATACAGGAATTGAACACCAAGAACATTCACTTCCACCTCCTGGTGGATCAACCCTTCATTCCCGTTCAATGGCTTGTCAAAATCTGGGGTCAGGCGGCAAACAGCGTCAACGTCAAGAGGATCACAAACCAGGAACACGCGGCAAAGTACATGCTCAAATACATGAGCAAGGGGCATTGCCCCATCGAAGGCAAACGCTATGGGATGACGCAAAACCTTCTGGCTCAGATACGCCCCCTAAAGCTTCGCTTTGCCGGTGAAAACAGGCGTGAAGCATTTAGAAAGGTCAAGCGTGAGTTCTATTGGGACATAGAGAACAGCGGCGGCAAGGTTACTGATTTCGGGTTCTCCATACCGGCACCGAGAAGATCAAGGGTATGGCGGGACAAGCGGGGCATAATCCGCGCCACCAAGGGGGTACCTAAGGAACTTTCCGAACGGTTCCTCCATGCCCTGGAGAAACCCATGAAGCGGATCGACTTCGAAGAGGACGTGGATGCGGCCCATCCTGATAACTCTTCCGATGATCTGCCGTTCTGAGGGGGTCTTATGTGCGAATATGACAGAGAGACTTCCCTTAAATCGTTAACCCCCCAGGAATTGGGACAGTACCGGGAATATCTTGGGCGATTACTCCAGGATGGACGGCTCATGGAAGAGGATGCGGAAGAAGCGGCTTTCAATCGGGTAATCAATGAGAGGCTGCCATGAACGATCCCCTTTCTTCCTGCGAAATCCTGACCGTGGAGCAACTTTCCGAACGGCTCCAGGTATCTAGGGCCACCCTCTTCACCTGGATGCAGAAAGGAATCCTCGCGCAAGGAAGGCATTACTTCAAGCGGGGGCGAATCCTCCGTTTTATCTGGAGTGCGGAAATGATCAGCGAACTTCTGGAGGGATCGACAGAGGCTAAACCGGTCAAGCCTTCTCCCGTACCGATCCGGCAACAAAAATCCAACCCCATCAATTGGGAGTACTGAAATGCGTTTTGAATTGTGTTATGTTTTCTTCGGACTATGGCAGGTGGGAATGTGGACAGCGGAATGGAGAACACCATGAAGCGCACTAACCACCACCTGGATGTATTGCTCTTTGACAACGAGGAGAAGAAACAGGGAACCATCATCAGGAAACCTGGCTCACGGAAGCTGTATATCCTCTTCTACTACTTCAACCGGCGCGTGGAGAAGACCACCGGACTGAACGACACCGGGAAGAACCGGGAAAAAGTCCGGCTCTGGCTGGATCGGATCATCGAGAGGCGGGATGCGGGAAAGCTCATCTTTGCCGAAGCATTCCCCGGCGCACCGGAAGCGGAAAAGGCCTACTTCGCCAAGCTGGAGGGGTGGCAGTATGCACCGGAACCGAGAGACATCATCTTCGGGAACTACGTCCATGAGTGGTATCAAAACGTCTGGAAGCACTACCCCGAAGGGACGAAGAAGGACGATTACCGGCTGATAATCGATTACTGGCTGGTGCCGTACTTCAAGGAGATGACCTTCTTCCAGATCAGCGGAGTGGAGTTGCAAAAGTTCATCAACTCCATGAAGTGGAAGAAAGGGGCAAAGAAGGGGCAACCGCTTTCCAAGGCCAGGGCAAAGAACATCCTCATTCCCCTTCGCACCATCTGGAATGATGCCTGTGACCAGTTCCGCTGGGTGCTCCATAACCCCTTCGGCAATCTCAAGAAGCACCTTCCCAAAGCTCCGGCCAAACGCCGGGAGGGGTTCCGCTTCCATGAGTGGCTGGCATTCCTCAAAGAAGTTGATCCCTGGTACCAGCCGGTGGTGGAATTGATGATCCTTACCGGGATGATTAATTCGGAGATTGCAGGCCTCAGGAAAAGCGACATCCGACCCGATTACATCCTGGTGCAACATACCATTGTGAGGGGAAAAGAACACGACACGCCGAAGACCGTCTACCGGATCAGAAAAATCCCCATCACCCAGGCGATCCGCAAGCGGCTCGACATCCTCCAAGAGAGAAGCACCGGGGAACTGCTCGTCACCACCGAGAACGGATCGATCTTCAGACCTGCCAACTTCCTCAAGGATGTCTGGGCCAAAGCTGCCAGGGCCAGCGGGATCACCGATAAAGTACCCTACTCCCTGCGCCATTCCTTCGCGGCCTGGGCGTTAACCTTGCGGATCGATCCTAACCGGCTGGTCAGGCTCATGGGGCATGGATCGAAGAAGATGGTCTATGAGGTCTACGGGGATTACATCGAAGGGCTGGAAGGGGATTTCTGGCTGATCCTGGAATACTTCGGCAGGGACTTCGTGGAGAGAAAGGCAAAGCAACCTGCCCACCTCCTGGCTTATCCTGGCATGATGGTTCAACCTGGCTTTCACCAAGGCATTAGCGAAGAAACGAGAAACCCCGCACTCCCATTAAAAACTTTTTAGTGAAAGTTTTGGTGAAAGTCGGGGCAATAAAAAAGGAATCCCGAAGGATTCCTTGTAGTTATCTGGAGCGGGAAACGGGATTCGAAGGCCCATAGGCAAAAAGAGATATACACTCAAACACAAAGAAATTCAATAAATTAATAACAGTTACATCATTCTTCGGTGTGTCTTTAGTCCGTTTAAGTACGTCAAAATTCGACGTAATCAATTAATCCTGGTGACAGTATGGGTACAGTTAACGGTGGCGGGGCGCACCAGCGCGTCAGCGCCTGTGTGCCGCCACGTTGTTAGCTCTGTTCCTCTATTTGGTCCTCTTCTTCAGTCGGCGCATAATGCGAGAGTTCAATCCCAATTCCGAGATTCCCTGCGAGTCGTAAAAGCTCAGGAGGTAAGTAGTCGCAGTTTAGAAAGTCTCTTTTTAACTCTATGCCGAAATCCAATGCTGCTTCAGCATTAGGAAAAGCGACAATAGTTTTAATGTCTTTCTCATGCATCTTCAAGAATTCAGTTGTCTCTTCTACTTGGATGGGAAATTCCCACATCTCTGCGTCACTGGCGGTGAAACATGCTCCCGAACATTCACTTTTCTTTCCCTCAGGGAATCTCCAGTTTCGTGGTTCGCCTTTGCGCCACAGACGGTAAGGCTCCATATTCAGTTTTTCCAGGAGAGCATCAATTTCAAGATTGTCGCCAAAAACTCGGAACACACAAGCCATCATATTTTCCTTTAAGCTAACGTGTCACGGCGTGACCTGCGCGGCGTTGTTTGCCGCGACAGTGTCTACGCCGGTGTTGGGCGATCTTTATGCCATGAATTTATAAATATTCTTCTGCCATTAGACGCCAATTTATAAGAAGACCAGCAGCACACAACACTCAGTGTTATAAAGACTATGATAATTCTGTAATGCTTATAGTCATTAATGAATGATCGATTTATAAATAGCAATGTCGGTATGAGTAGATATAAGGCCCCAGATAGTCCGACAATCAGGCTAATTCCATAATGACAGCACATTGAGAATATTTCAGCTCTGCTTTTCTTGACAAAGTGAATACATGCTAAAAAGCAACCACTCCCAAAAGTAGCAAAAATAGCTCCGATCAATATGGAATCTCTTTCTCCTATGCTTCCGCAGGGGCCACCCAGAAAACAAAATACGGACCACGCATATATTGGAACTCCAACTATTCCAAAAAAAGCACTAAACGCTATCAGTCTAAATCTGCTAAAAATACTATTATCTTTCATTTTGTTCTTTCATTGGTATCCGGTGCCCAACGGTTCGGCCGCTGACCTGACGGCTTTATCGGTCAGGTCTAGTGGTCTTGTTGGATTGTGGCTTTATCTCGCTCCTGATCATAGCTGCCGAAACCTTTACCCCTGATCGATTCACCACAAAATGGGCAGTAATAGATGTGAAGCCATTCCGGCATGAACCACTCTGTTTCGTCAGGTTCATTACTATGCTGAAACTTGCCCTCAATGACGCTGTCTTGGAATCGATTACAGCAATAATGGCGCTCTACCACATTTTCTTCCAACAACACCTCTGCCCCAAGCGATTCTAGTACGTGGCGAATGCCTTCAGCCCCTTCAATTTTGGGTAGTTGTATTGTAATGCATTCGCGTTCAAGTATTTGCCGCACGAGTCGTTTTGTCTTAGTAAGAGGCAAACCACCATATTCCTTCAGACGAGCCACGAGTTGAACCCTCGCATGACCAGACCAATCTGTCCAAGCGTTATCATCATTCCAATTTATGATTTTCAAATTTATCATTTTATCAATCCAACATATGATTGAGTTGCACCTCTAAGTATCCTATATGAGATGCATGTATCCTATATAGGATACCGGCATCCTATATAGGATACTTTTTCATTCTCTTTCCATTTGGTTGATCGCTCCCCCGTTTCAGTAACACGGGAGCTAAAAACACATCCCTTCTGTTTACCTTGAAACCATAATTTGCTAACTTAGACCATGTTGTAAACCATTGGTTAAAAGCCGTCAATATAAATACCGGTGAGGTTCCATGCTTGAAATTGAAAAGTGGGCACAAGATAAAAGCTTCTTTATTGGACTTTTCGCTACCAATACCGCTGCTTTTGCAAGGGATATGCACGAAGCAATGGGACATATAAAAGAACGCCGTGTTTATAATTTTCAATTTCCCCTTCCACATCTCCCTTCATGGTTTAAGATGTACTGTTCGCACTCAAAATCTGAAATAGCTTTCGTGGAGCTTGTAAGCAGATTTTCTGATTTTGGTAAAGATGCTCTTTCCCTTGTAGGGGGATTCCATGCCCTCCAGGAAACCCTTGAACAAAACCCCGACAAGAAAATCGAATTTTCACAAACAGAAGTTGAAAACGCTCAGCAAGTCCTTCGTGATATGCACTCAAAATCCTTTAAGGGACTGCAAGAGGACTTCTCTGGTGTTCCATTCGATCAAGAAACAAATGCGGATTTCTTACGATTCACAGAAGAAAATGAACTGGCAATCAGTTTTTTCCTTCTTGTGATGTGCCCTTGTTTCCTGTTTTTTCAAATGTCGCCAACCCGTCTATATCGCAATGCCAGGAGAGGCGACATTGCAGCAATTGAAAAGCTCTTAAGCATTGATCCTCTTTTGCTTCATGATCCCTCTATTGGGAAACAAATACAGGACCTTCGTTTCAATAATAAATCAACCTCTTATGAACGACTCCTTGAAACGGCCCGTAAACCTTTCAAACCAAAGAAACTATCTCGACACAAGATGAAAGTTTTCCAGGCTGGGCTAATTTCTTTCATGGCAAATGGAATTAAACAACCTCTGACAGAACCACAGATTCGCGCGTTATTCGATGCCGTCGCCCAGGATGCTCAAGGCAAACAGATTGACACAGACCTCCCCGACAGCCCCGAATCATTTGCCAAAGCTATCCAACGGAAGCGTGAACCCTGGCAAAAACTATTAGACCCGGACAAAAAAAAGTAGAAGTACTGTCCGGGTACTTTCCCCGACTTCATGGAACCCTGAGGAAAATTCAAATCCTTAGGAGGCACCATGAAAAAGTCACGCACCATTTCCCCGGAACATTCACCTCAGCCCGAGCAAACTGAATCCCTTTGCGTCCCTGAAGCACCCGGCGGAACTGCCGCGGTTTCCGGCTCGGCCGGTTCCGTGGTAGCGAAGCCGGTTGCTTCGGAGAGCATGGCGGAGTCTGTAACACGCCATGCGCAAAACCCAGTAGCAGAAAATTCCAAGTACCTTCTATCCGGTATAGATTCCCTTGATTTGGGCTTTTATGTTGCCTGGATGGGTAACTGGGAGAAAACCTCCCAACAATTGGACCAGAAAAAGGAAGAAGCCCAAGGAACAGACGGCATCCTTGACCAGGCTACCAGTGGCCGGGACTTCCTCCACCTCCCCAGCGGCAAGCGCAATTACCGCTACCATCTACAGTTCCCCGAATATCACATATTTATTGCCAAGTCGGAAGAGTTCACGGACATGCCAAATGTCTATGTCTCAATCAATTCCGAGATGCTTTGGAAATCCGGTCTTTCTACCGCGCTAGAGCTTCTGGAAGATGATCTCTCCCACTACGGCGGCATAATCAAAGCCATCCAACCGAGCCGCTGCGATCTCTCCGTTGACTTCAAAATACCCGGCGGCTTAAGTCTCGAATTCCTGCAAAATCACAGAGTCTCCCGTAGCCGTGAAACTACCTTTTACTTCAACGAAGATGTTCTCGGAACCTACTATTTGGGCGACTCCAACGCACCAATCAGGCTCAGAATCTACAACAAAGGGAATGAAGTCCTCAAAAAAGGGACAAAGCTCTGGTTCGGTGCTCCTGAGTTCTGGGACGATACCACTTTTCAAGACATCTGGCGGGTAGAGTTCCAGTTGCGCCGGACTGCCCTCCGTCAGTTTGGTGTAAATACAATGGATGATCTCGGGGCGAAATTGGGCGGCATATGGAAATATCTCACCGGGAGTTGGTTTTCCCTACGTCTTCCTGACAATGAGAAGGCGGAACGACGAACCGTTCACCCGTGGTGGGATGATGTTCGGATAAACAGACTAGGCGAAGCCTTGATCATAAAGAGGATGTACAAGGGATACTCTTCAACCTCCGTGGGATGGTATGTCTTCCATATAGCCGGATGCCTCCCTTCGTTTGCGGCACGAGTGAACGCAAGGACCTATCAAGAAGCAATCCTTAAGCTCGGCAAACACCTCATTGACCACTGGAAAGGAAGGGACTTCGAAAAAGAGTTTCTGAAACGGGCTATCAAGCTCGGCACCATCATGCAGGAGGAAGGGGACAAAGATGAACAGTGATCCCCTCTGTCTCACCGTTGACCAGTTCGCGGAACGGTTGCAGGTTTCCCGCACCACCGTCTTCGGCTGGATGAAGTCCGGTGCCATCCTGGAAGGCGTCCATTACTTCCGCCTGGGCCGAATACTCCGCTTCCGTTGGCAGGACGACCTTTTCTTCAACAACCGGCCCATGTCGAACAGTGCCGATAATGCCGCCTCCCCTGCTCCACTATTGGATGACACGGCGCAAGATTTTCAGCGTGGCGAAGCCACGGTCAACAACCCGCCTTTGCCTTTAGCGCGAAGCGCTGCGCCGGTCATCAACCTTGACTATTGATAATGAAATGTAATGGCGCTATGCTCTCCCTCGGACTAAGACACACTGAAGGGAGGGGTAACGTCACGAGGTGACACAATGAGAAGCAGAAAGGGCAATCTCGCCCTAGAAACACCAGTAAAAGAAATCGGCAGCGTCAAACGGCGCAAGGATTCGAAAAAGCTCTATGTGGACTTCTATTACTTTGGTCGTAGGATCATCCGTTCAACGGAATTGGATGACACCAACGCCAATGAAAGAAGAGTCCGCGACTTCCTCAACCGGATCATGGAGCGGATCGAAGAGGGAACCTTCAAGTTTGCCGAAGCGTTCCCAGGGGCAACCAAACAGGAAAAGGCGTTCTTTACCAACCTGGAAGGCAGGGAGTATCGGCCGGAACCGCATCAGGTAAGATTTGGAGAGTACACAAACGAATGGATGAAGACCATCTTCCCCACCTTTGGCTCACCGACCAAGCACCGGGATTACAAAGAGGCGATCACAACCAAGATACTCCCCTACTTCCGGAACATGACCTTCCACCAGATCAGCGGCCATGAGCTGTTCAAGTTCACCGAGTCACTGAAATGCACCAGGGGAGCAAACAAGGGAAAGCCGCTGTCACGGTCACGGAAGATCAATCTGCTGATTCCTTTCCGGGCCATTTGGAATGACGCCTGCGATCAACACCGTTGGGTTATCAAGAGCCCCTTTGACAACCTGCACAAGAAGCTGCCGAAAACCGAGAAGAAAGAGCATACGGTCATAAGGTTCCATGACTGGCTCAAGTTCATTGACAACCTGGAAGAGCATTACCGCCCCATAGCGGAACTTATGATCCTGACGGGAATGATCCCTTCGGAACTGGCCGGAATTCGGCAAGAGGATATAGACGGGGAATATATCAACCTCAACAAATCCTATGTCCTGGGCGAAGAGAAAGCGAGCATGAAGACTGCCTTTAGAAAGCGGCAAATCTTCATTACCGAGGCCATCAGGGAACGGCTCGACATTCTCAAAGATCGGACAAGCTCCCCTTACCTGGTCACAACACCGAGGGGAACCAGGCTCAACAGCACCGACTTTGCCAAGGTCTGGAAAAAGGGAGTGGATCAAGCCGGAATAGCTCCCATGACTTCCTATTCAGCACGGCATTCATTCGCGGCCTGGAGCCTGACAATCGGGATCAATCCGCTACGCCTGTTCGGTCTTATGGGGCATGCATCAAAACAGATGGTGTTTGAGGTCTACGGAAACTACGTGGAGGGGCTGGAAGATGATGCAGAGAACATCTTCGAATACTTCGGCCAGGACTTCATTTCGCCCCGGAAAAGTAAAAACCCGGTACTTAGATACAGTACCGGGCACAGTTTCTACGTTTCAGCTACATCCAACTGAAACTATTTAGCTTTTTTGGAGCGGGAAACGGGATTCGAACCCGCGACTTCGACCTTGGCAAGGTCGCACTCTACCACTGAGTTATTCCCGCTCAACGAGCTTTTTTTTATAACAAAACAGCTCTCGGGAGTCAACACTTTTTTTGCCAGACATCACAAAAAGCTTTGCCGCCCAAGACTCAGGATTATGAATAACTGAATCTCCCCTACTCGAAGAGAATACAGGATTTACTACAAAAATAGGCCGGGCACTTCCCGGCCTATTTTTGTAACCTATCTGATTACTACTAGAGTGGATTCCCGCCACTGTCCCTATAGATAACGGTTACGATAAAATTGGAAGTGGACAGCGTGAGCGGGACACTCGGGAATGTCGAAGCACTGACAACTGAACCGACCCGGAAGCCAGGAATACCCGACGTTATACTGTACGTCAGCTGAATTATTGGTGTATTTGCAACCGTAGTAAATCCTCCAGCACTAGCGACACCAATCGTGATCGTATTGGCCGGGTCTGAGACTCCAGGGCCCGCTGTAAGGAGGGAGCCGGAATCTGCCAGCAGCTGATTCAATTTAGCGGCACTCGTATAGGTAGCACCTTGGTCATTAACAAATTTCAAATTCAAGGAGTCCAGTTTCGTTATTGCACTGTCAAGGGCGATGAACACGTCGGCACTCGCCGGCTGGGGAATGAACTTCATGGTAGCGCTTCCAGTCCCATGCCCCGTGGATGCAGTAACCGTCACCGAACCGGCTGTTGCCGATGTGACTACAGCCGTCGCCGTGCTCCCCACCGTTGTTGCAGAAAGCGGTGTTACCGTGGCGGTCCCACTGGATACCAGAAACGTAACGGTGGTGCCATCTGCAACTACCGGTGAAACGGTAGCAATCAGAGAGATACTGTCGTTGGTGGGAACGTTCAATGCGACGGTCTTCGACGCCACCAGTGACACCGTCTGCGTCACCGGGGGTGTAGTCGTTCCGCCTCCACCGCCTCCACCGCAACCCGCAACGCCGATAACCGCGCCAATCGTCAGCAACCGGAAGAGATTCCGCAGTCCCATAAAAGTATCCTCCGTTTCAAGGCCGGGGCACTTCCCGGCCTATTTTGTAACCTATCTGATTACCACTAGAGAGAATTCCCGCCACTGTCCTTATAGATAACGGTTACGACAAAATTGGAAGTGGACAGCGTGAGCGGGACACTCGGGAATGTCGAAGCACTGACGACTGAAGCGACCCGGAAACCAGGAATACCCGACGTTATGCCAGTGTACGTCAGCTGAATTATTGGTGTGTTTGCGACCGTAGAAAATCCTGCAGCACTAGCAACACCAATCGTGATCGTATTGGCCGGATCTGAGACTCCAGGGCCCGCTGTAAGGAGGGAACCGGTATCTGCCAGTAGCTGATTCAAACTGGCGGCACTCGAGTAGGTAGCACCTGCGTCATTAACAAATTTCAAATTCAAGGAATCAAGTTTCGTTATTGCACTGTCAAGGGCGATGAACACGTCGGCACTCGCCGGCTGGGGAATGAACTTTACAATTACGCTCCCATTGGCACCCGCAGAGGAAGCGGTAATGCTGACAGAAGCGTGCGTCGTTGATCTGGCCACAGCCGTTGCGACATTCCCCGAAGTAAGGGTTACATTACTGATGGTTGTACCGCTGGGCGCGGTGAACGCAACGGCAGTCCCGTTGGGAACCGCAGGAGAGATGGTTGCTGACAAATTGACAGTGTCATTATTATCGTTCAGTGCGATATTCTTCGACGCAGCCAACGTTACGGTAAAAGTGCTGGGCGCAAAACTTGCTGAAATGGTGTGGAAGGCGATGACATTGCTGAACGTGTACGTAGGCACCGCACCGACCGAAACACCATCGACCAAGACGTTCTGGATGGTAAATCCATTTTGGGGTGTAATGGTGTAGGACTGACTTGCGCCGCTCGTCAGGGTTGTCGTACCTACCGGGGAAATACTGCCACCGATACCTGCTGACGCTACAATAGTGAACGTAGTTGCTGGTGGAGGTGATGACGTACTGAAACTGGCGGCAATGGTATGGTTGGCGGTGACATTGCTAAACGTGTAATTGGATACCGCTCCAACTGAAACGCCATCGACCAAGACATTCTGGATGGTGTATCCAGCATTGACTTTAATTATGTAGGACTGACTTGCGCCGCTCGTCAGGGTTGTGGTGCCAACCGGGGAAATACTGCCACCGGTACCTGCTGACGCTACGATGGTAAACGTGGTTGCCGGCGGAGGAGTTCCTCCTCCACTGTTACTACCACCGCCGCCACCACACCCCGCGACACCGATAACCGCGCTCATCGCCAGCATCCGGAAAAAATTCCGCAGTCCCATAAAACTATCCTCCACGTCTTATTTTATGACTCGTTCAGTTTAGAATTATTTCATAACGCAGGTAAAGGGAAATTTTGTGGTGTGGATGCATAAAAACCCGGTCTGGCGTTGCAGCCGAACCGGGTCGAGGTTTTCAGAGATGCGGCGCCGTGTTCTCCCGGCGGGAAAGCAGGTGAACTCGTCAGACTTGGTGTAGTGTCAACGAGTTCTTGAGCATAAGAAGCGCTTCCATGGCATCGGAATTCTGTTCCTGCTGGTAAACCTTTTCCAAGGAGGTAATTACCGACACATAGAACATGTGAAATTCGCTCCTGGCAGCAGTGATGAAAGGATTGAAAGGCTCTTCGGGAAGGAAGTCGCCCGTGTACAGGTCCTGGGCGGCTTCAAGAAAGTCACGGGCGGCCTTGTGGTCTCCCCGGGCCTGTAACTTGATGCCATTGGTGGCATTGTAACGGAACAGGCTCGCATCGAGAGAGATGGCATTGACGTTGATCCGCACTGCCTCCCCCTGGGTAATGACGGGGTTGATGGTTTGGGGGCCACTGAAGGACTTCCTGAGACGACTGACGGTGGTCTTGAAGTTATTTGCGCCGGCCTTGACATCGCATCCGGGCCAGAGAACTTCGATAAGCTTGTCTCGGTGTACCCATTGATCGTAGGTCACCAGCAGATAGCAAAACAGGAGACGAGCCTTCTGGCTTTCCCAGAGGACGGTGATCGGGGCACCTTTGTAGTAGATAGACAGCCCACCGAACGCGCGAACATCGAGCTTTACGGATTCACTTGCCTTGCTGTCGCTTTTTGTTCTAGCCATTCTGGGTCTTTCCTATCTACGGTATCCGCTACTATGCAACGTCTCTGTATACTACAACTACAGATTAAGTAAAAGCTAAAAATAGGTAACTGAGATCAATTCCGTCTCACAACGAGAGCGGGAGATGTATCCGCTCCCGCTCTCGTTGTGATATTAGCAGCTTAAGGCGCTTTGCTGACCTTCTTGAAAATCTCCCATCCCTTCAGGAGATCGAGGGCACGCAGAATCTGGTAGTCACCCTTAATCAGTTCATCGGATTTGTAGGCGGGGAGTTTACCCTCCTCCTTTTTCTTCTCTGTGGGGACTTCCTTCCCGTCAGCCGTTTCAAAGTGGTTTTCCAGGTCTTTCTCGCGCAGGTGCGCCCCTTCTTTCTTATCGGTTGCGGGAAGGTCCATCCGCTCCACCGTTATATCGGGGGTGATCCCCTTGGCCTGGATCGAACGACCGCTAGGGGTGTAATAACGGGCAGTGGTGAGGCGCAGACCCGAGTTGTCGGAAAGCGGAATGATGGTCTGCACCGACCCCTTGCCGAAACTCTGAGTACCCATGATAACCGCACGTTTGTGATCCTGGAGGGCACCCGCCACGATTTCGGAAGCGCTGGCGCTGCCGCTGTTGATGAGGACCACTATCGGGTAGGACGATTCCTTGTCCCCTTTCCGGGAGTTGAACCGCATCTTGGATTCCTTCTCCCGTCCCTCGGTATAAACGATCAACTGCCCTTCGTCGATGAAATGCTCCGAAACCCGTACCGCCTGATCGAGCAACCCGCCGGGATCGTTGCGCAGGTCGAGAACCAACCCGCGGAGATTCCCGCCATTGTCCTGCCGCAAGGCACTGAGCGCCTTGGACAGATCCTCATCGGTCTTCTCTTGGAACTGGGCAACGCGGACATAACCGAAACCGTCGTCCAGAGTTTTGTATTTGACGCTCTTCACCTGGATGACATCACGGACCAGCGGAAACTCCTTCGGCTTGTCCAGCCCCTCACGGAAGATGGTCAGGACAACCTTGGTCCCCTTGGGGCCACGCATCCGCTTGACCGCATCCATGATGGTCATGTCCTTGGTGAACTTGTCGTCGATCTTGAGTATCTGATCGCCCGCTTTGATGCCGGCCTTGAAAGCGGGAGTATCCTCGATCGGGGAAATTACCGTCAGGAGGCCGTCCTTAATGGTTATCTCGATCCCCAGCCCGCCAAAGGAACCCTTGGTTTCGATCTTCATCTCCTTGTACATCTCGGGGGGCATGAAGGAACTATGGGGATCGAGGGACGTGAGCATGCCGTTGATCGCGCCGTAGATAAGCTTTTTCGTGTCCACTTCTTCCACGTAACTCTTCTTGACAATGGCGAGCACATCAGTAAAGAGCTCAATGGACTCGTAATCGTTACCTCCCTGCGCCGCACATCTGCGTTGGGCACCCGTGCCGATAAAAACTGCCAGGACGGTTATCGCGGCAACCAGCAAGGCTGCCTTTTTACCCTTGTTACGAACTGACATCGTGCCTCCCCATTTTCTTATGGTGCTTAGCGTATCCAGGGGGTCGGATCGATCGGCTTACCCTGATAACGAATTTCGAAATAGAGCATCGAGCCCCGTGAGGAATCGACATCCCCAACGCTGGCCAGAACCTCGTTACGTGAAACGGTCGTACCTACTCTTTTCATGATACGGGAAGTATGGGCATAAAGGCTGAAAAAACCACCGCCGTGATCGACGATAACCATATTGCCATACCCCTTGAAATAGTCGGCAAAGATAATCTGGCCGTCAAACACCGCGTGGATATCGGCCCCCGTCGGCGCCGCTATGGAAACACCATTGCTGACCGTGTAGGAATTGAATTCGGGATGTTTGTGCCTGCCATACCCCTCGACAATTTCCCCTTTGACCGGCATGTGGAGCCGCCCCTTCTGGGCGCCGAATCCCTTGTCCGGTATGAGCGGGAGGGGCGGTCCGCTACCGATTCCCGTTTTATCTTTTTTTGCAGTATAACTTTTTCTGCTACGCGCTTCAAGCCTTTCCACCATGGACTGGAGCCGCCGTGCATTTGCCTCCAGTTCCTTGATCGACGTCTGGTAAGACTTTTTTTCCTCCCGGACTTTTGTCAGATATTCTGCTTTTTTATTCTTCTCCTCCTCGATCTCGTGCTTCTTCACCTCGATGGACGCCTTGATCTTCTCCTTGCGGGCGACATCACCTTCGAGACGAATCTTGAGGAGCCTCAGTTGGTCGATCTTCTGGTTATACTCGGCAAACAGTCGCTTGTCCCGCTCCAGCACGGCCTGCATGTAGCGCTGTCCCTCAACCATCTGTGGCAGCGATTCCGCGCCGAAAAACATCCGGGCGCTCCCCATCTCGCCTGTTTTGTAAAGGGCAACCAGACGACGGCGGATCTGGTCCCGCTTGCGTTCCGCCTCCCCCCTGGCCACCTCTATTTCACGCTGGGTACGACCAAGGACCGTTTCGACACCCTTCAGATCACGCCCGAGGGAGACAAGGTTGCTCTCCTTTTCGTGCAGGTTTTTTTCTATCTGGGTCAGTTCGGAACTGACCTGGGTTTCAACCTTCCTGGTTTTTTTCAGGAGAAGTTTTTTTTCCTTGATCTGCTTTGCCACCCCTTGTAAGTCATCACGGACATCGGCATGGAGCGGACCTGCACAGAAGAAGCAGGCACATACTGTAAGGAAAATGATGATTCGGACCATGATCAAACGCTGATGAACCGTTTAAGGGACGTGGCACTGCCAATGAAACCGAGCAGAACCCCGCTGGCAAACAGTCCGGCACTGTAAACCGGTGGCAGAAAGGCCAACCCTGCGGCTGCGGGATTGAAGGAGAGAAAATTACCGGCATTGTGGAGAAAGGCATAATAACAGCCTGTCAGGATAACCAGTGCCAGTCCGGCGCCGGCCGCTCCCTGCAAGACACCTTCGATGAGGAACGGCGCCTTTATGAAGAATCGTGTCGCGCCGACGAGGCTGAGAATCTCCAGTTCCTCCTTGCGGGAATAGATAGTCAGTTTAATCGTGTTGGAAACGATGAATACCACCGCGAGAAACAGAAAGCCGCCAAGCAGCAACCCGGTCAGGCGCATGAAATTCATAAAGGTCGTGTAGCGCCGCACCCATTCCTCGCCATGCTGCACCTCTGCCACGCCGGGCACCTTTTTGAGCCGGGCGACATAGGCTGTAATTGCATCGCTGTTTCGGCTGGCGCCTTTCAGGCTGATTTCGACGGAAGACGGGAGGACATCGGTGGTAATACCTTCCAGCAGAAGCTCCTGCCCCTTCAGTCGCTCGCGAAACCGCTTGAACGCCTCCTCCTTGCTGACATAGGTTACCCGGTCCGTTCCCGGAATGGCCTGGATCCGGGATTTCAGTGCGGCAAGCTCCGGCGGAGCAAGTTCCTGCTCGAAGTAGGCAGTCACCTGTACCCGTTTGCTCCAGTCGTTCGCCACCCCTTCCAGGTTGACGAATACGAGCATGAACAGGGAAATGATGAGGATAGCTAGGGTGATCGTTCCGATGGTGACGAGATTGACGAAGACATTCTGGCGGATATTGAGAAGAGCCCGGTCGATAAAGAATCTCAATCTGCCGACTAATCCCTCGTTGGCGAGCTTGGGCCGCTTTGCCGGTTTATTGCGCGACATCGTGCCCCTCCATGATCTTGCCCTTGTCAAGGGCAACTACTCGCTTGTGAGAGTTTTCGATGAGCCGTCGATCGTGAGTTGCGACGACCACCGTGGTTCCACGGATGTTCGCATCCTTGAAGATATTCAGGATGAGATCTTTGTTTTCCTCGTCAAGATTGCCGGTCGGTTCGTCGGCCAGGAGGATTTTCGGGTCGTTCACCAGGGCACGAGCCAGGGCAACCCGCTGCTGTTCGCCACCGGAAAGTCTGAGAGGGGTGGCGTTGATTTTGTGCTCCAGCCCCATCTGCTTGAGAATGTGGAAGACTTTCTTATTGATGTCCTGCTTACCCCAGCCGAGAACCTCAAGGGTAATGGCGACATTCTCCAGCACCGTCCGGTTAGGCAGAAGTTTGAAATCCTGGAACACCACCCCGATGGAGCGGCGCAGATGGGGAATCTGAGAACGCGTCATGCGGGTCACGTTCTGGCCGTCGATTACCACCTGGCCACGCGTGGGAGTGAGCGCCGCATAGAGGAGCCTCAGGAGGGTCGATTTCCCGGCTCCGGACGGGCCGGTGAGAAACACGAATTCGCCGCGTGGGACGTGCAGGTTGATGCCATGCAGGGCGGTGACTTCCTTCTGATAGGACAAGAACACATTATGCAATTGAATCATTAACAATCCTCGTGAAACATTTGCAGCATCGCATAGATCGGAACAAGCCCGAATCGCGCTCCGATGCAACATCAGCACGTGCTACCACTCATTGTACGGAACACCATTTGTTCCAACCAGATTTGAGCCGCTGTGCACGTCGTAAATGGAACCTTTCACTTCGCTTCCGTCAGTCGGAGCCGGCGGTGCAACCGTCACCCAGGTATCGCTCTTCTTGGTGAAAGGGTCTATCGGCAGGGAACGGAAATATTTCTTGTCTACCATCTCCTGGAGAGAATCGGGGAATTTGCCCTGGTCAGCATTGAACTGCTCGATGGTATTGCGGAAATTGTAGAGATTTTCACTGAGAACCGTCTCCCTTGCCCTGATAAGGCTCCGCTGGTAATTGGGAACGGCAATGGCGGCGAGGATGCCGATTATGGTCATGACTATCATCAGTTCGATGAGCGTGAAACCGCGCTGTCGTTTCAGTAACCGTTTCGTCATGAAATTACCAGTCCTTGTAGTGAGACCCGTCGATTGCCGTCTCTTCGCTGAGGGAATAGATGTCATACACATCCTCCCCTCCCCAGGTTGTGGAGTCCGGCTGGTCCACATAGGAACGGAGTCCCCATTGTGGCTCCTCGCCAGGTTTCGGCGGGTTGAACGGATCGACCGGAATCCTGCGGAGAAACTTCTTCTTGTAATTGATCGCCCCGCCAAAATCATACCCCTCCACCATCTGCTTCAGGGTCTCAGGATAACCGGACTTGTTCATGGACACGACGATCTTCTTATCGTCCACCGCCTTGTCATAGGTTTTCTTGAAATCGTCCAGAGCAGTCCTGACGGTCCGCAACTCGCGCCGCAACTCCAGCTCCTTCAATCTCTTGCTGGTCATTTGCGCCGATGGCAGAACGAGGGCAGCCAGTATGGCAAGAATCGAAACGGTCACCACCAGTTCGATGAGGCTCAGGCCCCGGCTGTTCAGTCCCGGTATCTTCATGGTAGCGCCAGGCTATTGTACCTCCACGGCCGTATTGTAGGGAAGGGTTTCAAGAGGTTTCCCGCCGGGTGCCGCAAAATTGGCATTGATGAAACCGAGGCTTGCAGGCCCCTGGTTCTTTGCCTTGAAGAGAGCGGTGACGATGGTCCCCGAGCCGGTAACACCGGGCACATCGCCTACCCGCCCAAGGGTTACGGCCACTTGCCCGCCGTTCGCGTCCAGACTGGTTTTGAACAGGGTAGGCTTGCCGTCGCTTTTCAGGAACGGGCCCTCTTCAATGCCGACAAAATCCAGGAAGAGCGGGTCATAGACCAGCGTAAAGGGAGCGTTGTAGAGATTCCTTGCATCGGACACCTTGATCTCGACCCGGAACTGGTCGCTAACTTTGACCGTCGGCGGGGCAAGGAGATTCAGCATGATCCGTTGTGGCGGTTCGGGAGTTGGAACCGGTGCGGTCGGAGGAGTTACCGGCATTTTTTGCGCAGCCGTGGGTGCCGGTACAGGTGACATGGCCTTACCCGGGAGAGATGGCGCAGCCGCACCTCCCGGCATTTGTGCACCTGCTGGCAGTACTGCTCCCGCTTGGGGAACGTCCGTTTCAGAATCCTGGAATGACGAATACAGCTTGGCTGCAACCGGCTCATCTTCCCTGCCGGACCAGAACGAGGATACATCTGCATCCGGGAGGGTTACGCCCCGCACGAGGCGGGGGGTTATGGCAAGCACCAGTTCCGTCTTGTCGTTGGTATTGTCGGTACTTCCCAAAAGCGAGCCGAGAATCGGGATATCGCCCAGTATAGAGATCTTCTTTTTACTGGTGCTCTTGGTGTCCTGGATGAGGCCGCCGATGATGCTGGTCTCCCCGTCCTTGAGATTCAGAACCGTGTCCAGGTTGCGGGTACCGATGGTGACGACGGTGGTAAGAGAGGTGTTGTCCCCGATCTTGTCGCGTGACAGAATGGAACTGACTTCCAGACTCAGCTTGATGCTGACGTCGTTGTTCAGCTGGATGGTCGGTTCGGCATTCAGCTTTACCCCCACATCCACGTACTGGACGTTGACGGAGACCCCGCCGCCGGTGGGTGATGACGTTGTGGTGATCGGCACCCGGGTGCCGACGTTGAACTTGGCCTTTTCCCGGTTCTTGACCCGAAGTTTGGGGTTGGCTAGGGATTCACCGTTGGCCAATGATTTTCCGAAGTTGAACTGAGCGTTTGGCACGGTGATGAACCCGCCGAAGCCACGCCAACTGAAGACGTTGAGCAGATTGTTTTGTGTCGACTGTGTCGTTGGTGTTGTCGTTGAGCCTGCAGGAATGATAGTAGTTGTGGTACTCGGGGTGAATGTGTCGGAAAGGAACGTCGCCTTATCCGGTGAAAGTGTGTTGAGGCTGACATTGTACTTGCTCAGCAAGAGACCAAAACTGTCGGCCTTGCTCTTGGAAATTTCCACCACCTCTACTTCGAGTACCACTTCCGCATCGGGAACGTCATTGGCCTCGATGATCTTCCGCGCCACCTCGATCACGTCGGCGGTGTCGCGGAGAACCAGGGCGTTCATCTCCTCGTTCACGTAGATTTTCTTGACCTGGAGCATGGTGCGGATCAGGTTGACCGCCTTTTTCGCCTCCAGCTTGTTGAGATAGAACGTCTGCACCATCAGCTCTTCATACTGCTTCGCCTTATCCGGCGACCGGGGATAGACGATGATGGTGGTTTCATTGAGAACCTTCTTGCTTAGCTTGTTGATACTCAGAAGAATGTCGAGAGTCTGGTTAAACGTGGCGTTTTCCAGGAAGACACTGACGTTCTGATCCTTGACCCCTTCATCGAAGATAAAATTAATCCCGGAAAGCTGGGACAGAATGGTAAAGACCTCTTTGATCTTTGCGTCCTTGAACTTGAGGGTGATCGGCTTGTTGGACTTGAGATTGAGCTCGAAGCCGTCCATCCTGGGGCGACGGGCTTTAAGCAGACGTTCGACACCATCGCGTGCCTCCTTATTGTCGGCATCGAGGTCAACTGCCCGCTGGTAGGAGCGGAGCGCTTCACGGACTTTGTGTCCCTTTTCCAGTTCGTCGCCTTCAAGGTAATAGACATGGGAACTTCGCAGTTTCAGGACATGGTCGGCCTGCTGTCGGGCGATTTGCAGTGACGGATCGAGGGTAAAAGCGGTTTGGAATTCACGAAGGGCCTCATCGTAATTTTTCAACGCAAGAAATGCGTCACCACTCTTCTGATGCTTCTTCGCGGCCTCAACTCCGGCTTTCAGAAAACGCACCCGGTATTCCGAAACGGATGGATTCGCCGTGGCAGCTTCGGCGTATTTGAGGAGCGCATCATCAAGCTTTCCCTGCTGCTCCAACTCTTCCCCCTTGACAAAGGCGGAACGACCGGCCGCGCACCCTCCCACGAGTGACAACAGGCAGCACAACAGGCATATTTTACGTAACAATTGCATGAGAAGCCTCTCCTTGAATTGTCGACCCGGAAGGCACACCCGGATCGGGGCAAACTTACCTGCGCGGAGCACTGAGCGCCCGGTTCTCCGTGAGCGGTATGACTATTTCGCCGCCATCCCCCTGCACCTGGATGGTCAGTGCCTCGTCGGTGATATTGGTGACATCGTACTTGCCAGCAAGTTTATCACCCTTCTTGACAAGAAAAATATCCTTGTCCTTGGCGAGGAAAATTATTTTTAGAGCATCTTTTTTCAGGAAACCGAGGAACGTAAACCGCGCCATATCCTGTTGAAGAGGCGAAGGCTCCACTACCGCCTGGGGTGACTGAGCGGGCTGCGGTGGTGGTGGCGGCGGGAGGGGAATAACAGGAGGATGGGACGGCAGCCCCGTCGGTATTTTTACTTCCTCATGGAATAGTGGTTTGAAAATGTTCCGACGAAAACCGGAAAAACGCGACTGTTCCCGGTCTAGCAGTTCCAGATGGAGCTTCGTGTCATCCTGCTGCGAGGCTGCGACCGGCCGCTTTGCCTCTGCCCGCGAACCTTGCGTATAGGTCAACCTGGCGACGGTCTGCTGGCGTGGCAGTCGGAAATAACTGACAATCAGGGAGCAGGCAAATACGCCAAGAAGGATGGCCAAGGCCAGTTTTTGCCGGTTCATGGCCCCTCCGACTTGAAATAGGCCGTGAGTTGGACCCTCATGTCAACGGATTCTTCGGTCAATTTTGTGCTGGCAAGAGAGATGTTGTCCAGGGCCATGATCTCCCTGGAACGCATCAGGTCGGCGATGAAGCTTTTCACTGCGGCATACTTGCCGGAGACGCCGAAACTGATGGTAAAGGCAAGCAGGTTGTCTTCCTTGACCGGCACCGGTTTGTAACTGACGCCACCAACCTTGAGGGAATTACTGGCTGCCAAGTCGAAAAGGCTGCCGATCAACCGGGCGAAATCCTTTTTGGGAGCTATTCTCCCCCGCCAGGTGGCAAGGTCGCTGGTCCCCTGCCGGAAAATGGTTGCTCCATCACGCACTCCGCCGCTGCCGGCAATCCGCCGCTTTTCTGCCCACTGCTGCCGCAGATCTTGCAGTCGCGGTTGCTGGTGGTATGAAATAACGAAAAACAGTCCGCAGTTGAGAACGACCAGCAGGAGCACCACTACCAGCGATTTCGGCCGCGATTTGACGATATCCCAGAGGAGTTTGCCGTTCATTTGCCCGGAACCTTGCATGTAATGGAGAAGGAGATTCCCTTTTGCGTTTCGGAAACCTTGCTCTCGGACTGACTCACCAGATACACATCGGTAAAGAAGCTGGAAACTTCCAACTGCTCCACAAAAGTGCGCAATGCCTTGAAATTGAGTGCAACTCCCGCAATCTTCAGGCTGCCACCCTTAGGGTCGGGATCCAGCGAGGAAAGGGACACACCATCTGGCACCACCACCTCAAGCTGGTCGAGAAGAGCAAGCCAGTCGTATGATTTACGGGCGATTATGGCGTTTGCGAAGCTAATCTTTCGCAGGAGGGCCTGATATTCCTGGGGTGGCACGTTTTTCATCTCTTTCGAGGCGTGTCCCGCCAGATCAGCAGTCAGTCGCCCGATCTCGGAGGAAGCGCTGGTAAACGCAACCAGATTCGATGCAAGCATCCCCCCTAGCAGTATGATGGCAGCAGCCACTGTCAGGTTGAGCTGACGCGTGTTGATATAATGCCTTGTCGCAAGATTGATGTCGATACGCATCAGAGGTTCCTTGTCGCCGCACCGATGGCTGCATTCAGCAGGTGTGTAACGGCATGATCACCGACCAGGCTGGATCGCCGGGCAATTGAGCGGTCAGCATCGAGCAGCAGAGGATCACAGCCTGTCGCATCACCCACCACGGCGGTTAAAGCTTCCGCATCCTCGCGGGCACAGAGACAATAGACTTCACTGATCTCGTGCCCAGGATGCTTGTCCTGAAAGACCAGGAACGAACTGTTAATTTCCCGGAAAAGACGGGCAGCGTCTTGTCCCCCTCCTGGCAGTTCCTTGGAACGGTAAAACGTCAATATCCCCCCGGTAAATACCAGTATACTGAACATCCCGCCAAAAGAAGCCACGAACGCAACATTTTCGACGAGTTCCAGACGGGGGGCGAAGAGACGATAAAGATTGAAGGTCGTGAAGTCTATGCGGTTCGGCTCAAGCCCCGCCTCTCCCAACAGATCTTCATACTGGATTATCACTTGCCGGGAAATCAGGGAAACCAGCACCTCCACCTCCCCGGTCTCCTTTTCCTGAATCACCTGGTAATCAAGGTGCATGTCATTTACGTTGAAGGGAAAACTTTTTTTCAGCTTCCAGCGGATGATATCCGCCCCTTCCTTCTTGTTCTTGAACCTTGTCTCCAGATCGACCAGGACAATCCGGCCGGCTGCGTCGGGGATAGATACGGCAACTTTTTTGATGCCGGTAAGGAGTTGCAGGTAGTTTTCCCGGATCGTCGCAACAAAGGCACCCTGGTTAATTACGTTCGGTTCACGGATAGAAATCTTCACCGTTTCTGCAGGGAAGGTTGCAATGCGAAACTCATCGAGTTGCGGCTGATTGCGCTTGCCGCTGATCAGTACGATCCTGGCGCCTTCCTGGCAGAGGTCCAATCCGATGGTTTTACTGGTGAAAAACATGATTACTCCACAAAGGTGACGCGGTTAATCTCCCGCAAGGTCGTCTCACCGGAAAGGACTTTCTCGACTGCGGATTCCCGCAAAAAGATTGTCCCCGCTTCACTGGCGGCCCGTTTCAGTTGAGCGGTCGGTGCCTTGCTGATAATCAGTTCACGGATGTCGTCGTTGAGATCCAGCAGTTCGACGATGGCCGCACGGCCGCGATACCCGGTATGATTACATTCGTCGCATCCCTTGGCGTCGTAAAAAGTCACATCACGGCACTGATCGGGATCTATCCCTGATTCCCGCAGAGTCTCGTCTGAAATGGAAACGGGGTACTTGCATTTCGGACAGATTTTCCGCACCAGACGCTGGGCCATGACGCAATTGAGACAGGAGACGAAATTGTAGGGATCTATCCCCATATGAATGAAACGTCCCAAAACGTCGAAGGCGTTGTTGGCATGGACCGTGGTAAACACCAAGTGGCCGGTGAGGGCTGATTGTACCGCAATCTGTGCTGTTTCCGGGTCCCGGATCTCGCCGACCATGATCTTGTCGGGGTCGTGCCGCAGAATAGATCGGAGTCCCCGCGCAAAGGTGAGACCCTTTTTCTCGTTGACCGGAATCTGGACTATGCCGCGCAGCAGATATTCGACCGGATCCTCAATGGTGACAATCTTTTCCTCACCCGTGTGGATTTCGGTCAAAGCGGCGTAGAGAGTGGTCGTCTTCCCAGACCCTGTCGGCCCCGTCACCAGCACCATTCCGTATGGTTCCCGGATCATCTTGCGAAAACGCTTGATTTCACGCTGGGACATCCCGAGGGTGTCAAGAGTAAGCCCCTTCAGGTCGGAGGCGATACTCTCTTTATCCAGAATACGGATGACCGCATCCTCGCCAAAGGCGCTCGGCATGATGGAAACCCGGAAATCGATGGACTTGCCGCCGATCCTCACCTTGAATCGTCCATCCTGGGGGATGCGCCGTTCGGATATGTCCAGCTCGCTCATAACCTTCAGACGGGAGATGATGGGGCCCTGGAAGTGGTTATCTATGGGGTCGGTAGCCTTATAGAGGACACCATCTACCCGGTATTTGATAATGACACCTTCCTGGGCAGTTTCAATGTGGATATCGCTCGCGCGCTTGTTAAGGGCGTCGAGAACGGTGGAATTGACCAGCTTGATGATGGGGCTGGTATCGGTGGAAATCTTTTCCACCGACAGGACCTCTTCCCCTTTGTCTGTTTCCGTGACAAGTTGCAGCATGAAGTCTTCGGAAACCTCTTTCAGGACCCTGCTCGTCCCTTCACCACGCTTGAGCACCTGCTCTATCGACGACTCCATAGCGAGCTTCATGACAAGCGGCTGGTTCAGAAACATTTCCAGCTCATCGAGCTTCACGACATCGGTGGGGTCGGCAATGGCCACCACGAGCGCGTCGTCTCTCAACTCAAGGGGGACAAAATGATAACGATAGATACTATCTGGTATGAGGGAGTTCAAGATAGTCTCGTCCATCTTGAACCCGCCAAGATCGACATACTCCATGCCAAACTGGTCCGCCAAGGCCCGAGTAACGGCCTCTTCGGTAACAAGCCCATCCTGGATGCAGATTTCGCCGAATCGCGCACTGCTGTTTTTTTGGCGGTCAGCAGCATACATCTGTTGATCGGAGGTCAAATCGCCCCTCTCCATCAGGATATCGCCGATTCTTCTCTGCTTGAAAAATTCGCCCATGAACAGATCCGTTATCCGACTGCTGCGCCGATTTTGAAAACTGGCAGGTAGAGGGTGATGATAATAACCCCGATGATGAGGCCGGTAACTATAAGTATAGCAGGTTCAATGGCCGTGGTGAGGACGTGGAGTTTCCGGTCGATCTCCTCCTCAAAATACTCGGATATGTCTGCGAGCATCTCCTCCAGCGCTCCCGTCGTCTCACCGACCCCGAGCATACGGAGAGCAAGGGGAGGCATCAGTTTTACTCCCTCCAGCGCGGTTACCAGGGTCGTCCCCTCCTCCACTCGAACGACAGCCTGCAGGAGATTGCGTTCAAGGACCTTGTTGTTTAAGGTCCCGACCGCCATCTTGAGGGATTCGACAATCGGTATGCCACTCCCGAGGATCGTCCCCAATGTACGGGTAAAACCTGCGACGGCATACTGGGATACCAGCGGCCCAAGAAAGGGGATGCGCAAGAGCACCCGGTCGATCGTGTATCTCCCTGCTGTTGTCCGTATCCAACGACGTGCAAAAAACACAGCAATGACAGCAGCTGCGATTATCAGCGGCAAATAGTTCTTCAACAGCACGGTGAAACCGATAAGTATGCGGGTCGGTAAGGGGAGTTGCGAACCGACATCCGCAAAAATCTGACTGAAAATGGGAACTACGTAGACTAACAGCACGGTGACGACTACCGTGGCAAGGGTGAGCAGGATAGAAGGATAAATAAGTGCGGAAATGACCTTTTTCCGGAACCCTTCCATCCTTTTCAGAAACGCTACATAACGCCGAATCGTCAGAGGGAGGTCGCCGGTTCGTTCACCTGCACGGATTGATGCAATATACAGGTGTGAAAATGCCCGGGGATGCTTCTCGAATGCATCGGATAGCGAAGCCCCCCCCTTGATGTCTTCCCTGACTTCATGGAGAATCTCCTGCAGCTTTCCCTTACCGCCACGCTCAAGAACGACATCAAGCGCCTGTATGATTGGCATCCCCGACTTTATGAGGACAAGCAACTCCTGGTTGAAGGAGAGAAGTTCGCGGTTATCTACTTTTTTCCGCGAAACACCCTTGTCCCACAAAAACTGTAATGATTTTTTTTTCAGTTCAAAGACGAAAAAACCCTGATCTTCGAGGCTTTGCCGCAAGTACTCCCGGTTTGTGGCCTCAAGCTCCTTGACAATGATCCTTCCGTCAGTTGAGCCAAGTTTACAGGTATAGATAGCCATAAGTATGAAACTTTACCATAATAATGATAGAAGTTAAATATAAAAACCACAGGCTTTCACCCGTGGTTTTCAAGTAACGTACTGAAATAATTGTTTATTACACAACGACTATTTATCGTGGCAGGAAAAACAGAGATTTTCACGCAAAGTTCGCAAATGGTATTTGTTTTGCGTCGCGTCATCACTCTTGATATGCATGTTATGACAGGTGATGGCACAGGCAATCTTCCCATCGGCATCAAGTCGCAATCCATCGCGATTTATACGCGGTTTTTTACCGGCACCATGGCCAAACTCTATTCCATGACATTGCTGGCACAGAGCGTTATAGTCCGCCTTGAACTTTCTCTTGGTTGAAGGGAAAGTGAACCAGCTTTCCAGGTCTGCCCTCGAGGCCACATGGCAGATGGTGCAGTCCGCATCCGCACCATGAGGGGATATCTTCCCTTTTGGAGGAGACATCCCTTCATCCCCAAACCCTGCACCGGATAATGCAACTACCATGAAACTGGCAACGAGTAACCGTTTCATAGATTTCTCCCGGATAGACATACTCAGTAACTCTTAGGGTTGTGGTCAACACCGTGGCAGGTAAGATAACACTCACCCCGAAAGGCATTGGTCCCTTTTTCCGTAAACTTCAACAAACCGGACGAACTGGCCGAAACAATATCACGGTTAAAACGTAACAGGTATTTATTATCGGAACTCCCATGGGAGTTATGACAGGTGTAGCAGGATGTACCGTTATTCATTCCCACCGTCACTTTACCTTTTATGTGCAGCGAATGGAGACGGAAGCTCTCATCACCCAAAATACTGGTACGATTGTGACAACGGTAACAGAGAGCATAAGCCGTCGCGCTCTCCGGTTCCCTGTCCCTCGTGGAGTAATTCTCCACGAGGATATACTGATTCGCCGAACCATGCGGTCCTCGGGGAGAAGACGACGATTCGCTACCATGGCAATCCCGACAGCCAATAACCGAGACATCGCCAGGCTCGGTTTTTTTCTCGCGATACGGTTTGAGAAGACTTACCACCGCAAGGTTCTTCCCCTCACCTTCCATGGGATGAAATGACGGGTTGTTGAGCGAGAACTCGGCCCGCTTGTTGGTTGCCCGTCCCGGCAAATTGAGACTGTCCCCATGACAGAGATAGCAGAGGTCGTACTCGTTGACAATCTCGGTGATGCTGTTCCCCACCCTCTTCCCTTTAATGCCGGCGAACACATTGGCTGAGTTGGTGAGGTGCGGATTGTGGCAATCCACACAATCCGCATGGCGCGAAGCACGGGGATTCTGCTCAGGCAGGACTTCATTGGCCCTGTGTACTCCACGGACATCAAATGTCGGATGGCGGTATCTCTTTCTGAATTCACTCTCCACGTCGCTCAAGACCGCATTTGAATTTACAAACTCTCGAGATGGACGTGACTTACCATGACAGCTGACACACCCATCCGAGCCGCCTCCCGAATTAAAATCGAATCCCACGTGGCAGGTACCGCATCCATAGGGGAGTCTGTTTCTGTCAATATGGGGTCTGGCATTCTGACCGGCTGCCAAAAGCGGAACTGCAGATCCCAGAAGTAACATACAGACAATAACGGGTAGTTTTAGCATGAGCACGCGTTCCTTGAGAGAGACTAGGGCCATGGCCAAGCCGAATAGTTGCCATATTTTGTTATGTTATGACATTTCAGACAGACCGTGTCGTGGTCAGTGCTGGCATTACCCGAAGTGCCCAGAACCCAGAACGGCGCTATCTTTCTTCCAGCTGCCGGTGAACCAGCAGGGTATGCAGTTTCGGCCGTCTGGTTTTGATGGGGATCATGACAGGTCGTGCACTGCATCCATTCCTTGTTCTGTAATTTCTGT
The DNA here is from genome assembly GCF_019972315.1 of Geobacter sp. AOG1. Taxonomy (GTDB): domain Bacteria; phylum Desulfobacterota; class Desulfuromonadia; order Geobacterales; family Geobacteraceae; genus Geomobilimonas. Next base: position 2,948,257 of record NZ_BLIZ01000001.1, read on the forward strand.
AATTTTACGGGATCATTCAGTGGCGGCAGCTTGTATCCCTGCGTACTTTTACCACCACTCTGTATCGCTACAAGGACAGCAGTATCGTACACAAACGACACAGGGTGGTGCCCTAGACTAACCTTTTTCGCATCGAACGCAGCAACTCCGGTTATTTTCCCTTTTCCTGCCGGGAATTCGATCGGGCCACCAACATATACATTCCCAAGGACGTTCAAGTCCGCGGTAATGCCGTCGTGACAGCTGAGGCAGAGTCGGGAAGAACCATTGGGTTCATTGTAGTTTGACGGTACGCCTGCTCGCCGAATGATGAGAGTGCTGGAGGTGTATATCCCGAAAACAGACGTGGTGTCCTTACGGTTCCATAAAGCTCCTTGGGGAGATGCATTATGGGGGGTATGGCAAAAGATGCAGACCTGTGTGTCCCGCTGCAAAGGGTCTCCAGGTTTAGCTTTGTATGTCACACCAATATTACTGTCCAACGAAGAAAGATTATGCTTGTTGCCTCCATCGCGAAATTTTGGCCCCGCGGCAGCTACCGAGGCAATACCTGCAGCGAAAACGAGGCAAAGAAGTGCAACTATGAACGTAGTACGTCTCATCGTGGACCACCCTCTGGCATGTACTGGAAAATCTGAATGCGGTGATTGTAGGTATCAGCTACAAAGATGCGCCCTTTAGAATCGATAGAGATACCACTTGGCAGGGAAAATTCGCCGGGGCCGGCGCCATTCCTCCCTACAAAGAGCAGAAGTTTCCCGTCCCGGTTAAAAACCTGGAAATTCCCATGGCTCGCGTCAACAATATAAATGTGGTCGTCAGTGTCAACCGCAACACCCTTTGGCCTCGCGAAAGAACCGGGCGCATCCCCTATTTCACCGATGCTGCTTTTGTAGCTGCCGGACTGATCGAAAACCTTAACCATAAAATTCATGGAATCGGTTACGTAAACATCGTCATTTCGGCCAATTGCAACATTTGAAGGGAGATTGAGCGGTTCTCGCGTGTCGTCCCGGGGAAAGTTTCGGATAAAGGTATCATGAACATCGAAAACCTTCAATTTATGTGCCAACACATCAACAACAAATTTCTCCCCGCGACTGTTGATGGCAATCCCCGCCGGACGCTGGAATTGCCCGGCCAATTCGTGGATGAAATCACCATTTTTATCAAATTTGAATACTTTGGCGCTCCCAGCATCGGAAATATAGACATTTCCGTCCTGGTCGACAGCAACCCCCCCTGGCCGAATGAGTGGTTCCTCCCCCGCCTGCGTTATGTAGACAACCGTTCGTTTCGCCAAATCGTAGCGATGTACCACACCCGCTGCAATATCGGTCGCATAAATGATTGAATCACCGTTACTTGCAACTCCGTAAGGTGTATTAAGCACCATTTTCGTTGTATCCTCGCCGGTTACAAACTCCATGAAGCGGGCGAGGTTACCCTTTTCCGGCAAGACGTCAACCGGTCCCTTCACATCACGCAGAAAACTGATGCGGGGAGGATTTGGGGGGGGGGGCCAAGCAAGATTGACGCTGGGATCTCGCAATACGAGAGGTTCAGTGACAGCACATGCTGAAAGAAGTAGAAGCATCAAACAGAGCAGCGGTTTCACCGTTAGGTGTACTCTCTTCATGCGTGCACCATGCTCACCACCCACAGAGAATAGAAACAGATAACACTACATCCCCACCGGAGAGCCATCTTGCCACGGAAAACGCCAACTGACGGGAAGGCCTTGATTATGAAGCCAACGGCAGCAAGAACCCATCCCCAGAATCCAGTAACACATAAAATGGACCAGATGTTGTTACTCACGATGCCCTCCCGACGGGAGAAATCTGTTGAGCAGCGAGCCCAGTTTAAGCTTCCAGACCATCAGTATCGCTTCCCGAACTATCTTTTTTGACATCTTGGACGAACCGGCATGTCTGTCGATGAATATGATGGGGATTTCCCCAATGCGAAACCCTTTCTCGACACAGCGATAATTCATCTCTATCTGGAAGGAATAACCGTCAGATTTGATTTTTGACAGGTCGATTGCCTCCAGTACCCTGCGTTTGAAGCACTTGTAGCCACTTGTACAATCGGAAATTTTGAGTCCGGTAATCGCCCGGGTATACATACTCGCAAAATAGCTGAGCATGAGTCGTCGGAGTGGCCAGTTAACAACACTCACCCCGTTGAGATAGCGGGAACCTATGACCAGATCGAATGTTTCCATACGGGCAAAAAAAAGCGGCAGGGTAGCGGGGTCGTGGGAAAAATCCGCATCCATCTCTATGATGTAGTCTGCGCCCCTTTCGAGAGCAAGCCGAAAACCTTCCCGATATGCCGAGCCAAGACCAAGTTTACCCGCGCGATGGAGGACATGAACACGGTCTGAGGTGGAAGCAAGCCTGTCCACAACCTCCCCTGTGCCATCGGGAGAATGGTCATCGACGACAAGTACATGAATACCGGCATCTTGAGCCAGTACTTCACCAATCAATTTTTCGATATTTTCCCGTTCGTTATAGGTCGGGATGACGACAAAAGCCTTCACAAGGGCTACTCTTTTCCGGGATAGACAATCTTCGCCTTTGCCTTCAATCCAGCCATCCACGTGTCAAACAGTTGTTTTTTTTCCTTCTCGATCTGTTGTGCCCGGATCTTGTCTTTTACTTCCTCGTAGGGTAGTAGGCGCGGTTCTTTTTTGTCGGTAAGCTTGATGAGGTGATATCCATACATCGACTCTACTACGCCGCTCACTTCACCGACCTTGAGTTTTTTCACCGCTTCTTCAAACTCCGGCACCGTCCTTCCCACATGGAAATAACCGATATCCCCCCCCTTTATCCGAGACATATCATCAGAATTGTCATACGCAATCTGACCGAAATCGGCACCCTCCGTTACTTTTTTCAGCAATGCCTCTGCACGCTCTTTGAGTTTTGCACGTTCTTCGGCAGTGGAAGCCGGATCGACTTTGACCAGAATAGTGCTTGCCCGGTATTCCTCAGGCTTCATGTATCTGTTCTTGTTCGTTTCGTAATATTCTCTGATGGCTGCATCGGAAATGCTAATCCTGTCGTCAACCTCCTGCTTCCGTACTTTTTCGGCCAACAGGTCACGAGTGATGAATCGTTTCAGTAATTTCTCGGAGAATCCTGCCTTCTTGATAGCCTTCTCGAATTCCTTCCGGCTGTTGAAACGTTCAACAACGTTCTTGAATTCGACGTTTACGGCCTCCTTGTCCGGCTTCAATCCCTTGGAAAGTGCGTCCTGATACTGAAGTTCCTTCTCAATAATGATGGCAAGGGCCTTCGATTCGATACCCTTGATTTTTTCGGCCGACATTCCGCCATGGAAACTGGCCTCCATGGGGACAATCTTCTGTACTTCCTGAGACAACTCCGCAACTGTCAGATCCTCACCGTTTACGGATACGACAACTCTCCCCAATTCATCAGCAGATGCGACGCCGAAACAGGAACACGTCAAGCAAACAAACAGCACAATCAGACGACAAACAGTCATAACGTCCCCTAACTACATATTTTTGGCAAGGATAAACGATTTCAGTCCGCTTAGTCAAGGGAAAGGGAAGATTGGCGGGACATTACGGGTTACACAGATTACAAGATCGATAAAAAAAGGGCCATGATTAATCATGGCCCTCAGGGACTGGCGGGGTCGACGGGGCTCGAACCCGCGGCCTCCGGCGTGACAGGCCGGCGTTATAACCAACTTAACTACGACCCCAGTTACATCAAATTGTAGCGGTACCGAAACCGCGTATGCATGGTGGGCGAAACAGGGATCGAACCTGTGACATCCAGCTTGTAAGGCTGGCGCTCTCCCAGCTGAGCTATTCGCCCGGATAAATGGCGGGGTCGACGGGGCTCGAACCCGCGGCCTCCGGCGTGACAGGCCGGCGTTATTACCAACTTAACTACGACCCCGAAAGTATATACGTCCAGCACTGGTGCTGCTTACTTCTCCAGTTCCCCTAGCAAAAGAGAATGTGATTTATAGCAGAGCAGAACCGACAGTGTCAAGAATTATTTCCGTACTGACAGAGATCAGTGCGCCGTCACCGCATCGTCAACTATCGAGCGGTCGCCCATGGCAACCGGCAAGAGTGAAACAGTGGGATCACCCCTCAGCGATAGCACCAGGACCTCGTCCATGTGAGTGACCGGATGAATGACGAGTCCGGTTGTAATTTCCTTGGGTATTTCCGCCAAATCCTTTGCATTGTCAACAGGGATAAGGACCGTTTTGATCTGCCCCCGCTTCGCGGCCAGAATCTTTTCCTTCAAACCTCCTATAGGAAGAACCCGGCCTCGCAGTGTTATCTCGCCAGTCATGGCAATGTCACGTAGTACCGGCTTGCCGGTCAATGCCGACGTAATGGCTGTGGCCATGGAGATGCCTGCAGACGGGCCGTCCTTGGGAATAGCCCCCTCGGGAACGTGAATATGAATATCCACGTCCTGGTAAAACTCACGTTCCAACCCGAGGGATTGTGCCCGCGAACGGACATAGGTCATGGCTGCTTGTGCTGACTCCTGCATAACGTCACCCAGTTTGCCCGTGATGGTTAGCTTTCCCTTACCAGGTAAAACCGCCACCTCAATGACAAGTAATTCCCCCCCTACTTCGGTCCAGGCCAAGCCGGTAACAAGCCCTACGGCATCACTCTCTTCTGCAATGCCATGCCTGAAACGCTGCACACCTAAATAATCACGCACTTGCTTCGGCTGGACGTTGAATTTCCGTCGAGCACCCTTGACTATGCCATGGGCAATCTTACGACAGATTGAGGCAATTTCCCGTTCAAGGTTGCGCACACCTGCCTCCCGGGTGTAATGTCGAATCACCTCAAGAATTGCCCGGTCAGTTACGGTAACTGCTCCAGACTGCAAACCATGGGCAGCAAGCTGCTTCTGCAGCAGATGCTGGCGAACGATCTTCAGTTTTTCAGTCTCCGTGTAGCCTTCGATTCTGATGACCTCAAGCCTGTCAAGAAGCGGCCGGGGAACGGTATGGAGAGAGTTAGCCGTGGTGATAAACATGACTCGGGAAAGATCGTACTCGACCTCAAGAAAATGATCATTGAACGTAGCATTCTGTTCGGGGTCAAGCACTTCCAGCATAGCAGAGGCGGGATCGCCGCGGAAATCGGAGCTCATCTTGTCGATTTCATCCAGGAGAAAAACGGGATTATTGCTTCCCACTTTTTTCAGGTTCTGGATTATTCTTCCCGGCATCGCGCCCACGTAAGTGCGTCTATGCCCCCTGATTTCGGCCTCGTCACGAACTCCGCCAAGGGACATTTTTACGAAGCCGCGGCCGGTCGCCGTGGCAATTGAGCGGGCCAGCGATGTTTTTCCGACCCCCGGAGGGCCCACCAGGCAGAGAATCGGCCCCCGAATCTTCTTGACTAGTGAGTTAACCGAAAGATATTCGAGAATGCGTTCTTTTACTTTCTCCAGGCCACAGTGATCCGCATCAAGGATTTTCTCCGCGAGCCGTATATCGTCTTTCTCATCAACGTAATCCCCCCAGGGAAGCGTGACCAGCCAGTCCACATAGTTTCTGACGACAGCTGCCTCGGCGGACATAGGTGACATGAGTCTGAGTTTTTTAAGCTCGGCCTTCACCTTCTTCCTTGCCTCATCGGAGAGCTTGAGCTTCTCAAGCTTTTGCTCCAGTTCGCTGATTTCCTGTTTGAATTCGTCCTTGGCTCCCAATTCTTTCTGAATGGCTCGCATCTGCTCGTTCAGATAATACTCACGCTGGGATTTTTCCATCTGTTTCTTGACCCGGGTCCGGATTTTTTTCTCAATCTGGAGTATTTCGATTTCCGATTCCATGAGCGCAAGCAGCTTTTCAAGCCTCCGCGCCACGTTTCGTGTTGCAAGAAGCTCCTGCTTGTCTGCAAGTTTGAGATTGAGATGGGCGACCAGACTGTCCGCAAGTTGTCCCGGATCATTATTAGCGGTCAGGGTTGTCACGATCTCGCTGGGGATTGATTTGGCAAGCTTGACGTAATTTTCAAAAGTTGCGGTCACCCCCCGAACAAGCGCTTCTACCTCGGATTTCGGGTTGCTCTTTTCTGCAACTTCAACAACTTCTACAACAAAATAGTCTTCAGTGGATTCGAAACCGACAATGTTCCCCCGTCGCTTCCCTTCTATCAGGACCTTTACCGTTCCATCGGGCAGCCTGAGTAACTGGAGTATCTGGCAAACGGTACCGGCTGCATAGATATCGCCAGCTGTCGGTTCCTCTGTCTGAGCGTTTTTCTGCGTCGCAAGAAAAATCAGTTTCCTGTCAGCCATGGCCGCCTGCAGTGCCTGAATGGACTTATCTCTCCCGACGAAGAGAGGTACCACCATGGCGGGGAAGACAACTATATCTCTTAACGGCAAGAGAGGGAATCTTGACGGATTCCCTCTCTTGTTGGTGCTCGTTGTTTCCATGTTCAATCCTGTCATCAGGCGGACTCCGCCACATTTTCATAGACTATTATCGGTTTTTCCCTGTTGTAGATCACGTCATCATTGATGACTACCTCTTTTACCATGGTCTGGGAAGGAATCTCATACATAATGTCGAGCATGGCGTTTTCCAGAATGGAGCGAAGACCGCGTGCACCCGTTTTTCGCTTCAGAGCCTCTTTGGCAATGGCAATCAGCGAACCGTCGGTGAATTTCAGCTTTACGTGCTCCATCTCGAAGAGCTTTTGATACTGTTTCACCAATGCGTTTTTCGGCTCTTTCAGTATCTGAACCATGGCATCTTCGCCCAGCTCACTCAGGGTGGCAAGAACCGGCAAACGCCCGATAAATTCGGGAATAAACCCAAACCTGAGCAAATCTTCGGGTGTCGATTCCGTCAACAATTCGCCGGCCCGCTTCTCGACCTTCTTCTTTACATCGGCACCAAAACCGAGGGTCTTTACCCCGATCCGCTGCTGGATTATGTTGTCCAGTCCGGCAAAAGCCCCTCCGCAGATGAAGAGAATATTAGTCGTATCAACCTTGAGGAATTCCTGTTGCGGGTGTTTGCGCCCACCTTTGGGAGGAACGCTCGCGACAGTCCCTTCGATGATCTTCAGAAGCGCCTGTTGGACCCCCTCGCCGGAAACATCGCGGGTTATGGAGGGCGAATCGGATTTGCGGGCAATCTTGTCGATCTCGTCTATGTAGATGATCCCCTTCTGGGCGCGCTCCACATCGTAATCCGCCGCCTGAAGAAGGTTGAGAATGATGTTTTCGACATCTTCGCCGACGTAACCGGCTTCGGTGAGATTGGTGGCATCCGCCATGGCGAACGGAACCTTGAGTATACGCGCCAGCGTCTGTGCCAGAAGGGTTTTGCCGGAACCGGTTGGACCGAGGAGCAGGATGTTGCTCTTGTGCATCTCCACGTCACCCGGCTTCCCCATCGCCTCGATACGTTTGTAATGATTGTAGACAGCAACGGCAAGGATCTTCTTGGCCCGTTCTTGCCCGATGACATACTCGTCTAGTACTTCTTTGATCTCCTGGGGCTTGGGGAGCTTCCTGACGTCCGGTCCCAGCGCCTCCTCAAGCTTGGTCTCCTCGGCAATGATGTCATTACAGAGTTCTATGCATTCATCGCAGATGTAGACCGTCGGACCAGCAATCAATTTCTTGACTTCGTCCTGGCTTTTACCGCAAAAAGAACAGATCAGGTTGTCGGATCTATCGTCTCTTCTGCTCACCGGGAGCCTCCCGTAAGGGTATTTCGTGCAATCATTGAGTCTATGATACCATAGTTGCGGGCATCTTCTCCAGACATAAAATAATCACGCTCCGTGTCTGCTTCCACCTTTTCAAGCGTTTGCCCACTATGGGAGGCAAGTATCTGGTTCAGCGTCTTTTTCATCCGGAGAATTTCCTGGGAATGGATGTGAATATCCGTCGCCTGCCCCTGGAAACCACCCAACGGCTGATGAATCATTATGCGGGAGTGGGTAAGACTGAAACGCTTTCCCTTTTCACCCCCAGCAAGAAGAAGTGCCGCCATGGACGCGGCCTGGCCAACGCAAATTGTAGAAACAGGAGCTTTGATGTACTGCATGGTATCGTAAATCGCCATACCCGACGTAACAACCCCGCCGGGAGAATTGATGTAGAGATGAATGTCTTTGTCTGGGTCTTCCGCCTCCAGAAAAAGTAGCTGAGCAACGACAAGATTTGACAGGTTGTCGTCAATCTGACCGCCGAGAAATACAATCCGGTCCTTCAACAGCCGCGAATAGATATCGTAAGAACGCTCGCCCCGTCCGGTCTGCTCAACTACAATGGGTACCAGCATGTTGCCTCCCGCTCGTTAGATTTCGCTCTTGTCAACTTCTGAAACAGTCGCCTTGTCGAGCAGGAATTCAACTACCCGATCTTCCTTAACCTGTGCCACGAGATTATCCATTGTCTGCTGGTTCTGTTTATAGAAGGCATCGATCCGCTCGAATGGCTGTCCGTTCTCTTCCGCGATCTTTTTCAGTCGCGCCTCCACATCAGCTTCACCGACGGTGATCTTCTCCTGGCCTGACAGCGCATCCAACAGCAGAGAACCTTTTACCTGCTGCTCGGCGACGCTCTTGAACTGGACTTTATAACTCTCGTCATCAAGCCCCATGACAGCCAGAGAGAGCTTCTGATTGGCCAGGCGCCGCTTGGTGCTTTCCAGCATCATGTCGAGTTGCCGCTCCACCATCGTCTCGGGCACTTCGATCTCGTTCTTCTCTATGAGCGCCTTTACAACCCGGTCGCGCAGGTCGGCATCGATCCTTTCCTTTTCGCGCAGATCGTGCATTTCCGTCAGCTTTGCCTTCAAATCTGCCAGCGTCTCGAACTCACCGAACTGCTTGGCAAATTCATCGTCAAGAGGAGGAAGTTCTTTAGCCTTGATTTCCTTAAGCTTGATGGCGAAGGTCACTTCCTTGCCAGCCAGGTCCTCGCTGCCATACTCCGCAGGAAAGGTCACCGTGATATCCTTTTCGGTATCTACTTCCATCCCCACCAGTTGTTCCTCGAACCCGGGGATGAAACGCCCCGAACCGAGTTCCAATACATGGTCCGTGGCTTCGCCGCCTGCAAAGGGAACACCAGCGAGAAATCCTTTGAAATCGATGGTGACGAAATCCCCCAAGGCAGCAGCTCTTCCCGTTACCGGCTCCAGTTGGGCCATCCCTTCGCGCATTTCTTCAAGACGCTTTTCAATGACCGCCTCATCCCTGACATATTTTTCCTTCTTCACTGAAAGACCGATGTAATCTTTCACTTCGATTTCAGGAAAGACTTCAACGGTGGCTGAATACTTAAAGTTCTCACCTTTCTTCAGCACGTCACTGTCAATCAAAGGATGTGCAACAGGAAAAATTTTGTGCTCTTTGAGGGTACTAAAATAAGTCTCGTTGACCAGATTCTTCAGAACATCGTCCGCCATTCTGTCGCTGTAGTGTTTCTCCAGTAGAGCCTGGGGCACTTTCCCTTTGCGGAAACCCTTGATGGCCACTTGTTTACGAATCTCGTCGTAGGCCTTTTCAATTTCAGCCGTCACACGGTCGGCAGGAATTTCAAAACTGATTTTCTTCTTCACTTTGCTAAGAGCTTCCACGTTGATCTGCATGTTTAAACCTCACTATTGTATTCGAAGTTGGATTTGGCCGGTTTACGAATCGGGCACTCAGCCCGCATGAAGTACTACAGAAGGGAACTGAATATGGTGCGAGAGAGGGGATTTGAACCCCTACACCTTGCGGTGCTGGATCCTAAGTCCAGTGCGTCTGCCAGTTCCGCCACTCTCGCCAGGACTGCAACATATACTAATAAGCCCCGCTTGCGCAGGGCCTGGTGTTTAAATGGGGTGGCTAGTGGGATTCGAACCCACGTATGAACGAGTCACAGTCGTTTGTGTTAACCGCTTCACCATAGCCACCATACTGGGTTTTGGCACGCCTGAGAGGATTCGAACCTCTGACCTACGGCTTAGAAGGCCGTTGCTCTATCCGGCTGAGCTACAGGCGCAGAGTTTTGGTCGGGGTGAGAGGATTCGAACCTCCGACCCCCTGCTCCCAAGGCAGGTGCGCTAGCCCGGCTGCGCTACACCCCGAGAAAAATGTGTTTATAGCATACCGACCAAAATCATGCAAGCATTTTTATCACCGCCGCACCTCCGGAAAAACTGGATGGAGGCCTACTCACGACCCGGCGTGTGCCTGCAGAAAATCTTTCAGCTCATTAAGTGCCCGCCCCCGGTGGCTAATGCGGTTTTTCAGTGCCAATGGCAATTCAGCTAGGGTGCGGCCGTACTCAGGAACAAGAAACAACGGATCGTAGCCGAACCCTCCTTCACCACGGGGGGCATCCAGAACAATCCCCGATAATTCACCCGCAAATGTCTGACACTCACCTTCAGGCAGACAGAGTGCAATCACACAATGAAAGGCTGCTCTGCGCGACTCCCTTGGCACGCCGGCAAGCTCTCGCAGCAGCTTCGCATTATTTGCACCGTCGTCGGCACCACTGCCGGCAAACCGGGCTGAATGCACTCCCGGTCGGCCGCCGAGAGCGTCCACCACCAGGCCCGAATCGTCGGCCAGAGCCGGTTTACCGGTTGCCAGAGCGGCATTACGTGCTTTTTTCATAGCGTTTTCCGCAAAGCTGATGCCATCTTCTTCAACTGGCGGCACTTCGGGGAAATCCACAAGGGAATAGACTCGCACCTCGATATCGCGGAGCAGCGCCTCGAATTCACGCAGCTTGCCACGGTTGCCCGTCGCAACAAGAAGCTCGTTCATCGGCCAAGAACCTCATTCTGGATCGCAAACAACTGCCTTATCCCTTTCTGAGCCAGAATACGCATGGCATCCATCTCGGCAACGGTGAACGGTGTCCCCTCCGCCGTACCCTGCACCTCGACGAACCGGTCGGAGGAGGTCATGACAATATTCATGTCCACCTCGGCGGACGAATCTTCCATATAATCCAGATCAAGAACGGGGATCCCCGCCACGATCCCTACACTCACTGCTGCCACCGCTTCCCTGAGGGGAAACTGGGATACGGCCCCCTTCCCCATCAGCCAATGCACAGCATCAACGAGTGCTACATAGGCACCGGTGATGGATGCGGTACGGGTTCCGCCATCAGCCTGAATGACATCACAGTCTATTAGAATGCTTCGTTCTCCCAGTAGTGTCAAATCTGTGACGGCTCGCAGAGATCGTCCTATTAAGCGCTGGATTTCGTGGGTGCGCCCGCCAATTTTCCCCTTTGCTGCCTCTCGCGACGAACGTGTGTGAGTAGCCCGGGGCAACATGGCATATTCGGCTGTAACCCATCCCCCTCCCTTTCCCCGCAGAAAAGAAGGAACGCTTTCCTCCACCGAAGCCGTGCAGATGACCCTTGTATCACCAAATTCCACAAGAACCGCACCTTCGGCATGTTTCAGAAACTGCCGTGTAATGCTTATTTCCCTGAGGCTTTCCGCCCCTCTTCCATCCCGTCGCATAATACTCCCCATGTCGCTAGTGTCTGGCATATATAGCCGGAATCCCCGTCACTTGTCAACCGCATCACGTGATTAGATGACGAACCGGCAGGGAAGCCACACCCAGCTCGGCAAGAAACCTCTTCGTCAGAAGTTCTTCCATTTCTTCGATAGCAGCCGGTGTTGGGAACGCGATTTCCACCTTGCCACCCGCCATCATGCCATGGCCTCCGGCGGCACCGAATCCGGCAACCAGCTGCCTGAGCACATCGCCGGCGTTCATATCGTACCGATTGCTGCGCATAGAGATAATCATCTCATTGTTGTACATCCCCATGGCCAAAACCATCTCTATATCCTCGAGTCGAAGCATAAAATCGGCCATTTCTGCTACCAGTTCGGGGAAGGCCACCGACCCGAGTCGGGAAACGAGTCCATTTCCGCAAATCAAGGTGCTTGTCAACGCAGCGCTGACCGTCGCGAAATACTCGATAGGTTGTTTCGGATGGGTAATCGTGTTGAGAAGACGTTTGTTCGTCAGGGGGAAAAGCCGATGGTACGCCTCCCGGTCCGGATGATTGGCCTCACGCCCAAGGTCCTGGGTTTCCGACTTTATGGCATAAAAGAGCGCCGTTGCAAGCTTCGTCCCTATGGGCACATCTTGAACTTGCAGATATTCATAGAGGATGGTGGCAGTTACCCCGTACTCCTCGCGCACATCAACCCAGCGACACTGCCTCGTTGCATCCCTGAGGGGATGGTGATCGATGACAATATCTACGCGGGTGCCGGACGGAAGGGAATTGTTCCCGGTTCCGGGTTGGGTGTCGAGCATGCAAATTACCTGAAATTCAGACAGATCGGTTATGCCGAGGGGAGTGAGGGGAATCTGGAGTTCCTTTGCCATGGCCAGGTTTTCACTCCGGCCTATCATTCCGGAAAAGGTAATCAATGCCTCCCTGTTCAGCTTCATGACGAACAGATGTCGCAATGCCATGGCTGATGCCAGACAATCGGGATCGGGATTGTCGTGGACGACGATAACTATTTTCCCTTTACCGCGTACCCACGCCAGCAGATTGTCGGTAAACAGCCTGGTGCCACTTCGTTCATCAGCGGTTGGCATAACCATCTCCCCGTTTCCGGTAATTTCATGCTAAGTGTACCCTATCCGCCCGACACGACAAGCAGGGACCGCCACCCTGCGCCGACCGCTCAGGCACAAAAAAAGAGGGGGAAGCCCGCTTCCCCCTCTTTCTCATTGTTATGTTCAGACCGATTACCCCAAGTAAAGGTTGTGATTCCTGGCCCTGTTAGCAAGTATGGTAGGATCCAGCACCTCGCCACAACAGGTGCATTTCCATGCATCGAACGACCTGACGAAATCATAGAATTTCTCGGCAAACATACGACCTTTACACTTGGGACAATTCATAATGGTCACCCCCACACTGGATAATTTACTCAATCGCAAGTACGGGTGGGTATTTCATCATATGTGCCAACGTGCACATGCTAAAAAAGATAGTGTGTGCACATTAGGTTCAATTGTCGATTTCTTCTTGGATTTCAAGCGATTATATATCCCTTAAAAATAACGTCTGAGTGCCTCGATCCGTTTCGAACCGATACCGGGGACCCTTTCCAGGCGGTCAATCGTGCAAAATTCGCCATTTTTATGACGATCGACAACAATGTCTCTTGCCAGACCGGGGCCTATCCCCGGTAGCGCCTCCCAATCCGCGCCATCCATCAGGTCGGGATTTAACGGAATTCCAAGCAGCATCTGCTCCCGTGCGCTCATCTTACTTAATGATATTTCAACATGTTGGTCCTTACCCGGAAGAACTGTTACGACATCGCCAGCTGTAATATCACGGGAACAGAGACACATACCATCCTGTTCAGTGAGCGATCCGGGCAGCGTCATATTTATGACGTCGGCAATTGAGACCCCTTCTGTAAATCGATATACTCCCGGCTTCGGTACACGTCCCGCAAGACGGATGGTAAGCCGGGCACTGGTCCGATGTATAAAGGCCACGGATTCCCCTTGCAGGGGAACACCGTGGCCTTTGTGCAGATACGATATGCAGAGGGTGGCTGCAAGCAGCCAGAGAACGAAACGTTCGCTCCGCCGTGTCACTTCTTGCCGGCCTCCCCCTCCTCGCCCCTGTGCAGTTTGTACTCGATGCTGTCGATGAGCGCCTGATAAGACGCATCGATGATATTGTCGGAAACGCCGACCGTTCCCCAGCGGCTCTCCTTGTCACCCGACTCGATGAGCACCCGGATGGCCGACGCGGTACCCTGGCCTGCAGGGAGTACGCGGACCTTGTAGTCAAGGAGCTTGACCTCCTTGAGCCGCGGATAGAACTTCTCCAGCGCCTTTCGAATTGCGTTGTCCAGCGCATTCACCGGCCCGTTCCCTTCGGCCGCGGTATGCTCCACCTTCCCCCCCACCTTGACCATGATTGTGGCTTCCGAAAGGGGTTTCTGGTCTTCATGGCGCTTCTCGTCGATGACCCGGAAGCCGATGACCGAGAAAAACTTGCGGTGGGTTCCGAGGGCACGTTTCATGAGCAGTTCGAAGGAGGCTTCCGCACCCTCGAACTGATACCCCCGGTTCTCCATATCTTTGATATTGTCGAGTATGTCGAGGGTAACGGGATCCTTGCTGTCCAGATTAATGTTGAACTCCTCAGCCTTGGCAAGGATGTTCGCACGTCCGGAGAGATCGGAGATAAGCACCCTCGTGGTATTCCCCACCAGTTCGGGACGCAGGTGCTCATAGGTTTCCGGGTGGCGCTGGATGGCACTGACGTGAACCCCACCCTTGTGGGCAAAAGCAGAGTTACCCACATAGGGCTGGTGCTTGTCAGGGGAAAGATTGGCGAGTTCGTAGACGAAGCGTGAAAGCTCGCGCAACTTGCGGAGCTGTTCAGTACTGACGCACTTTTTACCCATCTTCAGCGTAAGGGCAGGAATGATGGAACAGAGATTGGCGTTGCCGCACCGCTCGCCGAAACCGTTGATAGTCCCCTGCACGTGCACGATCCCCTGATCCACGGCGTGGAGAGAATTGGCGACAGCGCACTCGGAATCGTTGTGGGTATGGATGCCAAGGGGGGTCGTGATGTGCTTCCTCACATCCTTGATGATCTGGGCAAGTTCGAACGGCATGGTGCCGCCGTTGGTGTCGCAAAGGATGATACAGTCGACCTTAGCCTGCTCGGCAGCCTTGAGCGTCTTGATAGCATACTCCGGATTGGCCTTGTAGCCGTCGAAGAAATGCTCCGCATCGTAGAAGACTTCCGGTGCCCGGGACTTGAGGTATTCCAGGGAGTCGAAAATAAGTTCCAGGTTCTCTTCCAGCGGGATGCGTAGCGCCTCCCGCACGTGGAAATCCCAGGTCTTGCCGAAGATGGTGATGGCATCAGGTTCGGCCTGGATCAGGGTCCGGATGTTTTGGTCCTTATCCGGCGTTATCTTTGCTCGCCGAGTGGAACCGAAGGCCGCAATTTTCGCTTGGGAGAGCTTCTCCTTTTTAATCTCCTTGAAAAAGGCAATATCCTTGGGATTGCTCCCCGGCCATCCCCCTTCGATGTAGTTGATGCCCACCTCGTCCAGCTTGTGGGCGATGCGAATCTTGTCTTCCACCAGAAAGGAGATGTCTTCTCCCTGCGTTCCGTCCCGCAGCGTCGTATCGTACAATTTTACCAGGCTCATGCATTCACCTTTACCCGATGGATTTGAATCCTGCAACAAGAGGCACAGAGCACAACGTCGGTCAGTATTACCAACTCGAGTATCTCTGTGCCTCGCGTTTTGAGACTATTGAACAGAACAAGCGAGAAGGGTGTTACTCCCCTTTCACGTCCTTACCCGACATGCCGAATGCATCGTGGAGTACCCGTACCGCCAGTTCGGTGTACTTGGCATCGATCACCACCGATACCTTGATTTCGGACGTGGAGATCATCTGGATATTGATTCCCTCCTTGGCCAACGTCTGGAACATCTTGGTAGCCACGCCGGCATGACTCCGCATCCCGACCCCCACGATGGAAATCTTGGAGATGTTCTCATCGGTCACCACATCCTTGGCCGCTATATCCTTTGCGGTCTCCTTGGTAATGGCAAGCGCCTTCTTGAAGTCGGCCTTCGTGACGGTGAAGGTGAAATCGGTGTGCCCGGATTCACTCACGTTCTGCACGATCATGTCGACGGAGATATTGGCGTCGGAAAGGGGGGAGAGAATCTTGGCAGCGATCCCCGGCTTGTCGGGAACGTTCATCACCGCAATCTTGGTTTCGTTCTTATCATAGGCAATGCCTGATACGAGTACTGCTTCCATTTCCTTATCCTCCTTGGTAACCATGGTACCCTGATTATCATTGAAGCTGGAGCGGACGTGCACGTCCACATTGTATTTCTTGGCGAATTCCACCGAACGGATCTGGAGGACCTTCGCCCCCAGGCTGGCCAGTTCCAGCATCTCGTCATAGGAAACCTTTTCGACCTTGCGGGCATCGGTGCAGATGTTGGGATCAGTGGTGTAAACTCCATCCACGTCTGTATAAATTTCACAGACATCCGCCTTGAGGGCAGCCGCCAGGGCAACCGCCGACGTGTCCGAACCGCCCCGCCCGAGAGTGGTGACATTCCCTTCCCGGTCTATTCCCTGGAACCCGGCGACGACAACGATGGTGCCGTCCTTGAGGTCCGCGCGCATATTGGTGTCGGGAATCTCTTCGATACGCGCCTTGCTGAAGGCACTGTCAGTAATGACCGGCACCTGCCAGCCGTGATAGGATTTGGCCTTGTACCCCATGGATTTTAAGCAGATGGAGAGAAGCGCGATGGAAACCTGTTCGCCCGATGCCACCAGGACATCATATTCGCGATTATCGGGGAACTCGCAGATGTCATTGGCCAGGGCTACCAGTTTATTGGTTTCGCCGGACATGGCCGACACAACGATCACCATATCGTTACCGGCATCGTAGGTTTTGGCGACCCTCTTGGCCACGTTGCGGATCCGTTCGATCGACCCCATCGACGTGCCGCCGTATTTTTGAACCACCAGAGCCATCAGAGCTATCCTCCTTTGATTAAAACCTTGTCTCACCCAATCAAGACACAGGGTAAGCGGTTGAATTGTTTTTATTAGCAGGAATCCTGCAACGGGTCAAAACATTTTTTCCGGTTATGGGGGAAAAGCTCCCTCATGAGCTCCTCATAGCGCTTACCATGGGGTTCGAAGAGCAGGTGTCTGCTCCCGTTTTCTCCATGGCTGAACGTTATGGTCAGACGTTCGCCGGGCATCTCACCCTGCAACCGCTCCGCCCACTCCACCAGGCTGGCGCCGTTACCATAAAAATACTCTTCAAAACCGAGTTCCAGAATGTCACCCTCGCCGGCAAGCCGGTACAGGTCGAAATGATAGAGAGGAATACGTCCCTGATATATATTGAGGAGGGTAAACGTCGGGCTGGTGATGGGGATTGCCGCATCCACCCCCATGCCGACTGCCACACCCTTGGCAAACTCGGTTTTGCCTGTTCCGAGATCACCCGTCAGCGCCACGAAATCACCCGGTCCGAGAAGCGAACCGACCCGCTGCCCCAAGGATCCGGTTTCCATTGCACTGCCGGTGACTACCTCCAGCACGGTCATCCCTGGCCGGTCATGGTACGGATAAGATCGATGCGAGCCACCATGCCGACCACCTTTTTCCCCTCCACCACCGGCAGGGCGTGAAGCTTCCGGCTGCTCATGAGATCGGCAACGGTACTCAAGGTGGTTACCGGCGTCACCGTCTCGACTTCCGCGCGGTATATGTCCCCAACGGTCTGGCCGGTCATTTTCTGCAACTCCCGCTCGAATTTTTTCTCGCTTTCCAGGTAGATAACCCAATCGAACAGAGAAATGACCGTTGGGATATGGAGGTTCTTGTCCTGCTCGATCAGATCGCTCTCGGTGACAACACCGAGGAGATCTCCGGCAGCATCGACCACCGGTGCGCTGCTGATCCGGTGCCGGGCAAACAGTCCGGCCAGCTCACGGATAGACATGTCTTTCGTTACAGTGATCACTTCTTTGGTCATTACATCGGCAACGGTCAGCATAGTATTCTCCATTTCATGTCGTCAATTGTCTACAGGCATAGGGAAGCCGCTCCTGAACATCCACGGCAGCCATTCCAATCTCTCCCATCTCCGCCGCCACCATGTCGGCCGCATGGCCATGGATGAATACCCCGATACGGCAAGCGGTAAACGGGTCGTACCCCTGGGCGAGAAGGGCCACCAGAATGCCGGTAAGGACGTCCCCCATCCCCCCCGACGCCATGCCGGGGTTGCCGCTGCCGTTGATGGCCATCCGCCCGTCGGGGGCGGCAATGATGGTACGCGCCCCTTTGAGGATTACATATACTGCGAAGTGTTGGGCAAACTCGCGGGCGGCAGTTATCCGGTCGCTCTCTACATCGGCAACCGAACAGCCGGCCAGACGCGCCATCTCTCCCGGATGGGGGGTAAGTATAACGGCTGGCGATTTCTTGCGGAGCAGCACCGCCGACTCCCCGGCGACAGCGTTCAGCCCATCGGCATCGAGCACCAGGGGCAGGGAAATGTCCGAAACCAGCCGACGAACCAGCTGGACGGTCTCGGGATGGAGGGCAAGACCTGGTCCCACGGCCACCGCACTCTTTCCCTCCAGGGCATTATCGATGAACGCCTGATCCGCATCGCCGAGATAACCAAGATCGCCGTCGGGAAGGTGGAGCGTCATGGCTTCGGTAGTTTTGACCTCCAGGATGGGACCGAGACTGGCAGGAACTGCCAGGGTAACGAGGCCGGCACCGCTTCGCACTGCACTGTTGGCCGCCATGGCTGCCGCCCCCGTCTTGCCGGTGGAGCCGGCGACGATGAAGCAATGGCCGAAGCTCCCCTTGTGGTCAGTAGGCCCGCGCTTGCGCAACAACGGCCGGACCGCATCGGCATCAAGGTATTCGAGCCCCGGAGCGGCATCGGTCACCACTGCGGGAATACCGATATCCACTACCTTCAGGTGGCCGGTGAACTCCGCCCCCGGATAACAGACATGCCCGCACTTGGCCAGGGCAAAGGTCACCGTGAGGTCGGCACGCACCGCTGTTCCCAAGACCTTCCCGGTGGCCGCGTCGATCCCCGAGGGGACGTCCACCGCCACCACCGGCCGACCGGCATCGTTCATCAGGGAAATCGCCTCGGCATACACCCCCCTCACCTCACTACTGAGGCCGGTACCGAGCAGGGCATCGACGATGACGTCCGCCTCCCGCAGCGATGTAACGTAATGTCCGAGCATGCCGGGCTCAGGACAGAAGGCAATCGCGCCCTCCCCCAGACGTTCCAGATTGGGACGGGCGTCGCCGCCGATATTCTCTTTGCGAGCGATGACGAAGGTAGCTACCTGCCACCCCTGTTCGTGCAGGAGGCGGGCGATGACAAAGCCATCGCCGCCGTTGTTCCCTTTGCCTGCCACCACAACGGCACGTCTTCCGCTTTGACCGCCATACATCTCCGTGATTGACGCAACACAGCCGATCCCCGCGTTCTCCATCAGGAGGAGTCCAGGCACCCCGAACTCCTCAATGGTGCGCCGGTCGATCTCCTGCATGGTTATCCCGGTGACGACCTTCATTCTCCCTCCAGGATGACGGATGCGGCAGCAACGTCGCCGTCGTGGGACAGAGACAGGAAATGACGCCGCAACCCATGGCCCGCGAACAGTTCACGGGCACGACCATAGAGCCTCAGTTCGGGCTTGCCAAGGGGGTCGTTAACGACCTCAACGTCATGCCAGCTTATGCCGTCACGGAGTCCCGTGCCGAGAGCCTTCAAAAAAGCCTCCTTGGCGGCGAAGCGCAAGGCGTAGTGCTGGGCGCAACGTTTGCGAGCAGCACAGTACTCACGTTCGTGGAGGGTAAAAAGCCGCTCCAGCAGCAAGACGTTGTTCTCCGCCACAAAGCGCTCGAAGCGGCTGATAGCCACGATATCGATACCGGTTCCGAAGATCATGTCGTCCCGTCAGGCATATTTTACCAGATCCACCATTTCCCGCACTGCCCGGTCGAGTCCGACCAGCACCGCCCGGGAAATGATTGAGTGACCGATGTTGAATTCCTCGATCCCGCCAAGTGCTGCCACCATCTTGATATTGTTGTAGTTGAGACCGTGTCCCGCATTGACGCCGAGCCCGAGTTTTGCAGCGAGCTTGACCGCATTTTCTATCTTGCGCAGCTCAGCCTCCTGGTTGCGGAACCCCCGCGCCTCGGCAAAGGCCCCGGTGTGGATCTCGATGTAATCGGCTCCTATCTTGCTGGCCGTCTTGACCTGATCAGGATCGGGATCGATGAAGAGGCTGACGAACATCCCCCCTTCCTGAAGCTTCTCGACCACATCGGCCAGGCTCTCCTGATGAATGCGAACGTCCAGCCCCCCTTCCGTGGTCAGTTCCTGGCGCTTTTCCGGCACGAGGGTACACATCTCGGGTTTCTGGGTACAGGCTATAGCCACCATTTCAGCGGTTGCGGCCATCTCCAGGTTAAGCCTGGTCCTGACGGTCTGCCGCAGGATTTTCAGGTCCCGGTCCTGAATATGACGGCGGTCCTCCCGCAGATGGATCGTGATACCATCGGCGCCGGCCAGTTCGGCGATGGCGGCTGCAGCAACCGGATCGGGTTCCATCCCCCCCCGCGCCTGGCGGATAGTCGCCACGTGGTCGATATTGACCCCCAGCTTGGCCATGCTCACTTACCTCCGATCTTACTTTCCACCAGATCCGCAATCTCCTTGGCCCAGGTGGTAATCTGGTACTTGTCCTGCCCCTCCAGCATGATCCGGAGCAGCGGTTCCGTCCCCGAATAGCGTATCAGTACTCGCCCCTCGTCCTTTACCTTCGCTTCGATCCCCCGGATTTTCAAGGCAACTTCGGGTATGGTCATGATATCTGCTTTTTCCCGAACCCTGACGTTCACCAGCACCTGCGGCAGGGGAATCATCACCTCCGCCAGCTCAGCCAGGGTTTTACCGGTCCGGCGCATGATCGCCAGCACCTGCAGGGCGGAGAGGACACCGTCGCCGGTCGTGTTGTGGTCGAGGAATATCATGTGCCCCGACTGCTCACCCCCCAGATTATATCCACCCTTCCGCATCTCCTCCACCACGTAACGGTCTCCAACGGCGGTCTTGATGATCTTCCCCCCCGCCTTTTTGACGGCGATATCGAGCCCCATGTTGCTCATCACCGTAGCGACCAAGGTGTTCTTCCGCAGTTTCTTCTGCTTGATCATATGTGTGGCGCAGATGGCCATGATGTGATCACCGTCCACCTCGTTACCGAACTCGTCCACAAAGATCACCCGGTCGGCATCACCGTCCAGGGCAATCCCCAAATCGGCCCGGTGTTCCTTGACCGCCTCGCTGATAACCTCCGGATGGAGGGAACCGCAGCCGGCATTGATATTGGTGCCGTTCGGCCTCACGCCGATGGGGATCACTTCGGCCCCCAACTCCTCGAAAACCGCTGGTGCAACCTTGTACGCAGCGCCGTTGGCACAATCGAGGACGATCTTCAACCCGGTCAAATCCAGTTCTTTGGGAAAGGTGTTTTTGAGAAAGACCACATAGCGGCCCGCTGCATCATCAATACGGTATGCCTTGCCGACCTCGGTGGCAGTGGGGCGAAGAGAATCGATCTTTTTGGAAAAGATGAGATCCTCTATCTTCAGTTCCATTTCGTCGGGAAGCTTGAAGCCGTCGCGGGAAAAAAACTTGATGCCGTTGTCCTGAAATGCATTGTGGGACGCGGAAATGACAACCCCCGCATCGGCACGCATGGAGGAGGTGATGTTGGCGATGCCGGGCGTAGGGAGCGGACCGACAATCAGTACATCCACCCCCATGGAGCAGATACCCGCCACCAGGGCATTTTCAAGCATGTACCCGGAGAGGCGAGTGTCCTTGCCAATGACGATCCGGTGCCGCTGACGACCGTTCTTGAAAATATAGGCCGCAGCCCGACCGATCTGCATGGCCATCTCGCTGGTCATGGGGTAGACGTTCGCCACGCCGCGCACGCCGTCGGTTCCGAAAAGTTTCTTCATACTGCACTCCTGTTCCGGACATGCCGGATTGATATCGGGGTTCTGCATGCTGGCGGTACCCGCACCTACCTGTCCCCACGGGCCGAAGGCGCCCCCCCTCCTTCGTCTCTTACCAGACGAAGTTCAACCGTCGAAGGATAGACACGGGTAACCCGCACGCTCGTCGGTAGCTGTAACCTCGTATCCAGCGCGGTAAAGGCAACAACCCCTTCCCGCACCCCGTCCAGGTTGAGGGTAATCGTCAAGCGATTTGCCGCTGCTAATTTTACCAAGAGAAAGCGGGGCCCGGCAAGCCGAAGTTCCACCCGCTCCGTCGGCTTACCCACCACGACCAGTCCGGCAGGGAGATTCATCGTCTCGACCCGGGCGATGAAAGCACGCTCCGTTTCCCCACCGCCAGTCACGTAGGACCAGAGGAAAAACGCCAGGATCAGTGACATGATCCTGAGCCCCAGATTTTCTTGCAGCCAGACGGGGACCTTCATGTGAGCCACCGTGTTTCAAGAAGCCGGTTCAGCACCTTGCGCAGGGTCTCGCTCTCCAGGTCGCGGGTAATCTTTCCGCCAACTGCCACCGAAATCCTGCCGGTTTCCTCGGAAACCACAATCACCACCGCATCGGCAATCTCGGTGAGCCCGATGGCAGCCCGGTGCCTAGTTCCGAGAGCCTTGTTCACGTCGGGATTCTGGGTCAGAGGGAGGAAGCAGCCGGCCCGCGTGAGCTTTCCATGCTGAATGATGACGGCTCCGTCGTGAATCGGCGAATAGGGGAGAAAAATGGAAGAGATGATTTCACTCGTCACCTTGGCATCGATCTCCGTTCCGACCGCCATGTAGGTATCGAGGGACATTCCCCGCTCGACAACCATCAGGGCACCGATCTTCTTGCCGGCCAGACCTTCAGCTGCCATGACCAGTTCCTCGATCAGCGCGGCTGTCGCTTCGCTGTCCCGTTCCTTGCCATACCGGCTACGGCTCAGGGCAACAAGGGCTCGACGGATGTCGTGCTGAAAAATGATGACGAGGACAAGAACGATAGAACCGAGGAGATTGTCGAGGAGCCAGTTGACGGTCTGAAAACCGGTCAGTCGAAACAGGCCATGGCAGGCTAGCAGCACGATCAGGCCGAACATCACCCATGCCGCCATCGAACCCTTTACCAGGAGCATCAGACGGTAGATGACAAAGGCCAGCAGCAGGATGTCCAGCAGGTCGACAAGCCATTGCCAGTTGTGAAGAGAAGAGAGCATCGCTGTCACCTGACCGGATAAGGGGGCCTACCAGGGTAGGCGGGTGATATGCATGGGCTGCCACGTACTCGACGTCACCTGATTCCCTGCGTGATGGCCCAACTCATATCCACTACATCACGCATCTCCCTGACGTCATGAACCCGGAAAATAGAAGCGCCACCGGCCAGCGCCAGGGCCACCGTTGCGGCCGTTCCGAAAACACGGTCACTCACATTCCGATCCAGCACCTTGCCTATGAACGCCTTGCGTGAAGTCCCGACCAGAATCGGCCGGCCAAGGGAGGAAAATTCATCCAGACGGCGGAGGATCTCCAGGTTACCCCTGCAATCCTTGCCGAAACCGATGCCGGGATCGACGACAATCCGTTCGGAGGCAATACCAGACTGACTGGCCTTCCGGATTGCCTCCGCCAAGAACGTCTTTACCTCGCCGACAAGATCAGCGTAACAGGTGTCCTTCTGCATCTCCACGGGAGTCCCCCGGGTGTGCTGGAGCACAACCCCCGCGCCGGCAGCAGCGATAACCTCTGCCATCCGGGGATCGAAAGTCATGGCGCTGATGTCGTTGATAATCTCTGCACCGGCAGCCAGAGCAGCTTCAGCCACCACGGCCTTGGTAGTATCAATGGACAGGGGCACCCGCAAACGACCGGCAAGACGTTCCACGACCGGGACTACCCGCCCCAACTCCTCTTCCGTGGAGACCGGCAGCGCATCGGGGCGGGTGCTTTCGCCACCGATGTCGATGATGTCCGCACCATCCGCTTCCATCGCCAATGCACGTTCAACGGCCTTCTCCTGGGAAAAGAATCTGTTTCCGTCGGAGAAGGAATCAGGGGTGACATTGAGTATCCCCATGATACAGGGACGCACTGCCAGATCGATGGTGCGCCGGCCAATCGTCCAACGCAACGACTGCGGGGAATGGCCACGACAACCGGTCAGGATGGGGCGACCTCACCTTGCTGGCCGGCAGCTGCACCCTTGATGATGGTGTCCACTTCGTCCCCCGTGAGATTTTCCTTCTCAATGAGTTCCTTGGAAAGCAGGTGAAGTACGTCGACGTTGGCGCTGAGCAGTCGGATGACACGACTGTAATTCTGCTCCACGATCCGCCGGATCTCGCCGTCGATCTCCACCGCCGTGGCCTCGCTGAAATTCTTCTGGGTAGCCATCTCCCGGCCGAGGAAAATCTGCTCGTCCTTCTTGCCGAAGGTCACGGGGCCGAGTTTTTCGCTCATCCCCCACTCACAGACCATCTTCCGGGCAATTTCGGTGGCCCGTTCGATGTCGTTGCCGGCGCCGGTGGTCATGCTATTGAAGATGATCTCCTCGGCAGCCCGGCCACCCATGAGAACGGCGATCCGGTCGAGGAGCGACTCCTTGGTGTAACTGTGCTTGTCCTCGATGGGAAGCTGCATGGTAACACCGAGCGCTCGACCACGGGGGATGATGGAAACCTTGTGCACCGGATCGGTGCCGGGAATCAGCTTGGCCACCAGGGTATGCCCCGCCTCGTGATAGGCGGTGTTCTTCTTCTCCTCGTCGGAGATCACCATACTGCGTCGTTCAACCCCCATGAGAACCTTGTCCTTGGCGTCATCGAAGTCGATCATCTCCACAACATTCTTGTTCTTCCTGGCGGCAAGAAGTGCCGCCTCGTTCACCACGTTGGAAAGATCGGCACCGGAGAAGCCGGGAGTACCGCGGGCGATGACTCCCAGATCGACCTCGGGAGAGAGGGGTACCTTCTTGGCATGCACCTTGAGGATCATTTCGCGACCCTTCACGTCGGGACGGGGAACCACCACCTGGCGGTCGAAACGGCCGGGACGGAGCAGCGCCGGGTCGAGGACGTCGGGACGGTTGGTGGCGGCAATCAGAATGACCCCCTCGTTGGACTCGAAGCCGTCCATCTCCACGAGAAGCTGATTGAGGGTCTGCTCCCGCTCGTCGTGGCCACCGCCGAGACCGGCACCGCGGTGACGTCCGACGGCATCGATCTCGTCGATGAAGATGATGCACGGAGCACTCTTTTTCCCTTGGACGAAAAGATCACGGACCCGGCTCGCACCGACTCCAACGAACATCTCCACGAAATCCGAACCGGAGATGGAGAAGAACGGCACCCCCGCCTCACCGGCGATGGCACGGGCAAGAAGGGTCTTACCGGTACCCGGGGGGCCCATGAGAAGCACACCTTTGGGGATACGACCCCCCAGCTTGGTGAATTTCTTCGGGTCCTTGAGGAAGGAAATGATCTCTTCCAGTTCCTCCTTCGCCTCTTCGATCCCAGCCACGTCCTCGAAGGTGATCTTTCCCTGAGCCTCGGTCAGGAGCTTTGCCCGGCTCTTGCCGAATGACATGGCCTTGCCGCCACCCACCTGCATCTGGCGCATGAAGAAAATCCATATCCCCACAAGGAAGAGAAGCGGGAACCAGGAGATGAAGATGGAGAACCAGGAGAATTTTTCCTCCTCCGGCTTGGCATTGATGGCAACCTTCTTCTCCAGAAGCGTTTCGGAGAGCATGGCATCGGAAGGCTTGTAGGTGCGGAAATCCTTGCCGTCCGTAAACTTGCCGTACACCTCGTTACCCTGGATGGTAACCGCATTGATCTTGCCCGAATCAACCGCCGCGATGAAATCGCTGAAGGCGAGCTTTTCCTGGGTCGGTTTCGGTTTGTTGAAGAGGTTGAAGAGAAGTATCATCATGAGACTGATGACGAGCCAGAGAGCAAGGTTTTTATAAAACTGGTTCAAGGGGCCTCCTCGGGGAATCGGGTGAACTGCGGCGTCATGGCCGACAGCATGGGTATGGTCTGCAATGGCTTTTTACAACGCGTTTTAACGCTGAAAAGTACCATAAGAGCCCTTGTTTTACAAGCTCTTTAAGGCATAAGACCGAGAATTTCGACTTTCAGAACATCCGCCGTAGACGGCGTCAGACAGGCTTCAGCGGCAGGTCTCACCCCTGCAACCCAGACCAACCGGGACATGCTGAAAACAAGAGGTACACGCCACCGCCTGTCACGGGGGATTTTGCAGTCGATGAAAAGCTCCTTTACCTTCTTGTGTCCCGCCATACCAAGGGGAGCGAACCGGTCCCCCGGGCGAAAGTTGCGCACATGCAAAGGGAAAGGGACCCGTTCCGCATCCAGATAGACAACTGTCGGTTTGATTTCACGCAGGTTGGTGGGTACTTCCCCATGCTCCACAACCAGCACCGTACCGCCGGGAAGGTTATAGCTCCCCGCCCCTTCCACCACGACCTCCCACTCTCTGGACAGTTCTTCACGCCCTCCGATGGTAAAGATGAGCTGCCCGTATCCCCTTTTCACCCGGGTGCCATCCGGCAGGTCAAGGCTCGCACCCGTGCCGGCATCATGCAAGAGGCGGTCAATGGCGTGAAGATGAACGAAGCCGATTCGGGCCAGGTTCCCCTTGACCAGGCGGAGTGCATGCCGGTAGAGGCGAAGCCTCAAGCCGCGAGGCTCGGCAGACACTCCTTCCATGTTCAAGATGGACTCTCCATTTTCAAAGACGCCATAACGGGTGAACGCAGCGGCAACGACCTGCTCCATCAATTCCTCGTCCGCCGCCAGCATTTCGGCGGTCGTCGCCAGTTGTGAGGCGATTCTCCCGTTATAGCCGGCAAGGAATGGCAGTAGTTCATGACGCACACGGTTGCGCAGAAAGCTCGTATCGCTGTTGCTGCTGTCCGTACGGCAGGAAAGATTGCGTCCTGCCAGATATTCCTCAATTTCACGGCGACTTACCCGCAGGAGAGGCCGCACATACCTTCCATCAGCCGAACGGGGACGCATGGCAGCCAAACCGCTTCCTCCCGCTCCACGCAGCAGGCGCAGCAGTACCGTTTCGGCCTGGTCATCGGCATGGTGGGCGAGGGCCACACACCGGGCGCCATGGGTTGCGGCAATCTCGTCGAAAAAACGATAGCGCGCCACTCTTCCCGCCTCTTCCAGGGAAAGCCTCTGCCGACGAGCGAGTTTTCGCACATCCACTCGGCGGGCTTCTACGGGAAGCTTGTAGCTATCCGCCAGTCTGACAACGAACTCCTCATCACCATCGGACTCCGAACCCCGAAGCTGGTGATTGAGATGGGCTACCACAAGATAAAGCCCAAGCTCCTGCAGGTTAACGAGGAGATCGAGCAGCGCCACGGAATCGGCCCCACCCGACACAGCCACCACGACCCGCTCCCCTTCCGCGAATAACCCGTATTCTCTTACTGTGTCCAAAACCTGACGCTGCACACGTAGCTCCCGATGGTAATCCTTGTATGTCGCTATACTAGCAAATTGCGGGCATAAAAAAACCCCTCTTTCGTAAAGAGGGGCTGTAAAAATGGTGGCGGTGCAGGGACTTGAACCCCGGACACTACGGATATGAGCCGTATGCTCTAACCAGCTGAGCTACACCGCCAAGCTCGTGTATAAAAAACCTCCCTGGGATGGCCAAAGAGGTCGGTATGTAGGTGCGGAAGGAAGATGCAACGAAATTAAAACCTCAGGAAACAAAGTTTATAAAACAGTTCCCTACTGGTGTCAAGAAAAAAGGAGTGCCTCTTTGCATTGCATCTCGGTCATCAAGACATGCACCTGCGACCTTCAACCAACTCGCCGCTCCCGCGCAGCGCAGCGGCCTGCCCCCAGCAGGGCAGTCCTCTCGTTGAGGATGACCCGCACCGGAATGGTTTCCAGCAGAGGGCTAAGCCTCCCCTTGGCCGTGAAGGCCATCATGAATGCCGATTCCTTGAGCTTGTCGATGATTTGGGGGGCAATCCCCCCACCCACGTAAATTCCGCCAGTGGCGAGATAACGGAGCGCCACATTTCCCGCTTCGGCCCCATAAAGGGAGACGAACAGGTCGAGGGTCCGGATGCAGAGCTCACACCTCCCATCAAGGGCTGCCCGGGATATGGCACGGGAGGGGTCGTCGGCGAGCATTTCCGCGGCTACCTCCTGGCTCTCCGGGACATGTTTGCAATCACGGAGAAAGCGGTAGATGTTCCGGAGCCCTGGCCCGGAAACCACCCGTTCGCAACTGACCCGGCCATGTGTGGCGCGAAGATGAAGGAGGAGTTCCGTCTCCAGCTCGTTCCGGGGGGCAAAATCGGCGTGCCCCCCTTCGCTGGGAAGGGGCCGATGGCCGGTTCCGTCCCAGTATGCAAAGGCGACCCCCAACCCGGTGCCCGCCGAAATAACGGCAATGGTTCCGCCCGGGCTGGTGACACCTGGATTGAGAATGGCAAAATCCTCGCCTCCCAGGAGGTCGATGCCGTGGGCATTTGCCTCCAGGTCGTTGATGACCATTACCTCCGGAAGCGCCAGGGTCCGCGCCAGTTCCTCCCCATCCACTATCCATGGCAGGTTCGGCGTCTGCACCCTCCCCTCCAGGACAGGTCCGGCAACACCGAAACAGGCCCGGTCCACCGTCACACCGTACTCATCCATGAAGTTCCGGACTACTTCAATAGGGCTGCCATGTTCACCACTTTTGTACCAGCGCTCAGCGACTGTTTCCAAACCTCCGTCATGCACGGCGAAGCAGGCAAGCCGCGCCGATGTTCCGCCGATATCACCCGCAAGTACCCGCATCCGCTGCACACCTTTCCCGTGGTTGCCCGATTGGCAACTTGATCTGCTTTCTGACATGAGGTCACAACTGCTGGGACGGACCACAAACAACGATGCCCTCCCTACCGGCTCCGCCCTCCGCCACCCGGCAAGGGGACATAACCACCACCTCGGGAAGAACCGCCCCCCGAAGGACGGGAGTAACCACCGCCACCGCGGGATGGTGCAACAGCTCCCCCTGAAGGACGGGAATAGCCACCGGCCGGCCGTTGGTACCCCTGTTGCGAACGATATCCCTGGGAGCGTTGGTAGCTCTGGGGAGGACGATAACTCTGTGCCCGCTCGATCCCCCTCCTGCGCCCTTCATAATCGCGATCGAGTGTGCCCCCTCCGCCGCGATTCATTGCCGGAGGCACAGCCCCCGTTGCACCCGTTTTTCTATCAGCCGGTTTCCATGTCCCCTGCTCCCGTCGCTGCCAGCTGCCGTCCTTGCCACGGCGCATGACATTCCCTTCCCTGTCGGTGAAGACATTGTTCACCTGCCCTCTGGTGGAGACTCGTGGAGCAGCAGTCTGTCTCCCCACCCGGTTCCATGCACCACTGCCAGCAAGTATCCTGGCGTTGTCGCCACGACTGTAGAGGCTCGTGACGTTCCGGAGAGGTCTATTGCCGCTGAAGGACCGGGTACCGGTGCCCCTGATGCCGACATTCGTACCCACTGGACGGTAGATATTGACCGGCCGGTAGAAGTAGTTGTGGTTGGGGCGCCAGAGGTACCCTCCCGGCCCCCACCAACCGCCGTAGTACCCGAAACCGAGGCTGAAATCCAACCAGCCGGCGCTCCAGCTCATGCCATAGCTCCAGCCGGTCCAGGGGTTGAAGTTCACATGGAACCCCCAGGTGAACGGGCGCGGGTAGTAGTATAGGGGACCAAAGTA
Source organism: Geobacter sp. AOG1 (assembly GCF_019972315.1). Classification (GTDB taxonomy): domain Bacteria; phylum Desulfobacterota; class Desulfuromonadia; order Geobacterales; family Geobacteraceae; genus Geomobilimonas. The sequence goes on from NZ_BLIZ01000001.1 coordinate 2,977,715, forward strand.
GGGGGGATAATAGTAGCCGGTACCATACACGACCGTCCCGTAATAGGGATAGCACCCCAGATAGGAAGGTGTGTAGCCGACGTACACAACATCAGGGGTCGCATCATAGACCCGGACGTATTTAACATTGTAAGCCGGGCTCTCGGGGGGAATGGTCTGCACCTCGGGGGGGACATAGTCTGCAACCACCCATGGCCCTTCAGGCGAATCGGCCACGTACCAGACCGCCTGGTGACAACAGTAGTACCTGTCGCCAATCCTGAGTACCGTTTCTTGGGTATTGACCGCCTGCTCTATGGTCGTTTTAGGAACCGGCTCGAACCTGGGCTCACCATCGTAAACGACGTTCAGACTGGCCTCATTGCGCTTAATGGCAGCGGTCTGCGGAATCTGGGCATCCATGAATGCTTCCTGTGCCTGTCGGCTGCCAGCCACAAAGGGGAGCACTTTTCCCTTCTCCGACGACTCGGGTATTCTGGCGAATGCCTGCGGAAGGTGGTCAGGGCGGACAAATTCCCACGGCCCCCTGAGCGAGCCGCTCCGGTACCACCGGCCGGCAAGGACCACGTAGTACTGCTGACCTGTCATATCCATGAAAACATCGTCTTCCGTGTTGATGACATAGAGGAGATCGCTACCGGTGAGGGGGGTAAACTTAGGCTCGCCGTCGAAGACAATCAGTTCCGTAGGCTCGGTGGCGACGATAATCTTGGGTACCCGCTGGTCGCCAGAGGTTTCCGGTTTGGTGATTTTTGCCTTTACGGTGTCCAGTTCGGCCGCGAGCGCACCGGCTACCTCTTTGGGAGGTGTCGGATTCTGTTGCCAGTTCCCCTTTATTTCGCGCGCGACAAACCATCTGCTTCCACCGTTCAGCCAGTAGGTCCCCGTCGAGGTGTCGAGAACGATGAAGAAGGGAGTGTTGACGATGCGCTTCAGCTTCGTCCCCTCCACGTCACGGAGGCGAGGTTCGCCGTCGATCAGAACCAGTATCGCAGGGACCGTCTCGAAGATAATTTTCGGCGGGGTCATGTTCAACTCCTCGGCTTCCCGGCGCTCCTTCTGAGCGACACTGAGGCTGGCGAGGAGTTGGTCATAGTTCATGGAGAGGTGAGCCGCATTGAGCTCATTTTCGAGAAATCTGCTGAAATATGCCTGCTGGTCCGGCGTGGCATCCGCGAATCGTACCCGCGGCACGTTGGTACTGAGGACCTGGACGGTCCGCTGGTCCCGGTCGATGGCGACCTTGGACTCAAGCCAGACTGCGCCGAAAACAGGTTCCTTTTCCCCTTTGGGTATGACCGAAATAGCGGCACGGCCTTTCAGCAGGTTTCCTTCCAGGGACTCCGGCTGAGGTTGATAAACGGTGACAGTCATCCCCTGGTCGCTGAACGTCCGGGGCCACTCCGTATTGGCGACAGCAGCCACAGCGTTGCCAGACAGGAATATAACAGTGCAGAGCAGGGCAAACAGCAGGAAACGGGACAGCATGGGATAGCGATTCATTGCAACCTCCTCGAAAGCGTCGTGCACTTTCTCGTAGCCGGCTTGAAAGCAGAAAGTGTCACATCCGGCATGTGCAGATGGACACTTTCAAGCATACCTCGATTCACATGATTCGCACCCTCACACGTTTTTCCAGCGCTTGTACATCCACATCCATTCGTGGGGGTGCATCCGAATATGATTTTCAATATGGCCTGTCAGTTCTTGCGTAACGGCCACGGGGTCCGCCTTTCCCGTGTCGTCAGTTGGAAGTTGCACCTCGGGGGATATGGTGATGACATGCCCATTACCTTCCCGATGGATGAATATGGGGACAAGGGGAACGCCGGTCTTTTCAGCTATGATGGCCGGCATGGTCGGTGTCCAGGCCGGTCTCCCCAGAAAATCGACCAGAGCCCCCTCCTGAGGTTTTACCACCTTGTCCAGGAGTATCCCCACTACCCCCTTCCCCCTCAGTTCATAGAAAACCTTCCGTGCCGCACCATCGGCATAGATCACACCATTGCGAAAATTGCTGCGAAGCCTCTCTACCGCTGAATTAAAAAACTGATTACCTTGACGCTTCGCGACGACCGAAACGGGTGCATGACGAGCTCCGAATGCCAGGGCCATCAACTCCCAGTTCCCACAATGCCCCGTAATAAAGACGACCCCTTTATCCCGTTCACAGGCTTTCCGGTAATGCTCCAGTCCCCGGATTTCCACACTGTCTATAATCCCCTGCCCAACTCCATAGTAGAGCTTGAGGACTTCGACCATGGATTTGCCATAATGTGCAAACGTCCTTCGGGCTATCGCGTAGGGAGAACCATGCGCTGGATCCAATCCCCCCCTTCGTTCGAAAAAGGAGAGAGATTCCCGGATGTTTTCGATGGACCTGACCCTCTCGCGGCGGAACAGATGAAAAAGAAGGATGCCGGTCAGTTCGCCAAGTTTCACGGCAACCCTCCGGGGGAGCAGGACTACGGGGAGGGAAACCACAATGAAGATCCCCATCCCCACCCGCCATTTCAGTTGTTTCATAAAGCGGGTGCAGCATTCCGTGTCCACGACGGATGTGGCATCTGTCGTGATGTGTATCTGCTCAATATCCATAACATGGTGTTCTTTCATGTGAAATCTGTCTCGCGACTATCTGGCTAAATGAATTAGATAATTATAAATACTGACATCCTCTGTAGAAATGTGTCAAGCAGTTTCACAAGAGTCAAAAACATCACAGAGTATCGAGTTTGACCCCATCCGGCTTTACCACATCATTCAGAATGATTACCTCCACCCGTCTGTTCAATTTACGTCCTTCCGGCGTGTCATTGCTCGCCACCGGATCTCTCTTGCCAAACCCTCTTGTCGTGATCCGCTCAACCGCTATTCCCCGCACGACGAGCTCATTTTTAGCAGATTCGGCACGCTTTTCCGAAAGTTCAAGGTTATAATTGTCACCTCCCACACTGTCGGTATAGCCTTCAATCACAACATTGCGCGTCGGTTGGGCCTTGAGGAATTCGGCCAACTTGTCCATACTGCGCATGGCACCGCTCGTGATGTCGGCCTTGCCGGTGGCAAAAAGCACATCGCCAATGGTGAGGACAATCCCCCGCTCGGTCTGTCGCGCCTTGAGTTCGGACATTTCTTTCAGCAACTGCTGGGATTCACGGATTTTGGCATCTGCCAGCAACCTGGCCTTTTCCGCTTCCCGCTTCATCATGTCAAGTTCACGCGTTTTTATTTCGGATTCCAGCCGTATTTTTTCCAATTCCGCCGCCGTTGCATCGGCCCGGGTCCTGGCTATCTTCGCCTCCCGCTCACGTTTCATCAGTAGAATCTCCGAACTCTCCCGATTGAGAAGGAGGGCATCGTTCTCAGCCACCTTCCCTTCGGCAATGGCAACGGCTATGAGCGATCGCTTTTCGGCGAGGTACGACAGATGAGAGATATCGATCGGGTCTTTTGCCCGTTCCGCCAGCGTCATGGCTTTTTCCGCCTCAATCAAGGGGACAGGCGCATACACCTGGACGTTCTCATTGTTTTTTGCCGTGTTATATGCGGCACGCGCCTGCTCAAGCCGGTCCCTAGCCATCGTGTCCGACTGGGATGGACCGCACGCCGCCATCAGACTCAACAGTATGATACTGCCCGTTACTCTCCCCATTGCTGTAGATAAAAATCTGGTCATGGGTTACCCCCTCTTGAATAAGAACTTGTCAGTAGAGTCTTGTTGTCAGTAGTCTCTGCATCGTGAGCGCCCCACTTTACTGCAGTGGCATCGACTCGACTTCCTTTTTCAAGGCCTTGACATTTGCACGCATGTCGTCGGCCGTTTTTCTGGCTTTGGCTGCAGTTGCCCGTGCCCGGGCATAGTCGGCGTCAACCTGCGCCTCTTCTGCCAGACGGACTCCCGCGTCATACTCCTTCTCAAGCTCTGCAGCCCGTGCAGCGGCAAGCTTTTCCTCCGCACTCTTCAAATCAGCTGCAGCACTAACCGAGGCCGAACTATCCCGCGCGGCTACGACCGCACTCTCACCGGCCTTGATTTTGTCAGCCAGCAGGCTGCCATCACCGGCACATCCTGCGAGCAGGCACCCCAGGGTCATGGCAGTGAGAAGCCTCGATATTCTCTGTAGTACGTTCATGTTCCGCTCCTTTCAGGGGAAATGACCCCGCCTCCGTGGGGAGTGCAGGAAAACAAGCGTTATGCAATGACGGCGCTGGCTACCCATCATTGAAATGGAAAGGCCGAGGAGTACAGGACTTCAAATACCTGGCCGCCTCGCGAAAACCTGACACGATTTTCCTTGATCTCAACAACGCGAGCCCCCCCCACATCGGCTCCTTCCCCGACCAGTGCTCCGTTGATCACCGCCCGCCTCAGTTCACGCTCATCCTGCCATGCTATCCCCGAAATGGTAATGCCGGCATTGCCTAGCGATTCCTCGGCATGGGTGAGGGGCGCGGCAACGGGTGCCTTCCGGACCGGCAACTGACGGGGCGTCAGGGTGGCAGGCGCTGGTGATTGCGGAAGAGACATAGGTGCCGGAGGGGCAGTGGGCCGTACGGGGGGGATCACCTCGGGAGCCGCGGCAACCTGGATTTCCTGTGCTGGCCGCAATGGGGTACTGCTTTTACCGCTGCTTATCCATAGCCCCCCGCCGGCACCTGCAACAACGAGAAGGGCACCAATGATCCAGAAAATAAAAGAGGTCCGGCGGTGTTTCGACGAACGGCCCCGGTAACTGAGCACCTCCGGGCGCAAACTGGCCGCACCCTGGCGGCGCAGCTTGCGATCCTGTTCCATTTTCCGCAATGCGTCGAGTATCATGCTCATCGCGACCGCCCCGCATCCGCCGGCCCTGGGGACGCCCCACCCGCAGCGGCACCCCCTCCCCTTCCACCAACCGATGAAGACACGGATGCAAACGTTCCCCCAGCCCGCTGATAGAGGCGTGCCAGAGTTTTCCCTCCCGGCTTGCCGTCAACTTTCAATCGTTCCGCCTGCTGAAAGCCCCGGACAGCATTCTCTGTCGTACTGTCGAAAATGCCGGTCAGGGCGCCGTTATAGTGACCAGTCCCCTTGAGAAGTTGCTGGAGGACCTTTACCCCGCCGACAGCCTCTTCCTGATTCACAACAGTGCGTTCAGCAGGGGTGATTGAGAGACCTGCCTTCTGTTCCCGTGCTCCAACAGTGCGTTGGGTAAGAAATGCCATCACGGCCGCTGCCAGCAGGAGCACGACGAGTACGGCAATGGCGACACGGCTGATCCAAAACGCCGGGCGTCGCTCCTCCCTGTTGACGTCACGAATCGCCCGCATCGCCATGGCAGGGGAAATTTCTCTGGTCTCCATCGTGTACGCCAGAAGCAACGCCCGGTCACAGACGGCGTTTATCAGTCGGGGGAGCCCCCCCGAAAACCGGCATATCCTCTTGACCGCGCGAGGCAAAAAGGCGACCGGCTCCCCCCCGTCCGCGGCAACTTTTATCCGGTGACGGATATAGTCATGGACATCGTCGAACTCCATCGGTTTCAAATGATAACGGACCGTGATCCGCTGGTTGAGTTGCCGGAGATCCTGACGAGCAAGAAGAGTTTGCAGTTCGGGCTGTCCCACGAGCACGATCTGGATCAGCTTTGCACGCTCGGTTTCCAGATTGGAAATGAGGCGCACCTGTTCGAGCACGTCGCTCGAAAGATTCTGGGCCTCATCGATGACAAGGACGACGGTGCGGTCGGCGCGATTCTGTTCGAGAAGGAATTCATTGAGCGACGTGTGTAGTTCGCGTACATCTTGGCTGCTGCAGGGAAGGCCGTATTCACGGTTGATCTCCTGGTGGAGACCGAGGGGGGAAATGCTCGGATTGAAAATGAGGGCGGTCCGGTGGGTTTCAGGGTCAAGTTGGTTCAGGATGGTCCTGATGATGGTCGTCTTGCCGGTTCCCACCTCCCCCGAAAGTTCGATGAACCCGGCACGGGTATCGATGGCAAACAGGAGATGGGCGAATGCCTCCTGATGATTAGCGCTCAGAAAGAGAAATTCGGGGTTCGGCGTAAGGGCAAACGGTGGCTCGGTAAATCCGAAATGCTCCCAATACATGGTCATTCCCTGACAGTCGTTTATCGTGAGATGGGAATAACTATTACCACACTTGCCCCTTGCCATAAAGTGCAAAGAGCATCTATTGAATGCTTACACTCTGCAGAGAGACCCGACTCCCTATGCTCAGCCGCCGAGGGGCGCAGCTTTTCCGGCCAGAGTGGGAAGCAATTCCCCCTTCTCATAACGGACAACCAGCCCGTTCAAATCGTCCTCCACAAGCGCGAGCAGCGGGCTGTCAGGATATTCCCTGGCAAACGTGGACATGTAGCGCGCCGCTTCCAACTGGTTACCGTTCTTGTAGTAGGAACGGGCCAGCCAGAAAAGAACCACATCCCTGAGGGGACTGTCGGGATATTTTTCCAGCACCCCCCTCAATTTCCCCTGAGACGTGTCGAAATCCTTCTGTTTATACGCCTCGAAGCCGTCTATAAACGACTGACAGTCATCGGGCTGTTCCGCACTGAACGCCGGGATGACAAACGCACAGGATGCTACGACTGCCACCAAGGCGAGAAAACGGGAAACAACGGGTCTACGGATATGCGGCACAAACCTGCCGTTACTTCCCGACACCTGCACGTGTGACGAGCAACCTACTTCTCCCGCCTCGGACCCCATCTCTTTTGTCCTTTCCCCCGGATAAGAACAAAAAATGCCGGGGCCTCGTATCGAAGTTCGATATTTCGGCGACCCGGCTGTCTCGGTGAGACCCTGTAGGCTTTCCGTCCTGCCCTTGCGGACAGTTTAGTATTGTCGTCTATCTATTTGTGTAATAACGGGTTTCAGTCTATCCGTCACGACTGAAAAAATCAAGCAAGAATTCCTGATTTCCCGGCATCAGAGAGTGAAGAAGAATACAGCCCCCTTGTCTTTTTCGCCCTCGGCCCAGACCCGGCCGCCATGACGCTGGATAATCCTGTACACCGTTGAGAGGCCGATGCCCAACCCGTCTATTTCGTCTTCATGCTGCAGGCGCTGAAAGGGAACAAAAAGCTTTTCCGCATCCTGCTGTTCGAACCCCTGACCGTTGTCACGTACAAAATAGACGAGATCCTCTTCCTTGTTGATCGTACCGAACTCGATACGGACACCCTTCTTTTTCACGGAATACTTCCAGGCGTTGCCGAGCAGATTTTCCAGGACTATCCGCAAAAGGTCCGGATCTCCATATCCGTTGATCCCCTCGACTATACAAAAATCCACCCGTCGCCCCGGTTCAAGTGCCAGCAGATTGTCCTTGATTTCGTTGGCCATGACGCTGAGGTTCGTCCATCTTTTTACCACTTGCTTTCGCGAGTGTACGGAGAATTTGAGCAGGGCGCCAGTGAGGTTGTTCATGCGGAGAATCTCCCGGTTAATCACCTGAAGATAGCCTTTGCCCGCGTCGTCTAGGCCTGAGGCATGCATGTCGAGCAGTACCTGGGAGTAGCCGCTTATGGCGGCCATGGGTGAACGCAGGTCGTGGGCAACGGTGTAGTTGAACGACTCAAGCTCCCGGTTCGCCATTTCAAGTTCCGCCGCCTTTTTGACAAGCTCTTCATTGAGGTTCCTGATCACGTCGTTTTGCCGGACAATCGCCCGCTCCGACCGGATCAGGGCGAGGGCCTTGTCTATGACCCGAAAAATCTGTTCCATGTCGATCGGCTTCAGGATGTAATTGCTGATGCCGATCTCGATGGCTTGCAGCAGGTGCTGTGTATTGGTATACGCGGTCAGGGCAATAATCTCGGTGGCGGGACTCAACGATCTGATTTCCGTCGCCATCCGGATGCCGTCGGTAACCGGCATGTTGATATCGGTAATGACAATTTCCGGCCGATTTCGCTTGAATGAGTCGAGCCCAGCTTCACCATTCTCGGCGACAAATATCCGTACGTCCGGATAATGGCGGCCGATGATCTCGCCGAGCATCTCCCGAGCATCCTGTTCATCTTCCACATAGAGTAAGGATATGCCGTGACCGTCCGGATCAATTGTCCCCATATTTAACCTCAATCCTGAACATGGCGCCTCCCTGACTGTTGGAAGCAATCAGTCTCCCCCCCATGTTCCGTTCGATGATGGTTTTCGCCATGTACAGGCCGATCCCGGTCCCCTTGTCCGGCCCCTTGGTGGTAAAATAAGGATCAAATATTTTCTCCATGATCTCGTCAGGGATGCCGCCGCCATTATCGGAGATGACGACGACCGCGTTGCCGTCTTCCTTTTGCGACTGTATCCGCACCTGACCATTGGCAACTGACCGTTCTTGGAGAACGTCTCTGGCGTTGACCAGGATATTCAGGATTGCCTGGGAAAATTCATTGGCATACCCGTTGATGATTGTATCGACAGAAGTGTCCACCTCCAGGTTGATGAACTGGGACTTGAAGTTCGCATCGATAAGCGCGACAGATTGCTTGACCGCGGTATTGATACTGAAGGGGGACATTTCCTTGTCCGGTTTGAAGAAATCCCGGAAATCCTCAATCGTATGCGACATGTGCTTGATCAGCGCCATTGCCTTTTGGGTGCTGCTCTCCAGAAAGTCCCCATTGAATTCGCCCAGTTCGTAATAATACTTCATCTGCTGGATGATGAGGCCGAGGGTATTGAGTGGCTGCCGCCACTGGTGGGCGATATTGCCGATCATCTCTCCCATGGCCGCCTGTCGCCCCTGCTGAATCATGATGCGTTCCCTGGCGCGCAGTTCCTCGATGGCCTGAAGACGTTCCAGGGTTTCCCTCTGCAGGGCCGCTTCCGCCTCCCGACGGCGGGCTGTCGTGTTGAGATTGTCGAGAGCAAAAGAGACGTTCGCGGACATCTGCTCGAGAAGATCGATCATGTCGACATCGAAGAAATCCCTTTCTCCCGCATAGAGGGTCAAGGCGCCGATGACAGCACCCTCAAGCCTGAGGGGAGTTGCCGCTGAAGACATGATTCCGTAGGTACGTGCCCGCTCATGCCAGGGAGCGGTGCGGGGGTCATGTTCGTAGTCGTTGCAGATGCAACTCTTCCCTTCACGAATGACGGTACCGGTCGGCCCCCATCCCCCGGGCTCGTCCCTGGCCGTTACCCGGATGCCGTCCAGATAACCGGTAAGGCCAGCAGATGCAGCGACCTCAACGGCTCCTGTTGCCACATCCAGCAAACCGATCCAGGCAAGACGAAAATTGCCGCTCTCGACCGCAATCCGGCAGATGTCACGGAACAGGGCCTCCCGGTCCGTAGCGCGGACAATGGCAAGGCCGGTTCCGCTGAGGGCGGCATGAATGCGGTTTAACCGGGTAAGGCGTTCTTCATCGGCCTTGCGCTCAGTTATGTCGGTGTGGGAGCCTGCCAGTCGGGTCGGCTTTCCGTCGGCATCACGGACACAGGTGCCGCGGGTCAGTATCCAGCGGTAGCTGCCATCCTTGTGGCGAAGCCGGTATTCCAACTGGTATTCGGTTGTGTTGCCGGCCAGATAGTCGTTAATTGTGTCAATGGAACGCTGGTAATCGTCGGGATGAATAAGGTCCTTCCACTCCCTGACAATATCTGTGATTTCGTCGTCGCCATAGCCGAGCATGCTCTTCCAACGGGGCGAAACAAACGCGGTGCCATGTTCGATATCCCAATCCCAGATGCCGTCATTGGCCCCTTCAACAGCCAGGATATAACGTTCCTTGCTCTTGCGGAGCGCGGTTTCCACCCTTTGGCGCTCGGCGACTTCTTCTTGGATACGTTCGATGGTTATTATCAGGTCCGCGGTCCGCGACGCAACCCGCTTCTCCAACTCTTCGTTGGCACGCACCAACCTTTCCTGGACCAGTTTCAGGGCGGTGATATCGTTGATGTACAGGCGGACAGCCTGGTGCTGCGAGGTATGGTACACATTTACCTGATACGCCAGGTTGTCGATCTCCAGTTCCCGAATCCACTGGTGTACCTCTCCCGCGTTAATCGATGCCAGAATTTCGTGTATGTCCGACGGGAGAAGAACGTGAACGTCACCGGCGCCGATACTGTTCACGATTTCCTGCGCGGCACGGTTACAGAAGGTCACCCGGCCAGCCATGTCCAGCTCGACAATCGGGTTCGGGTTCAGTTGCGGGAACGTTGCGAGACGTTCGATTTCGGCAGTCGTTCGCTTCCGCTCCATTGCGATGGCGACCATGTCGGCTACAGCCCGCATGAGCGCAAGTTCGTCGTCCGAGAAGCTGTCATTCCTGCGCGTGCCAAAGGAGAGTGTCCCGATTACTCTCCCCTGGGCCATCAACGGATGACAGGCATAGGCACGAATACCGAAGGATTTCACCAAGTCCGTTCGCGGATCGGCCGTTTGCTGGATATCTTCAGCCACTATCCTGCAAGCATCACGGGCAGCACAGCCACAGACGGCTACTCCGTATTCAAGCCACTCGATCTCGGCCTGCGTCTCTTCCGGGATGCCGGCGCAGGCATTGAGGTGCAGACACTGCCGGACATCATCGACCAGGAAATTGAAAAAAGCGTCACACTCCAGAAAGTCCATGACTTCCCTGCAGAGAGAATCGACGATGACCTGGGGCGTCTCGCTTTCCAGCAGTCGGCGGGCGGTCCTGGAGAGCAGGTCGAGCCGCTGGTTGCTCTTGACCAGCTCCTTCTGCGTGTGTTTAAAACGGCTGATGTCAAGATTGATGCCCGCCCAGCAGAGGATTTTGCCCAACTCATTCTTCACCGCCACACCACGTGCAAGAATGTCGTGATATTCCCCGTCCACGCCGAGATAGCGATGCTCGATATCCCACGTACCACCGGTGCGCACGCATTCTTTCCAGGCCTCGACAGTCTTTTCTGCGTCATCGGGGTGCAGCACGTCACCCCACCCGAAGCTTGAGCACTGTTCCTGTGTCATCCCCACCAATGCGAGGAAACTTTCGCTGGCGTAGATATTGCGGCCGTCGGGTGCGCAGACCCAGACACCGTACTCTATCGATTCACCTATGGCGCGATAGACAGCATCATCCGCGATAGCATCCGCGTTCTTTTGCCGTGCCGCACGCAAGGCATGTTCCGCTTCGTCTAGACGACCTTGAAGCGTACCTATCTCGGCGAGTAATTCTTCACGGGTTCTTTTATCGGTTTCCATGGTGACCTTCATCGTTCAGTTGTGCAATGGTTGTAGAACCTCTAGGGGAATGACTCTCTGGCACGTATACAGTATCAATGCTCCCAGATATAACGAAGTCAGTATAAACCATGCACAGTGCTTCGCACAACTGTCATTCGGCGGAGAAGGGGCGAAACATCACCCCCAGAGACTTCGCAAGTGCCTTGTGAGCTATGCAACCGCGATACGTGTTGAGTGCGCCGGCCAGTGCCGGTTCCTCCTTAAGTGCTCTGTCGATTCCTCGGTCGGCGAGGACTTTCACATACGGAAGAGTGGCGTTGGTAAGCGCCAGCGTCGATGTCCAGGGGTAGGCACCGGGCATGTTGGCCACAGTGTAGTGGATAATGCCGTCCACATCGTAGACCGGATCGTCGTGGGTGGTGGGACGACTCGTTTCTGCACACCCACCCTGGTCAATGGAGACATCGACGAGTACACACCCGCGTTTCATGACCCTGAGCATCTCCCGGGGAATCAACACCGGTGTCTTCCCCCCGGGAACCAGGATAGCTCCGATGACGAGGTCGGCCTCCCGGATCTCTTCCCGGAGAGTCTGTTCATAGAGAACGAGAGTTTTCACCCTGCCGGGAAAGAGTTCCTCCACTCTTTGTAATCTGTCGATCCCCCTGTTGAGCACGGTCGTGTCCATGCCGAGGCCGATGCTTGCGCGGACGGCATTCGTACCGACCATACCGGCGCCCAGAACCAGCGCTCGCGCTGGTTTCACACCCGTTGCCCCATACGCCAGCACCCCCGTTCCGCCATGGATCCTTTGCAGATAAAAAGCCCCCATGAGTGGTGCCATCCTCCCGGCGATCTCGCTCATGGGGGAGAGGAGCGGCAGGGTTCCATGTTCTTCGAGCGTCTCGTAGCCGATCGCCGTCACCCCCCTGGTGAGGAGAATTTCAGTCAGCGCGGAATTGGGAGCGAGATGGAGGTAGGTGAAGAGTGCCTGTCCCTCCCGGAGAAGGTCGTACTCGCCGGGAATGGGTTCTTTGACCTTGACGATCAATTCGCTCCTGCCGAACAGCTCTTCCCTGGTGCATACTGCAGCCCCCGCCTGCAGGTACGCATCATCACCAAAGCCGCTTCCGTCCCCGGCCCCCGCCTCAACAAGCACGGTATGCCCGTCCACCGTCAAATCGGCTGCGCCGGCTGGTGTCAGGCTAATCCGGTATTCGTGCCGTTTTATCTCCTTCGGTACGCCGATGATCATCTTCCCCCCCCATGCGAAACCGTTTCAATGTCCCGCGCCGCCATCAACTCCCAGCCATCGGCATGCGTGTCGTGTCGCAGAAGATATATCTTGCCATCGTCCGCAAGCACCTTGAAACAGGTATAGTCAGGATCGTACCAACGATCGACAATCTCCCTGATCGTGAAGGTCAGTCCATTACGCAAAAACGAGACCGGTCTCTCATCCCCTTTGTAACCGGCATAGGTCTGAACGGTAATCCGCGTTTCCATCTTCGCGCCCCCTGGTATCAATGAGATCGGAGCGTCTCCTGCCAGGTATGGAGAAACCAGCGGTCCAGAACGACATGGCGGGCAAACCAGTTAGAGGAGAGAAGTCTTGCGCCGAGAAAACGCAACACCCCGGAGGAAAGTCGCGTAGAGGGGATTTTCATGCTTCCGCTGCCGAAACGGGTGGCCAGCCTTGCCGCATACGGTTCCAGGTTGACAGACCGATAATCGCCCTTTGCCGCCAGAATGGTATCCGCAGCCAGCAGTGCCGATTCGATCGCGGGGAGGATACCTTCGCCGCTTTGCGGCTGGGCAAGCCCGGCCGCATCACCGATCAGCAACGCTCCATCACCCACGCACGTGCGCCCCCCCTGCCGCTGATACACAAGATAGGCATGTCCCTGGAAACCGCCGGCAACACCTGTTGTCAGATACCCCCGCTGTACGAGAAACGTGCAAAAGTCCCGCGTATGGCGGCTGAGATGTTGCCGGTCCATCCGTCCCAGGCCGATGTTGAGAAACCTCCCTTTCCGGAAAAGCCACCCGTAGCCTTTCATATCCCGGCTGAAAAACAGTGCCGGCGTATCGACTGGGACGCGACAGAGACGCTCCTGCTCCTGGCTCATGGCAAACTCTACAGCCTGTGCAACTATAACGTCCTCTCTGCCGATTTTTGCACCTAAGAGGCGTGCAACCGGACAATGATGGCCACCCGCACCAACCACAAGTCGGGCTCTGATCCGTCCGTTCACAAGCCACCCGCCGTCGTACCGGGCCAGCGTTGTTACCGGTGTGCCCAGTTCCTGGCGTACGGCACTTCGCTGCAGGAGGTACTGATCGAACTCACAGCGTCGAATGCCGTAGCTGACTGTTTTGCCATAGGGGATAACAACCTCGACTCCATCCATGAGGCCTGTGCGGAAGCTGCTGATCTCCTGAAGCACCCGTCCCCGACAATAGTCCTCCTGATCGATTGCCAACGTTGTGAGCACCGCAGGCGTTATCCAGCCGGCACACGGCTTGTCCCGCGGAAACTCAGCCTTGTCCAGCAGCAGGACATCAAGCCCGGCCTGTCGCAGTTTCCCGGCACAGGTCGACCCTGCCGGCCCGCCACCGACGATGAGGACATCACAGGTTTCCATCACGACTTCCCGGCGGGAGCGATGAGATGGGAGCGGGTCTGGGGAACGTTGTTATTGGTGGGGCGGGAGAATACGACCTGGAACAGTTGCAGGGTACCGATAGTGAAATTCGCGATGCAACCGGACAGGTAGAGGCGCCAGGCCCGGACAAAGGATTCGTCGAACATCTCTTGTACCTGGCCCCGGTTCCGTTCGAATCGCTCGAGCCAGTGCTCGCATGTTTTCGCATAGTGAAGTCGCAGGTTCTCAACATCCAGGACGGTGAACTCCCAGGGCTCGAAAAGGTCCATCATCTCCCTGAGGGTCGGGGGGTAGCTGCCGGGGAAAATGCGCTTCAGGAACCAGGGACTCATGGGTGTCGCGATATTTTGCCCGATGGTGTGGATCAGGCCGATCCCCTCGTCTCGCAGGGAACGGTCGATCACCGTACCGAGCTCCCGGTAATGGTCGGGCCCCACATGTTCCAGCATCCCCACCGAAACGAACGCGTCGTAGGTTCCCGTGATGTTGCGGTAATCGTCCTCGATGTACTCGACCTGCCTCTCCACCCCTTCGGCCTTGGCCCGCTGACGCGCAAAGGCGATCTGCTCGCGGGAGATGTTGTACGCCCTGACGTTGACCCCGTATCGTCGGGCCATGTACCGCGCCAGAGAGCCCCAACCGCAGCCCGCTTCCACTACGGTCTGCCCCGCCTGCAGGCACAGCTTGCGGCAGACAAGGTCCATCTTGGCGGTCTGGGCCTCTTCCAGTGAAACGGCCGGATCCGGAAAATAGGCGCAGGTATAGAGCATTTCCGCGTCAAGCCACAGCTGGTAAAATGCGTTGCCGATATCGTAGTGATGATGAATATTATGCTGTGATCCCAGCAGAGAGTTAAGCCTCGGTTGATTGCGACGGTACGCGAGAGGATCGGGAACACGTCGAAATTTGGACGTGTTGTCCATGGTCCGGTAAACGGTTTCCATGAACGCTACAAGTCCCCCTTCTATCTCGATCCGGCCGGTACTGTAATCATCACCGAAATGGAGAAGGGGATTGGCCAACAGTCGCCACAGAGTAGCCCGGTTGCGGATCACCATGCCGACAGCAGGTTTAGAGCCGGGAGGGACTATTTCTTTACCATCCCACAAAACCACGCGCAATGCCGGTTCGCCAATGGCTTGCAGGAATTTGTTCACCAGCCATACATCGACGCCGTAAACCCCGCTACTGGTGTTCGCCTTACCGTTGCAGGGGAGCGGCAAGACATTCGTGTTTGCCTTGAAAACTTTCATAGCACATCAATTGTGTAAGCATGCAGCTATATGTCAAGTGGGCGATCTTTTGATAAACACGATCATCACTATCCTTTGCCTACATGGGGAGAGCAGTGCTCGACAATTGCAGATTTCCGGGCAAACTTGCTGTATGCCATTTATTAATCGGTACCGTAAATCACTACAAAGGCCCATCTTTCCCCTGAAGATATTTTTCGATGGCTCCTGTTCGGTCTGTGCAGCGGAGATGGAGGTTTACCGGCGCAAGGAACACGCCGACCGCCTTCAGTTCGTGGACATCAGTGCGCCGGAGTTCGATCCGACCTCATACGGCAGCACCCTGGCTGCATTCATGCGCGAAATGCACGCCATCGACCAGGAGCGGCATGTCTATCGGGGAGTGGATGCGTTCCGGGCGATCTGGCTGGCCTTTCCGGCCTCACCCTGGTACAGTCTGCTCGCTGCGCTGGTAGCTCTCCCCGGGTTGCATCTCTTGGCCGGGCTCGCCTATTGGTGCTTCGCCCGGATCAGAAAATTCCTGCCTGAAAATCACAGTACGTGCCGAAACGGAACCTGCGGACTCCACGGGGATAGACCACCGCCATGAGCTGCAAGCCCGGCTCCATACTTTTCAGATATCAGACTTTTGCTGCTTTCGTTCCACACACTTCATCGAGCATTTTGTGCATCTCGGTAATAGCGATATTCTGCGCCTCGAGGTTGTCGAGGATGATCTTAATTTCGGTCTCCGCCTTAAGATTGACTTCATAATCGATGTGCGCCTCGATACGGTCGCGGTCCGCCTTGCGGTTTTGGCTCATCATGATCATCGGTGCGGTGTAGGCTGCCTGGAGAGACAGTACGAGATTCATCAGAATGAACGGATAAGGGTCCCAATGCCGTACCCAGGCCGTGACATTCAGTATTACCCAGATGGTGAGGAGAGCTGACTGCCCTATGATGAATTCCCAAGATCCCACCTTTTCGGCAATCCAGTCAGCTGCACGTTGGCCAAATGTTATTTGTTCTTTCACGACCTCGTTGGCGTTCTTTATCGGACCGTGTTCATGCCGGTACGGCGGTGGAAATGGGGGATGGGTCAAATGAATCCTCCTTGTAGATCGGTTAATCTGTAGTTTTTTACTAACCGCATGCGACCGGCAATGAAACGAAAAAGGTACTCCCCTTCCCGATGGTACTTTCTACCCAGACCCGCCCACCATGCGCAGTAACGATTTCCTTGACGAGAGCCAACCCAAGTCCGGTTCCGCCAACCTGGCGACGAGCCGTATTGTCCAGCCGATAAAATGTCTCGAAAATTTTATCCAGCGATCCAGCTGGAATTCCTATCCCTTCATCCTTTATCCATAGGATAACACTGTCATCGTCACCACGTGCACCAAGGCTGATCGCACTACCGCTAGGAGAATATTTTATAGCATTGGAGAGCAGGTTGCTGAGAGCCTGGTGCAGCAACGTCTCGTCACCGTAAATCTGCGGTAAATCCGGTGGCAAATCCACCGTTATTCGGTGCTTACAGGACGGGCCCGTAAAGATCGCGGCGGCTTCATCGAGCAATGGCCTTACCGCCAGAGGTTTGAACATAACGTTTTTCTGCTTGGCCCGAAATCTTTGCATGTCGAGAAATGTACCGATCAATTCATTAAGGCGCTCAGCTTCCTTGTACATAATGCCGTGATAATCTCTCAACTGCACTTCATCCACGGGGTTTTCTCTTACAAATTGAAGAAACCCGAGCATTGCCGTCAATGGTGTACGCATTTCATGACTGACGGCAGACAACATTTCATCCTTCACGCGCTCTATCTCTTTGCGTTCGGTTATGTCACGACCAACCGCGAGGACACGTCTTTCCCCGACGCTGCTCGAGGCCGAGAGTACGACTTCACTCCAGAATAATTCACCATTCTTCCTTTTACTTAACCATTCGAATTTCTGGGGGCCTTCCTTAACGGACTTCTGAATCCACCGTACTAGTTCCGTTGATGAATAGGGCGGCTCTCCCGTACCTAACTCCGGCAGAGCATGAAGCATCTCTTCACGGTTATAACCGAACATATTTTCAGCTGCTTTGTTAACTTCGATAATTTTCCCGGAATCCGCATCATGTACAAATAATGCATCACGAGTAGTGTTGAAAATATCGCGATAGCTGCTCTCTCTTTCGCGTAACGCCTGCTCTCGCAGTGCAAGCTGACGGGCCATGGTATCGAATGCCTGACCCAGGTTCCCCAATTCGCCACCTAGTACATAGTCAGAAACCCTGACGTCAAGATCACCGTTTGCCAGCCGTTGCGAGGCTTTTTCCAGCAAAGCGACACGGTCCACAATCGAGCGTTTGCCAATGCGCCAGGCAAGAATGAATGCCACGGTAAGCACCGACATGAAAAGGACAACGTTGTACAAGAGCACCTTGTTGGCACGCGTCAGGACGACCTCTACCGGGATCCCCACGGTGGCATACATGTAGGGGGTCTGCTCATCTTTGAGACGCAGTTTTTGATGGCTGATAATCCGCATATCGCCCCCAAGCCCTGCCCTGACAGAAGTACCTGCTTCAGGCCCTTCCTGTATCCTCCTGAACACTTCAGGGAAATATTTTTTACCGATAAACGGTTCCGGGTTTACGGCTCTGCTTATGATTATCCCTTGATGGTCGATGAGAACAGCGTTGGTGCCGGCAGGTGACTGCATACGTCCCAGCAACTCCCGGTAATGATCAATAATGAATCCGACACTGATAACCCCGACTATAGTGCCCTTGTCATCTCTGAGGGGGGATGCAAAATTGAAGGCAGGCTTGGAGGTAGCCCGGCTGATAAGGTATTCACCGGATGACATTTTCCCGCTTGCCAGTGCATTTTTGAAGTAGCGCCGGTCGGCAACGTTAAAATGACCTGTGACGGTAACGGCTGTGGCCCAGACCGTTCCATCCCTGTCCGCGATGAATATGTTTGAATACATGGGGTTCAATTTACGCAGTTCGGTCAGGATCGGTACCGTCTTCGCAGCGTCATGCTGCTTTACATCAGGGAGTTGGGCAACGGCAGTCATGAGCTGCTCGGCGCCAAGTACCAGGTTCTGTTGCTCGGTTACGATCCTGTCGACGATTTTTTGCGAATCCAGACGGGCTTGGTCGTACACTTCATTTCGAAGCTTAACTCCCAAATGAATGATAATGCCGGCTGCGGGGAGGGCCACAACAAAGACGATGAGAAACAACTGCGCTCTGATTGACATTGAATAGAATCTGGACATAGAAAATTAGCCCTATAACAACACCTACAGTCGTAACTTCTCAATAGTATCGAGCGCTAAACTTACGTTAAATTATAAGACGTTGCAAGAGCTAGTTCTCCCATTCGGTTAAATAAAAGCGCAGTAAAACTTGAACTAAGAGTCTTAGCGAAACGTCTTCCGGCCTCAGTCAGCCTAAGCCAGGGTTATCTTGAATCGCCATATCTAGTGCAGCTTATCTGGGGTCTGTTTTGCTATGCTCTGGGTCTTACTCTTTTCGTTGCTGTCTGAAGGGGAAGTAACTACTTCACTATCAGCATCTTTTACCTTATGCTCTTCTGTTGCCTCCAATAGTTCTGCTGCCAAGGCTTCGTCAGGGATCGAATCAAGGCCTTTAAGTGCCAACTTGGATTGCTTCCTCTTTTCTGCTGCATACGCAATGCTGCCAACAAGCAAGATGGCAAGAGTGACGGTAACGATCGTGGTTCGTTTATTCATGTGCAATTTCCTCGTTGAAACCGGTTAGTTCATGTGATGGTTCAGCCATCGAAAAGTTACGTCTAAGATAATGATTGCAGATGTTTGTATCACGGATCATGTTCAGTTGTGGGCAGGAGATCGGGTCTTCTACAAGACACAAATAGTACGATGTATCAAATAGCTGGCTTGTGCGACATATTCTTGGATCAGGTAATTTTCGAATCGGTTCCATCCGCAAAATATATCATTTTTCACCTGATTCACAACCAACGCTACCTATCCCCCCTCTTCTCTCGAACTAACGACGAATCTTCAGGTAGGTGGTCTAAGAAGTATGGCAGGTAGTAAGAAAATAGGGGGTTGCAACGATCTTGTAGTTAGATATATTTAACGATATACTGATCGACTCTGGGGGTCATAGTCATGGATATAACCATTATGAGCAAGTATGGCTTCATTGGAATTGTCTCGTCAGCAGATCTTGACAATCTGATTGAAAACCACGAAATACTTGCTTTTAGGAGATCAGATGGATGGGTAAGAATAGGCCAAGAACCAATAAGAACCTGCCAGCAACCATTTGATGGAGCGGATAGGCGGGCAGATGCCAAACCCTCACCACAAGAACAATATTTAACCACGTAAATAACGATAGTGCCCATTGGGGAGAGAGTCATGGCAATAAAGGTTATTTACCAAGATGGATACTGTGGGGATGTCACCTCGTCTACTCTCAACTACCTAATAGAGAAGAGAGAAGTTATTGCCTTCAAGAGATCAGATGGATGGGCGAAAATTGGTCGAGACGCGATAAGAAGTCGCCAGCAACCCATTAATGGCCCTGACAAACGGACGAAATGGCAAATTCTTTTTTAATTATCTATTCGCAACTGGCAGCGTGATATAAAAAATACTCCCCTTCTCAGGTTCACTCTCAACCCAAACACGTCCACTATGTGCATTAACAATTTCTTTGACGAGCGCTAACCCAAGACCCGTTCCGTTTGTCTGACGGCTGGATTTATTGTCTACCCGATAAAACATGTCGAAGATCTTATCCAGCAATTCTGGTTGAATGCCTATTCCTTCGTCCTTTACCCATAGAGTAACGCTATCTTTTTCTGATTTTGCACCAAGGATGATCTCACAACCGCCAGGTGAATATTTTATGGCATTTGATAGAAGGTTGCTGAACGCTTGGTGTAACAATAGCTCATCACCTAAAATCAGAGGTAAATCAGAAGGCAAATCCGTTACGACTTGATGTTTGTCAGATGGACAGGCAAAGATTGCTGCTGCTTCTTCCACTATTGGTCTGACATCAATGGGCTTAAAGACATATGTTTTCTGTTTGGCTTTAAAACGTTGCATGTCGAGAAAACCGCTGATCAATTCATTAAGACGATTACCTTCCCTATACATAATACCGAGATAATCTCTCATCTGCTCTTCTTCTACCGGGTTTTCCATCACGAACTGTAGATAACCGAGCATTGCCGCCAACGGTGTGCGCATATCATGACTCACGGCAGATATCATTTCATCTTTCATGTTGTCCATTTCTTTGCGCTCGGTGATGTTATGTGTTATCCCGAGAAGGGAAACGATTTCTCCGTCATTGTTTCTCAGCGGTACAACATGGGCCTCAAGCCAAATTGGGCGACCTTTCGCGCCAGTAATTTTAAATTCAAAACGTTTTTGTTTGCCATTGAAAACATCTTTGTTAGTAGCTTTATATGCTTCCAGATATTCCGGGGCGATAAACGAATAGAGCGTTTTACCTTTAATCTGATCAAAAGATTCCAATTGAAACATGTCGAGCCCTGCTCTATTCATCATGAGAATAGTATCGTCGGGAGCAAGCAGTTTGACGCATTCCGGTTCATTTTCAATAATAGTGGTCAGGAATTGTTGACTTTCATGCAGTGCCTTTTCTCGCGAAGCAACCTGATATGCCATAGTATCAAATGTCTGGCCTAAGATCCCCAACTCACCGCCTAATAGATGGTCGGAAACCTTAAAGTCAAGATCCCCACTAGCCAACCGTTGAGAGGCTCGCTGCAATAAAGAGATTCGATCAATGATCGAGTGTTTTCCGATGATGAACGCCAAACCGAATGCAAGTAAAACGAAAGACAACAATGTCGACAGATTGATGATTAGCGCCCTGTTTGCCTTAGCTAAAGCATCTTTTTTCGATATACCCGCTCTTATGTAGATATAGGGAGTCTGTTCACCCTTGAGCCGAATCTTGTGATAGGTAGTTATTCGAGGGTCGCCATCAATACGGGTAAACTCATAAGTCTCTTTGTCAGGACCATTTTCCATTCTTTTTAAATCAACCAGCTGAATAGGCTTGCCAACATCCTGACCAACATTTTTGCCTCTGCTGATTATGATGCCATTATGGTCAGTGATTATGTAGTTGCTACCCCCTGGTAGTTGAGATTGTTCCAGGATAGAGCGCATAGCATCAAGGTCAAAACCGACAACAACAACCCCCTTGAATTCATTACGCTCAACAAGGGGATATGCCATATGTACGGTGGGTTTTTTTGTCGACTTGCTAATAGCATACTCACCTGACGAAAACTGCAGAGTCCTCTGTGCATTCTCAAAATAACGCCTGTCAGCTAGTGTATCCATTTTGTTTATGGGAACTGCAGATGCCCAAACATAACCTGCCGCATCAGCTATAAGTATGTTTATATATTTTGGATTTTCTTTAAGTATAGTAGCAAGAATAGATTGTATTTTTTTAACGTTGTGGCTTTTTACTTCAGGAAGGTCTGATAATAACATGCACAACAGTTTGGCTTCATTTGTAAGGCTTTCTTGTTGTGCTGCCAGATTGTCGGCAAGCTTCTGAGACTCAACCACTGCATCGTCGTAAGCATCAGCGCGTTGCTTAAGCCCCGAATAGACAATTATTCCCAGAGCGGGAAGTGTCAGCAGAACGGCCAATATAATCAGCTGGCTCCGTATCGGTAAGTTCAAAAATTTAGTCATGGCTGTTCATATCCGGTTATTGAGCACCTATCGCGACCTTCTTATCGGAATATAGCCCTTCCCACCATAATATCCTCGTACTTCAACGGCAATTTGAGCACTGTAAAAATATACTTACATTATTACCGCATTACAATAGGGCAATACTGCCATCCAGACAAGGATACCACTGGAGCTTTAAGGGATTATATGAATAACTGAACCGGAATACAGACACAATCCTTTGAATTGGCCTCTTCACCACATTTACTGCATGCTACATTTGGGGTACGGGTCAATTGCTTAATCTTGCTGGTTAACCCCATATTTCTCAACACACACATATGGCATTGATGCTTTTCTTCACTGTTGCATTTGGTATCTTCTCCCATGGCAAACCTCCTGGGTAAAGACATTCATTAGCGGTACAACAACTATGTCGTAAATAGTATACGCCCCTCCCCTTCCCATTCAAAATGCAAAAACTGAAAAACCCCAGCTAGTGCTAGGGTTTCATAGTTCAACGTAGTCCGCCAGCGCCTCCACGTCCTCCGCGCGCGAGTGAACTGATACATGACTACTTGCAACATTGATTCTAAAAAAGAAAGGCTTTACAGTTTTCCTGTAAAGCCTTGGTAGTATTGGTTGCGGGGAGAGGATTTGAACCTCTGACCTTCGGGTTATGAGCCCGACGAGCTACCAGACTGCTCCACCCCGCGTCAATTGAAGTACAACTTGTACCATACCTTTTCACACACTGTCAACCAAAAAGTACCGTCGCTATCTTTTTTTTGTGTGACTTGCCCCCGCATTGAGCAGCCAGCTTTATTCCGGGATAGACATGGCTCCCTTGCCGGCCTTGGCGGCCAGTTCGTTGGCTGCGGACTGGTCCAGACCGCGTCCAACACGGACCCGATACCAGACCCCCTTGTCCTGCAGATGTGACTCGACGATATATGCCGCCATCCCCCGCGCTACCAGGCGGTCGCGGACCGCCTCCGCTTCCTTGCGATCCTTGTGAGACGCCACCTGCACCGAGAACGTACCTCTTGATTGAGCAGGTTTGCTCGTAACAACTGGAAGCGCTGAAGGTGTTTTTGGCGCAGCAGCAGCTGCCTTGGGAGGTTCGTCTTTCTCCTTGGCTTCCTGTTGCTTGACAACCACCGGCGCCTTGACGGGAGACGGCGTGGGCTGGGGCGCAGCTGTCGGCCGCGGTTGAGCAGCAGGCACCGGCGGAGGCGGAATGGTCGGATTGGCCGTCAAAGAAGGTGCCTGCTTGTGGGGATTGAGTCCGCTTCCGATAACAGCCCTGCTCCCCTTCGGGAGGGTTTCGTAAAAGGTCAGGGGCGGCTCTCCCGTTTTTTGTACGTCCGAAGCCGGCGCCTTACCATCGGTTGTCGTGGCCTGGCCAGGCTGACCAGGAGCCGGTTGTTGTTGAGCCACAGCAAGCTGTGACCGTTTCGGCCGGAACACCAGCCAGCCAGTCGCAAGTCCGGCAGCGAAAGAAACCGCAATTGCTATCGTGATAAGAACGGCAAAAACGCTCAGTGGTTGCTTGCGTGGCCGGTTTTTGCTGACCGGCTTCCGTTCCCTGTAATCCAGAACCATAACACAGCCGCCTGACTACATTTTTTCCGGGGCAGATATGCCGAGGATGGTAAGTGCATTACGAAGAGTCTGTCGGATACAGTGGAGAAGGAACAGACGGGCAATGGTCAGTTCACTGTCTTCGGTAATCACCCGGTTCTTGTTGTAGAACGTATGGAACTGACCCGCCAGTTCCTGAAGATAGTAAGTTATGCGGTGGGGCTCGAAATTCTGGGCGCTCCCCTCCACCGTTTCCGGAAACTGGTCGAGAAGCTTGAGGATCGCCATCTCTTCGGAGGTGGAGAGACGGGACAGATCGACCTTCTCCGCCTCCGGCAGGGCATACCCCTTCTCAGCAGCATTCTCGAAAATGCTGCAAATCCGCGCATGGGCATACTGCACATAATAGACGGGGTTATCGAGGGTCTGCTGCTTCGCCAGGTCGATATCGAAAACCAGCTGGGAATCGGGTTTGCGCATCACGAAGAAATAGCGGGTAGCGTCACGCCCCACCTCGTCGATGAGGTCGCGAAGGGTGACGTAACTCCCTGCCCGCTTGGATATCTTGACCTCCTCGCCGCCCCGCATGACCGTCACCATCTGGTGGAGCACATACTCCGGCCACCCTTGGGGAATCCCCGCGTCCAGCGCCTGAAGGCCGGCCCGTACACGGGTTATGGTACTGTGATGGTCAGCACCCTGCTCGTTAATGACCCGACTGAATCCCCGTTCCCACTTCCCCAAATGGTAGGCGACGTCGGGAACAAAATAGGTATAGCCGCCGTCAGCCTTGCGCATCACCCGGTCTTTGTCGTCGCCGAAGTCGGTAGTGCGGAGCCAGAGTGCGCCGTCCTGTTCGTAGGTATGCCCTTTGGCAATAAGGCGCTGAACAACCCCTTCGACCTTCCCCGTGGAGTAGAGCTCAGACTCCAGGGAATAAACGTCGAAATGGACATCGAAGGCAGTGAGATCCTGATCTTGTTCGCGACGCAGACAGGCGACGGCAAAGCGGCGGATGGCATCCAACTCTTGGGGATCGCCGTCGGCCGTGACGTGCTGGTCGTCGGCGTCTACCGTTTCCCGTGCGAGGTAGGAGCGAGCCACATCCCGGATGTAATCCCCCTGGTACCCGTCAGTGGGCCAGCGGGGATCGTCCGGCTCTATCCCGAGACAGCGTGCCTGCACCGAGAGAGCGAGGTTGCTGATCTGCTGTCCCGCGTCGTTGTAATAGAACTCGCGGGTAACATCCCAGCCGGTGGCGGCAAGCAGCCGGCAGATAGTATCGCCGATGGCAGCCCCCCGACCGTGGCCAATATGAAGGGGTCCGGTCGGATTGGCACTGACGAACTCAACCTGGGCCTTTTTCCCCGCACCGCTTTGGCTCTTGCCATAGTCGCTACCGGCGGCGTCAAGAGGCAAAAGAGTCCGACGCCAGGCATCGTCCTTGAGATGGAAATTGATAAAACCGGGACCGGCAATCTCCACCCGAACAAAGAGGTCGGCCGCAGCCAGGCGTGGCATCAGAGCTTCCGCTACGGCACGTGGAGCTTTCCTCTCCCCCTTTGCCAACTGCATCGCCACGTTAGTGGCAAAATCACCATGCTCGGCGTGGGCCGGGGTCTCTATCACTATCGCCGGCAGCTGTCCGGACTGGAGCGTGCCGTCTGCCATGCACTCTTCCAACACCTTTCCGACCAGCTCGCGCACTACATTTCGCATCATTCCTCCTGCTTCTTCTGTTCTGCCGTATCGCTCTCAACCTTCAAGGATATGTCGCGGGTAAAATCGGGACAGTGGACGCCACCATCGGGAACGCAGAATTTCTTGGCGCAGTTCTCCCGCCAGGCACATATCGCGCAAAATTGTCGTTTATCGCTCATGGGCTCACCGTTTCGTGCTTGTCTACCTATTGTTTGAAACTGCAACAAGCTCTCACCACGGAGGACACGAAGGTCTACAGAGAGCATGCAAAATCATTTTCATACTGCACAGATACCTAATCGGAAATGTAGCGGTACCCCTTGCGGGTAACCGATTGGACGGATGCAAGACCCACCCTGCCGTTAAGATGTGTAGCTACCAGAGCAATAACCTTAAGGGTATCTCTGTTCCGTGCTCCTACGTCCTCCGTGGTTAACGCTTGGTTACCGGAGGCGCGGCCGCAGGAGCCGCCTTGACAGACGACACAGCACCTGCTTTCGGATCGGCTTTCTCCTGGGTCGGGAACTGGTAGATGATCTCGTTTGGCCGTACCAGACCGAAGTCACGCCGGGCGATGCTTTCCAGATAGCGGCGGTCGGACTGCAACGCCTCGATTTCCCGCCGGAGACGGTCATTTTCGGCCTTCAGCTCCGTCACCCGCTTCTCCATCTCCTGCTTGTCCTTGGAGAGGTGATATATCCGCAACAGGCCGCGCTCGCCGAACACGGTGAAAAAAAGGATGAACAGGATGACACCGGCCGGGATGATATACATCCGCTTGCGCATGGGGACCCCGCTCAGGACTTCGCCCCCTTCAGGAGTGCGGCAAAATAGTCGATGGTCTGCTTCAGCCCCGTCTCCACGTCAACCGCCGGGCTCCAACCGAGCCGGCTGCCGGCCAGACTGATGTCGGGTTGACGCTGCTGGGGATCGTCGGCAGGAAGGGGTTTGAAAACGATCTTCGAGCGGGAACCGGTTAGCCTGATGATCCGTTCGGCAAACTCCAGAATGGTGGTCTCGGCAGGGTTCCCCAAGTTGACCGGGCCGATAAAGCCTTCACACTCCATCATCCTGACCATCCCCTCCACCAGGTCGTCAACGAAGCAGAAGGAACGGGTCTGCTCCCCCCGGCCGTAAACAGTCAGATCCTCCCCCTTAAGTGCCTGGACAATGAAGTTGGAGACGACCCGCCCGTCGTTTATGGCCATGCGCGGCCCGTAGGTATTAAAGATGCGGATGATGCGGACGTCCACACCGTTCTGGCGGTGATAGTCCATCATCAGAGTCTCGGCCACCCTCTTCCCCTCGTCGTAGCAACTCCTGAACCCGATGGGGTTGACATTCCCCCAGTATTCCTCAGTCTGGGGATGGACCTGGGGATCACCGTATACTTCGGAAGTGGAGGCCTGGAGGATTCTCGCCCTGACCCGCTTCGCCAGCCCAAGCATGTGGATGACGCCGAGGACGCTCGTCTTGATGGTTTTCACCGGATTGTACTGGTAATGGATCGGCGAAGCCGGACAGGCCAGGTTGTAGATCCGATCGACCTCCAGCAGAATCGGCTGGGTGATGTCGTGACGAATCAGCTCGAACCGCGGCTCCCCCAGAAGATGGGCGACATTGCACTTGGTCCCGGTAAAGAAATTGTCGAGACAGAGAACGTCATGCCCCTCCCGCACAAGTCGCTGGCAGAGATGGGAGCCGATAAAACCGGCGCCGCCGGTAACGAGAACACGCATGGCTATTTACCTTCCGGGGACACACCATTGCGCCCCAGCGGGATGTAGCGGAAGCCGGCATCGCGCATCCTGCCGAGCTTGTAAAGATTGCGGCCGTCGATGATGAACGGCTCTTTGAGCTCGGCCTTTATCCGGTCGAAATCGGGATTGCGGTACTCGCTCCAGTCTGTGACGATTACGAGAACGTCCGCATCCGTCAGAATCTCGTACTGGTTAGTGCTGTAGGTAATCCTGTCGCCAAACTGCTTCTTCGCCTCCTTCAGCGCTTCCGGATCGTGGGCACGCACCGTGGCCCCTTGGGTAAGCAGGTTTTCAATGATGGTGATCGCCGGCGCCTCCCGCATGTCATCGGTTCGCGGCTTGAACGAAAGCCCCCAGCAGGCCACGGTGCGCCCTGCCAGCGGCCGGTCCTTGGCGGGATCGCCGAGTAATTGCAGCACCTTGTGGGAAAGGACCTGTTTCTGCCGCTCGTTCACCTCCTCCACCGCCTTGAGAAGGAGAAAATCGTAATCGTTTTCTTCAGCGGTCCTGATAAGCGCCTTCACATCCTTGGGGAAGCAGGAGCCGCCATAGCCGGGACCGGGGAAGAGAAAGTCGTAGCCGATGCGGGAATCGGATCCGATCCCCTCTCGGACAGCCGCCACGTCGGCACCCATCCGCTCGCAGAGGAGCGCAACCTGGTTCATGAAGGAAATCCGGGTGGCGAGCATGGCGTTGGCCGCGTATTTGGTCATCTCGGCGCTCCGGATGTCCATGACGATCAACCGGTTATGCTTGCGCATGAACGGCTCGTAGAGCTCCTTCATCAGCTCGGCGGTCCGGACGTTGTCCGTGCCGATCACAACCCGGTCCGGTTTCATGAAATCCTCGATGGCCGCCCCCTCCTTGAGGAATTCAGGATTGGAAACCACGTCGAACTCCAGGGAGGTTCCCCGCTTGTTCAGCTCTTCCTGCAGAGCGGCACTGACCTTGTCGGCAGTCCCCACCGGCACCGTCGACTTGTCGACGACGATCTTGAAGCTTTCCATATTGCGGCCGATCTCGCGGGCCACGGCCAGAACGTACTGGAGATCGGCCGAACCATCCTCACCCGGCGGGGTACCGACGGCAATGAAATTGATAAGTGAGCTTTTCACCGCCTGGGAGACATCGGTGGTAAAGGAAAGTCGTCCTTCCGCCTGATTGCGGAGCACCAGTTCCTTGAGCCCCGGCTCGTAGATGGGAATTACACCCTGTTTCAACCCCTCGATCTTGGCCTGGTCCACATCGACGGCGACAACGGTATTGCCGCTCTCGGCAAAACAGGCAGCAGCCACCAGACCGACGTAGCCAGCACCGAAAACACATATTTTCATGGGATCCTCCCGATTGTAATCAAGCGCATTTTATACCACAAAGCGGGGCTCGCATGCCACCCTTTTCACAGCTTTACGGCCGTTTCCATGGCATTCGCAAGACGGGCGAACTCCTCCAGGGAAAGGGTTTCACCGCGCCTCCCCGGCTCGATACCGCAACCGGCGAGAACTCCACGCAACTGCTTTTCCTCCGCCACGAACTGGGCGGCTTTCAGGCAATTCCAGAGGGTTTTGCGCCGCTGGCTGAAGGCTGCCTTCACCACAAGCCGGAACAGCGCTTCGTCCCCTACGGCAACCCGGGGTTCGGGAAGCGGTATGAGCCGCAGGACGACCGAATCGACCTTGGGTGCCGGGAAAAAAGAGCCCGGCTTGACGAGAAATACCCGGCTGATATCGAAATGGAGCTGGCAGAGGACCGAAAGGACCCCGTATTCCTTGCAGTCTGGGGGCGCAGCCAGACGTTCCCCTACTTCCCTCTGGAGCATGAGCACGAGACGGGAAAAGAGCTGGCGGTGCTCCATGAACTGGAACAGAACGGGGGTGGAAATGTTGTAGGGGAGATTGGCGGCAACTTTCCAGCGCCCCCCCCAGCGGGTACGGAGCAGGTCGGACAGATCGGTCCGAAGAATATCCGCCTCCACGATCTCTACCGTTCCGCTGGTGGCAAATTCCCGGCGCAGGAGCGGCACTAGCTGCCGATCAAGCTCCACCGCCACTACCCGGGCTGCCTGGGCGGCAAGAAGACGTGTCAGCGCCCCCTGACCCGGCCCGACTTCCAGCACATGGTCATCCGGGGCAAGCCCCACCGTATCCACGATGCGGGCAAGGACGTTCCGGTCGGTGAGGAAATTCTGTCCGAGAGCCTTTTTGGGCCGTATCCGCTCCATCGTCACCTCGCCGCCAAATGAGCCGTAATGCTGTCGAGGGGCCAGACGGCCAGGGCGTCAAGCCCCAGACCACTCTCCATACCGTGTTCCAGATAGTAATCGGCCGGAACGGCCAGCATGGCGGCATTGTCAGCACAGAGCGCCGGCGTGGGAATATGCAGTTCAATGCCACGTTCGTCGGCAAGACAGCCCATCTCGCGTCGCAGGGCGCTGTTGCATGCCACCCCTCCGGCAACCACCAGCCGATTGCAGCCGGAACCCATTAATGCCGCGGAAGTCTTGGCGACGAGAACATCACAGACGGCGGCCTGAAAGGAAGCACAGAGATCGGGGAGCCGCGGGTCATCGGGGCCGCTCAAGGGGAATTTCTGCAGATGGGTCAGAACCGCCGTTTTGAGCCCGCTGAAACTGAAATTGCAGCTCCCGTCATGCAGGAGGGGCCGGGGAAACTTGACGGCAGCCGGATCACCATCAACCGCCAGACGGTCAATGAGCGCACCGCCGGGATAGGAAAAACCGAGGAGCTTGGCTACCTTGTCGAACGCCTCGCCGGCCGCGTCGTCGATGGTCTGCCCCAGGGTCCGGTAGCGGCCGAAGCCGTCCACCCGGTAGAGATGGGAATGCCCGCCGGAGACCACGAGCGCCAGAAAGGGAAACTCCACCGGTCGTTCCAGAAAGGAGGCAAACAGGTGCCCTTCGATGTGGTTGATGCCAACCAGGGGGAGCCGGTTGGCGAACGCCAGAGCCTTGGCGGTGGAGAGCCCCACCAGCAACGCACCCGCCAGTCCCGGACCCTGGGTCGCCGCCACCCCCCCCAGATCGGAAAACCAGACACCTGCCTGGTGGAGCGCCTGCTCCACCACCGGGACCACAGCCTCCAGATGTCGGCGAGACGCGATCTCCGGCACCACCCCGCCGTATTCGGCATGGACGGCTATCTGGGAGGCAACCACGGAAGAGAGTACCGTCCTCCCATCCCGCACCACCGCGGCGGCGGTCTCATCGCAGGAAGATTCTATGGCAAGCAAGAGCATAAAAAAAGCCGTTCAGTTCAAGGTTCAAGGTTCGAGGTTAAAAAAAGGCGGGGCGCTCAGCACGCCCCATTCATCCGCTAGATTTCTTATTGGATTTAAGACTTCGCACAAAACGCGATTTTTGGCCAAGGTCAAGGCGGGCAAGGATTTGGGCGGAGGCGTACTGGAGGTACGCCGCACAACCAAATACGCAGCCCAACGCAGAGATTGGGCAAAAGGCGCGTTTTGTTACAGGAGGTTGGCGGCGAGTTCGGCGAGGTCCGACCTCTCCCCCTTCATCATCGTCACATGCCCCGCAATGGCCTGTTCCTTGAAGCGCTCCACCACGTAGGTGAGGCCGTTGCTGGAAGAGTCGACGTAGGGGTTGTCGATCTGGTACGGGTCACCGGTCAAAACGATTTTGGTTCCTTCGCCGGCCCGCGTGACGATGGTCTTGATCTCATGGGGCGTCAGGTTCTGAGCCTCGTCCACGATCATGAACTGATTCGGGATGGAGCGACCCCGGATGTAGGTCAGGGGCTCGATTTCCATGAGCCCCATGGCCATAAGCTCCTTGTATCCCTTGCTGTGGCGTTTCTCCCCTTCGTGTCCCGTGAGAAGCAGCTCCACGTTGTCGAAGATTGGCTGCATCCAGGGGGTGAGCTTTTCCTCGATGTCCCCGGGGAGAAACCCCAGGTCCCTTCCCATGGGGAACACCGGCCGGGAAACGAGCAACCGGTTGAAGATATTTTCTTCGGCGGTCTTCTGGAGACCGGCGGCGATTGCCAGGAGGGTCTTGCCGGTTCCCGCCTTCCCCACCAGGGTCACCAGTTTGACGTTGTCATCAAGAAGCGCGTCCAGGGCAAATGCCTGCTCGCGGTTGCGGGGATGGATGCTCCAGATACCTTCCCTGCCGACCTTGCGAAGCGGCACGAGTCGATGCTGGCCGGCATCGTAGCGGCCGATGGCGGTATGGGAAGCATTCAGGGCATCCCGCAGGGTGACAAACTGGTTGGGCAGGTAGTCTCCCTCGAGTTCCGCCCACCCCTGTCCGTGAAAGCGGTCGATCAGGTCGGGTTCCGCATCCTGTTCCACAAAACCCGGATAGAGCTCCTCGATGGCCACTTTGTCCGATTCGTAGTCTTCCGCCACCAGTCCGATCGCATCGGCCTTGATGCGCAGATTGGTATCCTTGGTGACGAAGATAACCGGCAGATCAGGGTTGCGTTCCTTGACATCTACCGCAACCGCGAGAATGCGGTTGTCCCCCCGCTCTTCCCGCAGTTCGGGCGGCAGGCGCTTCATGACCCGCTCTTCGTAGATCTCAACCCGCAGGCTGCCACCGCTCTCCAGGGTAAGCCCTTCGGCAAGGGAGCCCTTCTTCCGGAGATCGTCGAGATAACGGGAGACCTGCCGGGCGTTGCGGCCGGTCTCGTTCATGTCCTTCTTGAACCGGTCGATCTCCTCGATGACAGTGATGGGGATGATGATGTTGTTTTCCTGGAATCGGAACAGCGCCTGCGGATCATAGAGCAGTACATTGGTGTCGAGCACGAAGTTTTTCATCGGTACCTTTCTTCGGTGGGAATCAGCGGTCGGAAAAATGGAGTTGCAGTCCCTGGCTGGTGGCCAGGATCTTGATATAGATCAGACGATCTTTGTACTGACCTTCGAGAACGACCTCACCCTCCCGGTTGAGGGCGGCAAGCACACTTTCCGGTGACTCCTTGATGGTGTAATAGTTGTAGATACCGGTCTTGTAAAGTTCATCCTTGGTGACCGGCCGTTCCGGCGGCAGCGAACACCCGGCGAACAGCATCAGGAAACAGAGCAGCGCAAGTACTCCCTTTCTCATCCCTTCCCCCTTGTTTATCGTTTTACGATGGTATGCAGCGCCTGCAGGAACAGGTCGATATCCCGGGCGGTGGTGAACCAGCCGGGACTTACCCGTACGGTCCCCTCCGGGTAGGTGCCGATGGTCTGGTGGGCCAGGGGAGCACAGTGAAGCCCGACCCTGACGCTGATGTCGTAGTCCCGGTCAAGGTGAAATCCGAGCTGGGACGGGTCGCGACCGGCAACGGTAAAGGAGACGACACTCCCCCTGCGCTCCGGGTCGGCAGGACCGTACAGGGTGACACCGGGAATCGTACCGAGTCCCGCGACAAGCTGGGCGACCCGGGCCATCTCTGCCGAACGGATGGCCCCCCGCCCGGTGGTTTCAATGAATTCGATGCCGGCCAGCAGCCCGGCGATCCCGGGGGTGTTGAGGGTGCCGCTTTCCAGCCGTTCAGGCATGGCGGCCGGCTGATCAAGCCCGCTGGAGTGGCCACCGGTCCCCCCCACCAGGAGAGGTGTCAGCTCGATCCCCGTAGCAACATACAAAAACCCTGTCCCTTGGGGGCCAAGCAAACCCTTGTGCCCAGGTGCCGCCAGGAGATCGACAGCCATTTCCTTTACGTCAATCGGCAACGACCCGGCACTCTGGGCAGCATCCACCAGAAGGAACACACCGGCCCCCCTTGTAATGGCGCCGATTTCGGCCAGCGGCTGTATGGTCCCCGTGACATTAGAGCAATGGGAAAGCGCAACCAGACGGGTCGCGGAGCGCAAGGCATCGGCAACCTGCCTGCTGTCGATGTAGCCGCTCCCGTCGGCCTTCAGCCAGGTAACGTCTACCCCCAGCTGTTCCGCCAAGTGCAAAGGCCGGGCCAGGGAGTTGTGCTCCATGGTGGTGGTTACGACGTGGTCGCCCGGTCGGAGCAGGCCGGTCACCGCCAGATTGAGTGATTCGGTTGCGCTGTGGGTAAAGACGATACGTTCCGAATCCCCGGCACCGATCAGCGCGGCAAGCGCTTCCCGCGCACGGAAGATCAACCGGCCCGCCTCAAGGCCGCGGCGGTATCCACCCCTGCCGGGGCCAACCCCTATTTCGCGGAAGGCGTGATCGACAGCCTGATAGACCGTATCTGGTTTGGGAAAGGAGGTGGCAGCGTTGTCAAGGTAGACCGACATAGGGCAAAACTACCATGTTGGGGGCCAATTGGCAACCGCTTTCGGGATATGTCCGCCGTTGCCGCAGTGGTCAAAGACCGGTGGTGGCACTCTCCGTCAGGTAGGGAATAAACCTTACCTTGCCACGGCTCCCATCCTGGTGCCCTCCGTAAATACGCTGGCCGATGCCGCTCGCCGGCACCCCGCCCCACCAGTTACCCAGAGCGGTGAAGTCGTCGCTGCCGTCATTGCAGAGATCGTACTCGCCGTTGGCACCGAGACTGTTTCCCCAGGCAACGCTGCCGCCGTCGGTCACCCGGAGACCGGCCTTGCCGTTACGGGAAATTTCGTTGCCGTTGACTTTCATCCTGGACCTGTCGAGGAACAGACCGTCGCCGGCGTTCTTTTCAATCCGGCTGGCGGCAATCCCCCCTTCGCAGGAAGTCAGCCGCAGACCGCTGCCGTTATCCGCGAAGCTGCTGCCAGTCACCCTGAGACGGCATCCGTCGGCGACAAGCCCCGTCTCCCCATTGCCGGAGAACGTGGTCCCGGAGAGAAAGAGTGAGGTGCCGGCAGCAACGACCCCTCGGCGGTTTCCGGTAAAACCGGCCTCCCGAAGGTCGACCTCGCTTTCTCTCAGCACCATCCCCGTAACGCAATCACTCGCTCCGCCGCCGCTAATGACGGCGGAACTGTCCTTGAACTCGGCTCCGGTGCCACAGGTGGTAAACCGGACATGCTTCAGGGTCAGACTGGAAAACAAGACCTCGCAACCGGTCACAGCTCCTTCCACCCGGCAGTGCTCCAGGAGATTTTTCTTTTCACTGGCCAGAAGCACGATACCGTCCCAGTCACCGGCGACGGCGCCGTCATATGCGGAAGTGAAAAGTACCGGCTTCTCCTTGCTGCCGTTGGCCAAAATGCGTCCACGTACGAGAAGTGCGGCGCCTCCCCCAACGGTGCCATCCGCACGGCGGAACCTGACGACGGTTCCCGGTTCGACGGTCAGGGTTGCCTGGGGAGCGATGGTGACTCCCCCCTCGACGAGCACCTCGCCACGCCAGGTGGTGTCTTCGGCCAGCACCTGGTCCCGATAGCTGAAGACGGGTGTCCGGGCGGATACCGTGCGCTGCGGTGCGGCGGCTGCCGCCACAACGATCCACAACCCCAGAATTAAAACAACCGGCAGCAGCCGGCAGAAGATTACTCTCACAATTTGTCCCATTGGCTTGTCACGTTAGACCACAAAAGATGCGTACAGGTGAACCTATCAGGACTGCGTACCGTCCCCATCTGCCTGCTCATAGTATACCCGGTTTTTCCCTTCTCCCTTTGCCCGGTAGAGCAATGCATCGACCTTATTGAACAACTTGTCCCGGCCGCTGCCGTTTTCAGGACAGGCGACCACACCGACACTGACCGTCACGCCATGGCTGGCAATCCCCTTGAGCGCCGTCACCGTCTCCCGTTCGATCCGCTCCCGGAGCCTTTCAGCCACCTGGATTGCGCTCTCCAGCTTCGTTTCCGGCAACAACACGATGAACTCCTCGCCACCGTAACGAAATGCGAAGTCGACCCGGCGCAGAGTCATGGTGATGATCTCGCCGATGGCGGCCAGGACAAGATCGCCGCAGGCATGGCCGTAGGTGTCGTTGAATTTCTTGAAATCATCCACGTCGAGCATGATCAGGGAAAGCGGTTTCTGGTAGCGCTTGGCCCGTCCCAGCTCCTGGGGGAACTGCTGCTGGAAATAGCGGTGGTTGTGAAGGCCGGTCAACGCATCGGTGATGGCCATCAGCTTGGTCCGGTTGTGGAGCTTTGCATTGTAGATGGCCATGGCTGCAAATGAGGAGAGTACGGAGAGAAGATTGAGCTTTTCCCGGTCGAACATGCGGGGGACAAAATCGTCCAGATAGAGCACCCCGACGGTCCGTTTCTGGATCACCAGCGGCACACAGATGAGGGACCTGATCCCTTCGTTGAGGGCGATGGGATTATTGAAGAACGGCGTATCGAGGGTGTCCTCGATGAAGAGTATCTCGCCGGCCGAGAGCACTTTTTGCGTAAGCCCCCCCGGGCTCACATCCCAGCGCTCCGTCTTGATGAAATTTGCCGACAGGCCTGCATGGGCATGGAGGGACAGCTCCATCTTCCGGTCATCGTAAAGGGCAACACTGCCGGCCGGCGTCTCGGCAAAACGCATGGCGCTCGTCAGGATGGCCTGCAACACCGTATCGAGATCAAGGGTCGAAACGACGGCCCGGGCCACCTCAATCAGGTCCTTGAGTGCCTTTACCTGGGCCTCCAGCGAATCCTTGCAGTTGTTGCAGTCGGTCATGACAGTCCTCATCGCATGCAGAATACCACGACGTTTTTAACACAATCGAACCGCATTGTAAATGCAATCTCACGTTCTGGAGCGGTGTTTCACAATTTTGCGAAATCTTATCAAGAAGTTACAACTTTAATCTTAAATCCCTTGACAGGCCATATATGTTGTGGTTAATTTCACAGCGTGCCACAAAATGTTGGGTTAAGGCCCGCTTATATTCAACTGTTATGCACCAATTTCCCGTTTAAGGAGACACGTAAACCATGGGTAAAACAAAGGCAAAGGGAGCGATTCCGGGCTTGACGAAAAACGCACTGACCGTTCTGGAGAAGCGCTATCTGAAACGGGACAAGGAAGGACGTATCCTGGAGACACCGGTGGACATGTTTCGCCGGGTTGCCGAAACCATTGCCTCGGCGGACAGTAGCTTCGACAAGAAAGCCGACGTGGCCGGGCTTGCCGACAAGTTTTACGCCATGATGACTAATTTCGAGTTCCTCCCCAACTCTCCCACCCTCATGAACGCAGGGCGGGAACTGGGTCAGCTCTCCGCCTGCTTCGTCCTGCCGGTGGGGGACTCCATGGAGGAGATCTTCGACGCGGTCAAGTTCACCGCCCTGATCCACAAGTCCGGCGGCGGCACCGGCTTCTCCTTCTCCCGGCTGCGGCCGGCCAACGATCAGGTTCGCTCCACCTCGGGCATCTCCAGCGGCCCCATTTCCTTCATGCGTGTCTTCGATGCCGCCACCGAGACCATCAAGCAGGGGGGCACCCGGCGCGGTGCCAACATGGGAATCCTGCGGGTGGACCACCCGGACATCATGGACTTCATCATGTGCAAGGCGGACCAGCGCCACCTCAACAACTTCAACATCTCCGTCGGCATCACGGAAGCGTTCATGGAGGCGGTGGAGCACGACGCCGATTACACCATCTTCAACCCCCGCAGCAACGAGCCGGCCGGCAGCCTCAACGCCCGCAAGGTCTTCAGCCGCATTGTCAAACAGGCTTGGGAGAACGGCGAGCCGGGGATCATCTTCCTCGACCGGCTCAACAAGGACAATCCCACGCCCCACATCGGCGTCATCGAATCCACCAACCCCTGCGGCGAACAGCCGCTCCTCCCCTACGAATCGTGCAACCTTGGTTCCATCAACCTGGGGAAAATGGTCAAAAACGGCGCAGTTGACTATGACAAGCTGGGGGAGGTCGTCCGGCTCGCCGTGAACTTCCTCGACAACGTCATCGAAGTCAACAACTATCCTCTCCCCCAGATTTCCGAGATGACCCGGGCCAACCGGAAGATCGGTCTCGGCGTCATGGGGTGGGCCGACATGCTCATCCTCCTCGGCATTCCCTATGGCTCCCCCCAGTCCATCGCCCTCGGAGAAAAGTTGATGAAGTTCATCAACGACGAAGGGCACGCCGCCTCCCGCGAGCTGGCCAGGAAGCGGGGCGCCTTCCCCAACTTCAAGAGTTCCCTCTTCGACCGGCCGGGGGAAGCGCCGATCCGGAACGCCACCGTCACCACCATCGCCCCCACGGGGACCATCTCCATCATCGCCAACACGTCTTCCGGCGTCGAGCCGCTCTTTGCGGTCTCCTACGTGCGCCAGGTGCTGGACAAGAACATCCTCGTCGAGGTCAATCCGATGTTCGAGCAGGTGGCCAAAGAGCGGGGCTTCTACTCGGAAGAACTCATGCAGCGGATCGCCGAGCACGGCACCGTCCACGACATCATGGAAATCCCCGAAGACGTGCGCAGGGTATTCGTCACCGCCCACGAAATCACGCCGGAAGAGCACATCGAGATGCAGGCGGCCTTCCAGAAGTACACCGACAACGCCGTCTCCAAAACCGTCAACTTTCCCAACACCGCCACCATCGAGGATGTGGAAAAGGTCTACCGGCTCGCCTACCAGATGGACTGCAAAGGGGTAACCATCTACCGTGACGGTTCCCGGGACGAACAGGTCCTCTCCACCGGCAAGAAGGAAGAGAAAGCTGCACCCGTGCACGAGGACAAGTCGGCCATCAAGCGGGACCGTCCCAAAGCCCTCAAAGGGTGGACCTACCAGATGCAGACCGGCTGTGGCCCGCTCTACGTAACCATCAACGAAGACAGAACCGGCCTCTTCGAACTCTTCACCACCATGGGGAAAGCGGGGGGATGTGCCGCCTCCCAGAGCGAGGCCATCGGCCGGATGGTCTCCCTGGCCTGGCGGAGCGGCGTTCAGGCGCGCCAAGTAGTCAAGCAGCTCCTCGGTATCTCCTGCCACTGCCCGTCGGGCTTCGGTGACAACCGGGTCCTCTCCTGCGCCGACGCCGTCGCCAAGGCGATCCAGGCCCATATGGTCGCCGCCGGGTACGACACCACCCTAGAGCAGGCTGCGCCGGAACGGGGCGCCTGTCCGGAATGCGGTGGGGTGGTTGAGCACGAAGGGGGCTGCGCGGTGTGCCGGGTGTGCGGCTACAGCGAGTGTGCGTAGTACCTAGAAGATGTAACGTTACGTAGTCTCGCAAGATTGTATAAAATAAAGCCCTGCAGATTCGTTTCTGCGGGGCTTTATTTGTGTTTATCGCATAACGTCTCAAGACGCAGAGGCTTGTCCGTCTGCCGCCGCAGTTCTGCTTACATGTGCGGAGGATATGAGCAGCCTTATACAAGCATTAGCCCATCACTCCTTGTAACACGTCCCGCAACACCTCGATGGAATATGGCTTCACCAGATACGCGGAGAAGCCGTAGGAGGCGTAATCGGAGATAACGGGATTGTCGGAGTAGCCACTGGAAACGACGGCTTTGAGGTGAGGGTCGATACCGGGCAGATGCGCCATCATCTCTTCTCCGCCCATCCCCCCTTTGATTGTCAGGTCGAGAATCACCACATCAAAAGGGTTACCAGTGTCTACGGCATCGCGTATCTTGACAATTGCCGTCTCACCATCCTCCGCCACATCCCCCTCGTGACCAAGCAGTCGCAGCATGCTGGAGATAGCAAGGCGGACACTTTCCACATCATCCATCACCAGAATGCGTCCTTTACGGGCAACGTTTGCGGCTGCCGGCAGTGTTTCCTTCCCTCCGGTCCCTTCGTACGCGGGGAGGTAAAAGGAAAAGGTACTACCGCTTCCTTGTTGAGAGCAAGCCTCAAGCGCCCCGCCATGATTCTTCACTATGGCGAAAGCGGTAGCCAACCCGAGTCCGCTTCCTTTCCCCTTGGTGGTGAAGTAGGGGTCAAAGACCCTCGGCAGATGCTGAGGCATGATGCCGGAACCGGAGTCGGAAATATCGACTTTAACGAACCTCCCCCCTTCCTGGAGGATGGGATGAACTGCTGGAGGCAGGGTCACGTTCGTCAGGTCGATCCGTACGCTCCCCCCTTGGGGCATGGCTTCGCCTGCATTCAGGACGATGTTCTGCACCACCTGCGCGATCTGCCCCTCATCGGCGCATACCGGCCATAACCCTTCGACCGACGTGAAACGGCAGTCGGAACGTGCGCCGCTCAAGGCAAAAGTCGCGGCGGTTTCGATTACCGGTGCCAACGCGAGTTCCTTCCTGATCGGCTGTCCCCCTTTCGCAAACGTCAGGAGTTGCGTAGTGAGGTTGATGGACAGCTTCAGGGCCTGCTCGGCCTGCTCCAGGAGGTGGATTCCGTTCTCCCCCCGTTCGTAGCTGGCCCTAGCTGCGGAAATGTTGCCGAAAACGGCTTGAAGCAGGTTGTTGAAGTCATGGGCGATCCCGCCCGCAAGAACTCCCAGGGATTCCATTTTCTGAAGCTTCAGCCGCTCTTCTTCCAACTGCTTCCGTTGGGTGATGTCGGTAGTGACGATGATCGCCAGATGG
Organism: Geobacter sp. AOG1; assembly: GCF_019972315.1. GTDB lineage: Bacteria > Desulfobacterota > Desulfuromonadia > Geobacterales > Geobacteraceae > Geomobilimonas. Next base: position 3,016,964 of record NZ_BLIZ01000001.1, read on the forward strand.
GGTTCGTCGGTGGCATCACTTATGATGGAGGCACTGGTCATCCCTGAAAAACGGGAACCATCCTTCCTGAGGAGTGCAACCTCCAAATCGACTACGGTTCCGGTGACCATCAGTCCCGCGAAGGCATGACCGGCACGTTCACGGTCCTCGGGTGCGACGAAATCGAACACATTCAGGCCAACGACGTCAGCATCCGGTTCGTAACCGTACAGGGCCAGAGCCTGCCGGTTCGCTATCCTAATATTTCCCGAGGTATCGGTAACAGTAACCGAGTTGGGAGAAATTTCGGTCAGGAGCCGATACCTCTCTTCGCTCTTGCGCAGGGCCTCCTCGCCCATCCTTCGTGCGGTAACGTCACGGAACGACCAGACGCGACCGGCAACCTCACCGTCCATGAGCAGCGGCGCGGAATATCGCTCAAAGATGCGGCTGTCCTTGAAGTGCAACTCGTCCATGTCCTGATCTGCACTGCCGTACAGCAACCGGACCTTGTTCATGAAAGCATCGGGATCGACCAGTTGGGTCAGCACGTAGGCGAGCATTGTCTCGTCGTCAGCAGTATCGATGACAGCTCGTGGAATCCGCCACAGCTCAGCGAACTTCCGGTTGGTGAGCAACGTTCTCCCCTGGGCGTCCACTGCCAGGATTCCGTCAGCGGTGGAGTCAAGAATCACCTGGAGATGGGTTTCACCGCAGCGTAGCAGGACAGCCAACTCGTCGAGCAGTTCATTTTGCGACGGCCCGTCGTTCATTTTGGTGACATTCCTCCCTGTCGGCGCGACGTGCACTTAACCTTAACTTTATGCCAAACGGTGCAGCCGCTGACCTTACGATTATATTGATCAGGCCCAGCGACCCGGTTAGACAAGGACCATACTATTTGAAGAAACCTTTTTCGACGCACTTTTCACGAGTTTCCAGGGTGGCGTCGACCAGTTTTTTCTGCTCGGGCAACATGGCGCTGTAACCAAGTTCTTCTTTTGAGGTAACCTGGTGTGAATGTACTGCTCGAAGCTCACGGCAGTGGGCAGATTTTCACCGATACAGTTGCAGAACTTTTCCCGTCCAACGGCCTTCAAACACTGGTCAGCTTTCTGTTTCCCAACGGCTTGTTGTGCTCTAAGCGTCTTCAGTTCCTGAATCTGCTGCTCAAGCAACCTGATTTTATCCTCCATGTCGTCTTGCGCGTGGAGCGGCGCGGCCAGCAATAAATATCCGAGTATCAGTAGTGGCAATCGTCGTGTCATGGTATATCCTCCAAAGTTGTGATTTGACCCTTTCCTCTACGGCATCCCCCGCCTAATCCAGGTTTCGTATTGGAGAAGCACATTTGCCTTGTCCAGATAGATCAAGAAAGCAGTTCCAAAGCCGCCGCTCAGGGTGGGAATAATGCCAGTCCATAGATTCCTCCAAGAGTTTCGATTTACGGTCATATTCGCTATCCCGAAAGCGAGGGAAGGAGCGAACACCAAAAGAGCCGCATAGGGGTTCATTCCTGTGTGTCCAGAGTTGTTCCCGCGCAAATGTGCAAGCAAGACAACAATTGTCGCGATGCTGCCCAAGCCGGCGATGCATGCGAAATCAGCTATGTTGTATTCTCTTTTGTTCATTTCTTCCATTGCCAACGGGGTGGGCGCTAACTTGACGGTTTTTCGATCAGGTCTAGCGCCTTGTTATTCTTCTTCGTCTAATAAGGCCTCTTCATTTGCTCGGAGAAATGCCTCCAACTCATCTGGTTCTGAATGCAAGATGTCGAATTCACGATCATTTTGTAAAAATATACACATTTCAGAAATTTCTTCATCAGTAAGTTCAAACCACTCCCCACGCACATTCTTCTTTTCGTAGTTATTATGAAAAAAACTCTCCAAGTAAGCAATTTCTCTTCCAAGAAAATCTGCCATGTCTGCTTCAACAGCAAAAATCATTCTTAGTTCAAATGGACATCCAGTTTGATGATCTCTTAAACGCTTACCAAGATCATTCGTAATGCCAATTTTGTAATAGCTATGCGGGAAACATCTGATTACATATAAGTATCTCGGCGCTTCGTTACATTCCAGCAACATTTTGAATTTATCATCCGCCTTTCGCATGTCTTCTTCTGACATATCGCTATAGTCAAACAACTTTGCGATGTTATCGTGATCTTGTTCAGTAAAATCAATCGACATCAGCTTTAACTCCGTAGTTGATGGTGCGTTTAACGGTAGCGGGACGCACCGGCAGAGCGAAGCGTAGACTGTGTGCCGCCGCGTGGTTGGAAGCTGATCTTATTCTCTTCTCATTCCAACGCGGAAAGCACCCCAGTGTTTACCTTTCACAAGAATCGGAGCGGCAAAGTCACAGAGCTTTTGACCGTTATCGCGCTCGTAGCACTGAACAAGCACCTCTCCCTGATTTTTTGCGGCAGCCATACCGAGTTTGTCATTGAAGAATCTCTTCCCCCTATTATTTGCGAAATCCGTCTCCGGGTCTCCGGTTAATGGTTTGGAAAATTTGGAATTATGCGTTGGTAGATAGCCATTCCTGTCCACTGCAATCGCAAAATCTGTACGGAGGTCAGAGGTGAGGATGCTGTCCTCAAAAGATTGGATAGACTTGTCAAGGAAGGAGTCAAAACGGGTTCTGAACTTAAGTGGCGGTGACGGGGAGATTAAAACATAATTCTCATCAAATAAGTCATCGATGGTGATTAGCTTCTCGTCTATAGCTTTGTCCAGAATTTTTTGTAACCCTTTGGCTCCCTTGATTGCTAATTCCCTGCCTACCTCGTCTATACTCTTGATCTCTACTTTGGCAGTCCGGTCATTCTGGTCTACGCGGCCTTCCCCCTCGGTTGGCTTGCTATAGGCAGTGGACGTAGCAAGGATCAGTGACATTAGAAGAGCCATGGTAGAAGCGGCAATGTTTTGTTTCATAATCTTTTTCCTCTTCCTTCCAACGGTGTGGAAGATCACCTGACGGCTTTTGGGTCAGGTAATCTTCCTTGTTGGGCGTTATCTTGGTCGAGTCCGTATGTAATGGTATATTGTCGAATTGCTCAAGTTCCATCTGTTTATTCGTGTTACGGCAATATTCAGTAGGTCGCTGAAGAACCATATACAGGTTTTTATTAGGAGAGTCTATTTCAATTCTCATTTCGATCAGAATTTGCAGTTGTAAAACGATACAATAAAGCCCTGCAGATTCTTTGTCTGCAGGGCTTATTTGTACCACGGACGAGTGTGTAGGAAATAACGGTTGAGTGACAAAACTCCGCAACGATGCGGTGCAAAAAGGTTACCCCTTCCCTTCGCACTCCCCGCACACGACGGCATTCACCGGCAGTTCGCACCCGCACCCCGCGCAGGCGTTGTCCCATTCGGGATGCCCGGCAGCGATGGCCCGCTGCTTCCCTTCCAGCCGTCTCACTTCCGCTTCCATCTCGTCGTTATACTGCGATTCGAACATGCTCCACTCCCCCAGCAAAGGATTTTCACGCCAGTAGCGGCGTCAGGCCGACAGGCCGACCTGCCCTGCTCACTGCCAGCCCCGTCGGGTTGGTCACTTTGGAATCCATCCCCCTCCCAACACCTTCACCAGCAAGACACTGGCGGTAAGCCTTCGCCCCAGGAGCCCCAGGGCGGTGCGCTCGTTGGCAAGGGCAGTCGATTGGGCGACCAGCACGTTGAGATAGGCCACGGTTCCTGCCTGATACTGATTCGTGGTAATGCTGACAACCTGTTCCGCAGCCTGAACCGCCTGATCCTGGACCCGCGATTCTTCTTCCAGGATGCGCAGTGCGGCCAGATTGTCCTCAACCTCCTGAAATCCGGTCAGCACCGTTTCCCGGTAGGCGGCCACCGTTGCGTCATAGGCTGCTCTCACCTGATCGGACTGGGCCTTTCGCAGGCCGCCGTCGAACAAGGTTTCCGCCACTGCCGGACCGACCGACCAGAACCGGCTCGGCCAGGAAAACCATGAGGCAAGACTCGAAGCCTCGAAACCGGCCGCACCGGAAAGGCGGATTGTCGGGAAATAGGCGGCCTTGGCAATGCCGATCTGGGCATTGGCCGCTGCCATCTTCCTTTCAGACGAGGCGATATCCGGACGCCGTTCGAGGAGTTCTGCCGGGAGACCTGTCGGGATTTGGGGAAATACGGTCGTCAATGGTGCTGCCGGCAGTGAAAATGCTGCGGGAGGTTTACCGATCAGCAGGGCTATGGCGTGTTCCAGTTGGGCACGCTGCACATCGAGATCGATCAGCTGCGCCTCGGTGGTTTTGAGCTGCGTCTCGGCCTGAAGAACATCCGATCTGGCCACCACCCCCGCGACATAGCGATTGTTCGTCAATTCCAGGGACTTCCGGTACGTGGCGAGCGTGGCGTCGAGAAGCCCTTTCTGGGCGTCCAGTATCCGCAGCTGAAAATAGTCGCTGGCGAGTTCCGCCTGGGTGCTCAGGGTCACTGCGGCCAGATCGGCGGCGCTGGCCTGGGCATTGGCCTGACTGGCTTCGACACCGCGGCGTATTCTGCCCCAGAGATCGAGCTCCCAGGTCAGATCCAGCGGGAGCTGAAAATCAGAGACCGTTGCGCCCCCGCTTCTTCCGTTACCAAGATTGGCTGAACTGCGTGAGCGTGTCGCCGAGGCGCCTGCCGAAACGGAGGGGAAGTAGCCGGCCCTGGCAGCCTGCACCAGCGCGCGCGCCTGACGGAACTGGGCCTCCGCCGCAGCAACGGTGAGATTTGAAATCGCCACCTGTTCTTCCAGGGAGTTCAACGCGGGATCGTCGTAGAGTTCCCACCACCGTTCGGGAATGTTGCCATCCCGGGGTTGCGCCACCTTCCACCCTTCCAGCTCCTTGTATACTGTCGGCATTGTTTCGACCGGGGTTGGCCTGACGTAGTCCGGACCAACCGTGCAGGCTCCCAGCAGTGGGCAGAAAACCAGTAGAATCCGTGCAGTAATGCCTGATATTTTCACGCGTCCTCCCGTTTCATTCCTATCCGTTTTCCCATCCGTCGTCCCTGCCGCTTCCTCTCCAGCCACGCCCGGAACCGGTCAAGATAAAGATACACCACCGGTGTGGTATAGAGGGTCAACATCTGGCTGAATATCAGCCCGCCGACAATGGAGATTCCCAGAGGCCGTCTGAGCTCGGAACCTACGCCGGTCCCCAGGGCCAACGGCAGCGCACCGAAAAGGGCCGCCATGGTCGTCATGATGATGGGACGGAAGCGGAGCAGGCACGCCTCGTAAATGGCCTCCCGAGGCGGCTTCCCTTCCCGCCGCTGCACGGCCAGGGCAAAATCGACCATCATGATGCCGTTTTTCTTGACGATGCCGATCAGGAGGATCACGCCGATGATGGCGATCAGGTTCAGATCGGAGCCGAAGACCATCAGGGCAACAACCGCCCCCACACCGGCCGAGGGGAGCGTCGAGAGGATGGTCAGGGGGTGGATGTAGCTTTCGTACAGTATCCCGAGAACGATGTACACTGCCACCAGGGCAAACAGGATCAGGAAAGGCTGGGTCTTGAGCGAATCCTGGAACGCCTGGGCGGTACCGGCAAATTTTCCCCTGATACTGGCCGGCATCCCCATCTGGCGGGTTGCCTCCTCCACCGCAGTGACAGCTGCACCCAGCGAAACGCCCGGCGCCAGGTTGAAGGAGGTCGTCACCGCCGGGAACTGGCTCTGGTGATTGACCGCCAGGGAGCTGGCGCCGGCCTTGTAGGAAGTGAAAGCGGACAGCGGCACCATCTGCCCTCCCGACGACAGCACGAAGATGTCCCGCAGGGTGTCGGGCTGCTGCCAGAAGGCAGGCGCCGCCTCCATGACCACATGGTACTGGTTGAGCGGCGTGTAGATGACGGACACCTGGCGCTGGCCAAAGGCGTCGTAAAGCGCTTCATCGATCTGTTGCGGAGTGATTCCCAGCCGCGAGGCGGTCGGTCGGTCAATGACCAGATCCGCCTCCAGCCCGCGGGTCTGCTGGTCGCTGCTCACATCCGCCAGCATCGGCATGCTGCGCATCTTCTGCAGCATCTTCAGCCCCCAGCTGTTCAGCTCGGTGACATTTTCCCCCTGCAGCGTGTACTGGTAGAGGGCGTTGCTGATCCGGCCGCCGACCCGCAGGTCCTGGACCGGCTGCAGGAAGGTCGGGGCACCGGGGATGTGGGCCAATTTCTTGCGCAGTCGCCCGATCACCTGGTTGGCCGTTGCCTTCCGTTGTGCAAAGGGTTTGAGAGAAACGAACATCCTGCCGGAATTGACTGTGGAACCTCCCCCGCCGCCGGTAAAGCCGATCACGTATTCCACATCCGGGTCCTGCTTGATGATCGCCAGAACCTGGGTCAGCTTGTCCCGCATGGCCTGGAATGAGATGTCCTGGGCAGCCTGGATACTTCCGGCGATCCTGCCGGTATCCTGTTCGGGAAAGAACCCTTTGGGAATGACGATGAACAGGGAGATACTCGCCATGACGGTTGCAAGCAGCACCCCCAGCATGATCCGACGATGTTCCAGCGACCAGGTGAGAGAGGTTTCGTAATGGCCGTGCATCCAGTCAAACATCCCTTCGCTGGCCCGGTAGAGTTTGCCATGGGATTTGGCTGTGTCATCCCTGAGGATGGTGGCGCACATCATGGGGGTCGTAGTGAGCGATATGAGCAGTGAAACCAGGATGGCCGCGGAGAGGGTCACGGCGAACTCCCGGAACAGACGCCCTACCATTCCCCCCATCAGCAGGATCGGGATGAAGACCGCCACCAGCGAAACGCTCATGGAGAGGACCGTAAAGGCGATCTCCCGGCTGCCGGAAAGGGCTGCCTGATACGGTGACTGCCCCATCTCCCGGTAGCGGGTGACGTTTTCCAGCACCACGATGGCATCGTCGACCACGAACCCGGTGGCAATGGTCAGGGCCATCAGAGAGAGGTTGTCGAGGGAGTAGCCGAACAGATACATGACGGCAAAGGTGCCGATGATGGATGATGCGACCGCCACCGCCGGGATCATTGTTGCCCGGACGTTGCGCAGGAACCAGAACACCACCAGGATCACAAAGATTCCGGACAAGAGCAGCGAAATCTCCACGTCATGCAGGGAGCCGCGAATGGGAGGGGTCCGGTCCAGCACGACGGAAAGCTTGACCCCCCCCGGCAGGGAGGCTTCCATCTGCGGCAGCAAGTCGCGGATGCTGTCTACGGTGTCAATGATATTAACGCCCGGTTGCCGGAAGACGATCACCATGACCGCCGGTTTGCCATTCACAAAGCCGCTGACCCGCAGATCCTCCACCGAGTCCTCGACGCTGGCCACGTCGGCCAGCCGCAGTGCGGATCCGCCATGGTAGCTGATCACCAGGTCACGATAATCGGCGGCTTTTTTCATCTGATCATTGGCATGCAGTTCCCACGAGCTGTCGCCGTTGGAAAGCATCCCCTTGGGGCGGTTGACGTTGGTGCCAGCCAGAACTGCGCGAACCTGGGCCAGGCTGATGCCGTACTTGTTGAGAGCCAGGGGATTCAACTCCGCCCTGACGGCCGGCAACGCACCCCCGCCGACGAAAACCTGACCGACCCCCTTCACCTGGGACAGTTTCTGCTGAAGAATCGACGAAGCGGCATCGTACATCCGGGGCTTGCTGACACTGTCCGAGGTAAGCGCCAGGATCATGATCGGTGCATCCGAAGGATTCACCTTGCGGTAGGAAGGGTTGCTGGGGAGGTTGGCCGGCAGATAGCTGCGGGCGGCGTTGATAGACGCCTGGACATCCCGGGCCGCACCGTTGATATCCCGGTTGAGGTCGAACTGCAGGGTGATGCCGGTGCTGCCGCGATTGCTGACGGAGGTCATTTCGGTCACCCCCGCGATCCGGCCGAACTGCCGCTCCAGGGGTGCGGCCACCGATGTGGACATGGTTTCGGGATCGGCGCCTGGCAGGGAGGCCGAAACCGAGATGGTCGGAAAGTCCACCTGGGGGAGTGGCGATACGGGCAGGAGCCGGAAGGCTATGATGCCGGACAGCAGGAGCCCCGCGGTCAGGAGCGTGGTGGCGACCGGTCTGCGTATGAAGATGGCCGAGACGTTCATGGGGTGATCGGCGCTCCGGAACTACCCTTCCCTCTTCTTCTGCGCGCCATCCGGTCGAAGGCCAGGTAGATGACCGGCGTGGTATAGAGGGTCAGAATCTGGCTGATCACCAGGCCACCGATAATCGAGATCCCCAGGGGGCGGCGGAGCTCGGAGCCCACACCGGTCCCCATGGCCAATGGCAGGGCACCCAGAAGCGCCGCCATGGTAGTCATCATGATCGGCCGGAAACGGAGCAGGCAGGCCTGATAGATCGCCTCCTCAGGCGGCTTGCCTTCGGTGCGCTCCGCGTCCAGGGCGAAATCGACCATCATGATGCCGTTCTTCTTGACGATGCCGATCAGAAGGATAATGCCGATGATGGCGATGACTGTAAGATCCTGGCGAAACAGCATCAGGGAAAGTACCGCGCCCACGCCGGCAGACGGCAGGGTGGAGAGAATGGTGAGCGGATGGATGTAGCTCTCATAGAGCACCCCCAGCACGATATAGACCGTGATCAGGGCCGCCAGGATCAGGATCGGCTCGTTGGTCAGGGAGGCCTTGAAGGCTTGGGCGGTCCCCTGGAAGCTCCCCACGATGCTGGCAGGCAACCCCAGCTGGTTCATGGTGGCTTCGATGGCATTCACGGCATGTCCCAGGGAGACGCCCGGCGCCAAGTTGAAGGAGGTAGTCACCGCAGGGAATTGCCCCTGGCGGTTGATAACCAGCGGCCCCCGGGTCTCGGTCGCCGAGGCGATGGCCGAGAGCGGCACCTGGCCGCCGCTGTTGGAGCGGACATAGAGCGCCTGCAAGCCGCCGGGGTCCTGCCGGAACTGGGGTTGGACCGCCAGAATTACCCGGTACTGGTTCAGTTCGGTGAAGATGGTCGAGACCTGGCGCTGGCCAAAGGCGTCGTAGAGGGCATCGTCGATATTCTGCGGGGTAACGCCGAACCTGGCGGCCGTGGGGCGATCGAAGTTCAGCATCATCTGCAGCCCCTGATTCTGCTGATCGCTGCTCACATCCCGCAATTCACTCCGCTTTTGCAGCCCTTCCACGACACGAGGAGCCCAGGTCGCAAGTTCATCGGAGTTGGGTGTTTCCAGGGTAAACTGGTACTGGGTACGACTGACCCGGGCATCCACCGTCAAATCCTGTACCGGCTGCATGAAGAGGGTGATACCCGCCACCTGGGCCAGTTTGGGCTGCAGGCGACGGATGACCTCCGTGGCGTTGGCATCCCTCATGCTCAACGGCTTCAGGTTGATCTGAATTCTGCCGCTGTTGAGTGTGGTGTTTGTGCCATCGACCCCGATGAATGAAGAAATGCTCTCCACGGCCGGGTCTTCGAGAATCACTTTGGCAAGCGCCTGCTGTTGCTCGGCCATGGCAGGAAACGAGATGGTTTGCGATGCCTCCGATATCCCCTGGATGACCCCGGTATCCTGGACCGGGAAGAACCCCTTGGGTATCAGTATGTAGAGCAGGACGGTCAGCAACAGGGTTCCCGCGGCCACGGTCAGGGTGGCGGTCTGGTGCCGCAGCACCCACTGAAGCGAGCGGCCGTAGGAGGCGATCAGGCGCTCGAAGAATTGCCCCGATGCGTGGTAGAAGCGTCCCTGGCGTTCATCCGGGACATGCTTCAGGATGCGGGCGCACATCATCGGCGTCAGGGTCAGCGAGACGGCCGCCGAAATCAGGATCGTCACCCCCAGGGTAACGGCAAACTCGCGGAACAGCCGCCCTACCACATCCCCCATGAAGAGGAGCGGGATCAGGACCGCGATCAGTGATACCGTCAGCGACAGGATGGTGAAGCCGATCTGTTTAGCCCCCTTAAGTGCGGCCTCCAGGGGCGTTTCCCCCTCCTCCACATAGCGGGAGATGTTCTCGATCATGACAATGGCATCGTCCACCACGAAGCCGGTGGAGATGGTCAGCGCCATCAGGGTAAGGTTGTTCAGGCTGTAGTTCAGCAGGTACATGACACCGAAGGTGCCCACGAGCGACAGCGGTACGGCCACGCTCGGTATGGTGGTGGCCGGCAGGTTGCGCAGAAAGAGGAAGATGACCATCACGACCAGAGCCACGGCCAGAAGCAGTTCGAACTGCACATCCTTGACCGATTCCCTGATGGTGACGGTCCGGTCGGTCAGGGGGGTGACCTTCACCGAGGCGGGGAGTGCCGACTGCAACTGGGGCAGAAGCTGCTTGACCCGATTCACCACTTCGATGACGTTGGCTCCCGGCTGGCGCTGGATGTTGACGATCACCGCCGGAGTTGTGTTCATCCAGGCCGCCTGGTTGACGTTTTCCGTGTCGTCGATGGCGTCCGCCACGTCCTTGAGCTGGACCGGAGCGCCGTTTTTGTAGGCAATTACCAGGGAACGGTAGTCCTTGCTGGTAAAGAGCTGATCGTTGGCGCCGATGATGAAGGATTGCCGGGGCCCGTCAAAACTCCCCTTGGCCTGGTTCACGTTGGCTGCGGCTAGTGCTGCGCGCAGGTCTTCAAGGGTCAGACCGTAGGATGCCAGGGCGGTCGGGTTGGCATGAATCCTCACCGCAGGGCGCTGCCCACCACTGATACTGACCAACCCCACCCCCGGAAGCTGGGATATTTTCTGGGCAAAACGGGTATCGGCCAGATCCTCCACTTTCGGCAGCGGCAGGGAATCGGATGAGAGCGCCAGGGTCAGAATCGGTGCGTCGGCCGGGTTGACCTTGCTGTAGACCGGCGGGTTGGGCAGATCTTTGGGGAGAAAGCTGAAACCGGCGTTGATGGCGGCCTGGACCTGCTGTTCGGCCACATCCAGAGGGAGTTCGAGCGTGAACTGCAGAGTGATCACCGAACTGCCGTGGGAACTGGTGGAGGTCATCTGGGTCAGCCCCGGCATCTGGCCGAACTGGCGCTCCAGGGGTGCTGTTATGGAAGAGGCGATGACATCGGAACTGGCGCCGGGATAAAAGGTGCGCACCTGGATGGTGGGATAATCCACCTGCGGCAGAGCGGAAACCGGCAGCTGTTTGTAGGCAACGGCGCCGGCCAGGATGATGGCGATCATCAGCAGGGTGGTGGCAACCGGTCGCAGAATGAAAAGACGAGAAAAATTCATTTGTTGGGTGTCCTACCCTTCTCCTTCACTTCGACCTTGCTCCCCTCCCGCAGCCGCTCCGCACCGTCTACGACCACCTGCTCTCCTACCGCCAGACCTTCGACGACGGTAGCTTCCCCTCCCTGGGTAATACCGATCCTGACCGCTCGCATGGCCACCGTTTTGTCCGGCCGCAGTACAAAGACAAATGCCCCTTGAGGGTTTCGCTGAATGGCAGCCGACGGGATGATGATGGCATCTTTCTTCACATCCAGCAGGAGCCGGGCATTGACGAACTGATTAGGAAAGAGCTCGCTGTTCCGGTTGGCAAAGACCGCTTTGAGCTTGACCGTCCCCGTTGCCGGGTCGATCTGATTGTCGACGGTGGCAAGTTCTCCGGCAGCCAGATTCTGCTTCATCTCGCGGTCGAAGGCTTCGACGGTCAGCCGCCCCCCCTTCATCTTTTGCAGAACCTGGGGCAGGCTGTCTTCGGGGAGCGGAAATACCACCGCAATCGGCTGCACCTGGGTGATCGTCAGCAAGCCGCCCGTATCGGTAGCATGCACCATGTTCCCCGGGTCCACGAGACGCAGGCCGGCCCTGCCGCTGATGGGAGCCGTGATGCGGCTATAGGTGAGGTTGAGTCTGGCACTGTCGATTTGTCCCTGGTCAATCTTGACGGCCCCCTCATTCTGCCTGACCAGCGCCTCCTGGGTATCCAGCTGTTGCCGGGGTATGGAATCCTGTCTCCAGAGGGTGCGGTAACGCTCCAGGTCCAGTCGGGCATTGTTCAACTGTTCCCGGTCGCGGGCCATCTGTCCCTCGGCCTGGGTCAACTGCACCTGGAACGGTCGCGGATCGATGACCGCCAGCAGGCTTCCCTTGGTGACATTCTGCCCCTCGCGAAAATGGACCTCCATCAATTGGCCGTCAACACGGCTGCGGACCGTCACGGTGTTCAGGGGGGTCACGGAGCCCAGGCCGGTCAGGTAGAGATTCATGTCGCCGGTGCGGGCAGCAGCCACGAATACCGGCATTGGCAGTACGGCCCCCTTTTTGCCCGCCGCAGATGCTGACGATGGAAGCTGCCGTTCTTTCCAGACAGCAAAGAAACCGCCGGCAATCAGGCAGAGCAGTATGATCCAGAACCACCACTGCTTGAAGAATGGCCGTTTGGCGGGGTGTGGATTTGATTCGATTGTTTCGCTACCATTTTCTTGCATGCGTACGTCCCTCGATTTCATTGGCTATCTGTGTTTTCACTGCAGTTCGTCATATTTATACCCGACCCCATACACCGAATGGATCAGCTCGGTTTCCGGGGATATGCCAGCAATTTTCTTGCGCAGGTTCTTGATGTGGCTATCGATGGTCCGGTCGCTGACAATGCGTTGATCGGGATAGATATGATCCATAAGCTGGTCGCGACCATAGATGCGGCCGGGATTGGCCGCGAGAAAGCTGAGCAATTTGAATTCGACAACGGTAAGTTCCAGGTCTCGGCCGCTCAGCGTCGCCTGAAAGCGCTCTTCGTCCAATCGAAGCAGGATATTCACACCGGACGGTTGTTGGTTGGTGAATCTGCGTAACACCGCCTTGACGCGGGCCACCACCTCCCGGGGGCTGAACGGTTTGCAGATGTAATCGTCAGCACCGAGTTCGAGGCCGAGGAGCCGGTCGATTTCCTCGATGCGGGCAGTCACCATGATAATCGGCACCGTTGAAAACGAGCGGATCTCCTTGCAGATATCCATGCCGCTCTTCCCCGGCAGCATCAGGTCCAGCAGGATCAGGGCCGGCATCCTTTCTCGAACCAGCGGCAGGACATCCAGGCCGTTCTCCAGACAACGCGGTTCATACCCGGCCTGGAGCAGGTAATTACTCAGGAGTCGCGCCAGCTTGGGTTCGTCTTCGACAATCAGAATGGCATCATTCATCGGTGACTTTCCGCCAGTGGCAGGGTTATTCTTATCCAGACACCGCCAAGGGGCGAAGGGAAAGCTTCTATCGCACCTTCATGGGCTTCGACGATATTGCGGCAGATCGCAAGGCCCAGGCCCGCTCCACCGGTGGCCCTGCAGCGTGATGCTTCCACCCGATAGAGACGATCGAACAGCTTCCCCCGTTCTTCTTCAGAAACACCCGGTGCACTATCCTTAAAATCGACGATTACCCCTCCGTTTGCCGATTCGAGCGTTACGTCAAGCGCCCCCCCGGTATCGGTATATTTTTGGGAATTTTCCAGCAGGTTGCCGAAGAGTTGCGCCAAACGCTCTGCATCTGCGTAGACGGGAACCGCCCCCTGTGGCACGTCCACATGTAAGGAAACCTTGTTCTCGGCAAATTTCGGTCGAACGCGGTTGATCGATTCCGTGAGGATCTCCGACAAGTTTACCTCGGATTTTCGGTATGCAAGGGCTCCCACGTCGGAAAGGGCCAATTGGTACAGATCATCGACGAGCCTGTTAATGCGGAAAACCTCAACCTGGAGGGAAGAGATCGATTCGTACGACAGATCCTGGACCCCGTCCTGGATAGCCTCTATTTCGCCCCCCAGAATGGCCAGCGGGGTCCGCAATTCATGGGATATGTCGGCCACGAACTGGCGACGGGCCTGCTCGTTTTTGTCGAGACTCAGCGCCAATGCGTTGAAGTCCCGGGAAAGGTGACCGAACTCGTCGTCGGACTCGACGGGAACCCGAATGTCGTAACGCCCCGACGAAAGATGGCTGGTGGCTGCAGCCAGCTTTCTGAGCGGACGGACCAGACGACGCGCCAGGGGAAGCGCTATCGCGGCCGCAACGAGCAGCATGAGCAGGGCAACGAAAGCAAAAACCAGTTTCTGCTCTTTGACGAATCTGAGCTGATGGATATCCGAAAGAAATTTACTGGGGAGAAGCCCCAGATACCCCACCACCTTCCCGTTGAAGTCAATTGGTTTGAAGGTTTCGATGTCTGAGGGATTGCTCGTGCCGAAGATCTGCTCCCGACGGGCGTTCAGGACGACGATACGTCTTTCCAGACGAAAGTAACGTCTCAGGGGGGATGGTTCAGGATGGTTAAGAGAGTCACGCTTCAGTTCATTGGCAACTACAGAAGAGAGGGGTTGGGTGGAATCCTCGGCGACCGTTTCACTGATTAACCTTGCTATCTCGTCGGGTGTCTTCCGCAGGGATTCCCAGCCATTCCCCGTGCCGTAAGCCCGTCCGAGTTTCACCGCCAGGCGGTCCATGCGGTTTTGTTCGAGTTGGTTAACGTACTTGAGAAAACCGCGATTCATACTCCACTGCATGAGCAGGAACATGCAGAGGACTATGATTGCATTGGCAGCGAGAATCGCCACAAATACCCTATGGGTTACATTCATTTTCATCGTTTCACAACTCGTACTCATGGAATTGACTGCGTGAGTCAGATGAAATCGTAATCAGTTTTCAGAAAAAATAAAAGCGTGATTCCGGATAGTGGGCAAAAATCCACATTCTCTCCATATTCATTCCACATTATTGAGGTACGTTGTTTCCAGAAAGCAGCAATAACAACAATGACGAACTACCCATAGAGAGTATTCCCAGGCGTAAGGACATTGGATGTGTCTTCTCCGCCTTTACCGACAGGAGGTATGTACCCATGAGATCCATGCAACGAATCAAACCACTTCTCCTGGTGCTGGTGTTGGGCGGTTGCGCAACCCTTCCACCGGGACCGTCCGTCAACGTCCTGCCGGCACAGGGGAAATCATTTGATACGTTCCGAACCGACGACGCGACCTGCAGGCAGTGGGCACAGCAACAGATAGGGATAGCGGCGCAGGAGACCTACGAAACAAATGTTGCTACAGGGGCAGTCGTCGGGACGGCTGTAGGAACAGGGCTCGGCGCAGCTTTAGGTTCAGCTTCCGGTCACACCGGTGCGGGTGCCCTCATCGGAGCCGCAAGCGGGCTTCTCGTCGGGACGGCTGCGGGCTCGGATTCTGGTAGGGTATACGGCAGGGAAGCACAGCGCAGATATGACAATGCCTATGTTCAGTGCATGTATTCCTATGGGAATCAGGTGCCAGGATACCGCTCTCGTGGAGTAGCCGCGCCCCCTGCCACACCTCCCCCGCCAGCTGTGATGGTTCCACCCGACAGCCAGCCAGAGATCTTGTCACCGCAAGACTACCCCTCTCCCGCCGAGGTGGATATGGATGACGCCCCACAGTTCATCTATTCACCTGCACTCAGGCTGTATGTGGCAGTCGGGGTTCCTTATGACCTGGTCTTTACGGGGAGCGACTATCTGTACTTGTACGGCGGGCGTTGGTATCGTGGGCCTTATTACAACGGCCCGTGGGTACTCGCCCCGGGGAGATATTTCCCACCAGCTTTACGCAGGTATCGAATTGACTCAATCCGTCATTTCCGTGACGTGGAGTACGGGCGATATGTGCACGATCGAGAGCATTTTGATGGACGATTCCATCGTCCTGCATTTCGTGGCGGAAGGCAGAGATAGTGCGTGGAAAGAACAGTGACAAAAGGGAGGTGATACATCGCGTATACCAGAAAAAATGGAGATTGTTTCTTGGGCAGAAAGATACTCATTCAGTATTCAGAAAGGAAATCGTTATGTCAGTATCAAGAATCGTAGTGATGTGTTGTATCGCGGCGTTAACGGCATTTGCAAGCATCGCGCAAGCAAGAGATGGGGGATGTGACGGTGACGGGTATTGTGGTAGCCATCAGCGACAACATTTCAAGAAATTTGGGGAAAAACTTGGTCTGACCGACGCACAGAAAGCGCAGGCAAAGGTGATTTTTCAAGGGAACAAAGCGGTTGTGAAACCGATGGTTGCAAATTTGCGCACTGAGAAGAAAAACCTTCGGGATCTGATGCATGCCGATACCATCGATGAAGCGGCAATCCGTGCGGAAACTGCCAAAATAGCCGCAATTCAGGCCGACCTCAATGTTGACAGGGCGAAGGTTGGGGCACAGTTTCGCGCTATCCTGACCCCCGCGCAGTTGGAAACCTTGAAATCCTTACGCCAGAAAAGTCACAAAGATGACGCCACTCCTATTGTTCCTGCTGAATAACGATGTATGCTCCTGTGAGACCTCCTGGCAACAGGAGGTCTCCGGCTCTTTGCACCTTTCACGCCGCATCCCAGTTATTGACCTGCCAGAAAACGGCCGTAGACGCGAATGGCATCGAGTTCCACGTATATCTGCTCTGCCAGTTTGTGGTAAACTTTACCACTACGAGTGCAACAGCCGAAGTTCATGGAGAGGCACATGACAAGAATTCTGATCACCCTACCTGCAGCACTCCTCGCCTTGGGTCTTTTCGCAGGACAGGTCGCAATCGCCGACAGTGACCAGTATGCTCCTCCCGACACAATGGAAGAGGGGAATGCTACTCTTTTCACTGCGGAGGAACTGGATGATTTGCTCGCTCCTATTGCGCTCTACCCTGATCCGTTGCTCGCCCAGATCCTCCCGGCGGCGACGTTTATCGATGAGATCGATTTGGCGGCTCGTTATGTGGGACAGTACGGGAAATCCGCCCGGATCGACGACCAGCTGTGGGATGTGAGTGTCAAGGCCGTGGCCCATTATCCCGACGTGCTCTTCATGATGGACCAGAAGTATGACTGGACCGTGTCTCTGGGGCAGGCTTACGCCAGTCAGCCGCAGGATGTGATGGACGCGATCCAGCGCCTGCGTGCAGAGGCAGAGGCTGAGGGCAATCTCGTATCCACTGCTGAGCAACAGGTGGTCGACGAAGGAGGGGTCATCAGTATCGTTCCGGCCGAACCCGCTGTGGTGTATGTCCCCCAGTACGATCCCATGGCGGTTTACGTTGAAGCCCCCCCAGCTGGATACGGGTTCATTTCCTTTGGCATCGGATTCACGATCGGTGCCTGGCTGAACCGCGATTGCGACTGGCATAGGCATCGTGTCTACTACCACGGTTGGCAAGGAGGCGGCTGGATCAGCCGCTCCCGCCCGCATATCAGTGTCGGGAACAATGTCTACATCAGCAACAGTTACCGCGAAGTAGCTGTCAACAACAAAGTAATCCGCCACGATACGGTACGCTACCGTGAGGAGCTTCGTCGAAACGTGCAGCTCCAACGTGCGCGCACTGGCCGCACATTGCCTCCGGCCAGAGTTGTACAGCCCGGTCCGGCCTCAACGGGAAGTCGCCCGCCGGCACGTCCAGCCACGACGGACGTGTACCGTGGCCGTGACGTCCAGAAGGCACAACCAGCATCGCAAACGGGTTATGGCGGCTACGGCAACCGCAAGGACGCTACTACGTACCGCGAACGCGGCCAGACCAGCAGGGGGGCCACACAACAATTCACCCGGCCGGTCCCGGCACAACGCCCGGCGGTTCCCAGCCCCAGGCCAGCCCCGACCCCGACCCCGACGCAGCAGCAAGCTCCCCGCCAAGCACCGGCTGGGGGGGGGAGACTGCAACAACGTTAGGTTGACCCCGCTGGCGTCAACACTTGTGCCTGCAGATTACTGGTCCTGTTCAAGAAAGGAACACTGGTATGATAAGAGATATTCGGAGAATCATGTTCTGGGGCATGGGAATGTGGTGCCTGGCCGTACTACTGGGACTGGCGGCATTCCCGACTGGCAGCTTCGCCACCCAGCCTGAGACGGTGCAGCAGGTTTTCGCCTCGCCGGAAGAGGCCCGGCAAGCTTTGCTCAGTGCTGTTCAGAAAAAAGACCATGGAGCTTTGAGGGAGATTTTTGGTCCGGTTGCCCGTGAGCTCGAACCGGGCGACCCGGTGGAACAGGCCACTGAATTCGACCACTTTGCCAGCCACTTGGCGGAGGGAGCCGAACTCGTCAAAGAGGGAGAAACAAAAGCAATCCTCGTTATCGGCGCGAAAAAATGGCCTTTCCCCGTACCAATCGTCAAGAAAGGTACCAGCTGGCTTTTTAACACGGAAGAGGGGCGCGAAGAAATCCTCAACCGCCGCATAGGCCATAACGAACTGCTTGCCATCAATGTCTGTCGGGCTTATGTGGAGGCACAGCATGAATATTACAGCATGCCGGAACCGGATGGCGACCAACTACCGAAATATGCCCAGCACATGATCAGCAAACCAGGCAAAAAGGATGGCCTCTACTGGCCGACCGTAGCCGGTGAGAAAGAGAGCCCACTCGGTCCGCTGGTCGCTAAAGCGAAGGAAGAAGGGTACATGCAACCGCGCAAAGAGGGGGAGCGTGGCCCACGGCCTTACAATGGCTACTATTTCCGGATTCTCAAGCAGCAGGGACCGAGCGCCCCAGGCGGGAAATTCAGTTACGTCATCAACGGCAACATGGTAGCCGGCCATGCGCTGGTCGCCTACCCCGCCCGGTGGGGGGTCTCGGGAGTGATGACGTTCATCGTGAATCAACGGGGCAGGGTGTATGAGAAGAATCTGGGATCGAAAACGGCAGAAATTGCACGCAAAATGACGAGCTATAATCCGGACCAGACCTGGAAGCTGGTTGAACCATAATTCACATACCCCAGCAAAAAAGGGGCGGTAAACTGGCCCGGTTGGGGTGACCTTGGCATATCCAGGTCCCTCAGTAATAACAAATTGACATTAGTCTCCATGCTGATTTATAACCATTTTTAACGCTACGCAACATGGAGAGAAAAAATGCCCGGTTCCTATCCCGACCCCCGGTCCTATGCCGATACCGCCCTGCATGCACTTGAGCAGGCTTACGCGGAGAGCCCCGACTCCCATACCAGTTCGCTGATCATGACGGCAATGGAAGCAATCAGACGCCTGGCGCAGGAAATCAAGAGTGTCGCCGTTGCCGAAGGAGGGGTGGAACTCGACCCCCATGAACTTAACGATTTCAACTCCGCTATCTGACCCCCGACCTACCCTTTCTTCTGCCAGAACTCCCGTTCGAAGGGCCAGTACTCCTGCATGTACCCTACCACCCCCTGCATCCGGGCTCTGAACGCCTGCCGGAACGCATCCTGTTCGGGGAATTCCCGCTTTTCACGGACCGCGGCGCAAAGTGCCCCGCCCAGTTCCCGCGCCCTTCCATACAGTTCGTCCTCGTTGGGAAAGGTGCGCACCCCGGCCTGAGCAGAGCCAACGCTGCCGACCGTCAGCGCTCCCAAGGTCCCTGCAACATGCGCCATGTAGGCGAGCACCTCATCGTCATCGCCACTCCCCGAGGTCTCCACGAGCGCCGCGTACTTGCCGTCAAGAGCCATGCAATGGATAAGACCGTTACAGCGATCGAAGAACGTCTTCATCTGGGCGGTGACACTGAAGATATAGTTGGGGCTGGCGAGAATGAACGCATCGCACCCCAGGAGCTGTTCCTTGATCGATTCATAGTCGTCTGGCAGGGGACAGATGCCAGTCCTGTGGCAGGCATCGCATGCAACGCACGGTTGCATCCCGGCCTGGGCCAAAGAGACAATCTCCACCTCTCCACCCCCCCCACGAACACCAGCCAGCACTTCTTCCAGCAGCCGTCCCGTGTTTCCCTGCATGCCGCGCGGGCTGCCAATAAGAGCAAGAATTTTCATCGGTACTCCCCTTCCCGGATTAAATTGCCACCATTCATGGTCGGCACGCTGACATTTTGCCCCAGTTGTCGGCTACCCGCAAGGGATTTCCGCCGCATTTTCCCCCTTGCCTCGCCCCACCGTAAAATGGTATATATATCAAGCCTGTGAACCACAGGGGACGTCTCCTGTGGTTTTTATTTTGTCCGGAACGTGAGCCGTTATCGACGCTACGCCTTCCCTCCAAGGAGTCTTTCGTGAAGCACCAGCTTTCCCCCTCTTTCCTCAGGACATACCTGCTGCTACTTGCCACCCTCGCCCTGACCGGCTGCGGAAACCAAACCACCTCGCAGCCTCCGACTGCAAATAAGGCAAGTACCGCAAGCCCCCCCGTAACCGCAAGCACCCCGGCACCTCCTGCAGTTCAGGCCCAAAACACCGCCGCAGCCCGCAAAGCGGCCGCATTTGCCGCGCAAACCTCTGCCGCGCGTAAGGCCCCCAAGATAAAGTACAATGCCGGAGAAGACCCCGATTTTGCCAACAAATGCGGTTGGCCGGTTAAGTGCCCGACGCCCCTCCCCGGCTCGATCCTGCCCCAGAAGCGAATCGTGGCCTACTACGGCAATCCCCTTTCCAAGAAAATGGGAGCGTTGGGAGAATTCCCGAAGGACGACATGCTGCGCCGCCTGAAGGGAGAAGTGGCCCGGTGGGAGAAAGCGGACCCCTCTACCCCGGTACAACCCGCGCTGCACCTGATCGCGGTTGTGGCACAGGGAGAGCCGGGTAAGGCGGGCAAGTACCGGATGATCATACCTGACGCCATCGTGAACCAGGTGTACGGGTGGGCAAAAGAGGCGAACGCCATCCTGTTCATCGACATCCAGACCGGGCACGACGACATCCGGACCATCCTCCCCCGCTTTGAATGGCTGCTGAAAAATCCGGACGTGCACCTGGGGATCGACCCGGAATTCAACCTCATCGCAAGCAAGAAGAAACCGGGGACCAAGATCGGTACCTATGACGCAGCGGACATAAACTATGCCTCCGGTTACCTGAAAGACCTGGTAAAGAAGTACAACCTCCCCCCCAAGGTGTTCATCGTGCACCGTTTTACCCGCAACGGCGTGACGAATTCCCGGAACATCGTGCTGCGCCCCGAGGTGCAGATCGTCATGAACATGGACGGCTGGGGCGCCCCCTGGCTGAAGCGGGATTCATACAAGGATTACGTGGTAGCCGAACCGGTGCAGTACACCGGCTTCAAGCTCTTCTACCACAACGACACGAAGAAGGGGGACCCGCTGCTGACCCCTCAGGACGTGCTCAAACTCCACCCGAAGCCGGTCTATATCCAGTACCAGTAATTCTAGCGAGGAGTTCCCATGGGAAATAACGAAGTTCAGGGGCACTGGCCCGGTTCCTGTTTCGGCTGTTCGAGCAGGAACCTCAAGGGATTGCAGCTCCGTTTTTTCCACACGGAAGAAGGATGCGTAACCAGCTGCACGATTCCCGATACCTACTGCGGTTTTGACGGCCTGGTTCACGGCGGCATAATCGCCACGCTGCTGGACGAGGCGGCAGGATGGTCGCTGTTCGCCCGCATCGGACGGCTCGGCGTCACCCGGGAAATGACGACACGCTACCTGAAGCCGGTGCCGACCAACATGGAACTTCGGGTGGAAGGAATAATCGTGAGCCATGACGAACGGAACGCCGACGTCCGTTCCACCATCCATTCCGCCGACGGCACGTTACTGGCGGAAGGAGACAGTGCCTGGGCATTCCCGCGGCTCGGGCGGATAGCCGCCCTGGCGAACGTGCCGGAGGGGACATTGCAGCAGTTTCTCGACGACTGTTGCCGGAAATAGGCGCTCCATCCCCTCGTGCAGACACATATCCCCCGCTGCACAACAAAAAAGGCCCGCTTGCGCAGGCCTTTTCCATTCCGAACCATGTCAGCATGCCGACCATACGCCGGTCAGGATTGCACATTTGCCTACCTGCTGTTATTCGATCCGATGAACAGGCTCAACAGAAAGCTTACAATACTGAAAACGAATGCGGCAATGAAGGCCTGCCCGAAGCCGGCGACATGGAATCCCCTGACCAGCATGGACGCCAGATAGAAGAGAAAGGCGTTGATAACGAGGGTGAAGAGACCGAGGGTGACGACCGTTACCGGGAGGGTAAGAAAGATGAGGATCGGCCGGAGAAAGGCGTTCAGAAGTCCGAGTACGACGGCAGCTGCAAAGACGGTCATCCAGTTGTCGAGGGAAACCCCCGAGACGAGGTGGGCAACGACAAGGAGTGCCGTGCTGTTTATGATCCATCTCACAATCAATTGTTTCATGCCATCCTCCCGGTAGATAACGGAGCATTCTGTCCCTGTATTGTTCCCGGACGGGTAACCTTACCACAATCGTCAGCGAATGGCGACTGCCTAAATCATCACAACGATGACTGCGGTGGACACCCGTTCCTGCCGTGCTACCATTGATGCATCAGAGTCTAAGGGGGAGATTCCATGGACAACCCGAGACACGACATCGTTGTCAGTTGCCTGGTGCGCGATGCTACCGACCAGATACTTCTCATACGTCACCACAAGCGGGGCTGGGAAATTCCCCAGGGAAAGGTCGAGGAGGGTGAAGGCATTATTGCTGCCCTCCACCGGGAGGTGCGTGAGGAGACCGGCGTGATGATTGAACCGGGTCCGCTCGCCTGCGTCTGGTCGAAGCTTTCCCCCCCTACCGCTCTTGTCTTCACCTTCATCGCCCGGCATACGGGGGGGGCCCTGCAACCAAGCGCTGAAAGTCCGGAGGTTGGTTGGTTCCCCCCTGTCGAAGCACTCGCGCTCGTCACCCACCAGGTGACACGTGACCGTCTCCTGGCGCTTCTCGGCTTCGCGGGTACCGTTACCTTCCGCACCTACACAACCAACCCCTACCAGGTGCATACCACCGACCGACCGGAGTGATTCGTCATGTCGCAGACTCACGTAACATTGAACATCGGGCTTACCGTCATCCTTGTTGTCCTGCTCAGCATGCTCCATGCAGGCACCTGCTTCAGCGCCGGCACGCAACCAGCCGATGCCCAACAACCGGTCATCCTGGACGGAGCATCGTGTGTTGCCTGCATGGAATTCGACCGTCTCACTACCCAGGTACGCGACGGGCTGATTGGAAAAGAGATTGCCAAAACAGAAGTGCAACGGATCCTTCCACTCATTCGTGATTACTACTATACCCATGGCGGCAAGGATTACGGCAGCGCCGACTGGGTCTTCCCCCTGGCCGGCTACACACCACGGGCGATCGCAGGGGGCAGGCGGCATGGTTACGAACCCCGCGGCTACGACTGGTTCGCCGGCAACCGGCATGCGGCCCACCCCGCCCTCGACATCTTTATCCATGACCGTAACCAGGATGAACGGGACGACCGTACCGGCAACTACGTACCGGTCCTCTCCATGACCGGCGGTATCGTTGTCGCCATGGCCCCCGACTGGCAACCCGGCAGCAACCTACGCGGCGGCAAATACCTGTGGATATACGATCCGGCAACCGACTCACTCCTCTACTACGCCCACAACCGGGAATTGGCCGTCAACCTCGGCACAGTCGTGAACCCCGGCGACAAAATTGCCACTGTCGGGAGGACCGGCTATAATGCCGCCAAAAAACGTTCGCCTACCCATCTGCATCTCTCTTGGCTGAAGATCAAAAATGGCTCTCCCGTGGCGGAATACCCGTACCAAGTTCTTCTTAAAAGCCACACACACTAAGTTTAAATCACCAGCTACCACCTCAAAAGCCTGGCGGTCAAGCCGTTAGGCGGTCGACCCCCGCCCAGCAGCCTAAAGCACGAGCCTTTCATACCCTTTCGTCACTCTATCCGCTACACACGTCCTGCAAAAAATTGCATCCATCCAAAAATTTCTCCGCAATATATACTTGGCAAATAGCGTACATGTTGGTATAATCTAATTATTATTTGTTATGCAACATGCAAGGAGCAATCATGAACCAACTTTTGACGTGGCTGGAAGAGCGTGAACTCGACATCGCGGCAATCTACCATACAGCCTCCCTTCTTTTTGCCGATGATCACGGCTTTGCCCGTTTCCTGAAGACCCTTGCCGCCCAGGAAAACGACCATGGCGACTTTTTCCATACCGTTGCGGAGAGCGACACCTGTCCTTCCCTGGAAGAACTCAAGCAACAGTTCAGTTCTGTCACCGGTGATAACATGGAAAGCATTCTGAGAACAGCCCGACACCGCATTGCCGACCCGCACCTTACCAAGAAAGGGATGATAGAACTCATCGCCGCCCTTGAATTTTCCGAATGGAATTCACTGTTCCTCTACGTGATGGGCTGGGCCGCAGGCGAGGACCGCGTGTTTCAGCGGATGGTTGCCGAAATCGAACACCATCGGCGGACGATCGAAGATTACTTTGAGAGACAGCCTGAACATGACGAATATCTGCAGATAATCCGCAACTTGGCTCCCCTCTGGCAAAAACGCATCCTGATACTGGAGGACGACCCGGACATGACCAGGCTCCTCACCATCATCATGTCGCCCTATGGCAAGCTGGTTGTCACCCATAGCGGCAGGGAAGCCCTGGCGCGGCTGCGCCAGAAGCATTTCGACGCCATCGTTTCTGATGTGGAGATGCCGGAAATGAACGGCGTCGAATTTTATCGTCAGGCCATCTCTATCGATCCGGCCATCGGCAGACATTTCCTCTTCCTGACTGGCACCACGCGGTCTAAAGATCTTTCCTTCATAAAGAACATCGGTGTATCTCAGCTGAAAAAACCGGCCAAGCTCGCCAAGATTCGGGAAGCAGTGGTCGGCATACTCCAGGCCGCGTGACCAGTGAACAAACCGTTTTCTCCCCCGCGTACCTTGACACGCCCCGGCAATGGGATTATCCTTACCCAGCTCCATTACATCGCAAATTTCATAATAAACTCTATTGATTTTGTCTCCGACTCTGGTAATTCAGAATGGGAGCGTATTGACGCTCCCATTTTTTATTGAAAGGAAACCAATGACAACCGACATAAGCAGCATGCACTGGGACACCACCCGCCTCTACCCGGGTCCCACGGCGACAGAGCTCGAAGCCGATTTTGCCGCCGGCAGCGCCCGTGCCGAGGCTTTCCGCACCCAGTACCAAGGTAAAATAGCCGACCTCGACGACGTCGCCCTGCTGGAAGCGCTATCCGCCTACGAGGCACTTGAAGAACTCCTCACCAAGCCCCAGCTCTATGCTTATCTCCTCTTCGCCGCCGACTCGGGTGACGATACCGTCAAGCGCCTCTCCCAACGAGCGGCCGAATTCGGCAACCGGATGGGCCGGGAACTCCTCTTCTTCGATCTGGAACTCATCCATCTGCCGGATGACCGGTTTGCGGCCCTGACAGGAGATTCCCGCTTTGCCGGCTACTGCCATTACCTGGCCAGTCTGCGGAAGTTCCGCCCCCACACCCTGGCGGAACGGGAGGAGAGCCTCCTCAAACAAAAGAGCCTTACGGGGTCCGAAGCCTTCAGCCGGCTGTTCGACGAGCTCTCCGCATCGTTCACCTTCCAGTTCCAGGTGGATGGGGAAGAACGGGAATACACCGGAGAAGAGCTCCTGGGGCTCCTCCACAATCCGTCGCCCGATGTGCGTGAACGGGCCTTCGGCGTATTTCTGGAGCGTCACGCCGAGCACGGGATCGTTTACGCGGCGGTCTTCAACAACGTCGCCCTCGATCACGGCCAGGACATGGAGCTGCGCAGTTACCGCTACCCCATGGAGCCAACAAACCTGGGGAACGAACTGTCGGCGGAGGTGGTGGAACGTCTCATGACGGTCAGCGAGGCCAATTACCCGCTGGCCCAGGACTATTTTAGGCTGAAAGCGCGCCTGCTCGGGCTGCCGCAGCTGAAAAACACCGACATCTATGCGCCGGTGGGAGAGACCAGCCGCACGTATTCTTTCGACGAAGCAAAGGAACTGGTGCTGGCTGCCTACGGCGAGTTCTCCACCGAGTTCCACGACATCGCCGCCGCATTCTTCCGGGAACGGCGCATCGACGTCCTCCCCCGCCCCGGTAAGGGAGGTGGCGCCTTCTGCATGGGAATGACCCCCCACCTTTCCCCCTACGTCCTCCTCAACTTCACCGGCAACCTGCGGGACGTGGCGACCCTGGCCCACGAACTGGGCCATGGTATCCATTTCGTCCTTGCCCAGCAACAGACCATGGTCAACTACCATGCACCGCTTCCCCTTGCCGAAACCGCGTCGGTGTTCGGGGAGATGCTCCTGACCCGTTACCTGCTGGCCCGGGAGAGCGACCCAACCGTAAAAATCGCCCTCCTCTGCGCCAAGATCGAGGACATCATCGCCACCACCTTCCGCCAGAACGTCCTGACCCGCTTCGAGGAGAGACTCCACCGGGAGCGTTCCACGGGACTCCTGACCGCCGGCCACATCGGTGATATCTGGTGGGAAGAGAACGGAAAACTTTACGGCGACGCTGTCACCATGATCGACCCTTACCGCTGGGGGTGGAGCTATATCTCCCACTTCATTCATGCCCGCTTCTACTGCTACTCCTACACCTTCGCCGAACTGCTCGTCCTCTCCCTCTACCGCAACTACCTCGAGCAGGGCGCCCCATTCATCCCCTGCTACCGTTCCATTCTCGCCAGCGGCGGTTCCCTATCGCCGGCCGCGACGGTACGACCCGCCGGCATCGACCTGGCAGCGCCGGATTTCTGGCAGAACGGGTATGACGTGCTGCTGGATTTGATCGAAGAACTGAAGACTTTGATATAACCCGGTGATGTCGTGGCTACGTAAAAAGCCGGTGCAAAATCGCACCGGCTTTTGATTCGGACGGAGATGACGCGAACGTTTAAAATTTGAATTTGACGCCAACGGTCACGTTGTGGCTGGCCAGGTCCATCTCTCGAAAATCGAAATGGACGTTCTCGGTCGCAAAATACCGGTACCCCACATCCAATGCCATCACCCTGTTAAGATCGATGTTCAGGCCTCCGCCCGCCTGATAAGCAAAGACGGTCTTGTCCTCTGAATCCCGGTAATAATAGCCGTAGTACTGGTTATACCCGTATCCCCAGTCGCTGTCATGGCCAACGGTCGCGAAACCGATCCCCCCGCCCAGATAGGGGGTCACGTTTGTAGTGGTTCTGATGTCATAAAAAAGATTCGCCATTCCGCTGAACGCCCACAGGGATCCGTGAAGGTTGACTCTGTTGCCAAACGTATCGGTCCCTTTGTCAAATTCCGCCTCCCGGTACGCCAATTCTCCCTCCACGCGAAGGCCACTGTCAAAGGCATAACCGCCGAATCCGGTAATTACATACCCCGTATTGAACGATTCCTGCTCCTGAGTACCGTCATTGAAGGTAACGTGGCTGTCTTGGGGAATAAATGCTCCCACTGAGCCACCCACATACGCCCTTCCTGCTGCAAAAACCATTGAAGAAGATGCCAGCACCAGTACACCAACGAGCACCATCACCAGATTTTTCATGGATATCACCTCGGTCCTGAATATGTGCAATGTCTATAAGCTGTTTATCATTGTTTGGCCGTTTGTCAAAGACACGCTGCAACGATAACGCCACAACTGCTGGCGAAACACAAAACCCGCCCTTTTCAGGAGCGGGTTTTGTCTGCTTGTGCTCTGCCAGCTGAATGCATCGGCTATTTCGCATCCATCCTTGTCACTTTGCCGTCATCCAGGTCATACTTTGCAGTTACGATCTTGACCTTCCCTTCCTTGAGCATGTGTCTGATGACCGGAGATTTTTTCGGAATAGTGGCGGCCACGAGACGGATGTTGTCGTCGATGGCGGTTTCCACCAGTTCCGCTTTCTCCTTGCCTGCCGCTTCCTTCCGCGCCTGCTTCACGGCCGGCGCAATCTCCTTGATAATGGCGCCGATATTCCCCTCCGGTTTCCCTTTCGCATCGACGGCGGCAGTTACCGCACCGCAGCGCTCATGGCCGAGCACCACGATCAGAGGCGAGCCGAGATGTTCGGCAGCATACTCGATGCTGCCGAGAACTATGGGATCGGGAACGTTGCCGGCAACCCGGATGACGAAGATTTCACCCATGCTCTTGTCGAAGATGATTTCGGGGGGGACGCGGGAATCGGAGCAGGAAAGGATTATAGCGTAAGGCTTCTGCCCCTTCGTCAGAGCTTCACGTGCCGACGGGGTGCTCTCGGTGCAGGCGCCCATCTTGCTTTCAAGATATCTCTTGTTTCCATCGACCAGCTTCTGCCAGGCCTCATCGGCAGAAATGCCGGCCCCACCGCCGGACGCAACCGCGGCGGCGCTCCAGGCAGCCAGGACAACACCGGCACAAAGCATGACTACAGTTCTTCCCATTCCTTTCATATGCAACCCTCCAAGATAGATAGTTGAGTCGTGTCTAATTAGCATTTTTCATCTAGCGCGTCAATTTCTATTTCTGCTCATCAGCAGGTTTGACGCAGTCTGCAGGCGACTTCAGCAGCAACCGTCTCCTCGACGACGCAGGTTAAGGCTGTCGAGCCATTCGTTGATCATCCCCGCCGCGCAACCGACCCCTGCATCCACCCGTATTGCCTTGACCGGACAGTTGAGGGCGCAGGCGCCACACTCCATGCAGGCATCGAAGGCGCGGATGACCGCCTTTTCCCCTTCGAGAGCGAACACCTGGTGGGGACAAACCACCGTGCACATCCCGCAGCCGATGCAGGTATCTTTATCCAACTCCAGGGTTGCCACGTTTTTCAGATAACTGAAACCTTTCATGGTGTCTCTCCAATCGTTACTGGAAGGCCCCGAATATCACCGCAACCCATGCCACAGCGCCGACGAGGACGGCCCCGGCCATGAGCGGCAGGGAGATGCGCATCTCCTTCTTCACGCCGGAGCGGGAGGTAAAGGGGGTACTGCCGGTGAAATTGAGGGAGAAAAAGGCGCTCACCGCCGGCATGGCAAGGAACAGTGGCACCTGTTCCAGCAGGCTTCCCGTACCGGTAAGGAGCGAAAAGAGCAGGGCCCAGAGGAAACCGACCAGCGCTCCCTTGACCGCGAAGCTTGACGTCGGCAGCCACGGCAGGAGAAGCGGCGTCGCTACAGCCCCCGCCAGGATGGCCCCCAGCCAGGCCACAAGGGGGAGAAAGGCGGCCGGAGCAGCAAAGCCAAGCCGTATCCCTCCCAGCAGATAGAGTCCGGCAAGGATGGGAAGGGAGCCCTTGAGGGCGGAAACCAACTCGACGGGAACGAGCACCAGTCGCTCAGCCGCGGTGAAGGTAAGTTCTCCCATGGCCGGGGTAGCCTGCTGGTCGTTGTCGAGGTACACGGGGAGGTCGTCAATCCGGATGGTGCTGAACCTGGCGGTGAACCCGGTCCGCTGCTGGACCTCCAGTGCCTTGACCCCGGCCGCGCCGAGGAGTGGGAGAAGGAGAGTGCGGTGCGTCACCACCCGTGCCAGGCCGCTCGCCTCAACCCGGCGCACCACCTCCCCCGTGCCGAAGGTTCCCTTCCCCGCCGCGCACCAGACGTTGATGCCATGCGTCTCCAGTACGAGGAGCCAGATGTTTCGCCCCTCAAGAGCCTGCCGTACCAGATCATAGCTCATCTTGTAGTTGGCAGTGACCGTCACCGGGTCGGTCGGGCCGGGGTTACCGATGGCGTAGAGTCCCGGCGGCACCAGGTACGACATCCGGCCGATTCCCCAGCGTGCCTTCCAGGCGCCTAAACGGTCGCGGAAACGAAGCGTGGAAGAAACGACCGGCACCTGCCCGGCCGGTGTCTCCAGCCAGCGGATGAAGCCGGGAACGTTCTCGTCGATGGACCCGCTGACCGCGGGTGTCTTGGGGCCTCAGCAGGGGGGCTTGTCGATATCCGGCCCTTCAGGTGAAGCGGTCCCGCATGGATCCACCGGCTTTATGGTACGGATGGCCTCTGTTGAAAACGGCTTTCGTGTCATGCGTCAAGCCTCCCCGCCAGATCGTCGATGAACTGGCGCGCCGCCCTGCCGGACCGTTGTCCCTTGTAAAGCGCCCACCGGAGCGCTTCCCGCCGTAGGTCGTCCCGGTCGATGGAAAGCCCCAAGAGGTCTGCATGATGCTCAACGACCGCAAGGTACGTTTCCTGGCTGAACGGATAAAAACTGAGAGTAAGGCCGAACCGGTCGGCCAGGGAGAGCTTATCGGCAACCGCGTCCTCCGGATGGATCTCTTCCCGCAGGTTGTCCGCCATCGGTTCCGGCATGAGGTGGCGACGGTTGGAGGTGGCATAGATGAGCATATTGCCGGGACGCGCCTCGATGCCGCCATCGAGAAGGGTCTTCAGCTCCTGGTAGGAAGCGTCCCCCGCAGCGAAAGAGAGATCGTCGCAGAAAATGATGAACCGGTAGGGCACACCACGGATAAGGGAAGATATCCGTGGCAGGCTCAGAAGTTCTCCCCGCTCCACCTCGATCAGACGCAGCCCGTGCGCGGCAAAAAGCTGCAGGAGGCCTTTGACGCAGGAGGATTTACCGGTCCCCCTCTCCCCCCAAAGAAGAACGTTGTTGGCAGGTTTACCAGCCACGAACTGAGCGGTGTTACGCACCAGCTCCGTTTTGGCCATATCAACCCCCACCAGATCGTCCAGATCGACCAGGTGGGGATGCCGGACCGGTACGAGTCGGCCGGACTCTCCCCTCCCCTCCCAGCGGAACGCCTGGCAACTGGCAAAAAGCGCCTCATCCAGCGGCTCGGGCACCCCATACCGGTCCATGAGAACCTCCGCCTTCGCCAGGAACCGCTCCAGCTTACCTATTACCGTTTCCCATTGCTCTGGCACCGTTAATCCTCCTTGAGACTGCAGGCCTTTTCCCACGCGACATATCCGTCCCCTTTAATGGCCCAGAACTCCTCGATCCGGCGTTCGTAGAAGGCCAGATCGCCGCATTCCTGCTCGACCTGCCGAAGAAAACGAGCGGAAACGAGCTTGTGGTCATGGAGATACCGGTAAAAGGCGAGGATTCCGTCCAGGTACTGGCCAAGCTGGGCAACATCCGGTTCGATGGTGCTCACGATGTACCAGTTTGCCGCAAACTGGCGCACCAGGCCGGGCCGTTCGTCAAATATGTTGCGTGCCCGGTTGTCCACAACGAAATCACGGATGTAGTAATCGGCGCCATTCGCCATGCGCGTCGCCTCTTCGGGAGAGAGCCCCCCTTCCAGGAGTGCATCGTAAAAACACCGCAGGATATCCTGGCAGAGACGGTCGACGCGAAGGGAGTCATCCAGGGTTTCCTGGTCGAAATCCTTTTTGTTGATCTTCAGTTCTCCCGTCCGGTTCATCGAAGTATCATAACTGGCTGACATGATGCGCTACCTCTGTTTGCGAGAAATATCAATGTGGAAAGAATGGGGGGTCCGGTTTATCACCTTCGTGAGCTGAATCGTGGGTCGATAGCGTCCCGAATCCCCTCTCCCACCAGGTAGTAAGAGAGAACGGTGACCATGATGGCAAGGCCGGGAAACAGGAAAAGCCACCAGGCAAACTCGAGGAACTCCTTGCCTGACGCCAGGATATTCCCCCAGCTTGGCGTAGGGGGAGGGACGCCAATGCCGAGAAAAGAGAGGGAGGATTCGGTCAGGATGGCACCGGCGATGCCAAGAGTGGCATAAACCAGCACGGGGCCAACGGCGTTGGGGAGGATATGGCGAAAGATGATGCGCAGGTCGGAACAGCCGATCACCCGGGCCGCCAGGACATAATCCCGTTCCCTGATGGAAAGGACTTCGGCCCGCACCAGACGGGCTACCCCCATCCATCCCGTAAGGCCGATGATGAGCATGATATACCAGATGGAGGGCTCCAGGAGGGCAATCACCGCCAGAATCAGGAAAAAGGTCGGGAAGCAGAACATAATGTCGACAAACCGCATCAACAGGCTGTCCAACCAGCCGCCGTAATAGCCGGCCACAAGACCGACGACAGTGCCGATTAAGGTGGCGATGCCAATGGCGACGAAACCGACCTTGAGGGATATCTGGGCGCCGTAGAGCATGCGGGTGAAGACGTCACGCCCTACCTCATCGGTACCGAACCAGTGGGCAAACGACGGGGGAAGCAGTACATGGTAGGCGTCGAGTGAGTTCGGTTCATAGGGGGTGATGAACGGGGCCAGGATCGACAGGACAAACAGAGCGACCACCACCATACCTCCGGCCATGGCGAACCGGTTTGCCCGGAACCGCCGCCAGACCACGTCCTGCAGGTAACTGTCACGCCGCGTCATAATGCACGCTCCCGACCATGCCTGATGCGGGGATCGGCAACAGCGTAGGCCAGGTCTGCCAGCAGGTTGCCGAGCAGGGTCAACACGGCACCGATGACCAGCACACCCATGACCAACGGGTAGTCACGGGCCATGACACCATCCATGAAAAGCTTACCCATGCCGGGAATGGCGAAGATACTCTCGAAAATGACGCTGCCGCCGATGAGGCCCGGCACCGAAAGGCCAAGAATGGTGATGGCCGGCAGGAGCGCGTTCCGCAGGGCATGCCGGTAGATGACGACCCGCTCCGGCAGTCCTTTGGCCCGGGCGGTCATGATGTAATCCTGCCCGAGCACCTCGATCATGCCGGTCCTCATGTAGCGGGACAGACCGGCCAGGCTGCCGAAGGTCGCAACACTGATGGGTATGACGAGATGTTTTGTCAAATCCCCCACTTGCCACCAGAGGCCGTGGACCTCGTACCCAAGGGAGTGGAGGCCGGAGATAGGGAGCCAGCCGAGCTTGACGCCGAAAAGATACATGAGGATGAGACTCAACCAGAAGAGCGGCGTTGCAAAACCGAGAAAAACAAAGACCGTAGTCCAGCGGTCGAGGGGACCGTCACGATGGGTGGCGGCCATGACACCGATGGGGATGGCAAGGGCGAATTCAAGGATGAGAACAATCAAGTTGAGGGAGATGGTGACCGGCAGACGCTCCCGTATCTTGGTGATGACGGGACGTCCGTCGGGAGCAAACGACCTGCCGAAATCGAGCCGCACTAACCGGGAGACCCACTTGCCGTACTGGACGTGGAGCGGCTTGTCCAACTCGTAAAATTTACGCAGCCGCTCCCGGGCCTCGGCAGACACCTTGGGGTTCATGGCCACCTGCATCTCCACCGGTTCCCCGGGGGCAAGGTGGATAACCCCGAAGGTGATGATGGTTATGCCGACGAGGAGCGGAATCATCAGCAGCAGACGTTTGGCAAGGTAGGAGAGCATCAGTAGACCTGCTCGTTCTTCGGCACATACCACCTGATAAAATTATGCATGATTCCCGCCGGTGCCGGCTCTATCCCCCTGAACCGCGCGCTCACTACCGGCAGGGCATCGGGAACATAAAGGAAGGTATAGGGCTGGTCCTCCGCCAGTATCTCCTGGATGCGGAAGTAACAGCGCCGTCGTTCCTCTTGGTCGAAGGTCCCCCTTCCCCGTTCGATGAGCCGGTCCATTTCCGCATTTTTGTAGCCGACGAAGTTGAGCTCCTTGGGGCCGGTCTTGCTGGAATGCCAGACGTCGTAAAGGTCTGGATCCTGGCCGATGGTCCACCCAAGAAGGACTGCCTGGAAATCCCCCTTGTCGATGAAATTCTTGAGGAAGGAAGCCCATTCGATGGTCCTGATCTTGACCTCGATGCCGACCTTCTTCAGCCGCTGTTGGATGATGAGGGCGCACTTCAGCCGCTGGTCGTTCCCCTGGTTGGTGAGGATGGTGAAGGAAAAAGGTTTGCCGTCCTTCACGAGGATGCCGTCCCCATTCCTCTCGCGCCATCCCGCTTCAGCCAGGAGAACCCGTGCCCGGGCGGGGTCGTAGGGAAAGTCCTTCACCTTCGGATTGTAGGGCCAGGTTCCCGGCTTGTAGGGGCCGTGGGCCACCTGCCCCATGCCGAGTTGCACCCCCTGGACGATCTCGTCCTTGTTGATGGCCGACGTGAGGGCCTGCCGGACCCGCCGGTCGCTGAACAGCGGATGGCGGAGGTTGTACCCCAAATAGGTGTAGGCAGAAGCGGGATAGCGATACTTGTTAAAGCGGGAAAGGAACTCATTCGTGGTAGTCTGCCGCTGGTACTGGACCGGCGTGAGGCCCATCATATCGAGCCCGCCCGCCTTGAGTTCCATATACATGGTTGCTGTATCGGGGATGATCCGGTAGACATAGCGATCGATGTACGGCCGTCCCTCGTAATAGTCGTGGTTGGATTCCAGCACGAGCTTCTGGCCGGCAACCCACTCCTTGATGCGGTATGGACCGGTCCCGACCGGTTGGCGGGCCAGTTCGCTCTTGGTGATATCCTTACCCTCCAGGAGGTGGGCCGGAAGGATCGCCACCCCCCACGATTCCAGGGCCGGAGCAAACGGCTTTGCATAGGTAACCCTGAACGTAAAGGGGTCAGGCGCTTCCGCTCGCTTCACCTGTTTGAAATCTTCGGCATAGG
This sequence comes from Geobacter sp. AOG1, assembly GCF_019972315.1. Taxonomy (GTDB): domain Bacteria; phylum Desulfobacterota; class Desulfuromonadia; order Geobacterales; family Geobacteraceae; genus Geomobilimonas. The sequence continues at coordinate 3,051,176 of NZ_BLIZ01000001.1, forward strand.
CAGTGGGGGTTTTGGGGTCGATGGTGATCCGATAGGTGTAGAGGACGTCGCGGGAGGTGAACGGTTGGCCATCGTGCCACTTCACTCCCTTGCGCAGGTGAAAGGTAATGGTCAGCCCGTCGCGGGAAATCTCCCACCTCTCGGCCAGGTCCCCTTCCAGCTTCAGGTTCTTGTCGTATCTGACCAGGCCGTTGTATATTTCCCCGGCCACATCCCGGGACGCACTGTCGGAGGCCAGCAGGGGGAGAAGGGTCGAAGGTTCTCCGATGGAACCGACAACGATGGCATCTCCATAGCTGGCTTTGCCGGGTGGTCGAGGGGACGAAGATGCCTGTTTCTCTTCATGACAAGCGACCAGGGAAAAGAGAAGCGATACCAGGCAGACCAGCCGGCAGCGATTCATTTTTCGCCGATCTCCGCCCTGATTTTCCTGATCCGATCCGCCACATCCCGACGTTCCGGGTCCAGCTTGAGGGCCTTGCGGTAGAGAGTAAGCGCCTTGCGTATATCATGCCGGGCATAATAGACATCGGCGAGATGCGCAGTTACGGTGGCATCGTCGTCCACAAGCGTCAACGCCTTCTCCAACTGGTCGATAGCATCATCATACCGCTTGAGCTTGAAGTATACCCACCCCAGACTGTCGAGGATGAAGCCGTCGTCGGGACGCAGGGTCACCGCTCTGGTCAGGTACTGGAGCGCCTGGTCCAGATTGATCCCGAGTTCGGCATAGGTGTATCCCAGGTAATTGAGGGCCTGGGCATCATCGGGCACCAGTGTCAAGACCTTCTTCATCCGGGCGATCGACTCTTCCTTCTTCCCCACCTTGTCATAGAGAATCCCGAGACGAAACTGCAGCCGGGGATCATTCGGAAAGCGGTCTTCCACGTCGATCAGGCGCTTGAGCCCATCCTCTGGCTTGTCGAGGGAATCGTAGTAGCCTGCTAGATTGAGATAGGTCTCAATCTTGTCCGGGTAAGCCGCTATGAGAGTGTTGAGAACTTCCAGACCACGGGCCGGTTCCCCCCCATCTTTGTAGAGATAGGCGGTGTGTATCTGGGCATCGATATAGTTGGCGGTATCCCGCGGGATTTTAGCAAATTCGGCGATCGCCTTTTCGTCATCCGCTATCTCCTCGTAGGCAGATGCGAGGTAGAAGCGGACCTGATATGCCTCCGGTTCCTTTGCAAGAATGTCATTGAACTCGGCAATGGCTTCATCATATCGTTCCAGCTCCAGATAGATCAGACCGATCTTCCGCTGGACGTCCAGTGTGCTTACCCCCGAGTGTTTGATTTTAGAAAGGAGTGCAAGTGCATCCTCCAGGCGCTGCTGCTGGATGTAGAGCTGTATCAGATGGTGAATGACATTATAATTGAGGGGATTGACCTCCAGAAGCTGTCGGTAGGAGGCAATGGCTTCGCTGTAAAGCCCTTGGGTCTCCTGGCTGATAGCCATGTCGAGAAGGGCCTGTTCGAAATCCGGTTTTAGCTCGACCGCTTTCCGGTAATAACCGATCGCCTCTTTCGAAAGCTTCATCTGGTCATAGGTCTTGCCGAGGTAATAATTACCCAAGGGTGAATCGGGAACTGCCTTGAGAAGTTCCTTGAGGGTCTTTACCGCCTCTTCGTATTCGAACAGTTTCACATACACCACCGCCAGTTGAAGGTATACCTCCTCCTTGGCCGGATCGATTTCGATCGCCCGTTTGTAGTGGAGACTCGCCTCCCGGTCCCGCTTCATTCCGACGAGGATGCTACCGGCCAGAATGTGGGGCTCCGCACTCTGCGGGTCAAGTGTGATCGCTCTCTCGCAGGCATCCAGGGCATCCTGGTAACGGTTCATCCTTGAGTACACGGTTGCGATTGCTGTCTGGAGATAAGCCCCCTTCGGGTCGGCTTCCGCGGCAGCAAGCATGAGTGTCAGAGCACCATCCAGATCGCCATCCAGGACATGAATACGGGCCAGGGAAAAGATATACATGGCCCGTGAGTCACTGATATTCAGCGTTGTGTGGGGAGAGGAGGCCGAAACATCATCGTTTCTGATCTGGCCTGCCGCGCAGGCAGACAGTAGTGAGGAAAGAACGAGTGTTGCTAGTAATGCTTTTTTCATGTGACTTCCTGATAATGTCAACAGCAGCTGCTTTTGCTTTTGTAACGGATCGCGAGAACCGTGATTAAATGCCAGCCCCGGGTCTTCTTTACGAGGACTGGGAATCCCTCGACCGATCCGGCAGAAGGGTTTTGAGGACTATAAAGATAGCAGCACAAGCCACCACCAGAAGGATGATACAAAAGGCCGTCAACCTGCGCCGCATGACCACCAGCCCTTTTTGCAATGGTTCTTCAAAGAGGCCGATATCCAGCGTACCGAGAACTTTCTGTTCGGCGGGGTGGACATGGCAGAGAGCGCTGGAGCAGTCCGGCTCATTGTAGATCGGCGCCGTTATGGCAAGAACATTCTTCCCCTGTCCGTTCACGTATCGTCTGGCCTGTTCCATGCGCCCCATCATGGTGGCGGCAATCGGCCCGGCATGGCATCCGATACAACCGGCCGCCTTCTTGTCTACAAAGCGGTTAATCTCCCCGTGCTGAGAAGAAAACGCGATCAACCCTTTTTTATTGAATATCTGCACATGCTCCACCCCTTCCTGCTCGCCGATATTGTCGATCATATTACCCAGGGTGACCCTGTCCGACGTGAGCATGGCATAACGGGTGGACTTTATGATAGTGTCTGCCAATCTGGTGGCGTAATGTATCGTCTCGTTTATCACATCGGTCTTGATGACCGAGTAGAAAAGAACCGTGCCGACAACAATAATTCCGGCCACGATCAACGCCATCGTCGCAGTTGTCCTTGCGGCAAAACTTTTAAACATAATAAATTCCTTTTAAGACAATGAATTATTACGTTTTACTGTGTCGCAATTTCCCCCTGGCAGTTGACTGCAAGGCGCAGGGCAAGAACAATCATGGCGGGATGCATAGACAGGTTAACGAACCTTTCACCACTGAAACCGACTTGTTAGCCAATACTTTAAAAAACTAGCATACTTCGCTACAACCGTCAAACAAATCAGGTGCAATTTAGTTGCTTCTTGCGTACGCAGTCTCTTGTGATACATTTTAATGTAAAATCATAGTGTTAAGGAATGTCCACATGGAACCATGGGTTGTCAGTGCACTACTGAAGACCTCGGCGTATCCTGAACCGACAAGTACAGTTGAGGTACTCCAGACCCATGTTTCATTTCTATTCATAACCGACACCCTTGTCTACAAGGTGAAGAAGCCGGTCGACTTCGGCTTTCTGGACTTCACCACCCTGGACCGCCGCCGTTTCTACTGCGATGAAGAGGTTCGTCTCAACCGCCGCCTCTGCCCCGACATCTACCTGGGAGTGGTGGAAGTTCGCGAAACTAGGGACGGAGCGGCTTTCTGCGGTGACGGGAAAATTATCGACTACGCGGTGAAGATGAAGCGGCTGCCCGCGGAGCGGATGCTGGACCGGCTTTTGAGAGAAGGCAAGGTCGGCGCCGAAGATATGCGCAAGATCGCCCTCGCCATTGCCGCATTTCATCAGAACGCCGAGAGAGGGGGGGAGATCGACACCTTTGGCAGCACCGAGGCGATACGGCGCAACTGGGAGGAAAACTTCCAGCAGACAGCCGAATTCATCACTATTTCACTGGCTAAACAGGACCTGCTGGTGATAAGAGAATGGGTTAACCGGTTTCTCACCGACAAGGGGGAACTTTTTGCCGACAGGATCGCAGGGGGGTTCATCAAGGACTGTGACGGCGATATTCATCCGGAAAACATCTGCCTGACCGAGAAGGTCTGCATCTTCGATTGCATCGAGTTCAACAGCCGCTTCCGGTATGGAGATACCGCGGCGGACATCGCCTTCCTCCTGATGGAACTGGACTTTCACAACAGGAAGTTCCTCGCCGATATCTTTCTGGAAGCATACGCCGGTGCAACCGGAGACCGGGGAGCCGCGCAGGTTCTGGACTTCTACAAGGTATACCGCGCCTTCGTCAGAGGGAAGGTAGAGAGCTTCAGGCTTCTCGATCAACAGATAACGGCAGAAGCAAAACAGGAGGCGAGGGGAAAGGCCATCCGCTATTTCCGTCTTGCCAGGGGGTATATCCTCCGCCAGACGCTACAGCCAACCCTGTTCATCACCTGTGGACTGATGGGAAGTGGCAAAACTGCCCTGGCACGTGAGCTCGCCTTTGAACTGGGGGTAGAGACGGCCAGTTCGGACACCGTCCGCAAAGAAATCGCCGCCATCCCCCCGCAAGTACACAGGAAAGATGACTACGGCGCGGGGATTTACGGCCAGTCATTCAACGAAGCTACCTATTCGGCATTACTGAACAGAGGTGAAAAAGCCCTCAAGAAGGGGCGGAGCGTTGTGATCGACGCAACCTTCCGCAGAAAGAGCGACCGCTCGTCGTTCCGTGCACTGGCAGAACAGTTCAAGGTCCCCTTCGTCATAATCAGGACCGAATGTCCCGAAACGATTATCCGGCAACGGCTCGAGGCACGGGCTGTGAACGGGGAAGAAATTTCGGACGGAAGGTGGGAATTGTTCCATCGGCAACGGGACGAATTCGAAACACCGGATGAAGAAGAAGGAATGCTCATTGTCGCTGACTGTTCCCGTCCCATCGTGGATGCCGTAGATGAGGTTCTCAAAGGTATGAGGTTACTCTGAATGTGGCCAAAACTAAAACTATTGATACTGAAACGTCTGCGGCTACGGGAATCATGGGTGATCTTCTTCATCCTGGGAATAATCATGATGAATCACCCCTTTATCACCATCTTCAACAAACCGTATCAGGCGTATCATATCCCCCTGCTCTTCATTTACCTCCAGATCGGCTGGCTGGTTTCCATATTCGTCATCTACCTCTACACCAAAGCCATTGACCTGCCTGAAGACGAGGACGACAGAGGGGAGCACCATTGATCCTCAGCATTGAACTCGTCGTGGGAGCGGCACTCCTTTACGTGCTGTTGCTCGTCACGATTGCCTACTATGCAGACCGGCGGAAAACCCAGGGGAAGAGTATCATCTCTAACCCCTATATCTACGTCCTTTCCATTGCCGTCTATCTTACCACCTGGACCTATTACGGCAGCGTTGGGCGGGCAGCCACCACCGGCCTCGATTTCAGCCTCATCTATCTGGGCCCGACACTCACCGCCTTTTCCTGGTGGTTTCTGCTGCGTAAAATCGTCAGGATCAGCAAAGAAAACAACATAACGTCAATCGCGGACTTCATCAGCTCCCGCTACGGAAAGTCACAGTGGCTGGGCGCTCTAATCACCTTCATCGCCATTGTCGGTATCATGCCCTATATCGCCCTTCAGCTCAAGGCGGTATCCTCCACCTTCGACATAATCTGCGGCTATCCCTACATGCAGCTCCCCTTCCTGCACGGCAACTACCCGTTTTCCATCCACACAAGCTTTTTTGCCGCCCTCTTTTTCAGTATCTTCGGAGTCATTTTCGGCGCCAGACGCCTGGTTTCGTCGGAACGGCACGAAGGTCTCGTGGCCGCCATCGCAGCCGAGTCCATCCTGAAACTTGTGGCATTCATCAGCGTCGGAATCTACGTCACCTACGGACTTTTTGACGGTTTTGGCGACATCTTTTCGCGGATGGCGGTAAAAGGGGAGACACTCGGACACTTGGTCACCTTCGGGGATGCGGGGGAGACCTCCTATTCCAACTGGTTCTCCATGATCTGCCTCTCCATGGGGGCCATCATCCTTTTACCGCGGCAGTTCCACATCATGGTCATCGAAAACTCCAGCGAAGAGCATATCAAGAAGGCCATGTGGATGTTTCCCGCCTACATGTTCCTCATCAACATGTTCGTGATACCCATAGCACTGGGGGGGATTCTCTATTCCGGCGATATCCTTGGCGCCGACTATTTCGTTCTTACGTTGCCATTGAAAAGCGGCCATTCATGGCTGGCGCTCATGGCATTCCTCGGTGGATTTTCGGCAGCTGCAGGCATGGTCATGGTCGAATCGGTGGCCATCTCCACCATGTTCCTCAATCATCTGCTGATGCCGATCGTGGTCAGGTTCAAGCCGAGAAGCTGGTTTCCCATGATGCTCATCAACCTCAAGCGCCTGGGAATTTTCCTCGTGGTCTTCCTCGGCTATACCTACCAGCAGATCGTAGGCGAGACCTACATGCTGGTCAACATCGGCTTGATCTCCTTTGCCGCCGTCATACAGTTCGCACCGGCGCTTATCGGTGGACTCTACTGGCGGAGGGGAAACAAGTCGGGAGCCATAACCGGCATCTTTCTTGGATTTGTTGTCTGGTTTTACACGCTGCTGCTCCCTTCCCTGGTGAAGTCCGGCTGGTGGCAGAGTAGCATTCTGGAGAAGGGGCCGTTCGGCATCGGGATCCTCAAACCGACCGAGCTGTTCGGCCTGAGCGGTTTCGACATCTGGACAAATGCCCTGTTCTGGAGCCTGCTGCTGAACATAGGCGGCTACCTGGCCTGCTCCATCATCCTGCCGCAGAATGATCGGGAAAAGGAGCAGGTCCGCAAATTCGTTGATGTCTTCACCCTTCACCGTCAGGACGCCCCCTGGGAAGCCAAGCGTTTTTCCAAACCGGTCACCATCATCCAGTTTGTCAACCTGATGACCAAATTTATCGGTGAACATCAGGCCCACGCATCCATCAGCGAATATCTGGGAGACCGGGAAATAGACGAAAAGGGAGGGGTGTCGGAATTCGAACTTCCCAATCTCAAACGATTCGTGGAAAAGACCCTCGCCGGTTCAGTGGGAGCCGCCGCCGCGGGTGCCATCGTGGAGAGCTACCTGTCGGACATAGGTTCCAGGATGGAATCGGTCTACGACATCTACAGCAAGGTCCGGGCAGACCTCAACGAGAGCAGTGAAAACCTCTTTGTCCGCTTGCGAGCCTCGGAAATCATGAACCGGACCCTCGACCTGCAGATAATCATGGATGACCTGCTGGACCTGGTGCGAAAAGAGTTCAAGTTCGACCTGGTCATCATACGTCTCCTTGGGGACCATAACCTGCTGGTGGTCAAGAGTTACCGGGGAGAACACATATCCACCATCATCGACCGGAGCACATCCCCCGACATAAACACCTATCTCGGTGACGCCCTTCTGGGGAACCGGCCAAGCTTTCTCAACGATACCGAAAACAATGCCAAACCGGAATCACGGGAACTGCTGGCTCGTGATGGAATCAAATCCTTCGCCCATATCCCCATAGCACGGGAAGGTGAAGCGCCTCTCGGGGTGCTTTCCGTTTTCTCCCGTTCCATTATCGGACAGTTTACCCCCCCTTTCCTCAAGCTGCTCACTAGCCTCGCAGGGCAACTGGCCCAGGCGATCAGGATCGATGCGGAGATCCGGGCAAAGGACAAGGAACGCCTGGAAAAAGAACTGGCACAACTGGAAAACGCCCGGGTACTTCGCGATATGGAGATTGCCAAGCAGATCCAGCTATCGCTCCTCCCCGACAATCCCCCTGAAATTACAGGGATGCAGTTCGCCTGCCGCTGTATCCCCGCCGCCCATGTGGGAGGAGACTATTACGATTTCTTTCCTAAAGACAAGTCTATCGACATCGTCATCGCCGACGTTTCCGGCCATAGCGTGGGGGCAGCTCTCATTATGGCGGAGACCCGCACGGTCCTCCGTGCCGAGGTGCGGTCGAAGAACAGCCCGAGCGAAATCCTCACGGCTCTGAACGACCTGCTCCATGACGATCTGAGTCGTGCCGAACTCTTCATTACCATGTTTTATGTGACATTCGAAACCACTACTCGTCGCCTTATCTACGCCAATGCGGGACATAACCAGCCGCTTCTCTTTCGCCGGGGTATGCCCTCCTGCCTGGAACTGGATGCGGAAGGGCTCATCCTCGGCATACATCGGGTAGTCGAATTCGAGGAAAAGGAAGTCCAGCTTTCACCGGGCGACATCCTTCTCATGTATACCGATGGGATTACCGAGGCCCAGAACGAGGCAGGAGAACTGTACGGTATGGGGAGGCTGTGCGATCTTCTCGATAAAATGCATGGGGAGTCTGCAGAAAAGATACTCGAGGGGGTCTTGCGGGATGTGGCACGATACGCCAAAAGCACCACGCTGCAGGATGACATATCGATCGTCGTCGTCAAGATACTCTGATTTCTGGTCCACCTGTTGAACCGTGCAAATAAAGGTCGAGAAAATCAACATTCTGGGTTAGAATTAGTTGTCAATGAGAGATTTCAATTCGGCCTATAGAAGAGATGGGCTCAGACGGAGAGTACTTCATGAACCTTAACATCGAAACCAGAAACGAAGTCATCATTATCTACGTCAAGGAAGAACGGCTGGATGCCCACAACTCGGGGGACCTGAAGAGTGAAATGCAAAGGCTTTTTGAAGAGGGGAAGAAAAACATCCTCGTCGACCTGCACGATGTCCGCTTCATCGACAGTTCCGGCCTGGGTGCCCTCGTTTCCGGCTTCAAGAACGCCATTTCGCACCAAGGAAACCTCAAACTCGCCACGTTGCAGACCCAGGTTAAATCGATGTTCGAACTGACCAGGCTGCACCGGGTATTCGAAATATTTCCTTCCACCGCCGAAGCGCTGGAAAATTTCTAACAAGCGAGGTCGCAATGGAGAAGCGGGCGATCGAGGTAGACATCAAGGTGCCGAACCAGACCCGGTACCTGAGCCTTATCGGCAGGATAGGTGAAGACATCGCCAAGGAACTGGACAAGTTCGGCGGCGACAGGGAAACCCTCGCCTACCACATCAACCTCGTCCTTACCGAGGCCATGGTAAACGCGATCAAGTATGCTAATGCCGAAGACCCGGACAAGATGGTGCACATCATGATCACCATTGCCGACAGCGAGCTGACCATAAGGGTCTACGACGATGGTCAAGGCTTCGACATCAACTCCATTCCCCCCCCCGACTTCGAAAAACTGGAAGATCGGGGGCGCGGCGTCTTCATCATCAAGTCGATCATGGATTCTGTCCGGTACAGGAAGATCGACGGAGGGAATGTCCTGGAGATGTCAAAACGGCTGCACTAATTCATTCCGGCCCACTCCTGAGTGCAGTCATCCCCGCCGGACCGTCCACCAGACCATCCCCCCCCCGACGAGCAGCATGGGAAGGCTGAGCAGCTGTCCCATGGACAGGCTCCCGACGATAAAGCCCAGCTGATAATCCGGCTCCCGGAAAAATTCCACGGTAAAACGAAACAGTCCGTACAATCCGAGAAACGACCAGAAAACGGTCCCTGCCGGTGGTTTGAGACGACCGATCCCCCAGAGACAGAGATACATCACCGGCCCCTCCAGAAATGCCTCGTACAATTGGGACGGATGGCGAGGCATACCGCCGGCGCGAGGATCGGGAAAGATAATGCCCCACGGGACGGTGGTCACGCGACCGTACAGTTCACCGTTGATAAAGTTGCCAATGCGACCGAGCCCCAGTCCGATCGGCGCCGTCATGAAGCCGATATCAAGCATTTGCAGGAAATTGAGTTTCTTCTTCCGCACAAACAAAGCTCCACCCAGAATGGCTCCGAGCAAGCCGCCATGGAAGGACATCCCCCCTTCCCAGACGGCAAACACCTTCAAGGGATGCGCAAGATAGTCAGATAAGTTGTAAAACAGCACGTATCCCGTTCTTCCGCCAAGAATGATCCCCAGAGCCACCATGAATACCAGATCAGAAACATCATCTTTCGTGAGTGGCACTCCCCTGTGCTTCGCTCCGGCCCGTATGATGAAATAGGCCGACAGAAAACCGATGATATACATGAGCCCGTACCAGCGAAACGCCAGCGGCCCGAGATGAAAAAATACCGGATCGATGTGTGGAAACTGCATGGTTCTCCCCGTACGATAAAAGTGCACCTAACCTAACAGTAAAACCAAAGGGTGTCAATGACCGGCACGAGCGCCTGCAAGTGCTCAGACTTTGTAACTTTTTAACCAAACAAAGGGTTGACAAATAGTGACGCCGGGACTATACCAAGTGAAACACGTTCCTCGTTAGGAAGAGGCGTTTGCACAAACAAAGGCTACTGCACGGAAACGTCGAAAGACGCCAACGGGTAGACCAGGTATTGTCGGCTTAAGGCTTTACCTAAGGTAGCTGGTGAAAACCTACGTTGTGCACTGCCGAAACTCAACCAGGGGGAAACCGGCCTTCTATTGCGTACGGCCCTTCCTCCTGGAAGGGCTTTTTTTATTTTTCAGGAGTGCTATTCATGAATGAGGTCGTAAGCGAACTCTATCTGAGCGCGGTTCTCGACAATACCGTCATTAATGAGCAGGGTCAGCAGATCGGCAAACTGTGGGACCTCGTCATGACAGCAGGTGAGATTTTCCCCGAGGTATCCCACCTCCTCGTCAAATCACCCACGTCGACCCTGGCCATTCCCTGGAAAGACATCTCGCTCTTCAATCGCTTCGTAATTTCCATAAAAGGAGAATCAGCGCCCTTTTCCTACGGACCACGGGAGGGAGAAATTCTGGTCAGGCGCGACATTCTCGACAAGCAGATCGTCGACATCAACGGAGCCAAGGTTGTTCGTGTCAATGACCTGAAACTGGGAAATCAGAAAAATTTCCTTTGCATCTTCGCCGTTGACATCGGTTTCAGGGGATTGCTCCGTCGCCTTGGGTATGAAATGCTGGGAGAAAAAATCGCTCGCGGCCTCAAGAAAGAACTGTCCCACCAGGAAATCAGCTGGGAATTTGTCCAGCCCCTTGAGTTGAATCTATCCCGCCTGACCCTCACCATGGCACGCGAGCAGATGGCGGATATGCATCCGGCCGATATCGCCGGCATCATTTCCCAGATTTCCCCGAAACAGATTCAGACCGTACTGACCTCCCTCGACACGGAAACTGCCGGCGAAGCGATTCACGAATTGAACCCCGAACTCCGGTCCCGGGTCATCACCCAACTGGACAGCGAACAGGCTTCGGACATTCTGGAAGAAATGGACCCGGACGAGGCAGCGGACGTGCTCGGCGACCTCCCCGAAGAAAAGGCGCAGGAACTTCTGGGGCTCATGGATGAAGAGGAAGCCGAGGATATCCAGGAACTGATGGAGCATGAGGACGACACCGCCGGGGGCCTCATGAACAGCGAGTTCCTTACCATCGCACCCGATTTCACGGTCAGCGATGCGCTGAGTCAAACCAAGCTCTTGGCCGCCGATGTCGAAACCGTCTATTATGCCTACGTTGTGGACAGCGATGAATACCTGCTTGGCGTGGTGAGTCTCAAGGAATTGCTCATTACACCACCGGAAACCCCGATAACCGAGATCATGACCAGTAACCTGAAAACGGTGAAAGTCGATGCAGAGCCGGAAGATATCCTCGAACTCATCGCCAAGTACAACCTGATCGCCATACCGGTCCTGGACGAGAAAGAAAAGATCGCGGGGATTGTCACCGTGGACGACATCCTGGAACTGTTTCTCCCCTATGCCCTGCGCCGCCGGCGATATCGCCACCACTGATCGCAAATCTAATCCTGGATACCTGACATGTTTACCGGAATCAGCTTGTTTCGCCTGTTCAAACCGCTCCGCAAGGTCAACCCGAGAAATATCCTGCTCTTCCTTGCCATCCTCGGCCCGGGCATCATCACCGCCAACGTGGATAACGACGCCGGCGGGATAACCACCTATTCCCTGGCCGGAGCCCAATTCGGCTACACCCTCCTCTGGGTGATGGTGCCGACTACCATTGCCCTCGTGGTAATCCAGGAGATGTGCGCCCGGATGGGCGCGGTGACCGGCAAAGGGTTGTCGGACCTCATACGGGAATCTTTCGGGGTCAAGGTAACATTTTACGTGATGATTGCCCTGCTCCTCACCAATATGGGAAACTCGGTCTCCGAATTCGCCGGTATAGCGGCCAGCCTGGAAATTTTCGGCATCAGCAAGTACCTGTCGGTGCCGGTCAGCGCCGTTTTGGTCTGGTTGCTGGTGGTCAAAGGCTCCTACAAGTTCGTGGAGAAAGTATTCCTTGTCGCCTGCATGGTCTACATCGCCTACCCCATCGCCGCCTTCATGGCCGGCCCAAAGTGGGACACCATTCTTACCGCGACGTTCGTACCGACATTCAAGTCAGACAGTGCCTACCTGATGACCATGATCGGTCTTGTGGGGACCACCATCGCCCCCTGGATGCAGTTTTACCAGCAATCTGCCGTAGTCGAGAAGGGGATCACCATCGACCAGTACGGTTTTTCAAGGCTGGACGTCATTATCGGCTGCATCATGGCCATCGTAGTGGCCTTCTTCATCGTGGTCGCCTGCGCCTCAACGATTCATGTCCAGGGACTGAAGATCGAAACCGCTGCCGATGCAGCAGTCGCCCTGAAACCGCTGGTGGGCAGACATGCTTCCACGCTCTTCGCCTTCGGACTTTTTAACGCCTCATTGTTCGCCGCCTGCATTCTGCCCCTTTCAACCGCTTACTACATTTGCGAGGGGTTGGGGTGGGAATCGGGTATAGACAAGAACTTTCGCCAGGCACCCCAGTTTTTCTGGCTCTTCACCATTATCATCATCCTCAGTGCAATCACCATTCTCATCCCCAACGCCCCCCTGATCATGATCATGTTCATTTCTCAGGTAGTGAACGGCGCAGTGCTCCCCTTCGTACTGATCTTCATGCTGAAGCTCGTCAACGACCGCAGCATCATGGGCAGCCATACCAATGGCCCCGTATTCAACGGCATCTCCTGGATAACCGTCGTTATAATGATCGTACTGACCGCATTGATGACCGTCGATATCATATTCCCGGGAAGCGTCGGAAAAGTTCTCGGTTTGTAATGACGAGACCGATTCAAGCATGATGAACTAATCGACTGACCGAGGTCATGAACGACGTCAATTTATAACTGATAAAATGCCAAAAAAATTTGCCAACGACATTGACACTCTCTAATACGATGCTAGACTTCACACTACAACGATCTTTGAAAATTGCTCTGGAGTACAGGTTAGAGTTTGTTGGGGTACCTGACTATTTATGAACAAAATAGCGCCGGGTTCTGACGCAGTGTGCAAGCCTTCTCACCTGAAGGAAGCCTGAAGCGTTATCCCGGACAATGTTGCAACAAAGGTCAGTAACTCTCGCGACCATACGGTAATCTGGAGCAATTCCCTATAATTGGTGTCGTCGGACATCTCGCGCACCGTGTACACCGGATTTTTCGGGTGAGTAAAACCCTCGAAAAAGATACGTATCAACCGACGCGGTACTATCCTTGACAGGATATTGATACGCATCAACCACAACGGATACGCACAAAGCGACCCCGGTGGCACCAATTAGCTACAAAAAAGCCCGGAACGAAATGCGTTCCGGGCTTTTGCTTTTTGCTGAACGGGAAAACTCCGATTGAAGTCCTACTCCCTCGCGCCAGCCGGCACTCCAGCTTTGTTGGCTGCTTCGTCGAGCGCACTGAGCTTTGTTTTAAGGTCTTGTACCCTGAGTTCCACATTCTTTAAGGATGACTGGATCGACAGATATTCGGTTCGGGACATCTTGCTGGTGTCGTTCAATCTTCCCCGCAATTGTTCTGCCTGGTCTTCAGCTGCCCTTAGGTCTGCCTTGAGCCGGCCGAAATCCTTACGCCAAGCCTTCTCATCCTTGCCGCCGTAGAGAATTGCCTTTTTATCTCCGTCAGCAGTCGCCTCTTTCGCGCTCTCCGCGCCCTTTGCGCTCGTTTTCCCCTTCGACTCGTCGATTTCCGTCACTTCAGGGCCGGTGGGGACATCGGCGTCGAGAATGATAACCTTTTTTCGGTACTCGGGAGGGACGTTCCCCAAGTCTTCGGTAAAACTGATCGTCCCCTTCTTGTCCACCCACTTGTACGTAACGGCATAGGCAGGTAGGGCAGCAAAAATAACGAGCAATGCGAGCAGTCGTTTCATGTAATTTCCCCTCCGGATATTCATGGAATAGTGGTGAAGTATCGTTTGAAAGCGCTACCCCGGCGGCCAGGCGAGATTACGACCGGCAAGCAGGTGAAAATGGATATGAAAAACAGACTGACCGGCTGCGGCATTATTGTTATTGACGATACGGAACCCCTGTTCGGCGATGCCCCGCTCCCGGGCTATCCGCGCAGCCACCTGGAAAACGTGCCCAACCAGGGCATTGTCATCCACATCGAGATCCAGGGCGTTGACAACATGCTTGTGCGGAATAATGAGGAGATGATGGGGTGCCACCGGTGCGATATCCTCGATGACCACCACCTGCTCGTCCTCGAACACCTTCCGTGCAGGTACTTCCCCCCGCGATATCTTGCAAAACAGGCAATTATCCATCAAATTCCCTTTCTTCCGTCAAACGGTTGAAGTTTATGCCATTTCCCCCTCTCATTCAAGCAAAGAGTTCAGAATCCCGGCATATTAAGCAGTTGCAAGAGACGTGCTGACTTTTCGAAGATAAATGAGAAACTCACGATTCCCCTTCGGACCCAGGATCGGTGATTCCGTCACGCCACACACTTCCAGAGACAGGCTTTCCGCAAGAGCCTGCACACCATGGATGACCTCCCGATGCTTGGCTGGATCGCGTACTACCCCCCCCTTTCCCACCTCGCCGCGACCGACCTCGAATTGCGGTTTGATGAGCGCAACAAGCTCCCCTTCCTCCTTGAGCAGACTAAGGGTGGAAGGAAGCACTTTGTCGAGGGAGATGAAAGAGGCATCGATTACGGCGAAGTCGGGTAATTCAGCCAGCTTGTCCTTCGTCAGGTAGCGGATATTGGTTTTCTCAATGTTCACCACCCGATGATCCTGACGCAACTTCCACGCAAGTTGTCCGTATCCCACATCCACTGCGTAGACCTTTGTGGCTCCCCGCTGTAAAAGACAGTCGGTAAAACCGCCCGTGGAGGCGCCGACGTCGAGGACGACCATGCCGGCAACGTCAATGCAGAACTCATCGAGCGCCTTCTGCAGTTTCAAGCCCCCCCTGCTGACGTACGGCAGAATGTCTCCCTTGAGGCGAATATCCGCATCCATCGCCACCAGTTGTCCCGCTTTGTCCGCCACATGGTCATTCACCACCACCTGTCCTGCCATGATGAAGCCGCGGGCACGCTCCCGTGACGACGCCAGTCCCCGGTCAAGCAACAGTTTATCGAGACGCTCTTTTACTCTGGTCATAAACGGCAATACCCTTTGAAATACCGACTCCTGCACGAAGCTGGGGCACGCGCGACTGCAATGCTTGAGCCGCTTCTGTCAAGCATCTTACCCCTAACCTACCCATGAATCAAGGAGCAATTTGCCATGAAACCCACACCGGCATTTAAAGTTGACACCTTTCGGGTTGTCAGTGTATTGAATCATCATGGTCAGCAATGGTTCCAACAAAGAGGGAATACGCGACGGTTCTGCCCGGGCGACCGGGGGATTGCCCATTCTCGGGACTGTCCTGCGCTGCGGCTTCGGGTGCATCGTCATTGCACTGCTCCTTGTAAAGTCCGTCCATGCCTCTGTCCCGAGCGATTCCCAGCTTTTCATGGATAGCTTCAACTTGTTTCGGAACAAGAATTATCCATCATCTCTCGCAAACCTGAACAGTCTCCTCGCCATCTACCCTGACACCCCCTTGCGCGACATGGCACTTCTCCTTCAGGCACAAGCCAATGCCAAGATGGGAAACCAACTGGATGCCGCGCAGGCATTGGTCAAATTCCTCAAAGAATATCCGGATAGTCCCCTCAAGGTAAGCGCGAATTCGGAATTGGCGAACCTGGCAATCCGCCTACAGCGCGGAGAAAAACTGGCCAACAGATTGTCAGCCCCGCAGGCAACTGCAGGAAATTCAAATTTTGAAAGCCAGGTTGTCACGAAGGAAGAACTGGAATCTATTGGCAGCAAGGAGACCGAAGAAGAGCGCTTGGCAAGACTGAAGGTTGATGAGGAGAGGATTGCCCGAGAGAAAGTCGAACGGGATCGGTTGGCAGCAGCGAAGGCAGAAGAGGAAAGACTTGCCAAGGAAAAGACAAAGCAGGACAAGCTTGCAAGGCAACGGGCGGAAGAAGAGAGAATCGCATCAGAAAATGCAGAGCGTGAACGACTGGCACGGGTGAAGGCTGAACAGGAGAGGATTGCCCGAGAGAAAGCCGAACGGGAAAGGTTGGCGGTAGCGAAGGCAGAAGAGGAAAGACTTGCCAAGGAAAAGGCGGAGCAGGACAAGCTTGCAAGGCAACGGGCGGAAGAAGAGAGAATCGCATCAGAAAATGCAGAGCGTGAACGACTGGCACGGGTGAAGGCTGAACAGGAGCGTATTACAGCCCAAAATGCCGAACTGGAACGACTGCGCAGGGAACACATCGAGAAAGAGCAGATAGAGGCTCAAAAGCGGGAAGACGAGCGTGTCGTCGAACGGAATGCAGCCATTGAAATGGGAAGGCGTGCCAGCACTGTCATCAAAAGGGCCGAGACACAGCATACTACTGTTGCTGCCGTGACAACCGGCCCATCATTGACAATCCCTTCTGAAGCTCATGTCGTTGTTTCACCTGAGTCTACTCCCCAGTCTTCTTCGCTAGTAGTAGCCGCTGACGCCCAAGCCGTCCCCACACAAACATCCATACCGGCACCTTCACCACCTGAGTTTTCACTGGAATGCTTTCCCCCGGGGGAAAACAGTGAAGTCGCGCGGATGGTATCAATCCCCTTCACCATAACCAATCTTGGTGTAGAACCGGACCGGTACCGCATCACCACCGACCTGCCGACCGACTTCAACGTCACCTTCGCGGCAGTCGGCAGACCGGGACGTCTACTGCGCGAAACCGAAACCGTTGCCCCCTCCGCCACGTTCCGAGGGATAATAAAGCTGCGCCTGCCGGGTAAGAGCATTGACGGACAGACCTTCACGCTCAGTCTGACCGCTGTGTCCACACGGGATGCAAACATTGCCGTCTCGAAAAAACTGCATCTCGTCGCGGCCGCACCGCTACTCAGTACAGTGATCAAACCCCTCAAAAAGCGGGCTGCACCGGGAGAAACTGTTGCGTACCGGCTTATCCTGATGAACGTTGGGAGCATGGCGGCGCGTGAAGTCGCCATGAAACTCATGTGCCCCCCCGCCCTGGAACCTGCTTCAATCGAGGATTCCGGTTTCAGGCGGGAAACAGACGGTTCCCTCGTCACGGAAGGGATAGAACTGCCAACCGGGAGAATACGGGAGTTCGCCCTGACGTTTCGTGTCAGCACCATGGCGGCACATGACACCACCCTCTCCTGCCGGCTGGATACAGAAGACCGGCAGCTTGGCAACACGCTTAGCGTGACGTCAGGCAACGTCCTGGTAAGCACCCACTGAGGAAAAGTTATGGTTGGAGATGAAAGGAACTGAGATGGCTGGCTTACAGAAGGTATTGATCATTGGGTGCGGCGATATCGGCCGTCGTTTAGCAGGGCTCGTGCAGGCACAGAATGGACGGGTAATCGCGCTAGTCCGGTCCGACGCACGACGTGACACTCTTCAGGAGATCGGCATCCAGACGCTGCAGGGGAATCTGGATGAACCGTCTTCTCTGGCGGACCTCCCCACGAACGACGCCGTGATCTTCTATTTCGCGCCCCCTCCCGGCGGAGGGTTCACCGACCCACGGGTCCGCGCTTTCTGCGCTGCTGTACCGGCCGGCGCCGAGCCGGCAAAGATCGTCTACATGAGTACCAGCGGCGTGTACGGAGATTGCGGCGACCGGCAGGTAACCGAAGAGACTCCCCCCAATCCGCAGACGGCACGGGCCAAACGGCGGCTGGACGCCGAAACCACTTTTCTTGAATGGGGTAGAGAACGCAACGTCCCTGTCGTTATCCTGCGCGTGACCGGTATTTACGGACCGGGTCGTTTCCCCGTCACCCAGCTTGCCAGCGGCCAACCGGTCCTCCGGGAAGCCCCGCTCACTAATCGCATCCACGCCGACGACCTGGCTCGAGTCTGCCTTGCGGCTGCGGAAAAAGGTGAGGCGGGGGAGATATTCAATGTCAGCGACGGCCATCCCGGCACCATGACTGAATATTTCAACGCCGTTGCCGACGCACTCGGTTATCCGCGTCCCCGCCAGGTAACCATGGAAGAGGCGCGCGAGGTCATGTCCCCCCTTATGCTCTCCTATGTCAGCGAATCGCGACGCATGGACAATTCGAAAATGCTCACACGCCTTGGCATCAAACTTCTCTACCCCACATTGGCGGACGGGATGAGGAAGAGCAGTAAAACTGATTAGGCAAAAAAATCATTATCGATGAGTGCCTTAAGACCTGCCGGGGTGAAGGGATATGAGTTCACCTTTTCTTGCCCCGCCCCATCCTGCCATTTCCAAAGAATGATTTCTTCACCGTTTTGCGTGGTCCGAGTCACCTGATCGGGATTGAGGTCCGTAAAAAGCCGCCACATCGCTTCCAGGTCAAGCAGTTCAAACCCGTCAACCGACTGACCATTTGCTACTTTGGCGAGAAAGGGGTCGATCAGCTCGAAATCGACCAGATCGTCCGCAGTACGCCACCACTTGACGAAACTGTCCCTCTCTTTTCTCAGCGCCTGAACCTGTGCAGCCGCTTCCCGTCCTGTCATTGAATTGCCCCCCTCATATTTATAGCTACTGATGGCATCCGAATTCGTCGATAACGTTCCAAGTATAGCCATGGAATGCTCCTCTGCAAGCGCTTGGATTGGGATTGACCTTGTCACTGTTCCGGTGTAGTAATGTCGTGAGAACAGAAGCTGCCCAGAGGAGGAATCACATGTCCCACCCCAACCCCGAAGTAACCTTCAAGTACGTTGTCGCCCCTGACTACAACCCTGTTTACATTAATGGTGCCCATGGCGGTGTCTCGCCGCGCGGAGAAATCATGGTGAATTTCTACATTGAACGACTCCCCCTGCCCGATTCAATCACCCACGAGATCAACCTTAACGGCACCATCGGCAATGAAACTGCAAGCAACCCTCCCGATCTGAAAACAACGCTCGTACGTCACGTCGACACCGGCATCGTCCTTACCGTCGAAAACGCCCGGATATTCCATGCCTGGCTCGGTGAACGAATCAGGGAAGCGGAAGCAATCGAGCGCGCCAAACCAGCCAGTCCTTCTCCCACACCTCCGGCAATGGGCGACGGAATGACTCACTGACACGGTCCCCGAATGGCTAAGAACTCTGGGAGGTGCAAACCAAGTGCCTTGACAGACAAATAGATTTTACCCCCTGATGAGGAGCTTTCTATGGAACATCTCAACCAACCGACCCGATTTCAATTTGCCAGTGACAATTACGCAGGAATCTGCCCCGAAGCATGGCAATCGCTGGACAAAGCCAACCGCGGCTACGCCAGCTCTTACGGCGATGACCCCTGGACCGCCAGGGCATGCGAAAAACTCCGGGAACTCTTCGAAACAGATTGTGAGGTGTTTTTCGTCTTTAACGGCACTGCGGCCAACTCCCTCGCATTGGCAGCCCTTTGCAAGTCCTACCACAGTATTATTTGTCATGAATTGTCCCACGTGGAAACAGACGAATGCGGTGCATCGGAGTTCTTTTCCAACGGCACCAAGGTGCTGCTCGTGCCAGGACAAGACGGCAAGGTCGACCTGTCGGCAGTGGAACACACCATAAAACGCCGCACCGACATTCATTATCCTAAACCGCGCGCCCTCAGCATTACCCAGTCCACAGAACTGGGGACCCTCTACTCGGTGGCCGAACTTCAGGCAATTGGAGATTTTGCCCGGCAGTACGGCCTGCGCCTCCACATGGACGGCTCACGTTTTGCCAACGCTGTTGCCTCTTTGGGCGTTGCCCCCAAAGAACTGACCTGGCAGGCGGGAGTGGACGTCCTTTGCTTCGGCGGCACCAAGAATGGCATGGCTGTTGGCGAAGCGGTGGTGTTCTTCAACCACGAATTGGCCAATGAATTTGACTACCGCTGCAAACAGGCCGGCCAGCTTGCCTCCAAGATGCGGTTTCTCGCTGCCCCCTGGATCGGGATGCTGGAAAATGGGGCATGGCTCCATAATGCAGCCCACGCCAATAACTGTGCCCTCCAGCTTGCCGAGGGCCTGCAGGGGATACCGGGCGTAACCCTCGCCCATCCGTGCCAGGCAAACGCAGTCTTCCTTCAGTTGCCGCCTGCCGTGGCCGATGGTCTGCGCGCAAAGGGATGGCACTTCTACTCCTTCATCGGTACCGGCGGTGCCCGTCTCATGTGTTCATGGGAAACCCGCCCCGAGGATGTGGAGGCGTTCATCAGCGACACCAGGGAACTGGTACAGAAATGAACAAAGAAAGAAATTGGTATGTAAATTGTAGGTAAAATTTTAACGCTGGGCTGTACATCCCTGGAATTTTTTGTTATTCTGTCATGACCTGAGCCGCAATGCCTGTTTAACGGGTTTTCCGACTCATGTTCCGACCGGATTGTGACAGACAGCCATTTGACAGCTAACAGCGTGGAAACGCATTTTTATGGCGATCCTCGCCAGCCATATACTCTCGAAATATCAATATCGGAGGTACCAGTCATGCATGAAGACAAAAATGTTACGGGAACGCTTTTCGTTTCGTTTATCGCGGGAGCCGCTCTTGGCGCCGGGATCGCCCTCCTGCTCGCACCGGAAAAAAAGAAGGAGCTCGAGTTCGGCACCGATGAAGAGCCGCTTTTTGTCTGATTCCTTCCCCGGCAGTTCCCCCGTATACCCGAGGATCTGCGGTTCATGAGTGCCTCCCTGCTCTATCTCCTGATCACGCTGGTTCTTATTGCCATCGGCCTGTTGCTGGTGCTCATAGCCCGGACATCCCGGAATCCTGCGGATGGGCTCGAATCTCGCTTCGATGCTCTGGAACGTAATCAGGAGCGCATCGAGCGGATGTTCCGCGATGAGCTGGCACAGAACCGCACTGAATCATCTACCAGCAGTAAACAATCCCGCGAAGAACAAAACAATGCCTTCGGAGCGTTCAGCGAAGCAGTTTTGCGCCGCATGGCAGAAGGTGCTGAGAACCAGAAGCGCCAACTTGACATCTTTTCCGGGCAACTCAAAACTCTCACCGACCACAACATCCAGAAACTGGACAAAATCAACGAAACGGTCGAGAAAAAACTCGCAAGCCTCCAGGAAGACAACAACCGGAAGCTGGAGCAGATGCGCGCTACAGTGGACGAAAAGCTCCACGACACCCTGGAGAAGCGTCTCGGCGAATCGTTCAAGATCGTGAGCGAGCGGCTGGAACAAGTACACAAGGGGCTCGGCGAAATGCAGAGCCTTGCTACCGGCGTGGGTGACCTCAAAAAGGTCCTCACCAACGTCAAGACCCGTGGCACCTTCGGTGAGATCCAACTCGGGAGCCTGCTGGAACAGATTCTCACTCGTGAACAGTACGAGGTCAATGTTGCGACCAAACAGGGGAGCAGCGGCCGGGTAGAATTCGCCATCCGGTTGCCGGGGCGAAGCGACGAGCATGATCGCGCAGTCTGGCTCCCCATCGATGCGAAGTTCCCCCAGGAAGACTATCTGCGGCTGGTCGAAGCCCAGGAACAGGGGAATCCGGTTCTTGTTGAAGAAGCTTCCCGGCAGCTGGAGCGGGCTATCAAGGAGAT
Source organism: Geobacter sp. AOG1 (assembly GCF_019972315.1). Lineage (GTDB taxonomy): Bacteria > Desulfobacterota > Desulfuromonadia > Geobacterales > Geobacteraceae > Geomobilimonas. The sequence goes on from NZ_BLIZ01000001.1 coordinate 3,072,891, forward strand.
GGCCCGGAATATCCGCGATAAATACCTTGACCCGCCCCACACCACCGATTTCGGCATCATGTTCCTTCCCACTGAGGGGCTTTATGCCGAGGTGCTTCGCCGCACCGGTCTGTTCGAACAGCTGCAACGGGAGTTCAAGGTGGTGGTTACCGGCCCGACCACGCTGGCTGCGCTCCTCAACAGCCTGCAGATGGGTTTTCGCACCCTTGTCATCGAAAAACGCTCCAGTGAGGTATGGACCCTGCTCGGCGCGATCAAAACAGAATTCGCCACCTTTGGCGTGGTGCTCGACAAGACCCGAAAAAAGCTCCAGGAAGCGAGCAACACCATCGATTCGGCTGCCACCCGCTCCCGCGTCATCGAGCGGAAACTCAAGAGTGTCCAGGAACTACCGACCGCCGAGGCAGTGCGCCTGCTTGATCTCGGAGAAGAACCCGCGGAACCTGATACATCCGAACAGAGCTGACTCCCTTCACCCACTATCCAGGAATCTTCCATGCCCCTGAAACTCGGTGAAATGCTGGTGAATGAGAACATCATCACCCCAGAGGATCTGGACGAAACCCTCAAATGTCAGGTCATTTTCGGTGGTCGCCTCGGCACCAACCTCATCGAAATGGGATTTATCAACGAGGAACAACTCGCTCACTTTCTCGCCAGAAAACTCGGCGTCCCCTGCACGACACCCCAGCAGCTCAATAATGTCTCTGCCGATGTCCTTAACCTCCTCCCTGCTGAACTCGTGAAGAAATATATGGCTATCCCCATCGCCCTCGACAAGAAACGCCTCACCCTTGCCATGGCCGACCCTACCAATCTGCCCGCCATCGACGAAATTTCTTTCATGACCGGCTATATCGTATCGCCTCTTGTCGCCCCCGAGTTGCGGCTTGTCTTCTGCATGGAAAATTATTACGGCATAAAGCGCGACATCCGCTACTTTCCCACTAACCGTGCCGTCGGCGGGAGGCGCCGACGTGAAGGTGTGTACGATGAACCTATAGCGATGAACCAACCGGCCGCGAAACCGGAACATGTCGACCCCTTCACCATCGACCGGGAGCTCATCGAATTCCCCCCGTTCGAAGGTTTCGACACGGAAGCACCTGACGACGCCGTACCTCCCGGACAGATACCAACTGTACCGTCAGTACCTCGCCAGACCATGGAATCCATTGCCGAACGACTCGCCGAGGCGCATAACAGGGATGAAATCGCAGAAGCCCTCGTTACGTACCTGGGGCAGGAATTCCAGAGGGTAGCTCTGTTCCTCATCCGCGGAGAGATGGCCATCGGCTGGCAGGCAGTTCACGACAACAGACTTATCCAAGATTTCGACCGAACCGAGATACCCCTCGACAGCACCTCGCTCCTCAAGATGGTGGTCGATGAAAAACGATACTACCGAGGCATGGTCCCCCTCACCTCGAACAATTCAAACATGCTTGCGGCAATGGGGGGCGACCTGCCGGATATCGTCCAGATCATTCCTCTTATTATGCTCGGGCGGGTGGTGACCATCCTCTATGTAGACGGACGACGCAACGATCAAGAAGCACGTCTCTTCGACCTGCAGAAACTCATCGGCAAAGTCGCCATGGCATTTGAGATCCTGATTCTGAAGAACAAGATTCTCATGAGCTGAAATATGCAAGGTGTCATACACCTTGTGGCCATTTACTGTGAAACGGCGAAGATGGGACCAGTTGGGGAACCGCGGAAAAAATTCCTTGCAATCATCAGGAAAGATTGCTATAAAGACAATTCGTCAATGCCGAAGTGGTGGAATTGGTAGACACGCAAGATTCAGGTTCTTGTGCTCGCAAGGGTGTGCTGGTTCGAGTCCAGTCTTCGGCACCAAAAGATCAAGGGGTTACGGTAGATACCGTAACCCCTTTTCTTTTCCCGTCCCTATCTGTCGTATCCTGCCGGGTTTAGAGTTGGTCCGTTTATGTAATTACTGACTGTTGTTGATATCCTGCATCCGGCGTCATATAATTGACAGCTAATTACACATTAAATACGATTTGTTACCTATTTTGCCGCAGGCTGGATAAGAGTGGATAACTATCGTCGCGCATTATGAAAATCCACGCTCCACAAGGGATTGATTCCACAAAATCTGTGGATAACACTGTGGAATATATTGGCTGACGTGACGAAACTCGCAGAAAATATTTGCATATTAGCAAAAATGAATAAAAATATCGCGCGGCGAAACTGCACATATTTTTAGCATTTTCGACATCTCTTTTCAACCTACCTATCACTTCCGGCCTGGTACTGAGTTGCATCATCTTTCCGAACGCCGTTTACAGGTACTTATCAACCATCTCCTCAATCAGTTCACCAATTGTCGTCCGACGCTGTGCCGCGGCTATCTTCAATTTCAAATGAAGATCCTCCCGAATGTTCGCTGTCAACCGGACATCACCCGCCGGAACCAGACCAGATAAGGGCTTTGCCTTGGCCGCCGGTTTGCCTTTCATCTTCCGGGAAACCTTGAGGGCGGTTGTGCGCGTGTGATGCAAAGACGCACCATACTCGTCCGCCGGTGGCGTGACGATATGTTCAGTCGTTTTTTGGACTGAACTGGTCGGTTCCGGCTCTACCTGCACTGAATATGTTTGCACGTCGATGCCAGCCTCAACCGGCACATTACGCAGAGCAGGCTTTCGCTTACCTGATGCCGACGTGGCATCATTCTTCTCATTATCGGTGCCAAAAAGCCCTAGCTGATCCTTTACATCATCGCTTAACATATATAACCAATCCCCCTGAATCTATGAAGTTCACACAACAAACAATCTTATACCAGTACCTACTTACCCACACAAGTACATATATCAAAAGAGCATACAAAAAAAGGAGCTGCGATTTCAACCGCACCTCCTTTTTCTCAGCGTCTCCCCGGTCTTTGCGATGGGACACCACCAGGGCGAACTCTTCCGGGATGTGCCAACCTCTCGACTTCTGCTGGAGAGAGATGGCGGTGCTCACCCGGCTGCAGATCGCCCAGTTCAAGAAAACCGTAGCGGATCCGCTTGAGACGTACCACCGCCAGGCTGACCGCCTCGCACATGCGCCGCACCTGGCGGTTACGCCCCTCATGGATGGTTACGGAGAGCCAACTGTTGTTGTCGCTCTCACTCGCCAGAAACACTTTGGCCGGTGCGGTTCTGCCGTCTTCGAGCTCCACGCCTGCGGCCAGACGCTTGATCTGATCGGGAGTTGCCTTCCCCCGTACGCGCACCAGATATTCCTTCTCAACTTCGTGCCGGGGGTGGGCCAAACGGTTTGCCCACTCGCCGTCGTTGGTCAACAGCAACAGCCCTTCGGTGTTGTAGTCGAGTCGCCCTACAGGATACACCCTCGACGTTACATCCTTCAGCAGGTCGGTGACGATTGGACGCCCCTCGGGATCCTTGAGGGTCGTCAGGTACCCGACCGGCTTATAGAGGAGGAGGTATATCTTTGCGTCAACAGGGCGGACCGGTTTACCGTCCACGGTAATCTGATCGGTTAACGGATCGGCCTTGGTCCCGAGTTCCGTCACAACCTGACCGTTGACCGTGACTCGGCCTGCGACGATGAGTGTTTCCGCCTCGCGACGGGACGCGATACCTGCCTGGGAAAGCAATTTTTGCAAACGTTCAGCCATTGACAATTCCAATCCTAAAAAAACAAGGGCGGTGATGACCGCCCTGTCCTGTTTCCTACCGCCAGGGAACTAACCCCTATTCCACAAACCGGGACATCTTGCGGAACTTCTGATACCTGGCTTCAATCAACTCTTCCGCCGGCAGTTTCCGCAACTCTTTCAGGTTGCGCGAGATGGCTTTGTGGAGGTTGACTGCCATCGCCTTGTGGTCGCGGTGGGCGCCCCCTGTCGGCTCAGGAACGATCTCGTCGATGACTTCCAGCGCCTTGATGTCTTGAGCGGTCGGCTTGAGAGCCTCGGCAGCCTGTTCTCCCTTGGTGCCGTCGGACCAGAGGATTGCGGCACACCCTTCAGGCGAGATGACCGCATAAACGGAGTACTGGAGCATGAGGATTCGGTCTCCGACCGCAATGGCCAAGGCCCCGCCCGACCCCCCTTCGCCGGTTATGACAACAATGATCGGAACGGTGAGTCGAGACATCTCGCGCAGATTCCTGGCGATGGCCTCGGCCTGGCCCCGCTCCTCAGCGCCGATGCCGGGAAACGCTCCGGGAGTGTCGACAAAGGTGATGATGGGAAGCCGGAACCGCTCTGCCATCTCCATGAGCCGAAGCGCCTTGCGGTATCCTTCCGGGTTCGGCATTCCGAAATTGCGATAGACCTTCTCTTTGGTATCGCGCCCCTTCTGATGCCCAATCACCATTACCGGCTCATTGTCAAGCCTTGCCAGCCCTCCGACAATGGCGTGGTCGTCTCCGAAATTCCGGTCACCGTGAAGTTCGACGAATTCCGTGAATATAAGGTTTATGTAGTCCATGGTAAAGGGACGATTGATGTGACGCGCAATCTGTGCAGTCTGCCATCGGGTCAGGTTGGCAAATATGTCGCGCCGCATCTCCTCGGCTTTCTTTTCCAGCTTGGCAACTTCATTCTTCAGATCGACGTTGTCACCGGACAATGCCAGCAGTTCCTGTATCTTCTGCTCCAGTTCGATAACGGGTTTTTCAAAATCCATATAAATTTGAGTTGCCATGTTGTAGTGTCTCTCCTTTTACCACAAATGTGAATGCAAAGTTCCCGGACTCCGTAGTTAACCGACAAAGGCCCATCGATACGACAATGCCGACGCCGCACGAACGCGTCAGGCTACTCAAAAGAAACGGCATTATACCCCAGCAGGTTCTTCACTTCCACCATTAATTCTTCACTGGCAAACAGTGTGCAGTTGTCCGGCAACCGGATGGTCGTACTTACCGTATCCTGGATGTTGATATGGAGAATGGTCTGACAGCTTCCACGGTAACGGCCGAATATACCCTTGAGCTCTTCCAGCTGCCGCCGTTCCAGTCCGGTCCCCTGCAGGTTGACATGAATCCGTTGCGTCTCCCGCTCGCTGATCTCCCGGAGGGGGACAATATCGGTCGCCTTGATCTTCGTGCTCTTCTCCCCGACATCGACAGTGCCGGTCACAACCAGCGGTTCTTCGGTTTTCAGATAGTGGCCTGCCTTGGCATAGGTTTCCGGGAAAACTACCACTTCCACCGATCCGACCAGGTCCTCGATGGTAACAAACCCCATCCGGTCCCCTTTCTTTGTGATCATCTCCTTGAGGGCGGCCACGACCCCACAGATCTTGACCTCCTTCTCGTCGGCAATATCGGCCAATCCTGCAGTATCGGTTGAGGTGAAGCGCCGCATGTCCTGGGCGTAACGGTCAAGGGGATGGCCTGTGATGAAAAAGCCGAGGCATTCCTTCTCGAACGCGAGCTTCTGTTTGTCATCCCATTCGGCAATATCGGGGAGTTTTCCCCGGCCATTGCCATTGACCTTGACGATCTCCGTGGTGCCGAACAGGGATACCTGGGCGCTCTCCCGCTCCTGCTGGATCTTCTGGCCGAGGGCCGTGGCATCTTCCAACCCCGCCATGAGTACGGCACGCCTCGCACCGGTAGAATCGAAGGCGCCGCACTTGATGAGGGACTCCACCACGCGCTTGTTGACCCTGCGCAGGTCAACCCGTTCGCAGAAGTCGAAAAGATCCACGAATACCCCATCCTTGCGGGCTTCGATTATCGCCTCAATAGCCGACTCGCCGACGTTCTTCACTGCACCAAGACCGAAGCGGATGGATGTGCCGAGAACGCGGAAGGAATGGTGGGAGGCATTGATATCCGGCGGCAGCAGATCGATTCCCATCTCCCGGCAATCGGCAATGTTCTTGACCACCTTGTCGGTGCTCCCCATGTCGCAGGAAAGAAGCGCCGCCATGAATTCCACGGAGTGGTGGGCCTTGAGATAGGCGGTCTGGTAGGCAATGAGGGCATAGGCCGCGGAATGGGACTTGTTGAAGCCGTATTCTGCAAACTTGGCCATCAGGTCGAAGATCGCCTCGGCCTTTTTCAGGTCGATTCCCTTCTGCTTTGCCCCCGCCAGGAACGGCTCCTTTTCCTTTGCCATGACCGCCGGGTCCTTCTTTCCCATGGCCCGGCGGAGCAGGTCCGCGCGCCCCAGGGAATAGCCGGCCAGGGTCCGGGAAATCTGCATGACCTGTTCCTGATAGACGATGACCCCGTAGGTGTCCTTGAGGATCGGTTCGAGCTCGGGGAGGTCATAGACGACCTTCTTCCTGCCATGCTTGCGCTCGATGAAGTCGTCCACCATGCCGGAACCGAGCGGCCCCGGGCGGTAGAGAGCGCAGGCGGCAATGACATCTTCAAAACAGGAAGGTTTCAGCTTTACCAGCATCTCCTTCATGCCGCTGGATTCGAGCTGGAATATCCCCGTCGTGTTTCCCGACGAGATCAGCTCGTAACTCTCCCGGTCGTCGTCACGCAGGCGCGAGATGTCGAAGCCAGGGTCCTTCTCGGCCTGGATCAGCCTGACGGCGTTGGCGATGACCGTCAGGTTCTTGAGCCCCAGAAAATCGAACTTCACCAGCCCCACCATCTCAACGTACTTCATGGAATACTGGGTGTTGAGGGAACCACTCTTCTGATCCTTGTAGACCGGGCAAAACTCCTCGAATGCGGCCGGCGCCACCACCACGCCGGCAGCGTGGGTGGAGGCATGGCGGGCAAGCCCTTCGAGACAGAGGGAGACATCCAGCAGTTCCTTCACCTTTGGATCCGCCTTGGCAAGCTCGTTCAGCTTCGGCTCGATCTTGAGTGCCTTGTCCAGGGTCATCCCCAGTTCGCCGGGGACAAGTTTGGCAATCTTGTCCACGTCACCGTAGGTCATGTCCATGGCCCGGCCAACGTCGCGGATTACCGCCTTTGCCTTCATGGTACCGAAGGTAATGATCTGGCAGACCTTGTCACGACCGTACTTGCCGGCAACGTACTGTATCACCTCGTCCCGCCGGTCCTGGCAGAAATCCACGTCGATATCGGGCATGGATATCCGTTCCGGATTGAGGAAACGCTCGAAGAGAAGGTTGTAGGGGAGCGGGTCCAGGTCGGTGATGCGGATGGAGTAGGCAACCAGGGAACCGGCCGCGGAACCCCTGCCGGGGCCGACCGGGATCCCCATGTTCTTGGCCCAGTTGATGAAGTCGGCAACGATGAGGAAATAGGCCGGAAACTTCATCTGCTCGATGCAGTCCAGTTCGATCCGGAGACGGTCGTAGTAGGCCTGCTCCTGTTCGGGCGTCATGTCGGGATACTTGGCGCGGATGGTTACCAGCCGGTCTTTGAGGCCCGCGTAGGCCTGTTCTTCCAGCATTTCATCATGGGTCTTTCCGGCAGGGGGCTCGAAGTGCGGGAAAAAGTAGTTGGTCGGGTCGTTCAGCCTCAGTTCCAGCGTGCATCGCTCGGCAATGCGCACCGTATTGGCAATCGCCTCCGGTGCATAATGGAAGGCTGCCGCCATTTCCTCCGGCGACTTGACGTAGAACTCGTCCGCCGAGAACCGCATCCGGTTCTCATCATTCATGGTTTTGCCGGTCTGAATGCAGAGAAGCACCTCATGAGCGCGGGCATCCTCACGGTTGAGGTAGTGGCAATCGTTAGTCGCCACCAGCGGCAAGGAAAGCTCCCGCGCCACGGCCATCAGTCGCTGGTTGGCAATCTCCTGCTCGGGGAGGGTGTTCTCCTGGAGTTCGATGTAGTAGCTGCCGGGGAAGGTTTCGCTGTACCAGCGGGCGACTGCCACGGCATCGTCCATGCGGTTGCGGCTGCAGAGGGTGGCAACCTCTCCCTTGAGGCAGGCGGAAAGGGCAATGAGCCCCTCGCTGTGCTCAGTCAGCAGTTCCTTGTCAATCCGTGGCTTGTAGTAAAAACCTTCCTTGTAGCCCGATGAAACAAGCTTCGACAGGTTTTTGTACCCCTGCAGGTTTTCACAGAGCAGGATAAGGTGATAGCTGGAGTATTCGCCGGGAACGCTTCCCTGCTCCTTCACCAGGCGCGAACCGGGCGCGACGTAAACCTCGGCGCCGATGAGAGGCTTGATCCCTTCCTTCCGGCATTTTTCGTAGAACTCGATGGCACCGAACATGCTGCCATGGTCGGTAATGGCCACGGCAGGCATGCCGTATCCCTTGGCCTTCTTGACCAGGTCGCCGATACGGATAGCCCCGTCGAGGAGTGAGTACTGGGAATGGAGATGGAGGTGCACAAACGGCTGCTGCATGAAAAGGCCTTTTTGAATACAATTATGGGAGCCCACATGGTGTGCAGCCCCCACTTTAAATATGCAGAAAATTTTGCCAATTATGCCATACCTGAACGAGCCCTGTCAATGAAACCTTGGGGCGCTCGTACCGCGTTCCGCCGGGGATTTTTTTACCTTTACAGCATTCTTGAGGGGCTGGTACTATGGGGAAGGATCATTGTCCCCAGCCTGATGACATCCCCCATGGAATAAAACAAGGAACCGTACCATGACTGCTGACGTCACCCTCATAGACTCCCACGCCCATATTTACGGAAAGGAGTTCCATGTCGACTTTGCCGAGATGTTGCAGCGTGCCGTCGAGGCCGGAGTGTCGCACATCATAACCGTTGGAGCCGACCTGGAGTCGAGCCGGCAGGCCTGCGATCTGGCAACGAGTTACGAGCAGATTCATTGTGCGGTGGGGATCCATCCCCACGATGCCGACCGGGTCACCGACAAATGTTATGAGGTCGTACGGGAACTGGCGACAAAAAACCCAAAGGTCGTCGCCATCGGCGAGATAGGTTTGGACTTTTACCGTGACCGTTCCCCCCGGGACGCGCAGGAATCGGTATTTCGCCGCTTCATACGTTTGGCACGGGAACTTTCGCTGCCGATCATCGTCCACGACCGGGATGCCCACGACCGGGTCATGACAATACTCCGGGAGGAGAAGGCCGAAGAAGTCGGCGGGGTCCTCCACTGTTTTTCCGGCGACCTTGCCATGGCCCGGGAGTGCGTGGAGATGGGCTTTTACATCTCCATTCCCGGCACCGTAACGTACCCCAGCAATGACTCCCTGCGGGAGGTCGTGCGGGGAATAAAGATCGAACACCTCCTTTTGGAAACCGATTGTCCCTACCTCGCGCCGGTCCCCCGCCGGGGAAAACGGAACGAGCCGGCCCATGTCCGGTTCGCCGCCGAAAAGGTGGCGGAGGTGAAAGGGCTTTCCCTTGAGGATGTGGGGCGGATTACGTCCCTCAACACCCACCGGCTGTTCGGTATCGGCACAGCTCCCCAGAAGACCCGCATCGCCTATCGGATAAGGAACTCCCTCTATCTCAACATCACCAACCGCTGCTCTAACCGCTGTTCCTTCTGTGCCAAGTTCGACGACTTCACGGTGAAAGGGCACTACCTTCACCTGGAGCATGAACCGGATTTTACCGAGGTAATGGCCGCCATCGGCGATCCCGCAGGCTACGACGAAGTGGTTTTTTGCGGCTACGGCGAACCGCTCCTTCGCCTCGACCTGATCAAGGATGTGGCGACGGCACTCAAGCCGAAGGGGGTCCGGATCAGGATCAATACCGACGGTCAGGGGAACCTGGTCTACGGCCGCAACATCCTCCCCGAACTGGCGGGGCTGATAGACACCGTATCGGTCAGCCTCAACGCCGCCGACGCCGATACCTACACCCTGCTCTGCAACACCCCCTTCGGCAGCGCTGGCTTCAACGGCGTATGCTCTTTCCTTTCCGAGGCAAAGCGGTATATCCCCCACGTGGTCGCCACTGCCGTGACCGTACCCGGGCTTGACATTTCAAAGGTGCAACAGCTTGCCGAGTCAATCGGCGTAGAGTTTCGCGCCCGGGAATATGCCGAAGTCGGCTGATTGGGCAACTTTCGAAGCGCAACCCGACCTCGGCATGGGCATACAGGTGCCTGCTCCATCGTCAGATACCCCATTGCCACAATTTTCATGGATGCTCCCTGCCTGAAACAGCGAACAACAACATCCTTCTTCCCACTCAGCCGTTTTTAAAGAGCATTTCTCCCATTCCATTCGCCTCTCTCATCTTGCAACCGCTCCAAATCCACCACCACAACCCAAATAAAATCAGAATGTGCATCAGCGTAACCTTGACAATCGGCAGACATCTGCTATGGTTAGGTCAGTTTGTTTAATTAACAAAGGCACAGCCCAACAGCCGACTGGTCCGCATTCTCCAGGCCAGCCCGAATCTGAGCAGGCGGGCAACTTTGTAATTTATGTGAAAGGAGGTAGCAATGTTAGAAGAGTTCAAGAAATTCGCCATGCGCGGCAACGTGATCGACCTGGCGGTCGGTATCATCATCGGTGGCGCCTTCGGCAAGATCGTCAGCTCCTTCGTAGCCGACATCCTCATGCCCCCCCTCGGCAGGGTCATGGGGAAGGTTGACTTCACGAACCTGTTCATCGACCTCTCCGGAACCGGCTACACCTCCCTGGCGGAAGCGAAGAAGGCAGGCGCTGCCACCATCAACTACGGACTGTTCATCAACACGATCATCGATTTTATCATCGTCGCATTTGCCATCTTCCTCCTGATCCGCCAGATCAACCGGCTGAAAAAAGCAGAGGAAGTTCCGCCGCCGGCTACCAAAGAATGTCCCCATTGCGTATCCAGCATACCCATTAAAGCAAGCCGTTGTCCCAACTGCACATCCACCCTGGAGCAAGGGAGCGCGGCTTAATTCAATCCACCAAGGAGGTAATCAATGCGCAGAAAACTTTTAACCCTGTTGAGCGGCCTGTTACTGCTCGGCGCAACCACGGTCGCCCACGCGGAGGTCAAGGCGGGCTCCTTCGGGCTCACCCCCTTTGTCGGCGGCTTCCTGTTCGACGGTGTCCAGCACCTTGAAATGGAGCCGATGTACGGCATTCGCGCCGGCTACAACTTTACGGAGAATTTCGGTATTGAGGGGGTATTCAACTACGTCCACACCGAACCCACCGCGGCGAAATTTATCATTCCGGGACAGGGGAAATACAACGTCTATAACTATCGCGGCGAACTCCTCTACCACTTCATGCCGAAAAGCAAGTTCGTCCCCTACCTCGCGGCCGGCTATGGCGCCCAGACCATAGACCCGGAAAACGCGAAGAGTGATACGCACGGCGCGTTTTCCGCGGGTGGCGGTTTCAAGTACTTCTTTACCGACAACATCGCGTTACGGGGTGATGTTCGCGACCTGATCATCAACAGTATGGTAACTCCCTCTGATTCAACCGCAAAGCAGAGCGTGAACAACCTGGAATACGCCCTGGGTGTCTACTTCCAGTTCGGCGGCGAGAAACCGGCCCCCGCGCCCGTGGCTGCCCCGGCACCGCCGCCGCCAGCTCCGGCTCCGGAGCCGGCCCCGGCTCCTGTCAAGAAAGAGGTAGCACCGCCGCCTCCGCCCCCCGCACCGACGAGTAAAATATCCGTAACCCCAACCACCATCACCAGGGGACAAGCGGCAACTCTCGCCTGGTCTTCGGAAAACACTACGGATTGCACCGTCGAACCGGGCGGTGGCGTCCAGACGCAGAATTCCATTTCGGTCTCCCCCGCGGCGGACACCACCTACACCCTCACCTGCAATGGACCGGGAGGCAAGACCACCAGCACCACCAACCTGACCGTGCAGGCACCGCCGCCTGAAAAGGTCTGCATAGTCCTCGGCGTCCTATTCGACACCAACAAGGCAGTCGTGAAACCCAAGTATCACGATGAGATCAAGAAGGCCGGAGACTTCCTGAACAAGTACGATTTCGTTACGGGAACTATCGACGGCTACACTGACAACGTCGGTACGTACAAGTTCAACCAGAAGCTCTCCCAGAAGCGCGCCGAGGCCGTCCGGGATTACCTCATCAAGAATTTCGGCATTAAACCGGAACGTCTCACCGCCAAGGGTCATAGCTACGACAACCCGGTTGCCAGCAACAAGACGGCGGAAGGCCGGGCGAAAAATCGTCGCATCGAAGCCAACTTCGAGTGCGTCATCCAGAAATAACCATCATGTGAACATGGCCGCACTCCCCGGAGTGCGGCCTTTTTTTGTTTCTGCTTCTTTAAAGACCCTTTCCATCAGAGGCCAAGCCATGTCCATCCGGCGCAAAATATTGATCGGTGCGGTTGTACTGTTTATCGTCAGCCTGCTCTTCGCAGCCTTCGTGCTCCCTTCCATCTTACGGAATGTGGCAGTTGAAAAGATTGAAGAAGCCACCGGACGAAAGGCCTCAATAACAAAAGTTGCCATCAACCCGCTTACCTTGAGTGCACGCGTTACGGACTTTCGGCTGGCGGAAAAGGGGGCCACGACCACCTTCGCCTCTTTCAGCAGCGTCAGGGTTTCCGTCAGCCCGGCATCCCTGGTACGGCGTGCGCTTATCGTCTCCCGGATAGAGGTGGCGTCTCCGTACGTCAACATAGTCCGTTCCGCTGCCAACACCTATAACTTCACCGACCTGGTCACGCCAAAAAAGGATGCGAAACCTTCAAAACCCTTTCCGTTCTCACTCAACAACATCGTCATCAGAGGCGGAGCCATAGATTTTCATGATCTGGCCGCACACAAACCGACCAATCACACGGTCAGGCGGATGGAGATCGCGGTGCCGTTTTTCAGTACCATACCCTACCTCGCCGACAAATACGTTGCACCCCGCTTCAGCGCCGTAATCAACGGAGCCGAGCTCTCCGCAACCGGCAAGCTGAAACCCCTCGCCAAGACAATGGAGACATCGCTCAACCTCAAGCTCAGGGATTTCGATCTACCCTACTACCTCGCCTACCTTCCCGTTGCCGTACCGGTCGGCATCAGGTCAGGCAAGCTCTCTACCGACCTGGAATTGAGCTACCAGGTCTCAGCCCGGAACAAGCCCGATCTGGGCCTTGCCGGTCGCCTTGAACTGACGGGACTCGATGTCAGGGAAAAGAGCGGGGCCCCACTCATTGCTCTCCACCGGCTTGCAGCGCAGATCAACAAGGCGGCCATCTTCGGGCAGAACTTCGATCTGGCCACGCTCGAGTTGGACGGAACCGCTGCCTATCTGGAACGGTATGCCTCGGGACAATGGAATTTTGAGCGCTTGAAAGGCAAACAGACTGCGCCAGCCACACCCAAACCGGATCCGGACAAGGACAAAGCTGACAAGCAGGCACCGAAACCGACACTGAAGCTCTCTGCACTGAAGTTCACCAACGGCTCGATACAGTTCAACGATCGTCTTCCGCCTGGGGGATTTCAGGGAAAACTTGAAAAGGTCACTCTTTCTCTCTCAGACTTCAGCATGGCAGCAGGACAAGTCGCTCGCTGGAACTTCGCGTGCCGAAGCGGTCGCAACGAGTCTCTTGAGGCGACAGGAACAGCGGCGGTTGAACCCCTCGCTGTCTCAGCCGACCTGACTGTCCGGGGCATTGCCCTTGGCGCCTACTACCCCTACCTGGCCGGTGTGCTGACCGCTCCGGTCGCTGGCTCGGTCGACCTGACCGGCCACCTTGCCTTTGACCGGAACGCGGGACTTACCCTTGAACGACTGGCGGTGACCGGCAACAACCTCGCTTCTACCTTTGCTCCCGGTGAAGGGATCCGGATGAACCAGCTGGTCATCGGAGGGGGGAGCATTAATCTTAAAGAGCAAAACGCCACCGTCGAACTCGTGGACATGAAGGGTGTTTCCTGTCAAATTTCCCGGGAAAAAGACGGTACCCTTTCCCCCATGCACCTCCTCCGTACGCCAGCAGGAACTGCGCCTGCCACGGCAACGGGGGTAACTCCGAAGGGGAAAGAGACCAAACCTTTTACCTACAAGCTCCGCAAGGTCGGCGGCAGTGGTATTGGAATAACCTTCACCGACCGGGCGCAGAAGGACGCAGCAGTCATCAATTTGCGGCGCCTGCAATTCACTTTGGCAAACATTACCGGTCCCCGGTTCGGATCGATACCTTTCACCCTGACCAGCCAAGTTGGCAAACAGGGGAGTGTCCGGGCAAATGGAACTGTCCTTCCCTCACCTCTGAAACTCAAAGGAAACGTGGAGCTGAAGAAGCTTGCTCTCCGCGACTTCGAAGCATACCTGCCGGAAAATCTCAATCTCTACGTGGCAGACGGAACCATCGACACCCGCATGTCAATTGCCCTGGCCAAGGAGCCGGGCAGAGAACTGTCAGGGAGTTACGCAGGGACTCTCGGCGTTCGCTCTTTCTATTGCCTGGACACGGTGGAATCGGAGGACCTGCTCAAGTGGGAAAGCCTGCAACTGGATGATATCAAGGGAACCATAACCCCCTTCTCCCTTGCCATCAGGGAAGTTGCTCTCAACAACGTCTACTCCCGCATCGTGGTAAACAAGGACGGCACCCTTAACCTCCAGAATCTTACCAAGAAGGAAGCCGCTTCCACTCCCCCGCAAACAGCCGTGGCTCCGCCACCGTCGATGGCCCCCCCCTCACCTGCGCCAGCCACGGCAGAACGGCAGGTCAGGATCGGCGCCGTGACCATCCAGGAAGGAACCCTCGCTTTCAGCGACCGTCATCTCCCCGGTGGCTTTGCCACCACCTTCTACCATCTGGGGGGTCGGGTGAGCGGTCTCTCCTCGGAGGAAAATCGTTTCGCCGACGTCGACCTGCGGGGAAACCTGGAAAACCAGTCGCCGCTCCAGATTACCGGCACGCTCAACCCCCTCAGGAACGATCTGTTTGCCGACCTCAAGGTGAGTTTCACCGACATCGATTTGACTCCCGTCACCCCCTATTCCGGCACCTACCTGGGCTATACGGTGGAAAAAGGGAAACTCTCCCTCGACCTGAAATACCTGATCGACAAGAAGGCACTCACCTCGGAAAACAAGGTGTTCATCGACCAGTTCACCTTCGGCAAAAAGGTTGAAAGCGACCGCGCGACCAGTCTACCCGTCCGGCTTGCCGTGGCACTCCTCAAGGACCGCAAGGGGGAAATCCACCTCGACCTGCCGGTGACCGGGCGGACGGACGACCCGAAATTCAGTGTCTGGAGCGTGGTCCTCCAGATGTTGAAAAATCTCCTCGTCAAGGCTGCCACATCGCCACTCGCGCTTCTGTCGGCGTTTGGCGGTGCAGACGATTTCAGCAGTGTCGGCTTCGCTCCCGGCAGCGCCACACTCGTTCCGGCTGAACAGGAGAAGCTCCTCAAGCTTGCGGGCTCTCTCAATGAACGGCCGTCCATAAACCTGGAAATATCCGGTTTCGTTGACCGCAATAAAGACCGGGAAGGGTATCGGACGGAGCTCCTCAACAAAAAGCTCAAGGGGGAAAAATTTCTCGCCCTGGTCAAGAGCAAGCAGAACAGGCCGGACCAGACCCCCGACAACGTCGAGGTCCTCCCCGATGAATATTCCCGCCTGCTTAAGGAGGTGTACCGCAAGGAAAAGTTCCCGAAACCCCGTAACGTCATCGGCTTCGTCAAGGATCTGCCCGACGATGAGATGAAAAAGCTGATCATCACCAACACGACGGTCGGTGACGAGCAACTGGGCACTCTGGCACGGGACCGGGCGACGGCGGTACAGAATTTCCTTCTGGAAAAGGGGAAACTTCCCGCGGAACGGCTGTTCCTGAAGCGTGACGATATCTACAAGGCACCGTCAAAGGAAGGTGAACGGGGGAGCAGGGTGGAATTCGGAGCGAACGTTAAATGATGTTTGACGAATTCATAAAACAATATTGACAATCCATGCCACTTGCCATAATTTTGCATACACCGTGCTGCCCCGATACAACCGGTGCAGCCTGATACCTGTATGCCTGCAGCCAACGATATGAAAGGGGGAACGGCATGAAAAAGTGGAGATGCGTCATCTGCGATTATATCCATGAAGGGCTGGAACCGCCGGAAACCTGCCCGGAGTGCGGCGCCAGCCGAGATAACTTCGAGGAGTACCAGGGGTAGAGGTACTCCCCCGCTGAACAAACTATCCATGAGGAGGCATTGATGGGATTCACCACACTGGAAGAGATCATTAAATTCGCCGTACAGCGGGAAGAAACCGCCTATCAGCTCTATAAGAACGCGGCAGAAACGAGCACGAGTATCGCCGCCCGCAAGATGTTCGAGGAAATGGCCGCCGAAGAGAAGGGACACAAGGAGGTCTTCAGCAAGATCGACCTGGCGGAGGCCGCGGGGTTTGGCGCCCGCACCGCACCCGACATGAAACTGAGCGAGTACCTGGTGGATATCCCGCTCCGGCCGAATATGACCTACCAGGAGATTCTCACGTACGCTATCAAGACGGAAGAGGCCGCCTACCAGCTTTACAAGGCGGCGGCGGAAATGACCGATGACCCGAAACTGAAGAAGACCCTTCAGGTCTTCGCCGATGTGGAAAAAGGGCACAAACTGCGGGTGGAGAATCTCTACGACGAGCATGTCCTGACCGAAAACTGAACCTCTGTATTTCGGAGGTGGCTGTAGCACAAGGGGAGGCTTCCGACGGGAGCTTCCCCTTGTCTTTTCTCTCCTCAGCTGACCGATGTTATACCAATTTCAGATCAAGGATGAAATCAAGGTGGCGAGGATTGAGGCGACGCAGGCGTACAGATAGTACGTTGAGGGGCCGAAGACGAGCCAACGCAGATAGCGCCTTGATGTGGAATTGGTATTACTTCTGCGGGATAGGAATCCCCTGCTCTCCCAGAAAGTCCATGACCCGCGAAAGATCGGGAATGCCGCTCCGTCCCCCCAGCCGGGTGCATTTCAGGGCAGCCATGGCACTGGCGAAGGGGAGCACTGCCGACAGGTCCCACCCCTGCAGCAGACCGAACACGTAGCCCCCATGGAACACATCCCCCGCCCCTGTGGTATCAACTGCTGTCACGGGAAAGGCCGACTGGTGTATCACTTCGCTTCCCGACCAGGTAAGACTCCCCCGCACGCCACAGGTTACGGTAACCACTGGTGCCCCGACTGACCGGGCGAAGTCGGCAAACGAACCGGCTTCTCCATCCCATCCCAGATCGAAGGCAAACTGTTCGCCGGCCACCACGTAATCGCATAACTCTGCCAGTTCGGCCATGCCGGGACGAAGCCGCCCCGCATCGAGCATCACCGGGATGCCACGCAGACGGGCGTCCTTTGCCGCAACAAGGGAGACATCTGCCATGAGGCCATCGAGCAGAAGGAAACGGCTGTCATCCAGATAACCGACCGGAAGTTCCGCCGGCGAGAGTGGCCCACCGGTCGGTCGCTGCCAGAAGATGGTACGGCTGGCGCTCTCTTGTTCGACCACGATGAAAGCCCGCTGGGAGACTGCTCCGGAACGCGCGACAAGACCTTGGCAGTCCACTCCTTCCGCGACAAGCGAACCGCGAATGAGCTCCCCCAGACTGTCGTCGCCGACCACGCCATGAAACCTCCCGGCTATATCAAGTCGTGACAGCGCAACCAATGCGGTCGCAACCGGCCCGCCCCCCTGCTCCTCCCACTGCAGCACTTCCTGCTTGCTGTCGACCAGAGGATAACCATCAACCGTCGCCAGGAAATCCCAACTACACTGCCCGATTCCCGTCACCGTCATTACTCCCTCCTTCGTCCGACTAACGATACCACAAGAGCAAAGACATGGAAATGACCATCTGCCTAAATATCTCAATATTGATTTTCTTTTTCAATATTTATATAATGATTTCAGAAAGTAACAATGTGATACGAAGAAAGGGGTGTCGATGATGAGAAAAAACACCTTACTGAAAGCAGTCGGCAGGGAACACCCTGAAAGCGAAGAAACAAAAAAAACCGGGAATCTCGTAGGTCAGGGGCTACATGCTGAAAGTGAAAAAAGCGGGCTCCCCAGCATGATGGACGAAATGGAACGATTGATGGAAGAATCCTTCAACCGGTCCTTCTTCTCGACGGGGATGCTCCCCTTCAGGCGGTTGTTCCACGAACTGGGGAGCAGAGGTATGGTCTATCCGAGCGTTGATGTCTACGAAGAAAAAGACACCATTGTCGTGAAGGCCGAACTTCCGGGAATGGAACGAGACGATATCGACGTTCGGCTGATGGATAACGCTATCATCATATCCGGCGAGAAAAAAACCGAAGAAAAGCTGGAACGGAAGGACTATTTCCGGATGGAACGGTCCCAAGGATCGTTCAGCCGGACCTTGAACCTGCCGAGCGGCATAGACACCGACCACGCCAAGGCCAGCTTCAAGGACGGCATGCTTGAAGTGCGGATCCCCAAAACAACCGATCAAAGATCCGGTCGGCAGCTCAAGGTAGAATAAATCACGGAAGGAAACAAGGCAGCAGGGGGGAAAGCGATCTTTCCCCCCTTTTTGTTCTTCTCCATTCCCAGCCAAACCCGTTGCCCAACCCCATAAAAACCGCTATAATTGTCCGTCTCATTAATTCAGACTTCCCGCCCCGTCACCGATTCATACAGGATGGCACCCCATGAGCGAAAAAACCCGCTGGCTCCTCCTGCTCTGCCTTGCCCAGTGCTTCATCATGCTGGTGTTCATCAACTATTCCGCCATCCTTCCGCTCCTCAAACAGGAATGGGGAATGAACAACACCATGGCGGGGAGCATCTTCTCCGTCTACCAGCTCGGTTATATCGCGTCTGGCGTTATTCTCAGCGTCCTTACCGACCGGCTCAACACCCGCAACATCTTCATCATGTCAATCCTCTGGTCCGGTACCGCCAACCTTCTTTTTGCCCTCTACGCCCACGACTACCTTTCCGCCATGGTGCTACGGGCCCTTACCGGCATCGGCATGGGGGGGACTTACATGCCGGGGCTGAAGATGGTGGCGGAGAAGTTTGCCTCCCACGAACGGGGCAAGGCGGTCGGCATTTACGTCGGGGCTCTGATGCTGGGCGCTTCCCTGTCGCTGGCCGTAACGGGAGGCGTTGCCGCCATAGCCGGCTGGCGCACGGCATTCGTTGTCTGCTCCATCGGCGTCTACCTCGGTGCGCTTCTGTCTCTCCCCGTATTCCGCGGTTACCGACCAGCGGTTCACGCCCGCATAGAGCACGGCTTCCGCGGCGAGATTGTCCGCAACAAGCCAGCCTTCCTCATGATCCTCGGCTACGCTTCACACATGTGGGAGATGTACGGCATGCGGAGCTGGCTTGCCCCCTTCTACGCATCCCTCCTTATCGGCCACGGAATCTCTCAGGGCAAGGCCACCGGCTGGGCAGCTACAGCGGCTGCGGTCATAACGGGCATCGGCACCTTTTCCACCGCCATTACCGGCACCCTTTCCGACCGGTTGGGACGAACCAGAACCATCACCCTCGTCATGTCGCTCAGTGCCATCTGTTCCTTCTGTTTCGGCTGGCTCATCAACTTGCCCCCCTACGTCGCCCTCACGGCAGGACTGATCTACGGTTACGTGATCGCCGCCGAATCGCCGGTCTTCTCCACCGGTCTGACCGAACTGGTGGCCCCGGGCTACCTGGGAGCAGCCATGGGGATGCAGTCCCTCATCGGGTACACCCTCGGCATGATCTCACCGACCGTTTTCGGCTGGGCACTCGATCTTTGTCGCGGCTGGCAGCCCCTTCCCGGCATTGCGGTAGACTGGGGGATCGCCTTTTCCACTGCCGGTGCCGGCGCTCTCGCCGGGCCTTTCTTCATGTACTACCTGCGGCGCTGCCCTGAAAGCAGCCGCATGGCTGGGGGTCGGCGATGAAACGACTCACACTGTTCAAAAAGATACTCCTCGCCATGCTTCTCATCTCCCTGCTGCCGCTCCTGGTTTCCTCGTTGCTCCTGACGGTCAACCTGGGGAATACCCGGGAGAAACTGGCCGCCCGTATTGCCGCCACCGCCGACCAGGAAGCATCGGAAAGTCTGAAACTTAAGGCCGAACAGGTGGCGGAAAACATCACAGACTTTCTCACCGCTTGCGAAGGAGACCTGAAGCTCCTCGCCGCCCTTCCCCATGACCCGCGAACCCTCAAGGTCTTCTATGACAGCCGACGGGGTGAAGTCTGGCACCGGGTCGCAACACCGAAGGGTCCCGGTGAAAGCCGGGAATGGATTCCCCGTTACGCCTCCCTGGCCATAGTCAACCGGGCCGGCCGGGAAACTTTCGTTATTCGTGAGGGACGCATCCTCTCTCCGAATGAGTTGCGCGACGTCTCCATACCCGCCAACACCGAGTTCAAGAGCGAAGAGTATTTCCGGAAAGCCCGGAATCTCAAGCCGGGTGAGATTTACGTATCCCATCTGGCCGGCTTCCATATTTCGAAGCAGGAACAGTTGGCCGGCGCCGCAGATCCGGAATCAGCCCTACATGGCAAGGAATACCGAGGAGTCATTCGCTTCGCTACCCCACTGGTAGACAGTCGGGGGGAATTCGCCGGCATTGCCGTCCTCTCCCTCGACCACCGCCACCTGATGGAATTTTCACAGCACATCCTCCCCGGCAAGAACTCCACGACGGTCTTCCCCTCCTACCAGAGCGGCAATTACGCCTTCCTCTTCGACGACGAGGGATGGATCATCACCCATCCCAAGTTATGGGACATCCGCGGCCTGGACCGCAGCGGCAAGCTCATCCCCCCCTACACAGCCACCTCCACCAAGGAAGATGTGGCCACCGGCCGCATCCCTTATAATCTGGACAATGCCGGGTTCGTCCACCCCAATTATCCAGTGGTGGCCCGCCTGGTGCGGGAAAAGAAGAGCGGTTACGTCGACATCACCAACGTGGGGGGAGCGACCAAGCTGATGGCCTTCGCCCCGATCCTCTACCGGACCGGCGAGTACGGCCGATATGGGATCTTTGGCGGTGTGACCATTGGCTTTCAGACGGACCAGTTCCGTGAAGCAGCCCGCACCAGCGTTAGCCTCATCAACCGGCAGCTGCAAGATCATATCACCACGAGCGCATTCATTGTCGCCCTTACGTCTCTCCTGGTCGTCCTCTGCGCCTGGTTCCTGTCGCGGGGGATCACCCGCCCCCTGGCGGTCCTCACCGACCGGGCCCGGCGACTTGCCGCCGACGACAGCGGCAGCAGGGTTGAAGTAATCAGCGGTGACGAGGTGGGGGAGCTGGCAGAAAGCTTCAACCGGATGGCTGGGGAACTGGAGCAACGCAAGAACAACCTGCTCCAGACGCTGGAAGAACTCCGCACCGAGCGGAACTTCAAGGAAAGCATCGTCGACAGTATCTCCAGCGCTATCCAGACCATCGCCCCCGACGGCACCCTCACCTCCATCAACGGCACCGGTCGGCGTTTACTCGGCGCAGCGGGAGAACCCGGCACTCATTACCGTGATGCCTTCCGCCAATGGGGGGACATGCCAACCCGTATCAAACGGGTACTGGCCGGGGAGAAAACCTACGGACGAGAACCGTTGACCATGGACCAGGAGGGCCGTACCCGTTATTTCGAGGTCGGCTTTTTCCCCATCTACGAGAATGCAGCTGGCGGTATCACCGTCACCATGCGGGACGAGACGGAAAAAGAGGAGCTTCGGGAAGAAATGACCCGGATGGACCGGCTCGCCTCCCTCGGCAAGCTCTCCGCCGGCATCGCCCACGAGGTTCGCAACCCCCTGACCGGCATCTCCCTTCTGCTCGACGATCTCCACGACCGGACCGGTCTCGATGCAGACAGCAAGGCGCTGATGGGAAAGGCCCTGACGGAGATCGAACGGGTCGAACGGCTGATAGCGGCACTTCTCAATTTCGCCTCCCCTCCCAAGGTGCAGTTTGTCGAGGGAGACCTCAACCGTGTACTTCAAGACACCTTTCTACTCCTGAAGCGGGAATGCGAGCGACAGAAGGTTGAACTCAGCTTCGTGCCGACCCTTCTCCCCTCCTTCCCCTTCGACGGAGAAAAGATCAAGCAGTCCCTCCTCAACATCGTCAAGAATGCGCTGGAAGCCATGCCCGACGGGGGAAAGATCGAAGTACAAACGGGGTTCCACGAGGGAATGGCGGTCATCACCGTTGCCGACAGCGGTCCCGGCATCCCGGCCAAAGATATCCCTCTCATCTTCGAGCCGTTCTTCACCCGCAAGGGTGCGGGCACCGGTCTGGGGCTCTCCATAACCCAGCGGATCGTGGAGGAGCACCACGGCCGGATAAGCGTGGAGAGTTCGGCCGGCCAGGGAACCCGCTTCACCATCCTGCTTCCCCTGGGTCCGGTCGTTTGACCGAACGAAGAAAGGCCGCAGCTTTCCGTAGCTGCGGCCTTTCCCACAATCTCCCTGTCTTACTAAGGAACATGCTGACTACTCGACATCGTTTCTTCCCCCACCCATCCCTCCCCCGCTGGGGGAGGGCAAAGAGTTCTCCCCCTGGAGGGGGGAGGAAGGAGGGGGGCATGACGAGTGGTCAGCTTCGGTCTTAGTAATATCACTTACTTTTCGCGATAGCTGATCCGGTAGGCGAAGCTCTTCGGCTCATAGAAATCGAGGGCCTTTCCCCCGATCTCGGCATAGGGATAGCCAAAGGTGTTCAAGGGAGCCCCGGCCTGGGGCGGGTTGAGGACAAGGTCACGCCCCATCGCCAGCTTGACCCGGTACGGGTCGATTCCCCCCCAGAAATAGGCACGGTATTCGGCTGTCTCCGGATTCTTCAGTTCCAGTTTTTCCGTAAGCATCGCCTTCCGCACATCGGCCGGATCGACAGGCACCCAGCCGTAGCCCGGCAGAAAGAACTCCGCCCAGCAATGCTGCCAGGTGGTAATGTCCTCCGCCTCCTTTTTCCCGAGGCGGATACCGAATATCTCCCGGGCCGGAACCCCGGCCGCCCGGCAGAGGGCGATGAAAACCGAGGAGATGTCGGTGCATTTCCCTCCTGGTTTCGGGAGAAGGGCACAGACGTCCCCCTTGCCGCAGCCGCGGGTGGCGGGATCACGGTAGGTGTTTTCGCAGGTCCAGTCGTAGATGGCCCGCGCCTTCTCCAGGACGGTCTTCTTCCCGTTGGTGATGCTGTCGGCCAGTTTCTTCACCTCGCCGTCAAGGGGACCGAGAGTGGTGGCCGCAAGATAGGGTGCGAAATCAGCCTTATTCCAGGGCTTCTCTCTCTGGGGAAGCTCACGTCGCAGCACCTCCTGACGCTCCACGGCAAAGGAAAGCGTCAGTTTGCGGCTCTGTGCTCCCTTCTCCCAGCGGGCATAGAGTATCGACGTACCGTTGACCCTGTCCGTATAGACACCGCTCTCCGCGTAGTCGCCGGTAACGCTGACACTGCTCACCAGTTGATCATTATCTGAAGTTGGATAGGGCAGCCACAACTTCGCTTCCTCTCCCTTTTCCTGGGCCGAAAGGTCCACCTCAACCGTAACAACACCGGACCGGCTGCCGGCCCAGGCCGAAGCCCCCGAGAGGATATTCCCAACGAGCACCAGCACCACTAGCATTCTTTTCATATGCTTTCCCCTGACACAAGCAACTGTACGCCACACAAGGCCGAACATTAATAAGCCATTGACAGCCACAATGCAAATTGATAATTTTCATGTTGCCGATAAGTTGTATCGTATTTTTAAATGGTGCTCTATGAACCTTAAACAATTGGAAGTATTTCTGGCAGTAGCCGATACGGGGAGCTTTTCCCGGGGGGCCGAGGCGACTTTTCTCACCCAGTCCACCGTGAGCCAGCATATCGCCGCGCTGGAGAAAGAGTTCGACCTCAGGCTACTCGACCGGACCGGCCGGGGCGCCCTCATGACCGAAGGGGGAAAGCTCCTGCATGACCACGCCCGGCAGATCCTTGCAGACGTCACAACAGTTGGACATGTCATGCGCCGCTTCAGAGGGGTAGAAGAGGCGGTGCTCCGGGTCGGTGGCAGCAACATTCCCGGCGATTACCTGATACCGGCGGCCCTCCCCCTTCTGCTGGAACGATTTCCCGGACTCCAGGTAACCTTGGTCCAAGGGGACAGCCATGAGATACTTGAAAAACTGACAAGGGAAACCGTTGAAATAGGGATAGTAGGAAGCGCCGATTCCCGTGAGGATGTCGATTTCGAACCGCTGGTGCGGGATCGAATCCGCCTGGTCATCGGTCACGGACATCGCTGGCGAGACAGGGATGAGATCGCCTTGGCAGACCTCATCGAAGAACCGCTGATCCTCAGGGAAGACGGCTCGGGGACCGGCAAGGCCCTCGCCGCTGCGCTTCAGCAGGCGGGAATCAGTATCGACAAACTGACGATAAAAGCGAGGCTGGGGAGCAACGAAGCGGTAAAACAGGCGGTGACTTCAGGAGTTGGAGTGGCCTTCATGTCGGAGCTCTCGACAGGACGGGAACTGGAGCGGGGAGAACTGGCTGCGATCGATGTGAAGGGACTGCAGGTGGTGCGCTCGTTCTACATTGCCACCCGCACTGGCCGCGAGCTCTCACCGGCGGCACAGGCCTTTGCAACAGTTATGAAGGAAACGTATCCGCTGACCGCGGGAAGGTAACCATGGAAAAGATACTGATCATCGACGACGAGGCCTTCATCCGGGAGAATGTGGAAAGGATTCTCCAGGAGGACGGCTACTCGGTCCTGGGTGCCGCCAGTGGCCGGGAAGCCTTGGAACAGGTCGGCGACGAGGATGTGGATCTGGTGCTCCTCGACCTGAACCTGGGGCCCGAGGACGGTATCGAGGTCCTCAAGGAGCTGAAACAGTTCGATCCGGAACTGCTCGTCATCATCATCACCGGCTTCGGTTCGGTGGAGAGCGCCGTAGATGCCCTGAAACTGGGGGCGTTCCACTACATGAAAAAGCCATTCAAGGCCGATGCACTGCGGGTAATCGTCAAGCTGGCGCTCCAGACCCAGAGCTTGAAGCGGGAAGTGCGAAACCTGCGCAAGGGGGACGTGGAGCTGTTCGAGAAGGTCCCCATGGTCGGGGCCAGTCCCGCTCAACTGGAGATCAACCGGCAGGTGCGGGAAATCGCCCGTTTTCCCGCCTCCACCGTTCTCATCACCGGCGAGTCGGGAACCGGCAAGGAACTGGTGGCAAAGGCGATCCACCATCTGTCGGACCGGCGCGAGGCACCATTCATTGAAATCAACTGCGCGTCCATTCCGGTAAACCTTCTGGAGAGCGAGCTGTTCGGCCATGAAAAAGGGGCGTTTACCGATGCCGTCCAGCGCAAACTCGGCCTGTTCGAAGAGGCGAGCAAGGGGACAATCTTTCTGGACGAGGTGGGTGAGATGGACCCGGCCATGCAGGCCAAGCTGTTGCGGGTGCTGGAAGAGCGCAGGATACGAAGGGTCGGCGGCACACGCAACATCGACATCGATGTACGGGTTATCGCCGCAACCAACCGCAACCTGAAAAAGTCCATCAAAGAGGGGGGGTTCAGGGAAGACCTCTACTACCGGCTGAACGTCTTCCCCATCCGCATTCCGCCACTCAGGGAAAGGCGAGAGGACATACCGGTCCTTGCTACCTTCTACCTGGAGCAGTTCAACCGGACCTTTTCCCGCGGATTCCAGGAGATTGAGCCAGCTGCCCTTGATCTGATGCGGAGATACGACTGGCCAGGGAATATCCGCGAACTAAAGAACGCCATCGAGCGGATCTGCATCATGCACAGTGGCCCCTGCCTGAAGCCCGACCACCTTCCCCACGAACTCACCCAGCAGAACGGCCAGGACATGCTGACCACCCAACAATGGGCAACGGAGCTGGTACTTGGACTGGAAGAAGCAACGGAACGTTACGAAAGTGCCCTGATCCGCCAGGCCCTTGAGCAGACCGGCGGCAACGTCCTCCAGACGGCCCAGCTGCTCAAGGTGCCACGGGGAACGCTACGGTACAAGATGGGGAAGTACGGGCTGTAATTACGCGAAAAAACCCGCTTCAGGAGAGAATTATCCTTTGAAGCGGGTTTTTGCCAAGAGTTACGGATTTCCTTGCTACAGCAAGATTACTTCAAGAGCTGCTCCAGCTGGGGGGTATCTGCCCCCACCACCTGCTTCCCGCCAACGAACATGGTCGGCGTCCCCTGAACTCCCATCTTTTTCCCCAGTGCCAGATGCTCCTGGGCCAGCGCCTTGATCGCCTCGCTGTAATTGTCCAGGGGCTTGGGCTGGTTGGTGCCGAGCATCATCTCCTTGTAGGCCTTTTCCTTGTCCGCGGCGGCAAGGATGTAGTACACCTTGGTGATCGCCTGGGGATGGGCCAGTGGAGTGAAGTAGACATACCGGGTGACGTCGGTCCGATCCTTGAAGAACTCGGAGACTTTCTTGCAGAAGGGACAGTCGGGATCGGTAAATTCAATCACTACCTTCTTGCCGTTACCTACCTTGACCGCCTTGTCGAGGGGAAGGGTCTGCACCAGCTTGGCGGCCAGCGCTCCCCGCTTTTCGGCGGTGAGACTCTTTCCCGGAGGAGCATAGATGTCCCCCACGAAGAGATATTCCTTTTCGGGATAAAAGTAGACGATGTTCTGCCCCACCACGACCTCATACAGGCCACTGACATCGGTCGGCTCGATACTGTCGTATTTCAGTTGGGGGAACGCTTTTTTCAGGACCGCGTCGGGTTTATCGCCAGCTGTTGCCCCCAAAGCCACCTGGGTAAAAACCAACATCGCCAACGCCGCTATCTGCACGGCAAGAACAATCCTTCTCGATGTTTCCATGAAATTTCTCCTCATCTGTTGTTAGTTGCCCGTAAACAGGGAAAAGAGCGACTTCCCGTGGATGCGGGGATTGTCGCCAATAACTTCCACGACCACCCCATCCTCAAGCTCCTCCAGTTCACCGGTGTCCTCCTCGTAGTCCGCCTCTCCGACAGCCCAGTTGTAAAGTTTTTCGGAATCGAGCAGGACCGGTTGAGCGGGAATGTCGTAAACCCGCTTCTGCATAGCCTCATCGTATACCCCTATACAGCCGTGGGAACCGGGACGTCCCGGCAGGTCACGGGCATGAATCCAGTAGGATACGTTATCGGGGCCGATATGGAAACGAATGGCATTGTCCATGGGATATTGCTCACTCTCGTCTTCGGTCTTGTAGAGTGAGGAGGTGTGATTCCGATGGCGGGCATCGACTCGGAACAGTCCGGTGGGGGTTTTGTGGGTATCGCTTCCCGTAGCGGCCGGCATGGAGAACTTCAACTTCCCCTGTTCATAGGCTCCAAGCCACTGTTCGGTCAGGTCGATGAGGATGTACTTGCCCTGCCGCCGGGCAGGCTCGTAAAAGCGCGGCAGGGGGGTATAATCGCGGATATCGTCCATCTGTTTCGGGACCTTGATGGTCATACCGGGATAGACATGGCGACGGTCGATTCTGTTGAAACGTGCCACCAGCGGCCAGTCCTTGCCGAACAACGATTCGATGGTGTCCTGGGGGCGGATGAAGCGGGGTTCCCATTCTACCTTCGCCTGACTCGGATAGTCGACCCTGCTTAAATCCTCCTTGGCGGGGTCAAGCGGGCTGGCCGTCGGCTCGGACGTGGCGTTGGGCTTGTAGACGACAATGGCGACAAATGAGATGAGCAGCAGGATGTAGATGGCTTTGCGCAGCATGGTACTCTTCCCCGTCAGCTAAAAAAACAAATGGGGCGTGTGCCCCAAATTGCTTCATTAACGTACCATTTTTCTGCCAGCAGGGCAAGGAAAAGGGTCAGCGGCCTAATCGGAGCCGCTCCGCCACGATCTCTTCCACGGCGCTGTAAGGGTCCTTCTCCCTGGTCATCATACCGGCAATGATCTCGCGGAACCGGCCGTTTACCTCGATGTGGCCATATACTTCATTGAAGAGCCGCTCTCGCAGTATCTCCATGAACTGCTTGGCGTTCTTCTCTTCGAGGAGGCGATGGATGGCCCCGGAATCGTGGAGATAGGTGCGGTGTGATTCGAATTCGTCCACCAGTTCTTCGACCCCCCGGTTGCGGCTCGCTTCGGTCTTGAGGACGCGGGGCTGCCACCCCTTCCCCCTGTCGGGATTCATCTCCAGCATGGTGACGAGTTCCCGGACGGTGCGGTCCGCTTCGTCCCGGTCGGCCTTGTTGACCACGAACACGTCGCCTATCTCCAGTATTCCCGCCTTGATGGCCTGGATATCGTCGCCAAGACCGGGGACCATCACCACCGTCGTGGTATGGGCCATGCTGACGATATCGATTTCGTCCTGCCCCACACCGACTGTTTCGACGATGACCACGTCCATCCCCATGGCATCGAGGACGTTAACCACGTCCCCCGTGGAGCGGGAAAGTCCCCCCAGGTGACCACGGGTGGCAAGGCTGCGGATGAAGACACCGGGGTCGTCTGCATGACGGTTCATCCTGATCCGGTCTCCCAGAATGGCACCACCGGTGAAGGGGCTGGTCGGGTCGATGGCCACAATCCCCACCGTCTTGCCACGTTGCCGGTAGGCGGCCGTGATCTGGTCCACCAGGGTCGATTTGCCGGCACCGGGCGGGCCAGTGATGCCGATGATATAGGCCTTGCCTGTATGGGGATAGAGGGTTTTCAACTCATCAACGGCGCTCCGGAAGCCGTCGTCGATGTCGCGCATGAGGCGCGCCGCGGCCCGGATGTCCCCCGTCAGGATCTTTTCAGCGAGTGCCATGATTCTTCTTTCTGTTCAGGAATGACTGCATCTTTTCCGCCCGGGCCTCCGTGGCGAAGAGCGACGAAAAGGCGCCCAGCTCCATGACGCAGCCGCTCTTCAGTTCCACGTCCTCGCTGGCGTTGACGATCTTCTTGCCATAGAGGAGCGGTTCGGCAGGATGGGCCGCTATCCGTCCGGCGAATGCGACCACGTCATCCCAGAAGCTTACCGCGGGAAAGAGACGGTTAAGGAACCCCATCCTGAGCCCGTCGGCAGCCGTATAGGACTCGGACGTCATGAATATCTCCCGGGCGAAGTTCTTTCCCACCAGTCGCGGCAGTTTCTGGGTGCCGCAGAAACCGGTAATGATGCCGAGCTTGGCGCCGGGATGAGCGAAGAGGAGCGCATCACTACCGAGCCGGATGTCGCAGGCCATGGCAAGATCGCACCCTCCCCCCATGGTGATACCATTGAGGGCGCCGATGATCGGCTTCCCGCACTCCTCCATCTGGGCAAACAGGGACTGGCCCAACTCAGCGAAGGCGAATCCTTCGGCAGGTCCGAAATCCCGCATCTGGGCAATGTCCGCCCCGACGGCAAAGGATTCGCCGGGATAGCCACTGAGGACAATGACCGTCACCGCCGGGTTGACTTCCAGTTCGCCAAAGGCCCGCTTCAGTTCCCGCAGGGTCGTAATGGAGAGTTTGTTGAAACGACTGCCGGATTGCATGAGAATGTAGCCAACCCGGTCGCGAATCTCGATGTGGAGCTTCTTGTAGGGCATTGTCTCCTCAGGCGTGGGGCTGGACGTTATCCTTCACCCATTTGACGATGTCTTCAGTGGACGTCCCTGGGGTGAAGACCTCCTTCATGCCGGCTGCTTTCAGGCCAGGGATGTCGTCGTCTGGAATAACCCCGCCGCAGAAGAGGGTGATGTCAGCAGCCTGCTTTTCCCGGAACAGTTCGCACACCCGGGGGAGCAGCGTGTTGTGAGCGCCGGAGAGGATGGAGAGCCCCACGCAGTCGACGTCTTCCTGGATGGCAGCCGCCACGATCTGCTCGGGGGTCTGGTGCAGCCCGGTGTAGATAACCTCGAAACCGGCATCGCGGAAAGCGCGGGCTATGATCTTTGCCCCCCGGTCGTGCCCATCTAGTCCCGGCTTCCCCACCAGTACCCGTAATTTTCTCTCAGCCATGACATTCTCCTTTTGATAAGGTTGATAGAAATCTGTAGTCGTAAGGCTTTTCAGGAAAGCCCTCTCCGGCAAAGCCGGGGATGCCGTGACGAAACGCCTCTACTTTTCGATACCGATCCGGGCACGTACGCCGGTTTTGTAATAGTGCTTGATCTCCCGCATCTCCGTTACCAGGTCGGCGACTTCGATGACGCGGGGATCGGCATTGCGCCCGGTCAGGACCAGTTCCACGTCCGTCGGTTTCTGCCCCATGAGCTCCAGTACCTGTTCCGTCTCAAGCAAACCAAAAGAGACGGCACCATTGACCTCGTCGAGGATGACAAGGTCGTACTTGCCGCCGGTCAGAGCTTGCCGTGCCATCTCCAATGCCTCTTGGGCCAGACGTCGGTCCTCCGGGTCGGGATTGTCGTGGTCCACCCACCCTGCCCTGCCGGTCGGAATGATTGTCAGGTACGGGGCGAGCCGCTGGGCAGCCAGGTGTTCGCCGTAGGGCCCTCCCCCCTTCATGAACTGGATCATGCAGACCATCATTTCCCGCCCGACAGCCCTGAGAGCCAGGCCGAGGGCGGCAGTCGTCTTCCCCTTGCAGTCCCCCGTATAAACCTGAATATGCCCCTGCTTAAGCTTCATGGTTCTTCCTTTCAGCGGCCGGGGAATTTGGCCGGCCGTTTCTCCAGGAACGCCCCCATTCCTTCCTTCTGATCCTCGGTGGAAAAGCAGAGGGCAAAGGCATCCCGCTCCATCATGCACGCATTGGCCAGATCGATGTCGTAACCTGCATCGATAATCTCCTTCCCCATGCGCAGGGAGAGGGGACCGCGGCTGCAGATGGTCTGCATGAGCTCCAGGGACCGGGTAATCAGATGGTCAGGTTCGTACATCCTGTTGACGAGACCGATGACATGGGCCTCGGTTGCGGAAATGCTGTCACCGGTGAAGATGAGCTCCTTTGCTTTCGCCTTCCCCACGAGGCGGGCCAGGCGCTGGGTGCCGCCGAAACCGGGGATGATCCCGAGCCGGATTTCTGGAGCAGCAAAAACCGCAGCTGTGGACGCCACGATGAAATCGCAAGCCAGGGCGAGTTCCAGCCCTCCACCAAGAGCATGGCCGTTCACCACCGCCAGGACCGGTTTGCCAACTCGCTCGATGGCAAACATCAACTTCTGTCCGAGCTCAGCGAACTCTACCGCCGCCATGGGACTCATGGCGGCCATCTCCCCGATGTCACCACCTGCGCAGAAGGATTTTCCGCATCCGGTGATGATGACACCCTTGACTTCCCGATCGTCCTTGAGTTTGCGAAAGGTTTCCAGAAGTCCCTGTATCATGGCACCGCTCAGACAATTAGCCGCTTCGGGCCGATTCAGCCTGACCAGTGCGATCTCCCCTTCATGCTGCACCTGAACCGCTCTCGTCAAAACAGACTCCCATTTTATCAGGAATAAAAAGCGGTGTTGACTATAACAACCGGGCCGTTTTGCTGTCAAGGTCTATTCAGCTCGGTATAACGATTTTTTAATACCGCTGAAAAGCAGCGTCGAGCGGCTTGCTGGCGCTTTCCTGCTTGACAGACGATCTGCCTTTTGTTATTCAATAGAAAGTTTCGGGCGATTAGCTCAGCGGGAGAGCACTGCCTTCACACGGCAGGGGTCACTGGTTCGAACCCAGTATCGCCCACCAGAAAAAACATGGGGTTAGCGAAAAATTCGCTAACCTTTTTTGTTTTACCGATTTTGCCTGTTTGTCTTGTATATTGCCATGCGTAAGATGCCGACTGACATCCGCTCTTGAAAAAATTTCAGACTGCGCTTGACAATAGTTCTTGTCGCGTTACAGTTATACTAGCCTGTTTCCGAAACGGTAAACTTGGAAGAAATTCCAAGCGCACAAAGCTGACGGACCCGTTAAAAGAGAGCATACCATCTTGTAACAAGGATGGATTTCTTACTGTCAGGTAGCCGAGCTCCCGAAGAAACAGGTGAAATTTTAGAAACCGCCCATCAAGTGAAGTTGATGGGCGGTTTTTTAGTCCACTCTCCCCGCGGCACCCCTACCCTTCACATGCGCAACGCCCCTTTCTGTAGAAAATTCTACACAGGCCGGAGAATATTCCCCTGTTTCAGCACTTCACCGATTCGTCTTCCAAGGATTATTTCCATAAATTCAAGGGATTGTAGTGGTGTATGTGGTTTGGCATGACACTTGATAAGAGAACGTGGCAAGGCAAGGAGGTTGAATATGCGCGCAAAAAACATAGGTACCACGCTTCTTATAATCATGGTCGTCACCCTGCTGGTAGTCCTCGCCTTCCACGTCAGAATCGGCGCAACGGCAGACTCCGTCGCAGTCCTGAAGACGACCGGCATGACCTGCAGCAGTTGCTCACGCAAGATAACCAAAGCGCTCGAACGCGAGAAAGGTGTTGCCGTAACCGAAGTGGATGTTGACGGTGGCTGGGTCATCGTTGGCTATGACACGAAGACGGTGCAGCCGGAAAAACTTGCGCAAAAGGTCAGTGAAACCGGATTTGGCAGCAATGTGTATGCTGTCCTGACCCCGGAAGAATACAGGCAGGTCACTGGCAGGGCGATCGGCAAGAGTGCGTCGCCTTCAACGGGATGCGGTGGATGCGGTACGAAGGGTGGATGCGGCACACAACAACAGAACTAAAAGGAGATCGAGATGTCGGGAATTCGGACAAAGCATGTGGTGTGGACAACGGTTGTTATCGGGGCATTACTGATTGGAGCCATAAGCGTATCGGCCTTCTCTCTGGGCAAGTATGAAAAGGTCACGACGAATGGCGGTGTCGCAACGATACCCGTTGCCAAGCTGGCCGACGGCAAGGCCAGATTCTATAAATTAGAGGATAGTGGCAAGGAGATCACCTTTTTCGCGGTCAAGACGGCCGACGGTAACTACAAGACCGCCTTCGACGCCTGCGATTCCTGCTATAAGTCCAAGAAAGGTTACGAACAGCAGGGAGACAAGATGAATTGCAAGAACTGCAACCAGAAGTTCGCCATCAATCGCCTCGGTCCCAACGCTACCGGTGGCTGCAATCCCGGGTACCTTCCCCATCAACTGAACGGTAGCACCATTTCTATTTCAGTAAATGACCTCAAGGGCGGAGCGAGATACTTCTGATGCAACTGCACACCATTTCCATCAATAACCTGAAGCGCCGCAAGGCCAAGATGGCCTTTCTGACCATCGGCCTGATGGTGGGAATCGCCACTATCGTAACCCTGGTGACCCTGACCCGCTCCATGTCCAGCGACATCGAGCGGAAGATGGACGAGTTCGGTGCCAATATCCTCATCACCCCCCAAAGCAACGGCCTGGCCATGAACTACGGCGGCATCAGCCTGGGTGGCGTGACCTTCGACCAGCGCGAGATCCGAGAAGAGGATCTGGCAAAGATCAAGACTATCGCCAATCACAAGAACATTTCGGCGGTCAGCCCCAAGGTGCTGGGAGGAATATCCGTCAACAATCACGATGTGCTGTTGGTTGGAGTCCATTTCGAGAGCGAACTGAAGATGAAGCAGTGGTGGAAGGTCTTCGGCACCGAGCCGAAGAGTGATCACGATCTGCTCCTCGGCTCCGATGCCGCCAAGGTGCTGAACGTTTCTCCAGGTGACAGCCTGACCGTCAAGGGAGAGAGCTTCACCGTAGCCGGTGTGCTTGACCAGACGGGCTCACAGGATGACTCGCTGGTATTTGCATCGTTGTCAAAGGCCCAGAAGTTGCTCGGCAAGGAAGGAAAGATCACCCTGGCCGAAGTGGCAGCCCTCTGCTCCGGCTGTCCCATCGGCGACATGGTGACCCAGATCGCCGAGAAAATACCCGACGCCAAGGTATCGGCTATCCAACAGGTGGTGGAAGGACGTCTCAAGGCGCTGGACCAGTTCAAACGCTTCTCCTACGCCATGGCCAGCGTGGTGGTCTTCATCGGATCCCTGATCGTTTTCGTCACCATGATGGGGAGTGTCAACGAGCGGACCACCGAGATCGGCGTCTTCCGGGCCATCGGTTTCCGCAAGTCCCATATCATGCGGATCATCATGCTGGAAGCTGCCCTGGTCAGCCTGCTGGCCGGCTTTCTGGGGTATGCGATCGGTATGGGTGGAGCGAAACTGGCATTGCCGCTCATGGCTGAGAGCAAGAATGCCCACCTTGTCTGGGATACGACCGTGGCCTTTGGTTCTATCGGGCTTGCTGTGGCACTGGGACTCCTGGCGAGCCTTTACCCAGCGCTGCACGCATCTAAGATGGATCCAACCGAAGCTTTGCGGGCGCTTTAAGGATGAGAACAAGTTCCTCAAGGCATTACTCACGCAACGACGCAACGTCGCAACGAAAGGCTTTTAAGCAAACCCTTTAAATTCATGGTTGTAAACGTTGCGTCGTCGCGTCGTTGCGTGAAACAGCATTTTGTTAGTTGGGTTATAGATTCTGGAGACAATCATGGCACTCATTGAAATCAATAACGTGAAGAAGCAGTATTACAGCGGTGATGATGTCGTCGAGGCACTGCGCGGCGTGGACATAACCATCGAAGTCGGTGAATTCATCACGATCATGGGACAGTCCGGATCCGGGAAAAGCACCCTCCTCTCCGTACTCGGCGGAATGAACCACCCCACCACGGGCGAGGTCGAGATGGCCGGTGTAAAACTGTATCAACTGCCCGGCGAGAAACTGGCCGATTTCCGGGCGCAGAACCTGGGTTTTGTCTTCCAGTCCTTCCATCTGATCCAATATCTGACCGCCATCGAGAACGTCATGCTGCCGTTGGCCATTGTCAAGATGAGTACGCTGGCCAAGAGAACTGCAGCGCGTACCGCCTTGGAGCGTGTCGGTCTCGGTGCAAAGCTGGATCGTTTGCCCAATCAACTCTCGGGTGGTGAACAGGAACGGGTGGCCATCGCCCGGGCCATCGTCAACAATCCCCATATCCTCCTGGCGGATGAGCCGACCGGGAACCTGGATTCAAAGACCAGCGAAGAGGTCATGGCGCTCTTCCGTGAACTGAACGACGCCGGCCAGACCGTTGTCATGGTAACGCATAACCCTGAGAATGGAGCCTACGCGGATCGTACCATCCACTTGAAGGATGGCATGGTGAATGGTCACATAAAGCTATCGTGAATCTGGCCTGAGATTTCTGGACTTTGCCTTATAACACAGTATATTCACTATGATATATAAGCGGCACATCATGTGATTTAACACACGTAATTATGCCAGATATTGAGGTCATCATGAAAATGAGCGTCGGTCAGTTTGTCATCGCCTCCATCATTGCGCTGAATGTGAGCTTCACCCATGCCGCAGACGCCCCTCCACCGGAAAATCTCGCCAACCTCGTGGCCTCCGCCCTCGCCAACAACCCGGAACTGAAGTCTTCCCAGTCCCGTTGGCAGATGTATGCCAACAAGGCGAAGCAGGCATCGGCCCTGGAAGACCCGATGTTCATGTTCAAGCTACAGAACATGCTGGCCCGCGAGCCCTTTGTTTTCAACAAGGACCCCCAGTCCGCAAAGGTGATCGGCATCTCCCAGCAGATACCCTTCTGGGGGAAGCGTGCGCTCAGGGAGGAGGTCGCCCAGTACGAGGGGGAGGCTTATAAATGGGCCGTTGAGGAGCGCAAACTCGAATTGACCCGCATGGTCAAGGAAACCTACTACCAGCTCTGGGCCGTGGACAAAGCGCAGGAGATCATCGGGAAAAACCTGAAAATCATCGACGATTTTGTGACCATTGCAGAGACGAAGTACTCGGTTGGCCAGGGGGTGCAGCAGGACATCTACAAGGCCGGCCTGGAAAGGTCCAAAATGCTCGACATGCAGATTACCCTCAAGCAACAGCGAAAGAGCCTGGAAGCCAACCTGAACTACCTCCTCTATCGTCCGGGAAATACGCCGGTCGGAACCATTGCCGATTTCACCCTGCCACAGCTTTCGCTCACCGCCGAACAACTGAACGAGACCGCCTTTGAAAAGCGCCCCCAGGTAAAAAGCCTCATCATGCAGACCGAAAAGGGGAAGGCATCCCACCGTTTGGCCCAGAAAGAATTCTATCCCGATTTCAACCTCTCCTTCGAGTACATGTTCCGGGAGAGGATAGCCACCGACATGGTGAGCGACCCGGGCTACAACATGTTTACCGTCGGCCTGACCTTCAACCTCCCCTTTCAGCAGGAACGCCGCCGGGCCATGCTGGCCGAGTCCACCTCCGAGACGAGCATGGCAACGGAAGAACTGAACGGGCTCAAGAACAGCATCAGGTATTCCATCAACGATACCCTTGCCCAGATGGAACGCCGTCAAAAACTGGTGGAACTGTACAAAAGCGGCATCATCCCCCAGGCAGAGCAATCCCTGGAGTCTGCCGTCATCGGCTACCGGGTCAACAAGGTGGACTTCCTGACCCTCCTCGACGGGCGGGTAAACCTGTTCAACTACGAGCGGGAGTTGTACGAATCGCAGTCTGAGTACATGATGAAACTGGCGCAACTCGAAGCAACGGTCGGGGTGGAATTGGCCTCGACACCAGCAGTCCCGCAACCTCCAACCGCTCCTGTTGAACCGCCTGTAACCTCGCCGGCGCCGGAGCATTCCCAACATCACTAAACTTACGATTTCGAGGTACGACCATGGCCCTGAACAAGAAGATCGCAATCCCCCTGGTGGTAATCATCCTGGCATCGGCAGCGGGAGGGGGCTGGTTCCTGTGGCAGAAGAAGCATGCCGGCCCGGCAACCGAGCACAAGGCGGCCCAGGGGAAGCAGCTCTATACCTGCTCCATGCACCCGTTCATCATCAAGGACAAACCGGGGACCTGCCCGATCTGCGGCATGGAACTGATCAAGAAGATCGATGGCGCCGCTGACGGCACAGCCCAGACTCCCGAGCAGAAGCAACAGGCCGAGATGCTCGGCCATGTCTCCCTCTCCCCTACCCAGCGGGTGATGGCCAACGTGGCAACCGTGGAGGCCAAGCAGCAGGCGCTCAACAAGGAGATTAATGCCGTCGGTATCGTCCAGTTTGACCAGTCCCGTCAGGCCAAGGTCACCGCCTGGATCGCCGGCCGCATCGACAAACTGAACGTCAACACCGTCGGCGCTTTCGTGTCCAAGAACAAACCGGTGGCCGAAGTCTACTCCCCCGACCTGCTGGCTACCCAGCAGGAGTACCTGCTGGCCATCAAGAGCCGTGACCAGCTGAAAAACTCCCCTATCCCTTCCATTTCCCAGAATGGCGACGGGCTGGTGGCGTCGGCAAAACAGCGGCTGATGCTCTTCGGCGTAAAGGAGAGCCAGATCGCCGAACTGGAAAAAGCAGGCAAGCCGAACATCAAGCTCCCCATCTACACGCCGCTCTCCGGCGTCGTCATCGAAAAGATGGTACAGCAGGGACAGTACGTCAACACGGGTGACCCCCTGTTCAACATCGCCGACCTCTCCACGGTCTGGGTGGAAGTGGAGGTCTACGAGAACGAGTTCCCCAATATCCACATCGGGCAGAAGGTGGAAATCCGTTCCCAGTCCTTTCCCGGCAAACCCTTCACCGGCCGGGTCGCGTTCATCTACCCCTTCCTCGACCCCAAAACCAGGACCGTCAAGGCCCGGGTGGAGATGCCCAACCCCGGCATGCAGCTGAAACCGGACATGTTCGTCAACGCCATCATCAAGGTGCCGCTCGGTTCGGCAATCGTCGTCCCGGTTACCGCGGTCATGGACACCGGCAAGCGCAGGGTGGTCTGGGTGGAGAGTTCTCCCGGCATGTTCGAACCGCGTGATGTCCAGGTCGGACAGCAGACCGACGACAAGGTCCAAATACTCTCCGGCATAAAACCGGGTGACAAGGTGGCGGTGTCCGGCGGTTACCTGATCGACTCCGAATCGCAGCTGAAAGGCGGTGGCGGCGGTCACGAAAACATGCCCGGCATGAAGATGGATGACAAGAAACCTGCGTCGCCCAGCGCTCCTCAATCTCCCGCAAAACCGGCGCCGGAGAAGAAGGGTAGCGGGATGAAGATGGATGACATGAAGATGTAACTAAACGGGGACCAGTGATCGGGGACCAGGTACCAGGAAAAGCATTCAGGCTTTCTACCGGTCCCGGGTTCAGGGTCCCGAGTCCCGGAGTTTTCCCGTGATAGAAAAAATTATCGAATATTCCGCCCGCAACCGGGTCATCGTCCTGATGATCTTCGGGCTGATCATCGCCTGGGGTGTCTGGTCTGCCTACAAGACGCCGGTGGATGCCATCCCGG
Organism: Geobacter sp. AOG1; assembly: GCF_019972315.1. Taxonomy (GTDB): domain Bacteria; phylum Desulfobacterota; class Desulfuromonadia; order Geobacterales; family Geobacteraceae; genus Geomobilimonas. The sequence goes on from NZ_BLIZ01000001.1 coordinate 3,110,938, forward strand.
ACCTGTCGGATAACCAGGTGATCGTCTTTACCGACTACCCCGGCCGTTCGCCCCAGGTGGTGGAGGACCAGGTCACCTATCCCCTGGCGGTGAACCTCCAGGGACTCCCCCAGGTCAAGGCGGTCAGGGCATCGTCCGCCTTCGGCTTCTCCATGATCTACGTGATCTTCGAGGACAAGGCGGATATCTACTGGGCTCGGACCCGGGTGCTGGAACGCCTGAATTACGCCGCTTCCCTCCTCCCCGCCGGCGTGGTCCCAACCCTCGGCCCGGACGGGACAGGTGTCGGCCATGTCTTCTGGTATACCATCGAGGGGAAGGGGTATGACCTGGAGCAACTCCGGACCTTGCAGGACTGGTTTGTCCGCTACCAGCTCAACACCGTCCAGGGGGTTGCCGAGGTGGCTTCCATCGGCGGTCTGGTGCGCGAATACCAGATTGATCTCGATCCGAACAAGCTCTTTGCCTACAACATCAAGGTGGGGAAGGTCATGGAGGCGGTCAAGGCCTCCAACAAGGATGTGGGGGGGAAGCTGATCGAGCAGGCCGATGCCGAATACCTGATTCGCGGCCAGGGGTACGTCAAATCCACGGCCGACCTGGAGAACATCGTGGTCGGTGCCGATATGCGCGGGACCCCCATTTACGTCAAGAACCTGGGGACCGTGCAGATGGGTGGTGCGATCCGGCGTGGCATGCTCGACATGAACGGCGAGGGTGAGGCAGTCGGCGGCATCGTGGTAATGCGCTACGGCGAGAATGCCAAGGATGTCATCGACCGGGTCAAGGTCAAGATCAAGGAACTTGAAAAGGGTCTCCCTCCCGGGGTCAAGATCATGGTCTCCTACGACCGTTCCGACCTGATCGAAAGGGCCATCGATACCCTGAAACATAATCTACTTGAGGAATCGGTCGTCGTCTCGCTGGTAATCCTGGTCTTTCTGCTCCATTTCCAGAGCGCCCTGGTGATCGTGCTGACCTTGCCAATCTCGGTGCTGATCGCCTTCATTACCATGAAGCTGATGGGGGTCACCTCCAATATCATGTCCCTGGGGGGGATCGCCATAGCCATCGGCGTGCTGGTGGACGCCGGCGTCATCATGGTGGAAAACTGCTATCGCCACCTCTCCGAGATGCCACCCGAAGAGCGGGCCGAAAAGCGGTTGGAGGTTATCATCGCCAGCGCTAGACAGGTGGGGCGTGCCATCTTCTTCTCCTTGGCCATCATCGTGCTCTCCTTCGTGCCGGTCTTTCTCCTGGAGGGGCAGGAAGGAAAGATGTTCCACCCGCTTGCCTTCACCAAGACCTTCTCCATGATGGGATCGGCCATGATCGCCATCACGCTGGTGCCGGTGTTGATGTACTACTTCATGAGGGGGAAGATGCCACCGGAGAGTGCCAACCCCGTCTCATCCTTCTTCATCAGGCTCTATTCACCGGTCATCCGCTGGGTGCTGGTATGGAAAAAGACCACCATCGCTCTCAACATCGTCGCCCTGGCCATCGCCGTGCCTTTGTTCATGCATCTGGGGAGCGAGTTCATGCCTCCCCTGGATGAGGGGTCGCTCCTCTACATGCCGGTGACGCTCCCCAACGTCTCCATCACCGAGGCGAAGCGGCTGATCCAAGTGCAGGACACCATCATCAAGAGCGTCCCCGAAGTAGAACATGTGCTGGGCAAGGTGGGTCGGGCCGAGACTTCCACCGACCCGGCGCCGGTCTCCATGTTCGAGAGCATCATCATACTGAAGCCTAAGGATCAGTGGCGGCCGGGGATCAAAAAGGCGGACATCGTCGCCGAGCTGGACTCGAAGCTGCAGATACCAGGGGTGCGTAACGGCTGGACCCAGCCGATCATCAACCGGATCAACATGCTCTCCACCGGGGTGCGCACTGATCTCGGGGTCAAGATCTTCGGGAGCGACCTGAATGTGCTCAAAGACCTGGCAGTCCAGGCCGAGGCCATTCTCAAGCCGATCAATGGCGCCGCCGACGTGGTGGCGGAGCGGGTCACCGGCGGCAACTACATCGACATCGACATCGACCGGGAGGCGGCCGCCCGCTATGGCGTCAGCGTGGGAGATATCCAGGACGTTATCGAGACCTCCCTGGGGGGCGAAATGCTCTCCACCACCGTGGAAGGACGCAATCGGTTCCCAATCCGGATTCGTTACCTGCGGGACTACCGGGACAGCATCCCGGCCATCCGCCGCATCCTGGTGTCGGGAATGGATGGCGCCCAGGTGCCGCTCTCCCTGGTGACGAAGCTGAAGATAACCACCGGAGCGCCGGAGATCAGCAGCGAAGGAGGGCTCCTGCGCTCGCTGGTCTTTCTCAACGTGCGCGGCCGGGATATGGGGGGTTTCGTCACCGAGGCCAAGCAGGTGCTGGAGAAGCAGTTAAAACTCCCCCCCGGCTACTATGTGGCCTGGTCAGGGCAGTGGGAGAACCAGGTGCGCGCCAAGGCGCGGCTGCAGATGCTGGTGCCGGCGGGGATGCTCATCATCTTCATCCTCCTCTATTTCACCTTCCATTCGGCCCTGGAAGCGAGCATGGTCATGCTCTCCGTCCCCTTCGCCCTGGTAGGTGGAGTCTACCTGGTGGCGGCACTGGGATATAACATGTCGGTGGCGGTCTGGGTCGGTTTCATTGCCCTCTACGGCATCGCCGTGGAGACCGGGGTGGTGATGGTCATCTACCTGCACGAGGCGCTGGACAAGAAGCTGATCAACGGCCCCTGCACCGAGCAGGACATCTACGACGCCACCTTCGAGGGAGCGGTGCTCAGGTTGCGCCCCAAACTGATGACCGTGGCGGTGGCCCTGCTTGGCCTGGTGCCGATCATGTGGTCGAGCGGCACCGGCGCCGACGTGATGAAACCGATTGCCGCACCCATGATAGGTGGGATGATCTCGTCGGCTGTTCATGTGCTCATCATGACGCCGGTAATCTTTGTATTGATGAAGAAGCGGGACTTGAAGAAGGGGCGGCTGCACTATTCCGGGATGAAACACTGAGAGAAGAATATCCTACGCATAGTGTGGATTATTCAACATAAAAGCATGGTTGTTGTGGCAAATGTGTAGCAAATAGGTAGCATTTACGGATTGTTACAAGGTGGCATGCTGTATGCTACAATCTCAAACAGAACGCATCACAACAAAAGGAGACTGAACACAATGAAAAAAATGACGGTACTTATCGCAGCGCTCTTTGCCCTTGCAGCCCCCATGGCATCCTTTGCCATGGACCATGGTTCCATGGATATGGGGCATGGCAGCCATCAAGCGAACGTAGCCCACGAGGAAGTCGTTGATGGCGTCAAGGCGACCTTCATCATCCAACCCATGGCAGACGCCATGAAGGGGATGAAGATGGAGATGCCCAAGGAGATGAAGGAGACCCACCACATCCATGTCGAGTTCAAGGATGTCAAGAGCGGCAAGCCCCTGACAGAAGGTGAGGTCAAGGTGAAAGTGCAGGGACCGGACAAGAAGGATGTGACCAAGGAGTTGATGGGGATGCAGGGGCACTTCGGCGCCGATTTTGACCTGTCACAAAAAGGGAAATACGGTGTGATGTGCAGATTCCAGTTGAAGGACGGCAAGGTGCGCAGCGCCAAATTCTGGTACACGGTAAAATAGGAAGTCCCGTCAGCCAAAGGAGATTGTAAGTAATGAAAAAGAACCTGGCAATTCTCATAGCAGTATCACTCTTCGCGGCAGCGACACCGGTCCTGGCTGAGGAAGCCCACCAGCATGGCGCAGCCCAGCAGACCATGGATGAACAGTGTGCGAGGGAGTGCGAGATGCTCCTGAAAAACTGTGCTCTGGACGTTGACACTATTCAGGACCGGATCAAGAAGTTACGGGCCGAAATCAGCGAAAAGGGGGCAAACGCTCACACTCGCGATCAGTTGAATATCCTTGAAAAGAAACTGGAAGAATCCAATGAATTACTGAAGTCCCTTTATTATCGTTAGTTTTGACATACGGGGGCAGTTCACGGGATGGAACTGCCCCCGATGTGTGTCTGGAGTGTCTGATGAGAAAAATCGTTGCGATACTGCTTTTGAGTTTTGCCGTTGCAGGCATGGCTGGCTGCAAAACCAAGGAGACATCCTCTCCGGCACCAGGGTCAGGGAAGGTGATTGCAACTGCTGCCTATGAGAAATATTTCGGTGGTGCGCCGTCGGTTGACAAGGGGACGGCATATGCCTTCGTCATCTACTTCCCTTCTGCACGTGAGCCGGGCAAAGTAGTACCGTTTCCGTTCTTTACCTTCGACGAAGGCAGCATCAAAAAAGTGGCCATCGAGCGGCTCCTGGCGGGCATGGACATCGGTAGTTACCAGGGAGAATTTGTTCCATTCCCTGGCGGGATCCGTCTGATGGCAATCTCCGAAGAACAGGGGACTGTAATCGTCAATTTCAGCAAGGAGTTGGAAATGGCTGATGCCACAGCGGCACATGCACTGGCCTTGACCTTACGTCAATTCAAGGGGGTCAAGGATATTCGGATTCAGGTGATCGGTAAGGAAAGTACGCTGAACACCTTGGTAAAGAATGTCGATGACCGTGCCGTGCGGCAGCCATCACCACCACGGCTCCTGAGCGTCACCGCCATGCGGGGCAAGGGGGCCAAGGAGATTGAAGACGTTAATGCCTTCTTCGACCGGCCGGTAGAAGTCAAGGAGTTGAAACTTCTTGCAAAGGATGGGCAACCATTTGCCGGCGACCTGTATCACTCGGTCTTCGACATGGCGGCCGTGCTCAAGCCGAAAGACCCTTTGCAGTTCAGGGAACATATGCCGATCAGGGTACGCTGGAAGGTGGTTGATAAGCTGGGGAGGCTGGCGGAAGGGGATAATGTCTGGCTCTTGGAAGTTAAAGAGCATTGAGCAATAATAATCGAGGAGAGACAATGATAAACCGATACACAATTGCCATAACCTGCCTTGTGGTGGAGATGTCAGCACTATCAGGGTTGGCGTTCGCTCATGGCACGGGTAAGCATGGCAAAACCGCAGCAACCGATACGCAGATGCAGAAAATGCATGCCATGATGCCCATGTTTTCCGTGACCTCAGCCAGGCTGGAGGCTGCCTTGGAGAATGGTGACGTTGCTGTCGTTGAGACGGAAGCAGGAAAGATTAAGGCAGCGATTCCCGATCTGAAAAAATCGAAACCGCACAAGAATGTCAAGCAGCGGAAAAAATTCGTGAAACTTGCAGCAACCTTGGAGGAAACGGTAACCGCCACGGTAGATCTGGCAAAAAAGGGAGATATTGCGGCGGCAAAAACCGCGTTCAAAAAGGCTGAGGAGATATGCGCAGCCTGCCATGCAAAATTCCGGGATTGAGCTGCGTCTGTCGTCAAGGGGACGGGGACGTCCCGTAAACCAGTGAGGCCGTTATCGTAACTGCCATGATGCCCCAGCGTATATACTCCCTGAACGATGCCCCCGTTGCCGCGGGTCCGGTCGTCTACTGGATGAGCCGCGACCAGCGGGTGGCCGACAACTGGGCGCTTGTCCATGCCCAGGCCCTGGCGCTGGAACGAAGGGTGCCCCTGACCGTGGTTTTCACGCTGGCGCCGGCATTTCTCGGCGCAACGCTTCGCCAGTACGCCTTCATGCTGAGGGGATTGGTGCAAACAGCCCGTCGCCTCGCCGATCTGAGCATCCCCTTCCAGCTTCTCCACGGCGAGCCGGCAGACGAAATCTGCCGCTTTACCCAGCTCCACCACATCGGGGCGGTGGTGACCGATTTTGACCCCCTGCGCATCAAGCGTGCCTGGCGGGAAGAGGTCGCCCGACGGCTCGAAGTGGCTGTTATTGAGGTGGATACCCACAATATCGTGCCATGTCGGCTGGCATCGGCAAAACAGGAGTTCGGCGCCTACACCATCCGCCCCAAAATCCAGCGACTGCTCCCCGATTTTCTCCATGAGTTCCCAACTCCGATTCGCCATCCCATTCCCTGGGCATCCCCCACAGACACATTTTCGATCGAACCTGTCCTGAAAGCACTCGCCGTTGATCACACGGTGCCTGAAGTAGCCTGGCTCCCACCGGGAGAAGCGGAGGGGCACGAACGGCTGGCAACATTCATCGCCCATGGTCTCGCCAGCTACGACAGTCGGCGCAATGACCCTTGCGTGGACGGCCAGTCGGGGCTTTCACCTTATCTGCACTTCGGTCAGTTGGCCCCCCAGCGGGTGGCGTTGGAGGTGCGCCGTCATCACCCCCATTCCCCCTCTGCCCAGGCCTTTCTGGAGGAGTTGATCGTGCGGCGGGAGTTGTCGGACAATTTCTGTCTGTACAACCCCTTTTATGACAGCGTGCAGGGATTCCCGGCCTGGGGAGTGCGATCCCACGATGAACACCGCCACGACCGGCGCGAGTATGTCTATTCGAGGGAGCAGTTCACGACGGCCGCCACCCACGATCCGCTCTGGAACGCGGCCCAGCGGGAAATGGTTACGACCGGAAAGATGCACGGCTACCTGCGTATGTACTGGGCAAAAAAAATTCTGGAGTGGACGCCGACTCCGGAAGACGCCATGGCAACCGCAATCTACCTGAACGACAGGTACCAGTTGGACGGCCGCGACCCCAACGGCTACGCGGGAATCGCCTGGAGCATCGGCGGGGTCCATGATCGGGCATGGGGCAACCGCCCTGTTTTCGGGAAAATTCGTTACATGAACGCGGCTGGGTGCGCGAGAAAGTTCGATGTGCGTGAGTATATCCGGCGCTATCAGCGTGACGATTGAGACGACGGACTATTTGCCGGCGCATTTCAAGGGGGAGTCGTGACGAGTCAGATAAGGATTGGTGTCAGTTCCTGCCTGCTGGGGGAAAAAGTCCGCTACGACGGTGGACACAAGCATGACCGGTATCTAACCGATACCCTCGGCCGGTTTTTCCAGTTCGTGCCGGTCTGCCCTGAAGTTGAGTGCGGCATGCCGATCCCGCGTGAGGCGATGCGCCTCGAAGGGGACCCCGCCAGCCCCCGCCTGGTGACCAATCGGACCGGTATCGACAAGACCTGCCAGATGCTCGATTTCTGCAGGAAGAAGGTAGTGGAACTGGAAGGCGAAGACCTCTGCGGTTTTATCTTCAAAAAGGATTCCCCCAGCTCCGGCCTGTTCCGGGTCAAGGTCTACAACCAGGGGATACCTGCAAAAAGCGGCAGCGGACTGTTTGCCGCCGCGGTGGTCCGCCATTTCCCCCTCCTCCCGGTGGAAGAGGAAGGGCGCCTCAACGACCCGCTCATCCGGGAGAACTTCATCGAGCGGGTCTTCACCCTGCGCCGCTGGAAGGATTTCCTGCGGGGAGAGAAAAGTGTCGGCGCACTGGTCGCGTTCCATACGTCCCACAAACTCCTCGTCATGGCCCACAGCCCCAGCCATTACCGGGAAATGGGGGCATTGGTCGCCCATGGCACGGAGATACCGCTGGACCAACTGCTCGAACGCTACCGGCACCTCCTCATGGAGGCCATGGCCCTCCATGCCACCGTCAGCAAACAGACCAACGTGCTCCACCATATCATGGGGTATTTCAAGAAGGTTTTGACGTCGGCCGAAAAAGCAGAGTTGGTGGAGACCATCACCCGATACCACAATCATCTCGTACCACTCATCGTCCCCTTGACCCTCCTCACTCACTACGTGACCAAATACAACCAACCCTACCTGAGGGAGCAGATATACCTTACCCCCCACCCTGCCGAGTTGATGCTGAGAAACCACGTATAATTCTGGGAATAATTGGCACGACTGGACCACGGGACAAAACGAGATATACTTTACCAAAAGATTTTCTTCGCAGAATGGAGTAGTTATGGAAAAGCGCCGTTTCAAACGACTGAGTTATTGCGCTGAGGCAGACCTCTCCTGCAACGGCAAGGAGTTACAGGGTTCCGTGGAAAACCTCAGTTTCAAAGGGCTGTATTTCCGGTCCGACACCCCCCTCCCCACCTGCAAAACGGCGGATATCACCGTCCACTTCATCGGCAGGGCATCCCCCCTTGTCATTCACCTTGAGGGAGCCGTCGTCTGGCGGACGGAACAGGGAATCGGCATGGAGTACACTCGCACCGACCCACGCTCCTTCTCCCGGCTCAAAAACATTCTTGCGTATAATTACAAAGCCCCGGAAGAGTTCAGCGACGAATTCCGCCACAGCGCGACAATCCTCGAACGGCAGGATTCCTGAACCAGTCCTACCTAGCGCGACAACAAAAAAAAGGGACAACGCATGTTGTCCCTTTTTTTGTTTCATAGGAGAAAATCGCTTACTGGAGTCGGTTGGCGTAGAGCGGAAAGCGCCGCATGAGCGCGTTAACCCGTCCCTTGACCTCCGCCAGTTTAGTCTCGTCCGCCACATTGGCAAGGACATCGGCAATACAGCTGGCCACCTCTTCCATCTCCTTCTCCTTGAGCCCGTGGCTTGTCGCTGCCGGGGTACCGATCCGGATGCCGGAGGTGACGAAGGGGGAGCGAGTCTCAAACGGCACGGTGTTCTTGTTCACGGTGATTCCCGCCCGGTCGAGTGCCTCCTCGGCCACCTTGCCGGTCAGTTCGGTGCCGGAAAGGTCCATCAGCATAAGATGGTTGTCCGTACCGCCGGAAACCAGCTTGAATCCACGCGCCATGAGCCCCGTCGCAAGTGACTGGGCGTTCTTGACAATCTGCTGCTGGTAGGTCTTGAATTCGGGGGCAAGGGCCTCCTTGAAGGCCACCGCCTTGGCAGCGATCACGTGCATGAGCGGCCCCCCCTGGATACCGGGGAAGATATTGGAGTTGAGGGACTTGGCGAACTCTTCCCTACAGAGAATCATACCACCGCGGGGGCCACGCAGGGTCTTGTGGGTGGTGGTCGTAACGAATTCGGCAAAGGGTACGGGGCTCGGATGGAGACCGGCAGCGACAAGCCCGGCGATGTGAGCCATGTCTACCATCACCACGGCGCCTACTTTGTCGGCAATCCTGCGGAAAGCAGCAAAATCAAGAATACGCGGATAGGCGCTCGCCCCCACCACGATCATCTTCGGCTTGTGCTCCACCGCAAGCCGCTCCACCTCATCATAATCGATAGTCTGGGTCTCCGGGGAAACACCATAGGGGACCACATTGAAGAAGCGTCCCGAGAAATTCACCGGGCTGCCATGGGTGAGATGGCCGCCATGGGAAAGATTCATCCCGAGGATGGTGTCTCCCGGCTTGAGCGCGGTAAAATAGACCGCCATGTTGGCCTGGGAGCCGGAGTGAGGCTGCACGTTGGCATGGTCCGCGCCGAACAGTTCCTTCGCCCGCTCTATGGCCAGGTTTTCGACGATGTCCACATGGTGGCAGCCGCCGTAGTAGCGCTTGCCCGGATATCCTTCGGCATACTTATTGGTGAGCACCGAACCCTGGGCCTCCATGACCGCTTCGGAAACGAAATTCTCCGAGGCAATCAACTCCAGATTATATTCCTGCCGCTCGGTTTCAAGCCGGATGGCACGGGCCACATCCGGGTCAAACGATTCCAGAAAAGACATACGGTCGCTCCTTGAAGGTTTTGAAAAAAGGAAACGGGACCTTGCAAGTCCCGTCGGCATTACGGTGTAACCGGCAATGTTATTTGTACAGGTCCCGCTCCAGGGCAGTAATCTTGTCGAGGCGTCCCTGGTGTCGTCCACCTTCGAAGGTGGCGTCGAGCCAGATGGACACCATGCTCCGCGCCTTGTCAGCATCAAGCACACGTCCGCCGAGCACCAGGATGTTGGCGTTGTTGTGCTCCTTCGCCATCTGGGCCATGAAAGCATCGGTAACGAGGGCGGCCCGCACCCGCGGATATTTGTTGGCGACGATGGACATCCCTATACCGGTGCCGCAGAAAAGGATTCCCTTCTCCACCTCTCCGGAAGATATCTTACGCGCCACCTTTTCGCCGAAATCGGGGTAATCCACTGAATTGCCGTTATCGGTACCGCAATCGACCACGGCAACACCGCGCTCACGGAGAAGTTCCTTTATGGACTCCTTGAGCTCAAGACCCCCGTGATCACTTCCCAACGCAATCATCACTTCCCCCTACACTTTCTTAAAGAGTAATGTGGCGTTGGTGCCGCCGAAACCGAAGTTGTTGCTCATGGCACAGCTGACCTTGGCATCCCGCGCCGTGTTCGGTACGTAGTCGAGGTTACATTCGGGGTCAGGCTCGTTGTAGTTGATGGTTGGAGGAACGACCCCCTTCTCCATCGCCATGAGAGTGAAAACAGCCTCCATGCCACCGGCGGCACCGAGGGCATGCCCGGTCATCGACTTGGTGGACGAAACCATGAGCTTCTTCGTGTGGTCGCCGAACACCGTGTTAATAGCCATGGATTCGTAAAGGTCGTTCATCGGCGTGGAGGTGCCGTGGGCGTTAATGTAATCCACATCCGTCGGGTTAAGCCCGGCGTTTTTGAGGGCCATGGACATGCAGCGTGCAGCCCCCTCCCCTCCCGGTGCCGGAGCAGTGAGGTGATAGGCGTCACCGGTAAGACCGTAGCCGACGACCTCGGCATAAATTTTCGCACCCCGTTTTTTTGCGGATTCGTATTCTTCAAGAACGACAATGCCCGCCCCTTCACTCAGGACGAAGCCGTCGCGGTTCTTGTCGAAGGGACGTGATGCTGCCTCTGGATTGTCATTATTGGTGGACAGCGCCTTCATGACCGCAAAACCGCCGATTCCCAGCGGGGTAACGGTTGATTCCGTACCGCCGGCGATCATGGCATCCGCGTCTCCCCGCCGGATAATATGGTAGGCATCGCCGATGGAATGGGTTGCCGTCGCGCAGGCGGACACCGATGATATATTGGGTCCCTTGGCACCGTACTTGATAGAGATATGCCCCGGAGCAAGGTTGATGATCAGCATCGGAATGAAAAACGGCGAAATCTTCTTGTAGCCACCTTCCAGCAGCGCGGTATGGTACTTCTCGATGGTAGGGAGACCACCAAGACCGGCGCCCACCAGTACCCCCACACGCTCCGCGTTGCTTTCGTCGATGACGAGTCCGGCATCTTCCATGGCATAATGGGCGGCGCCCAGGGAATACTGGATGAAGAGATCCATCTTCTTGATCTCTTTCTTGTCGATGTAATCCTCTGGATTGAAATCCTTGACTTCACCGGCAATCCGGACCGGCATGTCGGTGGCGTCAAACCTGGTAATTTGGGCAATCCCCGACTTGCCGGCAACGAGTGAATCCCAGTTCTTCCTGTTACCGCATCCCAACGGGGATACAACGCCGACCCCGGTCACTACAACTCTTCTCATAAACGCATTCTCCTCGACATCAACATCGGTTCAAAATGGATGACACCTTTCCAAAGAGAAAAGGGGAAGATATGTCTTCCCCTCCGGTATCAATCAGGTATGGTCGGTAATATAGTCGACGGCGTCCTGAACGGACTGGATCTTCTCGGCGTCTTCATCGGAGATTTCGATATCGAACTCTTCTTCAAGGGCCATGACAAGCTCAACAGTGTCGAGGGAATCGGCACCCAGATCATCCATGAAGGAAGCTTCGTTGGTCACCTGAGCCTCATCAACGCCGAGCTGTTCGGCTACGATCTCTTTTACTCTTTTGTCAATCGTTGACATTCTTTCTACCTCCGTTGTTTGTGTTTACCTTTTCAGGTTTCAATGACTAAGCAATGTAGCTACATAACATGAAACAGGGAAATTGCAAATGATATTTTTTTACATGTACATGCCGCCGTTTACCGACAAAACATGGCCGGTAATATATCCAGAAGCCTCTGACGTAAGGAATGTTACCGCGTTTGCAATATCCTCTGCCGTGCCGAGCCGTTCCAGGGGAATCTGAGCGGTCAGTTCGTCCCGCACCTTCTCCGGAAGGGCATCGGTCATCGCCGTGGCGATGAAGCCCGGGGCCACGGCATTGACCGTGACGTTGCGCTTCGCCAGTTCACGGGCATTGGATTTGGTAAGGCCGATGAGACCTGCCTTGCTGGCGCAGTAGTTGGCCTGGCCGGCGTTGCCCATCTGTCCGACGACCGACGCGATGTTGACGATCCGGCCGTAGCGCTGCTTGGCCATAACCTTGGATGCTGCGCGGGTGCAGAGGAACGCTCCCTTGAGGTTGACGGAAAGTACCGCGTCCCAGTCTTCATCCTTCATCCGCAGGAGGAGACCGTCGCGCGTTATGCCGGCATTGTTGACCAGAATATCGACACGGCCGAACGCCTCCACCGCAGCGGATATCATCCGGTCCGCATCGTCGGCCACGGTTACGTTACCCACAACCGCCAGGGCTTTGACCCCCATTCCCTTCAGTTCCTCGACAACCGCTTCGGTTGCCGCCTGGTCGAGGTCAACGGCCACAATCGTAGCACCTGCAGCAGCAAGAGAAAAGGCGATACTTTTCCCTATTCCGCGGGAAGCACCCGTAATGACAGCTATCTTATCCTTTGGCACTGGTCTCTCCTTTCAGTCTAGAAATTCGTCAGCGATCGCCCGTTACTTATCGGCAAACGTCGCTTTCAGTCCACTTTCGGCCACAAGTTTGTCCGCCACGAACGCCCGGCCGGTGAATGTCCAGATACCCCGTTTGCAGCCAACCGCCTCCAGTTCGAGACGCAACTGGTCTCCGGGGACAACCGGCTTGCGGAATTTTGCATTGTCGATCCCGACAAAATAGGTCACCTTGGAACGAATGCTGTCGTCCGAGGAGAGATAGGCAAGTATCCCGGCCACCTGAGCCATCGCCTCGATGATGAGCACCCCTGGCATGACCGGGTGCCCGGGAAAGTGTCCCGGGAAAAAGGGCTCGTTACAGGTGACATTTTTGATGCCGACGATACGTTTGCCCGCTTCCATTTCCACAATGCGGTCTACGAGCAGAAAGGGATAGCGATGGGGAAGAATCTTCATGATTTCATTGACGTCGAGCATTGCCTCTCCCTCCATTCAAATAGGTAAAGTGTGGGACTTAAGCAAAAAGAGCCGCAAGACCGGCCGCATCTTCAAAATTGGCAGTGGTGACTTCTTTATTGATCCGCTTCACCAGGCCGGACAGGACTTTGCCGGGACCGATCTCGATAAACGAGGTGACACCAAGACTTACCATTTCCTGAACCGACGCGTCCCACAATACCGGCGCGCTCACCTGACGAACCAGCAGGTCCTTCACACGCCCCTTGTCACCGTTGACCTTCGCCTCCACATTGGTAACCACAGGAACCGCCAGATCGTTCAACGCAACACCGTCCAGCACCCCCGCAAGCCTTTCTCCGGCCGGCACCATGAGAGGAGAATGGAACGGTGCACTTACCGGCAGCAGCATAGCCTTCCTGAAACCCCGTCCCTTTGCGATCTCGATGGCCCGGTTGACCGCGCCTGCGTGACCGGCAATCACAATCTGTCCGGGAGAATTAAAATTCGCCGGAGAAACCACCTCTCCCTGCGCCGCTTCGGTACAGATCGCAGCAAGGACATCGGCCTCGATACTGAGTATGGCAGCCATGGCCCCTACGCCGACCGGTACCGCTTCCTGCATGAAGGCACCACGGGAACGGACCGTCCGGAGCGCGTCACCGAACTCCATGGCACCGCTTGCCACGAGGGCGGAATATTCACCGAGGGAATGACCAGCCAGGTACGCAGCTGCATGGCCGGTTTCCGCCTTCAGAACCCGCAACGCGGCTACACTCGTGGCGAGAATCGCCGGCTGAGTGTTCGTGGTGAGCTTGAGGTCTTCTTCCGGCCCCTCGAAACAGAGTGTGGAAAGCTTGGCCCCCAGGGCGTCGTCAGCCTCGGCAAAGGTATGCCGGGCAAGAGAGAAATTGTCGGCCAGATTTTTCCCCATACCTGCATACTGGGACCCCTGACCGGGAAAAATGAATGCCTTCATGGGAAATGGATTCCTTTCTAGGACTGCCAGCGCACCAGGACCGATCCCCAGGTGAGCCCGCCGCCGAAAGCGTCGAACAGCAGGAGGTCGTCTTTCCTGAGCCGACCGGACCGATTCACTTCATCGAGAGCAATCGGGATGGAGGCACCGGACGTGTTCCCGTAGCGTTCGAGATTGACGTAGACCTTGTCTCCATCCAGCCCGAGACGCTTGCCAATGGCATCGATTATGCGTCGGTTGGCCTGGTGGGGGATGAAAAGATCGATATCGCCTACCGTCAGGTTGTTGGAATTCAGCGCTTCGTGGGCAACCTCTTCCATGGCCCGCACCGCCAGCTTGAACACCTCGTTACCCTGCATGGAAATATAGATGAGCCTGTCGTCGAGCGTCTTCTGGGTCGCCGGATTGCGATTTCCGCACCCCCGCTGGCAGAGGAGCTCCCAGTAGCTGCCGTCACTGTGGATGTGGGTAGAAAGTATCCCAGCCTCCCCTTCCCTGGCCTCAACGACCACCGCACCGGCGCCATCACCAAACAGACAGCAGGTGTTCCGGTCAGTCCAGTCAACGATACGGGAGAGGACCTCCGCCCCGATCACCAGGATCTTGCTGGCGGCGCCGCAGCGGATTGCCTTGTCCGCAAGGGAAAGGCCATAGAGAAAACCGGAGCAGGCTGCTGATATATCGAAGGCAGCTGCTTTCGTTGCTTTGAGGTTATGCTGCACGATACATGCGGTTGCAGGAAAGGGGAAATCGGGAGTAACGGTGGCGACGATAATCTGGTCAAGCTCATCCGCATGGACACCGGCCATCTGCAGGGCACCCTCGGCAGCCCGGGTGGCAAACATCGAGGTAAACTCGCCGTCTCCAGCTATATGCCGTTCCTTAATGCCAGTCCTGGTGGTTACCCATTCGTCGCTGGTATCCACCATTTTTTCCAGATCGAGATTGGTCAGAATCCTGTCGGGCACCGCTGAACCGGTGCCGGTGATCGTAGCCCGCTGCATCCGCTCCACCTTATCTAACCGGTCGCCTGATCCTGCAATGGCTCGCGCTGTTGTACGGTAATTGGGTAATTTGCCTGGAGCTTTTCCGCCATTCGCTCATTCACCCCTTTTTCTACGAATTCATGGGCAAACCGGATGGCATTCTTTATCGCCTTGGCATTGGAGCCGCCATGACTAATCATGCCGACGCCGTTGATGCCAAGGAGCGGCGCGCCGCCGTACTCGGCATAATCCACCTTCTTTTTGAAATTGTTGAACGCTTTGCGGGCGAGGAGGTAACCGACCCGGGCAATCAAGCTCTGCTTGAATTCATCCTTGAGCATCTTCCCCACCGCCTCGGCGAGCCCCTCTGACAGCTTCAGCACCACGTTGCCGACAAAACCGTCACAGACCACTACGTCCACGAGACCGTAAAAGATGTCACGCCCTTCCACATAGCCAGCATAATCAAAGGGTATCTTTTTCAGGATGGCGGTGGTTTCCCGGGTCAGGTCGTTCCCTTTACTCTCCTCTTCACCGTTGGAAAGCAGGCCGATGCGGGGGGTGGCAATCCCCATCACGGAACGTGCGTACACCTCCCCCATGATGGCAAACTGGACAAGGTTGAGCGGTTTGCAATCCACATTCCCCCCCACATCCAGCACCAGTGTGCGATCGCGCAGCGTGGGGAAAACTTGGGCTATGGCCGGTCGGTCAATACCGGGAAGGCGCTTGAGTACGAACATCCCTGCCGCCATGGTCGCACCGGAGTTGCCGGCACTCACCACTGCAGCCGCTTTTCCTGCCTTCACCAGTTCAAAGGCGACCCGGATGGAAGAGTCTTTTTTCTTCCTTACGGCATCCGACGGTGAATCGTGCATCCCCACAACTTCGCTTGCGTGGTGTACAACGATATCAAGCCCCTTGCAATCGTGTTTTGCAAGTTCTTGACGAAGCCTGTCGGTATCGCCCACCAGAGTAACGGGAATGCCAAATTCCCTCACAGCGGCTACAGCCCCTTCAACTTCGACAACCGGAGCGTTATCGCCACCCATCGCATCAACAGCAACTCTCATATGACCCCTAGGCATGGCTGTCCGGCCGGGAGGGCCGGGACAACAAACTTACAGATCTTCTGCCTTCAGAACTTCTTTGCCTTTATAGGTGCCGCAGGAAGGACAGGCACGGTGGGGAAGTTTGGGGGCCTTGCACTGGGGGCAGGTCGAAGCATTGGGCGGGGTAAGGAAATCATGTGCCCTTCTCATATTCTTGCGGGACTTGGACGTTTTCTTCTTAGGTACTGCCATGGTAGTTCTCCTTTACTTTTCTGCCTTGAAGTTCTTCAAGGCGCTGAATTTCGGATTAATGCCCTGCCGGTCGCAGCCGCATTCGGCCACATTCAGGTCTGCACCACAGTTGCCACAAAGCCCCCGGCAATCCTCCCGGCAAAGAGGCTTGAAGGGAATTGCCAGCAGCACCTGCTCGGCAATCTCGGCGGAAAAATCTATTTCTTCCCCTTCATAGGTAGCCGATATGAGATCTTCCTCGGCCAGTTCAACCTCTTCTTCGTCCTGAGGCAGCCCTGTGTCCTTTGAATAGAAGATGGTAAATGCCGACGCCACATCATGCACGGTTTCACCAAGACAGCGGGAACACCCCATACCAACGGAAGTTGCCACGCTACCATGAACCCTTATATGGTCATATTCCCTGATGATGGTGAGGCTTACGGAGAGCGGCTTCACAAAACGGCATTCGCCGGCCGTCTCCATTGCATGCAGGGTCGGGTAATCGACGACCTGCTCCTCACCGACAAGCACCAGCTCTTTGTCTTTTATGTCATGTACGCGAATTTTCACTTAATAACCCGTAGCGCCGCATCCAAAGCTTTCCAGTATATAGATGGGGAAGTTTTTGTCAAGGAAAATCAGTCACTAGGGTATGCCAAGTCCCCAGTTGCGGGCACATTTCTAATACCCTATTCACCCGTAATTTGCAAGAAGAAAGGATGTCGTCCTCGACGCCTGGCAAACCACTGTTTGTCTCACATCGTGGAGCAATAAAAATCAGAACCAGCCGGCAAGAAGGGGGCGACATAGACATGCGGAAACGTGCGTTGAGTAACCTCCGACGAAGCCATCAGCCCAGTTGTTTGATTACGACGCGGGCCATCAGATGATTATTGTCTCACCCGGTCTGAGCGGAGGTTGATGAGGTGAATTGATACTTCGGAAGAAAAGGGCAAAAAAAAGCGCTATAGCTGCAACGAGAACCAGAATGGTGCGTGCGAGCCTCACGCGATTGTCCGTCCCACTGCGGAGTACTCCTGCAAGGGCAATCATGATTCCCAGACCACTGCAAAGGCCACCACAAAAGAGTCCGAGCGCAATAAAACGTTTCTGTCCCGAGACCGTGAGTGAAAGAAGCTGGGTGACGTCGTTGTTGAAGAACGTGGCGAGAGTAATGGCGACTATGCCGGCAATTATCAGGTTCAGACCCGACTTGACAGTACGTGTGTTCATGTAATGAGGCAGCCTTTCAAACGCACCAGCTCACGTCCCCCATCCCCTTGCGAAGCACTTCGGGGACACCACCCACCAGGCTGACTACCGAACTCACCTCGGCTGACAGGAACCCCCCGTCGACAATGAGGTCGAGCTGCTTCCCCATAGACTGTTCGACGAGGAAGGGATCGCCTATCGGTTCTTCACCCGAAAGGTTGGCACTGGTGGTAATGATGGGATGACCGAGCTTCTGTACCAGGGAGAGGCAGATCGGATTGTCGGGAATCCTGATCCCGACGGTCTTCTGTTTGGTCTGCACGAGATCGGGAACAATGGAGGAGGCTTCCATGACGAAGGTATAGGGGCCCGGCAGGAGGCGCTTCATAACCTTGAAGGCATAATTGCTCACCTTGGCATAGCGGGCAACTTCGGAGAGATCGGAACATATGAACGAAAAGGGTTTTTTCTTCTCACGCTGCTTGAGGAGGTATATCCGCTCGATCCCCTTTTTGTTGAAGATACTGCAACCGATGCCGTAGGTCGTGTCGGTGGGATAGGCAATGATGCCTCCACTCTCCAGCACCTCTACAACCTTGGCAATCAGCCGTTCCTGCGGATTATCCGGATTTATCGCCAGTAGCATGTCAATCACGCGGGTTGAGGTCGAGCAGGCTCTTGTGCACGAACCGGCCATCCTTCTGGATAAGGGTAGTGTCGAACCATATCTCCCCGTCCCCCTTGAGCAGCTTCACCATGTCCCAGTGGACTGCCGAGCGGTTGCCGTTGTCACACTCGTCGTAACACTGGGCGGGAGTAAAATGGATCGAGCCGAAAATCTTCTCGTCGAAGAGGATGTTCCTCATCGGCTCCGTAATGCCGGGGTTCACGCCAATGGCAAACTCACCGACATAGCGGGCACCGGGATCGGTATCGAGAATCCTGTTGAGCTCCCCGTCCATGCCGGGGGATGTGGCTTTGACGATCTTCCCCTTGCGGAACTCCAGCCGGACAGAAGTAAACTCCTTCCCCTGGTACAGGGTGGGGCAGTTGTAGGTGATATGCCCTTCCACCGATTCCTTGACCGGTGCGGTGAATACCTCGCCGTCAGGTATGTTGAACCGCCCGTCGCACTTGATGCCGGGAAGTCCCTTGATGCTGAAGGAAAGATCGGTATCGGATGCAACGATCCGGACCCGGTCGGCCTTGTCCATCAGCTTCTTCAGCTTGTCCTGTTTCCGCGACTCCTGCGACCAATCGATACAGCAGGCAGCGAAGAGGTAATCCTCGTACTCCTCCAGGCTCATCTTGGCTTCCTGGGCAGCACCGTGGGTTGGATACCGGGTGATGACCCAGCGGGTGTGCTCGACCCGCCAGTCGCTGATCGGCCTGACCACCTTGGCGTACTCGATCATCCCCTCCTGCCGCGCCTTGGCCAGGGCCATGGAATTGTCGCCGGCGGAGATGGCGATAAAGACGTTCACCTTTTTCATGAAGTCGAGCTTGTGCTGGGGGAAATAGGTCAACTGCTCCCTGCTGGCACGGTTATAGAAATGGCGGCTCAGTTCGGGAAGGGAAAAATCGTACTCCACATAGCGAGCCCCCTTGCCGAGACACTGGAGGTAAAGCTCCTTGACGAGTGGTGCCGCCTCGAAGCCACTGGCGCTGATAAGCACCACATCACCCTTTTTCACCCGGGTGGAATAGTTGACCAGAACTTCTGCCAGCCTGGCAATCCGCGGATCATTCATCGTCATTCCTTTTCATGCAAAAGTGAACAGCCCTGGCAAATTCACACCGTCATCGCCCCGTATGACCGAAACCACCGTCACCACGACGGGTCTCGTCAAGGTCGTTGACCTCTACCAATAACGCGCGGCAGACTTGCGCCACCACCAGTTGGGCGATCCGTTCGCCACTCTTTATAGTGAACGGATCGATACCGTGGTTGATGACAATCACCCCGATCTCTCCACGATAATCCGCGTCGATGGTGCCGGGGGAATTGACCAAGGCGATGCCGTGCCTGAGGGCCAGACCGCTCCGGGGGCGCACCTGAGCTTCGTACCCGGCAGGAAGGGCAATGGCGATGCCGGTAGTAACGAGGAAGCGCTCCCCTGGTCGGAGCACCACGTCAGCGGCCAAATCTGCATAGAGGTCCATGCCGGCGGCATGATGGGTCATGTAGTGGGGGAGAGGATTGCCCCCCCCCCTCACCCGCTTGATCCGTACCGGAATTTTCGTTGAATCGTCGGTCATCGGAGGCATCTAGAGCGTGATATCCGCGGTCGTAAGGTTAACGTCGTCCAGCTTCCCCATCATTTCCAGAGTAAAGCTGGCATCATCGAGGAATTCATGGCTTAGTTGGAGCAGGCTTTCCAAGGTGACCCGGTCGAAACCGTCCATGATTTCGGCTATAGGCTGGTAGCATCCGAAATAGATCTCGTTTTTTGCCAGCTTTGACATGCGGTTGTCGCTGCTTTCAAGGGAAAGGAGAAGGTTCCCCTTCAATTGTTCGCGAGCAGAATCCAGTTCAACCTGTGAAACCGGTTCCTCTTTCAGGCGTCTGAGTTCACGCAGGATGATCTCCAGCACATCCGTACAGCGCTCACGGCTCGTCCCGGCATAAATGACCAGGGAACCGGCATCGGAATGGGAAGCCATGTATGAATAGATGGAGTAGACAAGGCCGAGTTTCTCCCGTACCTCCTGGAACAGGCGTGAACTCATGCTCCCTCCCAGGATGGTGTTGAGGATAAAGGCGGAGAACCGCTGAGGGTGGTTCTGGGCCGGGCCACGGCTCCCGAGGCAAATGTGTACCTGCTCAAGCTCTCTGTGGATAAGTTCTACCTTTTTCTCATAGACCGGTTGCTGGCAATCAGTCCGTCCGCTCCCTCCGGCGATGGCAGTGAAAAGGCCGTTCAGCAGTTCGAGAAGCTTTTTATGGCTGACATTGCCGGCGGCGGTAACAATAATGTCCTCCGCCCGGTACATCGTATCCTTGTAGTCGACAATCGATGAGCGGGTAAGGCCGTTGACGCTCTCCTCGCTGCCGATGATGGACATGCCAAGGGGATGACCACGCCAGAAATTCTGGTGGAACAGGTCGTGAATGTAATCGTCCGGATTATCCTCCAGCATGCCGATCTCCTGGAGAATGACCTTGCGTTCCTTTTCTATCTCATCGCTGTCGAAACGGGAATTAAGGAAGATATCGGCCAGAAGGTCAATAGCCCGGGGGAGAAACGCGTCGAGCACCTTGGCATAGTAGCAGACGTATTCGCGGCTAGTAAAGGCGTTCAGCACCCCTCCCATCGAATCTATCTCCCGGGCAATATCCAAGGCACTGCGATGTTCCGTCCCCTTGAACATGAGATGTTCGATGAAATGGGCGACGCCGTTCAGACCAGGAAGCTCATGGCGGGAACCGTTGGCCACCCAGATGCCGATGGAAACGGAATGGGCGTGGGGCATCTGCTCGGTAATAACCCGGATGCCGCTATCCAGAATGGTTTTATTGATCATAGGTCTACTATACCGTGTAACGGATAAATTTCCACGCGGTCAATGGATACGTCCCCGCCGTTAACCGAAAAAAGAGGCGGCGATATGCATCGCCGCCTCTTCCTGTCAACTTCCGGGCGGAGTGCCGGCGGTTCAGTTTTCCGGCAGGGTTGCCCCAAGGGCTTCCTTGCGGGAGAGTTTGATTTTCCCCTGCTTGTCTATACCGATACACTTGACGAGGACCTTGTCCCCTTCGTTCAGGATATCGGTGACGTTCTTGACTCGCTCTTTGTCCAGTTCGGAGATGTGCACCAGACCATCGGTTCCCGGGAAAATCTCCACGAAGGCGCCGAACTCCATGACCTTTCTGACAGTCCCCATGTAGAGTTTGCCTTCTTCAGCCTCGGCGGTCAGGTCCCGGATCATCTTGATGGCCAGGTCGCAGGCGGCCTTGTCGTGGCTCGCGATGTTGATCTTGCCGCTATCCTCGATGTCGATGGAAACGCCAGTCGCCTCGGTGATCCCGCGAATGTTCTTGCCGCCGGAACCGATGACGTCGCGGATCTTGTCGGTCTTTACCCAGATGGTGGTGATGCGCGGTGCGTAGGTTGAAAGGTCGGGACGTGATGCGGAAAGGGTCTCCGCCATCTTGCCAAGTATATGGAGCCGTCCTTCCCGGGCCTGGGCGAGGGCCTTCTTCATGATCTCCTTGGAAACGCCGGTAATCTTGATGTCCATCTGGAGGGCGGTGACACCTTCGGCAGTGCCGGCTACCTTGAAGTCCATGTCCCCCAGGTGGTCCTCGTCACCGAGGATGTCGGAGAGGATGGCAACATCGTCCCCTTCTTTTATGAGCCCCATGGCGATGCCGGCCACCGGAGCGCATATGGGGATACCGGCATCCATCATGGACAGGGACCCGCCGCAGACCGTGGCCATAGACGAGGAACCGTTGCTCTCCAGGGTATCGGAAACGATACGGATGGTGTAGGGAAAGTCATCGTGCTTGGGAAGTACCCGTGCCAAGGCCCGTTCGGCAAGGGCGCCGTGGCCGATCTCGCGGCGGCCAGGTCCGAGCCGGAAACTCGTTTCACCCACCGAGAACGGCGGGAAGTTGTAGTGAAGGAGAAAACGCTTCTTGCTTTCACCGTAGAGTGAATCGATCCGTTGTTCGTCGCTGGAGGTCCCGAGAGTAGCAGCAACCAGGGCCTGAGTCTCACCCCGGGTGAAGAGCGCCGAGCCATGGGCACGGGGGAGCAGGCTGGCCTCGGTCGTAATCGGCCGGATGGTCTTAGTGTCCCGCCCATCGATCCGCTCGCCGTCCTTGATGATATGCTCGCGCACCAGGATGTATTCGAAATCGCCGAGGATTCCCTTGATTTCCTTCGCGCGCCCCTCGTAGTCGGGGAGCAGCGCCTCCAGAACCTCACCGGTAATGGCATCGATCCGGTCGTGACGCTCACCCTTGGTCTTGATCCTGACGGCTTCCTTCATCTTTGCGTAGGCCAGGTCGGAAACACGGGCCCTGAGAGCCTCGTCAACTACCGGGGGAGTGATCTCCCGCTTGGGGACGCCAGCTTTCTTCTTCAACTCTTCCTGAGCAGCCAGGATGGGCTGAACTGCGGCATGACCGAAAAAGATCGCCTCCAGCATGACTTCTTCGGGTACGATCGCCGCACCACCTTCTACCATGCAGATGGCATCTTTACTGGCTGCGACGACGATCTCGATGTCGCTCATTTCCAGCTGCTCTGCAGTCGGGTTGGCCACGAATTCCCCATCGACCCGGCCCACCTTCACACCTGCGATGGGGCCGAAGAAGGGGATATCGGAGACTTCCAGGGCGGCTGAGGCGCCGATCATGGAAAGGATACTGGGGTCGTTGTCCTTGTCCGCAGAGATGACCGTGGCCATGATCTGGGTGTCGTTGAGGAAGTTCTCGGGGAAAAGCGGCCGGATCGGCCGGTCGATGAGCCGGCAGGTGAGGGTCTCATTGTCCGACGGGCGTGCTTCGCGCTTGAAGAAGCCACCGGGGATCTTACCTCCCGCATAGGCCTTCTCCTGATAATTGACAGTCAGGGGGAAGAAATCCTGCCCCTCCTTCGCCGTCTTGGTCGCCACCGCCGTCACCAGCACCATGGTGTCGCCACAACTCACGACCACCGCGCCGTTGGCCTGCTTTGCCATCTTGCCGGTAGCGATGGTTATGGTCCTGCCACTGAATTCTACCTGTACTTTTTGTTCCATCTTGTTACGGTCTCCTCTAGCCTTGATTGTTGGCAGTTGGGGCCGTCGATGCAACAGCAAAACCTGCCGGCTTGGCTGCTCGATCCACGCCCCCAACAAAATAAATGGGCCTTGCAGCCCATTGGTGAAAAAAAGCAAAGGCAATATATCCCTGACAGACGCCAGAGATATACTGCCTTTTCTTACCTTCTTATGCCGAGTTTCTCGATGACGACCTTGTATCTTTCCACATCTTTGCTTTTCAGGTAATCGAGGAGCCGTCGTCTCTGGCCGACAATCTTCAGCAGACCGCGGCGGCTGTGGTGATCCTTCTTGTGAATCTTGAAATGCTCGGTCAGGTACGTGATCCGCTCGGTCAGAATGGCAATCTGCACTTCAGGAGACCCGGTGTCGCTGTCATGCAGCTTATAGGTATTGATAATTTCCTGCTTTTTCTGGGTTACCAGCATCTGGTCACACCCCCTTTCATCGTTCATAGTAGTTGAATATAATCAACGGCCCGGTCAGGCATCGTTGTTTTTCGGTGCATCAAGTCTTTTACCACAAAGACCGGTACATGTAAAGGGCAAACCTAGTGAAACACTCTCAAAAGCCGCTGGATTTGTGCGTGTCTTCCGCCATCCGCTACTGCAGCTTCGGCCACCGCCACCAGTCGCCCCCCGTGGGAGAGCCGCACCCGGCCACCAGACAGTGTCACGTCCCGGCCGGTTTCCAGGTCGTCGCCATCGGGAACGATCCCGTTGCCGATCTTTGCCGCCCCCCGTTCAGTCAGCGGGAATTCCGGTAACGGCGAAAGTGCCGCCAGCGGGGAAACAACCAAGGAATCAAGCTTGCCGGACGCTGCCGCCTCTGCCAGTTGTTCGAGGGTCACGGTATCCGCGATGACAAAAGGTCCACTACGGGTTCGCCGCAGTTCGCGGAGATGGGCACCACAGCCAAGGCGTTCGCCGATATCGGCTGCCAAAGTCCTCACGTAGGTGCCGCGAGAACAGCTAACGGAAAAGACAACGTCGGGAAGCTCAATCCGTTCGAGGACCAAGGAGAATATCTCGATGTCCCGCGGTTGACGCTCGACTTCAGCTCCCTGGCGGGCAAGCTTGTACAGGGGGACACCATTCCGTTTGAGCGCCGAAAACATTGGGGGTACCTGGCTGATGGCGCCGACAAAGAGCCGGGCAACGGCCTCGATCCGGTCTGGCGTCAACTGGCACCAGTCCCCATGGGAAACCACCTGACCGGTCAGGTCCTGGGTGTCGGTTGCCTCACCCAGGCGCATGACTGCACGGTATTCCTTGCGCGATTCGTCCAGAAAAGGGATGGCCTTGGTACCCTCACCCAGGGCGATCGGCAGAACTCCTGTGGCAAAGGGATCAAGCGTCCCGGTATGACCGACCTTCTTCTGGCCCAGGATACGCCGCACCCGGGCGACGACGTCGTGGGACGTCATCCCCGCCGGCTTGTCAACGACCAGAAATCCGTCCATGCTCACATAACGTGCTGGAGGCGGGCAAAGACGGTCTGTTTCACCTCGTCCAGCGTCCCGGCCATGTTGCATCCCGCTGCGTTATGATGGCCACCGCCGCCGAAATTGGCAGCCAGTGACGAAACATCAACCTTCCCCTTGGAACGGAAACCGACCTTGTAGAATCCCGGATTGATCTCCCGGAAGAAGACCGCCACTTCCACCCCCCGGATCGAGCGGGGATAATTCACGAAACCGTCGGTCAGCTCGGCATTCGTGCCAGTCTTCTCGTACATGTCCAAGGTAACCGCAATGGCAGCGAGATCGCCGCGCGGCGAAACTTCCAGCGTTGCAAGGGAAAGGGCCAGAAGCTCCAGTCGCTGGCGGGGCTGGCTTTCATAGAGCTGCTCCGCAATGAACCAGGCATTAACTCCCCGTGCGATCATCTCACCGGAGATGGCGAAGGCCTCGGGGTTCGAGTTGGAATACCGAAAGGAGCCGGTATCGGTAATAATCGCCGTATAGATGCAGAGGGCCGTATCATAATCGACCTCATGGCCGGCCGCTTTCATGATCCGGTATATCAGCGCGCCGGTGGCGCACGCTTGGGAATCGATGAGGTTCAGTGCTCCGAATTCCTCGCAGTTCAGGTGGTGGTCGATATTGATAAATTTACTGATCCGCTTGAATCCGGCCAGCTCCTTGCCGGCACGGCGAAACTCCCCCACATCGAGAACGAAGCAGACGTCGAAATCCCGGTCCGGTATGCTTGAAAGGACGGTGTCCGCCAACGGCAGGAACCGGTAGATGTCAGGAACGGGATCACAGTAGTGGACCGTCACATCCTTGCCGAGCCGTCGCAGATAATTGGCAAGGGCAAGGGAAGAGCCGACTGCATCGCCGTCGGGGCTTTCGTGGGTGGTGACGAGAAAATTGCTGCCGGCAGCAATTTCCGCGATGATCTGCTCAATCATTACCCGGTTCTCCGCTGCTGATTTCCTTGAGAATGGATTCGATGCGCATGCCGTACTCCACCGACTCGTCGTAGATGAACTCCACGTCCGGCACGTACCTCATCCGGAACTTTTTCCCCATCTCCTTGCGAACAAAACCCCGGGAACTGTTCAGGCCCGCCCGGGTGGCCTTCTTTTCCTCATCGCTGCCGATGACGGTAAAATAAACCTTCGCCAGGTGGAGATCATCGGTAACCTTGACCCCCGTTATGGTGACAAAACCGATGCGAGGGTCCTTCAACCCCTTCACGAGCAGTTCGGAAACCAGTTCGTGCACCGCCTCGGCAACTTTTTCGGATCGTTTGAACATAAGAATTCCAGGACCGGGGACCCGGGACCGGAGATCGGCAAAATCACTGATTTTACTGATCCCTGGTCCCTCGTCCCGGCAGTTACAGTTTTGTCGCGACCTTCTCGATTTCGAAGGCCTCAATGATGTCGCCGATCTTGAGATCGTTGTAGTTCTCCAGGCCGATACCGCATTCGTAGCCGGTTGCAACCTCCTTCACGTCGTCCTTGAAACGACGCAGGCTGGACATTTTCCCCTGGTAGATGACCACATTGTCCCGTAGCAGGCGGACCTGGGCGTTGCGGAGCACCTTGCCGTCCTGGACGTAACAGCCGGCGACCATGCCGACTTTCGGTACGGAGAAGGTCTCCCGAATCTCGGCTCTTCCCAGGTATTTTTCCCGCAAGGTTGGCTCCAGCAGGCCTTCCATCGCTTTTTTAACGTCCTCAACCGCATCGTAAATGACGTTGTAGAGCCGGATATCGACTCCTTCCTTCTCGGCAAGTCCCTGCGCCTTCACTTCTGGCCGTACATTGAAGCCGATGATAATGGCGTTGGAGGCAGTGGCCAGGTTGACGTCGGTTTCGGTAACCGCGCCGACCGCGGAATGGAGGACATTGAGCCGCACCGCGTCGGTGGAGAGCTTGCGCAGCGACTCGCCGACCGCTTCCACCGAACCCTGCACGTCCCCTTTGACGATGACGTTGAGGTCCTTGACCTCTCCCTTTTGGATCTTCTCGTAGAGCTGCTCCAGCGAAAGCTTGCTGTGTTTGGCCAGCTCCACCTCCCGCTGTTTTATCTGCCGCAGGGTCGCAATCTCTTTCGCCTGCTTCTCGTCCTTCATGGCAACGAAAATATCGCCGGCATCGGGAACACCGGAAAGGCCGATCACTTCGACCGGCATAGCGGGGCCGGCTTCGATAACCTTATCCCCCCGGTCGTTCTGCATGGCGCGAACCCGGCCGGAATGGATGCCGACCACGCAGTAATCTCCCAGCTTCAGAGTCCCTTCCTGAACCAGGACGGTCGCAACCGGCCCGCGTCCCTTGTCCAGCTTGGCCTCAACGATGGTGCCACGCGCCTCCTTGTCGGGGTTCGCCTTGAGATCCATCACGTCGGCCTGGAGGAGGACCATTTCCAGCAATTCTTCCAGGTTGAGCCGTTTTTTTGCCGACACTTCAACCATCGTCGTGTCGCCACCCCACTCTTCCGATACCAGGCCGTGCTCGGTCAGTTCCTGCTTGACCCGCTCCGGCTTGGCCTCGGGCTTGTCGACCTTGTTGATGGCGACAATGATCGGCACCCCAGCTGCCTTGGAGTGGTTGATCGCCTCGCGGGTCTGGGGCATGACCCCGTCGTCCGCCGCCACCACAAGGATGACGATATCGGTGACCTTGGCTCCGCGAGCCCGCATAGCGGTGAATGCTTCATGACCCGGAGTGTCGAGGAAGGTAATCTTGCGCCCGTTGAGCTCCACGTCATAGGCACCGATGTGCTGGGTAATTCCGCCCGCTTCGCCGGCAATGACATTTGCTTCGCGGATGGCGTCGAGAAGCGAGGTCTTGCCGTGATCGACGTGCCCCATGATAGTCACCACAGGAGGCCGTTTCACCAGGCTTTCCGGCGCATCGGGGGTCGTTTCCATCATCTCGTCCAGATCGATCGCTACGTTCTCTATCTCGTAACCGAACTCGGTGGCAAGGAGTGTTGCGGTATCCATATCGAGGGGGTGGTTAATGGTCGCCATCAACCCCATTTTCATCAGGACGCGGATCAGGTCGTTCGCCTTCACCCCCATCCGTTTCGCCAGTTCACCCACGGTAATGGTTTCTGAGATCTTGATAATCCGCTTTATGGCCTTGGGGGTGGTAATTTCGGTCTTTCTCCCCTCGGGAGCGCGCTCCTTTTCCCGCCGCTTCCCTTTGCCGGGGCGGAACCCGGGCTCGAAAACCCGCTCCCGTTTCTCAATGACATCTACCCTGGAAAAGGTATCCTTCTTTTTGGCAGTCGGCACGCTCTTTTTCGCACCCTTCGCGGCATCGGATACCGGTGCGTCTTTCCCTTTACGCCCTTTCTTGCGGTCACCACCGTTTCCGGGCATTTCCACCGGCGCAGGCGCTGTCGGCCTCCCTGGTGCCCCTCCGGCAGCTCCCCTGTCAGCGGGACCACGATCGGGACGACCGCCTGGCATCGGGCGAGCACCGGGAGCAGAAGGACGGGCACCCGGAGCAGGCCGACTGCCGGGAGCAGGACGCCCGGCAGCAGGGGCGTGCTGGTATTCGCGCCGCTCGTGCGGTTTCTCGGCAGGTTTCAGCCCGGGGATTTCCACATGACCGAGGATCTTTGCCCGATTAGCGGTCGGCTTATCCAGCGGTTGTTCCGCCACGGGTTCCACAACAGGCTCAGCTTTCGGCTGTTCAGGTTCGACGACTGGTGCGGGAGGCGCTTTCGGCTCGACGGCAACCACGACAGGCGCCGGTTGAGCAATCTCAACGGCAGGCTCTTCCTTGGCAGGTGCAACTTCCACCGCAACCGGTTCCGGAGCAGGTGCTTCAACGACCTTGGCACGCCGTCTGATGAGCGTCGTCGTCACCCTCACCTCTTCCTTGGAAACCTCTTTTACGGTCGGAGGGACCTTGAGTTTATTGGCATCCGCTTCTTCAATAACCGACATATGGCTCTTCACCTCGATTCCCATGGCCTGCAGCTTGGCCATAAGCTCCTTGTTGTCTATCCCCAGCTGCTGAGCCAGTTCATGTACGCGGATTTTAGTCATGTATGCGCGCCCCCCTCCAAGAAATTCCTGTACCTGTTCAACTCGTTCCTCATTGGTGCGATGAAGCCACCCTGCTCAATCGCCACCACGCCCCGCAGTTCCTTACCGAGCAATTGACCCAGCCGTTCCTTGGGAAACATGACGCAGAGTTCGACCCCCGCATGTTCCGCCTGGCGGGCAATCTTCTCTCTGCTGTCCGGCGACAGGTCGTCGGCAATAAATACCAGCCCGGGAGCCTTCCGTTTCAGCAGAGCCAGTACGTTGTCCGTGCCAGACGCCACCTTACCCGCCTTGTTGGCAAGAGCCAGGTACGCCCCGATCCGTTCTTCCAGACGGGTCGTCACCATATCCACCAGTTCAGACGGCGAACCGAAACGGGCTTCCCCCTTGAAAACCCGGGAGAATTGATTTCTGGTCGCTGCCGTCAGCAGACAGGATTTGCTCATGCAGGTGTAAGCGCCGCGCCCCGGAAGCTTCCCCTGCAAATCCGGCACCAGCATCCGGTCCGGGGCAAGCACGAAGCGCAACAGATCACGCTTGTCCCGCACGGTACGACAGCCGATGCAACTCCTCTGGGGACCGGTTTCGTTCATCAGTTACTCTTCCGCCTGCTCCCCGGCAACTTCCGTAACTTCAACAGCCTCGCCAGAAGCAGCTTCCTGCTCTTCCTCTTCCTCGACAGCAGCACCATCAAAGGAGGCGTACTGCTGGAGTTCGGCTTCGGCAGCCCTGGTTTCGCTCTTGATGTCGATCCGCCAGCCGGTCAGCCTGGCAGCAAGACGGACATTCTGACCCCGCTTGCCGATGGCGAGGGAAAGCTGGTCATCGGCGACGATGATCTCCATGGCCCGGTTCTCGTCATCCACGTACACCTTGGTCACCACAGCCGGAGCCAGGGCGTTACAGGCAAAGCGGGCCACGTCTTCCGACCAGGGGATGATGTCGATTTTTTCCCCCCGCAGTTCGGAGACCACGTTCTGCACCCGGCTTCCCCGCATCCCGACGCAGGCGCCGACCGGATCGACGTCCGAGTCATGGGAGTAGACGGCAATCTTGGAACGGCTCCCCGGCTCCCGCACGACCCCCATGACCTCCACGATCCCTTCGGCAATCTCCGGCACTTCCGCTTCGAACATCTTGGCAAGGACGTTGGGATGGCTACGGGAAAGGAGTATCTGGGGTCCCTTGGTGGTCATGCGGAGATCGGTGATAAGTGCTTTGATCCGGTCACCCTGGCGGTAGACCTCGCGAGGAGCCTGCTCTTTGTGGGAGAGTACCGCTTCGGCACGGCCGAGATCGACGATCAGCTCCCCCTTCTCGAAACGACGCACCACGCCATTGATCAGTTCGCCGACCCGGTCCCGGAATTCGTTGAAGATCGTCTCCCGCTCCGCCTCCCGGACCCTCTGGATAATGACCTGCTTGGCGGTCTGGGCCGCAATGCGGGAAAAACCGCTGGCATCCATTTTCATCCCGAGAGAATCGCCGACCTGCACCTCGGAGTCGATCTCGCGGGCCTCGTCCAGGTCGATCTCCTTATAGGAATCCTGCACTTCGTCAACCACGGTGACGAACTCGAACAGCTCAACCTCACCCGCTTCTTCGTTATAGTGGGCTTCCAGGTCGCGGGTGTTGCGGAATTTCTTATTGGCTGCCGTCAAAACGGCCTGTTCCAGAGCTTCCAGCACGATCGCCTTGTCAATACCCTTCTCCTTGACGATCTGATCGATGGTATGCTTGAGATTGAAATTCGTCTCCACGGTCCTGTCTCCTTGATTCTTTCGTAAGTGATGTTTGTCTAAAATTCAAATTCCAGGTTGGCCTTGGCCACCTTGTCGAGGGGGATGGCTGCGGTCTGCCCTTCGTTAAGCCGAATACGGATCATCCCGTCTTCCAGCCCAAGCAGCTCGCCAAGAAAGGTCTTGCGATGGTTCCCGCCGTCGTCCGCCAGGAGATCGTAGGTCCTGACCTTGATGAGCCTTCCCCTGTAACGCTCGTAGTCCTCCGGCTTTTTCAGGGGGCGGTTGAGGCCGGGTGAAGAAACCTCCAGGCTGTAGTGCCCCGGAATCACGTCTTCCACGTCAAGAAGCTCCGACAACTCCCTGCTGACCGAGGCGCAGTCATCAAGGTTCACGCCACCCTCCCTGTCGATGAAGAGGCGCAGAACCATGTCGCGCCCCTCCTTCTTGTACTCAAGCTCCACAAGCTCAAGCCCTTGGGAGGCAAGGAGTGACTGGGCCAAATCCGTAACCCTGGTTGCCACATCAACTTTGCTCATGACGATTTTTCCCATAAAAAAAAGCGAGCCGGAGGAGCTCACTTTTAGTGAACAGTAACATGTAGGATAGTTTCTAGCATGGGATGACAGAAAATGCAAGCACTTATTTGCGTTTCGATGGCCGGGACATTTCAGAAGTGGTTGAGGTGAAATGCCGCCAAAATCATCACCCGTTCCGTACGCGCTCGGCACAGCTCATTCGACCGTGTACGGAACGGGCTTCTCAGCTCACTGGAGGAGCGGCCGGGGAGTCGTCGGGCCATTGGGAGGGAGGATCGGATATTCCACCTTCGGCTGACGACCGGTCAGGGTACCGAGGAAAGCCACGATTTTGCCCACCTCGTCATCGTTCAACTTGATGCCGAGTTGAGACGACCCCATGATCGCCACCGCCTCATCTAGCTTCCAGACCTTCCCGGAATGGAAATAGGGTGGGGTAAGGTTGATGTTCCGGAGGGGGGGAGACCTGAAGACATATTCATCGCTGGCCGTGTGGGTGACTTTAAAACGCCCCGTATCCGCAACCGGCCGTATCTCTCCGGCCGGTTTCTCCACGAGACCGAAGGGGAAATATCCGCCACCACCAACATTCACACCGTTATGACACGCACCGCAACCCTTGTCAATGAAGAGCCGGAGCCCTTCCTGTTCCCTGGCACCAAGAGCCTTCCGGTCACCCTTGAGATAACGGTCGAACGGTGCATCGGGGGTGAGAAGGGTCGCTTCGAACACCTCGATGGCCTTTGCCATATTATCGAAAGTCAACGGGTCCTTCTGGTCGGGAAAAGCCTTGGTGAAGAGGGCCACATACTCGGGAATGCTCTTGAGGGTCTCTACGACCCGTTCCGGTTTGTTGTTCATCTCCACCGATGCCTGCACCGGTCCCTTGGCCTGCTCCATCAGGTCCTTGGCGCGGCCGTCCCAGAACTGGGCAACATTGAACACCGCATTAAGAACAGTCGGCGCATTGCGAGGCCCCTTCTGCCAGCCATGTCCGACTGAGGTTTCCTGAAGGTCGCCTCCTCCGAGACCGACGTTGTGGCACGTGTTGCAGCTGATGAGATTGGATGAGGAAAGGCGCGGATCGAAATAGAGCATCTTGCCGAGCAGAAGCTTCGCCGGCGTCTGCTTGTTCCCTTTAAGCGCGGGAGCCGAGGGGGGTATCGGCTTAAACATCACCTGGGACTGCTTCAGCAGATCATCCGCCCCCCAGGCTATGCCACTGGCAACAAACAATGTCATGACCGCACCGACCCAACGCTCCCATCTCATAGCGACCTCCTTGACAGCATGTTTTGTTAAACAACTATAATTTAACCACACCTGGGCAAAAGCTCAACTAAACAAACAAATTCCCAGAACCGCAAGAAAAGCCCATGAACCGGCGTCCTTTCGTGGACCTGCCGGCACATGGGCCTGTGAAGCAATGGAGCATGAGGCAAACTTGTTCTGCCGTTTTCAATAGGCCTGTTTGTCGGCCATCACCTCGTCGATGCTGACGGTCCCGCGAAAAACCCGGTACACCCAGATTTTGTAGGCGATCACGATGGGGACGAAGATAAACGCCACGACCGTCATTATCTTCAAAGTATAGAGGCTTGAGGACGAGTTGACTATGGTCAGGCTGTACGCAGGATCGAGATTGGACGGGATGAGGTTGGGGAAAAGCCCCACCAACCCTGTCCCCACAACCAGGAGAATCGTCAGGCAAGAAGCGGCGAAGGCAATGAGCGGTTTTCCCTTGACGAGAAACAGCCTGATGCCGAGAAGTGCGGCTACGGCGCAAAGCGGCACGACGAAGAGAAAGGGGGTGGCGAGATAGTTGTCGTAGAGCCGCGTAGCGAATCTTGTGTACGCCAGGAAGGCCACCGCCACCACAAGGAGGGCCGGCCAGATCCTGGCCGCGGTCGCCCGGGCCCGGCTGCTCAGGTCGCCGGTCGTCTTGACCGCCAAGTAGAGGGCACCATGGACGAGGAAGAGAAGGACGAACAATACGCCGGTCAACAGGCCGTAGGGGTTGAGCAGGTACAGGAGCGAACCGTGGTAACCGGCGGCATCCATGGGAAGACCGGCGAAAATATTGCCAAAGGCGACACCGAACAGGAGCGCCGGAAGGAAATTGCCGACCATGATCGCCAGGTCCCACCCCTTTTTCCAGCCATCGCCATCCTCCTTGCCACGGAACTCGTAGGATACTCCGCGGACAATGAGGGCGAAGAGAAGCAGCAGCAGGGCCGTGTAGAGATAACTGAACATGAGGGCATAGGTGGTCGGAAAAGCGGCGAACGTCGCGCCACCGGCGGTGACGAGCCAGACCTCGTTGCCATCCCAGACCGGGCCGATGGTATTTATCATGACCCGCTTCTCACCGTCTGTGGTGCCGAGCACGTTGTGCAGGATGCCAGCGCCCATGACGAAACCGTCGAGCATGAAATAGACACCCCAGAGGACCCCCCAGAGCACGAACCAGATAATCTGAAATTCCATGTTATGCCTCCTGACCGCGTGGTTTGATGATGGCCGAAAGGTCATTGTCCGGCCCCTTGCGGGCGAATTTCGCCAGCAGGTAGATGTCGATCACGCCGAGAAACCCGTAGAGCAGAACAAAGCCCACCAACGAGCCCATGACCTGGGAAACGCTCACCGACCTGGACACCGCATCGGAGGTTTTCAGGACACCGTAGACGATCCAGGGCTGGCGTCCCATCTCGGCCACGATCCAGCCGAACTGGTTGGCCAGGTACGGCAGGGGGATGAGAAACACCAGCAGCCTGAGAAAGAGCGGATACTTCTCCAGCAGATCACGCCGGGACAAAAACACTGCCGCGATGGAAACGAGGATGAAAAGGGTGCCAAGTCCGACCATGGTCCGGAAACTGTAAAAAACCGGCAGCACGGGTGGACGCTCATCCTTCGGGATGTCCTTCAGCCCCTTGATCTCCGCATCGGGGGTATGGAAGGCAAGCATGCTGACCGCCTTGGGTATGCAGATTTGCTCAACACTGTTGCACTCGTTGATCGGGTCGGGCATCAGGAGCAGATTGAGGCCAACCCCCCGCCGGGTTTCCCAGACCGACTCCATGGCCGCAAACTTGGAGGGCTGGGTTTTGGCAACTTCCACGGCATGGACGTCGCCGATAACCGCGACCAGCACGGTCGACACCAGTCCGAAAACCGCCGCCATCCTGAACGACGCCTTGAAAAATTCCGTCTCATTCTTGCGCAACAGATGCCATGCGGATATTCCCATCACGAAGAAGGCAGCCACCGTGTAACCTGAAACGATCTGGTGCCCGAACTTGATGAGGCCATAGGGGTTGGTCACCAGTGCCAGGAAATCGACCATCTCGGCTCGGCCGTTCCGCAGCACATAGCCGACCGGATGCTGCATCCAGCCGTTGGCAAGAAGGATCCAGAGCCCGGAAAGGTTAGTGGCGATTGCTACCAGCCAGATAGAAAGCGCATGGACCTTTTTCGACACCTTGTTCCAGCCGAAAATCCAGACCCCGATGAACACCGATTCGAGGAAAAACGCCACCGTCGCCTCAATGGCCAGCGGCGCACCGAAAATATCCCCCACATAGCGGGAATACTCGGCCCAGTTCATGCCAAACTGGAACTCCATGGTAATGCCGGTCACGACACCGAGGGCAAAGTTTATCAGGAACAGTTTTCCCCAGAACTTGGTCATCCTCAGATAGATGTCGTCATTTGTCGCCAGATAGCGCGTCTCCATGTACGCGGTCAGAATGGAAAGTCCGAGGGTGAGCGGCACGAAAATGAAGTGGAACGCGCTCGTGGCGGCAAACTGGAGCCGGCTCAAAGTTAATACATCCATAGGTCTTCCTCCTCTTTCAGTGTGATGCGTTTATCAGCGTCCCTTGGAATAGAATATACCTGAAAAACCATTTGGCCACGAATTTGCGAACAATCAGAATCTTAGCAAGCTGGCATACCCATAAAACAAAAATCGCCTGCAATTGTTGGTATTCGTGGCAACGTGCCGTTTTCCGGGATAAATCCAACCAAGAATTCATACCTTTGCTACATTACAGCATGCTAATAAGACTGTTTTTGTCCTGTATCCGGGCAAAAAAAATTACTTCGTGTCCCGGGCCAATTCTTCGATGGTAACCGATTCGAGTATCTGCACGACCTGTCCCTGGACGCGGCGCCAGACCGGGTGGACGTTGCACTGTTTGTCGAAATCACAGGCGCCGCTTCCCATCAGGCAACGATTCGGGATGATGGGTCCTTCAACCGCCTCCACAACCTCCCGCAGGGTGATCCTTGAGGCGGGGCGACCCAGCATGAAGCCTCCTCCCGTACCCCGGTACGAATTGACCAGGCCGAGTTTGGCAAAATTCTGGAATATTTTCGCGAGGAACGTCGGGGGCACCTCGGTAGCCTCGGCGATTTCGCTGATGAGCGCCATCTTGCCGGGTGCCTGCCGTGCAAGATAGATCATTCCCCTGATCGCATATTCACCCTTGCGGGTCAACTCCATCATCGCTGCACCTTTAGGACCTGTTTTGTCTTTTATAGCCGAGCAAACGACCTCTGTCAAGACACAAATGTGATTCCTGAGAGAAAAATATACGGTCTGCCGGTCGATTGAAACTAGAATATCACCTTTCGCCAGACATCCACTACCGTTCCGACGATTCTGGTGTTCGGCTCCGGCCTGAAGGGGGCATATGATGTGTTGTCCGGGGAGAAGATCGTCTCCCCCACGGCGACACGGTAACGCCGCATGATCACATCACCCCAGAGATTGTTCAACAGGACGACGTCGCCGTTTTTGGGTTCCATATCGGGGATGAACAGCACCAGGTCTCCGTCGAGAATGGTCGGGGCCATGAAATTGCCGTAACAGATGAGTGCATAGCACCCCTCCCCTGCTTTCGGAACCCTGATGTACTCAACCACATCCTCCGCTTTGATTGTCGCGGGGAACCCCTCGGAGATTTTCTGCAAGAGCGGGACGCTCGCCGACTCTCCCCGTGAACGGGTCTCTCCTCCAACCCGGCGCATCTCCCCGCGTCCGATGCAGAGCCATTCACGGTCGACATTGAAATAATGGCAGAGGGCGATGATCAGCGTTTCGGACGGAATCTTCTTTCCCCGCTCGATGCTGCTGAGAAACCCCTGGACGATTCCGAGGGAATCGGCAAACATCTGCTGGGTGAGCCCCAATGCCTGCCGTACCTGCTTGATGCGGCTGCCGATAGCGCTGTCCGGTTGCAGTTTGTGTATGGTCATGGGAAGACTCTCGCCGTGCGGAATATGTCCGGATGCACCGGACCGTGAAAAGTTATGTAAGTATTACACACTTCAGCCCGGTCGGCAAGAATAATAAATTACAGTGAAATACCCGCTAGTCACTCTGGAGACGGGCGATCCCGTACGCCGTACTCTTTATTCATATTCCCCTGCCATTCAGTTACCACACCGGAATAATCGACTCCATAATCGGCAAGAGCCACTCCGATGGCATCGGAAACAGACTTTCCGTTTCCCAGTAACCGGAGAATCTCCTGTATCTTTTGCCAGCCATACCTGGCGACCATGAAATTAACCAGGGCGTAACTCTGCTGGTAGGCAAGCGCCACCTGTTTGTCGGACAGGGTGCTGAACGGCCTTTCCAGAAGGGGAAAGGATAAAAATCCTCCATGCCGTGCCACGCGCCCAAGTTCAGCCATCGGCTGGTTGAACTCCTTCCGTCCCTCCAGCTCGGCCACCCCCTCGTTAAGCCAGGTGGGGCAGTTTCCCTTCGTCATCTCGAAAACCACCACATGGGTATACTCGTGGACAAGCACATTTCGAAGCAGAGGCGTCATCCCCGTTGCACCACCGAGCGGAATACGGATCTTGCCGTCGTAGAGGCCGCCCGACCAGTCGGGGCTGTCGGTCAGAGCCTTGAAATCCTTTTTGGTGTAGAGAAGCACCTGTACCCGTGCCTCGGGGAAATATCCCAGATCGGAGCCGACCCGGTTGTACGCGGTCTCCAGCACATCGAGGATATCGCCGGCAAGCACGGACTTCAGTTCCGTATCGTAGGAGAGAGAGAACCGGGAGCTGTACCCCTTGTCCATACGGGTCTCCAGTGCCAGCTCACGCCGGGTCTTATCCGCCAGCTCCCTGATGGCGGCCCGGGAAGGGTCCAGCTCTAGCGCCTTTTCCCACATCTCAAGGGCAAGGGTCAGATTATCGCTGTCGTAGTACGCCCTTCCAAGATGGTAGTAGAGCTCGGGAGACGCGCCGCCCAGCGAGCGGGCCCGTTCGAGTTCATAAATTGCCCCCTCATAACGCTTGGCGGCATGCAGGGCGATACCGCGGAGGATAGCGTAACGGGGTGATTCAGGCAACAGTTCCCGAGCATGGTCGAAATATTCGGCCGCCGCATCGTAAAGTTTCCGTTCCATCTGCCTCATCCCCACACAGGTGTATGCCTCGGCAAGGTTTTTCCGCAGGTTCTGGTCGTAGGGATTGAGGCTGAAAGCCTTCTGCAGCTGATCGAGCCCCTTTTCATACTCTCCCTGTTCAAGCAGCGTAAGGGCATAATCATTATGAAGGATGGGATCGTTGGCGAAGACGGGCAAGGCCGTAGCGATGAAGGTCAGAAAAGCAAGGGAAGGGAAGAAAAACCGTTTCAGGAAAAGGGACGCCATGTAACTACCTGCTCCCCCACAACGGTGCATCGGCAAACTGCTGGCGGAGCCGTTCCTCGGGGTTCTGTTCGTAGAACTCCTCCTCGGCAAAGGAATAGCAGTAGTTCTCCACGTAGTCGCGAATGATCTTGTAGGCGGCATTGATCGACCGGATTCGTTCCGGGTCATTCACCTCTCCCCTGTCGGGGTGGTAGCGCCTTACCAGCTCGCGGTGACGGCTCTTGATCGCGCGGAGGGTTACCCGCTGGGGGAGGTCGAACAGCGCAAGTGCCTGGGTAAGTTCTGCGTAGGTCATGGAAGTACTCTAACATGGTTTCGAAATAGCCGGGCGTTCCGAAGGGAAAACCCGGGTATCCCCTGCTTCACCCGTGTATCTTCTCCCGAACCCGGGCGGCTATCCCTTGCGCGTCGAGTCCGTAGCAAGCGCGCAGTTCCGGTTGTTCCCCCTGCTCGATGAACTGGTCCGGAAAACCAAGGCGCGTGACCGCAATATCGGCAAACCCTTCATCCGCGAGAAGCTCGAGAACCGCCGTGCCGAAGCCCCCCTGGAGCGCGTTCTCCTCCACGGTGAACAGCGGGCAATTCCTGCCGGCCAGGGAGATGATCAGTTCCCGGTCCAGCGGCTTGACGAAACGGGCGTTCGCCACCGTCATCTCGATCCCTTCCCCAGCAAGGATGGTGGCGGCTTCCAGTGCCGGCATGACCATGGTACCGAGTGCAATGATCGTCCCGTCCTTGCCGTCCCGCAACACTTCCCCTCTGCCGACGGGAAGGGCATGAAAATTCTGATCGAGGGGAACACCGTATCCGTTCCCCCGGGGATAGCGGACCGCCGCCGGCGTCCCCAGGTCGATGGCCGTCTGGAGCATGTGCTGTAGTTCGTTCTCGTCCTTGGGGGCCATGATGGTCAGATTGGGGAGAGAACGGAGATAGGAGAGGTCGAACACGCCATGGTGGGTCGGTCCGTCGCTCCCCACAACCCCGGCCCGGTCGATGGCAAAGACCACTGGCAGGTTCTGCAGGCAGACGTCATGGAACACCTGGTCGTAGGCACGCTGGAGAAACGACGAGTAGACGGCAAAGACCGGCGTGTACCCCTCGGCGGCAAGACCGGCGGCGAAGGTGACACCATGCTGCTCGGCGATCCCCACATCGAAAAAGCGGGTGGGGAATTCCTTGGCGAAGGGGGTCAGCCCGGTACCGTCGGGCATGGCCGCGGTGATGGCGCACACCTTGTCGTCCTCGGCGGCTATCTTCTTTATCGTCTCGCCGAATATCCCCGTATAGGAAGCGGCTCCCCCCTTCCCCTTGATGACCTTGCCAGTGGCGATCTCGAAGGGACCGACGCCGTGGAACAGGGAAGGGTTCTCCTCGGCGGGACGGTATCCCTTTCCCTTCTTGGTCAGCACGTGGATCAGGACGGCATCGTCGAACCGCTTCACCCTTTCCAGGGTCTCCTGCAGGAGGTCGAGGTCGTGGCCGTCGATGGGACCGATGTACTCGAAACCGAAGGCCTCGAAGAGCATCCCCGGCGTGAACAGCCCCTTGAGGGACTCCTCGGCCCGCTTCGCCACTTGCAACACATTGCGGCCAAGCCCGTCGAGTCCCTCCAGGAAACCTTCCACGTCCTTCTTGATCTTGTGAACGAATTCGCTGGTGATGGTGCGGGAGAGGAAATTGGAGAGCGCCCCCACGTTCTCCGCGATGGACATCTCGTTGTCGTTGAGGATCACCACCAGGTCCTTGTTCAGGTGCCCGGCGTGGTTGAGCCCCTCGTAGGCAATGCCGCCGGTCATGGAGCCGTCGCCGATGACGGCGATGACCTTGTTGCGGTCCCGCCGCAGGTCACGGGCTACGGCGAGGCCGAGAGCGGCGGAGATGGAGGTGGAAGAGTGCCCCACGTCGAAGGCGTCGTGCACCGATTCGGCCCGTTTGGGAAAACCGCTTATTCCGCCCAGGGTCCGGAGGGTGCGGAAGCGCTCGCGGCGGCCGGTCAGGAGCTTGTGGGCATAGGCCTGGTGCCCCACGTCCCAGACGATCTTGTCCTGGGGAGACGAGAACACCCGGTGCAGGGCAATGGTCAACTCCACCACGCCGAGGCTCGGCGCCAGGTGACCGCCGTTGGTGGCGCAGGTAGCGATTATCTCCTGGCGCAACTCCTCCGCCAGCGTTACCAGTTCCCTGCCGGCAAGCTTCTTCAGATCCTCGGGACCGTTGATTTTTTCCAGAACTGGTGCCATCACGATTTCCGGTACACGATGTATTTCGCAATCTCCCGCAGGGGATCGGCCTTGGCGTCAAACAAATCGAGGGCGGCCAGGGCCATGTCGGTCAGTTCGGCGGCCCGCCGCTTGGATTCCGCCAGTCCGACCACCGCGGGATAGGTCGCCTTCCCCCGAGCCTCATCGCTTCCGGCGTCCTTGCCGATCTCCTCCGTGGTCCCCTCGATATCGAGGATGTCGTCGGCAATCTGGAAGGCAAGGCCGATCGTCTCTCCATACCGGGTGAAAGCCGCAACCTCCGCCTCGCCGGCACCGCCGAGGATGGCACCGGCCTTGACGGATGCCTTGATGAGGGCACCCGTCTTGTGGGTGTGGATGTACTGGACCGTCGGCAGGTCGATCTCCTTCTTCCCCTCGCTCTCCATGTCCACTACTTGGCCGCCGACCATGCCGCGGGACCCTGCACAACGGGCAATCTCCTGGATAACCGCCAACCGCTCCCGGGGAGGGAGATCGGCGCCAGATTCCGGATTGCTGAGGAGGATGAACGCCTCGGTCAGGAGCGCATCGCCGGCCAGGATCGCGGTTGCCTCCCCGAACACCTTGTGGTTGGTCGGGTTGCCGCGCCGAAAATCGTCGTCGTCCATGGCAGGAAGGTCGTCATGAATAAGGGAATAGGTATGGATCATCTCCATGGCGCAGGCTGCAGGCATCGCCTGGTCAATGGTTCCTCCCGCAGCTTCACAGGCGGCCAGCATGAGAATCGGCCGCACCCTCTTCCCCCCCGCAAACACCGAATAACGCATGGAGCGGTGAAGGGAAGACGGCAGTTCGTCCTCCCGGGGAAGATAACGGTCCAGCGCCTCGTCCACCAACCGGCAGCGCTCTTTCAGATATGACTTGAGGTCCATGGTTCTCTCTCTTTCTAAAATCCGTGAGGGGTGAGTACCCCGTTCCGCTCAGAGTCCCCTCAATCCACCGCTGTACGGCTCATTCGCGCCGGCCGACCAACTCGCCCTGACGGGCTCAAACAGAATCGGCCGGCTTAGCTCCATTTCGCCTACACCGGCTGGATCTCGGGCACATTCGCTCCACGGGGCACTCGCCCCTCACTATAGGCAGCTATTATTCGTCGTCCAGCGTGAACGGCACCTTCCCGAAACTCCCGTCCTTCTGCTTGAGGAGCATCTCCACCCGCTGTTCCGCCTCATTGAGCTTCCTGTTACAGAATGCGGCCTGCTTGACCCCTTCCTCGAAAGCCTTGAGGGAGTCCTCAAGAGAGAGCTCTCCCCCTTCGAGTTTCTTCACCACCTCTTCCAGCTTCTTCAGGGATGTTTCGAATTTTTCCACGGCCATGGTGTGACCCTTCCCCGGCAAAAGTGAACCGCTATTATACAGAATACCCGTTTTCAGTCAAGTCAAGCCTGCCGGCCCGTCAATCCTCTATCTATAGCAGTTACAGAGAGCCGAAGAGAACGACTTTCCCTGAAGCGTCGTGGCTCTTGGTGAAATGGAGCGTCAAGCAGCCGTACTGTTTGAGCCCGTAGGGCGAGTTTACGGCGGCAGCGGAGGCATAGAGCTACAGCTGAAAGGGAATCGGAGTGAATGAGGCTTTGTTACTACCACTTTCTGATTAATCCTCGCAGGAGTCGACCCTGCACAGGGCGCTCCCCCTGAAGAGCCGGAGACGCAACCGGTCCCCCGCCGCAAGCTGTGAGCTTTCACGGATCACGACCCCCTCCGGCAAAAGGTTGGCAATGGCATAACCACGCGCCAGAGTTGCCAGGGGAGAAAGTGCTTCCAGCTTGCCGGCACCGACTGCGATCCCTTCCCGTGCACTGTCCAGACGACGCACCATGGACCGTTCGGCCCTGTTCGCCAGCCCCAGCAGCAGTTCCCTCCCCCGCTCCACCTCCACCGCGGGATTCTGCAGGCGCAGCCGGTTGACAAGGAACTGCACCAGCTGACGGCGCCGTTCCTCTCCACCACGGCAGGCCAGGTTGAGCCGGCCGGCAAGATCGTCGATCCGCTGGGCGAGATGGCCGAGGAGCAAGGTCGGATCCTTGAGTGAACGGCTGAGAACCTGCACCTCCCTGTCGAATCCCGCCAGCCGGTGTTCCATTGTCTGCCGGAGGCGGTGGGACAGGGAATCCACCTCGGCAACCAGTTCAGACTTGCTCCGGACCACGAGCTCCGCCGCCGCCGAGGGAGTCGGCGCGCGCAGGTCGGCGACAAAATCGGCGATGGTGAAATCCACCTCGTGACCCACCGCCGAGATGACCGGTATGCGCGACTGGTGGATGGCCCGGGCCACCACCTCCTCGTTGAACGCCCACAGGTCCTCAAGGGAGCCCCCTCCCCTGCCGACGATGAGCACATCCACCGCACCGAGGCGGTTGAAATCCCTTATGGCACCTGCGATCTCCGCCGCCGCCCCCTCCCCCTGCACTCGTACCGGGTAGAGGAGTATCTCCAGGTTGGCGAAGCGCCGGTTCAGCACATTGAGCATATCGTGGATGGCGGCACCGGTGGCGGAGGTGACGATTCCTATCCGCCGGGGAAGGCGCGGGAGCGGTTTCTTGTGCTCTTCGGCGAACAGCCCCTCCTTCGCCAGGCGCTCCTTGAGCTGGATGAAGGCCATCTGCAGAGCGCCGAGCCCCTGGGGCTCCAGGTATTCCACCAGCAGCTGGTAATCACCCCGCTGGTCGTAGACCGTCAGGCGTCCCCGGACGATCAAACCCATGCCGTCCCGGGGCTTGAACTTCAGCGCCCGTACCGAGGCGCGGAACATGACGCAGCGCAGCTGGGCGCCGGCATCCTTGAGGGTGAAATAGAGATGCCCCGACGCCGGCATGGCCAGATTGGATATCTCCCCTTCCACCCAGACGTGCTCGAAATTCTCCTCCAGCACCCCCCGGATGAGTCCGGTCAGCTGGCTGACGGTCAGTATCCGTTTCTCACCAAACAGTTCCACCATGGTCTCCTTCGCTTCCCAACTACTACCGCATTGTATACAACAACGTCAGATTTGAGATGATCACCAGGCGGCGAGGAGGAGGCCCCGGAGGCGTACCTGAACGTACGTTGAGGAGGCCGACGACAAAGCAACGAAGTTAACGCTCAAATATGGCGTTGTAGCAATGGAAGTCAAAGCGGTTGACGATACGGTTCGTTCCATACTATCATCCCTCCCATGGAAAATCACGCATATCCCTATGTCATCACCGTATCGTCGGAAAAAGGGGGGGTCGGCAAGACCACCCTCGCCACGAACCTCGCCATTTTTCTCAGGGCGCTCCATGAAGAGCTGCCGGTCTCCATTTTTTCCTTCGACAACCACTTCTCCGTGGACAAGATGTTCGAATTCAAGGGACAGGCGCCCCGGGGCACCGTGGCCGACCTCCTCATGGAAACCTCCGGCTGCGACCTTCTCCACACCGGCCAGTACGGCATCAACTACATCCCCTCGTCCTCAGACCTCAACGATCTGAAGGGGGCGATCCGGAGTCCCATGACGCTGGCCAGGCTCCTGGCCCAGTCCCGCATTCCCGGGGTGCTCATCATCGACACCCGCCCCGACCTGGACATCCTCACCCAGAACGCCCTCTACGCCGCCGACCGGGTGCTCATACCGGTAAAGGACATGCCCTCCCTGGAAAACTGCCGCAATATCTTCGAAACCTTCGACAAGCGCGGCCTCGACAAGAAGAGTCTTTCCCTCATCCCCTGCCTCATCGACGAGCGGATCAAGTTCGACGGCCCGTTTCGGGACCAGAAGAGTCTGCTTCGGGCCTATGCCGTAAATCGGGGTTACCGCTGCCTCAACACCTTCATCTCCAAGAGCCCCAAGGTGGAAAGCCTCAACACCAAC
Source organism: Geobacter sp. AOG1 (assembly GCF_019972315.1). GTDB lineage: Bacteria > Desulfobacterota > Desulfuromonadia > Geobacterales > Geobacteraceae > Geomobilimonas. The sequence continues at coordinate 3,154,671 of NZ_BLIZ01000001.1, forward strand.
CCGGACGGCCGCATCTACCCCATTCTCACCCATGCACGGGGAACCGACGTCCACGGCCAGTTCGCCGAGCTGGCGCGAACCATCCTGGATGAAATCTCGGCAACCACCGAACCCCGTGCCCTCCTCTTTCACCAGTGGCAGACGGCGGAAACGGACCGGAAGAAGGCAGCATTTTTCGGCCGGTTGAGCGGAATAAAGCAGGAGTGCCTCTTCTGCGGACAGCAGGTGGGGAACGGGTCAGCCGGTTACTTCTTCGAGACCTCCGATGGGGGAGCCAGCGGCTTCCTCGACACGGAATGTTTTGCAGGCTTCCTCACCGCGAATATCTACGGTATCGGTCCGGAGCAGGCCGCCTCCCCGGCAGCCCAGATGGTGCGGGACGTGGCCCGGGAGTCGGTGTTCGTCTGCCGGCCAGTGGCAAACGGTGCGGGGCAGCAGGTGGAATTCAGCCGCCTCAACCGGGACGGTTCCCCGCTGCAGCGGAAGGATTTTCCGGTAAAGGAATTTGAAGGGGGATTTCTCAGCAGGGAACGGAGCAAGCTCCACCTGCTCATGACGGAGACACTGGCGGGACAGGAGAACGGGTTCCGGGACGGGGTCCTCCTCATTCACCCCGTCAATCCCCAAGAGCCGGAGTCGATCCTCAAGGAAGAGCCCTACCGGGAATTCATGCGGCTGAAGCGGAAGATCGTGGAGCAGTTGCCAGCCAGGGCGTGAGTCTACTTGATCATGCAGGTCACACAACGTCAGATTTGAGATGATCCCAAGGCGGCAAGGAGAAGGCGACGAGGCGTACATCAGTACGTCGAGGAAGCCGACGACGCGTCAGCGTCGGTAGCGCTCAAATATGGCGTTGTGCCTAGTTGACCAGTTCCGATGCCGCGACAAACTGTATCCCCTCACGCTGCATCCGGGGCATGGCGGCGGCAAGGGCCTGGATGGTCTGCCGGTGGGGATGGCAGATGGCGATGGCGCTCCCCCGCTTGCGCGCCACGGCGGCTACCTGCTCCAGCTGAACAGTGATGGCAGCAACGTCCTGGTTGTTGTCGAGGAACACCTGGCGCACCCCCGCCGGCATCCCCATCTTCTTCGCGAGACTATACCCGACGGAGGCCGGTGAGGTCTTGCTGTCGATGAAAAAGAGCCCCTTCCCCCGGAGTACCTTCAGCACCACCCCCATCTTTTCACTATTCTCGGTAAAGCTCGACCCCATGTGATTGTTGGCCCCCACCGCATACGGCACCGACTGGAGGTAGTCGGCCACCTGCCGCTCGATGTCGGCATTGCTCTCGGAGAGGAGCAGGCCGTTTTTCTCCAGTTTCCGCTGGGGAAACCCTTTCGGTTCCATGGGAATGTGTATCATTACCTGCCGCCCCTTCGCATGGACCGATTCCGCCACGGCGCGGGACTTGGCAAGCCCCGGGATGATGGAAAACGTCAGGGGGAGGTTGATGTCGAGCAGCTGGCGCGCCTCGTCCATGCTGCTCCCCATGTCATCGATGACGATCGCCACCGTGCCGGGGGCGGTCACCCGCTGGCGAGGTTTCGCTTTCGGCGCGGGAGGAGTGACCACGGACGTGTATTCCCTGAGGATGACCGGTGTCTCGGCGGCACGGGGTGGTATTTTCTGGCGTTCCATCACCGCCGGAGGAGCAGGTGGTGGCAGCGGGATGCGGGATTTGACCCGCTCCAGCAGATAAAATATGCCCGCAATCAAGAGAATTACCACGAGGAGGGCGAGTAACGGTCTTCTCCCGCCGGGCGAGGGCTTGCGGCGGTTGGTGCTTTTGCGTCGTGTGGCCAAGCGGACTCCTTCCCGGTGCAGCAGCAATCAATAAATATCAGCATCCACGATAAAGGACAGGCCCACCGCCGCGATGGCAATGGGCCTGTCCCCTGAGGTCACGGCGCCATTTCCATCTTACTTCGTGACGGGCTTGGCGCCAGCCTGGTTTTTCGATGTCAGGACCAGGTAATTGGCAGTGAAAATGTAATCGTCGAGGTAATCCCGTTTGCCGTCCTTGTTCAGATCGAAGCGGGGGGCTTTGTCCGTCCCCTTCTCCTTGAGGAACTGGTTGAATTCCGCCTCCGTCGGCGCAACCCCCGGCTTGACCACGGTGATGTCCGCCGGTGGCGCAACGACGACCGGTATCTCCGTAATCGCGCCATCCAGCAGCATGGTAATGGTTGCAGTCGAGGTCCCCATCACCGGTTTTGCCTCCACGGCCCACGCCGCGTCGCCATCCCGGCGCAGGGAAACCAGTTTGGCATCCTTCAAGGCGAAGTTGGGGGCATTTTTTGCCGTTGCCGGCACTGCCACCCTCACCTTAACCGCCGTCACACCGTCCGACAGGACAACGGAAGGCTGTTGGCGGTAAGTCGCCCCTTCCTCCGGCTTGAACAGGTCCATCAACGCCTTGGGAGTCCGTTCCCCCTTGTAGTCGCGGAACTTTGCCAGGACGCTTTTTGCGGCGGTCATCGTACGTTGTTCGGCTGGTGCGGCAACCGGCGGGGGCTCGACGGCAGGTTGCCGGGGGGCAGTCTGTTGGGGAGGTGCCGAAGGCGCCGAAGGTGCCTGGACCGGCTCCGCCGTCGGCATGGCCGGCTCCTCTTTCCGTTCCTTGGCCGGTGTCGCGGCGGGATTAGTGTCGGTCGAAACAGTCATCCCCACCGGCCAGGTCGGCTGCCCCGTACCGACGGTTACGGGTGTTGTGGTAGAGCCGGTAGTAGCTGTGGTGGTCGTGGTGGTAGTCGTAGTGGGCGTCGTGGTCGTTTGCCCGGTCCCGGTCGTGCTGCCCGCTGCATCGCCGGTGGTGCCCGTCCCTCCTGCTGCCGTATCGACCGTCGTCGCGGTATAGCCAACGCCTACGGGAATCACCGACATCGACCTGCCATCCTTATCCACAACAGAGGCCGTCATCCCCAGATTGCCGGTGCCGCTCCCCTTACTGGTAAAGGTGACAATGGCCACCGGCCCGCTCCCCTGGAACGGAGTGGCATTGATGATGGCGATACGGACCGATCCGGCAACATTGGGATTGGCAGCAAGCATTGCCGAACCTATCACACTCCCTTTTTCTACAATTGGGCTGGCCAGCAGGTTGCTGTCATAGGTGATGGTAATATCCAGGGCGGCAACCCCGTCCATCGGGGTCCCGTTAATCACGAACCGGTTGGTGCCGGAGGGGACCAGCGACAGCGTCACGGCGGCGTGCGCCCCCTCCGCCTGAAGCATGAAGAGCGATACAAGAACCGTCAGCATGGTGAAGAGCGACCTTGGTTTCATAGCGACCTCACAAACAGTCTGGATTTTAGAGACATCCGGTCGTGTGACCGTCGACCCTCTTTAACCGAAAACGCTGCAACAGTATACTGCAATGGTGCCGTAAAATCCACTACTGCGATGGGCATGACCCTCCGGAGAGTTTCGACTCACCGCCGGGACGGCAACTTGTCTGCCCGGGTGGGAAGTGGCAATGGCGCGGGAGTGGGTGGGATACGGGCCGGATCGAAACTATCCACTCCCCAGGCGAGGATTTCCGGGCAAGGTGCCCCGTTCAGGTCCGGGGGTGGGGACTGGCCGAGAAACCGGAGTGCCGCGAACAGGAGGGTCCATCCTTCCCGTGCCAGGTCGCGATCCGTCAGGGAAACCGCGTTTTCCCGCTTGGAGAGCTTTGTCCCGTCAGGATTCACGACCAGGGGAAGATGGCCGTAGACCGGCTTCGGAAAGCCGAGGAGCTTCTGCAGGTAGATCTGGCGGGGGGTCGAGGAGAGGAGGTCGGCGCCGCGCACCACCTGGTTGATGCCGCTTTCGGCATCGTCAACCACCACCGCAAGGTGATAGGCGAAGGGGCCGTCGGCCCGCTGGATCACGAAATCGCCGCAGGAGGACGCAAGTGACTGGCTGAATCGCCCCATAAAGAGGTCGTCGAACGCGATCAGTTCATCGTAGACCTTCACCCGCCAGGCCCGCTCCGTCTTTCCCTCCGGAAGACCCTCGCGGCAGATACCGGGATAGACCGGCTCGGCGCCGTGGGGAGCAGAGGATATGCGGGCAATCTCCGAGCGGGTGCAGCCGCAGGAATAGGCAAGGCCGGCTTTCAGCAGCCGCTCCATGGCCGACCGATAGGCCTCCGTGCGGCGGCTCTGGTAGACGACCTCGCCGTCCCACCGGAAACCGAGGGCCTCCAGGGTGCGGAGCATGTCGTCGGCAATGCCGGGTACCACGCGGGGGGTATCCAGGTCCTCCATCCGGAGAAGCCACTTTCCGCCCACTCGGCGCGCCATGGCATAGCTCCCGACAGCCGCCACCAGCGACCCCAGATGGAGCGGCCCCGTGGGGGACGGGGCGAAGCGGCCGACGACCGGTACTACTTCGGTGATGTCAGTGGCTGGACTCATGGGGGGCTCTGTTCGTTGAGCACGTCAACCAAGGTACGAACAGCAGTAGTCGGTAAGAGTAAGCACCTTCATGGTGAAGGACGAATTGGCGGGCACCTCGAAGGATTCACCCCCGAGGATCCGGTCCCACTGGTCACTACCCGGTAACTTCACGTCCAGTTCTCCTGCCAGTATCTCCATTACCTCGGCAACACCGGTGTTGAACGTGTACTCGCCGAGTTGCATGATGCCGAGGGTCTTTTTCGTCCCGTCGGGAAAGATGACCGTGCGGCTTGTCACGGTGCCTCCAAAATAGACATTTGCTTCACGGACTACGGTTACGTTGGTAAATTCAGACATCTGTTCCTCCATTCAGTAAGATGAGTCATGCCAATTTCAGATCAAGGGCCACCCTAAATAGCGCCTTGATGTGGAAGTGGTATTACGCAATACCCGCCAGTTCCAGCCGCCCTCCCCACCGTTTCACCAGTTCCTCCCTGAGCCGGGGATGATGTGCCAGGGCCGGGTCTTCGTCCAGAAGGGCGAACGCTTCCCGGCGGGCCTCCTCCAGCAGCCGCCCGTCCCGCAGGATGTTGGCGACCCGGAAATCGGGGATGCCGGCCTGGCGGGTACCGAGGAAATCGCCCGGGCCGCGGATCTCCAGATCCGCCTCGGCGATCCTGAAGCCGTCGGTGGTCGCCTCCATCACCCGGAGCCGTTTCTCCCCATCCTCCGAAAGCCGGCCGGGGGTGAGGAGGATACAGCTGGACTTGGCGCTCCCCCGCCCCACCCTTCCCCGCAGCTGGTGGAGCTGGGAAAGGCCGAACCGCTCGGCATGTTCGATGACCATCACCGTGGCGTTGGGGACGTCGATCCCCACCTCGATGACGGTGGTGGCGACCAGGATGTCGATCTCCCGGTTCTTGAAGGCGGCCATCATCCCCTCCTTTTCCTCCGGCTTGAGGCGGCCGTGGAGGAGACCGATGCGGAGATCGGGGAAAACGTCCCGTTGCAGGTGCTCCGCCATCTGGGTCGCCGCCTTCAGGTCCGACTTCTCCGTCTCTTCCACTAGCGGGTAGATGACATAGACCTGGCGCCCCTTCCCCACCTCCCCGCGGATGGTGGCGTAGACCTGGGGACGGCGGGACTCGAAGCAGATGCGGGTTTCGATGGGAGTCCGTCCCGGCGGCAGTTCGTCGATAACCGACAGGGAGAGATCGCCGAAGACGGTCATGGCCAGGGTGCGGGGGATGGGGGTGGCGGTCATGACGAGGATGTCCGGGCTCGCCCCTTTTTTCTTCAAAAGCCCCCGCTGGATGACGCCGAACCGGTGCTGCTCGTCCACGATCCCAAGGCCGAGGCGGAAGAACTCCACCTTATCCTGGATCACTGCATGGGTGCCAATGACGATATGGGCCGTACCGTCCGCGACCCGGGCCAGCACCTCCGTCTTCGCCTTCCCCTTCAGGGAGGAGGTGATGAGGGTGACGGAGACCCCGAGTTGCTCGCACCAGCGGTGGATGGTAAGGTAGTGCTGCTCGGCGAGGATCTCGGTGGGGGCCATGATGGCGACCTGATAACCGTTCTCCACCGCCACCAGGGCCGCCATGAGCGCCACCAGGGTCTTGCCGCTCCCCACATCCCCCTGGACCAGGCGGTGCATGGGATGGGGGGCCATCATGTCGCTCTTTATCTCGGAGAGGACCCGGCGCTGGGCATTGGTCAGCTGGAATGGGAGAAGCTGCAGCAGCGGTTTGGTGTACCGGTGGGTGACGGCGAAGGCTATCCCCTCCTCCAGCGCCACCCCCCGCTTCTTCAGGGCCAGTCCCAGTTCCAGGAAGAAAAACTCGTCGAAGACCAGGGTGCGGTGGGCGGGGGTCTGCCCCTCGTTCAGCGCCTCAAGCGTCGCGCTCTCCCCCGGGAAGTGGACCTCCCGCAGCGCCTCCGGCAGGGGGATCAGCCCGTTGCGGCTGACGATCTCCGCCGGCAGCGGATTCACGGCGGCAGCGGCAAAACCGTCCACCACCTCCTTCTGCACCTTGCGCATGGTCTTCTGGTGAACCCCCTCGGTCAGGGGATAGACCGGGACGATCCGGCCAAAGTTGAACGGGTCCCGAGCCATGACCGTCGCCAGGCTCTCCCCCTCCGCCAACCACTCCACGTCCGGATGGTGCACTTCCCGCTGATAGCCGTACTGGGCCACCTCGCCGGTAAATATCCCCTTCCGTCCCGGCCGCCAGGCCTTCTTCTGCCAGGCGGGATTGAAATGGAACCACTTGAGAGAGATGGTGCCGCTCCCGTCGCTCACGATCGCCTCGAAAAAGCGCCGGCCGCCCCGGGTGGCTACCGTGTCGGCGGTCAGCACCTCGCCGTGGAACACCTCCGTGTGGCCGGGGCGCAGCTTCCCCACCGGCCGCAACTCCCGCCGGTCCTCGTAGCGGTTGGGGAGAAGGTAGAGGGCATCCTCCACCGTGGCGATCCCCTTCTTCGCCAGCGCCTCCGCCAGCTTCGGCCCGACCCCCTTGATGAACCGGAAGGCGGTGGCCAGGTTCTTGCGGTTGATGGACTCGGCCAGCGGCTCCGGAGCAGGGGGCTCGATGGTTGGCTGATGGCGCGCCAGCAGGTAGCCCCCGTCCGCGGGAGTCAGCTCCACGCTCTCCCCCGGCTTGAGTCCGAGCTCTTTCGCCACCTCGGCGGGGATGGTCAAGGTATTGTTGTCGGAAAGTCTGATGATGGGCATGGGAAGCGCCGCCCCCCTCCGAAGCGGCGGGTGCCATAGTAGCATTCCTGCGGGGTATTTGTGGAGAAAAATTGTGGGCCATGCTATCAGGCAAAATAACACTTGCTCCCACATCGGGAGCAGGTTATAATTCACTCACCATGCGTATCATATCCCGCAAAACCCTCCGAGAATTCTGGGACCGGCACCCCGACGCACGGCAGCCGTTGCAGGCGTGGTATGATGATGCGAAGCGCGCCGAATGGCATTCTCCGGCAGACATCAAGAGAATTTACCGCAATGCCAGTTTTTTGGCCGACAACCGGGTCGTATTCAACATCAAAGGGAACAAGTACCGCCTTATCGTCGCCATCCAGTACGCTCACGGCATACTGTTTATCCGCTTCGTGGGCACTCATCGGGACTATGACAAGGTCGACGCGACAACGATCTGAATGGAGAAATTCATATGGAAATCAAACCGGTAAAGAACGAGGCTGATTATCGGGTAGCACTGGAAGAAATCGAGCGACTGTTCGACGCCTCCCCGGATACACCGGAAGCGGACAGGCTCGAAGTGCTGACAACCCTTGTCGAAGCCTACGAAGAAAAACAGTATACCATCCCCCTCCCCGACCCGATCGAGGCCATCCTGTACCACATGGAAAGCAGAGGCCTTTCGCGCCGCGACCTGGAAGTTTATATCGGCAGTCGCGCCCGTGTCTCCGAGGTGCTGAACCGCAAGCGACCATTGACAATGGAAATGATCCGAAATCTTCACAGAGGTCTCGGCATCCCGGCAGAAGTCCTTATACAGCCTTATCATACGTTCAAGGATGCTGCTTGACGGTCACTGCGGCGGAGCGAGAACGGGCGCGGGAGAAGCGAGAGCAGCAGCTCGCGGAACAAGTAACTGCACTATCACAACAAATTGCACAACTGCAAGCCTGACACTATCTGTTCCAAAGGTATTTCAGTTTCTGGATGGACACTAACTAGTTATACGGAAAAAATATGAGCAATACTGCAAGAAATCATCACTACTTACCTCAGTGCTACTTGAAGGGGTTTGCTAAGTCTCCAAGCAAGAAATCGCAGCTCCATGTCTTTGATCTCAAAACAGGGAAATCGTTTTGCACTTGCCCTAGGAATGTGGGGGCAGTTCGAGACTTTAACACTGTTGAACTGGAAGGACATGCACCAGATGTAATTGAAAAGATTTTTTCTCAATTCGAAACAGAAGCTGCCAAAGTTCTCGATCAAATCCGTGCTCGTCATGAAATGCCAAAAGACGCCGATTTCAATATCTTTATGAATCTTGTCGCACACTTGGCAATAAGAAATCCTTATGTTAGAAAAAGCATAAACAAATTTCAAACAGACATAATTGAGCTCATCAGTGACTTAACTCTAGCGACAAAAGAACGATATGAGTCGACTATTTCCCAAATGAAAGAATCAGGCGTTGATGTGAATGACTCTATAACCTACGAGGATGTAAAAAATTTCCATGATGGGAAAGAATATACAATAGAGATAGCAAACATTAAAAATATAGAGCTTGAAATGACTGGTATTGATGCAGTTTTGCCTACTTTAGCAGATCGTAGCTGGAGTGTGGTTCAGGCCGATGAAAGGTCTGGTTACTTTATATCATCTGATCATCCTGTCTCACTCATTTGGACGGACCCCAAGCTTCAGGGTGGATTTTATCCCCCCGGTCATGGAATGCGATCTACAGAGCTTGTCTTTCCTGCAATTAAAGAAATGGCAATTATTGGAACATTTGAGGGCGAGGACAGAATAGTAAAAGCAAATGAGCGTCTGGTAGCATCTGTTAATTCAAGAACATTTGCCTTTGCTGGCAAGCATGTCTACTCGTCCAGACCTGCATTTAAGCTGCTTGATCAAAAAGGAAACGTCAGGACTATATCTGACATTACAAATATTGTCTAGCCAACGGGTGGAGCGGTTAGGCCCGCTTACCGCACACGCCGTTGGTTTTAAAAATCATGACACAAAGAGACATACATGAGTTGTTATGAAAGGAACTTGCCTATATGGGGATCTGCTCGACGAGCGAAAACAACGGAGGTAACAGGCGTGTGCAGGAACATCAAAACGCTGTACAACTTCGACCCACCAGCAACTGACGATGAGATCCACGCGGCTGCTCTTCAATACGTGCGGAAAATAGCAGGTTTTGCCAAGCCTTCCTCAGTGAACGAAGCAGCATTCAATCGTGCGGTCGTAGAGATTGAAACTGCATCCTCCCGATTGCTCAGTTCGCTCGTGACTGCCGCTCCTCCCAAAAACCGTGAAGTCGAAGCGGCTAAGGCTCATGCCAGAGCTGAAAAGAAGTTCGGTCCAACCAGGCAGGTTGAGCGGTGAAAGCCGCCCACTGATCACCAGGAAGAGTGAATGGTATCAGGCGTGCTATTATGCAATTAGCTGGTATCTTCCTGGCCGGATGGGTTTGAATGGCTATGGCGGTATCTCCTCGGAAATAAAAAAGGGCAACCTTGTGGTCGCCCTCTCTAATAAATTGGATTCAATTATTACGTTTTAGTCATGTAATTACTTCGAGTTATCAACGTTACTTCATCTTTTTGCCGGTTTTCAATTTGTTGCATATTTGTAAAAAATACACTGTACGCAAAAATAACTATTGACAAGTCATTACAGGTAGTTAGGCAAGCTGCCTATCTGTTGTGCAAAATGCAAAAGCACCCGTTGTAACATTGCATTTTGGAAACTTATCCACAGCTATCGGGCACTTTTCCACATGACTTGTGCATACACTTATCCACACAAGCTATTCTAATAATCCCGTCTTTACCTGGTGATGCAGAAGGTGCCTTATGGTGTTGTCTTTGCTACCACGTCTGAGTTACAGAATCGGGCGTAACAGCCAACGTGGCGCGTAACCAGTCGAATTTCGACTTCAGCAGATCGAAATCCGGTCCGGACGTTATGAATGCGGCCTTCCCCTTGATCAGGAAGCCGGCGCCCGGGCCATGCAAACCTTGCACTTTGCTGCTTCCCAAGGTAATCAGTACATCAGGGTTGAAGGCAACATTCGCCTCGGTGCGATGCATGTAACCGGCGGGAATCAGCAAGCGGCCATCGGCGGATATGCGCACGTAACTGTTCCACGTGTTGACCATGTGCGGCCCATCCTGGCCCAGAGTAGCGATGGCAACGATGCCATCCTGTTTCAGTATTTCCAGCAGTTTTTCGGGAATCATGGTACTACCTCCTGTGATGTGAGTATACAGCCTTACTTATGACGGGAACAGCGTATGTTCATTCTGAATAGTAACGATACTACCCCATTATACAAGCAACTCTATAACCAGATACGCGAGTACGTGCTGTCGGGGAAACTGCCCGCGAATTCCAGACTCCCGTCCGTCAGGGATCTGGCGGCCGAACTTTCGACCAGTCGCAACACGGTTGAAGGAGCTTACCAGGAGCTGTATGCGGAGGGATACATCTACAGCAGGCAGCGCAGTGGCTATTTCGTCTCGGTGCTCGACCATGATGTCGCGCCGTTACCACTATCCCCCAAACCTCGCAAACAGAGCCCCCTCCCACAGCCTTCGTCAAGCTACAGATACGATTTCCATCCTGCGCGACTCGACCCGGCCAGCTTTCCCACGGCACTGTGGCGCACGTGCCTGCTGGAGTGCCTGCGGGAGAGTGCCCGAGAGCTTTCCCAGTATGGCGATCCCCAGGGAGATTGGGGATTGCGCAGCAACATTCAACAGTACCTGGAGCGTTCACGTGGTGTGATCTGCGAGCCGGACCAGATCGTCATCTGCGCCGGGCTCCAGCAGAGCCTGGATATGGTCGCTCACCTGTCGAAGGAGAGCCATTCGTCGGTGGCGGTCGAAAATCCCGGGTACCACCTGCCACGCGCGGTCTTCCGGAATAACTCCTTCGACGTCGTCCCTGTTGCCGTGACACCGAGCGGGCTCGACCTGGACCGCCTCACGTCCAGCGGCAGCACCATCGTGTATGTCACCCCTTCGCACCAGCTCCCCATGGGCTGCGTGATGCCCATCGCCAACCGGCTGAAATTGATCGAATGGGCGGCATCGGGCGGCAACCTGATCCTCGAAGACGACTACGACAGCGAACTCCGCTACCACGGCAAGCCGATCCCTTCATTGCAAGGGTTGCGACCGGACGCAAATATCGTTTACCTGGGGACATTTTCCAAGGTACTGTCCCCGGCGCTGCGCCTGAGTTACCTGGTGCTCCCCCGCCCGCTGCTCGCCTCGTTCCACGGGCTTTACCAGGATTATTTTGCCACCGTTTCGTTGCTGGAACAGAGAACCATGGCAAAATTCATGGAGCAGGGGCACTGGATGCGGCACGTCCGGCGGATGCGCATCCTCTATCAGAAGAAGCACGATACCCTGCTCCAGGCCATCGAGCATCATTTCGGCGGCAGGGCTACCGTCATCGGGCAGGGCGCAGGGCTCCATGTGGTGTTACAGCTGCATGAAGGAAATGCCGGAGAACAGGAGATCATCCGTCGGGCCGCACGAGAGGGAATCCGCCTGTTTCCGTTCAGCGCCACCTGCATCACGGGCGAACCGGCCTCGACAAACCTTCTGCTTGGCTTCGGCGGAATGTCCGCTGCCGAGATAGATCAGGGTATCGAGCTCTTGTCCCGACTTTGCTTTCTCGAACCGCAATAACAGCAGAATAGTAGAATACTGGCCCTGTTAACAGGTGCAGGTTTGAATAAAATTTCGGGGTCAGATTTTACGATTGTCGTCCATCCGTCGGCACGACCCGCCCAAAAACTGGGTCAGCCTCAGCCCGTTGAGCAGGTGCATTCCATGCCCCCTACCCCTTTCGCGAAATTTCTGGAGAAATCTCCCTGCATCCTCGGCGAAGGGGCGGTCATCGAGCGCCTTCGCCGCAACGGCGACCTGGAGCTCGATCCCCACCTGGTCAACTCGGCCTTTATCTATTACGACGGGAAACGGGCGGCCCTGGAGACCATCTGCCGGCAGTACCTGGAGATAGGCCGCGAGTTCGGCCTGCCGCTCCTCGTTTCCACGCCGACCTGGCGGGCGAGCCGGGAGCGGATCGAAGCGGCCGGATATGCCGGCGTCGATGTGAACGGGGACAATGCCAGGTTTCTCGATGCACTGCGGAAAAGCTGCGGAGGGTACGCGGAGAACGTCGTCATCTGCGGCTTGATGAGCTGCCGCGGAGACGCCTACCGTCCTGCCGAAGCGCTGGCCGTTGCCGAAGCGCGGGAGTTCCACGCCTGGCAGGCCGGGAAGCTGGCCGACGCCGGGGTCGATTTCCTCCTCGCCGCCACCCTTCCGGCGTTGAGCGAGGCGACCGGCCTGGCTTTGGCCCTTGCCGCCACCGGCCAGCCGTACGTTCTCAGCTTCGTTGTCCGCCCGGAAGGGACCCTGCTGGACGGTACGCCACTGAAGGATGCCATCGCCGCCATAGATGCGACGGTGACGCCACCCCCTCTGGCCTATATGATCAACTGCACCCATGTCTCCTTTGCCCGGGCTGCTCTGACGCACGAAGCCCATTCGTCAGCCCTGGTTCGGCAACGGGTCATCGGCCTGCTGGCCAATACCGCCGCGCTGAGCCCCGAAGATCTGAACGACAGCACCAGCCTGGTAGAGGAAGATCCGGAAGCCTTCGGCCGGTCCGTCGCCGGTCTGCACCGGGAACTGGGCCTGAAGATTCTTGGTGGCTGCTGCGGGACCGATGACCGGCATATCCGCTCGCTGGCCGCCCAGCTTGCAACGGGAAGCTGATGGAGATACACTTACCGCTCCAACCAGAATGAATCAGAGGGATGAACATGAAAAAGGTGCTCGCATTAGTCGCCATGGTGCTTCTCCCGTCAGGCAGCGCTCTGGCTGGCGACGGGTATGACCGGTGCGTACGGGAAGAAAAGGTGTTACGTGCGGAAGTTGTCGACAGTTGTAGCGGTGTGCGGTATCTTTTCAATCCGAGCGGGTGCTTCGCCGCCCAGAAGGCGGTGAAGGAGTACGACAACGACCGGTGCAAGAAGATCGGCGAGGCGGAGAAGGTCACCGCCCCCTCTCCACCAGCGACCGCGGCCACGCCGGAGAAGAAAGCCGGTGCGGGTGCCGATCCGGCGCAGGCAGAGAGCAAGCCCGCCGTTCCCCGTCAGGAGTCCGATGTGGAGCAGCTTAAAGCCGAAAACGCCCAACTGAAAGTAGAAATAGCCCGACTCAAGGCTGAGATTGCCCAACTCAAAAGCTGCACCGCGCAATGACGGCGGAGTAGCTACATCCGGAGGCACCATGAAAAAGATCGGCATTTTATCCAGCGGCGGCGACTGTTCCGGCATGAACGCGACCATCCGGAGCGCGGTCCGCACGGCCCTCCGGATGAACATCGAAATCGTCGGCTTTCGCAAGGGATACCTGGGGCTCATGAAGGGTGACTGCTTCAGCCTCGACTCCAAGGCGGTTTCCGGCATTCTCCACCGGGGGGGGACGTTTCTCCAGTCGGCCCGCTCTCCCGAATTCCGGACGCCGGAGGGACAGCAGAAGGCGCTCGCCATGCTGAAGGATCTGGGAGTGGAAGGGCTCGTGATCCTGGGGGGGGACGGGTCGCTGTCCGGCGCGCTGGCCCTCCATAACCTCGGGTTACCGGTCGTCGGCATCCCGGCCAGCATCGATAACGACATCCCCTTCACCGACATGGCGCTCGGGGTCGACACGGCGCTGAACAACATCATCTACGCGGTGGACTGCATCAAGGATACCGCCAGTTCCCACGCCCGCGCCTTCGTCATCGAGGTGATGGGGCGCAACTCCGGCTACCTCGCCAGCGTGAGCGCCATCGCCAGCGGCGCCGAATATGCCCTGGTGCCGGAACGGGAGTTCGACCTGGCCGAGATATGCCAGCAGCTCCGGGCCCGGTATGAGGAGGGGCGGGACAACGCCATCATCATACTCGCCGAGGGGGTGGGTAACGGCCAAACCATCGCCGACTCCATCAAGGACGCCATCGGCTTCGAGACCCGGGTTACGGTGCTGGGACACTACCAGCGCGGCGGCGCGCCGACCGTCTTCGACCGGCTCCTGGGAAGCCGCTTCGGCAAAAAGGCGGTGGAACTCTTGATTTCGGGTCAGCAGGGGCTGATGGTGGGACTTTCCTGCAACGACATCCTCGCCACCCCGCTGGCCAACGTGATCAAGGGGGAAAAGCGTCCCCAGGACGAGATGCTCAGGCTGGCGGAGGTGCTGGGGATCTGAGGAGTTCCAGTATGTCACCGTGCCGGTCGATCCGGGCAAAGGCGGGGAGATCGGCCTTGTAGGCGACGAAAGGGACGCCGGCAGCCTGGGCCGACTGGCGGTCCACGTCGGAATCGCCGACGAAGAGCGCCTCGGCGGGGGCGATGCCGTAATGGTCGAGGACGCGCAGGAGCGGCTCCGGGTGGGGTTTGGGATTGGCGACCTTGCTGGCGGTCATGACACAGCCGAAATAGCGGGCAAGATCGAAGGATTCCAGCACCATGTCCATGGACGTGGAGCGGTTGGTGCAGACGGCAAGTCCGTAGCGCGGCGAGAGCACGTCGAGGGTTTCGCGGAACCCCTCCTCCATCCGCATGAACGGCACCAGTTCCCGGTAGTCGATGGCGGCGGCAGAGAGGACAGCCTCGTTGAACAGCGCCTCGTCGGGGAAAAAATAGCGGAGAACCTCGCGGTTGGCGTAAGTATGGAGGATGCGCATCTGCTCCCCGTCGCCGCGGTCGAGGGAGGGACGCCTCATGAGCGCCATGATCCGGTCATAGAAGGCCAGGTTCGCCTCGAAGGAGTCGAACATCACCCCGTCACAATCGTAGATCACCGCTTTATAACCGTTTCCCTTCACCATTCACTCTTCACCCTTCACGTTTTTCAGATACTCTTCCCACTCCACGGGGAGCAGGTGCTTCTTCCTGTTGTTGCACTCCTTGCAGGACGGCACCACGTTCCCCCGGGTGCTCTTGCCGCCGCGGATCACGGGCACGATATGGTCCATGGAAAGCTCGGCCGGCGGGAACGTGCCGCCGCACCAGTGACAGACCCCCTTCGCCACGCGGTTCTTCCACCACTGGGAAGCGCGCAGTTCGCGGGCCTTCTCCCGCTCCCGCTTTATCTCCTGCTCAGAGACTTCGATGATGAAATAGCTCATAAAACCTGTGAAAGGTGAAAAGAAAAACCGCTTTTTACTTTTTACCGTTTTTGAACGCCTCTATTGCCTTCCGGGCCAGTTCGTCGCACCGCTCGTTCTCCAGATGGCCGTTGTGTCCGCGCACCCAGACCCAATGGATTTTATGCAGGGCGGCCAGTGACTGCAACCGCTCCCACAGGTCCCGATTGAGCACCGGCTCCTTCTTGCTGTTGACCCACCCTTTCCTGACCCAGCCGGGGAGCCATTCGGTCATCCCCTTGACCAGGTACTGGGAATCGGTGGTGACAAACACCTCGCAGGGGCGCTTCAGTGCTTCCAGCCCGGCGATGGCTGCGGTCATCTCCATCCGGTTGTTGGTGGTCTCCCCCTCCGCTCCGGACAGTTCCTTCACCGTATCGCCGAAGCGCAGGATGCTCCCCCACCCCCCTACCCCCGGATTGCCGCTGCAGGCGCCGTCGCTGAATATCTCAACCCTCATTGACGTAGGCCCCTTCGGCTTTCAGGAGGTCGGCGATGGCATCCATGACCCGGTCGACGATCAGCTGGTGGGTTTCCTTGGTATCCGGCAGCGCAAACAGGTCGGCGAAGTCGAGCGGCTTGCCGAAGACAACCGTTGCCTCCTGGCCGAAACCGGGAAATTTCCAATGATTGAGGCCGATGAGAGCGGTGGGGACAACCGCAGGCCGGGTATCGTAGATGATCTTCCCCACACCCCGGTTCCCCTTGCCGAGCACGCCGTCCTTGTGACGGGTCCCCTCGGGGAAGAGCATCACCTTCTGATCCGCCAGAAGGTCATTCAGGACCTTGGCGGCCCGCAGGTCCCGCCCCCTCTTGACGGGGAACGCCCCCCAGGAAGAGATCAGCCAGCGGAGGATACGCCCTTGGAACAACTCTTCCTTGGCCGGCGCCCAGAGCATCTGCATCGGGCACGCCTTGACGACAACAGCGGGAAGAAATATGGTGTCGCCGGCGGAGATGTGATTGGCGGCGATGAGGACGCCGCCCCGACGGGGGATATGCTCCTCCCCCTTGGTGCGAAGCCGGTTGATGGCAGAGGCGTAGAAGCCAAGGACATAGCAGGAGAACGTCACCCAGAGGCGACGGGGAATTGATGTGGACATGGGACCTCGTGATACATGTGATTGACTTCAATCTATAACATGTTTCCGGGCGACGCCGCAACGGTTATGCATTCCACGCCATCAAGCCGGGCCACTCCACGGCAGCTACATTCCACATTCCATCGTCCCTGTCACTTTCGACAGGAGCGTCTTCCCACCTGCCACCTGAAAAAAAAAACGGGGCGTCAGAAGACGCCCCGCCATTTGCTCCGTTTCCCATTCTGCTCAACAAGGATGGACGACTGCTGAACCAACAATTCTCGGCTTAGCATAGGCCTGCTTTTTCATCTGTTCACCCTCCTTTCCGTTGTTGTCGGGAATCAGACCGCCCTTTAATAACGACTGAGCACAAAGGAATCGACCGTGGACCAAGGTGACGTTTTTTGGCTCGTTGCATCCCGGGCCTGGACGCGCCAGTACCAGGTCCCGCTCGGCAACATAGCATTCCAGCTGGTTCCGGTCTGCCAGGACGATTGAGTCTTGATGGAAGAGAACGAGGAACTGGAACTGACCTGTACCAGGTACTGTATCGACCCACCGCTCGGGTTAGTGGAGGGACTCCACGCCAGACCGATTGAACAACCTGAGTAGTTAGAGCACCTCCCATCCGGTTCTGCGACCGGAATTGGTGCTGTTGGTGGATTGGCTGTTGCCGGGGCTGCGATGACAAAGCTGTCGACTGTCGACCAGGACGAAACGAGCGATGTACTGGTTGCGTTGCGGGCCTGGACGCGCCAGTACCAGGTGCCGACACCCAGGTTCGGTGTCCAGCTTGTGGCGCTGGTCCATCCGGATGATGCCGTGACGGTCGAGAAGGATGAACTGGAACTGACCTGCGCCGAGTACTGGATGGTGCCGCTGGAGATGGTCGAAGCATTCCACGCCAGCGTTGTTGCGCAAGACCCCGAACAGGTGCTATCTGGCTCGGCAATCAGCGACGGCACTGTCGGGGCACTAGAAGGCAGCGGTGCTGATAACGAGAAGGAGTCCGCGGCTGACCACGGCGAAAGGGCTGATGTTTTGACTGAGTCACGAGCCTGAACCCTCCAGAACCACGTGCCGGTTCCCATGGTTGGCGTCCAGCTGGTGCCGGAAATCCATCCCGATGCGTAGTTGACCGTGGAGAAGGAGATGTCGGAGCTTACCTGTATGGAGTACTGCACTCCGTTGCCGCTTGGGTTTGTGGAAGGATTCCACTGCAGCTGGATTCCACAAGACCCGGAACAGCTGCCATCTGATTCGGCAATCAGCACCGGCATGGAAGGGGGCGCGGTTGACGATAAGGTGAAAAAGTCCGCGGTTGACCAAGCTGAAACCGTTGTTGTAGTGCGGGAATCACGGGCCTGAACTCTCCAGTACCAGGTGCCGTTGCCGAGCGTTGCCAACCAGCTGGTATTAGAAATCCATCCCGATGAGTAGTTGACCGTTGCGAATGTGGAACTGCTGCTCACCTGCACCGAGTATTGAACGGAGCCGCCTCCCGTGTTGGTCACCGGATTCCACTGCAGCGACACCGAGCAGGAACTGGAACAGATGCCATTGGGCTCGGCAATCAGCACTGGAGACGCGAGGAAGGAAGTGGCAGCCCCACTGGTCCACGGCGTTTTCACGTTCCAGTACTGGTCGGTATCTGAACCGGTGTTCCCCTCATGGCAGGTGGAGAAGCTGCTGTTCACGGGTCCTGTGTCAGTTAAGCTGCCACCACTATTTTCATTACTACGTCCGGAATAGATGCCGGGAATGTGGCCGCTTCCGCTCCCCTCATCACCACGATCGCTGAACGCGATATTCGGATTTGCATTGTTCGTCACACGCCCCCTGTGTTTGTAATCGAGGCAGTTGGTTATCATCAGCCGGGGGAGTTGCGCATTGTGGGGCGCATGGCACTTGGAGCACGAGTAATTGTGCTTGATGGTTGCGTTGGCAGTCTTCCACCCCTTCACCGACTCGTGAATCCGGTTTTTATCCTTCCAGGTATGGGTCACGCCGTTCGTCAGGGTCTGTTTCCCGTGGCAGTTCAGACAGAGCCCGGCAAACTGTTGATCCGTTTCGGTGATGGAACCAGAGGCGAAGGTATTCTGATCAATTTTGTAGGAAGTGGTGATTGTCTGGAGGTACGCAGTATAAGCACCCGGTGCTGGCCGCGGTTTTTCCTCACCTCTGACGCCGGAAATGTAGCCGTAGGTGGCATTATCGACAGGGGCATTGTCATCTTTGTAGGGCGAGGTCATCCAGGTCCCCTTGAGAAGTGGCACCCCGTAAGGCTTGTTGCTGCCGAGCGTCGGGCTGACGCCGTGGGGGTCATGACACGGGGTGCAAAGACCGCCTATGGCGTGGGAGGGTGTCGCCGAGAGCGGCGAAGTTGCCGCCAAATGACCGCCAACGTTGATTTTGATTTTATAGGGATTGCGGAGTTGGTATCCGAACTGACCAGCACCGAAGTAGGGGGTGTCCTGGAAGCCCATAATGGCCTGGGTGGCGTTGAAGGTAGCGCTATATCCCCAAGGGGTGATGCCTGAGGAAGCATTCATGTGGCAGTCGAAGCAGAGGCCTGCACCGGGATTGTAGAGGTTGTGTTCCGCTGCAGTACCTCCTGCCGTTGGTTTATACGTCGTGGCGTAGCCACCTTTTCCGGCTACCGTGTCTTTGAGTATACCGCCATTGGCCGTGGCGCTGGCATAGCTGGTGGTCGTACCGCTGACGCTGGAACCGTGGGAGTTGTGACAGTCGAAACATACAACGGCCACTGTCCCGGTCGTGTTCGGCCAGGTCTCGTTGATATCCCAGCCGCCTTGATTGGCGGCGGCATTGCCGTGGGCGGAGAAGGCCTTCGTCACCGTATTTTTCGGCGAGGTATTGCCTCCGGCGTATTTGCCCCAGGTTGTGGTGCCCGCATCACCGTATTTGGTGGCAATGCTCGTTTTGTCCCAGGCGTAGACATTCGGGGTTTTCCCATCGCCGAACGGCTGAGTTGCGTTGTTCTTGTCACTATGGCAACCGAGACAGTGGGTATTGATCTTTGCCATCTCGGTTCTGGTTCCGTTGGCAGTATACGGAATTGCCGTAGTACCCACAGCATATGCTGTAGGCCGCGTTCCCGTGCCGTAGATAACCAGTTCCACCGGCCCACCGGGGGTGTTCGCATGGTGATAGGTGAGATTGATGCTGCCGTCGCTGTTCGCCTCCCAGTGGCACTGGTAGCACTGAGCCGCCGTTACCGTGCCACCTTGAGAGTGGTGAGAGTTGCCGCTGAACTGCGGGCCGATTGCTGCCCTCCCCCTGATGGCGAAAGCGTGGCAGGTAAGACAGGCGGCGGTGCTTCCCCATTGCGCCGGCGCGCCGCCATGGCAGTCAATATTTGTGCAGGTAGCGGTAGTCGGGTTCCAGGCAGCGCTAAAACCTGCTGTGGCAGGATTGAATATAACGTCGACCGAGCCGCTCAGATGCCTGGAACTGGGAACAAACATGCCGGCTGCGGTCGAACTTGCGGTCGCAAAGTGGCAGTTGGAACAGACAGTCGTGTCTGTTGCCCCCGCCACGTGGGCTTTGTGGGTGTTCGCCGTGCTCGTTCCAGCGCCGCCGTTGGGATAATCGGGCGCGCCGATCGGGCTGCTCGTGCCGTGACAGCCGTTGCAGCCATAGTTGACACCGGAGGTCCAGGCCGCGGGATTGGCGTAGACCAGTGCCCCCTGATTTCCGTTGGAGTGACAGTAGAGGTTTGTGCAGGTGTGCGCAGTGCCGTCGTAGGAGCCGGTACTGCCGATCGTCGCGGTGCCGGAGAAAAGCACGTCCTTGACGCCGTTTACATGTTTGTTCTTATTTACGATAGTCGCAGTGCCGCTTACTGTTGCCGCGTGACACACGGCGCAGGCAAAGCCGTCACTGAGGTGGCCAGGATGGGCGTTGGTTGGTGGCATTGCATCGTGGCAGGCACTGCATTCGCCCGGCGTGCCGACGATGCTGCCTTTGGCGTTCGCCCATAGCGGAGACTTGTAGACCGTAGTCCCCCCTGCAGGTGCCCCGTTGCTGTGGCAGTAGGTGCTGGAACAGGTCCCCGGCGAGGTGGTATTGTAAGTGGGGGTGGCGCCGCCGGTAGCGGCGATGGTCCCGTTCGTTGCGATGAACACCTGCTGGAAGTTGCCGGTTGCATGCCTGTTGCCGCCATGACACTCATAGCAGCTGTAGGCATAGGGTGCGTTTCCTGCGTGGGGCAGGTGAGGAGTCCTGGACTCATCCTTGAAGACCCCCGACGTGGCGTATCCCGGTGCATAGCCAAGTGGCCCGCCAGCGGTATTTTGTTGCGGCGGAAAGCCATGGCATCCGGTGCAGTCTGCAGAAAAAGATCCGGCCGTACTGCTGTGGGGATGGCATGACCGGCAGACATTCGGATCGGTGCTTGCGTGTTCCGGGGGAAAACTGCCACCGGGGGGAGGCACCGGGTGACATGCCTGGCAGACCCCGAACGGGCCAGCCCAATTGCTTTGAGCACCGACGGCCTGATCCAGAACCTTCCGACGGTAGGAATCAAGCTTTATGCCTGCTGAGTAGTTCATGTAACGGCGTACGAGCCAGACGTTGGGGACGGTACCGTCACCCGGGTCGACGTGGCCGGCGTGGCAGTCTGCACACTGGATATTCTGTCCGTTGCGGTTGTGGGCCAGCTTGCCGGTATGGCAGTTGGTGCAGATGTTCACAGCATTGGCAGTTCCGCCCCGCATGTCGGTACGCAGCAGGTAGCCTTGTGATGATGACAGGAGTCCAAAGGCGGATGAATCGGGCCCATCGATTGTCCTTGAGTTTGAATCGGTGAAATGGACACCGTGGCAGGTTGAACAGATTACTTTGCCGTTCGGCAGTTGCATGGCCGAAGTTGGATTGGATGGGTTGGCGTTGACCGGCGGGTTCAGGAATTCGGTCGGCTTGAGTTTTACCTTGGAAGTGGCGCCGGTGTAATTGAAGTTGACCGGATGGGTACCGGATTGGACGTTTCTCTGGTTACGCGACCGATGGCAGTCGAAGCAAAGCTGGTCGCTGTCATTGGCAAAACGGAAAAGATTATTTGCATCGCTTGAAGCATGTTGATTATGGCAACTGGCGCAACTTATCTCGCCTTTCCCGGTCACCACGAGAGCCCGCATGTCAGGATTGACCGGCGTAGCCGCCCCTGCAGCCGGCACGTTCACCGGCGCCGCCCAGTTATGGGAAGTCTGTTTCTCTCCTGACACATACAACCCCAAATCCGTGGAGTTGAACGGATTTGCAATGTCCTGGGGGAGGAACCCCTTAGTCATGATCCCGGGATTATGACAGGTGAGACAAAGGTTGTTGACGCCGGTCGTGTTTGACAGGTCAATCGGTATGGTGTTGTGGCAGCCGGTGCATGTTAGATTTGTGTGCGGGGAGTTGACCGCCAGAGTTCCCGATGCCATCAACAAAACAAACAACATCGACACAAATAGTATTTTCATAATTAACTCCTGAAAGGTCATGCTAACGTCAGGGGGAATAGACGATACCAATCGAATGTCTGGAGACACCGCCGGTCGAGTTGTTTGCCATGACCGTCAGCACGTTATCTCCCGGCGCAAGGCCGCTTACATTGCACTTCCAGCTGGTTGCCGACGTATAGACAACCGGTGCAGCAACCGCTGCGCTATTCGTGATAACCGTGACCCTCGCCGACGAATCCACCGCACCGCTAAGGGTAATATTTGCCGAGTTGACATTGGCGGGCACCGGATCAACGGTCAGTGTCACCGGGGCTGTGACAACGGGGTTCACGCCGCCGTCAATCCCGTACATGGTCAGTGACCCGGAGCCATTGGCTACAAGGAGCCGTTTCTGAACCTGATCGAAGGCAACATCCATCGGTATCATCAGTTGACCGTTGGCTAAGCCGTTCTTGCCGATGTACGCCAAAAACTGGCCGCTTCCGGTCGGATCTATCACCTGAATTGTGTTCAGGAAGGTATCCGCCACATACATGCGGCTCAGCTTGCCCGCTGCATCGTACTCAAAGGCAACACCAATAGGCCTTTTGAACTGAAGTGGCGCAACACCAAACGTGCCGATGCTTTTCACGAAGTTGTAGTTCCCCGTTGCATTAAAGAACTGTATCCGGCCATTTTGCGTATCTGCAACCGCAATCTGGTTAGCCGACCTGTCGTAGGCAATACCGGTGGGCATGGAGAACTGGCCGGCGGCAGTTCCCGTCGCGCCGATCGTCCGCACGAACTGCCCATAGGAATTGAATACCCTGACATTGTTGGCCAGGCTGTCAACAACATAGACAAAGCCGGCCGCATCGACCGCAATGCCATTGGCTTTCTTGAACTGGCCGATACCGGAACCAAGTCTCCCCAGGACCGTTCCTCCCTGATCGAGGATAACAACAGAATCCCCTTGGCTCACGAACAGGTTTCCATTATCACTGAGAGCTATCCCCTGGGGTGGCGCCTTGGTTTCGAGCACCAGCATCCTCTGGCCCGAAGAGTTGAACTTCGAAACTCCGCCAATGCGTGGATCAGAAACATAAAAATCACCCTTCGGGTCAATGGCAACCCGAAGCGGCGAGGCCAGGCCCTGCGTAACCGGGGGGGTCAGAACGGTCACCATGGGAACTGAGGCAGCAAACGAAACACCGATGAGTGAAGTGACCAGGACAGCACACAGAATGATGATGCTTTTAAAGGTTCTGATCCATCTGGTCAGCATATGAAGCCTCCTAACCGTAAATTTGCGACGACATGCGCTGCGAGGACCGCAAAATGGGCCACTGATCGTTTTCAGGAAGCGAAACCGGATTTTTCAGCCGTCTGCATGCTTTCCACCCTGACCGGTAAATAACAAGGCCCCTGATTGAAGGACTCATAGTGATAGTCCGTCACTCCGCTGCGTACTGAAACATAGAATGTCTGGTACGCCGACAGGCTGCCATCACTTACCCGGACCGTAACGCGGTACGAACCGTACTGAGAGGACGTTGGTTTCCAGGTTATAATGCCGGCAGAAGAAATGCTCATGCCAGAAGGAGCGGAGGTAAGGGAATAGACGAGGGGGTCACCCGCAGAGTCCACCGCTCTCACCGCATAGACATAGGTGTTTCCTCGATAGGCCGTGGTAACCGGGGTTGAAGTGATTTTCAGCGTGTGATCCGTTGGCGAAACGGCGTCTTCGGTAACGGTGACGTAGAAGTTTTGCGTTGTACTGTAGTAACTGCTGTTTCTCACTCTTACCGTGACCTTGTACGTGCCGGTGTGGGACGGTTTCCAGGTAATCAGGCCGGTCGAACCGCCGATCTCCATTCCATCGGGGTGGTCACTCAAGGAATAGTACAGACTCTTGCCATTGGGGTCATAGGCAGAGACCTTGTAACTGTATGACGTATCAACCAGTGCAGCAGTTACCGGTGCAGACGTTATGACCGGCGCAGGGCTGGTTGAAGTAGTGACCGTCAGGGTAAAGCTCTTGCTGGCAGATAGGTTTCCAGGGTCGGTTGCCGTCACGGTAATGGTGTAGCTGCCCGCGGCCGTTGTCGGACAATTGATGAAACCCGCACCACTGATGCTCATGCCGGCAGGTGCGCCACTCAACGTGTAGGCCAGACTCTGGTTCTCGGGGTCAGTTGCCGCGACCTGGTAGCTGAAGGCGGCGGGAGCGGTGACCGTCGCATTCGGGATAGCGATCATGGTCGGAGCCTGGTTGACTAAAGCATTCACCGTGAGGTTCACGCTGGCCGTGGCATTGGTGTAGTTGGTTGTATCGTTCGGGGTGAAGCTGACCGACAGGGTCTGGCTGCCGGCGGTGTTCATGACGGCGCCGGAGACCGGGGTGTAGACGTAAGTTCCCGCGACGCTGGCCGTGGCGTTCAGCTGGGTGCTGCTAAGCGCCGTGCCGACTACGACCGGGGTCGGCGTTGCCCAGCTTATGCTCGGGGTAGCCTTGGCGATGACCAGGGTGCCCGTGGCGCTCCCGGTGTAGTTGGCATCGGTGATGGTGCCAACGACGGGGTAGCTCCCCGCGGCGGTCGGCGCCGTGGCGCTGCCGTTGTAGGTGAAGCTGACGGTTTTGCCGGCCGGGTTGGTGGTGGCGGTGGCACTCTTGGCGGTGCCGTCGTAGGTTGCAGTCAGCCCGCCCAGGGTGACCGTAGCGGCGGCCGGGTTCACGGTCAGGGTGACGGTTTTGCTAGCGCTGTTGTAGGTAACCGTGTCGGTCGGGGTGAAGACCACCGACAGGGTCTGGCTGCCGGCGTTCAGCACGGTCCCGGCTGCAGGGGTGTAGGTGAAGGTCCCGGCTATGCCGCCACTGACCC
>NZ_BLIZ01000001.1:3179410-3281910 GCF_019972315.1 Geobacter sp. AOG1
ATCAGCACGGTCCCGGCTGCAGGGGTGTAGGTGAAGGTCCCGGCTACCCCACCACTGACCGTGGCATTCAGCTGGGTGGTGGAGAGTGCCGTTCCGTAGGTGATCGCCGCCGGAGTCACCCAGGTGATAGTCGGCGTGGTCTTGGTTACTTGGTTTATAGTGAGCGTAAACGACTTAGAAGTGCTTGCCTTGTTTGTATCCGTAGCCGTGACGTTGAAAGTATAGGTGCCAGAAATGGGGTTAGCCCAAGTCAGTAGGCCAGTCGAACTGATCGTAAGTCCCACCGGTTGGTAGAGAAGGCTAAAGTTCAGGGGATCCTTGTCGGGATCGCTCGCGTCGATTTGAAAACTGTACGTGGCCGCATCGGTCCCCGAAGCAAGGGACGTCGTAGTGATCACCGGCGGCCTGTTGACGTGCGTGACACTCAGCACGAAGTTCTGGCTAACGGTCCCACCCTTGCCGTCGCTGACAGTCACCGCAAGAGAATAACTCCCCGCTACCGGGGCAGGCCAACTGATGACGTTACCACTGAGAGTCATCCCGGTTGGGGCTCCGGAAAGGATATAGGTCAACGGATCGTTGTTCGGATCGGTGGCGGTGACGGTGTACGTATACGCAACAGTATCATTTACACTGGTTACCGGAACACTGGTTATCGTAGGGGGACTATTGGTTACTCCCACGGTGATGGTAAACGATTGAGTTGCGGAGAGATAACCGGTATCCGTAGCCTGTATGACAACGTTATTTGCGCCGACCTGGGTTGCCTCAGGGGTCCAGGTTATAACCCCAATAGCTGGGTCAATTACCATCCCCGCGGGGGCGGTCGGAAGACCATAGGTTACTTTGTCCCCCTTGTTCGCATCGGTTGCGATGGCCATATACTTATATGACTGTCCAGCCGTCGCGCTTGTTACCGGGGTAGAAACAAATACCGGCGCTACGTTGATATACGCGATGAAGAGCGTATAGGTCTGGGTCGCGCTGAGCGAACCGTCGCTCACTCTCACCGTGATGGTATTGTTTCCGGTTTGGGCAGAAGTCGGCGTCCATGAAACAAGGCCGGTGGTCGGATTGATCGTCATGCCGGTGGGGGGCGCATCAAGGGAGTAAGTAAGCGTAGTGCCGGCATCGCCATCAACAGCGGTCACCTGATAGCTGTAGGGCTGTCCCTCCGTGCCACCCTTGACCGGAGAGGAGGTAATTGCAGGGGGGTGATTGCAGAGCACCAGTTTTGCGCTCGTGCTCGAAGGGAACGCCTCGTTGCTGCTGAGTTGGGTTGTCATGGTGAAGTCCGCGGCGGAATTGACCATGAATGTTCCCTGGACCGTCTGCTGCACCGCGCCGCCAGCCAATTGGGGGATACTCCATTTGACCATGCCAGTGGCGGCATCGTACGTCCCACCGTTCGTCGCCGAAGACAGAGCCACGTCCCGAGCAAGTTTCTCGGATATCAGGATGTTATTGACAGGAGTTGACGTGTTAAGGGTATTATCGAATGTGTACGTGTTGGTGAAAGTCTGACCGTAGTTGACGCAGCTGCCTGCCGTACTCTTGGCCAGATAGAGCGATTTGGTCGGATAGAATTCGTCCGTAATCGTGAATGATGTCGGAGTTGCAGAGTCAATCGTCAGGTCCCACTGGAGGGCAAACTGTGTATCTCCATTGGAGGGATACGGTCCAGCAAAGTTATCGAGGTCGTACGGAGTGGCCCCGTTAGCCAGGGAACCCAGAAACTGGCTGCTGTCGATTCCATACCGACTGGGAGACACCGTCGCCCTCTCGACCAGGGTAGTCCCTGCCCCGACAGTATCTGTCACAGTAGCGAAATTGGCCTGGTATGCTCTGCCACCAATAATCGCTGCATTCTCGGTGACATTGCGGCCGGTCTTTATATCGTAATCCGAATAACTGAAGAGATGGAAGTCAAGGGGAGCGCCGGAAAGATTCGTGATGACCACTTTCTTGTTGAGCGTTGACCGGCCGGTCACTCCGCCGATCAGCTCATAGGTGACAGCCATCGAAAACCTGCCGGCCTTCTCGGTAAAAGTCAGGGTTACGGATGAGGGCGTCTGGCTAGTAGTCGCAACGGTAAAAAGAGCGGCGGGATCAAGTGCATCGCCACTCACGGGATACTCCGGCGATGTCGTTCCGATCCGATAGTAAAATGCCTGCTGGACCATACGTTCGACGCCATCGGCTAACCAGGAATAAACACCAGGACTTCCTCCCGGCAACGAGGAGTCGTCGAGGATCACCGTTGAGTTCCCGCTGGTAAGAGTCCAGTCTGCAGCATGCACAGCTGGAGCAAACACCACTGCCAGAAGGAGACAGAGTGCCAAAAACATTCCTTTGATGCCCTTTTCAAAGTCCATTATCCGTACCTTTTCCCTTTCGATTCCTCTACCGTTCCAAATCATTCAGCAATATAAAGATCACCAATTCTTCGATCATCCGGGAACTACTGTGGTTAGCACTGCACAGCGAAACCTCAGAGGCGACATCACTGTTCGTTCCTCACTTAGGGGAAAAACACCTTTATATCCGCCTTCTTTTTCAGGTCGACGACGTGGGCGGTCAGTTTCTCGGCTTCCAGAAGTCGACGAAGATAGCGTTCAATGAAATCCCTGACGTCCGAAAACTGGCGTACGACTTCGGGCTTTCTGTCGATGACCTCGATCACGTGATACCCATAGGGTGTCTTGACCGGGCTGCTCACCTCACCAGGTTGCAGCAAAAATGCCGCAGCTTCGAACTCTGCGGGCATTTCCCCACGGGTAAAGTAGTCCACGACGCCACAATTTCCCTCGGAAGAGCAGCTGGCGACCTCCCTGGCCACCGCCTCGAAATCTTTCTTGCTCACCAACAGCTCACGGATCGCACAGGCCTGCTTGTAGGCATTTTCAACCTGTTCTCCGGAATTATCGCCAAAGAGAACAAGAATATGCCTGACCTTAATCTGCTCCGGAATGAGAAAGCTTTTCTGATTCTCCCGGTAAAACTTCTCCACTTCTTGATCGGGTATGGCGATCCCGGTGATCTTGCTGCTCGCCAGATATTCGTCATAACGAACCCCGGCGCGCAGTTCAGTCATGAAAGCATCGAGCGTTTTGCCTCTCACCTGAAGGCTCTTGAGAAACGCTTCTTCGTTGGAAAACTTGTCTTTGATTTCCTGCAGTTTCTTGCTCACCTTGGCTTCACAATCGCCGACGGAATGCTGCTGGCTTGCCTGCCGGAGAAGTTCTGCCTCAATGAGGGAGTCGAGTCCCTTTCTCCTCTGGCGGTCATCCAGTTTCCTGGGGTCCCGCGCAATACCTGATGATTTCCCTTTATGCGCCAACGCGGCCAGGTGGGCATCCAGAGCATCTTCGTAAATCGGCACGCCATTGACGGCAGCAACAGTTTTCTTCGTTTCCTTCACATCATCTGCGTAGACAAACGCCGGGAAGAGATAGCCCATCAACGCCAGCCCCGTCATCATGAACCCATACCCGATCAAACGCCGAATCCGCATCCCTCGCCCCTTACGTCCCTGTTACTGGTTGAGCCTCGTTATGGTGAGATCGGCCGATGCTCCGACTTCACCTCCCGGGAAAAAAGCGAGCTCCGTTTGCACTCCATCGAGAGCGACCGAGAAGGTCACTTCCTGAAGTGCGGAACTGAACGAATACGAGTACAGCTGTGCGAATTTGAAACTATCTCCTTCGGCAGCCTTGGCCACTATCCGCTCCAATCCGCCGTTCTTGATAACCATCGAATAGTTCCCTTTACCGAGGATAATGGATTGCATGTCTCGTTTGGGTGATCTGCCCATTCTCACCAGGTGAAGACGGTAGCTTTCCGAAGCAGCTGTAGCGGCTGCAAGGTCCACCAGCCCCCAACCGAAGTACTTGTCACGTCCGGGGTCTCCCAGGTCTTTTGCCGTGGTGGCAAGTTTCGCCCTCACTTCGTCGGCACGGCTGCCGTCACCGTTCCCGTCTGCTATTCCGGTCGACAGGAGCACCGCCGCGGCACCGGCCACATGGGGAGCCGCCTGGGACGTACCGCTCAGAAGCGCATAGCCACCACCGCTGACCGTCGACTTGATAAAGGTCCCTGGCGCGGCCAGTTCAACTTGAGAGCCGTAGCTGGATGCATAGGGCGCTGCAAAAACGGCACGCTGGTCGTTCTGGTCGGTGGCCGCAACAGCGATGACGGAATCAAACGCAGCCGGAACGGAAACGATTTCCCTGTCGTCGTTGCCCGCTGCTGCCACCAGGACGATGCCGGCCTGGTAGGCCATGTCGCATGCATCCTTGAGCGGCTTGAAATAGTCGGGATAGACGGAATAAATATCACCGGAGTACCCGATGCTGAGATTGACCACATCCATCTTGTTGTCAATGGCCCACTCAATCCCCGCAACCACCATATCCATATCCCCGCCGGTGTTGTTGGCACCGAAAACCTTCACCGCATAGAGCGAAGCTGCCGGCGCCACGCCGACAACGCCGGTACCGTTATCCCGCGCCGCGACGACTCCGGCCACGTGAGTGCCATGGCTCTGAAAATCGTCGTCATATGGGTCTGAATTATTTGCAACAAAATTGTATCCACCCCGATAGTTGTCCTTCAGATCGGGATGGTTGTAGTCAATTCCGGAGTCGACAATCGCGACCTTGATTCCCGCTCCCTTGAACCCGCGGGAAGCAGCGGTATCAGAACCGATCCGCAGCACCCCCCAGGAATCAACATATTCGGGAGACGCAACACTGAGCGGTTCAACCGGCCGGATCAGGGTAAATGTAATATTGTCGACAACATAGGCAACCGAGGGATCTTTCTTGAGGCGAGCAATCTCCTCCTCGGGAAGTTCAGCTGAAATGGCGGAAATGTGCCGGTGAGTCCGGTGAATACGCCCCCTGGCACCATGCACCAGATTTTCTTCGTGCGCCGCCGGGGCGCGATGGAACCCGATGATTACGTTCTTCGTGGCTGCAACAGCGTTAATCGGCAGGAGAAGCAGCGCGCCCGTTACTGTCACAAGCAGGGTGCGTAAAGCATTCATGTGCGACCTCATGATCGATAGGATACAACCATCACCCGGATAAAATGGGGGATAGGGAGTGATTTCTCCCTATCCCCGCGACATCAGAAACTACCGCTTGGTCTTCTTGGCGGCAGCAGTGACAATCCTGCTGACCGGTCCGTAAAGACTCTTCACGGTGGCAGTGCTGCCAGCTTTGAGGACGGTGCTCGTGACGACAATCTTCGTGTCACTCCAGTACACGATCGCGCACTGGCTGCCATCGGGTGCGAAGACGCCGAGGCCGGTGCTCACATCGGTGGGCGGAGCCTTACCGAAGCCACTGCCGGTAATGGTGACGGTGCTGCCGCTGACCGTAGCGGCTGTAATGGCGAGAGGTGGAATAACGGCAATTCTCGTCAGGTTGCTCTGCTTGTCGCCCTTGACAACGAGCAGGTCGTAGGTACCGACCGGGAGAGCCGGGATGTTGGCCTGGATCTCGCTTACGGTGATCGAGGTCGGCTGGACGGTGACCGTGGTGGTGCCGTTCGTCAGGGTGACGGACGAGGTGAAGTCAATCCCGTTGCTCTGGTTGGTGAAGCTGCCACCCGTGATAGTGAGGGCGTTTTGCTTGTTGGCGATGAGCGCCCTGGTGCTCACGTCGCTAACGAACGGAACAATGGCGCCGGCCGGAGACGGATCGGTCGCATACTTCTTGAACGTACCGTGGCAGCCCCAGCAGTCAAAGTCGTTACCAACGTGGCCATAGCCGAGCGGCATGGCGCCCGGAACGACGTTTGGACCGGTTACAACCTGCCCCTGAGGATTCTGGATGTTGTGGAGCGACTTGACGCCGTGGCAACGCTCGCAGGTCCGGATGTCGAGGAAGGTGGGATCACCGGGCTGTCCGCCGTGGCACCAGGTGCAGTCGCCGACAGCAATCGGTTGGCCCGTGACGGAGGTCGGAGCGCCAAGGCCGGTGCCATGGTGCGTATCGGCGTTGCTCTTGATGTCCTTCGGCCCGACGTCAGGAGCAGCAAGGGCAGCCTGATGACATGCCATACAACCGCCGTAGTTCTGCGGGACGGCGGGGTTGTTGCCGCGCCACTTGGTCTCGGGTGTCACCGAAGACTTGGCATAGGTCGGGATGTAATGGTTGTCAAGCGGGTTGTCGATGAAGCTGCCGTGGCAGAACTTGCAGTCCTGCTGCTGGGCAGCAGTTGTAATATGGTGCGGGGTCTTTGAGTGGCAATTGAGACAATTCCTGAAGTCGGCGAAGGTAAACCCGCCGGACCCGTCGGGAATCAGCTGATGGCAGCCGGTGACTGGGGAGGCAGTTGGGTCGCCATAACAGCTCAGCTGCCGCGGTGGCAGCGTCAGGTTGTGGTGGCGCGGAACGAGGACCGCATCACTGACGTGGCACGGGGCACCCTGCAGACAGTCCGCTCGGGTCAAGGCTGAGAACGTGGTGTCATAGATCCCTCCGTTCTGGTTGACCGGAGGGGGCGGAACCTTCGCCCAGTTCACGACAGCCAGACCGAGCACGATTGTGGCGGTCAGCGTCATGCTTAAAAGAATTTTTTTCATGCGTATTGCTCCTTTCTTGGGTAATGAATCTTTTTTAGTTATGGTAGTAAAGAATTTCAGAGACCCACATCACCTCCCTTGACAGGTATATTTTGCAGATACGAAGCCGTTATTCATCACACCATGGAAATGATGAACGGACTCCATACTGCCGTGCATTCACCCCATGCCCTGATACATCAAGACACGTATGCTCACGAACGCAGCATGGTCGGCGCTTGATCGCAAACACCAGACACCGCGGTGGCAGAAGTACTTCATTTGCTCTTTGCAGAGGTATTAGGGGAATCGTTTCTACGGCTGGGTTTCACAGTGGTGCGGACCGGAAGGAGGGAAGATTCGCTGCCCAGACTCCATGCATTAACAAATACAAATGCGTTATACCGGCACATTCTAGTCGACACTGGAGCTTTGTCAATAAAAAAATTTTAATGTTTATATGTTAACTATTTAGCCGCGAGTCGTAACGTTATTGTTCAAACCCTGGCACATAACGCGCTGTAATTTCTGTTTGTTTTTGGAGAGGGCTGCAGAATACTGAGGGGCGGGAGGATTATCGCGGAGGTTAAAATTACGCGTTATGGCAGGGAAGCGAACGCTTCAAAGGAATAAACTGAGGTCAGGGCAATGGGGAGGAATTCGCTTGCTTGAGGGTGAAGTAAAAGGTTGCGCCCCTACCAACCTCCGCTTCGGCCCATATGTTACCGCCGTGGCGCTCGATGATGCGCTGGACGGTTGCCAGTCCGATCCCCGTGCCGGGGAAATCCTTCGAAGCATGCAACCGCTTGAATGGCGTGAAAAGCCCGTCGGCATCTTTCATGTCAAAGCCGGCACCGTTGTCGCGAACGAAGTAGACGGTCCCACCTTCACGCTCGGTGACACCGAATTCAATCCTGGCTGTAGGGGTGTTCCTGGAATATTTCCAGGCATTTCCCAACAGGTTTTCCAGGACGACTTTCATCAGTCGAGGGTCACAGAAGGCCGTCATGTCGGTGGCAATGACGAATTCAACCTTCCGTTCAGGCCCGGTCACATTTAGGTCGGCGACAATAACCGCTGCCAGACCGCTCAGATCGACTTTCTCCATATGCATCTCGCTTCTGGTAACCCCGGACAGACCGAGGATCGCCTCGATCAGCTCCTCCATATGCTCGCTCCCGTCGCAGATGGCATGGAGGAGCATCCTGCCGTTTTCGTCGAAGGCCTCGCCGTACATCTCGACAAGGGCCTGCCCTGCCACATAGATACGAGTCAGGGGAGAGCGCAAGTCGTGGGAAAGGGTATAGCTAAAAGCCTCAAGCTCCCGGTTCGACGCAAGTAAGTCCAAAGTCTGTTGCTGCAAGACATCGGCCTGGGCCTGGAGGGCCTGTTCCGCTTTCACGTGCTGTGTCATATCCCTGACCACTTCGATTCCGGCGATGATCTTTCCTCCCGAGTCCCGCAGCGGCGATGCAGTGACCTCTATGGGAGTGCCCGAAGGCAGTACCTTAATCAGCTTATGAATGCGCCCGTCCTTATAGCACCGAACAACAGGACACCCCTCGCAGATATCGTCATTGCACGAGTAGGCCTGGTAACAGTAGCTGCCGATAAAACTGCCGCCGACGATATCCTGGTGGACCTGGTTCTGGTACAGCACCTTGAAATCGAGGCTCTGAATGCTGACGCCTTCACCCATGGCGGCAATAATGGCATCCGACTTGTTCTTCTCCTCTTCTGCACGGTTCTTCGCCTCCAGGAGCTCCGTATTGACCGCGAGCAGGGCGGTGGCCCGGTCCGCAAGGTCGTGGCTGAGCGCCTCGTTCTCCTGCTCGAACCGCTTCTGCTCGGTAATATCCCGGGCGACGGCGATAGTCCCCCCTCTCTCGATACTGGTGAGTGATATTTCCAGAGGAAAAGTGCTGCCATTCTTCCGCTTGCCGACCAGTTCGCCGCGCCACCTCCTGTCACGCAGAAACATCGGCCTGTTTTCCCGCTCGTAGCGTGCCAGTTCTTCGGGGGAGAAGAGAATCCGCCACGACGTGCTCAGGAGCTCGCCGGCCGACTCAAATCCGAAGAGCCTCCCAAAAGACTGGTTCACGTAGATGAAGCCCCTGGTTTCGTCAAAAATGGCGATTCCGTCCATAGCGGCTTCCATGGCAGCCTGCTGCAAACGGAGTTTCTCCTCGGCCTCCCGCCGTTCGGTAATGTCCCGGATTGACTCTATACCGGCAATTATGGTGCCGCCGGCATCCCGCAAGGGGGAGGAAATAATCTCCACATGACGCATCCCCCGCTCCGTAACGGCGCTCGCCTCACGACGATGGCAAAACCCATCGCTGAAGGACTGGACCAGATGACATCCTTCGCACACGTCGTCCTTATGCTGGTAGGCCGTGTAGCAATACTCGCCCACATGCTCTCCCATAAGACTCTTGTGGGCCTGATTCTGATAGAGAACCTTCAAGTTGAGGTCCTGCACACTGATTGCATCACTCATGGCCGAAAGGATTGCCTCCGATCGAGCCTTTTCCTCCTGGTACTTGTCCAGGGCCACATGCAGCGCATCCTTCAGCCGGGCCTGCAGGCTGGCCACCCGCCAGACGTACCACACGACAACTATCAGCAGCCCTGACACCATGAGACGCATAATCACCTCATGGGCTACGACTGCTGAAGCAAAGGCTCCCTTCTTGAAGATGAGGGTGTCAAATACCCCGTCGACAAGCCAAAAAGCGGCAAGGAGCACGACGCCAAACAGGACGAATTTTTTCCAACTAAAATTGTTGTCCTGCTCTCTGTTCATGAATCACCGATTTCACGATGGCTACTGTTCAGAAACGTTATGAGCATATTTCAATTTCAGCCATTTGACAACCTCAATAAAAGATAACGCCAAATATCATAATCTGGGCCACAGAGAAGCGACACACTCAAAATCTGTTGTGGTGACTACCATATCCAGATGGCAAAGGGTGCGCCTTAATCCCAGCAACCTGCCAGACGCGTAGTGCAGCGGGGACAGACCCCATCCCGTAATTCATTGTCACTTATGGCATACCCTGCA
Organism: Geobacter sp. AOG1; assembly: GCF_019972315.1. Lineage (GTDB taxonomy): Bacteria > Desulfobacterota > Desulfuromonadia > Geobacterales > Geobacteraceae > Geomobilimonas. The sequence continues at coordinate 3,189,049 of NZ_BLIZ01000001.1, forward strand.
CGTCGTATCACCAGCTCGCCACAACCGGGACAGTAGGTACTCTCCCCCTCCCCCGGCACATTTCCCTCGTACACGTAGCGTAACCCCGCATCCAGCCCGATCTGCCTTGCCCGGCGCAGGGTGGCCACCGGCGTGCGGGGCCGGTCGGTGAGCTTGAACGTGGGATAGAACTGGCTCACGTGCCAGGGGGTGTCCACGCCGACCTGTTCAGCAATGAAGCTGGCGATCCCCCTGAGATCCTCGTCCGCGTCGTTCCACCCGGGAATGATGAGTGTGGTCAGTTCGATCCATATCCCTGACCGTTTGTACTCCATGATGGATGCGAGCACTTCGGCCAGCATGGCATGCACCACCTCGCGGTAAAACCGGTCCGAAAAGCCTTTGAGGTCGATATTGGCGGCATCCAGGTAAGGGCGGATATGGGCAAGGGCTTCGGCAGTGATGTAGCCGTTGGTGACGAACACGTTTTTCAGGCCTGCCCTGTGGGCAAGAACCGCCGTGTCGTAGGCATACTCGAAAAAGATCGTCGGCTCCGTGTAGGTATAGGAAATGGAGCGGCAACCGGCATCCAGGGCCTTCTCCACGATGAGCGCAGGCGGCAGGTCGCTGCCGGTTATCCGGAGGGTATTCCCCTCCGCCGGCTGGGAAATTGCGTAGTTCTGGCAGTGGAGACAGCGGAAATTGCACCCCACCGTGGCAATGGAAAAGGACCGGCTCCCCGGCAGGAAGTGGAACAGCGGCTTCTTTTCGATGGGGTCCACATGCTCGGCCACCGCCTTGCCATAGACCAGGGTATAGAGCGTTCCCGCACGGTTCTCCCGTACCCCGCATATGCCACGCCCGCCATCGCCAATCAGGCAGCGAAACCTGCAGAGACCGCATCGGACCTTGCCATCTGTCAATTTTTCGTAGAACATCGCTTCTCGCATGACGGATCTCCTTTCGCAAACGAGAAAAGTATATCAACACCCCCGCAAATTACAGCGAATACAAACCGGTGTTTATGATGCGTACCTGGAAAAAACTTTCACGACGACGACGTTTTTACCGTGACTAAAACAAATCTTCCCATCGAAACGCCACAATCTTGTTATATTCTCATTTTTAGCTTTTATTTTAAACAGTTAGGCATGACCAACGAATTTTTAACAGGAATTTTGTGCACTTACCCATAATAACGATTTGCCAATCATTGGCCATTCACTCGCAAACTATTGTTTTATTGAACTTTTTACACAAAATACCTCTTGTGCATAATTTTTAGGTTCATTATAGTGATATGAAAACAAGAATATTTTTTATGAAAGGAAAACCCGATGAACTGTCCCATCTGCAACAACAGCACCGGCATCGAGATCGACATGCATTCGGACGGCTATGCCAGGGACATCATGGAGTGCACCAACTGCAATGCGCTCTGGATCGCCGACACTGAAGACATCGTCCTGCTCAACAAGCACGTCGCCTAAACTATACCGTTCGCAGAACAGACCGTATCGACTCCGCACAGTGGTAGTGCCCAGGGGGAAGAATTCCCATGACGCACCAACGACAAAGGCCGCTCCCATGAGGGAACGGCCTTTGTGTGTGACGTAATACCAATTTCAGATCAAGGATGAAATCAAGGCGGCGAGGATTGAGGCGACGCAGGCGTACAGGCAGTACGTTGAGGAGCCGAAGACGAGCCAACGCAGATAGCGCCTTGATGTGGAATTGGTATAACAGGCAATAAGCCGTCAGAACATGAAGCGGCGCATGCTGATATTGAGAAGGATTCCTACCCCGACCATGGAGGTGACCATGGAAGTGCCCCCGTAGGAAAAGAACGGCAGCGGCACGCCCACCACCGGAAAGAGCCCGATCACCATCCCCATGTTGACGACGACATGCCAGAAGAGCATGGCCGTCACCCCCACTGCCATCAAGCTGCCGAAGCGATCGTTGCAGCTGCTTGCAATCTGCAGCCCCCACAGGATGAGAAACAGATAGAGGAGAAGCACCACCATGCAGCCGAGGAATCCCCATTCTTCCGCAAAGACGGAGAAGGCAAAGTCCGTATGCTGTTCGGGAAGAAAGCGGAGCTGGGTCTGGGTTCCCTGCAGATATCCCTTGCCGGCCAGCCCCCCCGACCCGACGGCTATCTTGCTCTGGATGATGTGGTAACCGCTTTTCAGCGGATCGCGCTCCGGATTGAGAAAATTGAGTATCCGGTTTTTCTGATAATCGCGGAGGACGAAGTGCCAGGCGAGGTAAATTGAAGGAAGAGCAGCCAGCAGCAACGAGACAACCGTCGTCCAGCGCAGCCCCACATAGAGGAGCATGGAGCAGGCGATGAGCACCACAAGGATGGCAGTCCCCAGGTCGGGCTGTTTCATGATAAGGAGCGCCGGCCCGCCGAGCAGGAGTACCGGATAGAACAGCTCGCGGAGTGTGAGCCCCTGGAAAACGGGGTAGCGGCTGAAAAAACGGGCGTAGGTCATAACGATAACGATCTTCATCGGCTCCGACGGTTGGAGAGTAAACAGACCGAGATTTATCCAGCGGGTCGCCCCCATGGAGGTCTTGCCGACAAGGAGAACCACGACGAGGAGGAACAGCACGGCACCATAAAACCAGAAAGCCACGTCCTCCAGCATGTGGTAATCAATGCTGCATATCATGACGACGAGAAACAGGCCTGCCAGTATCCAGTAGAGCTGTTTGATGAAATACGGAGTGGTCACAACCGTGTAGGACGCCGCCGCACTGTAGATATTGAAGACCCCGAGTGCGGCGATCAAAAGGATAAGACCGAACAGTGTCCAGTCGAAATTGGTAAACAATCGTCGATCAATCATGCCTGCCCCTCAGTCTCCCCGCACCGTTTCCCTGTGGCTGTTTTCCGGCACTACCGCCTCACTCCCCACGTCACTCGCATCTTGCTCCTCACTACCTCTTGAAACCGGAGACTTGATGACACCCTTCCCTTCGAAATAGGCACGCAGGATGTTGCCGACGATGGGAGCCGCCGCCGAACCGCCATGTTCGCCATGCTCGACCACAACGGCCACGGCAATTTCCGGCTTGTCATAAGGGGCAAAGGCGACAAAGAGGGCATGGTCGCGATACTGATACGGCACGTTCCCCTGACTGTCGCGCATTTTAACGACCTGGGAGGTACCGGACTTACCGGCTACTTTCACTTCATAGAGACGGGCCATGCCACCGGTGCCGCGCGGTTCATTGACCACCGCCAGGAGACCTTCCTTGACCTTCCGGAAAAGTCCCGGGGGGAGCGCCACTTTCTTCAGCACTTCGGGAGCTATCTCCTTTATCACCCGTCCATCCGGGTCCACCACCCGTTTCACCAGATGGGGGCGGTAGATAGTTCCGTCGGTGGCAACACCGGCAATCATGGCCGCCAGCTGAATCGGAGTCGTGAGGGTATACCCTTGGCCAATGGACACCGGCAAGGTTTCTCCCCGAAACCACTTCTTCTTGTATTTTTTCTCTTTCCAGTCGGTGGTAGGGATGAGCCCTCCCCTTTCGTTCTCCAGCCCGATCCCCATGGGGGCACCCAAACCAAACTCTCGGGCATATGCGGCGATCCGGTCCACCCCCAGCCGTTCTCCCAGCTGATAGAAGTAGACGTCACACGACTCCTTGAGAGCCCGTTTCAGGTTGACCGACCCGTGCCCCTTCTTGTCCCAGCACTTGAAGGTATCTTTACCAACGGTATAGGCCCCATTGCAGACCACTGAGGTATTCTCGTCGATGAGCCCTTCCTTCAATCCCGCCAGGGCCGTGATGACCTTGAAGGTGGAGCCGGGGGGATACTGCCCTTTCAGAGCCTTGTTCTCCAAAGGGTGACGTTTGTCTTCCAGGTAGGTTTGCCACTGCTTGGGAGACATGTGTCCGGTGAACAGGGAAGGATCGAAGCCGGGATTGCTGACAAAGGCGAGAATTTCGCCGCTGTTGACATCCATGGCCACCGCAGCACCTGCCTTGTCGCCGAATGACTGCTCGGCACGTTTCTGCAGGTCACGGTCAATGGTAAGGACGATGCTGTTGCCGATCGTCGGGCTTGTCTCACTGATGGTACGCAAATACCTGCCCCGCGCGTCGACCTCGATCTGCCTGCCACCGTCGGAACCGTGCAGATAACTTTCCCAATTCCGCTCGATCCCACTTTTGCCGACGTAATCTCCCGGGTTATAGGCCTGGTACTCTTCCTTGTCTAGTTCCGCTTCGGATATCTCTCCCAGGTAACCGAGGAGATGGGCGGCCAGCTGGCCGTTGCCGTACTCCCGGATCGGTTTCATCTCCAGGTCCAGACCCGGGAGCCGCAAACGGTTCTCTTCCAGGTATTCCAGCTGTTCGCGACTGATACCCGAAGCGAGGATGATGGGATAAAACTTGGCGCGCCCCTTCCCTTTCTCCCATTTGATCCGCAGTTCCTCCGGGTCGAGATCGAGGTGCCGGGCGAGGCTGTTCAGGAGAGCATCCTTGTCCTTCACATCCTGGGGAACCACTGCCACACTGAATGAAGGGGTATTGTTAACAAGCACCTTGCCGTTACGATCGAGGATTGCGCCGCGTGAGGCCGCCACGGGCACGAAACGGAGCCGGTTATTCTCGGAAAGCTCCCGCAGGTTCTCCGATTCTATGATCTGCAGATACCAGAGACGGGAAAGCAGCACGAGGAACACGGCAGCAACGGCGATGGACATGCCGAACACCCGCCGGCGAGGCTCTTTTACCTCACGTATGTAACGTTGCCCTTTCATGGCTGCACCACCGCTCCCCTACGGGCCGCAAGAGTGAGCACGACCGACGTGGCAAGGGCATTGACGAGCGCCTGGGGAAGCAGAGCGGGAAGGATGGCGGAATAGATACCGGGAGCGGCGGAAAAGAGAAGCAACAGCAGGAGTTGGAGTATGCCGTTGCCGAGGGACGCCAGGAACACCACGAGTATCATCAGGTAGCGGCTGTCGGTGTAGAGACGGTGGGCAATGCTCTGCAAAATAATGAACATGACGAGATAGGTAAAACCATTGAGTCCGAGATAGAGGCCACTGAAGGTATCCTGCAGCAGGCCGAGCAGGAAAACGATCGCCCCTCCAAGGGGGGACTGTTTGCGCAATCCCACCCAGGCGACTACGGTAACCAGCAGGTTGGGCTGAAATGGGTCACGCAGATAGGCAGGCAGAAGTGTCATCTGCAAGAGCAATGCGGCAACAATGAGAACGATGAACTTCACATATCTCAACATGGGGAGGGCCGTTAATCGTCGCGCCGCTGCAACAGCACGATGACCTCTTCGAGGCGGGTTATGTTGACTGCGGGACGAACTTCGATGGTCTGAAAGATGCCGTATTCACCCTTCTTCACCATGGCAACCTCTCCGACAGCCAACCCCTTGGGGAAGACACCGCCAACCCCCGAGGTGATGATCGTATCGCCTACCTTCACATCCTCTTCCCGCAGGGTAAATTCGAGCGAACAGCGGCCACTCCCCTTCCCTTTGACCACGCCGCGGGCCCGGGACCTCTGGATCGTTCCTGCCACGGAACTTGCGTTATCCGTGAGGAGAAGGACTCGGGAACTGTTGGCAGCCACCTTGACGACCTGGCCGACCACCCCCTCCGCAACGACCACCGGCATACCCTCCTGCAGACCATCTGCGGCTCCCCGGTTGATGGTAAGCGTCTTGAACCAGGGGGCTCCGTCTTCGCCAATGACTGATGCTGCCAGGACAGGCGCATGGAGAGAGCTTTTCAGATCCAGGAGTTTCTGTAACCGCTCGTTGGCGAGGAGCGCCTCGTGACTCTCCAGGAGCCGGCCGTTGAGAATCTTGACGCTCTCCCGCAGCTCCTTGTTCTCCCGTCGCACGTCAACCAGATCGACATAGTCGTTCCAGACACCGACGATCGCCCGGTTCGCCGCGGCAATCCCGCTCTGCAGAGGGGCTGTGAGATTGAGCACAGACCGCTCGAAGATATTGGCATGCGCCCGGTTCTTCAAGTGAAGGGAGTAGAAAAGGAATGCCAGCAGCAGAACCCCTCCCGTCACCAGGTGAATGCGATATTTTTTGAGAAGTTCCCACATATCAGGTCAGAAATTCGCAAGGGGAGGCAGGCTGCCTCCCCTCCGTCACTCTCGTTTTCGTTGTGAATCCACGGTTAGTCAAGGTAAAAAGGAGAACCGGTCTTTTCCTCGTGGCGGATCTCGTCCACCGGCGACTTCTTGCTCTCGCCGGCATAGAGCCGGTTCGGAGCATTGAAAACAATCCCGTTGTCTCCACCGATGTTCCGGTAGGCATGAACCACCCCTGGAGGGACAATCACCGTCAGAGGACTGTCCACCCCTCCGTAGAGTACCTGTTTGACTCCGCACGTGGGGGATTCCGGACGGTGGTCCCACAGATAGACCTTGAAGTTCGATGGTCCCATGAAGCAGAAATAGTCGGTCTGGTCCAGATGCTCGTGGGGTCCGCGGGCAACCCCCGGCTGGGTCATGGAGAGATAGGCCATGACCGGCATAACCTGGGGATCGAGTTCGTCGCTCCGGAACAGTTCGGCGAGCCACCCTCGCTCATCGAGGAATTTGGCGAGGGGACGCACCACCACATCGTGGATTTTCCCTTTGGTAAACTCCCGGGACCGGGTCATGGTTTTCCTCCCTTTCCGCACAATTCGGTTTCGTTATACACCCGTACCAGGTACTCACGGTAACTGGAATTGGGGGTGTTTTCAATGGCCCGTGCCATCCCCTGGCAGTCGATGAACCCCATGCGGAGGGCCACTTCCTCAAGACAAGCGATCTTCAGCCCCTGCCGTGCCTCCAGGGTGCCGATGAAATGGCTCGCCTCAAGAAGGCTCTGGTGGGTGCCGGTATCGAGCCAGGCAATTCCGCGACCGAGCTTTTCCACCTGCAGTTCACCCCGACGCAGGTATTCGAGGTTGACGTCCGTTATCTCCAGTTCTCCGCGGGGAGACGGAGCCAGATTTCGGGCAATATCAACCACCCTGCCGTCATACAGGTAGAGACCCGGCACTGCGTAATTGGTTTTGGGCCGGGCCGGCTTTTCCTCGATGCCGATGGCCTTCCCCTGGCTGTCGAACTCCACCACGCCGTACCGCTCCGGGTCCTGCACGTAGTAACCGAATATCTTCGCTCCGGAAGTAAATCGAGAGACGATCTGGTCAAGCTCCATCTTGCCATAGAATATGTTGTCACCGAGGATGAGGCAGACAGGGTCGGTCCCGATGAACTCTTCGCCCACCAGGAATGCCTGGGCGATCCCCCTCGGTTCCGGCTGGACCTTGTAGGTAAGGCGGATCCCCCAGCGGGACCCGTCACCCAGGAGCGCCTCGAAACGGGGAGTGTCGTGGGGGGTGGAGATGATGAGGATGTCGTCGATCCCCGCCATCATGAGGGTGGCAAGGGGATAGTAGATCATCGGCTTGTCGTAGACCGGCTGCAACTGCTTGCTCGCCACCAGGGTGAGGGGGTAGAGCCTGCTTCCCGCCCCACCCGCAAGGATTATCCCTTTTTTCAGCGCCATAGACCTTCCACCTTTACAAGTAATCTTCCGCGACAAAATCGCCGGGTACCTGACACTGGTATCACCGCACGATGAATGCAGTCAAATTAAACACGGCCTGCGACAATCGCTTTAGCCGCTGCCAGGAGGTCATCGCAGACCGGCACGCCTTCAGGAACCTTTCCCGCCTCCCTCTCACCATAACCTGTCCTGACCAGGATGGACCGGCAACCGGCAGCCAGTCCCGCTTCCACATCGGCAAGCTTGTCGCCGACGATGAAGGACCTCCCGAGGTCGAGCCCGAAATCACGGGCCGCCTGGACAAGCATCCCCGGCAGGGGTTTGCGACAGTCGCACGCCGTGCGGTATTCACCGACTCCTTCCACGGGATGGTGGGGACAGAAGTAATAGGCATCCACACCGGCATCGTGCAGTGCCAGTTCCCCGTCCAGATGCCGGTGCAGTGCCTCCACCGCCTGCTCGCCATAATAGCCGCGGGCCACCCCCGACTGGTTGGTGACCACGATCACCCGGAACCCGGCCGTACGGAGAAGGCGGATCGCCTCCGGAACCCCGGGGATGAACTCGAACTCCTCGGGGCGGTGCAGATACTCCTTCTCCACGTTGATGGTACCGTCCCGGTCAAGGAAGACCGCCCGTTTGAAGTTTTCGTCTTGTTCCATACTAACTCACACCCAACTGAAGCGACTATTTTGTGCTCTGGCAAGGCTGTCGAGCGTCTGCGCGGAGGCGTAGCACACGCTACGCCGCACAAGCAGACGCGAAGACTTACGCAGCCAGAGCGCAAAAGAGGCGTTTCAACCGTAGGTCTGGAGTATCTTCTCGATGATATTCGTCGTCGACTTCCCGTCCACGAACTCCACCAGTTCCACCCTGCCGCCATAGGACTCGACCACATCCTTGCCGACAACCCCGTCGGGGGTGTAATCTCCCCCCTTTACCAGCACGAGCGGTTTAAGGGTTTCGATGAGCCGGAGTGGCGTCTCCTCGTCGAAGATCACCACGTAATCGATGCAGTCGAGGGCGGCCAGGATGTGCGCACGTTCCGTTTCCCCGATGAGAGGACGACGCTCCCCCTTGAGGCGGCGGACCGATGCGTCACTGTTCAGCCCCAGCACCAGCAGGTCGCCGAAGGTACGCGCCTTCTGCAGGTACTTCACATGTCCGGCATGGAGAAGGTCGAAACAGCCGTTGGTGAAGACAACCCGCTTCCCCTTCCGCTTTTCCTCGTCGATGATGACGGACAGCACATCCAGATTCTTTATCTTGGTATTGCTGTCCCGATGGCTATGGCTCACCTCGTTGATGATTTCGGCAGGGGAGACGGTGGATGTCCCCACCTTGCCAACGGCTATCCCGGCAGCTACATTGGCCAACCGGGATGCCTCGCCGAAACCGAGACCGCAGGCAAGGGCCAGACCCAGCACCGCCAGAACCGTGTCTCCGGCACCGGTGACATCAAATACCTCGCGGGCGACGGTCGGTATATGGTCAATGGAGCCATCCTTGAGGAAGAGGGACATCCCCTGCTCGCTCCGGGTGACGAGCAGGCCGTCCAGCGCCAGGTCGTGCAGCAGGGAAGTTCCGGCCCCGACCAGGCTCGCTTCGTCCCGGATCGGAATGTGGGAGGCGATCTCGGCCTCCTTCCGGTTGGGGGTCAGGATGGTCGCTCCGCGGTATTTGGCGTAATCATTTCCCTTGGGGTCAACCACCACCGGCACTCCCGCCCGGCGGCAGCTTTCGACAAGGCTTGCCAGCACACGGTGGGTCAGGACCCCTTTCAGGTAGTCGGAGACAAGCACGACATCGTAATTTTTGACCTGGGCCTGGAGATAGGCGATGACGCACGATTCGAACTCTGCACCGAGCGGTTCCCGGGACTCCCGGTCGATCCGGACGATCTGCTGGTTGGCGGCGAGTACCCGGGTCTTTTTGCTCGTGGTCCGTTCCAGGTCCTCGAACAGACCGCTCACGTCAACCCCTTTGCCGCTGAAGGCATGGCGGAGCATAGTGCCATTGTCGTCACCGCCGATGACGCTGCAGACCCCTACCTGGCAGCCGAGGGCCACCAGATTGTTGATGACGTTGCCCGCCCCGCCGAGTCGCATGTCCTCGCGGGTGATATCAACCACCTGGACCGGTGCCTCCGGGGAGATACGCTCGGCCCTCCCCCAGAGATACTCGTCGAGCATCAGGTCGCCGACCACCAGGGCCTTGATCTCCCGCGCCCGGGCAAAGAGCGATTCTATTTCCTTGCGTTCCATGTTTTCCCCGTAGAAGCAGGCCAATTGTGCCTGTCCGAAAAACAGGGCGGTTGGGCCGCCCCTACCGTTTTCCGTTGAGCCTATCCAGTATTCCCGCCGCCAGGAGCGGCAGCATGATCTCGTGGTGCCCCGTAATGGTATACCCCCTGCTCTGACCGGAGGTCGGGCGTTTGACTACGTTCTGCAACGGCCGGTAATGCTGCTGCATGTCGAAGTTGGCGGTGGTGAAATGATCCACGTGATGCCCCAGGTTCTGGGCGATGGAAAGCGCCTTGAGAAAGACCTCGGGCAACAGGACCGCGCTCCCCACGTTGAGATAGACGCCGCCGTCACCCAGTTCCGCCACCACCGACGCCAGGATACGAAAATCGGTATAGCTCGCCTGGCCGATGACCGATCCGTCCGCGGACGGATGCTGGTGGATAATGTCCGTCCCCAACGCCACATGCACCGTCGCCGGGATCTCCCGTTCGACGCAGGTGGCAAGAAGGCTATACTCGCGACAGGCGTTCTGGTTGGCAATGATGAAACGCCCCACCGCCTCGCCGAATCCGAGACCGGCCGCCACCCCTTCCCTGACGGCACGGTTGATGTCGCGGCCGGTTTCCTCCGCCATGCCGAAGGTGCCACAGTGGAGAACGGCTCCCACGTCCTCGCTGGTAGCGCCGATAAGGGAAAGCTCGTAGTCATGGACGGCGCCGGCACCGTTCAGGGCCACGGCGGTAATCACATCCGCCTCGATGAGACTTTTCAGGACCGGCTGCAGGCCGCACTTGAGGACATGGGCTCCCATGGCCACGACCACCGGTTTTCCCTTGGCCCGTGCCGCAACGACAGCGTCGATGACACGCAGCAGATCCCGGGAGCCGAGCTGGTCGGGAAGCGCCGCCAGCAGGTCGGCCACGCTCATGCCGGCGGAAACCGGCCGGGCAAAGTGTTCGGCGGCGGTGACCTTGTTCTGCCGTTCCCGCAGAGGATAGGTCTTTACCCCGCTCAGGTCTATTGGTCGGTATTTCATGGCACCTTCCCGGAAAGTTTAATCATCTGGCATCAGGGTTTCGTTGCGGCATCACCGAACATTCTGCGCTCCACCAGGTCACAGAGGATATGGATCATGGTGATATGCCCCTCCTGAATGCGGGGGGTATCCTGGCTCGGCATGGTCAGCTCCAGGTCGACCACCGGCCCGATGGTTCCACCGTCGCGGCCGAGAAGGCCGATCGTCCGGCAACCCATCTCCCGGGCCAGGGTCAGGGCAGTCAGGACGTTGGGCGAATTGCCGCTCGTCGAGATGCCGACAACCACGTCACCGGGTGCCGCCAGCGCCTCTACCTGGCGCCGAAACACCTGATCGAAGCCGTAGTCATTGCCGATCGCCGTCAGAATGGAGGTATCGGTAGTCAGGGCAATGGCCGGCAGAGCGCGCCGTTCCAGCTTGAAGCGGCCGACGATCTCGGCCGCCAGGTGCTGGGCGTCTCCGGCGGAACCGCCGTTGCCCATGACGAGCAGCTTGTTCCCTCCCGCAAGGGCAGTCGCCACCAGGTCCACCGCGGCAGCCAGCCGTTCCGTCAACCGGGTCTCAACAAGTTCCATAACCTGGCAGTGGGACTGAAGCTGTGCCTTAATTTCACGTATCATGGGAAAGACTCCGTTCTTCGGCAATTTATCACGAACCGGCGCAAATAGCAGCCCCTTTGTCGGGGTTATACCGCTCGGCAGTCTCACTATTCACCCGGCGCGCCAGGTCGGCGAAGGGGATGGCATCCGCCGCACCGGGAAAGGGAATGCCGTCAATGCCAGTCACCGCAGTCAGGGTAGAATGCTCGGCGGTAAGTGCCGCCAGCACCTTCGACGCCCCCCTCTCCGGCATGATGCGGGGAAGGCAGTGCACCCTGATATTGTCATGTCGGTCGACAAATCCCGCCTGCTGCATAGCACGGTAAAGCTGCAGGCGGACCAGCAGGTGGAACTGGCACCCCTGGCGCGCCCCCGTGAGAATGACGGGGAACTTCTGTTCAACGACATTGAGATCGGCTCCCTGGGGAAAATGGAGGCAGTAAGCCAACTCCTCTCCCCATTTTTGCCGGTAAAGCGTCATGCTCCGTTGCAACGCCTCGGCACGCCGCACTTCTGAACCGAACAAAATCTCATCACGATACAACACCACGCTTGCAGGAACGGACCATGTCAGAGAACCTGCCGCAAAAGCCCGCCGGGAGTAATCCTTGAGACACCAGACCCCGCCGTCCATCTCTTCCGAGAGGCCGCCGATCCGCTCGAAGAGCTCCTTCTTCACGAGCATGACGGCCAGATTGCCATGACTCACCTCATGCGGTGCCGCCGGCTCCTGGCGGTGAGCACCGCTTCGCCCCCCGTTGTCCTGAATAAGGTGCGGTGTAACGACGCCGGCCTCGGGGTGACGCTCGGCAAAAGCTACGAGCGGTTCCAGCCAGCCAGCCGTGACACGGGATGTGTTCCTGACGACAATCGAAATGTCCGCCTCTGCCCGGGCAAGCCCCCGGTTGACGGCCCGGATATACCCCTGGTTGACGTCGTTACGGAGCAACAGAGCCCGATCATCGAGTATTTCCGCAAATTCCTGGAGAAGCCGCTCCGTCTCGCGGTCGCTGCCATTATCCACGAGAATGAGGCGGGCTCCGGGCGTATGCTCCATGAGGGTGACGAGGCAGTCGCGAGTTTCTACCGGCCGGTTCCATACCGGTACTATGATGTCGATGGAATGCGAATTCACTGCACGCTCTGGTTTCCGGTCACGGTCCATTGAATGAATAAGGGATGAAAGTAGGGAGAATAATGAGCGGGCGGGTATGGTTAAAGGTGATAAAGGGGCGGTGCAGAAGTTTCTGCACCGCCCCTTTATCCGTACTTATGAACTGACCGCCACGCTACGGAGCAGATTGAGTTCGTCGAGCACCTTGCCGGAGCCGAGGACTACGCAGGAAAGGGGGTCCTCAGCAGTCACAACAGGGAGACCGGTCTCTTCACGCAGAAGCACGTCGAGATTGCGGAGCAGTGCCCCTCCTCCGGCCAGTACGATCCCCTTGTCGACGATATCGGCCGCCAGTTCGGGGGGAGTGCGCTCCAGACAGATACGGACCGCATCGACAATGGCATTGACCGGCTCGGAAAGTGCGTCCCGGATCTCGTCGGAGTTGATTTCCTGTGTCTTGGGGATGCCGGACACGAGGTCGCGCCCCTTGACCTCCATGGTCTTCACCTCGTCCCCCGCGAAGGCCTCGCCGATCTCGATCTTGATGATCTCCGCCATCCGGTCGCCAATGAGGAGATTGTACTTGCGCTTGATGTACTGGACGATCGCCTCGTCCATCTTGTCGCCGCCAACCCGCACCGACTTGGTGTAGACAATGCCGGCAAGGGAGATGACCGCCACCTCGGTGGTCCCACCGCCTATGTCGACAATCATGTTGCCGGAAGCCTCGGTGATGGGAAGTCCGGCGCCGATAGCTGCCGCCATCGGCTCCTCGATCAGGTAAACCTCGCGGGCGCCTGCCGATTCGGCCGACTCCTTGACCGCCCGCTTTTCAACCTGAGTGATCCCCGACGGGACACAGATGACGATGCGTGGCCGTACCAGGGTCTTGCGGTTGTGGACCTTGTGGATGAAGTAGCGGAGCATCTCTTCGGTGATGTCAAAATCGGCGATGACCCCGTCTTTCATGGGACGAATGGCGGTAATGCTGCCGGGGGTACGTCCCAGCATCTTCTTCGCTTCCATGCCGACAGCCAGCACCCGCTGTTGACCCGAATGGGTCTTCTGCACCGCCACAACCGACGGTTCCCGAACCACGATCCCCTTACCTTTCAGGTATACCAAGGTATTGGCGGTCCCGAGATCTATGGCAAGGTCGTTGGAAAACATCCCGAACACATAATCAAAGATTTTCAGCATGTAACGTCACTCCTCTCGCGGCCTTGGGCCACATGATATTGCAAAGTGGTGAATAGTAACAAAATCACCCGCCGGTTGCAAGGGATAAAGTAATCAACTAGTTAAATCACTATTTCCCTTGGAACAAGGCCGGCATCTGGTGGTTAAGCAGCCAGCTGCCAGTATTTTTCAACTGACATTTGACATCAACAATGGTTGCTTTTGCACAGCAATTATATTAGTATGCAAGACCGTTCTTCAAACGCCTTCACGCCCATTTTCCCACATAAAAGGAGTCCCCCCGCAATGCTCGGCATCATGAGAAAGTATAAGCAGTCCATTGTTATCAAGATTGTCTTCGGCATCATCGTCCTCTCCTTCGTCGGCACCATATTCCTCGTCTGGGGCCGTGGGGACAGCACGCCCGGCGGCAAGCTCGGCTATGCGGCCAAGGTCGACGGCACGCGGATATCGCTGGAGGATTTCCAGAAATCCTACTACCGCATCAAGACCGTCTATGAACAGATCTATGGACGGTCCCTCACGCCCGAACTGGAAAAACAGATGGGGGTCAAGAAAATGGCCCTCGACAACCTGGTGGACTCCCTGCTCGTCCGGAAAGAGGCAGGCCGGATGGGAATCAAGGTTTCCAAGGAGGAGGTGGCCAGTGCCATCGCCGCCATGCCGGAATTCCAGAAGAACGGTGCCTTCGACTTCCAGCAGTACCAGCAACTCCTCAAGGCGAGCCGCATCACCCCCAACGATTTCGAAGCCTCCCAGAAAGAAGAGTTGCTGATCAAGAAGGCCCGTCAGAAAATCAGGGACAAGGCCGAGGTGAGCGACGACGAAGCACTGCAGGCGTTCAAGAAGCAACACGACAAGGTAGATCTGCAGTTCGTCGCCTTCGCCCCGGCCGACGTGCGGAAAGAGGTCAAACTGAGCGACCAGGAGCTTACCGCCTATCTGCAGAGCCACCAGCAGGAATTCAAGACGCCGGAACAGATAATCGTCTCCTATGCGCTGCTGGAGCCGTCGCGGTTAGCGTCAAAAGTGACCGTCACCGACGAAGAGGCACAGGCCTACTATCAGAAGTATATCGACCGCTACCAGGGAAAAGGGGGAATCCTCCCCTACACCGAAGTAAAAGAGCGGGTGAAAACCGATGCCCTCAAGGCCAAGGAAGCAAAACAGGCCTATGAAATGGTGGCAGATGCCGCCAACAAGCACCTGAAGGGAGCGGACCTCGCGGCAGCGGCAGCTTCCCTCGGCATCAAGGTTGCGGAAACCCCTCTCTTCACCGCCGCGGCCCCGGCCGCCGTTCTGGCCAGCGAGACGGAACTGCTCAAGCGCGCCTTCACCCTCAAGGAGGGGGAACTGGGTGGACCGGTTGAAACCGCCAAGGGAATCTACATCTTCAAGATCAAGGAGCGCAAGCCCGCGGCGGTACCGCCGCTTGCCCAGATACGGGATCGGGTGGAAACCCGCGCCGCTGTTGACAAGGCTAAGGAACTGGCAAAGAAAAAGGCCGAAGAGGCCCTTGCCGCCCTGGCGAAGGGGGGCGCCGGCCTGAAGCTTGAAGAAACGGGCAGCTTCGGCTACGTCGCTACGGGTGAGGTGCCGAAGATAGGCAAGTCGCCGGAGATCATGGAAGCGGCCTTCTCACTCGGCTCAAACCAGCCCGTTGCCAAGTCACCGTTCCAGATGGGTGACCGCTGGTACGCCGTGAAGCTCAAGAACCGCCAGGCAGCTGACACCGCCGAATTCAAGAACTCCAAGGAGCAACTCAAGCAGACTCTCCTCCCCAAAAAGCAGCAGGAAGCCCTGGACAGCTGGCTGAAGGAGCTGAAGACCAAGGCAAAGATCGAGATCAACCAGCCCCTTATTGCGGACTGATGCCATTACCCTCTGCCACCTGGCCCCCTTACCCCATGGCAGATTCAACCCAAGGAGGATTCACTACATGTCGAAGCTCGTTTTGAACACCGATTTCCCCGACCTGAAGCTAGCCGCACGCGGCAAGGTGCGCGACATATACGACCTGGGGGAAACTCTCCTTATCGTCACCACCGATCGTATCTCCGCCTTCGACGTAATCATGAACGAAGGGATTCCGAACAAGGGTTACGTGCTGACCCAGATATCCACCTTCTGGTTCCGCCAGATGGAGGACATCATCCCGAACCACATTATCTCCACCGACGTCAAGGATTTCCCCGCGGTCTGCCAGAAATATGCGGCGGACCTGGAAGGGCGCTCGATGCTGGTAAAGAAGGCCAAGCCGCTGGCGGCGGAATGCATCGTCCGCGGTTACCTCTCCGGCTCCGGCTGGAAGGATTACAAGACAACCGGCGCGATCTGCGGCATCGCGCTCCCGGCTGGTCTCGTGGAATCGGACAAGCTCCCCGAGCCGATCTTCACCCCTTCCACCAAGGCTGAACTCGGCACCCACGACGAGAACATCTCCTTCGACCAGATGGTGGAGATGTGCGGCAGGGACACTGCCGCGAAGGTGCGGGACGTCACCCTGCGCATCTATTCCAAGGCACGGGACATCGCCGACGCAAAAGGGATCATCATCGCCGACACCAAGTTCGAGTACGGCATCTACAACGGCGAGCTGATCATCATCGACGAGTGCATGACCCCCGACTCCAGCCGTTTCTGGCCGAAGGACAGCTACAAGCCGGGAGGCCCCCAACCCTCCTTCGACAAGCAGTTCCTCCGCGATTACCTGGAGACACTCGACTGGAACAAGACCGCTCCGGCCCCGCCGCTCCCCGAGGAGATCGTACGGAAAACCGGCGAGAAGTATATGGAAGCGCTGGTAAAACTCACCGGCAAAGGAAAATAAGCGGCACCACTGCCCCTGAACAGACACGAAGCCCCGGTCGAAAACGACTGGGGCTTTTTTTGCGCCTTCGGGAGAAGAAGCACGCAATCACTTTTGACATTGGCTTACAGCGGGATTATAGTGCACCGTTAATTGGAGGATTCTTTTTATTCTTGTGCCCATTCATAGGCGCGAATTTCGGAGTGGAATCCGTAACCAGCAAAAGGCTTCTGGCACAGATAAGGATTTGTTGCGGCAACAAATATAAACTTGGGGGTGTGTATGTTTGCAAAAGTCAGAAATGCGTCCATGGTGTTCCTTTCTGCGATGTTTTTGGCTGCGTGTAGTTCGTCAGGGACATATACAATGAAGCAAGAGTTGATTGAACCTGTTAACAATCAGAAAACCGTGTCTATCTGGGTTAGGTCCGATAAAGTTCCTGAAAGTGAAAAAGAAGACGTAAAGAAGGCTTGTAGCTCACTTCAAGAAAAATTGTATGCACGCCTTGTCTCTGAAGGTTTGTTTAAATCTTCAGTCGTTTACCCCAATAAAGGCGACTATAGTTTGGAAGTGGACGTACTTGGCGTGCGACTGGTTTCAAATGCTGCACGGTTATGGTTCGGCATAATGGCAGGCGCTAGCGGGATTGAAGCAAATGTTTTGTTACGTGACGAAACAGGCAAAGTTTTAACAGAGTTTCACGCAGATGGAAGTTCTGCTACGCACCCAATGTCTTCTGAAAGTGGGTCTGATAATGCTGTCAATGAGCTTGCAACCGAGATTGCACAAGCTATGAAAAAGAGATAGCGAAACCCCGAAGGGGCTGCCCTTGAAAGAATGATATGAAAATGCAGTTCCCAACCCTTATAAGGCCGTTAGATTTCGAAAGGAAAGATGAAAAAAAATATCATCATAGTCGCTAGTGCTGTGCTCCTGCTCGTATATCTGGCATGCAGTCGGAGTCTTTGGTTATCTGGGCTTGAGAGACAGGTTGCAATTGGCAGGGATAGGTTATCCAAGCCCATCGATATTGAGAAGACAGGCAAGATCATTTGGCGCATTCCGCAAGACCAATGGAAATACACTGGCCAGGTGAATGTCGCGTTAGAGGTCGACAACATCCAGACCATCCCAAGATCAGCGTACAACAAGGATAGCATGGCCCTTCGTGTCGCCATGGATGCTACCGCAATAGCGTATACCCCATCGAACTCGGGCATGAAAGAAGTGCTCCGTGCAGATCGATTAATCCGTAACGGGTACTTCACTACCAATAAGCCATTCGCCCCGGAAGCTCGGATTTGGGTGTCAGGTGGCGCGGGCACCTATGAATTCGGTCTCTGCGGCGTCAATAGGTATCCCTGGGAGGACACCATTGTCGAAATAGACATCCTTCGTGCTGATCCAACTCTCGGTAAGGCAAATCCTCGTCTCGTGGCTTACGGTGATTACGACCATGCAGTGTATGAGCACATAGGCAGTCTGAGAGTCATGCGGGACATTGTCTTGCTCTCATTGGCTTTGTGCATTGGTCTTCTTGCATACTACGGAATGAAAAAGGAATCTAACCCGCGCTCGGACCATGACCGGGCATAAAGCCGCCCGTCAGGTCAAGCGCAGAGACGTTATGCGAGAAAAAATGAAAGAATACAGATAAAGACGATTACAAGGTCTGCTTCAGTGGGGCGACAATATCCAAAAGGGAGGCTAATAAGGCTGTAGTGGCGCTAACCTTTGGATTGATTGGGATTGTCGCAATCGGCCTTGCCTTTGAGATCACGAATAAACTGGCGATATGCTTAATCTCTTTAATCTTAGTTGGTATTGGGTATTTCGGCATCGCTAATAGGATTTTCAAATAATCAACATTATGGTGCGATTCCGTTCAAAAATGGCGTTAAAACAAAAATTGACATGCGTACCAATATTGGTACAATAGACCACAAATGACTGATATTTCTTTTATTCTAAAAGTTGTATTTTATCGCTCAGAAGCCGGAAATGAGCCGGTCAGAGAATGGCTGAAGGATTTGCATCGTGATGACAAGCGTCAAATCGGTGAAGATATCAAAACCGCCCAGCTAGGCTGGCCTTTGGGAATGCCGCTTATTAAAAAGATCGACAAGGACTTATGGGAAGTACGAACGAGATTGACGGACAGCATTGCACGGGTTTTCTTTACAGTTGACGGCGAGTACATGATTTTACTGCATGGATTTATAAAGAAATCACAGAAAACTCCACAAAACGAACTCAAGACGGCATTGAGCCGCCTTGGCACCTACAAGAGAGGCGTAAAATGAAAAACGAACATTTAGGATCAAACTTTGACGATTTTCTTGAAGAAGAAGGTCTTCGTGCAGAGGCAGAAGCAGCAGCAATCAAAAGGGTTATTGCATTCCAGATAGAGCAGGAAATGAAGCAAGCGAATCTTTCAAAAACCGCTATGGCCGAAAAGATGCACACCAGTCGCACGGCGTTGGACAGACTCCTTGATCCCGCCAATGTTTCTGTCACACTCCAGACCCTTGAAAGAGCAGCCCTTGCCCTCGGTAAAAGCCTTAAAGTAGAATTGGCATAACTTAGCGTAGCACCGGTCGGCTGAAAACCGCCGCCGGTGGCGCTCTTCCGCGTTAGCGGCATCAGAACGCATACCCCGCACTCAACCCCACCATATGGATGTCGGAGCCGTACACCCCGTTGGCAGATCCGGCCGGTGCCCCAAGGGAATTGACCTTGGCTCGATCATGCAGCACCTGGTACGCATAACTCAGGGCAAATTTGAACTTCCGATAGGTTATCTCCGATCCGAGACTGTAGACATCGGTAACCGAATCGGGAATGGACGGATCGAAGGTGGCGTCGGGAACCGGCGTGTCCCCGTGCAGGTAACCCGCCAGCAGGGCAACTGCGGAATTCAGCTGGTAGCGCGCGCCGACATTGAAGGAAAATACATCCTTCCAGTTCCTCGGCGTCACGTCGGACCTTCCGTTTGCCAGGTCAATTTTCAGCTGGTCGAAGGACGACCACCCTTCCCAGCGCATCCCCGCTTCGAGAGTCAGAGGGGCAAGTCCTTTATAGCAAATGCCCGCCTGTACCTGTTGAGGAAGGGTCAGGTCGGCTTTGCCCTGACTGTTCTGTAACAGCGCGACGACCGAGGGAGGAGAGCCGGCTGGGACGGTGAAGGTCGCATCACCATCGACCTTCACCTTTACTTCGCTCCGGTAAGACGCGCCCAAGGAAACTCCTTTGGGAAGGTCGAGGAGAACGCCGACGTTGTACCCGACGCCACTCCCGTCCCCCTTGAATTTCTGCCCGGCATCGGGGAGCCCCACCGCAGCGAGGCTTTTCTTCTTTTCCAGGGTCGCGTCGAGCAGGATGACATCAATCCCTGCGGCAAGCGTGAGCATGGGGAGCACCTTGTAGGATACCACCGGATTGATGTTGAAGGTCTGCAACTCCGAATTGGTACTTATATACCTCCCGTCCCAGGTATCACCCCACTTCGTTCCCAGGCCAAATGGGCTGAAAATCCCCAGGCCGGCGCTGAATGTATCATTTACCGCGTGGGTGACATAGAAGGTGCTGGGAAAGAACAGCTTGTTGTCGGCCTCGGTCGTTACCCCGCTCTGGGCGCTCGTATAGGTACGGTTGGGTGACATCATCACGGTTCCCACGACGACCTGGGTACCGGGAAGATTATTGATCAGGGCCGGATTGTAGAAAACCGCCGACGCATCGCTTGTATGGGCTACGACGGCATTACCCTGTCCCAGGGCCGAAGCCCCCTGGGTGAAGAGAGCAAAGCCCGACCCAAGGACAATCGACGCCGGGTACAAAACCATGACCAGCAGCAGAGCAATTAATGACTTCTTCCAGCGCGGCACTACAGAACTCAGCATAGGCACTTCCTCCCTGTATCGGCTTGTCGCCAGATGTCCCCGGACCATCGACAGTGCAGGTCGATCGAGGTCATTAATCGTTGCCATATTACGTGGCAGATGGTATATAGAGTCGGCCTGCGGCCGGCCGGTGCATGAATGGGGAGCAGGGTAGCACAACTCGAACAGCAAAGGAACAGGGATGTCGGAAAAAGAATACTTGATGGAGAGCGCCGACGAAGTGATTCGTCTTGATCTTAAGACCGATAACGAAGTTACCGAAAGACAGGCCCTCTGGGCCGGCATTCAACCAGGCATGCGGGTTGCCGACATCGGCTGCGGCTCGGGGAAGACCACCTCTAAATTGTATGAACTCGTTCAACCGGGAGGGTCCGCCCTGGGGGTTGACATCGCCTCCCAGCGGATTTCCTATGCCCAGGCCAATTACGGCCGGACCGACCTGGAATACGCCTGTGGTGACGCACAGGGTTCCCTCGATCATCTCGGGACCTTCGACTTCGTCTGGGTCCGCTTTCTCCTGGAATACTACCGTACCGGCAGTTGCGAGATGGTTGCCAACATCTCCCGGCTCGTCAAGCCCGGCGGCATCCTCTGCCTGACCGACCTGGACCACAACTGTCTGAGCCACTACGGTCTCTCTCCCCGCATGGAACGGACCATCAGGGAAATAATGAGCGGCCTGGAGGATAAGGCCAATTTCGACCCGTACGCGGGACGAAAGCTCTACTCCTATCTCTATGACCTTGGCTTCGAGGATATCGACATCAAGGTCGCCGGTCATCACGTGATCTACGGTGACCTCAGGGATAGCGACGCATTCAACTGGCTGAAAAAGGTGGAAGTTGCCCCGCAGAAGATCGGTTATCGATTCAGTGGCTACGAAAACGGCTACGACGAGTTCCTGGCGGAATTCCGGGAGTTCTTTCACAACCCGCGCAGATTCACCTACTCCCCCATCATCTCCTGCCGCGGGAGAAAACCCGCGTGATCAGTTCCATGAAACCGCCTGGTGAGGATTACCGACACATGATTTGTTGTAATAGCTGATCAGCGCCTCCACCAACCGACGATCGAAATGCTTGCCCCCCTCTTCCCGCAACAACCGGAAAGCATCCTCGATGGTCATGGGGTCACGGTAGTGGCGCTTGGCGGTGATCGCTTCAAAGAAGTCAGCCACGGCAATTATCCTGGCTCCCAGCGGAATCTCTTTCCCCCTGAGACCCTGCGGGTAGCCGCTCCCATCGAGTTTCTCATGGTGGGAACCGGCTATTTCCGGAACCTTGCTGAATATCCCCTCGAAACTGATCTGTTCCAGTATCTCCCTGGTCTTGAATGAGTGGGTCTTTACGATTTCGTACTCATCATCGGTCAGCATGCCGTTCTTCTTGAGGATGGCATCGGGGACACCGATCTTGCCGTAATCGTGGAGCAGCGACGCTACCCGGATCAGCTCCCTGTGCTCGTCGGAAAGCCCCAGTTCCGTGCAGATGCCGAGTGCATATTCGGTCACCTTTTCGGAATGGCCGGCGGTCAAGGGATCGCGGGCGTCAATGCTGGCCGCCATGACCTTCAGAATCGACCGGAACTGCCGTCCCCGGGCATCGATGAGGTCTGCATTGCGGATGCTGATTCCTATCATCGGAGCAATACCCATCAGAAGACTCATGTCACTCTGCAGGAGTGGCCGCTTCGACTTGAGATGGTCGACCGCAAGGACCCCGAGCCCCTCATCCTCGCAGACAATAGGACAGCAGATGAACGACTGGGCACCGAGTTTATTGACGAAGGCAAGACTACGGGGAGAGAGGTCTCCCTCGATTTCGTTCACGTCGTTGATAAGGAGCGGTCGCTGCTCCCGCAGCGCCACCACGAACGCCCCCTTCGACTCCGGACGGTTCAGGTGGAAAGCGGTTTTCTTCAGCAGGCCAAGCTGCTCGTCGCTGTAACCGAACCCCGCCCGGAACATGAGCCGGTCCTTCTCCCGATTCGTCAGCAGGATCAAACCCCGGTCATAATCGAGCCGCTTTTCCAGAATCTGCACCACATTCGTCAAAATGTCGTCGATGTTGGTCTGCCTGCTGATGGCCTGCCCGACCTCGTTGGCCATGAGCGCATTGTTATAGTTCATGTTGATCTGATCGAGCAGTTGGTCGCTCGAGTTCCAGAGATTGTCCAGGCTCGTTTTCATCTCCGTTTTTTCCAGGTGTTCGGCAACAAGCGTCAACAGGAGCACGACGACGATTGCCACCGGCAAAACGGTGCCAAGGGCAAACCATTTATTGACAAACAGAGAGGCGAAAACCGTAACAAACGCCAGCAGGACCGTGATGTTTCTGCCTCTCCGCCATATGGACGAGAGGTTCTTTTGCCAGGATATGGTGTAGCGGCAGACATCCCCTCCCGCAAACATACATTCAGGGTGGTCTATGTGGGGAAGTTCATAATTGAAGATCATGGACACCGCTTCGAAGAAACCGGTTCGGTTGGCACACTGGAAGGGCTCTTCCGTTACCCCTTCGTTCGGAGTGACCGTCACCTCTATCTTGTTGCCGGCTATTTTACGGGATTCATAGCGAGATGACCGAGTGAACTTGGTCGATGCGTTGCCTACCATATCGTACGCCTTGGCAGGACCGACCAATCCCAGGACGTACTGTCGCATGACGCCGATGGCTTCGGGAGATGCGGCGAACCTGCCGGCCTCCCGGGCAATATCAGTATTGCCCGTCAGTTTTTTGAGCCGCTCGTGGAAGAGGTTTATCTGTTCCTGGGTGAACCAGTGCCCCTGATCAGCTACCTCATAAGGTTTCATGCCGGCAAACCCCAATAGATCCCCGATGTTGATATAGCTGTACCTCCGCTTTATCAGCTTGATATAGGTATCCACAATCCGGCTGTTGTACAAGGGTTTGGGCATATACGGTCCGATGACTGGTGCAGTTCCGGCTAAATACCGAACTTGTTTGTTTGCAGGAGACGTTCCATGAACTTCAGATAATCGTCGGTATATAGCAAATTCAATACCCACATATTGTATATTTTGTCATAAGGGATGCCATTAGCATCCGCATAGGTAACCGGGTAGACAAGAACCGGGACATCATCCTTGTTGAATTTCAGGGTAAGGCACGACAGCATCAGCTGGAGCATCTCACGGGGGAAATCCGTCTCGTCCACCACAAATATTTTTATGCAGTTGGTCAGATCGGACAGATTGAGCCCCACGTCCGAAATGACAACCATAATAATCGCCTTGAGGATACCGTCCCTGGTGACGGAAAAAAGATGGCGCTCTCTTTTGAATCCGAGCTGACGATATTCCTCATCGAGTTCACAGCTGTCGATCATGGCAGGTTCAAGGTCCATGGCGTGGAGCATGAGACCACCGGAACGGTGGGCATAAAAGGCCTCCAGCTCAAGCAGGTCATCCGGCTGGGTTCGGCCCAATGCCCATGGACCTGAAATATTCCATTCCGTGTCGTAGGTCCGATGGTAATGAAAATAGGCGAAGCTGTCGATGGAGCATTTCGTGGGATCATTGATAGCAGCCGCACACCCGCCGAAGAACTTTCGCGGAAACTTGTTGTCGGGGCGGAAATACCCGGCAATATAGTTCATATGGGCAGAATAGAGGTTGCTCGCATCGTTGATATAGCGTGACAACTGACTCAGCACCACTAACCCCGCCCGGTTGAAACTCGATCGACTGGCGGCATGATGGTGATTTATCCAGGTGTTCTCATAAAAACGCAACGTAGAGAAATGTCCGTAAATCTTGCCGTTTTCCTGATAGATGAAGTGCCGGGCGATATTCGGATGCTGGGTGTAGAGTTTTTCGTAGGTGGCCTTCAGCTGTTCCTTGTTGGCCTGAATGAAGGCGTATTTCTGGGGGTAGATGAACCCCGTTTCAAAGAAGAAGTTCCAGAGTGCATCCATGTCCACGGTGTTGCAGATATAGGATGACTTGTCCTTTGCCTGGTGCAGAAGTGCCAGCATGCGAACATGGTCATGCATGTCCATATCAAGGATGGCGAAACCGGTCTTTGTCCGGATGGAATCCCCTTTGCCGCTGCATTTCGTTCGATACATGACCTGGGCCTTGCATGAAAAACTGAAACTGCCGGCAAAGTTGAGCGAAAGTTCGGGGATGATCATTCCCGGCAGCAGGACGGAATTTTCTTCATCCTCCTCCACGGAAAAGCCTGAGCCCGATAAGTCGATGACTTTCAGGTCGAATTTCTTACCGATGAAAGGATGCCGTAACACGACATTGGGGGAAGGGACCAGCACCTGCCTGGTACTCCTGA
Organism: Geobacter sp. AOG1; assembly: GCF_019972315.1. GTDB lineage: Bacteria > Desulfobacterota > Desulfuromonadia > Geobacterales > Geobacteraceae > Geomobilimonas. The sequence goes on from NZ_BLIZ01000001.1 coordinate 3,213,808, forward strand.
ACTCCTTGGGCTTGAATCTGCTGATGTGCTGGTTGAGCGGTTCAAGAACATAGGTTCTGCTTTGCTGATCGAGGGTCTGCTTGAGAATTCTGCATTCTCCGGAGTACAGCGTCTCCCCTGCAACCAAGAGGATGAGATTTACCGGCGATTGGGAATTTATCCACTGATATGTCTGGGGAGGAGCAACTGCTACTTCAACCCGGAGAGTGAGCGCACTGAAATCGATGAGCGTCCCCCGGAACAGGGCGCTGTTCTGGATAAACTGTGCCTCGATTCCATCACAATGATGTCGGCAGGCCTTGCGGGAACTGACTTCCTGGCAGGTTTCGGGCAACAGGAAACTGATTCCCGTTTCAGTGATCGCAGTCACTGACGGTATTACAACAAAGAGCTTCCGTTCATCGGTAATAAGGAGGTGTTGAAACTCGTAGGCCTGCAACTGCCGGTGGGCGACTTCCGAATCGGCCCAGGCGCAGTCGAGAGTGCTGCCGTTGCAGGGTTGGGGTTTTGCGGGAAGGGATATGGTGCGGTCGTAGCGTGTGTGTTTAAAGACTATCTGGAGGGTGCCATCCTGGAAATTGATGAAATTGAGTTTGTTGATTAAGAGTTTTTTGCCGACACTTTTCCCTTCGTTCTGATCATGGTCCGTAATTGCTGGATGAATAAGGCGGGGAAATTGCTGCGCAAGAGTCATGCTCACCTCACACCATCGACCAGCACGATACGCCGAATGTTTCTCAAAATGCAGCAGTTATTCACGAGCTGCCGGTTGCCGATTACACTGCGTCAGCCAAATAACCGACCGTCTTCTCTGTTTCCCATTGAAATTGCATGCAAGCTACCATAATCAAAAAAGTTTTTCAAGTTATAACTATGGAATAAATAAAAAAAATAAATTTGTTTTAATTTTACTAAACATAATGCCCTGTCTCTACCCACGAATTATTACACGTGAAAAAACAGAAGCATCCTGAGAATAGAGTTTCACCTCATGCAAATTCAGTTCTTCTCTTGCAAAGAGGGCATTTCTACTTACCGTTCGGCCAGACGCCGGAAGTATTCATGACGACACCAGTTTTCTACCTCGACCATTGATTGGAAAGCTTCGGCAAAGTCCTGGCGACCGGTAGTGAATACCCCGTGACCGTACACGAGAGCACGGCCAGACTCACCGATAACCGGCGGCACACGCTTCGCCAACCCCCCTGCACCGATCTCGCCAGCCACCACTGGTGTTTCGCCAAGAACGCGCACGTGGGGACAGTCACGCCAGCAGTCCGTGATCTCGCAATCTTCCCGCTCACATTGCATGCTCATCACCACGGAAAATTTAGGGTGCCCGTGGAGAATGACTCGGGCATCGGTGGTTTCGTAAATGCGGCGGTGGGCCGCCAGCTCGCTGGACGCGGTGATGCCGGTGGTGGAGGTGGCAGCAAAGGGAACCGGGTCGATACAGCCGTCAAGTTCGTCGAGACTGGCCGCGGTCTGGGAGATGTAGATCATGTCATCGCTGCGGCAGGAGATGTTGCCGAAGAAAGAGTCTACCAGTCCGCATTCCACGGTGTAGCGCCCCACCGTTGCCACCTCGGAAAGGATGACGGCGGGCTCGGTCAGCGGTCCGGAGCGAAACCTCAGTCCCTCGGCGCCAAGCGGTCTGAGCCAGTCGTTCCGGAAACCATCAAAGGCCTCCCGCTCACCATCGAGCAGAAAACCGCCGGTGAGCAGGTCCTGCAGATATTTGACGAACGTGGCATGAAACACGGAAGAATAATTTATATAGGCCTGCTCCACCGTGACCGCACCGACGGCGACAATCCCCACTCCTTCCACAATCACACCTTTGCGGTTTCCCAACAATCGGGCAAGAAGTTTCGGACCGTCGGTCGCGAATTCATCACTGCGGATAAAGGGAATATCGTGGAGAAAGGTACGGGTTTCGGTATCGCGAGGAATGATGAACGATTCATCGGCAGAGGTCCGTTGCACGATGAAGTCGGCGAATGGCAGAGATGGACGGGCGGCCACCAGACCGAGGGCGTCGAGACGGCCGAGTACGTCTCCCGCAAGCCGTGCCAGTTGAGGTTCACCGGAGGTCAACAGGCGGTCGTCCTGGGCGGCAAAGGCTACCCATCCGTGCACGGCTGACCGGTCGGCAATGAGCTTGTTCGTGTACTTTGCAATCTGGTCGTACATACTTACCCGCTTACCACCTTATTGCCTTACCGCAACATTCAATCACTACATATGCCGCAACCGTCACAAATACACTCGCAGTTCCGAGATGTTGGGGCTAACTTTTCGAAGCTTTGGATTAACGCTTTAAACCTTCCCGCCATGACCACCCACTCTGTCTATTTGTCAGTGCACGAGGTGTCACGATGAAGTACAATTCAGGCGAATCAGCCCCGACGGTATCAAGGTGATTTCTCCAGGTAACCTGGGTCGGCGAAGGTCCCCTGTGGTGTGAGACCGCGTATCCGATAATATTTCTGCAACTCCTCGTCAAAACGGGCACGATCGATGGCCGGCACCTCAATGCCGTCACCACTGGAGCCCGGTTCGGCGTAGAATCGTTCGGGAAGCCGGTCGTCGGCCACGGAAAAGCCATTGGCACAGTTGTAGAAACGTTCCGTGAGATAGGTCCGTTCACCGATCTCCCTGAGGGACTGGGGGGAATACTCGAATCCGGTGGTGGCAGAGAGAAGCTCGGCGTACTCCTCCAGCGTCGCGCCCAGGAAGGAAAACGTGCAGGCCATCAACGAATCCACTGCGGCATTGGTGTCCTCGGCTATCTTTATGATGCGGGCCTTGCCGGAGAAGGAGAAGCGGTCGGTGGCCACCGGCTTGCGAAGTATTTCGTGGGATAGGGGATAGGCGCGCAGATGGCACCCCCCCCGGTTGCTGGTACAGTAGGCCAGTGCCATGCCGTAGGCGCCGCGGGGGTCGTAAGCGGGAAGCTCCAGAGACTTGACGCTCATGGAGAGGTCGGGATTGCCCAGTTGTTCGGCGACCCGACGCGAGCCGAGGGCGAGCAATGCTCCATCCTCTCGCCGGTGGCCGATATCGGTCAGGAGCCCGGGTAGTTCGTCCGCGGTCGGGAAACGCCCCCTCCCCTCTCCCCAGGCAGACAGGGTCGCGCCGGCGGAGACGGCATCGAGACCAAGCTCGTTGCAGATGGTGTTGGCGCGGACAATGGCGGAAAGGTTTGATATGCCATTCAGGGCACCGAAGTGGGAGAGCGCTTCGTACTCCGGCAGGTACTCACCCCGGGGTGTCATTTTCAGGCACTGGATCGGACAACCGTAGCATCCGCCTTTTTGCGTCCCGTACTCCCGACGGATGGCCGGCCCCGAATAGTTGCGGGATTCGGTGAAAAAAGTCCGGCGGAAGTTCTCCGTGGGAACCATGCGCCGCTGGTTAACCAGGTCCACCAGGGCCGGCGTCCCATACTCGGCAATCCCCAGTTCCCCGAAGATGATTGGCGACGCCCGGAACAGGCGCATCACATCATGGCAGGCATGCTCAATCCGTTGCCGGTCAGCAATGAGGACGGTCCTGTCGCCGTTCACCACGACCGCCTTCAGACGCTTGCGCCCCATGACCGCGCCGAGCCCCCCCCGACCGCTCCCATTCCCCTCCCCCATCATGATATTGGCGAAGAGGACGCCGTTTTCGCCCGCCGGACCGATGGCGGCAACACTGCCAGCGTCTGCCAGGGAAGCGATGGTTTCGGGAACCGTGTTCCCCCACAGTGCGTCGGCCGGCACAAGTTCCGCCTTGTCTCCACGTATGCTAAGTACCACCGGTTGGGAACTGGCGCCGGTTATAAACAGGGCATCCAGTCCGGCGCCCTTCAGGCGCCAGGGGAAGTGCCCCCCGTACGAACAATCACAGATCGTCCCCGTAAGGGGTGATCGGGACACCACCGCCAGGCGGGCGGTAGTGGGTGCTGCGGTGCCGCAAAGGGGGCCGACGGAGAAGATGAGCGGCATGTCCGGCGCAAAGGGGTCGAGGGTGTGGAAACCGCGCATGAGCCTCACTCCCAGGCCACGCCCCCCCAGGTAAGCATGAATGAGCTCGACGGGAAGGGATTCGCGCCAGATGCGACCGGTCGTCAGATCGACCTTCAGGATTTTGCCGGTCCAGCCGTACATGGTCCATTAACCTCGAAGGGCCGCCTGACGGCAGCCCTGAGTGAAATACTAAAGATATTCCTTCCGCCCCTGTCGCTCCAACTCCTCGACAATCTTCTTCACCTCCTGCGCCCTCTCCTTGGGGCAGACCAGCAGTGCGTCGGGACAGTCCACCACCACCAGATCGCGCACGCCGATCAGGGCTGCCACCTTGTCGTTGCCATATACCAGGCAACCGGTGGCATCGATAGTCACCAGGTGCCGGGTGTTGATGGCCAGATTTCCGTTATCATCCCCGGGAATCACCTCCGGCAGGGCGTTCCAGCTTCCCACATCGCTCCAGCCAAAATTGGTCGGAATGACCATCACGTTTTCCGCCTTTTCCATCACGCCGAAATCGATGGACTCAGCGGCAACGTCCTGGTAAAGCCTTGCGATCTGGGGCTTGAGATCTTCAGGTGCCCAGACGTCGGCAGTGAAGGTCAGTTCGGCCAAACGAGTGGCCAGTGCCGGCATGTGGGCCAGTATCTGATCGAGGATGACATCGGCCCGCCAGACGAACATGCCGCTGTTCCAGTAGAAATTCCCCGCAGCCAGGAATTCCAGCGCCTTGTCCAAGGGAGGTTTTTCAACGAAGCGTCGTACCGGATAGGGGCCGTTCCCCCGCATTTCCGCCTCCGCCTCGATGTAGCCATAGCCCGTCTCAGGCCGGGTGGGGACGATGCCAAGGGTGACCAGATATCCGTTCAAGGCCGCCTCCCGTGCCGCACGTAACGAGTCGCGAAACATCTCTTCGTCAGCGATGTAGTGGTCGGCCGGCAGCACCACCATCAGGCCGGCCGGGTCGTGACCGGCGATGATGGTCGCCGCCAGCCCTATGGCCGGCGCGGTGTTGCGCCCCAGCGGTTCGGCCACGATGTCGATGCGGGCAGCCTGCTGGTATTCTTCGAGCTGCCGCGCCGTCTCCCGGGACTGGAGGGCATTGGTGACGACCAGAAGCCGCTTTGGCTTCAGCGGCAATACCCGTTCTATGGTCCGTTGCAGCATGGATTTCCCCCCGAGCACCGACATGAGCTGTTTAGGGGAATGCTGCCGAGAAAGCGGCCAGAACCTGGTGCCGGCCCCACCGGCAAGAATCACGATATACATGAAGCCAACCTCCTTATCGCTGCTCGTAACGGGACATGATGGTTGCGTCAGGGGGATACGGGAATAGAGGGGAAAAACGGAGAAAGGATTAACGCGACGACCGTCATTGTTCCGGTTCCGCCGTTGCCCGCTGGTAATCATCCTGGTAGCGGACGATGTCGTCCTCGCCAAGATATTCGCCACTCTGCACCTCGATAATGACGAGAGGGATGAGCCCCGGATTTTCCAGACGGTGGGATTTTCCCACGGGGATAAACGTCGACTCATTGACGTTGACGATGAACTCCCGGTCATCGCAGGTCACTCTGGCGGTGCCGGAAACCACAATCCAGTGCTCGCTGCGGTGGTGGTGCATCTGCAGCGACAGCCGTTGGCCGGAAAGGACTTCGATCCGCTTGATCTTGTAGCTCTTGTTCTCCTCCAGGACCGTGTAGGTACCCCAGGGGCGTTCGCCACGTTCCAGCTCCATTCTCGGACTCCTTATTGTTCGAAATGTCCCGGTTGACAGACGTTACTGCTTATCCCGCAGCGCCAGGTACTGCCGGAGCGCCGCCCGCCACGGCTGAGGCTGGAAACCGGTGTCCCGCGCCAGTTTACCGCAGTCGAGCACCGAATAGAGCGGCCGGGGGGCCGGCCGACCTAACTCCGTCGTGGCCATGGGCTGCACTGTCACCGCCAGACCCGCATCGGCAAATATGGCACGGGCGAACTCGTTCCAGGAACAGACGCCGGCATTGGCCGCATGGTACGTTCCACGGCACCCCTTATCCAAGAGGGCACGGATGGCCAGGCTGAGGTCCATGGTCCAGGTGGGGGACCCGATCTGATCGTCCACCACCGCCAGTTCATCCTTTCCCCCCCCCAGACGCAGCATGGTCTCGACAAAGTTCTTGCCATGCAGTCCATAGAGCCACTGGGTACGCACCACCAGGTGGGCGGGATTTGTACGGGCGCTCTCCTCGCCCGCAAGCTTCGACATGCCGTACACGCTGAGAGGGCCGGTCGGGTCGTCCTCGACCCAAGGAGACGTCTTGCTGCCGTCGAACACGTAATCCGTGCTCACCTGCACCAGACAGGCGCCGATCTGCCTGCTCACCTCAGCGAGGTTCCCCACCCCCGTGCCATTGACCGCCATGGCAAGGTCCCGCTTCGTCTCACAGCCATCGACATCCGTATAGGCGGCGGCATTCACCACCACCCGCGGCTTGAGGGTCAGGAGGACCTTCCGCACCGATTCGCCGGAGGTGATGTCGATCTCCTCGATGTCCACCCCCCGCACATCGCCCGGCAACACCCGCAGGAGGTCCTGCCCCAGCATCCCTTTCGCCCCGACAACAAGGATCATCCCTTCATTCTCCCTATGCAAAACTTCATATCAAACGGAGACCTTGAACAGTGAACGGTATGTTATCTGTTCCCGTACTGATTATCATAATAATCCCGGTACGCACCCGATGTCACCTCTGCCACCCATTTCTGATTGGCCAGGTACCAGTCGATGGTCTCGGCAATTCCGCGCTCGAACGTATAGGACGGGCTCCACCCCATCTCCCGCTTGATCTTCGAGGCGTCTATGGCATAGCGCCGGTCGTGTCCGGGGCGATCCTTGACAAACGTGATAAGCCGGCGATTTTCACCCCGGGGCCGCCCGAGCCGCTCGTCGAGCAGGTCACAGACGAGGTTGACGATGTCGATGTTCTTCCATTCGTTGTTCCCCCCGATGTTATATACGCCACCCACCCGACCCTCCTTGAGCACCGTCTCGATGGCCACCGAATGGTCCTTGACGTGGAGCCAGTCGCGCACGTTAAGACCGTCGCCGTAAACCGGCAATGGTTTCCCGGCGATGATATTGTGAATCATGAGGGGAATCAGCTTTTCCGGGAAATGGTAGGGGCCGTAGTTATTGGAGCAGCGGGTATTGAGGGTCGGAAAACCGTAGGTCTCGTGGTAAGCACGCACGAGCAGGTCCGCCCCCGCCTTGCTGGCAGAATAGGGGGAATTGGCGGCAAGGGGGGTCTCCTCCGTGAAGTAGCCGGTGGAGCCGAGACTGCCGTACACCTCATCGGTGGAAACCTGGAGGAAACGGAACTGTGGAACGGCCCCTGACTCCCAGTGCTTGCGGCTCTCCTCCAGGAGCACCTGGGTGCCGAGGACGTTGGTCCGGACGAAGACCTCCGGTCCCGAGATGGAACGGTCCACGTGGGATTCTGCAGCAAAGTGAAGCACCGCCTCTATCTTCTCCTCGGCGAGGAGTTGTGCCACAAGTCGTGCATCACAGACGTCACCCTTCACAAAATGGTAACGGGGGTCGTTTTCCACGCAGGTCAGATTCTCGAGGTTCCCCGCATAGGTGAGGAGGTCCAGGTTGATCACCCGGCATCCAGGATTTGCCGGCAGGAAATAATTGATGAGGTTCGAGCCGATAAAACCGGCGCCGCCGGTCACCAGTATGGTGCAGGGGACGAAACTCTCCGTCATATGTCGCTCCCCATCCTCTGCGAGGATGTATGCAGTTAGATAGTTACGTCGTATCAGAACGGTCTGATCTTGCCGAACGAACCAAGGCCGGACAGGGTAAAGCTGACCAGGAACGACCGGTTGCCAGGCCGGTCCTGGTAGCTGAAATCCAGGCTCCAGCATTGCTGGCGGTACTCCAGGGTGTAGAGAGACTCAAGGAACTCCCCCTTGTCAAAGGAGTACCGTGGAGTGTAATTGAAAATGAACGGTTTGACAAGGGTCAGCCCCAATCGCCCCTCCAGATATCCCAGCCTGTTGCGGGCATAGAAATAGCTGGCGCCGGCAAAGTTTCCACTACCATCCGTCAGATCAAATCCGGCACTGACGGTGGAAATCCTTGCCAGACCTGGGTTATAGCGACTGTCCAAAGAGACAGTAAGACGCTTGTCAGGGTTGGCACGCATTTCGAGCCGGAGGTCGGTCAACCTATCCCGGTCGTCGTCCGCCAGGTTCAGCAGGTCACGGCGGCTCCCCGAAAGCTGGTACCCCTGACTGAGCCGGAGAAAGAGAAGTTCGCGGTAGTCCGGCGCACCACTTGGCGTTGCATATCGTCCCGTGAGATAGCTGGTCAGGGACCACCCCAGAAGCTGCTGCCCCAGCGGCCGGTCGTCGTAATCGAACAACGGCAGGTTCTCCTGGTTCCTCTCTTGGGTCAAGGTGTAGCCGATTGCCGGCACGAGGGTATGCCGGAGTCGTTTGAGGTTGCCATCGTTGATTTCGTACACCCGCTCAAGAGGAGTTGCGAGGGAGGCGTTTGCCCAGCCGAGGCCCACTCCTGACGTTCCATCGGCAACACCTGCGTTGTTGGCATTATAAAAGCGCAGCTGGTATCCCCCCTGTACCGCAAGTTCCAGTCCCGCAGGGAGGACCCGAAAGAAAGAGAGTGCTGGATTGAGAATAAACCTTTCGCCCCGGCTCCCATCATTGCGATGGAAGTTGGTGAACTGGCTGTCAAGGGCTGCATAGATCGGCCCCCCCCACAATCGTTGCGGGATCACGCTGAAATTGACCACCGGCAGCCGCTGGAGAGTGGCCCGGTTATTGGGTGCGTTCAGATTATCCGCATACCGTCCCTCGATGTTCACCAGGTAGGCCTGCCGGTGCCAGCTGACCGAAGCGGACGAATCCAAGAACTGGCGGTTGTACACCCCGGTCGTCTCGCCATAATCGTTCAAAAAAGTACGGTCCGAAGTAAGGTCCAGGTCGGACCGGAAGGTCAATGCTGAGGCGATTGCCTGCAACTGCACGAGTTTGATCTCGCCCCGCCCACGTCCCTCCAGGCGGTCGTATATGCCGTAACTGGCCAGATTGCCATGGCTCCCGGCGTTGCCCAGATAGCGGTAATCGAGACCGAGCCCAACCCCCCGCTTTGACTGCACATCCAGAAGCGCTGTAAGGTCCTGGCTGGGAGAAATGGCCCAGTAATAGGGGATACCGAGGGTAAATCCCTTTTTGTCCGAACTGCCGATATGGGGGAACAGAAATCCTGACTGCCGCTCACGCGTGACGGGAAAGATGAGGTACGGGGTATAAAACAGGGGAATTCCCTTGACGTAGAAGAGCACGTGGCGGGCCGTACCATATTCGTCAAGGGTCACGTCCATCTTGTCGGCGGTGAACTTCCAACTGGGGGATGGACCGTCGCAGGTGGTGAATGTCCCCTGCTCCAGGCGGTAGTCTCCCAATCCGGTCTTTGCCAGTCGACGGCTTTGCAGATGGAAATTGCTCTGCTTGTAGAACATTTCGGCGTTTTCCGCCTCACCATTCTGGCTGTCTAGGTTGATGGAAAGGTGGTCCCCTTTCAGGGTATCGTCATTTTTCAGAAGCCGTACACGCCCCGTGGCATCGGCGTCACCCGTGGACTGGTGAAGCAGGGCCTTGTCGGCGAACAGGGTAGCGCCATCCCAGTGCATCTCCACATTGCCCGTTGCCTGGTAGGTGTCGCTCGGTGAGTCATAGCTGAGAGTATCCGCCTGTATTTTCACACCAGCCGCTTGCGGGACATCAGCCCCGAAGGCAGGCCGGTTGGGCAGAATCAGCAGGGTCAACCCGAGCAGAATTATGGCAGGACGACAGTTCATGATCACCATCAGTTCAGGACTTTCTTCAGATTAAACAGCATCCACGTTCAGCCGCGTACCGCCTCAAATTCCCTGCCCAGCAGGAAAGCCCGAGCCGCGCCAACGGTGAAAAGGGAACCACAGACAAGGACCAGGTCGTCCGGACCTGCCGCTTCCCGCGCCCGTCTTACGCCATCGGCAACGGTCCCGGCAGCGGTACAACGCTGCCCGCCCTGCTCCCTGCAGCAGGCGGCCAGATCCTCCGCAGGCAGGGAACGCTCTAGGGGAGGAGTGACGGTAAACACCTCATCGGCGACAGGGAGCAGAGGTGCCAGGATTGCCGCCACATCCTTGTCTCCCATGACACCCACGACCAGAATGAGCCGCCGGCGAGGAACATCTGCAAGAGACCTGGCCAGGGCGAGGCTTCCCGCCGGATTGTGGGCTCCATCGAGAAGAATCCGGGGCGCCGTATCGAAGAACTCCATCCGTCCCGGCCAGCGTGCCGCGGCTATGCCACGTTCCATGGCACACTTGTCAACAGTCAAGCCCTGCCTCCCGAGCAGTTCCGCGGCCGCCAGGGCACAGGCCGCATTCATCGCCTGGTGCCTCCCCGCAATACCAGGGACAAGGTGAGGGATCTCTATCCCCAGACCGTGATAGGCAAGGAAGCCACTCTCCCAAGTCGTATCGAACTCCCTGCCGCACAGGAAGAGAGGGCTTTCATCCGCCCTGCACTTTTCCACGACCACATCCAACGCCGCCGACTCCTGTAAGGCAGAAACCACGGGTCGGCCGGGCCGGATGATCCCCGCTTTTTCCACGGCGATTGCTGCCAGCGAGTCCCCGAGCCAGGTACAGTGATCGAGGGCAATGGGAGTTATGACCGCAAGCTCGCCGGATGCGGCGTTGGTGGCATCGAAACGCCCTCCCATCCCCACTTCCATCACCGCGAGATCGACTCGGCGTTCGGCAAAATGGAGAAACGCCATGGCGGTTACCAGCTCGAAGAAGGTCGAACCTGGCGGGGCCACGGCAATGACGCGTCGAGCCAGGGAAACAACCTCGGTTTCGTCAATCTCAATGCCGCCGATGCGGAAACGTTCGGTGAAGCTGATCAGGTGCGGCGACGTGAAAAGACCGGTAGTCAAGCCGCCAGCACGGAGCACGGCGTCGAGAAAGGCAGCCGTGGACCCCTTGCCGTTGGTCCCTGCCACATGCACCACCGCAAGCTTCCCCTCGGGATTGCCGAGTGCTGCAAGCAGAGCGGTGATCCGTTCAAGCCCCGGCTTCATGCCGAAGCGCCCAAGGGCGTAAAGGTGCGACAGTATCTCCTTATAGGTCATGACAGCCGGTGATTATAGGGAATCCCCCGACAAAAGTCCATAGATTTAGCCTGGAAGCAGCAGGACGGGCTATCCGGAGTACAGGACAGAACCTCAGTACGGACAAAAAAAGCCCGCCGGAAAATCGGCGGGCTTTTGGCTACGAAGTGTCAGCATAAGGCTCAGGCGGCTGGCCGATAGAGCATCTTGAGAATACTGGAAAGCGTCTGGCGCATCTCGCGCCGGTCGATGATGACATCTACCATCCCGTGGTCGAGGAGGTACTCGGCCCGCTGGAATCCCTCGGGCAGTTTCTGACGAATGGTCTGTTCGATGACCCGGGGGCCCGCAAAGCCGATAAGAGCCTTGGGCTCCGCCATGTTGATATCACCCAGCATGGCGAAGCTGGCGGTCACACCACCGGTAGTCGGGTCGGTAAGGATGGAAACGAACGGCAGCCCCATTTCTTTCAGTTTGGCCAGCGCCGCCGAGGTTTTTGCCATCTGCATGAGAGAGAGGATGCTCTCCTGCATGCGGGCGCCGCCGGAAGCGGATACAACGATGACGGGGGTACGTTGCTCCAGTCCGCGCTCGATTGCACGGGTTATCTTCTCCCCGACAACGCTCCCCATGCTTCCCCCCATGAAGGAGAAATCGAATACCGCCATCTGCACCGGTGTTCCCTCGATGGTCCCCGCGCCGCAGATAACGGCATCCTTGGACCCCCCTTTTGCGAGCGCCACGTCAATCCGGTCCTGGTAGCTTTTGGAATCCTTGAACTCGAGGAAATCCACCGACACGATATCGGCATCATGCTCGACGAAACTCCCTTCATCGAGGAGTACCGCCAGTCGCTTACGGGCGGAAATACGGGAATGATGGCCGCACTTGGGGCAAACATTGAGGTTTTTTTCCAGATCCTTGCAGTAGATCGTCTCGCCGCAACTGGGGCACTTGCTCCAGAGCCCTTCGGGGACTTTCACCTTTTTCTCTTCCCCCTGTCCCAGGGGAGCCTTTTCTCGCTTGAACCATGCCATAATATGCCTCGCGGGTTCTGTACCCTCTTTTTAGTAACAGTGAACGGGAGTGATACCAGAAAACTCGCCCGATGTCAAACCATTTGCCCATTGACGGCCGCTATCGGCCACCGCATCACTCCTGAACGATACCGGCCTTGAGGGAGGTCACAAAAGCCGTTACGCTGTCCTCAAGGGCCTTGCCACGGTGGGTTTCGAACAGCTTGACGATGGCACTTCCGACCACGACACCGTCGGCAACACTGGCAACCCTCCCCGCCTGCTCCGGGTCGGCAATCCCGAAACCGACTGCCAGCGGCAGCCGAACCTTCGCCTTGATTCCCGTCACGGCATCAAATACGGAACTGTCCACCGACTGCCGCGCCCCGGTCACGCCGGTCACCGAAACGTAATAGATGAATCCGCTGCCAAGCCGGGCAACCTTGTCGAGACGGGCCTTATCGGAGGTGGGGGTAAGGAGGAAGATCACATTTACGCCATGCCGGTCAGCCATGGCCTTGAAGTCGCCCGCTTCCTCGGGGGGGAGGTCCACCAGCAGCACCCCGTCCACGCCGGCCGCCGCGGCATCGGCGAGAAACTTCTCCGGTCCGTAGACAAATATCGGGTTGTAGTATCCCATGAGGAGAAGCGGCACCTGAGAGTGGTGTCGTACCGATTTTACCATGGCTAAAATCTTTGCCACGGTGGTGCCGGCCGCAAGCGCCCGTTCTGAGGCGAGCTGGATGGTGGGGCCATCGGCCATCGGGTCGGAAAAAGGGACCCCGAGTTCGATGATATCCGCCCCCGCCCGTTCCATCAGGGGAATCAGCTTTTCGGTCGTTGCCAGGTCGGGATCGCCGGCCGTAATAAAGGTGATGAGTGCCTTTTCCCCCCGGCGGGCCAATGTCGCAAACTTCTCCGCTATTCTGCTCACGCCGACTCCCTGACCTTGAAGGACGCCATTTCCTGCCGCAGTATCTCGGTCTGGCGAAACAGGTTTTCCACCGCCTCGTTCATGATTCGGGTCGCCTCAGCGTTTATGTTGGTGGACTGCTGGATATCCTCCACGGCAACCACCACCTGTTCGCTCCCCCGGCGCTGTTCGTCACAGGCAGTCTTGATCTGGCGGATCATGTCGGTGATGTCCTCGGTGGATTTGGCAATGAAATTGCCGACCTTGCTCTGCTCACGGGTCGAGAAACGGACCTGGGTGGTGAGATCCTTCATCCGCTCCACGGCACCCATGATCATCCCGCTCCCCATACCCTGTTCCTTGGTCGCCTTGGCGATCTGCCCCACCATCTCAGAGACCTGTTCCATGGCATCGCGAATAATGTGACTCCCTTTCGCCTGTTCTACCGTGGCGCGGGCTATTTCAGCCATCTGGGCGCTGGACCTGATTACCCCTTCGAGTATCTTGTTCAGCGCTTCACCCGACCTCTGGGAAAGATCTTCACCTTCGGCAATGCTCGTTTCCGCCTGGTTTATCGCCTCGACCGCCCGCCGCGTCTCGTCCTGCACCGCCTTGATAAGTGCGGCAATCTCACGGGTAGAACTGCTGGTACGCTCGGAGAGTTCCTTGATTTCATCGGCAACCACGGCAAACCCTTTCCCGTGCTCGCCGGCCTGGGCCGCTATGATTGCGGCATTCAGGGCAAGCAGGTTGGTCTGCTCCGCCACTTCGTCGATTACCGAAAGGATGGCGCCTATGTCTTCTGTCCGCCCCGACAGGGTAGTGACCACATCGAAGGTGATTCTTGAAGAGGTACGGATCGCGTCGATACCCGCAATAGTCGCCTCCACCGTCTTCTTTCCGTTCTCGGCATCCTGCCGGACCTCATCGGAAATGGCAGCGGTTTCCATGGCACTCCGTTCCACCTGTTTGATGGAACTGTCCATCTGCATGACCGACGATGCCGTAGTTGTGGACGCCTCCATGAGGCTCACCACACCATTCCCCACCTCTTTGATTGAGATGGAAATCTCGCTGATGGAAGCGCTGACCTCTTCCACTGACTGGGTGAGATTCTCCATGTTGAGAGCCACTTCCTCGATGCTGGCCGCCATCTCCAGGATGGAAGAAGAGCTCTCCGCCGCCGACTGGGAAAGGGCGTCAACCCCTTCGGCAACCCCCTTGACGGAGGTATTGATCTGAGTCATGGCCGACGAGGTATGGCTGACCCCCTCGACCTGAAGCTGAGCGGCATTCACTACCTGCTTCGAGGCATGGGACAGATTGTCGGAAATACCGGCCAGGTCGGCGGCCGACGTATCGACCTTGCCGACCATTTCGGACAATTTCTGCACCATGACATTGTAATCGTCAGCCAGCTTGCCGAGTTCGTCGCTGGAATCGATTGCAAGCCGCGAGGTAAGATCTCCTTGCGATCCATGCCGGAGAGCATCCGCCACCATGTCAAGACGGCGGACGATGTATCTCGATGTGGCCACCCCGAAGCCGGCCGCCACAATAATGGCGAGGACAATTACCACTGCAAAGGTCACTCCTGCCGAACGCTGGATTGCGCCGACCTCCTCATTGGCCTTGGTCATCCGACTTCCTACCGCCACGAGGAGCTCGTCCACCGCCTGCTTCGCATCGTCGCTCACAACGCTGAGTTGATCCCCCACGAGTTGCGCCAGCTGTCCGTCACCCTTCCCCCCCTTCAGGGATTGCTCTTTCGCGGACAGAAGCCCCTCGGCAACCTTGTCGAAAGCATCCCATTTCTGAAGGGCGGCCTTGGCGCGCGTCTCGATATCACTGCCGGGGGAAGCCGGTGATATCCCCATTTTCGCGTTTCCCTTGAGGATAATGGTGCACTGGCTTCTGAACTGGTCGCGCAGCATCCGGTAGTCTTCCGCATGGTCCTCGAATTTGCTCGTATCGACCTGGACCA
This sequence comes from Geobacter sp. AOG1, assembly GCF_019972315.1. GTDB lineage: Bacteria > Desulfobacterota > Desulfuromonadia > Geobacterales > Geobacteraceae > Geomobilimonas. The sequence continues at coordinate 3,228,908 of NZ_BLIZ01000001.1, forward strand.
TCGCCGCCTGCAGCAGGCTGACCTGACATCCCTTCTGGGTAGCCCCCATGAGAAGCACCAGTTTTTGCTGTCCCGCCAGGTTCTTGAGCAGGTCCTGGATCCGGTCCCCCACCCTACTCATGCTGATCGCCCCGAACGCGCCGGTTATGGCAACGATCATGGCAAGGATCATGAAAGAACCAATCAGCCGCTGGCCAAGCTTTAGACCTTTCATCGTTCACCCTCTTACATTAGTGAAACAGATAACAAATAATCGCTAATCTATACCAGACGAAACGGCCGCTAGGCAAGAAAAATCAAGCCATTTCAGCCTGGTGGCTGGCATGGCTTGACTGACTGCCTGAAAATGGAAACTGACCGGGAAACGAGGACTATTACCGGGAAAAGTAGCCAAACTCCTCGTTGTAAAAGTGGAGCACCTTCTCCACCTTCGCCGACGGCTTCCCCTTGGTTATCAGAATGATAGGTGCCGTTACAATAGGTATATCCACTCTCCCAACAGTTGCTATTGCCATTCCGCGAGGATCGATGCCGATGGAGCCCGGATTGGCCTTCACTAGTTCCCGGATGCTCTGGTAATCGGTCGCCTTGATAGCCCTGGCAGTCACCTGCTCACCATCCAGGATCTCCTTGATGAAGAGGGCATTCTGGCCGGGAGTTTCAGTTCCCCAGACCACGATGATCGGAAGGTCTGCCCCGCCGAACTCCTTCCAGTTGGTCACCTTGCCGGTAAATATCTTTTTCAGCTGGGGCTTGGACAGTTTCTTGATCCGGTTGGACTTGTGTACGAAGGCCACCAGTTCGTTTTTCCCCAGTTCCTGTTGCTGGAGAGAGGCAGGATCGATGGCAACCCCTTCCTTCGCTGCTTCCGCCATGATGGTTGTCAGAGGGACCGTCGTCGTCACCGCGTCCAGCTCCCCCCTCTCAAGGGCAATGAGTCCCTTCAGCGGCAAACTCTGAATCAGGGTCAGTCTGTCGCCGCTGCTCTTCTCGAACTGTTCTTTCATGGGAGCAAAAACCGTAGAAAGTGCTGCCCCGCCACCCCCTATCCGGATTTCCTGAGCACCTGCCACACCGGCCGTCAGCATACAGACAATACCGGCCGCTGCAATTTTCAGTGGGCTTATATACATAGTTCTCGTCCTTTTCTCTTGGAATAAATGTTATTTGTTCGCCTCGTCCAGGAGCCAGTTCATCAGCTCCACCGTCGCCTTGACCTCTTGTTTGTTCATGTTGGAATCGGGTTTGCGCAGCATCTTGACACCATACGCCTTGGTTGCATTGCGGTCGAAGGGTTGACCGGAAATGGGGGCAACGCCGGTCTGGAGGGCGACGATGGTCCGTTCCAGGTTGTGACACTTGATACATTTGACCTTCATAATGTCATAGCTCGCCTTCATGGCGGGAGGGAAACCGGACGGGTCGAGACGCATGTTGTCCCCCTTGCCGACCACCTTGAGGCCGGCATGAGCGGCGCTGCCGATGAGGAGCAGTGCGAAAAGGGGCAGAATTACTTTTTTCATACAAAATCTCCTTTGACTCCAGTTGTTGGAAGAAACGGCGTCAGAAACTGAACGCCAGGGCAAGCTGGGTGATCCGGTCGGTTGCGCTCTGCGCGCCGTGGTAACTGATGTTGTCGTTCTTGTACTCCAGTACCAGCTTGGTGTTCTGAAGGGGGGCATAGGCAATTGCCGGGATACACCTGTTGTGAATCCCGGTACCGTCATCCTGGTACTCGTAGCGGAACACCGCGATAACGTTCGAGCCGATCAGATACTCCGCCTCGGCAGCCAGCACCAGCGACTTGACGTCATTGGGAACGGCGGCGAAGAGGGGATTGCTGTCCCTACCGTACACGCCGGAAAACCGGGTCCGCAGCCGTTTGTACGACAGGTCCGCATCCAGCCCGGCACGATAGTAGTAGTTGGCATTGTTGCTTAAGGTGGGGATTTCGTAACGGCCATAGTAACCGTAGGTGCCGACCGTCAGTGCCAGATAGTCCCAGACGCTGTCGCTCTCCAGGTCAATCTCGGGTTCGTCACCGAGGAAGTCCGACCCGCCGATCTTGAAGGAGAGATGGCCATACCCTTCCTTCTCATTCTGGTCGTTGCGGTCAACCACCCCGGCCGCAACGTAAACGCGCTTGCCGACGATGCTGTTCACCTCCACGCCATCGCCGGCAGAATCGAGGGAGAATTGGGAGGAGCCAACCTTGTAAACCTGCGGTGCAAAAGAAGCGATGGTGGTTTTGTTGGTCGACTTCCAGAGGGAAAGCTTCGGCTTGAGCCGGCCGACCCGGACGTTGATCGGTGTATCGAGGGCATGGCGCCAGATGAAGAAGAGTTCGTTGAGGTCGGGATTATTGTTGCCGGGGACATTCCCGACGAGAGGGTCGTAGTGTCCTTCGGAATAAAGGTTGTACGTTGTGTAGAAGGCCGCCTTGTCACGGAACGTGCCGCCGGCTTGGAGCACCAGGGCGCGGGTGGAAAGGTCGAACTTGTCCTTGGCATGGTCATTGTGGGCAAGGTTCAGTGAGGCGGTAAGGGAGACCGGCAGCATCTCGGGAATGGCCGCCAGCCAGAGAGCGGGATCCTTGCCGGGCGGGGTCCTCACGTCGGGAGCATCCACCCCGGCAACCGTCTCCTTTTCTGCGGCCGCCTCTTGACCGCTACCTACTGAATCTCCGGCACCCTTGGCCTGAGCCGGCGTTTTTGCCTTTGCCGCCTTATTCGAATAGACATAACTGTTTTTCAGGAAAGCCTCGCCGTATTCATTCAGCTCCGGATAGATGGTATGGCAGGTGCTGCATTCCGTCTTGTACTGCCGGGTGAAGGCAGGGATCGCCCGGGCCGTGCCGGTAAAGAGCAGGGGAAGCCCCAGGGCGACCGCCAACATAAGAATTACCATGTTACGGATCTGCATTGTTTTCCTCCTGACAGACTTAGATAGTAACAGTCCATTAAACGGCAAAAAAATCGAGTACCCGACGGGATCAACCGATCCCCTCTGCGGACAAACCATATCAATAACCAAATGAATATATAATATGGTCATTTCACGAAATAGCAGTACGTGATACTAATACAATATCTGGCCGTGCCAAGTCAACTCACAAAAGCTTTAATTAATTAACTTAGCTGCATTTTTTGCTACATTTTTTACACTGGAAGTGATATAGAAAGAATTGGAGGAGAGCACAATGATAAAATGGCTCCTGGTGCGGTTCTGTTTGATTATCCTGCCTATCGCGGCCCTGACTGGCTGCGGCAGCAATAGTACGGGAAATGGCGGAACGGCGTCCGCCCTTGAAGCATCACAACCGTGCATCGGCTGTCACAGCACCGCGGTTTCCCCGGTCACGGGCGCAGTGATTGTTGATGAATGGCGGAGATCCACCCACAATACCAAAAACGGCGCCGGCTGCCGCGACTGCCACGAACCGGCGGCAGGGCATCCTAACAACTGTGCAACCTGTCATGGCGGCGGCACGCCTCCCCCGGGCACGGACGAGGTCGTACGCAACCCGGACAACCAGCAGAAATGCTATAAGTGCCACGCCCCAAGCGCAACCGTCCATCCCCTGGCGGCCCCCCATTTTGCCAGGCTGCCGGCCACCATCCTCGTCGCCCCCCAGACCCTGTGGGACAACATGACCACCGCCAGCTACGTCTCTTCCCAGAACGCCAAACGGTGCCGCAGCTGCCACAACCCGCACGACAACAGCGTGACGCCGCACCACAAAGACTGGGCCGAATCGGCCCATGGCAATACGAAATCCCAAGCCTTCATGCATTATGACTTCAAGGTCCGCGGTACCAGCGGTGGAGCGACACCGAGCAACTCGGTAGCCACCGACTGCGTGCGGTGCCATACTTCCACCGGCTACATCCGCTATGTAACGTCGGGCTTCACCAACATCAGTGCCTGGGGGCGTGTGCCGAACGGCACGCCCCTTGATATGACCAAGGAAGTTATCGGGTGCAGGACCTGCCACGACGACGGCCAGGGGAATGCGTACAGCTACAGGATACGTAGCGTCGGCAGTATCACTGGCTATTACAACTACTCCTCGGCCAGCACGAAAAAACTGTATATATCCTTCCCCTATTCCGACCAGGGGGCGTCCAACATCTGCATGGGGTGCCATACCGCCCGGGAGATCGGCGACACAGTCAAGGCTGCGGCCGCCAACAACCTCAACTTCGCCAACGCCGGCTTCGTCAACTCCCACTACCTGAGCGCCGGAGCAACCGTTTTCGGCATCAGCGGCTACACCTTCACCGGCCGCTCGTATGACAACGCGTTCTTTCAGCACGACCAGATCGGCCGCGGCAACTTCCTGGGAACCGGCACAAAAGGGCCCTGCGTGACCTGCCACATGTCGAGTCCCAACAAACACCACTTCCTGCCGGTTATCCGCCAGGACGAGGAAGACAAATCCAGCCCCATCACCACCGTGACATCGACCGCCTGCAACTACTGCCACAACCAGAAGCCATGGACTGGTACCTCGTTGCAGGAACGCAAGGCAGCCTACCAGGCCGCACTCGAAGCACTGAAGGGCCAACTCGCCAAGCGCGGATTCTACTTCCAGCCGAAGAATCCCTACTTCTTCACCACGGCAACCGGCTCGACCAAGATTTCAAACTGGGTATCTGCCGGGGACACATCGGCGAACGGCCGGGCCACGGGTGAACAGAACATGGGGGCCGCCTTCAACTACAATCTCCTGGAACACGACCCCGGCGCTTTCGCCCACAACAGCAATTACGTCAAACGCCTTATCTACGACTCCATCGACTGGCTGGACGACAACCAGTTCAACAATTCGGTCGGCACGACCCTGAATGCCCTCCCCGACGACACCCCCTACAAGGCAGACGCCATCAGGTACCTGCTGCAATAACAGCTGTCAGGCACTCCAGACAGAAAAAAAGCCCGTCCCTTTCGGGACGGGCTTTCACATTCTGGTGCCGCAAGATGCCAACTCCTACTTCGTCAAGTATCCGAATTCGTCATTGTAATAGGCAAGCAACTTCTCCACCTTTGCCGACGGCTTCCCCTTGGTCACCACAATGATGGGGCTTGTGACTACAGGAATGTCCACGACGTTGACGGTCGCCATGGTCATCCCCTCAGGATCGATACCGATTGCACCCGGGTTGGCCGTTATCATCTCCCTGATGCTCAAATAATCGGTTGCCTTGACGGCACTTGCGGTCACTGCTTCCTTGTCGAGTATCTCCTTGCTGAAAAGGGCATTTTGACCGGGGGTAGCTGTCCCCCAGACAACCACGATTGCTTGATCTTTTCCGCCAAGTTCTTTCCAGTTGGTGATTTTGCCGCCAAATATCTTTTTCAGTTGCCCCTTGGAAAGCCTTTTGACAGTGTTGGATTTGTGGACAAAGACCACCACGCGGTTTTTGGCAACTTCTACCTGTTGAAGCGTTGCAGGATCGATCTTTACGCCCTCCTTGGCAGCCCCGGCCAGCATGGATTCCAGAGGAACTGCGGCAGTGGCTATATCGATCTCTCCCTTTTCAAGTGCGATAAGACCTTTGACCGGCGTGCTCTGCAGGATGGTCAGGGCATCGCCGCTCGATTTCTCGTATTCCGTCTTCATCGGGGCAAACACAGTGGCAATCGCCGCCCCACCACCGCCAATCCGGACTTCCTGGGCCATAGCCAGTCCACTCATCAGGAAACAGGCAATCCCCAGACAAAAAACTCTCGACAATAATTTACGCATACGCAATTCCTTTCGTGAAATTTGCTATCTGGCAGCCTCGTTCAAGAGCCAGGCGATCAGGTCCATCGTAGGTTTTAGTTCTTCCTTGCTGATAGTTCCCCCGGATTTGCGCATCATCTTGACGCCGAAAGCTTTGGCGGCATTACGGTCGAACACTTGACCAGAGATCGGGGCCACACCGTTCTGTATTGCCATGATGATCCGTTCGGCAGAATGACATTTACTACATTTGTTCCTTAAGATGTCATGCCCTTGCTTCATCGAAGCCGGGACACCGGCGGCGTCAAGACGCATGCTGTCACCACTGCCAATCACCTTGATGCTGGCATGGCCGACACCCCCGAGAAACAGCACGAGAGCCAACTGAAGCAGAAGACTTTTCATGGGAACCTCCAGGCGACAGCTTGGGCACATCCGAAATGAACGCCAGAAAGCATCTACAGCAAGCAAATTACATGCCATTAATATAAAATAAATAATTATCTTAGACCAACCAAAGTAAGCCCATGTCTCCGGCAGTACCGCTGACAAATCATAGCAACCCGTGTATTCACTTTACACGGTTATTTCACTTAACCACAATTATCCCGCTAGCTATATAACGATATTTCAGAAAAATAAAAACCCCGGAATATCCGAGGCTTTTTGTCATCTCCCTTAAAAATTATGCGAAAAAAATATCCCTAGACTCCCGATGTAATGTACACGGGTGCAGGGACTCTGACCACACTCACGAATTCACGATATACTTCAGAGTGCCTCTTGACGCTTCTGTTCCAGTTCCTCCCAGCGGGCATAGAGTTTTGCCAGGTCATCACCCAGCCGCGCATAATCGGCGGCAACCGCCGTAATGCCGCCAGGTTCGCCACCGCACGCCAGGGGATCGGCCAGCAGGGCTTCGAGTTCGGCCTTGCGTCGCTCCAGGACCTCAATATCACCTTCCACACGGGGAAGTTCCAGTTGCTCGGCGTAGGTAAGCCCTTTTTTTGCCTTTTCCTGCCGGCGAACCTGCTCCTGTTTCGCCGACGGTTGCTTCTCCGGTCGGGGGGCAACAGCGGCAATCCTCGACTGCTCCTGCAACTCCCGGTAGAGGGAGTAATTCCCCTCGTAAAACACCACCCGCCCCTCCCCTTCGAAGGCGAGGATGCCAGTGGCCACCTTGTCGAGGAAGAACCGGTCGTGGGTGACCATGAGCACGCAGCCGGGGAAATTGACCAAGGCATCGTCCAGGAGTTGCATGGTCGGTATGTCCAGGTCATTGGTTGGCTCGTCCAGGATGAGCAGGTTGGCATCCGCCAGCATCAGCCGGGCAAGAATGAGCCGGCTCTTTTCTCCCCCCGACAGGGTCTTTATCTGCCGTCGGCGGTCCGAGGGAGCAAACAGAAAATCCTCCAGATAGCCAATCTTGTGGCGTTTCTCCCCCGCCACCTGGACATAGTCCCCCTCGCCAAGAAAATCGTAGATGGTCTGTTCCGGGTCCAGGATCTCCCGCTGCTGGTCAAAATAGGCACTGCGGGTCTTCCGGCCGAAGACCACTTCCCCCGCGTCGGGGGTTTCTTCGCTGAGGATCATCCGCAGCAGCGTGGTTTTGCCGCAGCCGTTGGGACCGATGATCCCGACCCGGTCTCCCCGCTTGAGGCGGAAGGTGAGATCCTTCACCAGCAACCGCTCCCCATACGACTTGCCAACGTCGAGCAGTTCCAGTATGGTGCCGCCGAGCCCCTCGTCACTGGTAAACGCCAGCCGTGTCTCCCGGGCCGTCGTAACTGCTGCCTGTGCCTCGATATCGTGGAACCGGTCGATGCGCGCCTTCTGCTTGGTGGTTCGGGCCTTCGCCCCTCGCTGTATCCAGGCGGTCTCGACCCGTAACAGGTTCAGCAACCTGGACTGGCGTTGGGCCGCCTGCTGCAGCAGCTCTCCTTTCTTTACCAGGTAGGCACTGTATCCCCCTTCGTACGGGGTGATACGCCCATCCTCGAGCTCCAGCATCCGGCCAGCAAGCTTGTCGAGAAAATAGCGATCGTGGGTAATGAGAAGGACTGCCCCCGGGTAGGATTGAAGGTATTCCTGCAGCCACTGGGTGGTATCCGCATCCAAGTGGTTGGTCGGCTCATCGAGCAAAAGCAGGTCGGGAGCCTCCAGGAGCAGGCGAGCCAGGGCAACCCTTCGCTTCGTGCCGCCGGAGAGGTTACCCACACGGGCTCCGCCGTCATCCAGGCCAAGATGCCCCATGATCTCCGCCACCCGGTGTTCCGTGTTCCAGCCACCGTGATGCTCGATCCACGATGTCAACTCCCCCTGCCTCGCCATCAACCGCTCCAGATCGGGGGGGTGGGAGGACAGCCGTCCGGTGATCTGTTCGTATTCAGCCATGACACGCCGGATGTCCACGAGCCCCGCCTCGATCGCCCCGACCACGGTCATCTCCCCGTCCAGTTCCGGTTCCTGGGGGAGATAGCCGATGCTCGCACCACGCCGGGTGGCGACAGCCCCTTGTTCCGCCGCGTCATGGCCGGCAAGGATCTGCAGGAGGGTCGATTTACCGCAGCCGTTCGCTCCGATCAGGCCGACCCGCTCGTTTTCATCGATGGCAAAAGTGACACCGGCCAGTACTTGGCGGGCACCGAAACTCTTGGCCACCCCTGTCACGTCGATCACGTTCATCAGCGCACCCGGCCGAGAAAATCGCTGAACTGCTGGAGGAGTGTCGCGGGGCGATACTTGAGCGGGATGGCAAACGTTCCGTTCGTATCGATAGGGAGCATCATTCCGCCAACCGGCAAGTTCACATCGAGACCGGCGTGGAGACGATAGGGAATACGATCCGGATCCGGCCGACTTTTAAGTATCTCCAGCAGGTCGCCATAGGCGATTTTCACGGGGATGCGGACGTTTGTCGTTTTGTCGGATGCGAACACCACGGTCTGTCGGGCCGCCCCGCTGGCAAGGGGAAGGGATGTTACCTGCAGGACATAGGAGTATCCCTGAAGGCTTATCTGATAAGGATTGGGGTTGGTCACGTCCAGTCCGACCTCCAGCGTGGCTCCGGCGCTGTCGAGGCCAACCAGGGAAACATCCTTCACCGTCACCTCGGGATTTTTCACGAACAGTGAACAACCGGCCAGTAATATCAAGGGTACGAGTAACAGTCGTTTCAACTACTGCTCCTTTCATTTACGCGCAGAAAAATAGGCGAACCCACGGGGGCTCGCCTACCATATCACGTTCTGCTCTGACGTTTAACAGATTTTGTCGGCCTCAGGAAGGAGTATCGTTCATTTGTTGCGGCATGTCGGCACGCTTCATCCCTTGGCCAGCCAAGCCGTCAAGGATCTCCCGGCGAAACTGGCGCCGCTTCACCTCATAGGCATCGGCATCAGGGCCGACACCGCAGTAAAGTTTCTTTGCCCTTACCAGGTTTCCCTTGGCCATCGCCATTTTGCTGGCAAGCTCGCGCACCGCAGCCTCGGCGCACTTCTCATCGTTTTCCATTTCATCAGGAGAATAGCCGTGGCTCTTGGCCCGGTAGGGCATGAGTTGCCAGACGCCGAGAGCCCCTTTGCGGGAAACCGATTTTCCCGAAAGCCCGTGTCCGCCGGTTTCCGCGAGGGCAATCTCGGCAATGTCCATCGGCATGAACGGCGTGCCGAGGGTTTTCAGGTAGCAGAGTGCGGCGAGCCAGCGGGCCCGCTGCGGGTCGGTACGACGGGCAAAGGCGGCGGCAATGGCCGGCACCTGCCGTTGTCGTTCCTCCAAATTGATTCCTTTTTCCATCACTCGGCGAATCTCCCGGTCCAGTTCCGAATCCCCCGCATTGCTTTGCAACGGGGCCTGACGAATGTGGGACTGATCACAGGAAACCCCGAGTAGCAGCGTCGCTGCCATAATAGTCATTGTTTTTTTCATAAGTTTTTTTGTCGGTGTATTCAGCTTTGCCGGATGGTTCTGGTAACCCTCAGTGTTTTCGGTAATCTCTCCGGCCGAACCTCCTTTCTTTTGATGTAGAAGCCCCAAACAACTCCGTCCAGCATCGGGACGTGGCCTCTCCATAACATAGCGGTATTACAGCAAATGCATTTTCTAATGAACTTCTTCCCTGCACATTCATTAAATTCTAACCAAGAAACGCCAAAAGGACCCGATTGGGCCCTTTTTCTTTCCCTGCGACATATCACAGGTTGGTGAACTATACACGACAACGGCGTACGTGTCAAACATTAAATTGAGTTTTACATTAATATTCAATAGGTTAGGTCGGTTTAGGTCGGTCTCAACAACCCCATTACGGTCTGAAACCGGATTATAACTTAACCCCCATGGCGTCGGCCACGGTATGGATGTCCTTGTCCCCCCGTCCGGAGAGACAGACCACGATGGTCTGGTCTTTTGTCAGGGTGGGGGCCAGCTTGACCACATAGGCGATGGCGTGGGACGACTCCAAGGCCGGCAGTATCCCCTCCTCCCGGGTCAAGAGTTGAAACGCAGCCATGGCCTCGTCATCGGTGACCGATACGTACTCCGCCCGACCGCTCTCCTTGAGCCAGGCGTGCTCCGGACCGACACCCGGATAATCGAGGCCGGCCGAAATGGAGTGGGCATGGGCAATCTGGCCGTCGTCATCCTGGAGCAGATAGGTCTTGTTACCGTGCAGCACCCCCACGCTCCCGGCACAGAGGGGCGCCGCATGCCGGCCGGAAGGGATGCCATAGCCTGCCGCCTCCACACCGACCATCTTCACGCCGGTATCATTCAGAAAGGGATAGAAGAGCCCAAGGGCGTTGCTCCCCCCGCCGACAGCCGCCACCAGGTAGTCGGGAAGCCGTCCTTCTACCTTGGCATGCTGGCTCTTGGCCTCGCGCCCGATGACCGACTGGAAGTCGCGCACCATCATGGGGTAGGGGTGGGGACCCGCCACGGTGCCGATGACGTAGAACGTCCGCTCAACGTGGGTAACCCAGTTCCTGAGTGCTTCGTTCATGGCGTCCTTGAGAGTGGCGGTGCCCGCGGTGACCGGCGTTACCGTGGCCCCAAGCAGTTTCATCCGGAAGACGTTGAGGGACTGGCGATGGATGTCTTCCTCCCCCATGAATACCTCGCACTCCATGCCGAACAGGGCAGCAATGGTGGCGGTCGCCACGCCATGCTGCCCGGCACCGGTCTCGGCGATCACCCGCCGCTTCCCCATCCGCTTGGCAAGAAGCCCCTGCCCTATGGTGTTGTTCACCTTGTGGGCACCGGTATGGTTCAGGTCCTCCCGCTTGAGATAGATCCGCGCGCCGCCGAGCTTCTCCGTAAGTTTCGCCGCGAAGTACAGGGGGTTCGGTCGTCCTACGTACTGACGCAGGTAATAGGCGAACTCCTCCTTGAATTCTTTATCGTTCTTATAATGGGCATAGGCCTGCTCCAGCTCGTACAGCGCCGGCATGAGCGTCTCTGAAACGTAGCGGCCACCGAACTGGCCGAAATGGCCCTGCTTATCGGGATATTTCAACGTAATGCCTCCTTCGCCCGGGCGATGAACGCCCTGACTCTCGCCGGGTCTTTTCGTCCCGGCATACTTTCAACGCCGCTCGACACATCCACGGCGTACGGTTTGACGCGGATGACCGCCTCAGCCACGTTCTCCGGCGTAAGCCCTCCCGCCAGGATGAGTGGGCCACAACGTCCCGCATCCCGGATCAGTTCCCAGTCGAAGACATGACCTGTGCCACCGTAGGCGGAGGAAGACCAGGCGTCGAGAAGGTAGCCCGCAACCCGGTACTCCTGCATCGTCGCGAGACTCTCCCTGTCCTTCATCCTGAATACCTTCACCACCCGGCGCTCGATCTGGTTGCAGTACGCGGGGGACTCGTCGCCGTGGAGTTGGACGATGTCGAGCCGGCACCGGTCGGCAATCGCATTCACCTGGGCAGCCGTTTCGTTCACGAACAGCCCCACCGCCTGCACGAACGGGGGGAGCACCCGAATGATCTCCGCCGCCTGCTCCGGCGTCACGCAGCGGGGAGACTTGGAAAAGAAGACGAACCCGAGGGCATCGGCCCCCGCCTCCACTGCCACGAGCGCATCTTCCACATTCGTTATGCCACAGATTTTAACCCTGACCATACTTCCCTTGTGTGTCCCATTCCTAAGTTGTGCTCCACCGAAACGCGAATTTTTCGCAAGATCAAGGCTGTCGAGGAGTTGCGCGGAGGCGTAGCACCCAAACATCGGGCATAAACAGCGCTACGCCGCACAATTTCGCTTGCGAAATTGGACCGCGAAGGCGCCCCGAAGGGGGCGGCCGCAGGCCGAGTCACAAGTAACTTCGAAGACTTACGCAGATATTGCGGAAAAGGCGCGTTTTCTCACACCGAAACCTTGGGTAGCCGCTCCAGCGCCTCCCGTATCTTCTCCTCCGGATACTCGTAGTCCTCCAGATTTCCGGACAGATAAGCATCATAAGCCCCCATGTCGAGCTGACCATGGCCGGAGAGCCCGAAGAGGATGGTCCGCTCCTTCCCCTCTTCCTTCGCCAGCATCGCCTCGTCGATAGCCGCCCTGACGGCGTGGGATGACTCGGGGGCCGGCACGATCCCTTCACTCCTGGCAAAGAGCACCGCCCCTTCGAAGCAGGCATTCTGCTTGTAGCTCTTCGCCTCGATGGCACCGGCGGCATAGAGTTGGGATACCAGCGGCGACTCGCCGTGGTAACGGAGCCCTCCCGCATGGATGCCGGGGGGCATAAAATCGTGGCCCAGGGTGTACATCATGGCGATGGGAGCCATCTTGGCCGTGTCGCCATAGTCGAAGGCGTAGATACCCTTGGTAAGTGTCGGGCAGGAAGCGGGCTCCACCGCGAGACAGCGGACCTGCCGTCCGGAAGCCCGGTCGGCGATGAAGGGGAAGGCCAGACCGGCAAAGTTGGAGCCCCCTCCGCAGCAGGCGATGACCACGTCCGGGTAATCCCCGGCGACCTTCAACTGCTCCTTCGCCTCCTGGCCGATGACGGTCTGGTGGAGACAGACGTGGTTGAGCACGCTCCCCAGGGCATAGTTGGTGTCGTCATGGGTGGCGGCGTCCTCCACCGCCTCGGAGATGGCGATTCCCAGGCTCCCCAGGTTGTCCGGGTCATGGGCCAGGATGGAGCGCCCCGCGTCGGTGAACTCGGAGGGGGACGGGATGACATTTGCCCCCCAGAGCTGCATCATGCTTTTGCGGTACGGTTTCTGGGTGCAGGAGACCTTGACCATGTAGACCGTGCACTCCAGGCCGAACATGCTGCAGGCCAGGGCCAGCGAGCTCCCCCACTGCCCGGCGCCGGTCTCGGTGGCAAGGCGGCGGATGCCGGCCTTCTTGTTGTAGTACGCCTGGGGGATAGCGGAGTTGGGCTTGTGGGAACCAGCCGGCGAGACACCCTCGAACTTGTAGTAGATTTTAGCCGGGGTGCCGAGGGCCTGCTCCAGACGCCGCGCCCGGAACAGGGGGGCCGGCCGCCAGAGCCGATAGATGTCCCGGACCTCGTCGGGAATATCGATCCAGCGCTGGTTCGAAACCTCCTGCTCGATAATGGCCATGGGGAAGATGGGGAGGAGGTCATCCGGCGTCACCGGTTGCAGCGTGCGGGGATTGATGACCGGATGGAGCGGCCCCGGCATGTCGGGGATGATGTTGTACCACTGCCGTGGAATCTGCTCTTCGGTAAGCATGATCTTGGTGTCCATCAGAACTCCTCCAAACAGGTGAAATAATCACAACTACACATCAAAATGCGTGGTTCATTCTCCCAGCAATCCCCTCAGTTTTGCCCCAATATCCTCTTCCCGCATGAGCGACTCGCCGATCAGGAACGCCCCGGCGCCGGCCTGTTCCATCCGCACGATGTCGGCCCGACTGTTGATGCCGCTCTCGGAAACGACCAGCCTCTCAGCCGGAATGGACGTGATGAGCCGCTCCGTGGTCCCCAGGTCGGTGACGAAGGTCCGGAGATTGCGGTTATTGACGCCGATCAGTTCGCAGTCGGTCTGGAGCGCCAGTTCCAGCTCCGCCTCATCGTGGACTTCCAGAAGGACATCGAGGTGAAGTTCACGTGCCAGGGCGCTGAAGTCCCGCAGCTGATGGAGGTCGAGCATGGCGGCGATGAGGAGAATGGCATCGGCGCCGGCGGCGCGTGCCTCATAGATCTGGTAGGGGTCGAAGATGAAATCCTTGCGCAGGAGCGGCAGTCCTACCTGCTCCCGGATGAGTGCAAGGTACCGGAGGTGGCCGAGGAAAAAGTGTTCCTCCGTCAGAACCGACAGGCAGGCGGCACCATTGTTCCGGTAGATCTCGGCGATCTCCAACGGATCGAAATCAGGCCGGATCAACCCCTTGGACGGGGACCCCTTTTTTACTTCGGCGATGATGGCCGTCCATCCCGAGTCGCGACAGGTGCGGAGCGCCCGGATGAACCCGCGCGGGGTATCCTCAAGGTCGGCAAGGGCTGCCCGGACCTCGGACAGCGGACGGCCCGCCTTGATGGCAGCCAGTTCGCCACGCTTGTGGTCAACAATTTTCTTCAGGATGTCGGGAGTGTCGGACATGTAAACCCAATCCGTAGGGGCGGGGTTACCCCGCCCTGGGCACGGCAACCGTGCCCTTACCTATTATTCGTTGGTCAGTGCCACCAGTTTTTCCAGCTGCCCCATGGCCCGGCCCGAATCGATCGCCTCGGCAGCCATATCGAGACCGGCGAGGACGTCGGCAACCTTCCCTGCAGCCACCAGACCATAGGACGCATTGAGGAGAACGATATCCCGTTTCCCCCCCCTCTGCCCCGCCAGAAGATCACGCACGATGACCGCGTTGCCGACCGCATTGCCCCCTTTGAGTTCTGCCATGGAGCAACGTTTGAGCCCGAAATCCTCCGGCTTCACAAGGGTAACCGTCACCTTGCCGGGAGTCACCTCGGCAACCCGCGTCTCGGTGGTCAGGGTAATCTCATCCATCCCGTCCTGGCCATACACCACGAAGCCATGCCGGCAGCCCAGCCCCTGGAGGACATAGGCGAGTTTTTCCACCAGGTCGTCCCGGTAAACCCCGAGTACCTGGCAAGGTGCGCCAGCGGGATTGGTAAGGGGGCCAAGAATATTGAAAATGGTCCGGATGCCGATCTCCTTGCGCGGACCGATGGCATGCTTCATGGCGCCGTGGAGGGCCGGCGCGAACAGGAAACCGATGCCGATCTCGCTGATGCAGCGTTCCACCGTTTCCGGGGTGACATCCAGGTTCACCCCGAGGGCTTCGAGCACATCGGCGCTGCCGCAGGAGGAGGAAACGGCACGGTTGCCATGCTTGGCCACCCGCACCCCGCAGGCGGAAACCACGAAGGAAACCGTGGTGGAAACGTTGAAGGTATTGGTCCCGTCCCCCCCCGTTCCGACCACGTCCAGCATGGTCTCCTGATCGATGTTGATGTCGTCCCGGTCGATATCAAGGACATTCCTCCCGACCCGGATGCGGGTTGCCCGGTCTCGCATGACCCGCGCCGCGCCGGTTATCTCCGCCACCGTTTCCCCCTTCATCCGCAGGGCGGTGATAAAGGCGGCGATCTGAGCCGGGGTCGCCTCACCCGACATGATCTGGTCCATCACCTCGATCATCTCGGCTTCGGTCAGGTCAATCAGTTCGACAACTTTCGAAATGGCTTTTTTTATCATAGTGTGCCTTTTCTCCGTGAAACGTGAATTTTTCGCAAGGTCAAGGCGGCCGAGGGATTGCGCGGAGGCGTAGCACCCAAACATCGGGCATAAACAGCGCTACGCCGCACAAACGATCACGAAGGCCAACGTAGAGATTGCGGAAAAGTCGCGTTTCATTTTGTCATTTCCAGAAAATTACGGAGGATTTCCATGCCACCCTCCGTCAGGATCGACTCGGGGTGGAACTGCACCCCCCAGAGGGGCAGTTCGCGGTGCCGAAGTCCCATGATCTCCCCTTCCTCGACCCAGGCAGTGATCTCCAGACAGGCGGGGAGTGAGGCGCGTTCCACTATAAGGGAATGATAGCGGGTCGCCTGGAAGGGGTTGGGAAGCCCACGGAACAGCTCTTTACCATCGTGATGGATGGCTGAGGTCTTGCCGTGCATCAGGGTGCCGCTCCGGACGACCCTGCCGCCAAAGGCAGCACCCATGGCCTGGTGGCCGAGGCAGACGCCGAGGATCGGCACCTTGCCCGCAAAATGCCGGATCGCCTCGACGGATATCCCCGCTTCCTCCGGGGAACAGGGGCCGGGAGAGATGACGAGCCGCGCGGGGCTGAGTGCCTCTATCTCCTCTAGGGTGATCCGGTCATTGCGGAACACCTGCACGTCCTCACCCAGCTGGCCGAAGTACTGGACGATGTTGTAGGTGAAGGAGTCGTAATTGTCGATCATCAGAAGCATATGAATGTCCTAGGGACTGCGGCTTTCACGCCATCTCGCCGCCGTCCTCGTCGCTTCCTTGTGCGGCGTAGCGCTGTTTATGCCCGATGGTTGGGTGCTACGCCTCCGCGGTCGCTCCTGCGGGTGCAACGACCTGGCGCAAAATCCGCAGTCCATGTAGTTTACGCAGCCGAAGGGATTTTGTCTTCGGCCGTCGGGGTTAATCCAAACCCCGTTCGGCGATCTCTATCGCCTTCACCACCGCCATCGCCTTGTTCACCGTCTCCTGGTACTCGGCGGCAGGCACCGAGTCGGCGACGATCCCCGCCCCCGCCTGCAGGTGCACCTTGCCGTCACGAATTACGAGGGTGCGAATGGCGATGGCGAGATCCATATTGCCGGAGAAGGAGAAATAGCCGGCCGCACCGCCGTACACCTCGCGCCGGACCGGCTCCAGTTCGTCGATGATCTCCATGGCCCGCACCTTGGGGGCCCCGGAGAGGGTGCCGGCCGGGAAGGTGGCCCGCACCACGTCAAAAGCATCCTTTCCCGCCGCCAATTCCCCCTGCACGTTGGAGACGATGTGCATGACGTGGGAATAGCGCTCGATCACCATCAACTCGGAGACCCGGACGCTCCCGGTGGTGCAGACCCGCCCCAGGTCGTTGCGGCCGAGGTCCACGAGCATGACATGCTCGGCCCGTTCCTTGGGATCGGCCAGGAGATCCTCACCAAGGTACGCGTCCTCATCGGGAGTGGTGCCGCGGGGACGAGTCCCGGCGATGGGGCGAAGCTCCACCCGGTCCCCCTCCTTGCGGACCATGACTTCCGGCGATGCCCCCACCACCAGCGTGTCGTCAAAGCGGAGGAAGAACATGTAGGGGGAAGGATTGAGCGTACGGAGCACGCGGTAGATGTCGAGGGGATCCACCGTCAGCTCGCCGGAGAAGCGCTGGGAAAGGACCACCTGGATGACGTCACCGGCCCGTACGTACTCCTTGGCCTTTTCCACTGCCGCCTCGAAGTCGGCCTTCCCCACATTTGACGAGAAGGCGACCTTCCGTGCCGAGGAGACCGCAACGGATGGAGGAAGCGGCGTCTTCAGCTTGGCGATGAGGGCGTCGATCTTGGCGACCGCCTCGGCGTAGGCCTCTTCAGGTGCCTTCTCCCCATCCAGATGGGCGTTGGATACTACCTTGATCTTCTGGCTCACGTTATCGAAAATCAGGATGGTGTCGGTGATGACGAAGTAAGAATCCCACGCACCGATAACCGCCGGTCGTTCCGTGGGAAGCTTTTCGAAGTGGCGCACCATGTCATAACCGAGGTATCCGACCGCACCGCCGAAAAACCGGGGTATTCCGGGGATCTCCACCGGCGTGAAACTGGCCAGGTAGTCCCGCACGAACCCCAGGGGGTCTGCCACCTCTTCCCGGCGGAGCGGTTTGCCGGTCTCCAGCACCTCCACCACCGTCCCGCGGCTCCGGATCACCACCTCCGGTGCGGCACCGAGGAAGGTGTAGCGCGCCCACTTCTCTCCCCCCTCGATACTCTCCAACAGAAAGGCGTAACGGCCGTCATCGATCTTGCGAAAGGCGGAAACCGGCGTATCCAGGTCGGCCATGATCTCGCGGTAGACCGGGATCAGGTTCCCCCGTGAAGCAAGGGTCTGGAAGGTTGATACATCAGGGCGATACATGGGGGCTCCAGAAGCAGGTAAAGGTAGGGGTTGAGGTAAAGTTACGTACGAAACCGCAACCATGTCATAAGCACGACTTTAAGGGTGTTTAAGCTAACACAGTGGCCGGTTTGTGTCAACAAATGGGAGCGAATTCAGGCCTTTGTTGATTCGCATTCTCATAAAAATCGGTCCGGCACCCTTGCAAAATCTGACCACGATGGTTATGTTATGCGGGTTGTGCATCAATTCAATTGTCAACAAAGGAGACGTGCGTTTCATGTCCAAAACCACCAAGCAGTTCCAGACCGAAGTTCAGCAACTCCTCGACCTGGTCATTCATTCCCTCTACTCCAACCGGGACATCTTCCTTCGGGAGTTGATCTCCAACGCCTCCGACGCCATCGACAAGGTACGCTTCGAGGCCCACTCCAACGAAGCGCTCCTCGAGGGGAACGCCGACTGGCAGATCAAACTGATCCCCGACAAGACGGCCGGCACCCTCACCATCCGGGACAACGGCATCGGCATGACCGCGGAGGAAGTGGAGACCAACATCGGCACCATCGCCCATTCCGGCACCCGCGCCTTCCTCAAGAACATCAAGGAACAGAACCTGGCGGAACATCCGGAAATGATCGGCCAGTTCGGGGTCGGCTTCTACGCCTCATTCATGGTAGCCGACCGGGTCACTCTCATTACCCGCAAGGGGGGTGACGGCACCCAGAACGGCTGCCGGTGGGAATCCGCCGGCGACGGCAGCTACACCATCGAGGAGTGCACCAAGGAGGGACGCGGTACCGACATTGTTCTTCACCTGAAGGAGGAGATGAAAGAGTATCTGGACGAGTGGAAGATCCGCACCATCGTCAAGAAATACTCGGACTACGTCCAGTACCCCATCGTCATGGACATCACCCGGGAGGAGCCGGTCACCGACGCAGACGGCAAGGTCATCGAGGGGGGAGGCACCATCGAAAAGACCACCACCGAGACCCTCAACTCCATGAAGGCGATCTGGACACGGCCGAAGAGCGAGATCAGCGACGAGGAGTACGAGGAATTCTACAAGCACATCTCCCACGACTACGACAAGCCGTTCAAGACCATCCACTACGCCGCCGAAGGGGTGAGCGAATTCCGGGCACTTCTCTATCTTCCCGCTCACAAACCGTTCGACCTGTTCATGCCGGACCGGAAACGGGGAATAAACCTCTACGTCCGGCGGGTCTTCATCACTGATAACTGCGAACACCTCATCCCCGATTATCTCCGCTTCGTCAAGGGGGTGGTAGATTCCAGCGACCTTCCCCTCAACGTCTCCCGCGAGATTCTTCAGGAAGATGTGCAGATAAAGAGAATCGAGAAGAACCTGGTGGGCAAGGTCCTCGCCACCCTGGCGGAAACCAGGGAGAAGGAGCCGGAAGGGTACCTGGCGTTCTACAAGGAATTCGGCCCGGTCTTGAAGGAAGGTATCCATTTCGACCACGCCAACCGGGACAAACTCCAGGAGTTGGTGCTGTTCGAGAGCACGGCAACTCAACAAGGAGAGTACGTTTCCCTCAAGGAATACGTCGCCCGGATGCCTGAAGGGCAGAAGGAGATCTATTACATCACCGGCACCGCCCGCGAGGCGCTGGAGCAATCCCCCCACCTGGAGATCTTCCGCAAGAAAGGGTACGAAGTCCTCTTCCTCACCGACCCGGTGGACGAATGGGTCGTCCAGCACCTGACCGAGTACGATGGGAAAAAACTGAAGGGGGTGGACCGGGGAGACCTGGAACTGGACACGGAAGAAGAGAAGAAGGAGAAGGAGGCAAAAAAAGAGGAAGCGGTGAAGCAGTACAAGGATCTCCTCGGCTTCATCCAGGAGCGACTCAAGGAGCAGGTCAAGGAGGTGCGCTTTTCCGGCCGCCTCACCGACAGCGCCTGCTGCCTGGTGGCCGACGATTACGGGCTCAACGCCAACATGGAGCGGATCCTCAAGGCCATGAACCAGGCAGTGCCGGAATCCAAGCGGATACTGGAACTGAACCCCGAGCATCCGCTCCTCCAGGTTCTGGGCAGGCTGTATGAAAAGGACAAGGGAAATGCCCGGCTCGCCGATTACTGCGAACTCCTCTACGACCAGGCGCTTCTGACCGAAGGGTCCCCCATCAAGGACCCCCTCCGCTTCACCCGGCTGGTTGCCGAACTGATGGTGGCCGAGGGAAAAGAGCTTGCCGGGAACTGATCAGAAACAGCGCCTTTACAGAAATATCGCCTGCAAAAGCCCAGCTGAAGCGAGTGTAATCGCGCCGTTATGCCAAAAGCAGGGAGCCCTTACTTGACTTTCGGAAACAAAGCGGGTATGGTCTGAACGACTTTTAAAAAAAACCGGCAGCAGATAGACGACAATACTAAACCATCCGCGAGGATGGGACGGAAAACCCATAGGGTCTCATCGAGACAGCCGGGCCGCCGAAATATCTTACCAGATATGGGGCGGCCCGGCTTTTTTTATGCTCTGCCATGGCTCTGTCCAACTCCCGACTGGCAGGGCACAGAAGGAGGTATGTATGAACAGGAAATTCCAGCACATGGCGGTCTTCATCGAATTCCTTGCCGGCTCCGGCCTGGCTATCTTTTTCCACTGGGTACTCGACTACAAGGAGGCGGCCTACGTCATCTTCGCCGTCGGCATCTTGTTGTCCCTCGTCACTTGGCTGTTGCGCGAGGAAATCGAAAAAACCAGGGAAGAACTGCGGGACCAGTACCTGCAGGCCCACGAAATTCCGGAAGCCATCGCCCGGATCACCGACCCGGAATGCCAGACCAAGGCCAGCGAACTCATGACGGGAACAAAACGGACCCTCGCCCTCCTCCAGCAGGGGTACATCCCCCTCGACGATACCGAGTTCTACCTGGAAGGAGCCAAACTCGCCGACCAGGCAACCCGCTCCATAAAAGCGGTCGATCCCCTCACCAGCGGCTGGGGAAGTCGCGGAGCGCTCCTCAACTTTTACCAGTCCAACCTGCGCGCCCTCGACCGGGGAGTCCGGATCACCCGCATCTTCGTGGTGGGGAGAGACGAACTGATCGATTCCGAGGTACAAAAAGTGCTTTTCGCCCAGTATCACGACGATATCGACGTGCGGATCGTCTACCGGGACGAGCTCCCCACCGCCAGCGACATTAGCGGACGCGATACCAATTGCTCCTGCGACTTCGCCATCTTCGACGACCAGTCGGTTACCGACGTCTTCATCCAGCCGGGCAAGTATTTCGGCCGCAAGACCAGTCAGCCAGCGGAAGTGGAAAAATACCTCCGTCTCTACGAACTGATCGAGCACAGCGCCCAGGCAATAACCATTGAAGACGACCGGATAATATTGGCTGGAGAAGCACTGGCAGCTGCATCATGACCCATGCCCCGCAATAAATTTTCACATTTGTAACAATTTTTATACATTTTTTCTTGACGTATCGGCTTGTTTACCGTAAAGTTCATTAAAACATTATTGACACACCTTATTGCCGATAGACGACAATACTAAACCATTCGCGAGGATGGGACGGAAAGCCTACAGGGTCTCACCGAGACAGCCGGGTCGCCGAAATATCAACCTGATATTCGGTCCCGGCTTTTTTTGTGTCCGCATGCGGGCAGAAACCAGGAAACAGCAGATTCACCAAACAAAGGAGACATCAATGCGAAAAACCATCACGAGACTGATTGCGCTCTGTAGCGCAGCCGCCTCCATCGCGCTGGCCGGCTGTGGCAGCAGCGGAAGCGGCGCTCCCACAAGCACCGCAACCCTCTCCGGGGTGGCAGCCACCGGCGCCCCCATTGTCGGCACCGTGTACATCAAGGATTCGTCGATGCCGGCAAAAGAGCTCTCGGCACCCACCAGCAGCGACGGCTCATACAGTTTCAACGTCGAGGGGATGACCCCTCCCTTTATCGTCAAGGTGAACTGGAACAGCGGAACCCAAACCCTTATGTCCTTTGCTACCGCCCATGGTACCGCCAACGTTACCCCCCTATCCAACGTCATCGTCGCCAATGCCGCGGGGGTCACCGATCCCACTTCGCTCTATGCCGGCTTCACCCCTGCGGTACAGCAACAGATGGCCGCCAGCATCGTCGCCTCGACCACCAGCCTGCAGACCCGTCTCAAACCTCTGTTCGACCTTTACGGCGTCACTGCGAACCCCCTCACCGGCACCTTCGTCGCCAACCATACCGGGCTCGACGCCATGCTGGACGCGGTATCGGTTACCATCAGCAGCGGCAACATGGTGGTTACCAATAAAACCACCAACGCCACCATCTGCACGGCACCGATCCAGAACATGACCTCCGGCACCTTCACCATGGGGAACATGCCCACCGCCGGACAGGTCCCCCCCGCCGCGACAATCGACGGCGCCGCTCTTTACGGCACGAATTGCGCCTCCTGCCACGGTATCCTGGCCAGCTCATCCAAAAAAGGGAGGACTGCCGCCCAGATCCAGTCCGCCATCAGCACTGTCGGCAGCATGAACTTCCTCAGCACCCTGACCGCAGCACAAGTCCAGGCCATTGCCAATGCCCTCGGGACGGCTGCACCTGCACCTGCACCTGCACCGACACCGGCTCCAACTCCTATGCCTACGCCGACTCCGACACCAACCCCCACACCGGTCGACGGCGCGGCACTCTACACCAGCAACTGCGCCAGCTGCCACGGACCTCTGGCCACTTCCAGCAAGATAGGGATCACCCTGGCACGCCTTCAGACAGCCATCGCCAGCAACACCGGCGGCATGGGCTCCCTCTCCTCCCTGACCACTACCCAGCAGCAGGCAATCGTCACCGCTCTGGCACCGACGATGCCCACCCCGACGCCGACACCCGCTCCCACCCCGACGCCGACCGCTCCTGCCGCACCAGCCAGCGTGACAGCCACCGGTGGTGCAAATCAGGTGACCATCTCCTGGCCGGCCGTCACCGGTGCTACCTCCTACAACATCTACTGGGCGACCGCGACGGGCGTCACGAAAACAACCGGAACCAAGATCGCTGGGGGCACCAGCCCCTACGTTCAAACCGGTCTTACCGCCGGCACCGCCTACTACTATGTCGTTACCGCAGTCAACAGCACCGGTGAGAGTGCCGCTTCGATCCAGGCCATGGCCACCACCAGCGCCGCAGCACCGGTCTTTAACGCCCTGTCGTTCTATAACTCCGACTGCCTCGGTTGCCATGGAACGCTCGGGCCAAGGACGGCGGCCCAGATCACGGCAGCCATTGCAAACTTCGGTGCCATGAGCCAATACCGCTCAACGGGATCAACTCCGTTGACGGCGGCCCAGATTTCCGCCATAGCAGCAGTGTCTTACTAGGTCCAGAATGGTAACAACCTCCTAAAATCAGGGGGTACGGAAACGTTTTCCCCTAGGGTAAACATCTGGGGCGCCTCCCGGCGCCCCTCTTCTTCTGGCCACTCAATATTCATACATCTTCCAACCCATCCTTCGTATATGGGGCCTGCCAACGCAGGCCCATTTTTTTGTACGTGAGGGAGGACCTACTCCCCTCACCTGGATGAGACACTTCCTTCCGAACCCATGTCAACCTAAAAACAGAGAGGGCGGCCATCGGCCGCCCTCTCCATTCTGAACTTCGTGATTTGTAGATGCCGGACACAACTATGGCGTTGTGTTAGCTCACCTTGAAGAACACACTCCCCTTCGCCCCGCATACCTCGCAGGTATCGGGCGCTCCTTTTTCCACCGTGTGGCCACAGACCGGACAGATGTAGTAATCGAACGGCTCGGCCGCCGCACCGAGGGTGTCGAGCGCTTTCTGGTAGAGAGCCGCATGAACCTTTTCCACCGCATTGGCGAACACGAAGGAACGTCGTGCCAGATCGGACCTTTCCAGTTCGGCATCGGCGATCATCTGGGGATACATATCCATGAATTCATGGGTCTCACCGGCGATCGCTTCCAAAAGGTTCTCTCGGGTCCCCTTGACGCCTTCCAGAGCCCGCAGGTGGTTGTGGGCATGGATGGTCTCCGCCTCGGCGGCGGCACGGAACAGTTTTGCCACCTGGGGATAACCATCCTTCTCGGCCTGTTTGGCGAAGGCAAGATACTTGCGGTTGGCCTGGGATTCCCCGGCAAACGCTTCCTTCAGGTCGTTCTCCGATTTGGGTCCGTTCGACATTACAACCTCCTCTGAATGTTGATTTACCGCAGTGCAGGCCAGCTATGCCGGCGAAGCCTTCCGTCTCTCGGGCCCTTCGTATCGCCTTTCACTTCTCCGGAGGGGGCCCCGTTTCACGTGGACCCAGCCGGTAGAACGGAAAAAGGCCACGACTTCCCCCTTGACGATCAGTTCCTGAAGCAGGGAATCCGGCACCATGCCGCTGCTGTTGTCGCTGTAGAGCACCCGAATATTCATGCCGCACCTCGCTCGGCTGCCTTGCGGAAACCGTAAGGACCTGCTGCAGGCAACCTCTTACAGTATACCCCACCCTGCCGGAATGGCAATCGGACATTGACGTTTGGAGGAGCTCTCCCTCAGAGCCGAATAAGGTCCTCATGTTCTTCATCGTGAGGGTTAATGTGGATCATCACGTCTCCCACGTTGGGAAACCGCTCGAAAATGCGCCTCTTCACCTCCGTGGCGATGTCATGGGAACGCTTGACCGTCATCTCCGGGTCCATATCGAGCTTGAGGTCGACGATAAGGTACTGGCCGGAACGCCGCCCCCGTATCTCGTGAACATGCTCGACCCCCGCGACTCCTTCGGCCAGGACCTTCATGTCGGCAATGACTTCAGCAGGAGGCTGACCATCCATCAGGTCATGGGCCGCCGAACGAAAGGTCTCGAAGCCGATGTGGAAGATGAAGAGTGAGGTGAGTCCGGCCGCCAGCGGGTCCATGATGGGGAGGCCGAAGAAGGCCCCACCCACTCCGATGAGGGTGGCGATGGAGGTGACCGCGTCCTTACGGTGGTCCTTGGCGATAGCGATGACCGCCGGGCTCCCCAGGGCACCACCGACACGGATTGAATAGCGGCAGAGCGCCTCCTTGATGATGATTGTCGCAAAAGCCGCAGCCACCGCGATCAACTCCGGTTCGCCGTAGCTGCGGTCCATGATCGTATGGATAGCCTTGTAGAGAATTCCTCCGCCGGTTAGGAAGATGACCAGCGCGACGACGATGGCGGCGATGCTTTCCGCCTTGCCGTGGCCGTAGGGGTGCTTTGCATCGTATGGCTTGCGGCCGATCCTGAGGGCCAGCATGGTGGCCGAAATTGCCACGAAGTCGCAGGCACTCTCCACACCGTCCGCAAAGACCGCCTCTGAGCGCCCGTAATGGCCCGCCAGAAGTTTCATCACCATGAGCAGGGCGTTGACCCAGAAACCGACTTTTATAACCCGGTCCGCCCGGCTGAAACGTTCTTCCCTCTGCATCCTAACCCTCCGCCATCTTGAAATCCTTCAGACGCAACTGAAGGCTTTTCTTTCCCTTCCAGACGTTGACCCCGAAGGAGAAGGCAACGTCGCACCGTTCGCCAGGGTCGTCCCTCCCCGCCATGTTGAAACCTATGGCATTGAATATCCTGCCTCCCGCCGAAAGACGCATCTTGAGATGGCGCTCCTTGAGGAGCCGCCGCTCCGTCACCGCCATTCCCCGGAGCACGAAGACCGGTTCCGGATTCCCCATGCCGAAGGGGGCAAGGCTCTCCAGCTGTTCCGCCATCTGGAGGGTCAGGTCGTCCGGTGCGATTTCAGCGTCGATAGCCAGCTCGGGAAGAAGATCTTCAGTGGCAAGGAGCCCGTCCGCCACCGCCTCGAAATCTGCCACGAATTTTTCCAGGGTCGCCTCGTCGATGGAGAGGCCGGCGGCATACTTGTGCCCA
The DNA here is from genome assembly GCF_019972315.1 of Geobacter sp. AOG1. Classification (GTDB taxonomy): domain Bacteria; phylum Desulfobacterota; class Desulfuromonadia; order Geobacterales; family Geobacteraceae; genus Geomobilimonas. The sequence goes on from NZ_BLIZ01000001.1 coordinate 3,254,614, forward strand.
CCGAACTTGACGAGAAGATCGGCACAGGCACAGAGTGCGTCATGGAGATGGAAGCCCGGAATACTGCGTCCCGACCCACGACCATTGCCATCCTGCAGCGCAATGAGAATGGTGGGGCGGTGGAACAGGTCCACCAGACGGGAGGCGACGATGCCGATTACTCCGGGATGCCAGGCATCGGATGCCAGTACGATGCTCTTTCTTCCGCTCCCTCCCGGCTCTCCCTTCACCATTGTCAGGGCGTCACGCAGTATCTGCTGTTCCAGCGCCTGCCGTTCGGTGTTGCTGTCGTCCAGGGATTCAGCCATCACCCTTGATCGCTGCCTGTCGCCGCTGAGAAGGAGATCGACACCGAGGGCAGCGTCCTCCAGGCGGCCGGCGGCGTTGAGGCGAGGGGCAAGACGAAAACCGACCGCACCGCAGGTTACCGCATCGTCAACGCCCGCAACGGTCTTCAGGGCCTGGATGCCGGGTCGCGTCGAAGCGGACAGCTCCCGCAGTCCGTAGGAGACGAATATGCGGTTCTCGTCGATCAGCGGCACGATATCGGCGATGGTACCGAGGGCGACCAGGTCCAGATATTCGCGCAGGTTCGGCTCGGGCCGGCTGGCAAAATGGCCGGTATCGCGCAGCCTGCTGCGGAGAGCGATGAGGAGATTGAAAGCCACGCCGACCCCGGCAAGAAATTTGAACGGAAAAGGGCACTCCGGCTGGTGGGGATTGATGACGGCATAGGCCGGCGGGATCACTTCTCCCGGGGTGTGGTGGTCGGTAATGATGAGATCGACCCCCAGTTGCCGGCATAATTCGGCCTCGGCCACTGCCGTGATGCCGCAGTCGACGCTGACGATGACCCGCGCCCCCTGCTCAGCCACCCCGGCGATCCCCTCGGCGGAGAGGCCGTATCCCTCCTCCAGGCGCAGGGGGATATGGTAGAAGACCGCTGCCCCGAGAGCCCGGAAGAAACTGACGAGCAGCGCGACCGACGTTATCCCGTCCACGTCGTAATCGCCGTAGATGCAGATCGGCTCACCCGTCGCCACCGCCGCGGCCAGCCTGACAACGGCCTGCTCCATGCCGCGCAGAAGGAACGGGTCGTGGATGTCTGCCAGGGTCCCTCCCATGAAACGGCGGGCAACACCCGGCTCGACAACGCCGCGGTTGACCAGAAGGCGGGCAACAAGGGGGTGAATGGCACACTCGCGGACCAGCAGATCGGCACGGGACTGTTCTGCTTCCCTTATTTTCCAACGGCGCGTGGTAACCGGTTCCACAGCTGTTAATCCCCTTCCCCGAAAACAAAAAACCCCGCCTTGCGGCGGGGTCATGAGTTTCCTACCTCCCCGAAGAAGGGGACTTGAACTGTTCCATCATCCCCTTGATCTGCTGGGCAGTCGGGCTGGTCGAGTCCATCTTCAGGTAACGTTCCCAAATTTCCGTTGCCTTTGCAGGCTGCTTCAGGTCCTGGGCGTAAACCACCCCCAGGTTGTAGAGACTCTGCAGGTGTTTCGGGTCAAGCTTCTGCGCCTTCTCGAAATTGGCAATCGCCTTGTCGAACCACCCCATCTTCCGGAACATGACCCCCTGGTCGGTAAGGACGTTGGTATTGTTCGGGTCGAGCTCCAGTGCCTTTCCGTAGGCATTGATCGACTTCTGGGTCTGGCCGGTGTCGAAATAGTCGTTTCCGAGCTGGACCCACGCCTGAATGTTGCCCGGCTCCCGCGCCACGATCTTCTCTACTTCGGCGATCCGCTGCTGGTAGTCGGCAGGCGCTCCTCCACCCATGGGAACTCCACCACCGACCGGCGCCGAATCTTTCTTGCCGCCGAAGAAGAGTATCCCCAGCAACAGTCCGGCTACCAGAGCAATTACAGCAACAAGAATCTGCTCTTTTTTCACAAAGGCCCCCTTCTAGGCTTTGCCCTGGCCGGCCCGTTCTTCCCACAGGGCGACGATAGGACTGGCGACAAAGATGGATGAATAGGTACCGACCACAACTCCTATGACGAGGGCGAAGGCAAAGTCGTGGATGACATCGCCGCCGAACAGGAACAGCGACATGGCGGCAATAAACGTAGTGAGCGACGTGATGATGGTCCGGGAAAGGACCTCGTTGATACTCTTGTTGAAGATGGTCGGCATCGACTCCTTCAGGTTCTTGTGGAGGTTTTCCCGTATCCGGTCGAAGACCACCACGGTGTCGGTGAGTGAATACCCGGCGATGGTCAGCACCGCGGTGATGAACAGGAGGTTGACCTCCCGGTTCAGGATGAGAAACACCGCGAACATGGCCAGTACATCGTGGAGCGTGGCCAGAGTCGCACCGATACCGAATCTGAAGTCAAACCGCCAGGCGATGTAGAGGATGATGCCGAGAAGGGATATGGCCACGGCAACAAGAGTGTCCTTGCGAAGCTTGTCACCGATGGAGGGACCGATCTCCGTGGAACTCTCCACCGTGAAGCTGTTTCCCGGGATTTCCTTCGTGAAGACGTCGACGATGGTATCGGCCGCCTTGCCGGTCGCCAGGGTGGTCTTGCCGACCTTGACAAGCAGTTTGTTCCCCTCTTTGATCTCCTGCAGGTTTGCCTCTGCCAGGTTGTGCTTTGCGAGGGCCGCCCGCGCCTGTTCGATGCCGACCGGCTGGCTGAACTTGAGCTGGACCGACGTACCACCGGAGAAATCGATCCCCATGTTGGCCGCACCGCGACCGATCTGGATGATGCCGATGATACCGATGATTGAAATGATGCCGGAGATGATGAAGGATATCTTCTTCATCCCCATGAAATCTATTTTGGTTTTACCGATGAGTTCCATGAATGCCCCCTATATGCTCAGCTTCTTCACGTGCATGCGGCTGAGGAAGAAGTCAAACACCACCCTGGTAGCCAGCAGCGATGTGAAGAGATTGATGATGATACCGAGGCTGAGGGAGACCGCGAATCCCTTGACGGGCCCGGTGCCGAACTGGAACAGGACCGCCGCCGTGATGAGGGTGGTGACGTGGGAGTCCATGATGGTCAGGAACGCCTTGTCATACCCCGCATCGAGACCGGCCGCCGGCGTCTTGCCGAGTCGCAGCTCCTCCCGGATCCGCTCGAAGATGATGACGTTGGAGTCGACGGACATCCCGACAAGAAGGACGATGGCGGCGATGCCGGGAAGGGTGAGGGTCGCACCGAGTGCTGCCAGAGCCCCCATCAGGTAGATGATGTTGAGGACCATCCCCAGGTCGGCAATAAGACCGGCCAGCTTGTAATAAAAGGCCATGAAGCAGATCACCAGGACGACACCGACAAGGCCGGCGATGAGCCCCTTGTGGATGGAGTCCTGCCCCAGGGACGGGCCAACCGTCACGTTCTGGATGATCTTCACCGGCGCCGGGAGCGACCCGGCCCGCAGGACGATGGCGAGGTCCGCCGCTTCCTTTTCGGAGAAGGAACCGGATATCTGGGCACTGCCTCCGGAAATCCGCTCCCGTATGACCGGCGCGGAATAGATGCTGTTGTCCAGGACAATGGCGAAACGTTTGCCCACATTAGCGGCGGTGACCTGGTCAAACAGGCGGGCGCCGGTTGAATTGAACTCGATCGCCACATAGGGCTGGTTGAACTGGGAATCGATCCGCACCTGGGCATCGGTCAGGAGGTCGCCGGTGATCATCGACTTCCGCTTCACTACCAGAGGGATTTCAGTGACGGCCCCGGTGGTCGGATCGGTCTTCTTCTCGACGAGGAGTTCGTCATCCTCGGGAATGGTTCCCGGCGTGGCGGTGGCCGCATTGATATTCTCGTCCACCAGCTTGAACTCCAGACGGGCAGTTCGACCGATCAGCTCGATGGCCCGCTTCGGATCCTTGATGCCGGGGAGCTGGACTACGATATGGTTGATCCCCTCCTGCTGGATAACCGGCTCCGACACGCCGAACTGGTCAATCCGGTTGCGGATGGTCTCCAGAGCCTGCTGTACCGACTTGTCCCGGCGGTCCTGGGCGACCTTTTCCCCCATCCGGAGCGACATATTGACAAAGCCACCCTCATCGTAGGTCGGGAGCTGTTCCATTTCCGGATACTTCTTCTTCACCAGCTTCTGGGCATTTTCGGCCGTCGCCTTGTCATAGAGGACGAGCTGCACCTTGTCCGATCCGACCCGGCCAATATGTTTGAAGCGGAGATTCTGGGCGGTGAGGGAATCTTCCAGATCGGTGGCGATGATGTCGAGGGTCCCTTCAACCGCCTTCTGGGTTTCCACCTCCATCACCAGGTGGGTGCCCCCCTGCAGGTCAAGCCCCAGATGGATCTTGTCCTTGGGGAGATACCCCTGCCACCAGGCGGGAAGCTTGCTGACCAGAGTCGGGGTCAGGTAGAGAAACGACAAGAGCAGAAAAACCAGAATCAAGCTGACGCGCCAAGTTAAGCCCTTGGACATTGAGGATGCTCCTTTCGGCATGGCATATCCGGCACATTGCCGGGCCGCCTGGTATTGCGGATTGCGCTACGTGTAGAATCAATAATTGTGAACGCCCGAACAGGCAGCCACAAAGTTTTGCCCCTACGCTCCCTGCTTCGTTACGCTGGCGATGTGCCCTTTGTTGACCTTGATGTTGACGCCGGTGGCCACTTCCAGGGTAACCACCGTTTCATCGATGGCCGTGACCTTGCCGTGAACGCCACCGGCCGTCACCACTGCATCTCCCTTTTTCAGGGCTTCGAGCAGTGCCCGGTGCTCCTTCGCCTTTTTCTGCTGGGGACGGATGAGCAGGAAGTAGAAAATACCGAACATGAAAACGAGCGGCACCAGGTTCATGATCGCCGACTGCCCGCCGCCAGCCGCTCCGCCCGGTGGTGTACCCATAGCAAATGCCAGACCAAACATAGTTGAAACCTCCATAAATAACATTTAGTTTTTGTAGGGACGATCCTTGTGATCGCCCAAAGCAAGGGCGAATACAAGATTCGCCTCTACATTGAACTCCGTTTTGCGTAAAACTCCTTCCTGAATTCCCCGAACCGGCCGGCTCCGATGGCCTTACGCGCCTGGTCCATGAGATCCAGGTAGTAGTGTAGATTGTGCCAGGTATTGAGCCGTGAGGCAAGTATCTCTCCGGACCGGTACAAATGGCGGAGATACGCCCGGCTGTAATTATTGCAGACGTAACAGTCGCATTCCGGGTCGATGGGGGCACGGTCCTCGGCATACGCTGCCCCTTTGATGTTCACCCGGCCGAAGGAAGTGAACAGCATGCCGTTCCGGGCATTGCGGGTCGGCATGACACAGTCGAACATGTCGAAACCGGCGTGAATCCCCTCTATGAGATCCTCAGGCGCTCCGATTCCCATGACGTAGCGCGGCTGGTGAACCGGCAGGATGGGTGCACAGTAACCCATCACCTCGTACATCAGCTCCTTCTCTTCACCAACCGACAGTCCGCCAAGGGCATAGCCGTCAAAACCGATCTCCATGAGTTCCGTGGCACTCCGCACCCGCAATTCGCGGTGCATCCCCCCCTGAACGATACCGAACAGTGCCTGGTCGGGGCGGGCGTGTGCTTCCTTGCAGCGCCGGGCCCAGCGGGTGGTAAGCCCCAGGGATTTTTCCACGTAAGCGTACTCCGACGGATAGGGTGGGCATTCATCGAAGCACATGATGATGTCACCACCAAGCGCCTCCTGGATAGCCATGGCATTCTCGGGTGAGATAAAGTGGTAGGAGCCGTCGAGGTGGGACTGGAAGCGTACCCCGTCCTCGGATATCTTGCGCAGTTCCCCCAGGCTGAATACCTGGAAGCCGCCGCTGTCGGTCAGAATCGGCCCCGACCAGTGCATGAACTCGTGCAGGCCGCCGAGACGCCCGATCAGCTCGTGCCCCGGACGGATATAGAGGTGGTAGGTATTGGCCAGAATGATCTGGGCTCCAACCTGCCGTAGCTCTTCGGGAGTCATCGCCTTGACCGTCGCCTGGGTTCCCACCGGCATGAAGATCGGCGTCTCGATGTTGCCGTGGGGGGTTGTCAAAGAGCCGAGACGGGCCGCTGTCGTTCCGTCCTGCTTGATAACCTTGAAATTTATAGCGGGCAAATTGCTCTCAAATCCATATTTATTTCTTGCATATGTCGCCAGAACGTGGATTTTTCGCAAGGTCAAGGCGATCGAGGGATGACGCGGAGACGTACTGAAGGTACGTCGCACAAGAAATCACGAAGATCAACGCAGAGATTGCGGAAAAGCCGCGTTCCTCAGTATATCATCATTGCGTCGCCGTAGCTGAAGAACCTGAACTCACGCCGCACCGCCTCCTCATATGCCTTCAGCAGCAGGTCCCTGCCGGCAAACGCGCTGACCAGCATGAGCAGGGTCGACTTCGGCAGATGGAAGTTGGTGATCAGGGCATCGACAACCTTGAAGGTGTAGCCTGGACGGATAAAGATGTCCGCTTCCCCTGTTCCGGCAACGACCGTCCCGTCTTCGGCAGCCGCCTGCTCCAGCGCCCGGGTGGCCGTGGTACCAAGAGCCACCACCCGCCCCCCGTCCCGCTTCCGTCGGGCGATGGCCGCCGCCGTCCCGGTCGGGATGATGTATTCTTCCCGATGCATCCGGTGCTCATCCAGGTTTTCCACCCGAATCGGCATGAAGGTACCGAGCCCCACGTGCAGGGTTATGGGCGCTATTTCGACCCCGCCTGCCTTCAGGGTGGCCAGCAACTCAGCGGTCATGTGCAGGCCGGCAGTAGGGGCAGCCACAGCACCCTTAGCCCGTGCGAATACAGTCTGATAACGTTCCCGGTCATGCTCTTCCGCGGCCCGCCGAATGTAGGGTGGAAGCGGCATACTCCCGTGTCGTTCCAGCCAGGCGGCAAAATCCTCGGCAGGTGCGAAGGCGACCTGCCAGCAGTCACTCTCGGTTCGACTCTCGACTCTGGCGGTCATCCCGTCTGCCAGGAGAAGAACAGTTCCCGGTTTCGGTAACTTTGAAGCCCGGATCAGACAGTGCCAGCTCTCACCAAGCACTGGCAGACGCCGCACCAAAAAGACTTCCACCCGGCCACCGCTCTCTTTCCGGCCGAGAAGTCTGGCCGGTATCACCCGCGTGTCGTTCACCACGAGCAGGTCGCCGGGGCGGAACAGCCTGGCGACTTCGGAAAAGACCGTTTCGCCGATCTGTCCCGTGGTCCGATCCAGGGTCATCAACCGGGCCGCGTCCCGCCTGGCTGCGGGCGCCTGGGCGATCAGCTCGGGAGGGAGGTGATAGTCGAACTCTTCCAGCACCATGATCAGTCGCCGGAGATCTTTGCCAGCTGTGTGCCGGGATAGTAATAACTCAGTATTTCCCGGTAGTCAAACCCGTCACTCGCCCGCTGCTTGGCCCCCCATTGGCAGAGCCCCACCCCGTGGCCGTAACCGGCACCGCTGAACACGGCATTTTCACCGGAAATCCGCACCTCGAAGTTGGTGCTCTTGATAATCGTGGAACCAACGGCCATCCGGAATTTGGTAGCCGGCATGGTCTGACGGCCAGCCGCCGTGACGAGCACCAGATCGACCAGACGGCCACTGGCATTACGCCGGCCAAGCCGGATATCCCTGAGACCGGCCACCTGGTAGCCACTATTCTTGAGTTGCGATTCGATCCGCCTGAGCGGCAGGTTCTGTTCCCATTTGAGCGACGGAGACAACTGGCAGTATGCACAGTCCACCCCCCGCAGGTAGGGCAGCGGAAACCCCCAGACGTTCTCCGAAGCTTCCGTATGGCCACCGCAGTTGGAATGGTAGAAGGCCTGGATAACGTTACCGTCATATGTCAAAACTTCGCCGGCGGTTTCCTGCACCCCGCGGGCAGCTCGGCTGTCTTCGATGTCGCATCCTTCGTACACCTGGTCGAGCACACTCGACTCCAGATGATAGGGGGCGTTTTTCCGAGCCTGACGCTGGTATACCGCGTAGGAACGGGCGATCACCGCTTGGGCCTTGATCGCCTCCATCGGCCACTGCGATGAAATCTCGCAGTTGATGAGGCCGATCAGGTAGTCATCGAGGGGAAGCTCGTTGACGACCAGAAGCCCCTTGTCGGCGGGGGTAATTTCAACGGTCCCCCGGTACCCCTTGCCGTTGATGAGCAGAAAGGCAGGCGCCGAAGCAACCAACTTGCGGACTGTTCTACCGTTAACCGCCAGCCCGTCCCTGACCTTTTTGATCTGCACCGGCAGATTGAGCCGGAGAGGCTCGCCATCATCGGCGATGGCGAGAACACCGGTACCATCGAGTCGAACCGTCTCACTCCCCTTCTGCAACGCCACCCGGATAGTGTCGGTCTGGAGCGGCTCTCCCCCCCCGACCCCAACAGAAATAAAACAGAGACAAAAGAGTATGGAAAAAAGTAGTTTCAAGTAGTACAATCCTTATACAAAACTGGTCGATAAAATCACAATTCAGGTTGTAAAGTCAACGATTTTATCGCGTTTTCCTGCTGTGTAATATACCCCGTGGCAATGAGGAGTTGGCAAGCCAATTGCAACTATAGTCGGTGTTAAATGCACATGATGGAACGTAGAGAAGCCGTTAGTGGCAAGGTCTTTCTTGTTCTCGGCCAAATGGCGTAAAACGACTCATCACTCCAAGACCGGGATACATAGCTTCCAGCCGGGCTTTACCGCCGGCAGCACACTCCACAGATAACGTGCGGCTCATTAGACAGATAGTATTAGCCACACATAAGTAAACACTTTTAATCGCTATATAACTTGATATCCCCGGCTATATGGAGTAGTAAACAGACTATCGGACATCTCTCCCAAGAGCAGGTGACATGAAATCACTGAAAGTCAAAATCCTCGGCCTCATCACGATAATCGTCGTTACGATTCTCGTCATTGCCGCCCTCCTGAACTTCCGGCAGAATAAGGAATTAATCAGAAACCTCGCCGATCACAATACCACCGTCATCATCGAAACCGTCAAAAGCAGCGTCATTAACGCCATGAGGTCCGGCCACTCTGACGAAGTGCGGGAACTCTTCAAGAAGATCCGTTCCTCCAATTTCATATCCGACCTCCGTATCGTTTCCGAGTCGGGGGTCATCATCAACTCCGCCGACGAGGCCGAGATCGGACAGATGCTCCCCGCTTCGGACCTGAAACTGGTCCGCAAAGGGGCCTTTCCCCTCAAGGAGTATAATCCCGAAAAACAGGTGTACGACTCCTACACCCGCATCATGAATACGCCCGAATGCTACGGTTGCCACCCCTCTACGCAGAGTGTCCTGGGCATAATGGAGATAGAACTCTCCCTTGCCAACCTCGATGCCCTTGTCGCCAAGGAACGGAAAACCGTTACCACGTCAACCTTCATCATCATCTGTCTCATCATAATAACCATCTCCCTGTTCCTCATCCATTACGTCGATCGCCCGATTCAACAGTTGATCGCTTCCATGCAGAAGGTCGAAGGAGGAGATTTCGACTGTTCAACCAACATTTCAAGCAGCAAAGAAATGAGCCTGCTGTCGGACAAGTTCAACCGGATGGTGGAGCGTTTGAAAGGAATGGTCGAATCGGCCATCAGCCATGAACGTGAACTGGCTCGGGCACAGGAAAAACTCGCCCACCACCGGGAAATCCACACGATGAATCATCGTCTGGAAGATCAGCTGAAAGAGATCGAAAACCTCAACGTCTCGCTGGAAGAACGGATAGAAGAAATCGAGGAGGCGAACTACAAGATCGCCGACCTGGCAGGCGAACTGGAAGACAAGAACACCAATCTGGAAAAGGCCGTCTCTAAGCTCTCCACCCTCTACAAAGTCGGTCTGGCCATCAATTCCACCATGGAATCGAAACCGCTCTTCGACCTGGTGGTAAGGACCACCATGGACACACTGGAGGCCCAGATCGGCTACATCATGCTCCACGACCGCCAGCGAAACGTACTCAAGGTCACTACGCTCCTCGGCCACGACAGCTTTGCACCGGAAAAGGGGGAGCTGGAAATGAAACCCTCCAGCGTCTCCGCCTGGGTCATCAACAACGGTAAACCCCGGCTGATTACCGATATTCAAGAAACCCCGGAATTCGACCGGATGAGCGCCATGGGGTACGAGCGGAAAACCCTCATCTGCGCCCCCCTGAAGACCAAAGACGAAACTATCGGGACTATCACTGTCGTCAACAAGATCGACAATTCGGTCTACAACAACGAAGACCTGGAACTCCTCACCACCATCGCCGCCCAGGCAAGCATTGCCATCAAGAACGTCCAGCTCTACGAAGAGCAGCAGAAGACCTACATGAACACCATCCATGCCCTGGTTTCCGCCATCGAAGCCAGTGACAGTTACACCCGTGGCCACTCGGAACGGGTTACCCGCTACTGCATGGAACTCGCAAAGAAACTGGACATGCCCCCCGAGCGGCTAAAAATCATCGAACGGGCCGCCGTCCTCCACGACATCGGTAAGATCGGCATCGACCTGAGCCTCCTCCACAAAGAAGGGCGCCTGACACCGGAGGATATCCGGGAACTGCAACAGCACCCGGTCATCGGCATGAAGATACTGGAGCCGATCGAATTCCTGAGCGACGTCCGCCTCTGTATCGGCCAGCACCACGAGCGTTTCGATGGCAAGGGGTATCCCAACAACGTGGCGGCCGATCATCTTCTGCTCGAATCACGCATGCTTGCCATTGCCGACTCTTTTGACGCCATGACCTCCGACCGCCCCTACCGCAAGGCACTCTCCCTGGATGTAGCCATCAAGGAACTGGTGGACAACGCCGGCACCCAGTTCGATCCCGACCTGGTCCAACCGTTCGTCGAAGTTCTCCAGAGCGGGAAGTTCAGCTTCGCCGCCATTTCAGTAAACGATGGCACCCAGGAATACGGGCAGCCACGTGTTCCCATCTGCATCTCTGCTGCCTAGACACACAACCTGTCGTCCCTCCCTTCCCCAAAGGATTTGCCCCTCCCCTCGTTTCGTGGTATAACGTTTTAACCCGAACCCCTGCTCCCACATAACTATCCGCAGGTTCATCACCCACCCGCAGGAGTGAGCGCTTGCCCCCCCTTCTCCACGTCACCGGCCTTGCCACCCATTTCCACCTCGGCACATCGACCCTTAAGGCGGTCGATGGCATCGACTTCTCCCTCGACGAAGGAGAGACCCTTGCCATCGTCGGCGAATCGGGATGCGGAAAAAGCATGACCGCCTACTCCCTCATGCGACTGGTCCCACCACCGGGAAGCATTGTCAGCGGCAGCATCGTTTTCGACGGCACCGACCTGCTTCGTCTGTCTGACAGGGAAATGCGCGGCATGCGCGGCAACAGCATCTCCATGATTTTTCAGGAACCCATGTCCTCCCTCAATCCGGTACTTACCGTGGGGGATCAGATTATGGAAGTACTCCGGTTGCACCGGAATCTTCCTCGACGTGAAGCCCTTGGAGAAACGCTCAGATTGCTCGGACTGGTCGGCATTCCCGCACCGGAGCAGCGCGTTGACGACTATCCTCACCAGCTCTCCGGCGGGATGCGGCAGCGTATCATGATTGCCATGGCCCTTGCCTGTCAGCCCAGGCTCCTCATTGCAGACGAACCGACCACGGCCCTCGACGTTACCATCCAGGCACAGATCCTGGAACTGATCGACCGTCTGCAGGGCGAGACCGGCATGGCACTCCTTCTCATCACCCACGACCTGGGGATTGTTGCCGAGCGTGCCCACCATACCGCCATCATGTACGCAGGAAAAATGGTGGAGAGTGCTCCCACGGCAGAACTGTTCAACAATCCCCACCATCCCTATACCTGCGGTCTTCTTGCATCGTTGCCGCAGAACTCCGTGCCGGGAAAACCGCTCCCCACCATACCCGGCCACGTACCTAACCTGGCCGATGAACAGCCGGGGTGCGGCTTCTGCCCCCGTTGCCCGGACAAAACATGGGAGTGCCAGCAGGCGCCTCCCCCCCTCAAGGAGGTTGGCAGCAACCACCTGGTCCGCTGCTGGAAGTTCCCATGACCGCTCCTCTCCTTGAAACAAGAGCCATCGCCAAATATTTCCCCGTTTCCTCCGGACCTTTTGCCCCGCACCAGTTGCTGAAGGCGGTAGACGGCCTCGATCTGAGCCTTGCCGCGGGAGAGGCGCTCGGACTCGCAGGTGAATCGGGCTGCGGCAAGTCCACCGTCGCCCGGCTTCTCCTCGGTCTGACCTCTCCCACACAGGGAGAAGTGCTGTTCGAAGGGAAAAACCTCGTGGAAATGGGAAACCACGAACGCTCCGCCTTCCGCAGAGCGGCCCAGCTCATTTTCCAGGACCCCTTTTCCTCTCTCAACCCCCGCCAGCGGGTGGGGGACATCATCGGCGAACCACTCGTCATCCATGGCCATGCTGCCGGCCCGGAACTGCGCAATCGTGTGGCACGGCTCATGACAAAGGTAGGCCTTGCGGAAGAGCATTACTTCCGCTATCCCCACGAATTTTCCGGCGGCCAGCGGCAAAGGATCGGCATCGCCCGTGCACTGGCAGTGGAGCCGCGCTTGCTAATCGCCGACGAGCCGGTATCGGCCCTCGACCTCTCCATCCAGGCCCAGATCATCAACCTGCTCCAGGAACTGAAGCGGGAATTCAACCTGGCCTTCCTCTTCATCGCCCACGACCTGTCGGTGGTGCGACATCTCTGTGACCGGGTCGCCATCATGTACCTGGGGCGCATCGTCGAAACCGGTCCCCGTGACGCGGTGTTCGAACGGTTTCTCCACCCTTATACGGAAGCGCTCCTGTCCGCCGTTCCCCATATCCACAGCCAGACCGGCAAAAAACGGATCATCCTGCCGGGTGACCCCCCTTCACCCCTGGCACCCCCTCCCGGCTGCCCGTTTCACACCCGCTGCCCCTATGCCGAAGAAGAGTGCCGGACCCACACCCCCCCCCTGACAGAACGGGAACCGGGGCACCTTTCCGCCTGCCATTTCAGCACAAAGCTTTACCGCTCATAAAAAGCTTCTTATTGACAATCGGTTAGGAAAATAATATATATATGGATATTACTCAACGAAAGGGGATGGCCCGATGGAGTTCGACAAGAGCCGAAACTTTGACAACGAGGCGGAAATCCTGAAAGTCCTTGGCCATCCCGTCCGGCTGAAGATCGTGGCAGGACTCTGCACCAAGGAGTGCAACGTCAAGCACATATGGGAATGCCTTGGTCTCCCCCAGGCCACCGTCTCCCAACACCTGGCACTCCTCAAGAACAAGCGAATCATCGAGGGAAAACGGGATGGTGTCGAGGTCCATTACACTGTGGTCCACCCCTTGGCCAAGAAACTCATCGAACTGCTCAGCTGACCAGTCCCTGCACCAAAAGCACATCATCAATCCCCTCCCGCGAGGGGATTTTTATTTCAGCCGCAAACTATGACGAAAGAGACGGAAACCCCATGCTCAAGATCACACTGGGAAAAGGCGAAGACAGGCGGATACGGAGCGGACATCCATGGGTCTTCAGCAACGAAATCCGTGAACTGCAGGGAGACAGGCAACCGGGCTGCGCTGCGGAGGTTTACGACGTCGGCGGCAGCTTCGTCGGCACCGGCTATTACAATCCCCGCTCGCTCATCGCCGCCCGGCTCCTCAGCCGGGAACGGGTGGATATCGATTCCGCAACGTTCTTCCGGGAACGGCTGGAAAAGGCGCTCGCCTACCGCCGGGAAATCTATCCGTCGATGACCACCTACCGGCTGATCCACGGCGAGGGGGATTTTCTCCCCGGGCTGGTGGTGGACCGGTACGGCGACTGCCTGGCGGTACAGTTATTGACCTGCGGCATGGAAGTGCGTCGCGAGCTCATTGCCACTGCACTGGTGGAACTCGTTGCGCCGAAGGGGATCATTGCCCGCAACGATGTGGCAGTGCGGGGGCTGGAAGGGCTGCCGGAAACCGTGGAACTTCTCCACGGGGAGATACCCGACGTCATCGAGATGGAGGAACACGGACTCCGCTTTCGGGTCAACCTTCGGGAGGGGCAGAAGACCGGCCATTTCCTCGACCAGAAGGAGAATCACCGGTTGCTGGAGTTGCTTGCCCCCGGCAAGGAGGTGCTCGACTGCTTCTCCTACTCGGGAAGTTGGGGAGTGCATGCGGCGGGGTACGGTGCCTCGATGACCACCTGCCTCGACATCTCGGAGCGAGCCATCGGCCTGGCCCGGGAGAACGGGGTATTGAACGGGGTGGCGGACCGGATGGCCTTCGAGGCGGTGGACGTGTTCGACCGGCTCCGGAGCCTCAAAACGGAAGGGCGCAGCTTCGACGTCATCGTCCTCGACCCCCCGGCCTTCGTTAAGAGCAGAAAGACGTTGAAGGAGGCGGAAAAGGGGTATCTCACCATCAACCGCCGGGCCATGGAACTGCTGAAACCGGGAGGACATCTCATTACCTGTTCCTGCTCCTACCACATGGGGAGGGAGCTGTTTCACGACCTGCTGAAGACTGCGGCTTTCCAGGCGCGGCGGGAAATGCGGGTTGTGGAAGTCCGTTCCCAGGCGCCTGATCATCCGGTGCTTCTGGCAGTACCGGAAACCGAGTACCTCAAGTGCTTCGTGCTCCAGGCGGTTTGAGCGCCACAGACCGATTGCAGATGATGTCGGAGCGTGTATAGTAAAGGACATCCCTGCTTCGTATGCAACCTTGAGGTCCCCATGGCAATCCTGTCGGCACTGGTCGGTACTGCCCTCGTCCTGACCGTCTTCTGGGAGGGGTTCGAGACCATCGTTCTCCCCCGGCGCGTCACCCGGCGCTATCGTTTTACCCGGCTTTTCTTCCGGTCCACCTGGCGCCCCTGGTCCGCGCTGGTCCGTCGCTTGGTGCCGGAGAAGCAGCGGGAAACCTATCTCAGCTATTTTGGCCCCATCTCCTTACTGCTTCTTCTCGGCATCTGGGCCGGCGGGCTGATTCTGGGCTTTGCCCTCCTCTACCAGGGGGTCGGCCCCTTGGCCAGCACATCATTGCAAGACAGTTTCATTGCCGACCTCTACCTCAGTGGCACGACCTTCTTCACTCTCGGCATCGGCGACGTGACCCCCCGTACAAACCTGGCGAGGGTTCTCACCGTCGCGGAATCGGGGATGGGGTTCGGATTTCTCGCCCTCATCATCGGGTACCTGCCTGCGCTCAACCAGTCCTTTGCCCAGCGGGAGGTGAGCATCTCAATGCTGGACGCCCGGGCCGGCTCTCCTCCCACGGCCTCCGAAATACTCCGCCGACACAGCCATGAACGGGGCATGGAGGCCCTCCGGGAGTTGCTCCACGATTGGGAACACTGGTCTGCCGAACTCCTGGAAAGTCACCTCTCCTACCCGGTCCTCGCCTACTTCCGCTCCCAACACGACAACCAGTCCTGGCTGACGGCCCTCACCTCCATTCTCGACACCTGTGCATTCCTCATGGTCAGTCTCGAAGCGAATTGCAAACGTCAGGCGGAACTGACCTACGCCATTGCCCGCCACGCGGTAGTAGACCTTTCTCTCGTCTTCCATATGCCGCCCCACGAACCGACCCACAACCGCCTGCCGTCCGAGGAACTGGAGAAATTGCGCACCGAACTGATGGCAGCCGGTCTCACGTTGCGGCTGGGGGAAGAGGCGGACCATGAACTGGCGGAACTGCGCCGACAGTATGAACCGTACGCCAATGCCCTTGCCACCTATCTCCGGATAACCGTTCCCCCTTGGGGCATCAGGGCGGGCCACGCGGACAACTGGCAGGCAAACCCGTGGGAAAAGCGTGGCAGGCCCAAGGCCACGCCACAAATTCCAGCGGGAGAGGAAGACGACGAGCATTTTTAGCAGGATGGGGGAACTGACCGCACCTGTGGCGGCGCACTGTTGAATACATCACCTTAACGCCATGACCCGCCGTGGCCGGGGGAATTCACCGGCCACGGTTTATGCGAGACGCACCATGACCTGGCACATCTACATCATTCTCTGTAGCGACGACACCCTCTATACGGGGATTACCACGGATATTGACCGGCGGCTCAGGGAGCATGCCACGGGGAAGGGAGCGAAATACTTCCGGGGACGCGGACCGAAAGAGCTACTCTACCTGGAAGGGGGGCACGACAGGAGCAGTGCGGGGAAACGGGAAATCGAGATCAAGAAGATGAAACATGCCGACAAACGCCAGCTGGCCGCTTCGGCCAGGAACGAAGCCAGCGATCATCCCTTTCGCCCTACCCCGTAGATCACCTCGTAGGTGGCCGGAATGAAGCCATCCGCAGCATATTCCCGCCGATAGATAGCCATCATCTCAAGCATGACCCGCCGTTCGGCAAGGCCCCGCCCCTTGACCGGCGCAGCATTGCCGGCACCGACCCGCTTGATGGCGCGCAGAAGTGCCGGGACATCGGCATGACGCTCTGTCTCCAGTTCGGAACTGGTGCGCGGAGCGACGAAACCTGCCCGTATCAGGGATTCATAAACCCGCTCCTGCGAGAGAAACGTGTGGGTACGGGATTCTTCCGCGTGGCAGACGGCTTCATGGGCCTGCCGGTAGGAACTGCGCAGCTCATACAGGGTCTTTTCCCCGAAGAGGGCAAAACAGAAGAGCCCCCCCGGCCGGAGCACCCGGCAGGCCTCTGCAAAGGCGGCCGTAGGTTCCTCAAGCCATTGGTACGTAGATGTGGAAACCACCAGGTCGAAAGCCCCATCCCGGAACGGCAACCGTTCCGCATCCCCTGCCAGCAAACCCACCCTGCCAGAGTCATTGAAGCCCCCCCTGGCCGTCCGGCACATGCCAAGGGCCAGATCGAGCCCCACCAGCCGGGCTGTCGGATACAAGCCGTACAGGGCGCGCAGGAGCATGCCGGTACCGGTACCGATATCGAGCACACCTGCCGGTGCCAGCGACTCGCCGTCCAGCATCCCGACAAGCCGTGAGACCACACGCTTCTGCACGTCGGCGTACGCTTCGTACTCGGTCGCGTGCCGATGAAACGAGTTGCGGACTCGCTGGCGATCAATCCCGACCATGGATGTCCTCCATGAAGCCGGACAGAATCCGGTTGAACTCATCGGGACGGGAGAGGAACGGTGCGTGCCCCACTCCTGCCAGTTCCACGAGATGCGCACCGGGTATCTGCTCTGCCATGTAACGGGAAGCCCCCGGCAGACAGATGGTGTCGGCGCCGCCGTGGATGAGCAGGACCGGCCGGTCCACGGCGGGGAGCATCTCCCGCAGATCGGCGGTGGAAAGGATGTCAAGGGTAGCCAGGGCAACGTCTGGCTCCGGAAGTCTGCCAGGAATCACGATCTCCCGGGCGATGAGGTTTTCCTGTTCACGCGTCAGTTCTCCCGCTGCGAACATCTTCCGGAAGAAGCCTCCCATTGTTTTCTGGAAGTCCCGCCTGACTCCCAACCCCATTCCGCGGGGCTCTGACGAGGGAAGACCGAAATCGTAATCATCGGCCAGGGTGAAGCGGGGAGTGCCGCCAACCAGGGCAAGCCCCGCAAGTCGCTCCCGCAGGTAAGGAAACGCGGCAAGCGCCACTTGGGCGCCGAGTGACCAGCCAAGGAGAACCGCATCGTTCAGGGAAAGTTCGATGAAAAGTGCGACAAGATCATCCGTCAGGTCGGTGAGGCCATAGCCGGATGAAGGCGAACTGGAGCAGCCATGGCCGCGCAGATCGACGGTGATGAGCCGACATGTCTCTGCCAGCGGCGCCTGGAACCGCCAGACCACGCCGGACGTGGCCCAGCCGTGGACGAGAACCAGCGGCCGGCCGGTACCGGATTCTTCGTAATGGATGGATACCCCGCCAGGGGTTTCAAGAAACGGCATGAATACAACCTTCACGTCTCATACTATACCCAACTCCTTACCCACCTTGCCGATCGCCGCCACTCCCCGCTCCAGGTCACTTTCCCCGTGGGTCGCCATGAGGGTGCAGCGGAGCCGGCAGCTGCCGGCCGGCACGGTGGGGGGACGAATCCCCTGCACGAAGAACCCTTCCGCCAGGAGCCGCCGTGAAAATTCCATGGTCGGCTTCGCATCCCCCACAAAGATCGGCACGATCTGGGTCATGCTTCCCATGGTATCGAATCCGGCATCCCGGAGAGAGGTACTGAACAGGTCGGTATTGCGGACAAGCTGCCGCCGCAGATCGGCACCGGCAGGGGAATCCACCAGATCGACGGCGGCCAGCGACGCCGCCAGAACCGCCGGTGGGAGGGCTGTGGAAAAAATGAAACTCCGCGCCCGGTTGACGAGGAGATCGACGAGCTCCCGGGAACCGGCGACGTACGCGCCACAACTCCCCAAGCCCTTCCCCAGTGTCCCCATCTGGATATCGACCTCCCCCAGTACTCCGCAGAGTTCGGCGCTCCCCCGGCCGGTTGGACCGAGGACCCCCGTGCCATGGGCGTCGTCCACCATGAGAAGGGCGCCATACTCCCGCTTGAGTGCAACCAGCTCAGCCAGGGGGGCAAGGTCGCCATCCATGCTGAAGACGCCGTCGGTGACAATGAGACGCCGGCCGGCGACGCTTGTCTCGGCAAGCAGCCGGCCCAGGGCCACCATGTCGTTGTGAGGGTAGCGCAGGAATCTTGCCCGGGAAAGGAGTGCACCATCCACGATGCTTGCGTGGTTGAGTCGGTCGGAAAAGATTACGTCCCCTTTGCCGACCAGGGCGGGGATGATGCCGGTGTTGGCCGCATAGCCGGAATTGAAGACAAGCGCAGACTCCGTCCCTTTGAAAGCGGCCAGGCGCGCCTCCAGAGCCTCATGCAACTCCATGGTGCCCGATACCAGCCGCGAGGCGCCGCTGGAGACCCCATACCGTTCCACCGCACGGATTGCCGCTGTCTTGAGCGCCGGATGGTCCGCCAGCCCGAGATAATTGTTGGAACAGAGGAGCAGCACCTCCCTGCCGTCGAGTAGCACCCGACCGGTCTGGGGACCCTCCACTACCCGCATGCTCCGGAACAATCCCTGTTGTCGCAGCGTTTCCAGTTCTTCACGAAAACCGTTCACCAATACGCCCCTTATTATGCCGGCATTCTCCTTTTTGTAGCACAGCTCCACCCAAATCGTCAACCTGTCACGCTACACCGGTTAACAAACGAGGCATCACTAACGGCAATCATGCAGAGGAAAGAGAATTGGCTAGCAGGGGGAAGCGGGGGCAGAGAGGGGAAACGGGGCTTCCCCGAGTGGAAGCCCCGCAGAAAGGAAATGGGGCCGCCTTAGCGCCCCGGCGCGCGCGAGGACACTTCCTGAAAGAAATTCTGGTTTTCGCACAGCTTCATCCCTTCTTCCCGACTGATTTTCCCCTCCCGGCAAAGTTGGCCGAGGGTAAAGTCGAGAGGGAGGAAGTCTTCGGCCCCCTGCTGGAACATGTTCCTGATCTGGTGGGTCTTCCCTTCCCGAATGAAGGAGCGGACCCGATGGCTGTTGACGAGTTTCTCGACGGCGAGCACGATCCCCTTGCCGTCTTTCGTCGGCACCAGCCGCTGGTTGAGGACCAGGAGGAGACTCTCTGCCAGCTGGGCTCTGATAAGCTGCTGCTGGTTGGGTGAAAAAAGGTCGATTATCCGTTCTATAGTCGCGGTGGCGTTAGGCGCATGGAGGGTTGTCATGACCAGGTGGCCGGTCCCGGCAGCCTGGATGGCGATGGCTGCACTGGCGGGATCGCGCATCTCGCCGACCACGATGACATCGGGCGCCTGCCGGAAGACCCTTTTCAACCCTTCATGAAAAGAGTCCGTATCGATCCCTACCTCTCGCTGGTTCACGTTGCTCATCTTGTGCCGGTGATGGTATTCAATCGGTTCCTCGATGGTAACAATGTTGGCCTGCCGATTGGTGTTTATCAGGTCGAGAAGCGCAGCCAACGTAGTTGTCTTGCCGTTACCGGTCGGACCGCTGACAAGGATCAGACCGTGGGGACGCAGGGCGAACTCCCCCAGCCAGGAAGGAAGGCCGAGATCGGCAAGGGTCGGGATGTTTTCCACAATCGTCCGGATGGCAAGGGCGACCGAACTCCGCTGACGGTAAACATTGGCCCGGAAACGGCAGATATCAGGGAAGGTGAAGGCAAAATCGAGTTCACTGGTTCGCTCGAATTCATCACGTTGGCTGGGGGTCATGATTTCCCGTGCATATTCGAGCGTTTGCTGGGGGGTAAGGGCCGGATAGGGGAGTCGGACCAGCTTTCCATGTTTTTTCAGCGTTTGGGGAGCACCGGCGGAGAGAAGGAGATCGGAGCCCTTCTCCTCAACAAGCAGACGGCACAGGTCATGGAGCGACGGGGAACCATCTGTCCTGCTTGCCGTCACAGTGCTTGCCGGCTGCCGCTGCAACTCCTTCCCCTTGAGTGGTGTGCTGCTATCCACCGGGTTTTCCTCCAGGTGGCGAAGAGCCGCCTGCAACTGGGAGTTTGGCACGACAAGGGGCTGGACGCTACGGCCGAAAAAGAATTCCAACTCATTAATGGTCGTCACGTCACCGGGATCTGCCATGGCGAGAAAGACGCTCTTCGGGCCGACCGCAATCGGCAATACCTGGAACTGCTTCATCTTTTCCAGGGGGAGAATGCCGAGGACATGGGGCGATATCTCCAGTTCATACAGGTCCGCCGCGTTGACCTGGTGCCTCTCCTTGAGGGCGGCGACCAGAGAGGGGACGGTAAGAACGCCGAGGTCGAGAAGCAGTGACCCAATCCTCCCCCCCTTCTGTTTCTGCAGGTTCAGCGCCTGATCCAGCTGCTCCTGGCTGACGACGCCGGCCTGACAGAGCAGTTCCCCCAGCTTCAGCTCCGGGTTTGCTGTCTTGGCTGCTTTGAGCTCCATGACTACCTCCTTCTCTCCATGGCAATGTCCATTCTTAACACGCACCCATGTTGAAGTAAACAGGATTTCTTCACTCTCCGGACGTCGGAAGCAGTTCAATAACGGTGACTTCCGGCGAAGCCAGAAACCGGAGGGGAGGCCCCCAGGTACCGGTCCCCCGACTCACGTAGAGCGACGAGCCTTCGCCAACCCCGCTAAGACCGGCCTTGACGGGATAAAACAGGTAGGTGACGAGGTTGAAGGGAAAGAGTTGCCCCTTGTGGACATGTCCCGAGAGTTGCAAGTCGAACCGGCCAAGACTGGATTTTTCCACGGCCGGCCGGTGTTTGAGCAGAATGGTGAATCTGTCGCGGGGAAGTGATTGCAGGAGTTGCGCCTCAGGCGACGCACTTCCTCTCTTGCTGCGACTTACTGTAGGGTCATCGATACCGGCCAGGGTCAGATACTTGGTCACCGGCACGGCCTTCCCCCGCAGGAGGGTGAACCCCGCCCGTTCCTCGAACGCCAGTGCCTGGCCGATACCGGCGTAGAATTCATGGTTCCCCGTCACCGCATATTTACCGAAGCGGGGGGAAATCTGCCGGAACTGCTCGGCCAATCCCGTAAGGCCGTTGATCTGACCGTCCACCAGGTCGCCGGTAACGACGAGGAGGTCAGGGGATGCTGCCCTGACACAGGCCAGCATCTTTGCCAGCCGCTCTTCCCTGACGATAAGCCCCAGGTGGACATCGGACATCTGCACGATGACAAGCTTCCCGGCTTCACGGGGAACCTTGGAGCTTCTGACCACGACCCGGTCGGTGCGGATGTCCCTTGCCTCGAAATAGCCGTAGAGAGACGTCGCTACTCCCCAGGCGAGGGGGAGACAGAGCGCGGCACGGGGTGAAACGGCCAGCCGGCCAAGGTCGAGGTGCCACACGTGCGCAACCAGGAAGAGAACAAGACGATAGCAGTCGATGGCCACGGCCGCGGAAAAAAAGAGAAAGAGGAATCCCATCCAGCTGTAGCCCGTATATGCCATGAGGCGGGCTGCCGTTTCATGCCCCTGTCGTTCGATAGCACGGACCAGGAGCGGGGCTATCACCATTCCCACCAGAAAGATGGCGAGCAAGGTTCCCGGCAGGGGACCGAAGCCAATGGCCTGCCGCGCCTTGACAAAAGTGTAGACATGGACGCCGCCATACACCAGGAAAAATGTGAACAGGAAAAGACTCATGACACCCTCGAAAATACTAGTGTCCTCAACGATGCCACAACAATACCACATTGGCGATTACGCGCGAAGGGGGTATTGTGTATAATTATCGCCATGACTCCCCGACGTTTCGTCATACCAGATATCCATGGATGTGCCCTCACCCTGCAACGCCTGGTTGAAGAGGTAATCCATTTCCGCAAAACTGATACGCTCTATCTGCTGGGAGACTATATCGACCGCGGACCGCGCAGCAGGGAGGTGCTTGAGCTCATCCGGTCCTGGCGCGATGACGGTTTCACCATCCACCCCCTGCGCGGCAACCACGAGGAGATGCTGCTGAACGCCTGCCACGACCGGGCGTCGTTCCGGCTCTGGATGCTCAACGGCGGTGGTGCTACCCTGGCAAGCTTCGGGGTGGAAGACGCCTGCGAGATCCCGCTTACCTATCGCACGATGCTTGCCGACCTCCCCTTATACCTGAAACTGGACGATGTGGTCCTCGTCCATGCCGGCCTGAATTTTGACCTCGACGACCCCTTCAGCGACCGGGAAGCCATGCTCTGGCTCCGCCCCACCAGCGTGGACAACGTGCAGCTGGGGGGCCGCAAGCTAGTTTGCGGCCACACGCCACAAACCCGCAAGGCAATTGAGGCAAGCCTGGCAACCGGTCTTATAACTCTTGATAACGGCTGCGTCTATGCCGGCATGCCCGGTATGGGGAGTCTGTCCGTACTGGAGCTCAACACGCATAACCTGATGTTTCAAGAAAATATCGACCATTAAAGGAGAGGCAGATGCGCCATTACCGCAAGGAACTCTGGCTTGAAACGGCCCAGCGCCGGGAACTCATCAACTCGCGCGGCTGGGAGGCACTGGCTCTGTCAGTTATTGATGGTAAAATTTACGAACTGACCAATCACGCCACAATTCCACATGGAGGATCACCACCATGACCAGACCTTGCCGCTATGCGCTCTTTACCCTGCTACTGACAATGCTGCTTGTTCGGCAGGCCTTCGCCCAACCAGAAAAACCGGCACCACAGCCGTTGTCTTCATCTGTCACGGTAACGTTTCCCCAGGGAACCGTTACCCCTTCAGAAGTGTGCGGGGAGTGCCACAAGGCTATCTATCGTGAATTCGCTCTCGGTTACGGAAGCGACATTCACAACCGTGGCGTCGCGTTAAAAACTCCCGGGGAACAGGGACTCGACCTTCCCGCCCATGTTTCATCGACTGCCACCGCCCATGCCATGGCCGGCGTCGATCCTTTTCCCATTCATGCGCGGGAGGCAGAGGAAGAAGGGAGATCGTGCAACGTCTGTCACTTCCCCGAAGCCTTCGAGATCCCCGACATGGACGTAGCGGAAGTTTTCAAACCCAAACCCAGGGCGAAAGGTGCAGAAGCGGGCGGATTGACCTGCGCCAGCTGTCACCTCACTCCCGACGGAAAAATTCGCGGCCCGTACAGTCTGCAGGCTCCTCACGCAAACTTCCCCGATGTGCGGATGAAAACATCCCTCATGTGCGCTTACTGCCACAGCATGGGGAAACGGGTGGTGGGAAAACAGACCCAGACGTTCCTGGAATGGCGGGACGACTTCTGGAAACAGGGACTGGGGAGCCAGAACTGTCAAGACTGCCACATGCCGCGGACTACCCGCAAGCTTGCCGAAAGCGGCAACTCGCCGGAGCGCGTGGCAGCACGTCACCTCTGGACTGGCGGACGATCGCTGCAGCGCCTGCAGAACGCCCCGAGTCAGGTCGTTGTCCAGCCAGCAGTGGGGGCGGCATCGTTCGAATTCCACGTCATCAATATCGGCGCAGGTCACTCCGTGCCAACCGGTTCCAACCGCCGCGCCATCTATCTGCAGGTGGACGCCACCGACAAACATGGCAAAACCGTGGCACGGAACGAATGGATGTTCGCTCCCTGGTACGGCCCCCGTCCCGATGACCGGAAGTTCCTGGAGGAGGACAGGCAGCGCCCCGACGTCAAAGCAGCCATGCAGGCAGACTCCCAGGGCCCCCACGAACAGATCATCCGGGCCGGCGAAGAGCGGGTTCTTGCCTGGTCTCCCCCGCTCAAACCGGGCAACTACACCATCCAGGCCCGGCTGATCTATGACCTTAACCGCTACAACGATCGTAAGGTCGATGACCAGACACTGTTCAATACGACAACCCTGAAGGTAACGGTACGGAAATAACCAGCCCGATCAGGACAACAAAAGAGCCCGTACCTTTCTGATACGGGCTCTTTTCCTTACCGTCCCCACGGCGACCGATTCCCTCGTACGACAGGAGGCGCATGTCACACCACGTGCCGAAAACCGGTTACCGGCAGTTAGTGGAACGCCTCAACCGATTCCCCCAAGGGGCGGTCCCTTCCCCGCTCCTCTACGACATCCTCGCCCTGCTCGTCAGCGAACGGGAAGCGGAACTGGTGTCCCGGTTGCCCCTCATGCCCTTTACCGCCAGACGGGCTTCAGAGGTCTGGAATATGCCGGAGCGCGAAGCCCGGTCGCTGCTGGACGGACTCGCTAGCCGCGCCCTTCTCCTCGACCTGGCAAAAGAAAGCGAGACCTTCTACGTTCTCCCTCCCCCCATGGCAGGTTTTTTCGAATTCTCCCTCATGCGGGTTCGCACCGACATCGACCAGCAGGCACTGAGCGAACTCTTCTACCAGTACCTCAACGTCGAAGAGGACTTCATCCGCGATCTGTTTATCCGCGGCGAGACAAAACTGGGACGGGTATTTGTACACGAACCGGCACTTTCAACTGAGAACTCCAGCCAGGTGCTGGAGTACGAGCGGGCGAGCGAGGTGATCCGTACCGCACAACGGATCGGCGTGGGAATGTGCTACTGTCGCCACAAGATGTCCCATCTCGGGAAGGCGTGTGCAGCACCGCAGGAAATCTGCATGACGTTCAACACAGTGGCAGAACCTCTGATCCGTCATGGCCATGCCCGGCAGATCGGGGTGAGCGAGGCCTTCGATCTCCTCCAGCAGGCCCGCGACCGGCAACTCGTTCAGTTTGGCGACAATGTACGGGAAGGGGTAAATTTCATCTGCCACTGCTGCGGCTGCTGCTGCGATGCACTACTCGCAGTCCGACGCTTCGCCAACCTTCACCCGGTCCACACCACCAACTTTGCCCCGACTATCCGGGCAGAGCGGTGCAGGGGGTGTGGCAGGTGCGCTGCCGTATGCCCTGTTGAAGCGATAGTGCACACAACTGATCCGGCTAATGAGCTAGCTGATATCAACATACCCCAAATCGACATGGATCGCTGTCTCGGCTGCGGCATCTGCATCAGGGCCTGCCGTTTCGGAGCCCTCCTCCTGGAGTCGCGCACGACAAGAGTCCTCACGCCGGTCAACTCTGCCCATCGCGTGGTGCTCATGGCAATCGAACGCAATTGCCTGCAAAACCTCATCTTTGACAATCAGGCACACATGAGTCATCGGGCAATGGCGGCAATTCTCGGGGTGGTCCTCAGACTCCCCCCTGTCAAGCAGGTTCTGGCGAGCAGGCAGATGAATTCCCGTTACATGGAAAGGCTTTTCGAATCGATCCATCTTCCAGCCGGCATCCGCTAGCTAGATTTTGCACATTTCATAGACACAGATAGCCGACAAATTTTGAGTAAAAAGAAAGCCCCACCATAAAGAATGGTGGGGCTTTTGGATAAAATTCCCGGCGGCGACCTACTCTCCCACACAGCTGCCCGTGCAGTACCATCGGCCCAGAGAGGCTTAACTTCCGTGTTCGGGATGGGAACGGGTGTGACCCTCTCGGCATAGCCACCGAGAAATCGTTGGGGAACGGGGACCTGGAATCGGGGATCAGCAAAAGCTTTTGACTTTCCTGATCCCGAGTCCCGGGGTCCGAGTCCCGAATTTATCTCGGCAATTGCATAGATTTGATTTGTAGGTAGTGGTGATTGATTTATCGAGGGGGTGGGGTTACCACCCCCTCTTCAATAATTTTTATGGTCAAGCCTCACGGCCGATTAGTACCGGTCAGCTAAATGCATTACTGCACTTACACACCCGGCCTATCAACGTTGTGGTCTACAACGGGCCTTCAGGGGGGGCTAACCCCGGGGATACCTAATCTTGAAGGAGGCTTCCCGCTTAGATGCTTTCAGCGGTTATCCTTTCCGTACATAGCTACCCAGCGACTGCTCCTGGCGGAACAACTGGAACACCAGCGGTACGTCCATCCCGGTCCTCTCGTACTAAGGACAGCTCTTCTCAAGTATCCTGCGCCCACGGTAGATAGGGACCAAACTGTCTCACGACGTTTTAAACCCAGCTCGCGTACCGCTTTAATTGGCGAACAGCCAAACCCTTGGGACCTACTTCAGCCCCAGGATGCGATGAGCCGACATCGAGGTGCCAAACCTCCCCGTCGATGTGAACTCTTGGGGGAGATCAGCCTGTTATCCCCGGCGTACCTTTTATCCGTTGAGCGACGGCCCTTCCATACAGAACCGCCGGATCACTAAGACCTACTTTCGTACCTGCTCGACTTGTTGGTCTCGCAGTCAAGCTCCCTTATGCCTTTGCACTCAACGCCCGGTTTCCAATCGGGCTGAGGGAACCTTCGCGCGCCTCCGTTACTCTTTGGGAGGCGACCGCCCCAGTCAAACTACCCACCAGACAGTGTCCCCGACCCGGATGACGGGCCTGGGTTAGACATCCAAAACAACCAGGGTGGTATTTCAAGGTTGACTCCACCGACACTGGCGTGCCAGCTTCAACGTCTCCCACCTATCCTACACAAATTATTCCGAATGTCACTGTCAAGCTGTAGTAAAGGTGCACGGGGTCTTTCCGTCTTACCGCGGGTACTCGGCATCTTCACCGAGAATTCAATTTCGCTGAGCCACTGGTTGAGACAGCGCGGAAATCGTTACGCCATTCGTGCAGGTCGGAACTTACCCGACAAGGAATTTCGCTACCTTAGGACCGTTATAGTTACGGCCGCCGTTTACCGGGGCTTCGGTTCAAAGCTTCGCCTTGCGGCTGACAAATCCCCTTAACCTTCCGGCACCGGGCAGGCGTCAGACCCTATACGTCGACTTTCGTCTTTGCAGAGTCCTGTGTTTTTAGTAAACAGTCGCTACCGCCATTTCTCTGCGACCTCCATCGGCTTCACGTGCGAATCGCTACACCTAGTGGAGGCACACCTTCTCCCGAAGTTACGGTGTCATTTTGCCGAGTTCCTTAACCAGTGTTCTCTCAAGCACCTT
>NZ_BLIZ01000001.1:3285921-3677207 GCF_019972315.1 Geobacter sp. AOG1
CCATCTTCTGCTGTCAATATCTTTTTTTCGCCCTAACCACTTTTTTTTTCAGCGGCATTCTTCCCCGCCCGGCGAAAGACGTGTTTATACCAAACCCATCCACTACCGTCAAGCCTTTTTTCGTTAGAGTAGAAAAAACATCGGGCGGCTGTGTCCAGCCGCCCGCCATGGTACGTACGGAGGGATAAACTACGCCTGGGACGCCCGGAGCGCCTGTTCGATATCGGCGATGATGTCGCTAACATCCTCAACCCCAACCGAAAGACGAATGAAGTCCGCACTCACCCCCGTGGAAAGCTGCTCCTCCTCGCTCAGCTGCTGGTGGGTGGTCGAGGCCGGATGAATAACGAGTGTCTTTGCATCACCTATGTTGGCAAGGTGGGACAGAAGTTTGACATTGTCGATGAATTTCTTACCTGCTTCCAGCCCCCCCTTTATGCCAAAACCGATGATCGCACCGGTCCCTTTGGGAAGATACTTTTTCGCCCGCTCAAAGTCGGGATGACTGGTCAGCCCAGGATAGTTCACCCAACTGACCAAGGGATGGGCCTCCAACCATTCCGCAACCTTCTGTGCGTTCTCCACATGGCGGGACATCCGCAGGTGCAGGGTCTCCAGCCCCTGGAGGATGAGGAAGGAGTTGAATGGCGACAACACCGCACCCATATCGCGTAACAGCGTAAGACGCATCTTCAGGATGTAGGCGAGGTTACCAAGGGCCTCCCAGTAGTTGAGACCGTGATAGGAGGGGTCGGGGCCGGCTATCTCGGGGAATTTGCCGTTATCCCAAGGGAACCGGCCGCTGTCCACCACGGCACCGCCGATGCTCGTGCCGTGACCGCCAATAAACTTGGTGAGGGAGTAGACAACGATGTCGGCACCATGGTCGAAGGGCTTGAACAGGTAGGGAGTAGTGACCGTATTGTCCACGACAAACGGTATCCCCGCTTCATGGGCAACCTGTGCAATCGCCTCGAAGTCATCTACATTGTTTTTCGGGTTCCCCACCGACTCCATGTAGACGAGGCGGGTATTGGCATCGATGGCCCGACGCACGTTGTCCGGGTTGGAGGTGTCGACAAACTTCACATTGATGCCGAGTTTGGGGAGGGTGTAGTGAAAAAGGTTGTAGGTACCGCCGTACAGGTAGCTCGTGGCAACAATGTTTTGCCCGGCACTGGCAATGTTCAGGACCGCAAAGGTCGTGGCCGCCTGGCCGGAAGCCAGGGCCAGCGCTCCGACTCCGCCGTCCAACTCAGCCAGCCGCTTTTCCAGCACGTCAGTGGTCGGGTTCATGAGGCGCGTATAGATATTGCCGAATTCTTTGAGCCCGAACAAGTTGGCAGCATGTTCCGAACTCTTGAAGACGTATGACGCGGTCTGGTAAATGGGGACGGCACGGGACAACGTTGCGGCGTCAGGACTCTGGCCGGCATGGAGGGCCAGGGTGTCAAAGTTGAATTTGCTGTCGGACATGGGTGTTCTCCTCTCGAAACGGATGTTTGCATGGTGTTTTCAATGGTTTTAGTAAAGAATTATGCTGGCGGATTTTATGGTTATCCTACATATCTTGTCAACAATTTTCTAACGACATCTATCTATTGAGACGTCCGAATATTTCGGTGAGTTCATGCACCTTCTTGGCAAGGGGTTCCGATAGCACGTCGCCTGTAAACCGCCAGCTCCAGTTACCGCGGGGGGTACCGGGAACGTTCATGCGTGCCGAAGCAGGCAATTCAAGGAAATCCTGCAGGGGAATCACCGCAAGGGCCGCCACCGAAGCCATTGCAGCACGAACAAGCCCCCACGGCATGCCGCTCGCGGCACAATCCAGATAGCGGAGCACCTTCTGCCGGTCCTTGTCTTTGAGCGAGTCGAACCAGCCGAGGGTTGTGTCGTTGTCGTGGGTCCCGGTATAGACGACGCAATTCCGGACATGGTTATGGGGTAGATAGGCGTTGTCAGGGCCAGAGCCGAAGGCGAACTGGAGAATCTTCATCCCCGCAAAACCAAACCGGTCCCGGAGCACCTCGACTTCCGGGGTAATGACCCCAAGGTCTTCCGCCACGATGGGGAGCTTCCCCAGCGCCGTCTCCAGTGCAGTAAACAATGCCTCGCCCGGTCCCTTGACCCAGCGCCCGTTGACGGCGGTCTTCTCCTTGGCGGGGACCTCCCAGTAGGCCTCGAAACCGCGGAAATGGTCGATGCGCACCAGGTCGTACAGAGCGAAGGAACTGCGCAGCCGGGCCGTCCACCAATCGTAGCCGCCGGCCGCCATCTCCTCCCAGCGGTAAAGGGGGTTTCCCCAGAGCTGGCCGGTTTTGCTGAAGTAATCGGGGGGAACTCCGGCCACCACCGTCGGCTGCCCTGCCCCGTCCAGATGGAACAGACCGGGATTGGCCCAGACGTCGGCCGAATCATGGGCGACAAAAATCGGGATGTCGCCAAAGAGTTCCACACCCTTTGCGCCGGCATAGCTCTTCAGATCGTGCCACTGGCGGTAAAACTGCCACTGGACATACTTGTGTGCGCCGATCTGGGGACCGAGCTCTTCGCCGTACTGCTGCAAGGCGGCAGATTCCCGGCGGGAGATGTCCCGGGGCCAGGCGCTCCAGTTCTTCCCCTTGAAGCGACTCTTCAATGCCATAAAGAGGGCAAAGTCCTGCAGCCACCAGTTATTGGCGTCACAGAAATGCCAGAACTCCTCCATCCGCTGTTGATCGGCAGCCGCAAAAAACGCCCCGGCAGCCCGCTCCAAAAGCGGCAGCTTATGCGTCTCCACCTGGGGAAAATCAACCCAATCTGCGGGGAAGCTCCCCTTCACATCGCGGGACGCCAGGTCCCCATCGCAAACCAGTGCGGCCAGATCGATGAGAAGCGGGTTGCCGGCGAATGCAGAGTAACAGGAATAGGGAGAGTTGCCGTAGGCGGTCGGACCCAAAGGAAGCACTTGCCAGACCGACTGGCCGGCGAGATGGAGAAAATCCACGAACTGGCGGGCTTCCGTACCGAGGGTGCCGATTCCCTCCTTACCTGGAAGGGATGTGGGGTGGAGCAGGATGCCGCTCTTTCTTGTTCGGTGCATGGCAAACCTCTGGATGAGATGGTACATTCAGGAAACTATGACACACTTGCCGGGGAACTCAAGTTACGCTGAACGGCAGGCTTTACTCAGCGGGAACGGAATGGTATAAGCAGGGGAACACACCGATGTGAGAGGGAAAAATGATCAAGACAGCCCTGTTTGAAACTCTGCTGGAAAGTGCCGTGCCGGTGCCGGAAGGAGGCTATACCTTCACCCTGGAAGGGAAAACCTACCATATTAAAGACACTCTGGAAATTTCCAAGATAGCCCAGGATCACGGCTATATCATAATCTACTAGCGTTTACGATTTGTTCCGGTGCCATCAGGGCCAGAAGTGCATTACCTTCATTTGGGCACGGATTGCACCGCAGGGATATCCTGTTCCATCCAGAACCTGCCGTCGGTGAAAAGCCTCACCCGGAGGATGGCAGGATCCAGTTCCACCGGCACATGGCCGATCACCTGCAGGCAGATCCGCTGCCCCCCCGAGGTAAGATAGACCCGGTCCTCCTCAACCCGCTCGAGCCGGTAACAGGAATTGGGTGTATCCACCATGGCCTGCCGGAGATGGGGTGCCGCACAGGAGGTCAACAGTGCCAGCGCCGCAACAGTAGTTACACACCTTTTTTTCATGGGTCCCCTCCTTTCGACGTTCCCGTCTATTGTACCACATCCCGAAACACCCCTTTCATGTTCGCTTCACATCAGCAGGGAAGGTCCAACCCTGTCGGCTATTGTCAGTAAAACCGCCGCCGACGTGTTCCACCTGCGATGAGAATCATGGCGATGCCGGCCATGAATCCCCCCAGATGGGCAAAATAGGCCACCCCTCCCCCCTGCATCTCTCCACTCCCCAGCAAGCTCGCGTTGAGAAATTGCAACAGCGCCCAGTAGCCAATGATGACAAAGGCGGGGAGTTCGACGGTGGTGAAAAAGATGAAGATCGGTATCAAGGTCAGAATCCGCGCCCGTGGGTAGAGCACCAGGTAGGCCCCCATCACCCCCGCAACCGCCCCGCTCGCCCCGACCATGGGAACCGTGGAAAGGGGTGCGCTGGCTATCTGGGCTCCGGCGGCCACCCCTCCGCAGATGAAATAGAACAGGAGAAAGTGCGCAGGGCCGAGACGGTCCTCGATATTGTTGCCGAAGATCCAGAGATACAGCATGTTGGATCCGATATGGAGCCAGTTCCCATGAAGGAACATGGAAGTGAAAACCGTTATCCATTGCTGGAAGGGGTTCAAGAGAAGATTTGCCGGCACGAGGGCGAAGCGGTCAGAGAGTCCGCCGATAAAATGGGTAGCGGTGACTGCACCGTGGCGGGTTGGTACCAGTACCTCCTCAAGGTGACCGGTAAGGCGGTCTCGCACGAATACCATCACGTTGATAACGATCAGGACGACCGTCAGCAAGGGGAAATGGCGGGTCGGGTTGTAATCCTTGAGAGGAATCACCGTCCCCTCCTATGCTGCCGGAATCTGTCGTGATAATCGGGGCACCACGGCATTCACCACCTCGGCACAAGTGCTGTATACCCGCTTCGGGCGCTGCTGCACTGTCTATCACTTTTAGCATCCGCTGTAAAGCTAATACAACTGCCTAAAACATTGCACAATCAGACTCTTAATGATAGAGTTAGCATCCACTAATCGAAATCTCCATATGCTGCTCGCCCAGGGGGATTCCTTGAAAATTGGAGTGAAGATAACGGGAATGGCCATACTGCCGATTGCTCTGACAACGGTCGTGGCCCTTGGCGTCGCCCTCTACCAGAAGGAGGTGCTCAAGGAGTTCTTCGGCAGGGAAATCGAGGAGCAGGCAAAAAGCGAAGCCCAGAAAATCGCCCGTGACGTGTATCTCATGTGCCGTTCGGCCCAGGAAGCGGTCCAGAAAACGGTGAATCACAACCTTTTGGTCGCCGAGGACGCGCTCAAGCGCTCGGGTCCGGTCTCCTTCGGCCGGGACAAGGTCACCTGGACCGCAGTCAATCAGCTGAACCACGCTGAAGCAACTATTTCGCTTCCGAAAATGATGGTGGGAGGGAAGTGGCTGGGACAAAACCGGGACCGGCAGATGGTCTCACCCGTGGTCGACGAGGTGAAACGACTGGTGGGAGGGAGTGTCACCATCTTCCAGCGGATGAACGACAAAGGGGACATGCTGCGTGTCTGTACCAACGTGGAAAATGCCGACGGCAGCCGTGCCATCGGCACATATATCCCCGCAGCCGCCCCCGATGGCACACCAAGCCCGGTAATTACGACTTTGCTGGAGGGAAAGAGATTCCAGGGGCGAGCCTATGTGGTCAACGCCTGGTACGTCACCGCCTACGAACCGATATGGGACTCCGACCGCAAAAAAATCGTGGGGGCTCTCTACGTCGGCGTCAAGGAAGAAAACCTGGAAAGCCTCCGCAAGGGGATAATGGACATCGTCGTGGGAAAGACCGGCTACGTCTTCGTCCTTGGTGGATCGGGGGCGCAGCAGGGGCAGTATCTCATCTCCAAGGACGGCAAACGTGACGGCGAGAACCTCTGGAACTCCCTCGACGCCGACGGTCATCCCTTTGTCCAGACCATCATCGGGAAGGCCCTGGCTCTCAGAAGGGAGCAATCGGACCCGATTCCGGTGGATTTCATGAGCTATTCCTGGAAAAATCCCGATGAGCCGGCACCCCGTTACAAATCGGTCGCCATCACCTATTTTGAGCCATGGGACTGGGTCATCGGCGCCGGTTACTACGAAAGCGATCTCGCCGACCCCCTGAAGCGGATGGCAACTGCCTTGGACAGGATGGGTAGCTGGGTCATGGTAACCGCCCTGGTCATGGTGCTCCTTTCCGTACCGGCCGGCTATCTGGTCGCCCGGGGGATCAGAACCCGGGTGGACAGCATCCTCAAATCCGTCACCGATATCCTCATCGTCACCGATTCCCATCAACGTATCATTCTTCTCAGCCAGTCTGCCGAGAAAATATTCGGTTCCACCCTGAAAAAAGTTGCCCACTGCCCCATCGAGGCGCTTATCGGCGACAATAAACTTCCTGAAGAAATCACCTCGGTCCTCGCTCAACAGAAAAGCGGCATGCGGTTCGAATTCGAAATTGCGCCGGTCGGTTCGGACCAACGGCACATCATGCAGGGAAGGACTTCAGTCATCCAGGCCAAGAGTGGACGCACCCTCGGCATGATCACCATCATCCATGACATTACCAACGAGCGGGAAATAGACCGGATGAAGAGCGAGTTCATCTCAACCGCCGCCCATGAGCTCAGCACCCCCCTTGCCTCCATCATCGGCTATTCGGAACTGCTGTTGTCGGAAACCAGCTCCCCCGACGTGCAGAATGACGCACTCTCCTACATCAACAGGAAAGCATGGGCACTGTCCAGGATTGTGGATGACCTGCTCGACCTGAGCAGGATTGAAGCAGGACGCTCCATTCCTGTGGACAAGAAACCGTGCGACATCAACGAGATCATTCGCCAGGCTGTGCTGTACGGACAGAAGATATCCGTCAGGCACACCTTCGAACTGCACCTGTCCGACCAACCCGGCACTCTTCTCGCCGACAGCGGCAAACTGGAACAGGTGATGGAGAACCTCCTCAGCAATGCAGTGAAGTATTATCCCGATGGTGGGCCGGTCCGCATCAGCAGCACAAGACTCGAAGACGCCTGGCAGGTCTGCGTGGATGACAGGGGGATCGGGATGGCGCCCGAACAAGTGGAAAGGATATTCGACAGATTCTACCGTGCAGACGCCTCGAACACGGCCATAGAAGGGACCGGCCTCGGCATGTGCATCGTCAAGAACATCCTGGAGGCCCATGGGGGGGAAATCTGGGTGGAAAGCACACCCGGCGTCGGGACGAAGGTTTTCTTCACCGTTCCCTTGGGAGCATAACGAGTGTCCCGGGTGACCCTATTTCATTATGATGATTTATGAATTGACGGGCGCCGGCAAATACGGTACTAAAGGGCTCTACGGAGGTACGTCCGTCGCTGGTGGGCGGCCTAGTCTTCAAAACTAGTGGGGGGGATGAGAAATCTCCCCGGTGGGTTCGATTCCCATGTGCCTCCGCCAACACTCTAACTAGCTGATATTTTGTCACTTTGACCATAATTTGGCTAAAATTCTCAGCTTATGGGGTTCCATAGTATTTTCTCAGATTATGGTTCTCGTTGCCTAGCCACGAGTGTAATAAAAAAAGCACTTTCCAAGCATACAAGTAATGTCGAACTGTACTTCCACCTAAGTCACGGCACACCAGCAATGTCCAGATAGTCGCTCGTAGCGGGGGATCCTGAGCAGAAGCTCGACCTGTTGCGTCGCGAATCTAAGACGCTACATTTCCAGACTGGTCACTATCTCCGGCACAGCCTGCCTCATGATCTCGTGAAGCCCCTTCTCCAGTAGTTGCTGCGCAAGAAGTTTACGATCCCTGAATGCAACGTCGGAAACTCGCGATTCATAACTAAGCAGACGTATTTTCCGTCCGTCCTTCCATATCTCGACGGCAACATCCAGGATGGCGCTTGCTTTGTCCCTAGGCAAGCTCCATTCGTCCTCAAAGGCGAGGGATATTTTCGAAACGGCGATCCCCCTATGCACATCCTGTGGCAGCTTCGAGACCTGAGTAACCGTGTAACCGGCAGTCGTAAATTCCTGGTTGAAAGCGTCCCGCAGAAGATCTTCGGGCGACAGAGAGCTAACAATGGTGCCAATCGTTTCCCCATCGCCGTTTTTCACCCTGCCAATAACCCATTGAGCGCTAGCATCGCCCTCTTTCCCGCCTGAGGAGGGGGCTAACAACAACAGCTCTCCCTTGCCCGAGCGTATGTCGGTGACGGGGCTGTAGAGCAGGGATACTTTCTGGTCCACGGTTGCGCACCCGCAAAGCATGGCTACAAACAAGACACACATAAGTCTCCAGCTGATCCGTGTGTTCATTTTTCTTTCCCCTTCCAAATTACACGTAACATCTTGGAAATCATGCCGATCAGGGACTTTTCACGGAAGAAAACGACGGCCGCATCAGACTCTCCGACAGGTTTTCCCGTGACGACTGGCAGGGAGGCACTTTTCTGTATCCCCAGAACTTGGCTCGGATAGATACTCCGGTAGCCGACAACCAGAAAGCTGACCATGCAAGCAACCGCTGCATGAGGACCAAGCGCTGGGCCGAACAACTCTATCGCCATCACTGATGCTGCAATGGGCGTATTAGCAGCACCCGCCAGGAGCGCCACCATACCGATCGCAGAATAAGAGGCGATGTACTGGGGATTAAAAAGATGGGCAAACAGGTTTCCCGCTGTCGTGCCAATGAAGAAAATGGGGGTGACCACCCCGCCGCTTCCGCCACAGCCGAGGGTGATTGAGGTGGTTATACTTTTCCAGAAGAAGGCGCCGGTCGGCAGGACCGTTCCTTTCCAGCCTGCATCGAGAGTATCGAGGCCAAGCCCCAGGTAAGCCGGCGAAGCAAACACGGCGATCAGCACGAGCATCCCCCCTCCTACCACCCCCCTCAGGAGCCGGCTTTTGAAAAATCGGACGAAGGATCTGTGACTCAGCTTCATCATCTCGATAAAGAAAAGGGCAATGAGACCGCACCAGACCCCGAGCAGGATAATTTCCGCCATACTCCAGCCGGTCATCTGCGGGGGGATACAGAGCGGTGCGTGCGCGTACTGTACACCCAGATTGGTGGTGACGTGATAGCCAACAATCCCGGCGACGAACGAGGGGAAGAGCACATCATAGAACATTTGACCTAGCACCAGCACCTCGACGCCGAAGAGTGCTCCGGCGACCGGTGTGCCAAACACCGTGGCAAAGCCAGCGCTGATCCCGCAGATGACGAGCTTGCGACGATCCACGTCGTCGAGCCGGAGCAGATTGGCAAACGATGAGGCAAGTCCGGCGCCGATCTGGGCGCACGGTCCCTCTTTACCAGCAGAGCCACCACCGGCAAGGGTAATCACCGTGGCCAGAAGCTTCACTGGTACAACCTTAAAGGGGATCCGACCCATCCGCTTATGCACCGCCTCGATCACCTTCTCGGTCCCGTGCCCCTCAGCTTCGGGGGCGAGCCAGGCAACCAAGAAGCTGCTGACAGCGAAGGTCAGTGGCAGGAAGTAATAGTGCCAAGGGTAACGGCCGGCCTGGCTGGAAGTCCAGGTGAGGGTGGTGAGAAACACCGTCGTGCCGCAGCCGACCAGTACACCTACGATCGTGGCATAGGTGGTCCACTTGATCACACTGGCAATGAGGGTTATCTGTTCGAAAAGCTTTCTCTGCATGGAGGACCCGCGAAAATCAGATAGTCCCTCCATGCTTGCTTCTCATGCCAAGCATGGAGGGGCTTGAGGAAATGTTACTTTGATACGATAACGAATTCATCCCGACGGTTCTTGGCCCATGAGGCTTCATCATGGCCGGCAGCAACAGGCTTTTCTTTGCCGTAGCTGATGACAGACAGCCTCTTTTCAGGAATACCCAAAGTCGCCAGATACTGCATTGCCACCTTGGCCCGCTTTTCCCCCAGAGCCAGGTTGTATTCGTCTGAGCCGCGTTCGTCGCAATTTCCTTCTATCCGCACATTTATGGCAGGGTCTTTCTTCATAATCTCACCGTTTTTCGCAAGAGATGCGCGGGCTTGTGGGGAAAGAGCATACGCATCAAAATCGAAGTAGATTTTTTCAAGGGCGGCCTTTAACTCACCCGCATTCGGGATATGATTTATTGTATCGCGAACGGCGCTTTCCTTGATCGGTGACTGCGTGATCGGCTTCTTACTGACCGGTTCTGACTTGACCGTGCCGGAAACGTTAGAAACCGGCACGACTGGCTCTTCTTTCTTCACCATTTCGCTCTTGGCACAACCGCCGACAACGAACAGGGCACTACTCGCCACCAATAACAAACTTACAGCATGTTTTTTCATTTGTTGCCTCCTTTTCTTGAAAACCCAACGAGAGATGTACTGCAAAACAATCCTTGACGAATTGATGAGGATTCATTATTTTAGTTAGTGTTGCTAATTATTCGCTACACTAAATATTTTGTCAAGTCAATTTTGGAGCGGCCATGAGGGAAAACGCGGAGAAAATTTCGGAGGTTATTGACAACTTGCGGCGGATATTCCAGGCGATAAACGATTATTCAAGAACTGCCGAACAATTTACCGGTCTGACAGGGCCACAACTCTGGGCCTTGAAGATCCTGGCAAAAGCTTCTCCTTTGCGGGTTTCGGAGCTGGCTTCCCAGATGTACCTGCGCCCGGCAACTGTTGTTGGGATCCTCGACCGGCTTGAAGGGAAAGGGCTGGTCACGCGAACCCGCTCAATGAAAGACCGCCGGGCAGTTGACCTAAATCTCACCGAAATGGGAAAAGAAGTAGTTGTCAAAGCCCCTGAAGTTGCTCAGGTTATGCTTCTGAAAGGTCTGAATGAGTTGTCAGACGAACAGCTCCTCCATGTGGTTGAAGGTATGACACAAATGGTGCGGATTCTAGGAGCAGAGAACATAACCCCGCATCCACTGCATTCATCCTAAAACCGAGCAGACTACAGATACTTACCAAACATACTAACCAAACGCCTGATGTTTGAATGATTAAGTGGGCAGAAAACAATAGTGATGCTCAATTAAGGAGGGGAATCCGCCACACCTCTGCATACGTATGCGTAATCTAGCAACGCCACAATGCTGGGTTCACTCATTATTTGGAATTGCACATATGGAGGCCTAATGGTTTCACTCCGTTCACTACGTCTTTCACTCCGATTTATCATTCCTCTGGCACTGGCCCTAGTCTTGCTTGCATATGCTGTAATGCCGCTGGTGGGGAAACTAACCCTGCACTGGTTTGAGAAGGATATAGACATCCGTTCCCGTCTCATCGCCAGCACTCTCCACGACCCCCTTACAGAAATGGCCAAACAGCGGGACAGGACGAAAATCAATGCCCTTTTCATGCGGGCCATCAAAGATGAGAGGCTGTTTGCCCTGGGATTTTGCGATGGAAAGGGCAGCCTACTCTACAAGACCCCTACATTCCCTGAATCGCTTGGTTGCGACCTGGCTGGCATTGGCCATGCTAAATCCGGTTCAATACTAAAACTGGCCCAAGGGTCGCTATACATTTCCACCAGCCCGATCGAGATGTCGGGGGAAGCTATTGGAACCCTCATTCTCGTGCATGATATGAGTTTTATAGAACGGCGAAGCAGCGACACTCAGAAGTATGTAATTATTCTATTTGCCGTCCTTGGTGTAGTGGTTTCACTGATCACAGTGCTGGTCGCCCATCTCTGCTGGCGTGGCTGGGTCGAGGGGGTCAGATCAATGCTGCGGGGCGAGGGGATTTTCCGTCCTTTTAGCCAACCGGCCGCCAGTTCTGAACTACAGCCACTAGTAGGAGACCTGCGGGCTCTCCTTCGGAACATCGATGCCGAGCGCCGTTTTGCCGATGACGCCTCAATTACCTGGAACCCCGACGCCCTCCGCAGGCTTCTCCACAAAGAGCTTACCGGTGAACGGATTATTGTCGTCTCAAACCGCGAACCATACATCCATACCGAAACGCAGGGGCAGGTCGAAATTCACCGACCAGCCAGTGGCCTGGTCACTGCAGTGGAACCTGTCATGCGGGCCTGCTCGGGAACATGGATCGCACATGGCAGTGGCTCAGCCGACCGCGAGACCGTTGATCGTCACGACCGCGTGCCGGTTCCGCCAAGTCATCCCGAATACACTCTGCGCCGCATCTGGCTTACAAAAGAGGAAGAAAATGGTTATTATTACGGTTTTTCCAACGAAGGGCTCTGGCCCCTCTGCCATATCGCCCACGTCCGCCCTATCTTCCGCACCAGTGACTGGCAGCAGTATGTGTCTATCAACAAACGGTTTGCCGATGCAGTTGTAAAGGAGGCCGACAGCGACGACCCGGTGGTGCTCGTGCAGGATTACCATTTCGCACTCCTACCGCGAATGATCCGAACTGCCCTACCCAAGGCCACAGTCATAACTTTCTGGCACATCCCCTGGCCTAATCCAGAATCTTTTGGTATTTGCCCATGGCGGGAAGAGATTCTCCAGGGGATGCTCGGCAGCACAATCCTCGGCTTTCATACCCCTTTTCACTGCAAGAACTTTCTCGAAACCGTGGACCGCTACCTGGAAACTCGCATCGAACATGAATCTTCAACGATTTCCCACGGCGGCAATTTGACGCTGGTGGAAAGCTACCCCATCTCGATTCAGTGGCCTTACCCATGGAAGGATACTATTCCGACGGTCGACGAATGCCGTAATGAAATATTGGCGTCACTCGGACTCCCTCCCACTCACCTGCTAGGACTCGGCGTTGACCGTCAGGATTACACAAAAGGCATACTGGAGCGCTTCCTTGCAGTAGAACGGATGCTGGAATTGCATCCGGAAATGGTCGGACGATTCAGCTTCATTCAGATCGCCGCACCCACCCGTTCGGCACTTGAAGATTACCAGGCATTCGAAGCACAGGTCCGCAACCTCGCAACGCGCATTAACCAGCGGTTCTCTGCAGGTTCCTACCAGCCTATTATTCTCAAGGCTGAACATCATGAACCGGAGCTCGTAAACCGCTATTACCGCGCTGCTGATGTCTGCATGGTGACCAGCCTCCACGATGGCATGAACCTCGTGGCCAAGGAGTATGTGGCAGCCCGGGATGACGAAAAAGGGGTGCTGATCCTCAGCCAGTTTACCGGTGCAGCCCACGAACTGCATGAAGCGCTGCTTGTAAACCCCTACTATATCGAACAGACCGCCGACGCACTGTTCCAGGCACTTTCAATGCCTACGTTCGAGCAACAGGAACGGATGCGAAGCATGCGGGCACTGGTACGGGATTTCAACGTCTATCGCTGGGCAGGACGTATGCTGCTCGACGCTGCCCGTATCCGGCAGCGTGAAAAACTGGCTTTACGCATCGGCCGGCGCCAGTAAATGCAACAAAGGAGATGGAATGGCTCAAGAAAGGCTCTGGATTTTTGATTTTGACGGTACCCTGTCGCCATTGGTTTCTGACAGGGAACGGGCACAGCTTCACCCTGAATGCAAACAACTACTGGAAACCTTAGTCACCCTTCCCTGCCAGCGGGTTGCGGTTCTTTCCAGCCGCTCCGTGGAGGACCTGATTCCGCGAGTGCCGATAAGGGGAGTTTATCTGGGAGGCGGAAGTGGTATCGAGTGGTGCTTTCCAGACGGACAACGCGTCTTGTCTGAGGGCAATTGGGAAGAACAACTCTCCCGGACAAGAGATCCACTCCTGCATGATCTCAGCAATATTTCCGTGATTCCCGGTGTTGAACTCGAGGACAAGAAATGGTCTGTTGCGCTCCATACCCGCAACGCTGCTTTGCTCGCCAAGGAACAACTTTATTCGCGGATCGTAGCCTGGCGGCCACCCCATCCGGTAAGGATTTTCAGCGGTCCGGAGGTTCTGGAAATTCAGCTCTTTCCCGAAGTTGACAAGGCCTTTGGCGTACGTATGCTCTGTCAAATACTAAAATTCGACCTTTCAAACGGTGTGGTCGTCTACGCGGGTGATGATGAAAATGATGCCGTTGCCATGAGATGGGTCATCCATCAGGGGGGAAATGCTCTCATGGTGGGAAGCTCTTTTCCTGTCGCTGGGGCACGAATCGTCAAAGACCATTCATCACTTATAGAGGAAATTCGCCGGATGGTCGGACTCGACATAACCACGTAACGTGAATCGGTGATAAACGAAACAACCGGTCCGTTTGGGAGAGAATCCCCCTCCAGATAAAGTGAGGATACCGTATGAAGAAACGAGCTAATCTGCTGCGCGAGTTCTCCATACCCCTCATTACAGGAGTCATTATTGCCCTCGTCTGGGCGAATCTCAACCAGGAAGGTTATCATCACTTTATCCACGCAAGGCTGATGGGGCCTCTGAGCGTCCATTTTCTCACCAACGACATCTTCATGGTGTTCTTCTTCGGGATCGCAGCGGCGGAGATAACCCAGAACTGCATGCCGGGGGGAGATCTCTACCCCATCGGAAGATCGGTGAATCCGCTCCTGGCAACTTTCGGAGGGGTCGCCGGGCCGGTCGCCATCTACCTCTTTCTGAACGCCTTAGCCGGCTCGCCCGCACTGGTCAACGGTTGGGGGATTCCCACCGCCACCGACATCGCCATATCCTGGCTCGTGGCACGGCTCGTCTTCGGCAACAACCATCCCGCCATCTCCTTTCTCCTCCTCCTCGCCATTGTCGACGACGCTATAGGGCTTGCCATCATCGCCATCTTCTACCCCGACCCATCCCAGCCGGTGGCACCGGGGTGGCTCCTTCTAACTTGCGCGGGGATGCTGGCGGCCTGGATTCTGCGGTGCAGAAAAGCGAAGAGCTACTGGTCCTACATTTTGCTCGGTGGGGGACTTTCCTGGGCCGGACTCCACTTCTCCAACCTCCATCCCGCCCTGGCGCTCGTGCCGATTGTGCCGTTTCTCCCGCATCCGTTACGGGAAGAGAAGGAACTCTTCGAGGAGGACCCGCAGGATGTCTCGACCCTGTCGACTTTCGAGCACGAATGGAAGATCATCGTCGACTTCGGTCTTTTCACGTTCGGCCTGGTCAATGCCGGCGTCAGCCTCTCCTCTCTCGGCCCGGTAACCTGGTTCGTGCTCGGAGCACTCCTGGTCGGCAAGTGCGCCGGGATCTCCGCCTGTGCACTCCTCGGGGGGAAGATCGGCTTTCCGCTGCCGGAGGGTATGGAGAGAAGAGACCTCTTTCTGGTGGGACTCATCGCCGGTATAGGCTTCACCGTATCGCTCTTCATCGCCGATCAGGCGTTCGTGGATCAGGTTCTCCAGGAGGAAGCAAAGATGGGAGCGCTTCTCTCTATCGGTTTATCGGTGATCGCCATCGTCGCCGGAAAGTTGCTCGCCATCAAGAAACGCCATTAGCTGGTTTTCATGCGGAAACAATTCTTTTCCCCCGTGGTTGTGTCACATCCGGAGTTTTCCGTATGGCTCCCAGCCAACTGACACCCCTTTTCCGTCAGTTGCCAGAGTGACCCGTCGCACAATTCTCACCTCCAACTGTCTCGTCACGCTGTTACTGCACGCCATAGCTACCCACAATTGTGAGCCTCCTTTTTAGGGTTATACTGAATATCAAACCTGCAGCAGGGAGTTGAAAAACATCGTCTCCATCAGAAGAGACAAGCAGGTTCATGTAACTCCTGATTTAATAAGGAGGGGGCATCATGCAAAAGACAACCGAGGCATTTGCCGGGTTATCTCCGGAGACCGCTCTGGCGGAGCTGGGCACAGACCGGAATACAGGCCTGTCGTCGGATGAGGCCGCAAAGCGGTTGAGGGAATACGGCCCGAACGAGATCCCGGAAAAAGAGGAGCCGCTCTATCATCGGATTTTACGAAGGTTCTGGGGGCCGATCCCGTGGATGATCGAGGCCGCGGCCCTGCTGTCGGCACTGGTCGGGAAATGGGCGGATTTTACGATCATCTCGATTCTGCTCGTCACCAACGTCTGTATCGATTTCTGGCAGGAATCAAAAGCGCTGAGTGCTCTGAAAGTTCTGAAAGAGAAGCTGGCAAAACAGGCCCTAGTTTTGCGGGACGGCAGGTATCAATCTATTGCCGCTGCCGATCTGGTTCCCGGTGATATTGTCAAACTGAAAATCGGCGATCTGGTGCCGGCGGATGTCAAACTCATCGACGGCGATTTCCTCCTGGCAGACCAGTCTGCCTTGACCGGTGAGTCATTGCCGGTAAGCAGAAGCATCGGTGAACTCGTCTACGCCAACGCTGTCGTCAAACAGGGAGAAATGCTCGGGGTCGTCGTCAATACGGCGCTCGCCACCTTCTTCGGCAAGACGGTCGCGTTGGTCGCTCGGGCAGAGCAGGAAGAACGGAGTCACTTCCAGAAGGCCGTCATCCATATCGGCAATTACCTCATCATAATTACCATGTTTCTCGTGGTGATCATCCTCATTACGGCCATGTTCCGCCATGAGAACATGGTGGAGATCCTGAGATTCACCCTGGTGCTGACGGTGGCCGCCATCCCGGTGGCCATGCCCGCCATCCTCTCAGTTACCATGGCCGTCGGCGCAATGGCACTCGCGAAAAAACAGGCCATCGTCAGCCGCCTCGTTGCCATCGAGGAGTTGGCCGGCGTCGACATCCTTTGTTCCGACAAGACCGGCACCCTTACCCAGAACCTGATGGCCATTGCCGACCCGATCGCCGCCACCGGTTACTCAGATGGAGAGCTGATGCTCTATGCCGCCCTGGCCTCCAAGGAGGAGAACCGCGATCCCATTGAACTTCCCATCTTCGAATATCTCCGCAAGACGGGTGGATACGAGGGGGTGCACCAGTATCGCCGGGAACGGTTCATCCCCTTCGATCCGGTCGGAAAGAGAACGGAGGCGGTCGTTACGACAAACGGCCAAAGCCTTACCGTCACCAAGGGGGCTCCCCAGGTGGTTCTCGATCTCTGCGGAGAGGATATCGATAAGGCGCCCATATTACGCCATGTGGAAGATGCGGCCGGAACCGGATTTCGTACCCTCGGTGTCGCCGCACGACAAGCTGAGGAACCGCACTTCAGATTTGTCGGGCTCATTCCCCTCTTTGATCCGCCGCGGGATGATTCGAAAAGCACTATCGCCGAGGCCGTCAACCTCGGATTGAACGTGAAAATGATCACCGGCGATAACCTCGCAATTGCCAGACATATAGCAACAGTTCTCGGGATCGGCTCCGACATTTTCAACGCCAGGGAACTGAGCGGCGCCAGCACCCGCGAACTGGTCCTTTTGGGGGAGGTAATCTCAACGGCGCTGTACCGGAAGCTGGCGCCTGAGGTCTCGGCTGAGGAGGCGCGCCGTTTTGCCGACGGAGTGGTGAAGACTCTGGAGAAAGAGTTCGAGAACCTCACCCTCCCCAAGGGGTACGTGCGGAGCCATGAATCGGAAATTATCGAGTTGATCGAAGCTGCCAACGGTTTCGCTCAGGTATTCCCCGAAGACA
Source organism: Geobacter sp. AOG1 (assembly GCF_019972315.1). Classification (GTDB taxonomy): domain Bacteria; phylum Desulfobacterota; class Desulfuromonadia; order Geobacterales; family Geobacteraceae; genus Geomobilimonas. Next base: position 3,303,087 of record NZ_BLIZ01000001.1, read on the forward strand.
AATACTTCATCGTCGACAAACTGCAGAGGACAGGTCATATCGTCGGCATGACCGGCGACGGGGTAAACGATGCGCCGGCGCTCAAAAAGGCCGATGCCGGCATAGCAGTTTCCGGGGCGACCGATGCGGCGCGGGCCGCAGCAGATCTGGTGCTGCTGGCACCAGGCCTCTCCGTGATCGTCGATGCAATCAAGGGAGCCCGGATCACCTTCGAGCGGATGAAGAGCTACAGCATCTACCGGATCGCTGAAACCATCCGCGTCATCCTCTTCATGACCGCCTCGATCCTCATTTTCAATTTTTATCCCGTTACTGCCATTATGATCATCATCCTGGCGTTCTTGAACGACATCCCGATTCTCGCCATCGCCCTCGACAACACAAAAGTAGACGAAAAGCCAATTCGCTGGAACATGACCGAAGTATTGACCGTGGCCACGCTGCTCGGGATCGCCGGCGTCATAGCCAGCTTCGGCATCTTCTACATTGCCGAGAAATATCTGAAGCTTCCCGTGGCGACAGTCCAGAGCTTTGTCTTCCTTAAGCTGGCAGTTGCCGGTCATTTGACGATCTTCGTCACCCGAACTGAAAAGCACTTCTGGCAACGACCGTTTCCCTCTCCTATTCTGTTCTGGCTGGCAATGGCGACCAAAATTGCAGCAACGTTCTTTGCCGTCTATGGCTGGCTCGTCGCCCCCATCGGTTGGGGGTATGCCCTCCTGGTGTGGGGCTATGCCCTCGCCTGGTTCGTGGCCAACGACTTTGTCAAGATGTGGGCCTACAAGTTCCTGCGGCGGGAACAGGTTTTGGCGTAGCTGCGCAGTTGCAAGGGCAATCTCAATATCGAACAGGATTGGTGATATCATTGTATTAAAGAAGAAAGGAGGGTTTATCCATGACAAACATCAAGAGGATTCTCGTCGTCAGCAGAATGACCAAATATTGCCGGGAGGTGCTCAACTATGGCATCACCCTGGCAAAATTGTCCCACGCCGAACTATTCGTCATCCATGCGGTCCACAATCCTTTTGGCCTCGAGGGATGGAATCTGCCGACTGTTTCCCTTGAAGAGGAGTACAAAAATATCCTCAAGGAAGCAAAGGCGGATCTGGACCGGATCATCCGCGAAGAAAAGTCGCAGGGAATGCAGATCAAGGTACTGATCAAGGAAGGGGAACCGACTAACGAGATACTGAAAACGGTCCATGATGAAAAGATTGATCTCATGATCATGTTGGCGCACGAAGAAGGGCGTCTGGAACACTTTCTCTTCGGCCGCAGCAACGAGAGCCTGATCCGCAGAATGCCATGTTCGGTCCTTCTCGTGAAGAAGGAACCGGAGGCGGTTCCATGGTAGTAACTACTTCCGGTCAGGGAAAAGGAACTTCAGGCACGAGCAGCGGAGATAGACGAAAGTGGCAAGATGACCGTTGAAATCGCCATCGTCCTTACTTTCGTCACCGGGGCGATAATCCTCTTCGCCACTGAGAAACTGCCGATAGACCTCGTCTCGATCATGGTCATGACCGGACTCATTATTTCGGGAGTGGTCACTCCGGAAGAAGGGATCGACGGCTTCACCCACCCGGCAACGGTAACTGTCGGCACCACTGCCGCACTCCTCACTCCCATCGCCATTGCCGTTGCAAATATGTACGGTGTTGATTCGCGCCCCTTTCTCATGGCGGTTACCTATGCCGCATCGGCCGCCTTCATGACGCCGGTCGGCTATCAGGCGAACACCCTCGTCTAAAGCCTCGGCCATTACCGTTATACCGATTTTCTCCGGGTCGGCACGCCGCTCAATATCATGTTCTGGTTCCTGGCCACCATCCTGATCCCCTGGTTCTGGCCATTCTAGCCGGGAGGCATCCATGACAGACTTTCGTTTATGGCTTGAAGAGATGAAGAGCTACTTCGACGTGCCGATCCTGACTCTCGGAGCAACCCAGCTAACTATTCTGGCCATCATCTACCTGATCGTCTTTTCCATGCTCCTCTTCTACCTGACCGGCAGACTACGTAAATGGATCGTCGAGCAACTCCTCACCAGGACGAAAATGGATATCGGTGCCCGCCAGGCAACCGGCACCATCATTCGCTACTTCATCATAGCCGTCGGCTTCGTCATCATTCTCCAGACGGCAGGAATCGACCTTACCGCCTTGAACGTCCTGGCAGGCGCCGTCGGTATTGGTCTTGGCTTCGGTCTCCAGAACATCGTGAACAACTTCATCAGCGGCCTCATTATCCTGTTTGAACGTCCGATCAAGGTGGGGGACCGGATCGTGGTGGGAAATGTGGAGGGGGATGTCATGCATATCGGGGGACGGAGCACAACAGTGGTGACCAACGATAACATCGCCATTATCGTCCCCAATTCGAAGTTCATCACCGAGAACGTCGTGAACTGGAGTCACGGCGATCCGAAGGTCCGTTTCCGCATCCCCGTTTCCGTTGCCTACGGGAGCGATGTGAAGCTGGTTGAACGGCTTCTTCTGGAGGTTGCGGGGGAAAATCCTGACGTTCTGGAGAAGCCAGCCCCGGCGGTCCGCCTCATGGAATTCGGCGACAGTGGCCTCGGTTTCGAACTGCGGGCCTGGAGTACCACCCTTGTCCACCGGAAAGGGCTTCTCATCAGCGCTCTCAACCTTGCCATCTATGACAAGTTCTGCACGCACGGGATCGAGATTCCGTTTCCGCAAAGAGACCTGCGCATCAGGGGAGCGAGCGTGGAGGTGGCAACACGTGAACAGTGAGCCGGATGTGGCGACGCTTTGGCGTGAGACTAGATTTCCACCTGCTGCCCCAATTCGACCACCTGTTCAGCCGGAATATTATAGAAAGCGGTCGCAGGCAGTGAGTTGCGGGACATGAAGGCGAAGAGCTTTTCCTGCCAGCGCATCATTCCCGATGGCCGCGGCGTGGAGATGACAGTTTCACGGGCAAGATAATAGGTCGTGTGCTCAAGCTCTACCGACAGCCCCAGGGACTCGCACTGCCGAAGCGCCACAGGGACGTTGGGGCTCTGCATGAAACCGTACCGGACGATGACCCGTGCGAATCCCAGCGGCATTACGGTTACGGACACCCGCTCGGCGGCCGGCACACGGGGAACCTCCTCCGTGAGTACGGTTAGAATGATGACCTGCTCATGCAGTACCTGGTTGTGGGACAGATGATGGTGAATAATGGGGGGGGTCCCGGTGGGGCGGCCGGTCATGAAGACCGCTGTCCCCTGCACCCGGTAGGGTGGTGCAGTTGCAACCCTGTCGATGAAACCTTCAAGGGATTCCCTGCCTCCCCGCAATCTCTTGCCGAGCACGTTCCGTCCACGCCGCCAGGAGGCCATGAGGGTAAAGACCGCCGTGCCGGCAACAAGTGGAAACCAGCCGCCATTGCCGATCTTCAGGAGGTTAGCGGCAAAGAAGGAGAGATCGATGAAGAGAAAGAGCCCGGCCAGTGTACAGGCTGTCGTGGCTTTCCAGTGCCAGCGCTTCACCATGAGGAAGAAGGCGAGTATGGTTGTGATGACCATGGTGGTGGTTACGGCGACACCGTAAGCGCCGGCGAGGTTTGTCGACGTACCGAAGCCGAAAACGAGGGTGAGAGTGGCAAGCATAAGTCCCCAGTTAACAGTCGGAAGATAAACTTGGCCGATCTCCTCGGATGAAGTCTGGACCAGTCGGAAACGAGGGCTGTAACCGAGTTGCATTGCCTGGCTGGTTAGCGAAAAGGCACCGGAAATGACGGCCTGGGAGGCGATCACCGTCGCAAGTGTGGCAAGGATTACGAGGGGATAAAGCGCCCACGTCGGAGCCAGGTGGTAGAATGGTTCGGTCGCCTCTGAAGGGCGGACGAGAAGCAGGGCGCCTTGGCCGAAGTAATTGAGGAGTAAGGCGGGGAGCACAAAGGCGAACCATGCCCGGCGAATCGGCTGGCGGCCGAAATGTCCCATGTCGGCATAGAGGGCTTCTCCGCCCGTTACCACGAGAAAAACAGAACCGAGAGCGCGAAATGCGAGGGGGCCGTTCTCCATGAAAAAGAGAACGCCATGGAGTGGATTTATGGCATAAATGACCTCGGGTGCCCGCACGATGCCACCAATGCCGAGTATGGCGATGGCGGAGAACCAGGTTGCCATGACCGGACCGAATACGGCACCTACTTTTGCGGTCCCGCGCTTCTGGAAGAGAAAAAGGAGGATGAGGATCAGAACGGTGGTTGGAACGACGAATCGTTCCAGAGTCGGAGCAGCCACCTTGAGACCTTCAACGGCGCTCAGGACCGAAATAGCGGGAGTGATCACCCCGTCGCCATAGAGAAGGGCTGCACCGAAAAGACCGAGAGGAAGCAGATAGCGACGCTGGGCTGTTGAAAGAAACTGCCGCGGGGTGAGAAGGGCAAGGAGCGCCAAAATACCCCCTTCTCCGCGGTTGTCCGCACGGGTCAAAAAAAGGAGATACTTGACGGAGATCACGAGGGTGAGAGCCCAGAAGACGAGGGAAAGTATGCCGAGTACGTTCTCCGGCGTTGATGGGAGGGGATGGCTGCCGTGGAAACACTCCCTGAGCGCATATAAAGGACTCGTGCCGATGTCGCCATAGACAACGCCAAGAGCAGTAATGCTAAGCGCAAGACCACGGCGCATGCCATTCTCCTGGGTCGCGTCTACCTTGCTGTCCGGCTTTTCGTTGGAATTGTGCCTCATACTACCCTAGATGCGCAAGTAACGTTTCCTTGCATCTGGCTCCGAGAAGGCTGTTCATGGTTCGCGGTGTCATCTTACGTTTCATTCGGCCAAAACAGAAATCTTTACCGCCGCACCCTTTCTTCGCAGAGGACCGATTTTCGTCGTAATCCGGTCACGGGGCACCCCGCACGACGTGGTCAGGTAATCTGCCGCACCACTGAGCCGTTCAGCCGCCAGTCGTCTTTCTTTGCTACTGGCCCGCCCGGGCAACGCTTCTACCTGGATAGTTACACTCTTGTCCGATTGGTAGACCTCCCTGAGTTCGAGCATCTTTTTTCTCATCTCTTCGGAAAGGTTAGTTTCCCCTGTCCGGAATACAAGCAAGGGGACGAAAGGCGCGGTTTCGACCGTCAGTTGAACCTCACTACCCAAGTCCGCGGCAAGATACCTCCGCAGCCATGCCGTCTCGTCGCCAGTCAGGGGAGTGTCACGCTGAAGTTTCATCCGGATGGCTAAGCCGCCTGCAGAATAATTGCGCAAGCCGACTGAGAGATCGGCAATCCTGGCAGGGATTATCACCTGTGCAAGCCGGTCTTCTGTCCGTTTCACGGCAGTCCTCAGGTGGTCGCCGAGGCTAATCGGTGTCTCAACGACAGGCTTCAACGAAGCGATCGCGGGAGGTTGCGATCGCGGCAATTCTTTGAGTCCGCCAGTCTGAACCTTGATCTGTTCGAGGTTGAGGGCCACTTTTTGCCGCAAAGTCGATGACAGAGCACTCTCCACCTGTTTCGCGTCTGCTTCATTCAGGTAGCGCACGGTGTTTACCACCGCATCGATCTCCAGCACGTCGTCGTTTCCGACCTTGTACGTGAAGGTAGCGAGATGGGACTGATTTGCCCTGTCCAGTCTGGCATGCAGGACGTCACGGATTGTGTTGCGTAGTTTGACTTCACTGATAGAACGTTGAAGGGTATAGCCAAGCGGAATGGAAATGACTATGAGAACTGTCACAAGAAACGCCAGACGCTTCTTAAACTGGGAAAGTTCGACTTCTGTGGCCATACTCCGCCGGAAGCCGTAAAAGTAGAAGACGATACAGGTCGAGATGACGATGGCGACGAAGTTGGTAAAAAAGAGGAGGAATCCACCTAAAAAGACTTGCGGATTCCATGTTCCCAGCCCAAAGCCCACCACGCTCAGGGGAGGGATGACAGCAGTTGCAATGGCTACTCCAGGCACGACAGTCAGAAAGTTCTTCTTGGTGCAGAGGGCACTCGCTCCGGCCAGGCCGGCAAGAAAGGCGATGATAAGGTCATAGAGGTTGGGCCTCGTGCGGGAGACGATTTCGCCGGTAAGTTCCTTAAGGGGGGATAGATAGGTAGCGAAAGCGGCGACAATGATTGACAAGGTAACGCTCAGGATGATCTTTCTTACTGCCTTGCTCCAGATGATGCCATCCCCCGTGACAAAGGCGAAACCAAAGCTTAAGAACGGCCCCATGAGCGGAGAGATGAGCATAGCGCCGATGATCACCGGGGAACTGTTGACAAGTAGGCCACAGAGGGCAATCAGATTCGCCACGCTGAGGGAGAAGATATAGCCCGCTGACATCTCCCCTTCGGCGAAAACATCCTTGATGACCCCGCGGTGATTGATCTTTTCAGACTGACTCAGCAGCCATGCCCTCACCCGGCAGGTGAATCTGTCCAACGAGATATTCATTGCTCACTCCAGTCGGCACAAACCATCATATGAACTCAGACCTTCAGACATGTTATCCCTCTATGTTTCAAGCCATCGCCGAGCCTCCACAAGCTCGTCGTTGCCGAAGGCCCTCAGCTTTCCCGGCATTACAAATCCGAACGCCTTCATTGCCACACGAATCCATTCCACATCGGTGACCACGGCAACCCGCTCCCAGGCAGCGAGGTGCTGTAATCCAACCTTCGCATCATCCCACATGGCTTTGACATTGAACCCCGTGAACTCGTTTCCCAGGTGGTAAAGAAAGCGGATACTCTTTCGCTGTGCAAGCATATTCTCAACGGCCGGAATGAGCACAGATTCGTAGTCGGCTCCAGTAACCTCTCCTTTTGCCTCAAAGCCGAGAACATTATCCGGCAATCCCTGTATGCGTTCCAGCATGGTGACCTCCTCCTGTGCCATTTTTATTAATTGCCTTCTATCGGAGACGTGCCCACCTGAGACGGAGGGCATTACCCACAACCGAAACCGAGCTTAGGCTCATGGCCGCGGCAGCAATGACGGGGCTCAACAGAATACCGAAAAAGGGGTAGAGCACCCCGGCTGCCACGGGGACACCTACGGAGTTGTAGACAAAAGCGAAGAAGAGGTTCTGTTTGATGTTTCGCATGGTCGCCCGACTGAGGAGAAGCGCCCGGACAATGCCGCGCAGGTCCCCCTTGACAAGGGTCACACCGGCACTTTCCATCGCCACATCGGTCCCCGTCCCCATGGCGATTCCCACTGTGGCTTGGGCGAGGGCCGGCGCGTCGTTTATCCCGTCCCCTGCCATGGCCACGACTCTTCCCTGTTCCTGAAGTTCCTTCACTTTGTCGGCCTTTCCCTCCGGCAGAACCTCGGCGATCACCTCATCGATGCCGAGCTTTTCCGCAACCACCTTGGCCGTGATACGGTTGTCGCCGGTAAGCATGACAACATGGATCCCCTCCCCGTGCAACTTCCTGATCGCCTCCTGGGTCGTACTCTTTATGGGGTCTGCGACGCCGAGCAGTCCGGCTGTCTTGCCGTCGACCGCGACGAACATGATCGTCTCCCCTTCGACGCGCCTGGCCTGAGCCTGGTTGATGAGAAAATCGGCTTCAATACCGAAGCTTTCCAGGAACGGCCGGTTGCCGAGGAGGATATCCCTGCCGTCCACCCGCCCTTTGACCCCCTTGCCGGGCACCGACTCGAAGGATTCGGCCCCTGCAGGTTGGATCCCCCCCTCCCGCGCTCCGTTTACGATGGCGGCGGCCAGGGGATGCTCGCTCCCAAGTTCCAGACTCGCCGCCAGAAAGAGAAGCCGTTCGCCGTCAAGTTCGCCGACGGTCTCGATTGACATAAGCCGCGGCTTCCCCTCGGTGAGGGTGCCCGTCTTGTCCACCACGAGGGTATCCACCTGGCGCAGAAGCTCGATCGCCTCGGCGTTTTTGAAGAGTACTCCCATGGTGGCACCTTTGCCGGTGGCAACCATGACCGACATGGGGGTGGCGAGCCCCAAAGCACAGGGGCAGGCGATGATGAGGACCGCAACGGCATTCACCAAAGCGTGGGCCATGCGCGGCTCCGGCCCGAAGAGCCCCCATGCGACAAAAGTCGCCACGGCTACCAGCACCACGGCCGGGACGAACCAGCCGGCAACGACATCAGTCAGCTTCTGGATCGGCGCCCGGCTTCTCTGAGCTTCGGAGACCATGCGCACGATCTGCGCCAGGACGGTTTCGGCGCCGACCCGTTCGGCGCGCATCACCAGACTGCCTGTGCCATTTACCGTGGCCCCGGTCACCCGATCCCCCGGCCCTTTCTCAACCGGGATAGGTTCGCCGCTGAGCATAGATTCATCCACACTGCTCCTTCCTTCGAGCACCGTCCCGTCAACCGGCACTTTTTCTCCGGGACGAACGCGCAACCGATCCCCGGAAGCAACCCGGTCGAGCGGCACGTCTTCCTCCGTACCGTCGTCCATGACGAGGCGCGCAGTTTTTGGAGCAAGCCCCAGAAGCGCCCTTATGGCGGCACCGGTCCGGGAGCGGGCCTTCAGTTCCAGCACCTGCCCAAGCAGGACGAGGGAGACAATCATGGCCGCCGCCTCGAAATAGACTGCCACCGCTCCATGGTCATCGCGAAAAGAATCGGGGAAAATGTCGGGAAAGAGGGTGGCTGCAACGCTGTAGAGGTAGGCGACGGCGACCCCCAGTCCGATGAGGGTAAACATGTTGAGACTGCGGTTAATGAGCGATTGCCACCCCCTGACAAGAAAAGGCCAGCCGCACCAGAGAACTACCGGCGTCGCCAGGAGGAGCTCAAGCCAACCGAAGCCGGCAGCTGGCACAACTCCCCTCAGTGGCATCCCGTGGAGCATCTCACTCATGGCCACGACAACGAGAGGGAGGGTAAGGGCGATTCCTATTCGGAAACGCCGCCGCATATCCGCCAGTTCGGGGTTTTGCTCCTCTTCGGGAGCGACTTGCAGCGGCTCAAGCGCCATGCCGCACTTGGGGCAGGCTCCCGGCCCACTTTGCACCACCTCCGGGTGCATGGGGCAGGTATAGGTTGCTCCCGTCACCGGTTCTTCAATCATTGCGCTACCGCTGGCGGCGATGTGGTTCTCGGGGGAGGCCTTGAATTTCTCCAGACAGTGACCACTGCAAAAGAACCAGCTTTTACCCTTGTACTCGAATCGGTGCGCGGTCGTAGCCGGATCGACGGTCATGCCACAGACTGGGTCAATAGCCGCGTCTGTTTCGCCACGACGGTCGTTAACCGAATCCCTTTGCATGAATAGTTCCTCTCTGTTCAAGCGGTGATGAACGGCACCGAAGGAGATCCGAAGAATACGGATAGGATTCCGGTAGGTGATTTTCAAACATAGAACATCTTCTCTTCACGTTTACTGAGAAGATGATGAAAAAGAGTCAGGTACTCTCGGAGATGCCTGGTGAGGAGAAAATGCTCACGCACGTATTCACGGGCCTTAATACCCATGCTGTTCCGCAGTTCGGCATGATGGAGCAGAAAACGGATTCGGTGAGCGGCGCCTTCGGGAGTGTTTACCAGAAAACCGGTATGGTAATTGACGACCTGGCTGCGAATCCCACCCACATCACCACCTATGACCGGTTTCCCTTTCCAGAGCCCCTCTGTGACGGTCAAACCGAAACCTTCCCTGGTCGACTTCTGTATCACGACATCGGCCAGACGCTGCAGTGCGTTGATAGTACGATGGTCATCGGGGGGAAGGAGCAACACATGGATATCAGGGTCACCGGCAGCTGCTTCAAGCACGTCGTCCAGCATGGCTTTTCCTTCCGGATCATCGGTAGCTCCGCCACCGGCAAGAATCAACTGGATCGGACTAACCCTGCGAACCAACCGATAGGCTTCAATCACGCCAATTGGGTCCTTGAAGCGATCAAAGCGGGATATCTGAACTACAAGCGGTCGGTAAGGGTCCAGTCCGAACCTTGCCCTTGCTTCCTCTAGTTCGCTTGCGCCGAGATCGCAGTTTTTGTCACTCAGGGGATCGATGCTGGGAGCAATCAGGAACTGGGGATGGGGAAGTGGCAGGGCGAACTGGCACATGGAAAAGATGCTGGCGTCATACCCCACGACAAAGTTCTTCAGTGTTTTCCAAGTCGGGCGGAACGGGTGACTGATATCGATATGGCCGCGCCAGATCCATTTCCCTTTTCTGTCGCTGCAGAGATTGAGCAATGGTGCGGGCTGAGGATCATGGATGATGACCACATCGGCATCCTCCAGTAACGAACGCAGCCGCTCGAAGTTCACGGCATTGACATCCTGGTAGGTCTGCCAGCCTGCGGAGGAAATGGTGACCGGAAAACCTTGCAGGCCGTTATGGATGGATTTCGTGACGCTGAAAAAGTCTCCAGACCCGGTAATCACTTCCCAATGTGCATTCAGCCCCAGATCCTCCATGAGGGGAACCATCCAGCCAAGGATTTCCGCCACTCCGCCTCCTTCACGGGTGGAGTTGACATGTACGACCCTTTTCCCGGCAAGTTTTTCGCCGAGTTGCCGGAGTTGCCTGATGACTGCCGTTCCCACAATCCCTTCATAGGCTTCAAGTTTGCGTCCCATAGTCATTCTCCTTGCATGGCCACAACGGCTGCCAGTTCGTTCTTGAGTTCGGCAAGGGTGAGGAACATGAAATCGATAGACTGCAGTGCCTGGATATATGACTCGAAATCGTTCCCCCAGTCGGCAAGCCAGGCGGAGAAATCGTCAATGCAAACGGGTGGGCGACGCTTCGCCTCCAGAAAATGAAAATAGATGCTGCTATTGGTCATGTTGAGGATGGCATTTCTCAGACCGGTTGGATGTTCAATTACGTTCCCGGTATCAAAAACGACGGTCGTTGCTTCCAGGAAATAGAATTCGGAGCCGGGGAGTGCGGTGGGTACTACTTGAACCTCACTCAAGCGCTCATCTATAATGTCAAGCACCTGAGAACGGAGAATTTCGATATCGGCGGCAAGGTAAGGATCAATGACCCCGAGACGTTCCGCCAGCACCCGGTCACTGAGATGGAGCTTGGACCAGACGGCGAAATCATTGCGGTAGTCAGGATTGTCGAAAAAGGGGACCAGGGGTGTTTCACAGAAATGGTGATAGAGAACATCGGCACTGCATATGGCAAGCCGGTCACGCAGTTCCCGTAAATTTACGGCAGCCGGCAAACCACTCATATTGGTCAAAAGTGTGCAATCGCTCACGTGAAATGGTTTCATCGTGCACCTCTTGTCTCAGGCGTCCATCACATTTTTGCCGGGACGGTCAGGAACTATGCAGCCTTTCCCTTTCTTTGCAAGATAGGCTTTTCCGCATTTTTTAAAAGGCATGGTCCCATCGCTTGCTGAGACGGATGGCAGAGTTTATGAGTCCAACCATGCTGTAAGTCTGGACAAAATTTCCCCATTGCTCGCCGGTACGCACATCCAAATGTTCGGCCATCAATCCATGGCGGTTATGACGCGCCAGCAGATTTTCGAACAGCTGCCGAGCTTCATCACTGCGGCCGAGTGCCACCAGAGCGTATATGTACCAGTAGGTACAGACAATGAAAGCGTTTTCGGGTGCACCGAAATCATCCTCCTCCACATACCTGAAAATGTAATCGCTATGCCGCAGCTCTTTCTCGATTGCAACCACGGTTCCTGTAAATCGGGGGTCTTCCGCCGCAAGAAATCCCACATCGTGCATCAGCAGAAGGCTTGCATCCATGGTATCTCCCTCGAACGATGCGGCGAAAGCCTTCTTACGTTCGTTCCAGGCACGCTCACAGATAGTTGCATGAATACGCTCAGCCTGTGTGCTCCAAAAGGTGGCACGTTCGGCCAAATCGAGTTTCGTGGCGATTTTTGCCAGCCGGTCGCATGCCGCCCAGCACATGATGCTGGAAAAGGTGTGCACCCTCTTGGTCCCACGCAACTCCCACAATCCGGCATCCGGTTGGTCGTGAACCTGTATGGCGGTTTCTCCGAGCGGCTCAAGACGATGGAACAGGGCCGTATCGCCACGATTCACCAAACGCTGGTCGAAAAAGACATGGGTTACCGCAAGGATTGCCGAACCGTACACGTCATGCTGAAGCTGTTCATATGCCTGATTGCCAACCCTGACCGGTCCCATGCCGCGGTATCCAGGGAGAGTATTGATTTCACTCTCCTCGAGTCGTGCCCGGCCATCTATGCCGTATACCGGTTGAATCTGCTTCCCAGGAGCAACAGCGACCACGTTGATCAGGTAACTCAGGTAGTGTTCCATGGTTCGGGTAGCGCCCAGGCGATTCAACGCGTTGACTACGAAATAGGAATCACGAATCCAGCAATAGCGATAATCCCAGTTTCGTCCGGAATCGGGTGCTTCGGGAATTGATGTGGTCATGGCGGCAATGATGGCCCCCGTATCATCAAAGGTATTAAGCTTGAGGGTAATCGCAGCGCGAATGACTTCGTCCTGCCACTCAAAGGGAATTCCCAGGTCACGCACCCATTCGTGCCAGTAGGAAAGCGTTTCAGCTTGGAACCTCTGGGCCAGTTCCTGAATGCCTCCCGGGATCGTCTCGTCGGGGCCGAAGATCAGCGTTATCCGATCTTCAAGAAAAAAAGGTATCTCCTGAAGAATGGAGGTAATGGATGCGTCCGTGCTGAGCCGCATTACCCCATTGGGCGATACGTAACGGATGTGGTGACTGCCGTAGGTGATATCGCATCGTCCCCGGCCATAATCATGGGAGGGGCGGATATGAAGCTGAATGCGGGGACTCCCCTGCAGGCGATGAACTGTTCTGATCAGCATCGTCGGCGTAAACATCCGACCATACTGCCGGAAGCGCGGAGCGAAGTCGGTGATCTCAACAACCCCACCCTGGGCATCAGTAAGGCGTGTGACAAGCAGTGCCGAGTTTGCAAGATAGGTCTGTTCGGCCCCTATCTGATCTTTCATTTCCACAGAGCAATAACCTATCCGGTCTGTTGCAGCACTATTGCCGAGCAGGGAACAGAAAACGGGATCGCCATCAAAACGCGGCAAGCAATACCAGACGATCTCAGAGGTAGTGTCGATCAGTGCGCCTATCTGACAGTTGCCTATGAGGCCGAGGTCGAGAGAATTTGCCATAAACAAACTCCTTTGCAACGTACTTTTGTAGGAACCTTAGGTATGTACACATTATTTGCTTATGCAAAATTATAGCAGGTGTTTAGTGGTGTTCATCTACTCTGGCATTTATGAACAGCGAAAATCAAAACTCAGTATTGAAGGAAGCCCCTCTTAATACAGGAAAAAACGACAACTAATACTCCACTGAAAAAAAAGGGGGGCATAGCCCCCCATATCATAACAATCTCTTTGGTGTGAGAAATCAGTGATCGATCGCCTTGGCCATGCCGATGCCGGTGTTCCGGCGGACATAAATCTCGTCAAACGTGTCGGAGCGCCTCGGTAAGAGCGGTTTGCAGAGACCTCTCAAGGAATGCGCCACCCATGTTCTTTTCATAGCTATATTTGCCTTTTTATAACGCCTTGGATCCAGGTCACCCAGAACAGCGAGGCTGCCTGTTTTCTCCGTGGCTGCCGGAGAATTTCCGGCAGCCAGTCCGAATCATAAATACCTCAGGTTTAGTGTTCAGCAGCCGCCTCAGCGCCCAAACCTGTTTCGGCACGGATCATCTGTGCATCGAATGCTGCACGTTCCTTCTTCGCGCTCTCGCTGCCGTCAGTTACTGACGCAACATAGGCAACGATAAGCACCAAAGGGAGTACAACAAAGGTCGGGAAGTCATACGGGAAGATGGCAGGCCCCATGCTGAGAACCTTGGTCCATACGGTCGGTCCGATGATCAGCAGTCCGATAGAGCCAAAGATGCCGGTATAACCGCCCATCACCGCTCCGCGCGTGGTCAGGCCCTTCCAGAAAACAGACATTACCAATATGGGGAAGTTGGTGCAGGCGGCAATTGAGAAGGTCAGCGCCACGATATAGGCAACGTTCTGTTTCTCAAAGGCAATACCGAGGAGCACGGCAAGGATGCCCAGTCCGATAACACTCATCTTCGATACCCATACTTCTTTCTTCTCGTCCGCTTTACCCTTCATGATGACGCTCGCATAGATATCATGCGACAGAGCCGAGGCGCCGGCCAATGTCAGTCCGGATACAACGGCTAGGATGGTGGCGAAGGCAACCGCGGCGATGAAGCCGAGGAAGAAGTTACCGCCGATGGCGTGCGACAGATAAATAGCCGGCATGCTGCCGCCGCCCTTGAGATTGAGGACGCTCTTGGTGACATCAACCACATACTCCGGATTGTTGGCAACGAGAATGATGGCGCCAAAACCGATGATGAAGGTCAGGATGTAGAAATAGCCGATGAAGCAGGTGCCGTACAGAACCGATTTGCGAGCAGCCTTGGAATCAGTTGTGGTGAAAAATCTCATCAGGATGTGCGGCAGGCCAGCAGTACCGAACATCAGCGTGAGGCCCAATGAAATGGACTCGATGGGATTAGCCTTTGCACCGATCGGCACCACTGACTGCATGATTTTTATACCTTTGGGATGAAGGGCCACTGCATCGGAGAACAGTTTTGCAAAGCTGAAGCCCTCGTGAAGCATCACGCCAAACGCCATGCAGGACGCACCGCCCAAGAGCAGGCCGGCCTTGATGATCTGTACCCAGGTTGTGGCCTTCATGCCGCCCAGGGTAACGTAGAGGATGATCAACACACCAACGATTACGATGGACAGCTTGTAGGACATTTGCGGGACAAGGGTGTGCAGCAACTGTCCGGCGCCCACCGCCTGGCCGATCAGATACCAGATGACGACGATCAGAGAGCTTATGGCCGCCATGATGCGGATCGGTCTCTGTTGGAGACGGAAGGAGACAACGTCGGCGTAGGTGTATTTACCCAGGTTTCGAAGCCGTTCCGCGACCAGGAACAGGATGATCGGCCAACCGACCAGCCAGCCGACCGAAAAGATCAGGCCGTAGAAACCGTTGAAGTACACCAGGGCAGCGATACCAAGGAACGACGCGGCCGACATGTAGTCGCCGGCGATGGCCATGCCGTTCTGTAAACCGGTAACGCCACGCCCGGCGGCATAGAAGTCGGACGCGGTCTTGGTGTGGGTTGCAGCCCAGTAGGTAATGCCCAGGGTAATGCCGACAAAAATAAGAAACATGATAATGGCGTGCCAGTTGAGTGGCGGTGCTGCCGCCGGGATCGCAGCAGCAGGCGCAGCCGCGGGGACATCAAAGGCATGCGATAGCGTGGAGACGAACAGCAGAGAAAGGGTCAACATTGCTGAAGAAACCGTTTTAAATATTTTCATTTGGATGCCTCCCGAACGATTTCTTCAATGATGGGGTCGAAGGTCTTGTTTGCCATGTAAACATAAATTCCTGTCGTTGCACATGAGGCCAGTATTACGCCGAGGCCAATCAGCATGCCTGTCGGGATGACACTGCCGGCAGCGATGGGGGTAGTGAGAATATCAGGGGTATACGCAATCATCAGGGTGAAACCGAAATACAGAACACAGACAACTGCCGAGAGCGTCCAGCCAAGCGTATTGCGTCGATGGACCAATTCAAGGTATTTAGGATTGCTTTGTATCTTGCTTGCGATTATTACCGACATAGCTTCCTCCTTGTGGGATGTTTTTGAATTTCAGCGCGAACCAGTTTCTACCCTCTTCTATTATTTTGTTGCTGCAGCCTTGTCATTCCTCCTTTCCTGGTTAGTTGTGTTTTACTTTCAGTTATCCCCGCGCGTAACCGAACCTTCCGGAAAGCATCTCCGCCCCCTCACGTAATGAGGGAATAATTTCATTTTCCAGTCGCTCTGCCAGCATCCTGAACGATGGGCCCAGAATCGTTATGGCGCCAACGACCTTGCCAGCGTAATCTTTGACTGCCACTGCAACGCTGATGATACCGTCTCCCAGACCATCGCAATCGACAGCCACCCCTTTTTGTCTGATGTCAGCCAGTTCGTTCTCCAGCAGGTCCAAATTACAAAGGTCCTGTTTCCGCACTGTTCTCTTGAGCACTTTATTCAGTTCCTTTGTTTCCAAGGCTCTGATGACCTTGCCGGCAGCATTGCTGAAGTACGGGAAACGCTTGCCTATCAGTGGAGCCGCCTTGACTTTTTGCTCGCAGTCAACCATGTCCAGGAACGTCACCTCGTCATCCTTCAGGACCGTCATGTACACCGCTTCATCGTGTTTTTTTGCCAGTTCTTCGATAACCGGATGCGCATGGACAATAATGTTGGAGGAATGCAATATTTTCTGGGAAAGTCCAACGGCGCGGACGCCAAGCCCATAATTGCCGCTTCCGGGATACCTTTCCACAATTCCCCGTTTTTCGAGCGTTACCATGAGTCGAAATGCCTTGTTTTTACTGATATTCAATACGGAGCAGAGACGGGGTATCGTTACCTGCGTCATATCTTCAATTGTTATCAGTTCCAGTATGTCAAATACATTTTCCACGGTTCGTACGGAATAATCTTGAATGTTTGTTTTCACCATTTTTATATCTCCCTCGCTTCTTTTAAGTTCTGGAGCATGGGGATAGGCATCGAGCGCGAAATTGCAGAGATCAACGAATACGCTCGAAAAGCCTGTTTATACTCGATCCGGAATGCAAAGCGGCGACACATGATGCACTTGAGCCCTTGCCGCCTGAAACGGTGGACAACTCTCAATAGCAGCGATAATGAATCACCCCGCCGCAAGCAGCGGGGTATCTACTGCAAGTAATGCATCGCTTCTTGCAATGCGACACAACAACGCCCCAAGGGGCGGTGAATTCTACCCGCAGAGATTAAAACTGCTGTTTTGAGACGTTGAGCCTCATAAAGCATTACTGAGAAGAAAGGATGAATCAGGAAATCAGGGACATGAATGAAGGTGGTGCGCGAGCGGCCAGGCTTTCGGTTAATATGAAAGTCGGTGAGGAGGGCTTTACGGTAGGGGCTAACAGCGTTATGCGTTGAACTGGAGCGAGGCAGAAAAACCTTGGGGGTTCAGCGGCTTCAGCGTTCAACCACTTGACTATATCAAGTGACTTTTGTGTGGTGTTTTCGATAACAGCACGCGGGCGCTGCTTGGGTGTGCTTCCTCCCGACAGGCAAGGATTGCGCATCCCCAGGAAGAGCAGGAAGAACGCTGCGACAAAAATTGTGCTGATGAGTAACTTCCTGTTCATGGTAACCCGTTTTGTATCGCGCCGATTTATTGCGTTGCTGACACTCAATAGTAATGCGTAAAATATTATTTGCTGTTGCAAAATATAACAACTTTTTATTTACCATGCAACTATAATTTTTGTTTTTTTATTTAAACCACAACCTACTGTTTTAAAAAGGCATAATTCACAAAAACCGTCCCAAAGACGCGTTTACAAAAACTGCGTTGCGGAAAAATCACCGCACGTTCTTGCTACTTCTATGCGTACAGGCGCTTAAACAAGACACGTAGGAATGCCTTTACAATAGGCTTTGCCAACGTTTTATGCTAAAAAACAACGTGATAGCTCTTCGTGATTGACATGCAAGGCGGTTACGAATCATGCAGATGAAGGGAATGTTATGGCAAGTACCCCAGTAGTTGTGGCGGACATCATTGACAACATACGACGTTTTTTTCAGGTGGTTAATGAGCACTCCAAGCATGCAGAGCGGGAAACGGGATTGGCGGGTCTCAGTTGTGGGCGATCAAGGTAATCGCCGAAGCCGGACCGGTAAAACCTTCCGAACTAGACCGGTCAAGATTGTGAGAGCAAGCCTCCGCTCCGGGATCAACACGTAATGCGCCTCATTTCCCACGGATCAGATTCTCGATCTGTTCGGGAGAAGGACGCTTGGTAAAGGCGTTCATGCGACGGGCCTCGGCGTCCAGATTCCCGAGCAGGCCGACCAGCCGGTCGAAGGTGGTGACCCGGTAGAATTTGCCGATTTTTTCATCCAACCCCGCGATGTCAGTCCTTTCCGGAAAAACGATGACCCCGTAGATCGACAGTTTCCACCTTCCCCGTTTCACCAGGTTCATCAGGCTCATGGTGTATTCGCGCACCTGGTGGTACGGGTTCGTCCCCCAGGCGCTCTTGACTTCCATCGTCGTGCCGTCGGCGCTGTGGCAGAGCCAGGCGGTGTTCTCCAGGTCACCCTCCGCAACGATTCTTCCCGAATAGTTTTTCGCCTCGACCACGACCAGACAGTCCCTGCTGATGACCATGCAGTCCACAAACTGGCTTCCCCCCCTGCCGATGGCGACATCGAAATTGGTGACCACGTTCCAGTCACCCTTCTGGCACCGGGGACTGTTCGCGATAGCGGAGTACACCTTCTTCTCGAAACTGTTGGCAAACTGGGGATTTATGGCGATTTCCAGGGCCGTCGAAGCACCGGGCCGATCTTTCCGGGGGTCTTTCCGGTATTTTTCGAACTCGGCCTGGAGCGCCTGTTTCTGCAGGTTGGTCCGTTCCAGCTCATCCCTGAAGGCCACCGACTGCTGGGTCTTTTCCTCCTCCAACTCCCGGATGAGGGTTTCCGCGCTCCGGCGGTAGTCGTCGACATTCTGCAGCTTCCGCTCCAGTTCCCGTATCCTGCCAATGTACGCTTCGAACTGAATGTGGGAACGGCGTTCCTCTTCCTCGAGCTGCCGTTCCTTTGCCTCGAACTGCCGCAGGAAGATGTCCGCATCCCGGAGCAGGTCGTGTTCCCGCAGCCGGGCATTTTTTCGCTCGATCCGGCGTAATTTCAGGAACAGTTCCATAAGTATCCAGAACCCCAATCCCCCCGACAGGCACGTTGTCATGCTAATCAGGTAGCGTCGCCAGAGATCGTCGTTTCGGAAGGGATCCTTCATCCAGAGGCGGTAGTCTTCTATGAAGGTCGGGATAGTACTGATGGAATAGACGCGGCCGATAATCGTCCCCTTGCCGGCCCCCCCCTTCGCCTGGTGCTCCAGAATGTCGAGGATTGAGGAAGATGGCCGGCGCAGAACCACGTAAGGATAGCGTATCAAGTCTTCCGTGCGGATCCCTCCGCTACGGATCAAGGCAGGATTGGTCGCAAACAGAATTTTCTGTCCGCTGCATGTCTCCTTCATTTCCGTGCAGTCGGTTATCGCCAGGGCGTAGATGCCGGCGTTCCTGTCAAGCAGTTCCTGAAGCTTTGCAAGGTTTCCCTCAAGGAGCAGTTTTGCCAGCTGGCTGGAATCGAGACCAAACCGCGCTTCCGCATGTATCTTCACCAGCGCTCTGCCCATGTAATCTGCATAATTCCGGTTGTTCAGATACCGGGCAGCAACGACCGACAGATACAGGCAGAGGCAGAGTCTCGTCAAGATATACAGGCCCTGTCTGAACGACCTTGGGGAAAGCATGGGGCAAGCTCCTTGCAGTGTGCTTTTCAGGATTATCTTGTAACGGCAGGTGGATTATTGCACATGCCGGAGATAATCTAAAGCACGAAATTCAACAAATCCGGGCAGATAC
This sequence comes from Geobacter sp. AOG1, assembly GCF_019972315.1. Lineage (GTDB taxonomy): Bacteria > Desulfobacterota > Desulfuromonadia > Geobacterales > Geobacteraceae > Geomobilimonas. The sequence goes on from NZ_BLIZ01000001.1 coordinate 3,322,556, forward strand.
CGACTGTCGCCAAGGAAAAAACCGCAGCCCCCTGAAAAGGGAGCCGCGGCTCTGGAGAAGTTAATATATGTTGTTAACCTGCGGATGCTCTCGACGGTGGACGGTTACTCCATCCTCACATACACCGCCTGCTCCCCCTGTCCGTTCAGGGTGAATACATTTTTTTCCACGCTTCCTGTCAATGAACGTACTTGCCCTTGGAAAGGGATATCGATTCTCACCTCACTCCCCTTCACAACCGTCCACGTAAAGGGGAGCGAGGGGCTGTCCTTCACAAGAAAAATCCCTGTCTTGTCGCTCTTGAATTCCACAATTTCCGGTAACGACTGGTTTTTCCATTTGCCGACCAACCGGGTGTCGGCCTTGCTGCATCCGACCAGACAGGAAAGTGAGACCACGCAAACCATCAACAGTGCCATTTTCAGAAACTTCATAACCTTTCACCTCGTGAATACCTGACAATTTTTGAACCCGGCGCGTCCAGGCTCCCGGTTGTACATCCATTCCGACTGGCGAGGAACCGGGCCGTCCACTCCAGCAGACCCTTAACTGAACTGTCCTACTGTTTTTCACCCATGACTCGCAATAGCTTCTGCGCATTCACATTCCCTTGGCGGGCGGCCTTGCGCAGCCACTTCACCGCCTTTTCATGGTCTTTTGCGACCCCTTCCCCATTGGTATACATGAGGCCCAGATTGAACTGTGACGGGGCATGCCCCTTTTCAGCAGCCATGAGATACCATTTTGCCGCCTCCGGCACATTCTGGGCAACGCCATCACCCTTGTCATACATCATCCCCAGGTTGTTTGCGGCTATGGCGTTTCCCTTCTCTGCTGCCAGCCTCAACCATTTCACTGTTTCCTTTTTGTCGGGGGGTACACCTTCGCCCTTGTAGTACATGATGGCGAGCAGGTAGGCAGACTGGGCGCCTCCATCCGCCTTTAACTCGCGCAAGGCGGTCGGATAGTCATGGTGCTGGTAGGCAGAATACCCCGTCGAGAAATTTGCCCCGGCGGACTGGGCGAAGACGGCGGCAAGGCCCATGCAAAGAAGCTGGAACATTTTGTTTCGTGTTGCGTTTGTCATCACTTTCTCCCTGTACTTGTTTCTGGTTCTCCCCACGGTATCTGTCATGCCCGTAATCAGTTGACCTCCAGCAATTCTATTTCAAAAATAAGGGTAGCACCGGGAGGAATTACACCACCGGCCCCCTTTTTGCCGTAGGCGAGCTGAGAGGGAACGATCAGCCGCCGTTTCCCCCCCACTTTCATGGATTTGACCCCTTCGTCCCACCCCTTGATCACTTCGCCCTTGCCAACGACGAAGCTGAAGGGTTCATTGCGGTCAAGGGAACTGTCGAACTTGGTCCCATCCTTCAGCCAGCCGGTATAATGCACCTTGGCAGTCTTTCCCTGGTCAGGAGATATGCCCGTCCCTGTAACCAGATCCTGGTAGACAAGGCCACTGCGGGTCTTCACTTTTTTAGCACCGTTATTTATCTTCCCGGCAAAAGCTTTCCGTTCTTTCTCCCTGGTCACCCTGTCGTAGGCATTCAGGTCGATTGTGATCCTGTTGACGATGCCGTAGAAGGTATCGACGGGAATGACTTCCTTCTTCAACAACTGGGTCTTCATCTGATACGGGCGTCCCTCGATGATTTTTTTCGCCTCGCCCTCGCCGATGCCGGGCAGGGCCATCAACTGCTCGCGACTTGCCAGGTTCAGGTCGATGAGGCTTTTATCCGCGTTTTCCGCCTGGGCAGACGCCGAGATGTGGGCTTTCGGCTCTCTGGCAGAACCAGGTGGAACGAACATGGCCCCGACACATAAAACTATGACAATAACCGCACTAATTTTCATTCTGCTACCTCTCTTTGCTATTTAAAATAGTATGAGCATCAATCAGTGCTTCATCATACTGACTGGCAAAATTAATGTCTACAGCAACTGCTAGTTAGTATAATAATTTATCTGACATAAAGCATAGGAGTACACATTAATTACTGTCACAAATATACGGCTGACAGTTAAAAAAAGTTCAATATCAGACATTTATGTCGTTGACTTATAAAAAAAGAGCCGTATAATTATAAATCAATGCCTGGTGGTTACCTATGAAAACTTTTTATTTTAAGTTGACAATCCTCGCTTCTGCCTTGCTGGCATGTTCCGTTTCAGCAAAGGTTGCCCTTGCTTTCCACAACGGCGGTGTTGCCGGATGTGACGGCTGCCATACCATGCACAACTCGTCGGGAAATCTGCCGATGACGAAAGGCGGGGGACAGCCGGATAGAGGCTACGCTTATCTGCTCAAGGGCTCCGACCAGAGTTCGACCTGCCTCATCTGCCATGCGGGGTCAACCCCCACCGACAACTACAAGGTTGCCACCAATCCGGTCCCGGCACCGGGGTCGTATCCCCTCCAGTTGACCCCGGGAGGGGATTTCGCCTACCTGCAAAAGAACTACAATTGGGTCACCTCCACAGGAACTGCCCAATCCAGTCCCGGCGCAAACCACGGTCACAATATCAATGCGGCGGATTTTCTCTACTTCAGCAACGGCGCCCGCTGGTCGACCGCACCCGGGGGATTCTACCCGACAGCAAGTCTGGCCTGCACCAGCTGCCACGACCCCCACGGCAAATACCGCATACTGGATGCCGGCGGCACCACCATCGCCACAACGGGAAAGCCCATCGACGGCTCGGGGTCCTACGGGGCACAGCCTACTTCATCTGCCGCCGTCGGTTCCTACCGTCTCCTGGCAGGGCAGTACTACAAGCCGAGCTCTTTGCAAGGCAATTTCGGCTTTGTCGCCAACCCCCCTGTCGCGGTGGCTCCAGCCACCTATAACAGGTCAGAAGCTACTTCCGACACCCGGGTGGCCTACGGGCTGGGGATGTCCGAATGGTGCGGCAACTGTCATGGCGCCCTGACGCATAATACCGTCAATCCTGCGACTACGGTGGGCAATCACCCTTCCGGGTACAACGCCAAACTCAGCAATGTGGCTATGACTTACAACGCCTATATCTCTACCGGCAATCTCACCAACACCAATCCCGCCGTCGGATACAACTCGCTGGTACCATTCGAAGAGAGCATTTCCACCCTGTCAACCCTTGCCACCGATACGGGTAGCACTGCCGGCGCATCCCCCACCGACAATGTGCAGTGCCTCACCTGCCATCGCGCCCACGCCTCCGCCTGGGACAGCTGCACCAGGTGGAATACAGCCAAGGGGTCCTACCTGACCGTGTCCGGTTCCTATCCCGGGCTCGATGCCTCGACGCCACAGGGGCAGCAGGGTGAATATGCAACCGGCAAAACCATGGCGGAATACCAGCAATCCATGTATGGCAGGCCTGCCAGCAGTTTCGCCACCTTTCAATGGTCCCTGTGCAACAAATGTCATGAACAGGACCAGCACAAGCAATAGGCCATAGGGAACAGCGGACTTGGCACAGCCTTATTTCTTGCTGAAGCTGGCGTTCTCCACAATAACGCTGTAAAAATATCCTGCGCCAAAATCCCGGTTCCTCGCCAGTGTTCCCGTCAGGGTAACGACTGTATCCTTGGCCGGCAGCGGGTCGGAAGTGGTACAGGTAAGATCGTACGTACCATTGGCCGATGAGCCGGTCCCATCCTGGATGTGTACCCAGTTTTTGTCCATTATCCCGGCAGTAACCTTGACCACTTTGCCTCTGATAACGACTACTTTGCCATCAAGCTTGATGCTGTCCCGGTAGGCCTCCTCAACCGTCACGGCATTCGGGCCGGTTGCCTTCCTGATGGCCGTTTTAGCTGCCTTGGCCTGTGTGGTACGGCTATTGGTGGCTGAACCGTCGCCAAAAGAAGCGGATGCGAATGCAACAAACAGAAAGACCGGTATGAGCAGAAGCACAGACTTTTTTTCCATGATATCCTCGTTTTTCAGGTATTCGAAACGCTGGCGCCAGCCATTCGAGAGTGTCTCTCTCGTGGATGACGCCCTCAATTCTCTTTCAACACGTCATCATTTGGCCATTTCAAAAATCTGCACCCTGTTGTTGTCCCGGTCTGCTACAAAAAGGGCCCCCTTGTTGTTGAGGCATATCTGACCGGGATAGTAGAGCAGCCCCGGCTTCCACCCCATGCTGAGCATGCGGGTCCGGAACGACCCGTCCGGGCCGAGGGCGATTATGCCGCCGCCGTTCTGGTCAACCAGGTAGATATTCCCCCGGCTGTCGGTGGTGATATAGCCGGGAAAGTCCATGTCCGCCTTCATGCTTTTGGTCAGTGGGACAAAGGCCATGGCCTTCTTCTCCGCCACGAAGACTGTGGAGTTGGTGCCGTCTACCAGGTAGATGCTCCCCTCGGCATTTACCGCCAGATCGGTAAAGAAGCCATGGGGCGAAGGGAAAGGAACCTCCTTCAGGTACTTGCCGGCTGGATCAAGAACGATTACCCTTTCGGAATAAGTGTCCAGAATGTAGATGTTATCCTGTTCGTCGATCTTGAAGCTTTTGGGCACGGGGGCAGTCCCCCCCGGAAGCCCCTGAGGATCGAGGAAACCGATGAAAGCCCCCTGCTGGCTCAGCCGGAGTATGCGACGCAGTTTGCCGTCGAGAACAAAGATCTCCCCCTTGGAATTGAGCTGGAGCCGTTGCGGATAGATCATCTGGGGGAGCTTGACCTCCCCCCCCCCTTTTACCGCATCATCCTTGAAAGTATACGTCAGGAGCCGGCCGTTGCCGGTATCGCCGACGATGAACAGCCCCTCCTTGTTGCAGGCAACCCCCTGGGGGCTCTTCAGCATCCCCTCCTTGGCATCCGTAAGAACCGGCTGAACCAGTTTCAGCGTCGTCGTTTGGGCGCTGAAGGATTGGACGGGGATCATCAGCAATGCCAGGACCAGGTTAAGTCTGATTGTTCCAGTTATCATCGTCATCACCTCTTGAACTGTTCGTGACATTGCACGCAGAGATCACTTGTAGTGGGGAACGGTATGAAATGCTTGTATTCGGTGCCGTGCGCCCGGTGGCAGGAGAGGCACTGTACGGAGACGTTCTTGTTCCTCGGATCGCGGGTTTTCTCGCCGATGGGATGGGTGGAATGCTTCTGCCAGTCATGGCAGGTTCCACACAGGTCAATGACGTTTGCCTGGTTGAACAGGAAAGCGTTGTCGGAGGCATGGGGATCGTGGCAGGAGGTGCATTTCCCATCTTTTATCGGCTCGTGCTTGGTCATGGATTTCTCTTGCCGTCTGATGGTGTCCTGATGGCAGCGTCCGCAAGTGGTGATCAGGTCTGCCTTGATCAGTCCCTTCTGCTTTGAGGCATGGGGATTGTGGCAGCTCAGACACCCTTCCTTGTCGAGGATCGGCCAATGAACCCTGTTTTTGGCGAACATGGAGTTCACCTGGGTGCTGTGGCATACGCGGCAGAGCTCATAGCCGGCTTTCTTCGTCTTGAGCGGGGTGGTGGAATTGGCAGCCTCGTGACACTGGTTGCACATCTTGCTGACGACCGGTTTGTGGACGTTGTTATAGAGGATACCTCCCCTGTCCGAACCGTGGGGATCATGGCAACCGGTACATCTGGACCCTGCCACCGGGTAGCCCATGTGGCTCTTGATAAAATTGGGCCGGTCGGTCTTGTGACAGCCGATGCAGAGTGCCGGGACAGAATCCTTGAGCAGGAAATCGGCTTTGCCGGAAGCATGGGGATCGTGACAGGTGAGGCAGCCTTTAGTGACGGGTAAATGCTTGAATTTCGCCTTGCCGATCGTTTCCCCCATCCCCTTGTGACACTCAAAGCAGAGCTCGTTCCCCCCCTTGAGGAGATTGAACTTGCTGTTGGTGCTGTGGGGATCATGACACTTGGTGCAAGTGCCTTCGGCCACCACCTTGTGGACGCTCTTGGCACCGGCGGGCACCATGCTTTTGTGGCAGGTGGCGCAGATGTTCGTCATATCGGCCGCCAGCAACTTGCCGTGATCAGAGCTGTGAGGATTGTGGCAGCCAATACAATCCCCCTTCTTCAGCGGGGTATGGACCGAAGACTTGGCAAGCTTCTCCTTGAAGGCATCATGGCAATCCAGGCACAGCTTGCCGCTTGCTCCCGGTTTCAGCTTGAATTTGAGCTCGCTATCCTGGGCATTGGCGGTCAGGCAGATGCCCAGGGAAAGGGTGAGAATCAAAAGGACCAGACGGATATGGGATAAATTCATGACAAGCTCCTCTTATTGCTTTCCGACAATGTGACAATCCTCGCATGATCTGGCGGCAAAGGGAGGATGCACCGTTTCTTTGAAGAATTTGGCATCCTTCGATGCGTGCGGATCGTGGCAGCTCATGCAATTCATGTTGCCGACGCCGATGGAGAGATGTGCCTTGGCAAAGGACGCTGCCTTCAGATCATGGCACTGGGAACAGACTTCCGTCGTCTGATTGGCCAGCAGCGGCCGCACGTTGGCAAAGTGGGGCTTGTGGCATTCCTGGCAGTTCTTCTGTGCTGGTGGATGGGGGGTCTCTTTGGCAAGTTTTTCCTTCATCGGCTTGTGGCAGTTAACGCACAGGTCAGGCACTTGGGCGAGAAGCAGCTTGGTCAGCTTGGATTTATGGGGGTTGTGGCATTTGGTGCAGTTGCCTGCCGTTACCGGCTCATGCTTGCTTCCGGCGGCCTTCATCCCCTTTTCCAGCGTATCGTGGCAACCGAAACAAGTGGTATCCTGCTTCTGGGAAAGCATCCCTTCTACGCTGCTGGCATGGGGATTGTGACAAGCAAGGCAGTTCCCGTCGGCAAAGGGTTGATGGTTGGTGCCACCCACCTCCTGCTTCATGAAATCGCTGTGGCAGGGCTCGCACAGCTTGGGCACCTGCGCCTTGAGAAGTTTCTTCTCATCGCTGCCGTGGGCGAAATGGCAGGCAGTGCAGCTTCCCTGCAGAACCGGCTTATGGGTATGGCTCTGTTTGAACTTGCCTTCCAGATCGCTATGACAGCCGTAACAGACGGCATCCATCCGGTCTTTCAGCATGCGCGGCACACTTGATCCATGGGGGTTGTGGCATGACTGACAATCTCCGTCGCCAAAGGGCGGATGCATCACCTTGCTCGACTTCTGAGCTTCCTTCGTCTTGGCATGGCAGGCATAGCAAAGATCCGCTCCTTTGGCGATCAACAGTCTCTTGTTGGGTGCGGCATGGGGCTTGTGACAGGAAAGACACCCTTTGCCCTGGGTAACTGCGCCATGCTTGTACAGGGGAGCAGCCTTCTTGTCATCGTGACAGGTCACGCAGAGGCTATTGCCTTCATTCACGAGGAGGCTCAAATAGTCGGATGTATGAGGATTGTGACAGGAAAGACACTCACCGCTCTTGAACGGCGCATGCTCCACGGTCCCGCCCCCTTTCAGCTTGGCTGCCTCGTGGCACTGGTAGCAGAGTTCACTCCCCTTCACGGTAACGGCAAACGGATTCTTTGAAGTGACGGCATCGTGGCAACCATCACAGCCGCCGCTGGCCACGGGATTGTGGGCACTCGCCTTGAGAAGCTTGGGCTGGGTCGAAGAATGTGGATTGTGACAGATAGTGCAGCGGCTTTTTTCCACGGGGTAATTGGCGTGGGCTTTCCTGAAGGCACTGTTGCTGCTGTCATGGCAGTCAAGGCACAGCTTCGGCTCGGCTTTTGCGAGCAGATTCTTTTCATCTGAACTGTGCGCCAGATGGCAGGCCTTGCACCCATCCCTGGTCAGCGCCGTGTGTATCACCTTACTCTCAAATTTCTCTTTTTTATGGCACTGGTAACAAATCCCATTGCCTTCCGCATTCAGCAGGTATTTCGCTTGGGAGGCATGGGGGTTATGGCACAGGGAGCACTTGCCGGTTTTCAGCGCCGTGTGCACATTCGGCTTGTTCATGCCGATCTTTTCCTTGCTATGGCACTTGAAACAGAGGGTATTGGCCGGTCCCTTCAGAATGAGTTTCGGCACAATGCCATGACGTTGATGGCAATCCTCGCACTTCTTCTCCTTGACAACCTGATGGACGACCTTCATGTCCAGGTACTTGTCTGCGAACTTTTTGTGGCAGTCGAGACATTCCTTGCTGACGAATTTCTTTGCCGCAAGGGAAGGGGTGGCGGACAAGAGACAGACCACGCTGAAAAGGGCCAGTACCGCCACGAGCAGGGAATAGCGTCGCATTTTAATAACCTTCATGGTTCTCCCCTAACCTTTGATTAGTTGCTGCCGCTCACAAGATATACCTTGACGGGGTAGGCTTTTCTCAGCTTCTCCGACCAGTCGTCTACCGTTTTGTTCAGCTTTCCGGCGAACATCTCGTTGAAGATTCGTTTACGCTCCTTCTCCAGGGCGGAAGGGGTCTCCGGGACGACTTTCTTCACCTGCAAGACATAAAAGTAGCCCTCGGGAGAGGCATACAGCCTGATATCCTCTTCCTTAGCGCCTTGTACCGTTTCCCGGATCCCATCAGGAATCGTATTTATCGACAGGAGCTTCCCCGAGAATTCCAGCAGGTCCTCGCTTTTCTGCTTATCCACCTGCCCTTCGGCATTGTTCTTCACCCAGTCGAAATCGATGCCTTTCTTCAACTTCTCCATGTTCTCCTCGGCGGCGTTCTTTTTCTGGAAAACCAGCCCCTGCACCTTCACCATGGCTGGAATGGTGTAATCCTTGATGTGCTCCTTGTAGTATGCGGCGATGTCGTCGTCTGTCACCTTGACCTCGGGGGCGACGATCTTTTTGATGAATTCACCGAAGACAATGGAGTTGCGGTACTCGTTCACATCGTGCAGGTATTCGGCGGATTTGTCGATTCCCTGGGCCTTGGCTTCGTTGATGAAAGCCACCCGGTAGATGAGGTTATCCAGCGCAACCCTTTTCACCGTATTCACCTCTTTCTGCTTAATCGCCTCGTCAATACCGTGGTAGAACCTGCCAGCCAGAGCATCCGCCAGATCGGCGACGGTAATTGGATCGGCCCCCTTCATCCGCGCAACCACCCGCTTGTCGGCGAGCAGCTTCTTGAAGCCGGGTTTCGCCGCCTCGAAATCGAGTTGCTTGAGCAGCTTTTCGTTTATAGTGGCGTATTTTTTAGCCAGCGTGCTGTTGTAAGTGGTAAGGACCTCGGTTCGCTTGACCTCCGCCGCCTTTTTCTCTGCTGCCTCCTGTGCCTGGGTGTCACCGGCAGGGTAGCGGACGTCCTCCAGCCTGATGACCGTGAATGCAGGCCCGATGGGAATCACCTGGCTAACCGAACCGACTTTCATGGCCGATACGGCATTGGCTACGTATGGCAAGAGGGCTTTGGGCTGTATATACTGCCCTTCTTTGACCCCTTCGGCTTTATGGCTGTCGATCAGCTTGTCGGCAAGCTCGTCGAACTTGCCGCCGGCGGCGACCTCCTTGACCAGCGCGTCGGCATCCTCCTTCTTGTCCAGCTTTACCGACCGTATCTTCCATTCCTTGACCGCATCCTTGTAAAACTGCTCCACCAGTTTGGCGTCAGGGGTCACTCCCTTGAACTGCTGCACTTTGAGCATGTCCCGCATGTGGTCCATCTTGAAAGCATCGACGGCGATCTTTACATCTGGAGTCTCGTCGAGTCCCATGTTGGCAGCCTCGGCAAGGATCAGCCTGGAGTTGATCAGGCGGTTCAGCACCTTGAGGTAGTCCTTCTTCAGTCCGGACCTGGCGTCGGTTGCCTGTTGATGCAGTCCCATGAGAGCTGCCTTCAGTTCCTCAAGGAGGATCGGCTCGTCATTTACCGCGGCGACAGGAGTCTTGTCAAAGAGTGCAGAGAACACGGGGAATTTCACCCCGATCAGCGATTCTTCTTCCGGTTTCGCCCCCTTCGTATCCGCTTCCTTCGTCGCCTTTACAGCGGCTTTCGCTCCATCACTCTTTGGCTCCGGGTTTGCTCCGAAGACTGACGTCGACCCGATGATCATCACCCCTGAAAAAATCGCGATACGTGAAAATACTTTTTTCATATGGCCCCTTTACTTTAACCTTGCCTGATCTCACTCTGATCTCACAGGTTTGGCTGGATAATGATACGTTTCCTTCTATTTCCGCTTTGTAACATCACCTAATTACCGGCTGTATGTCAGTGAATTATCACGATTAATTATAGTACCGGCTGCGACAAATTCAATGTCCGGGCCGGACTCATGCCTTTACTAACGTGGTACAAGTTGCCCGACGATGCCGCGCACCATCTCCATCGCCAGGCCGCACGCGGTGTTGATCCTGCCCAGATCGAAGAAATGGACACGCTCGTCACCGGTATTATAACTGTCTGCAGAAAGAACGAGCATGTGGCTCTCTCTGTCGAGGATGGCCGTGGAAAAATCCACGGTGGGGATGCCGGACTCCCCCCGCGCATCCTGGTAATCAAGGACTTTTCCCGTCAGAAGCATGTTTGCCCGCAACACGTCAAAAATCACATCGGCGTTGGCGTTAGACACCCCCCCCTCCATAATGAGCCGGTGCTGGAGAAGCTTACTCCTCACCATCCCCGGCTCGACAACGTGAAAGTTGCCAAGCCGGTGCAGCTCCTGGACGAAATGTAGGGCCATGATCTCTCCCGCATATTTTCTGCCACTCCGGTTGTAAAGGGGCAGAACGACGATGCGAAACTGTTTGTCGGCGGCAAGCGCCTTTCGATAGAAGCGCCGCGGCGGAAATATCTTCTGCGCTCCCCGCTGCTCTCCCCTGAAACCGACAGCGAAGTCAGCGGACAGGGAACGGGCTAGCTGGCCGAACGCCTTGTCGGAAAGTGTTGCCGCTTCTCTGATCAAGCCGGTGTCGAAAATGCCCGGGGCATCGTTTCCTGCCAGGGCAGCGCTGTCCATCCAGAGAATCTCCGGATCATTGCCGGTACTGACAAGCCTGGAGGTAACGGATATTTTCGGGGGAAAACTATCCGCGTAATACTCCAGGGATGAGACGAGTACGCCCTTCACTCCTTCTTCCTCGGCAAAGGCCTTGGCTAAATCTTCGTCGATGCCGCCGATGTTCCGCATGCGGTGCCGGGCCATGAAACGGTCAAGGGATGCATCAGGAAGTATGTCGAAACCGGCGGCCTTCACGTTCCCCGCCAACTTCAGCCCCAACTCTTTTAAGGGGGCCTTGCCGCCGCTCAGATTATCGATAGGCAAAACGGCGATGCGGTACCCTCCACCCGTCGGTGCCGACTTCACCATCTCCTTCTGTCCAGCGCAGCCAGCTATCAGAAAAAGCCCGACCAGAGCCGGCAACAGCTTATGGTAGAAGCTTGTTGATGAGCTCATCTATAGCCTTTTCCGTTATGACGTTCATCGGCACTCCGCCGCCGCCGAAAAGCCGGTCCGTTACCCCTACCCCCCCCTTGGTCGTCGAGGCACTCCAGATCACTCTTCCGGTCTGGGTTTCCATCATCTGCAGACTCAGAGAGATGACGTTGCCCACGGCACTACCCGACCTCACTTCACCGTATTCCTTTACGGTGCCGGTAATAACGGCATCCGCCTTGATGAAGCTTCCCAGCTTCACTATCTCTTCGGTGGAAGGCGCAACGGGGTTGCTGATCCCGGCCCTGACGATGCCACGATTGACTTCGCCAACCGGCACCACATAAACGGCTCCCGTGGAAAGTAGCTCGGTTATAAACACGTCCCGTGCTCTATCGCCGGCAGCATTGTCCCTGGACAGATTGGCAAACGGCAAGACTTCGACAGTGCGTATCGAGCCGAAATCCATATTCGTGTCGCGGAAGGTGTCCGAAGACTGGAAGGTAGCGCAACCAGCCAGGGAAAGCATGAACAGAAGCAGCACCGCTTTCCGGAACGACTGTATCCCTTTTGAATCCCATTTTCTCGTGAACCACATAGGCACAAAAACTCCTGCGATAATTAGAATGACAAGCGCAGCATCATTGACAGGTAATCGGATTTTGAAGAAGACACCAGCGAATCAGAGGTAAGCAGCGAATAGGAAAGACTCAGCATCGCTCTCGGCGCGACCTTCCAGCTGAGAGAGGGGGTCAGGCTGGTGTTTTTCTCGTTGTTCAGGCTGTTGACGTTTTCACTATAGGCAAAGTTGAACTGGAGATTGCCGTCGGGAAACGGCGACCAGGTGCCACCGTAATTCTGCACATACTGGGCTTTCCTGCTTTCCGCCTGCTGGACCCCCAGCGAGGCGAACAGGTAAAGATTGCTGAACGGCCGATAGGTGGCCCCCATAAGGCCGCTCTGGCTGGTAGTAGTGGTGGATGCTGCGGCTGCCCCCGAAAGGGTGGTGATGCTCCGGTTGTAGCTCAGGTTGAAGCTCAGGTCCTGGCGGGGAGTTATGCTGGCCCCTCCAACGAGAGACAGGTTTCCCGACTCCTGTCCGGTCAGGTTGGTGGAAAGGCTGTATCCCGTCGACAGGTTGAAGGCGACCCCTTTGTATGGCTGGGCCAGATTGGTGAGATAGACCGAATTGCTGTCGGTGGTGCCTTTGGACGAGTGATCGATCCTGCCGCTGTAAACAAGGGTATTGCTCAGTCCGGCAAGAGGGGTCGCCTTCAGGGAGGCGTTGTACAGGTAAGCATAACTTTGCTGCCCACCGGAAGACAGGTCTTCCCGCCCGACACTCGCCCCTACGGAAAATATCCTGTTGAGCCGGTGATCGAGGATCAGGCTGTTGTCCAGGATATACGTGATCCCCCCTCCCGTGGTATCGGCAAGGGAAAGGTTCAAGCTGTGGTAAAGAGAAGGGGAATCCAACAGCCTGGTCCGGACATCCATGTTGAAATTCTGGCTCACTTTAGCCGATGTCCCCTGCACCTGTGCCGCGGCCTGGCTGAGAAACCCCTGGAATTCGGTGACAAATATCCGCTCCGGGTTCTGGAACGAAGGGTTGGTAAGAGCCGTGCTCTGGGGTAGGGTATTGACCACCACCTTGATGAATCTCGTCTTTACGCTGTTGTTCAGCTTCAGGGTGAAGCTGTTCTGGAACGGTCCGAAGGTGGCCGGCACCGTGTTTGCTGAATTGGCTGCCACCGTGTTGCCGTTCTGGTCGATCTGGGTCCAGTTGTCGGTACTTGCATTCCTTACCCAGACCTGCCAGCTGAAGGCGCCCGCTATGGCCGACGGCAATTGCCGGTCGACCCAGATGAGGATCTTGTTGATCTCCGTCACGTTTAAGAAATCGACGCCAATGCTCCATTTGTTGCCGGTATCGACAGCAGCGGGGACCACGCCGAGGTTGATGCCGGCGGTAGCAGTGAAGTTGCCGTCCTTCAACGCAGGATTGTCCACGTTCTGCTCTGCGGTGCCCTGGGAAGGGTCACTGTTCGAGGCGGAGATGCCGCTCTGGGGAAAGAGCGGAGTATCCACAAAGCCGCCGTTACCCGCCGTTGTCGTGGATTGCAGGTAGGTCACATTGTAGTGGGTATAGAGAGAAACCCGCTGGTTGAAAAACTGATCGGCATAACTGACCGATCCATTATGCAACAGCGACGTATTGTCGGTACCGTGCAGATTGTCCATGGAATCGGTACCGGTGAATTGGTAGCCAAGTTTGAACATGTTGTAGGTGTATTGGGAACCTATGGTGGCCATATTGGTCGTCGTATCCTGGCTAAGCCGGTCCACGTCAAAGGTATTGGCATGGGAGAGTCTGACGGTGAGATCGGGCAAACCCGCCGGCCGCCATCCCAGCGTGACATGGTAATCCTCGTTGACGGTGGCCGGAGTTGTCTCACTACTCCCCGTCTGCCAGCTCTCGGTTCTGCTGTATCCCAGCCCTGCCTGGTAAATTGTATTGCTGAGCATGGCGTCGATGTAAGGGGAAAGGGTCGTGGTTCTGGAGTGGGGACTCGTGCCCAGGTCGTGCAGGGTAGAGATGTCCTGGAGGAACACCGATCCGGCGGAAATCCTCAGCAGGGGAAACGGATTGGTATCCAGGGACAGATTGTATTTATGCATTACATCGCTCCCTTTGCTGTCCGAGGTGACCACCCCGTTCGCATCCTTAACTTTACTACGGGACAGGGTTACGTCCAGTTCCGCACTTCCGCTTATCATATCGGCCCACGACTTTCCGGGCAGCAGACTGCCGAAAATTGCAATGGCAATGGCTGTGCATATACATACCGAGGCCGGTCCAACCGCCCTCATCCGGGAAAACTGCACGGAATTACCTCTCCCCCATAAGGGATATCCAGAAAGGAGCTTCCTCCACGTCAAATTCGGCAACCACTTCCCGCGTGACGAGGTTGACTACCGCCACCGTTTTTCTGTCGCTATTGAGCACATAGAGGTTGTTCTGCTCGCCGTCGATTGCCATGTGGACGGCGCCTCCACCCGTGTTAATGCTGGAGATGGAGACGAAGGTTGAAGGCTCGTATACTTCAATGTCCGGACCGAACCGTTTGCCCACATAGATCAGGTTGGTCAGGGTATCCAGCTTCATGGCTGCCGCCCCCATGCCGATGCGATAGCGCTGTTGCAAAGCCAGCGAAGGAAAAGGGCTCATCAGCCGTATAAAGGGGCTCATCTCATGGACCGTGTAGAGCACATCCCCATTCCTGTTGAACTGTCCTCGCGCTTCCCCAGGCTCCGACGTGATGGTTGCCGCAACGGATCGGGAAGCAATGTCGATGACCGAGATGTTCTGGGAAAAACTGTTGAACACATAGGCCCGGGCCCCGGCAGGATCGAGCAGGATCGAGGTCGGGCTGCTGCCGACCGTAATCCTGGCCAGTTCCAGGTAAGAAAGGGGATCGAGCACGCTCACCGTGTTAGAGCCGGTATCGACCGACAGAAGAAGCTTTCCGTCGGGCGTCAGGGCAAGCTCCTGGGGGGCGTCCCCCGACTTCAGGCGGATGCGGTTGATGACCTCGCCAAGATTTATGTCTATCACCTCGACCGCATCGTCACCGGCAAGCGCCACATAGGCCCTGCGTCTCGGCCGGTCGAACGCCATTCCCTTGGGACCGGAGCCGGTGGCAATCACCCCCACCACCTCCTGGTACTGCTTGTCGAAGACGGTGATGGTATTGGCAGCGGAATTGCTGACGTAGCCCATGAGTCCCGTCACCGGCCGGGGCGCCGGAATAACGGCGAAGACCGGGCTGAAACTGTAACCGGTCATGACCGACTGGTCGTAGTTGAAGGCCAGGGACTGGAAGGTGGCCCGTTTACGCGTAACAGTGAAGCGACAGTCGATACGGACCGGCTTTTCCGGGACAAGAAGCCTCTCTTCCCCCTCCTCGTCCTGCAGGGTCGCCCCGGTGACCCCCATGGCAAGAGCGACATATTCACCCGGGGGAAGCTGACCTGAAGCGAAAAAGCGCTGCCGTTTGGCGAGATCGTTGGAGAAATCCTTGAAAGAAAGCTCCAGGGGATACTCGCTGCCGTCGTCTTTCACCGCTAGCACTTGTGACAGGGCAAATTTCAGGCGCCGCGCTTCGTGGGGAATGGGACGTACATAGAGGACGAGCTCTCCCTGCTCCGTGAGGGGAGGCTTGACAAGCATTCTCTGTGCCTGGCAACCGGCGAGAAGCCAGGAAACGGCAAACAACGCCAGCACTATGTTCAGGTAATATCGTTTCACGGCAAATCCTTTACAGAACCACTGACCCGACCAACTGCATGCTGTTTCAAACCGTAACTCCTGGGTAAATAACCTTACGTGCTGCAGAAGACATGGCCGCGTTGGAATGCGTCTATTCCGAAGCAAAACGGTAGACGCTCACCCCACGGTTGGCGCTCTGGGAGACGTAGACCAGATCTCCCAGTACGGCCACTTCCATAGGGGCGATGAGGTTCCCTGTGGCAAATCCCCGGTACCCGTACTCCCCAAGGAACTTGAAATCATCAGTGCGGTCGAAGATCATGATGACGCAGCGCAGGGTGTCGGCCACATACAGATGCCCCTTATCGTCCGCGGCAACCCCGCCGACGACGTTGAACTTTCCGGGGCTGCTCCCCCGCTGTCCGAAAGATTTGAGCTTCTTGTCCGGAGAGAGCAGGTACACCTGTGACTGAACCGGAATAGAGAAGATGATGGTGCCGTCTCCGTCAATAGTGAAACCGCGGATATCGAAGTCGCTTCGCTTTTTGTAATTGACGCCGATAATGGACGCGAAGGAGAAGCCATCCTCATACCTGCCGCGGAGGTCGGTCATGAGGACCTTGAACTGCTGGGTATCCACCAGGTACAGGTGACCCTTTCGGCAGAAGATCCGGTCCGGACGAAAGTCATCCGTGAACAGAGGGGACAGCCCCTCCAGCTTGAGCTCCTCCTGGAGAGCTCCGCGGAAATTGGCCACGAAGACCCGGAAATGGGTCCCGATATTAGAGAGGAGATAGATGGTTCCGCTGTCGTCGAGGGTAAGGCCGCGGATGACGCCGAATTCGCCGTCGTCGCCGAAAGAATGCACGACGAGACCGCTTTTATCAAAGACGTCAACCGACTGGTCCGAAGGATTGACGACGTACAGTTCTTTTTGCGCCGTGTCGATGCCGAAGTTTACCCAACTGGAGGCAATGGGACCGTTGAAATTGGAGAGATTGTAGAGATAATCAAGTTTTGCCTCTGCATTGACGCCGGCAAGCAGGAAAACTGCCAGCAGCAGCCACTTCGCCACCGTCGGCAAAGCGTCGGCAATAGATTTTTTTCTCGTTGTTGGTTTTTTCATAAACATTGCTGTTGCCCGCACTCAGGGATTACAACCACTTCGTCCCGTTACGTGAAAATCTGCACTACTGACAAAAGGGGACCGTTAGCACAACCGGCCCCCCTTTACTAACATTGGAAAATTTGCCGGGGGCAAAGCCCCCGGCATGCATAACATACGTAATTAATCGATTAGTCTTTAGCGTGGCACTTGTTGCAGAGCGAACGCTGATCGTAGGCAAACTTGCTGGCCGGGCGGTCGTACATGGCGGCCTGGTAAACTGCCTGGTTCATACCGTTGGAGTTCTTGAGCGAATCGGAACCGGCAGCGGCGGCGAAGTCAGGCCATGCGCCGGCGACGGTGAGGAATTCGCTGTTGTTGTTCCAGCGGGTCATGCTGTTGAAGCCGGTGGCATGGGCGCGGTGGCAGGAGAGGCACATGACGTTTTCAGCGCCGGTCGTGGGGCCCGCAGTCTGGGTGCCGGTGGTGTCCGCATGGGCAGCCAGGGTAGCGATGACGCCAGTCCCTTCCTCGTACGGTACGAGGGAGCTGTAAGAAGCGGCCTGGGTGCCGGTCAGATCGCCGGAGGATTTGTAGGCGTTGTAAAGAGCGGCGATGGTGGTGCCGGTGGCATTGCCGTTCAGGTCATTGGCGGCGGCGGTCAGCTTGGCACCGTTGCCGGCCGGGTGGATAAGGGCGGTGTTGGCGGCGTTGGTGTTGTCGTTGTGGATCGACCGGTGGCAGTTGGAGCACCACTCGGACATCCCCTGGCCGTAAGCGACGCGGGTGTCGGATGTTCCTTCAGTTCTGTTGTAGGCGCTGGGAGCAACGGCAACCGGCGGGTCAGCGTTGAATGCCAGCGGGTTGCTATAGGACATCTGGGAGTAGTTGGCACCACCCAGGAGGCGGTACACACCGGTAGCCGTGTTAGCGTCGGCTACTGCACCGTAGGAACCGGACGCGCCGATCGGCAGAACCTTCTGACCCGGTTTGGCATAGGCGATGGTGCCGTTGGCGTCGACGATGCGGGCGCGGCTGTGGGGATCGTGACAGCTTGCGCAGGAGAGCGCTTTCGCGTCATACTGTCCGCCCGGGGCGGTCAGCAGGGTGGCGTCGGCAGTCAAGCCGTAATCCTGGGCAACTACGTTGTGGCCATGGCGCTCGCCGATGCTCTGGGCAGCATAGCCGGCTTTCGGGAAGGTCTGGGTCAACCAGGCGAAGTCGCCGCCGGGGGTACGCTCGACCGGCGCAGCAGCGTTGACGGCTGGAGCGGGGAAGGTCATAACGTGATAGCCGCTTCCGGTGGCATCGTTGGCAGCATGGCAGTTAAGACAGGTGGAGCTGTCGTCGGAGCCCTGGAGCAGGAAGGCATTGCCCTGGAACTGAGTGGTGGAAGCTTTGCCAGCGGCGTTCCAACCGGTGAGGGCAGTGTTGCGACCGCCGGACATGGACTTGTTGCCGGAAGAGTTGTGCATGGTATGGCAACCGTCGCAGTAGGCGACGCCGCCGTCATGGAAGGCGAAAGCGCTGCCCGAGGCCGCGAGTGTCAGCATAGCTGCCGCGACTAGAATCTTCGATGCGTTCATCTTTTTCTCCCTTTCTTGATCTTGTGTTTGGTTTTTTCTTTCATTTCCGCTGATTTCTTCATACTGCTGGTTACGTACTGCCCATTGATTACCCTTTCGCTGTAACCACCCCCTTTTCTTTGTGCACTGCAGGACCAGTCGGTGAAAACCCGGTAGGCCCTGCCCCCTCCGTGCTGGCATCGCCATGATGACGCCAAAGGTGTCGTCATCATCCGATGTATGTTGTGAGTAACGACCCTGATCTCACCGTTACCCGATTGTTATTGGAAATTAACCGTTTTGTCCGCCACGCATTTTCTTTTCATACGTATATTGGCAACTGCCGTGCCCGATTCGTCCGACATATGCCGAGGAAGACATCCAACGTTCGGATAACCACTGAAATGATTTGCATTTTTCAAAATAAAAAAAAGGTCCCGGAATCGGGACCTTTTGGTACAGGGAAAAGAAAGGATGGTGTTTTTCGGAATACAACCGGGGTGGCGGAGAAAAGTACGGAAAGTGCCGCACGGCAAGATTACAACAAGATTACGATTTCGTCATCTTCCAGAATGCATCATGCGGTGGGAGGAGGGAACCGGAGGGTAAAGGTGGTCCCCCGGTCCAGTTCGCTCTCGACGGTGATCGTACCACCATGGATCTCCATGATTGCCTTGGCGGTGGGAAGCACCAGCCCCGGCCACATGGGCGACAACTGCTTGGACCGGCCGTTCCGGTAGAGACGGTCGAATATGCGCGGGAGGTTCTCGGGAGATATGCCGCAACCGGTGTCGCTTATACGGATTTCAGGGGAACGGTCCTCCCTGTAGTGCATCGCCACCGCCACCCTGCCCCCCTCCTTGTTATAGACAATGGCATTATGGAGGAGATAGCCGAAAGCCCGGCGAAGCAGTTCCCGATCTCCCCTCAGGAGCACATCACCCGTACAGTCGAACGTGATGCCATGCTCTTCCACCAGTGGGCCGTAATATTCCCATATACCCTCGACCAACTCACAGACATTCACCTCTTCCGGTTTCAGTTCAATCTCGTGTCTGTCGAACCGGGCAAGAAACAGGAGGCTTTCGATCAGCCGCGTAAGGTGCTGGCACTCCTCCAGTTCCGACTCGATCACCCGCCGGTACTCCTCGGCGCTCCTCTGCCGTGACAAAGCCACCTCCGCCTCTCCCATGAGGATACTGATGGGGGTCCGCAGTTCGTGGGCAAGATTGGCGCTGTAATCGGAAAGGCTTTCGAATGAATTCTTGAGGCGATCGAGCATGCCGTCGAAAGCCGTTGCCAGCACCCGGAGTTCTTGGGGAAACGACTCTTTGTAGATACGTTCGTCCAGATTGGACACAGTAATGTTCCGGGCGGTATCCGTGATCTCCCGGAGAGGCCGCAGGTCCCAGCGCGCGATAAAGACGCCGGCCCCTGCACAGAGTAAGACCCCTACAAGAAGCACCGCCAGGAGCTTATGGCGATAATCCGCCCTGATTTTTTCCACCTGGGATATTTCCAGCACCACCTGGACAAGCCGCTTCCCCCCCCCCGCCAGAGGGAACCAGGCCGATTTCAGCACGTACAGGTTGCCGTCGGCAAACCGCTGCGCCTTCATATTCCCTTTGAAAGACTCCGCAGTGAAAAGTTGCGGTGGAACCAGCTTCTGCATCACCGGGGTTTCCAGCAGGACACGTTCACCCTCGTCCAGAACCCGCTCATAATGACGGATATATTCGGCGGGTACATGTTCGTACAGAACCTCCTTCTTTAAGGCCTCTTGATCTCCCTTCTGCAACAGTTCCCCGATGAGCTGGACCTGGGAATCGAGATAGCTTGCGTTGCGCCTGTCGAAAGAGCTGATCAGCCCCCAGTACATCAGGACGGTAGAGGTCAGAAGTATCAGGAACGTGAACAGGGTGTAGTGGACCGTCAGCTTGCCGACGAGGGAAAAGATACGGGGAAAGGCCAGTTTGTTATTCATGACTCACGCTCTTCCAGAACATAACCGACCCCCCGGACCGTATGGATCAGCTTCCTGCCGAAGGGGTCATCGACTTTCGCGCGCAGGCGCCGCATGTGCACGTCAACCACATTGGTGTCGCTCTCGAATTCCATGTTCCAGATCCGCTCGGCAATCCGGACCCTGGTCAGCACCTCGCCCGTCCGCCGCATCAGGAGCGATAGGAGGGCGAATTCCTTTGGGGTGAGATCGAGACGCTTCCCTGCACGTTTGGCGGTATGGGCAATCGGGTCCATCTCGAGGTCCCCCACACGATAAACGTCATCGTGTTTGGCGGGACCGTGACGAACGATGTTCCTGATGCGGGCGATGAGCTCGGAGAAGGCAAAGGGTTTCACCAGGTAATCGTCTGCCCCCAACTCCAATCCCTTGACCCGGTCCGGCACCGCATCCCGGGCGGTCAGGAAGATAACGGGGATTCCCTTCCCCCGATCGCGGATCTTTTTCAGGACCTGCCACCCGTCCAGATTGGGGAGCATGACGTCGAGGATAATGAGGTCGAACTCCCTGGTGAGGGCGAGGTTGAGCCCCTCGTCCCCCTCATGGGCGACCTTGACGTTCATCCCGTTCTCGGAAAGCCCCTGTCGCAGATAGGCGGCTGTTTTCACATCATCTTCAACGACCAGAATACGCATGGTGCATCCTTAACCTAACTTCATCTATATATTAGTATAACAGATTACCCGTAAACAATCGATGCAAACGCCGTGCCTTTTCCCGACCACCTTTCGGCGAGAATTGTCACACAACATTCAGATTGACAATAATCCTGAACGTCGCATGCAACGACCTAATCTTGACTATATTAATAAGCAACAGGTTCAGCCAAAACACCACTTATCCTCTTGACAAAGGTGAAATCCTGGAAGAACATGGTGGCCACAAGTCTCCGAAAGAAACCAGTTGAAAAAGACCGGCGTTACGGTCTATCTTCACATCTCACATGATCACGGAAGGGATTCACGATGACGACACACGGCACGGAATATCGGCTTGACGGCATTTACCGGCAGCGCCAGGAGGGCTTCCTCATGCAACGGGTCAAGCTGCCGGCGGGGGCGATTTCCGCCGGACAGGCGCACGCCGTTGCGGAGATTGCGGAGCAGTTCGGTCGGGGGCTGGTGCACCTGACGGTCCGCGGCAGCATTGAAATCCACTGGATCCGGGAAGAAAGCCTTCCCGACGTAAAGAGATCACTCGGCCGGGCCGGGCTCACCTCCCGCGGGGCCTGTGGTGGAGCGGTCCGCGGCGTTACCTGCAACAGCCAGGGAACGACCGGCTTTCCAGTTCTGGAATCGCTGGCGCGCCGGCTACACCGGCACTTCACCGGCAACCCCCGCTTCGAGCGGCTCCCGAAGAAGTTCAAGATCGGTATCGAGGCGAGCACCGCCAAGAAACGGCACCTGATCCAGGATGTGGCGCTTGTCCTGGCGCGGACGGAAGGATGCCAGGCATGGTACGACGTGTGGATTGCCGGAGGGCTGGGACGGGAGCCCCAGGAGGGGTTCCTGCTGGCTGAGGCGGTGGCGGAAACGCGACTCATCCCCCTGATAGAGGCGATCATCCGGGTCTATGCAGCGCACACCCCCGCGGGGAAACGGCTCAAGCACCTGGTGCGGGAGATCGGGCGAGAAGAGCTGCTCCGGCGCATAGAGGCGGAACCAACCGCCCACGAAGAGCTCCCCCCCGTCACGGGGCTTCCCGAATCCCTTGTTCCCGATGACATGGACGGGGGAAACCACATCGAGGTGCCATTCTTCGCCGGGGAGATGACAAGTGCCAATCTTCGCGACCTGGCCGTATTTGCCGACACCCACGCCGGCGGCATGCTCATGGTGTCCGGCACCCAGAACATGGCCGTCACGCTTCCGGCCGGCAGCGATACCGATTCTGGTCGGGACGCGTTGGTGCGGACCGGCTTTACCACTGACACACGGGAGGCGCGGGTGACCTTCCGCATCTGCCCCGGCAGCCACGAATGCATCATGGGGCTCACGCCGACCCGGGACGTGGCACGCGAAGTCATCGACGCCATGGGCCCCGTAGCGGAGTCCCTCACTTGGGCCATCTCCGGTTGCCAGAACTCCTGCAGCCAGCCCCAGCTCGCCGACATCGGCATCGTTTCCTCGCGACTGGTGACGGGGGAAGACGGCCAGCGTTCCCCCAGGTTCGACATCTATCGGGCCCAGGAAGGGGGCTTGGGGATCAAAACGGGGGAAGCCCTCGACAAAGACGCCCTGCTTGCCGAGCTCAAGCGACTCGGCTGAACGTCCGTGCAAAACTCCGGAGACGGTATCCATGCAGATAAAGGTGAATGAACAGAGGGCCGACGTGGCCGACGGTGTGCGGGTCGATGTCGTCCGGGACCGGTTCAAGCCGGGGGCCGACCTGGTCATCCTGAACGGCTTTCCGGTCCCCCCCGACACGACGGTCAACGAGGGGGACGAGCTCTACCTGATCCGGCGGGGGGAAATCCCGCCCCGGGAGGAGCTCGAGCACCTGCTGGTCGCCCGCCACACCCCGCGGGTCTATGAACGGCTGAAAGGTTCCCGGGTGGGGATCGCCGGCGTGGGGGGGCTCGGCTCCACCGTCGCCGTGGCCCTGGCGCGGGTCGGGGTAGGTGAGCTCGTCATCGCCGACTTCGACGTGGTGGAGCCGTCCAACCTCAACCGGCAGCAGTATTTCGTCGACCAGCTGGGGCGCTTCAAGGTAGACGCCCTCACCGAGACGCTGCGCCGCATCAACCCCTATGTCGCCGTAACCCCCCACCGTATCCTGCTCGACCCGGACAATGTGCCGGCCGTTTTCGCCGGCTGCAGCGTGGTGGTGGAAGCGTTCGACCGGGCAGACATGAAGAGCATGCTGGTGGACTCCGTCATCACTAACATGGCGGACGCCATGGTAGTGGCCGCCTCGGGACTGGCGGGGTACGGCCCGAACAACACCATCACCACCCGGAAAATCTCCCGCCGCCTCTACCTCGTGGGGGATCTCACCTCAGAAGCCCAACCGGGGAACGGCCTCATGGCCCCCCGCGTCGGCATCGCCGCCTCCCACCAGGCCAACCAGGTGATCAGGATTCTGCTCGGCGAAACGGATGACGTCGGGTAACCAGAAGTCAATGCACAATCACTTTGGTACCTAATGCCGTCGTGGATGTTCACCTGCAAGACTTCACGGCGCCTTCATATCTGCAGACCGCCTTCGGATCCCCTGCGTCAGACTCAAGACGTGCGAAAATCGGTAGTACCTCCCCGAAACGCTGAGAAAGGTGGTAAACTCAACGATACGGCACTAACTGCAGCCGAGCAGTGGTTGGTGTATCCCTTGGGGAGGTAAAACAGAAGGGGCGAGCCGGGAAAGCACGTGTCCCGGTTGCGCTCTGACTGCAAAGCCGGATGAGAAAGCTCGTACTCTTAGGCGGAATTCTTTTATCCGCTGCCCTTACCTGGTTTGCCATAAGCAATTATCTGAGCGCCCGCCCGGTAGCCGAGGAAAACCTGCGCGGGCTCGCATTGTCTCTCACCGCCGCCATAGAAAACATCGCCCTCCATGATCCCTCATTGCGGAATCTCAGTACCTTCCGGACGCATGACATAGCATTTTTCGCCCTGGTGGATCGGCAGGGTCTCTACCGCTTTCACACCAACCCGGACCTGATCGGCACGCCTCTCCAGGGAACCATGCCACGAGCTACGCTTCAGGATGGAGCGACCTCCAGCACACGGATTACCCTGCGCACGGGAGAGAACGCTTTCGAGTTCAACTCTCCCCTGTATCTCCCCGGTGAGACACTCGCTCTCCGGCTGACGCTCCACACCTACCGTGCCGACGCCGTTATCCGGCGCGCCCGGCTAAATATGACAATCCTTCTCTGCCTCCTCGCCGCAGGCTGGATCTTGGCCGTGGCGCTCTATCGCCTGACCCGGCGAGAAGAACGGCGCCAGCTTGAAATGGCGCGGCGGGAAAACCTGGCACAACTTGGCGAGATGGGCGCCATGCTCGCCCACGAGATCAGAAACCCTTTGGCAGGCATCAAGGGATATGCCCAGATAATCGAGAAAAAGCCGCAGGATGAGCGAAACAGCGGCTTTGCCCGGCGCATCGTGGCGGAAGCCCAGCGCCTCGAAACGCTCGTCAGCGACCTTCTCGCCTACGCCAGAAGCGACCGTGCAATGGCCACGGTAGATATGTGCGAGGTCATAGCCCATACTGCGGCTTTTCTTCGCCATGAAGCGGAACAACTCCATGTAAACATCATCACTGAATGCCCGGAAGGGATGCTGATTACCGGAAACCGGGACAGATTGGGCCAGGCCCTGCTCAACCTGGGCAAGAACGCCATCCAGGCCATGCCTGAAGGCGGCACGCTCCGGATAACGGCAGGTGCTGATGGCAAACAGGTGGTGATCAGGGTGAAGGACAGCGGACACGGTATTGGCCCGGGCGAACTGCCGAGGATTTTCGAACCGTTTTTTACCACCAAAGCCAAAGGAACCGGACTGGGATTGGCGCTGTGCAAAAAAATCACCGAAGAGCATGGTGGCAGTATCGAAGTGCACAGCACTGTGGGGCAAGGGACGACCGTATCCATCACCATTCCTGTCCGCAGGAATCACCAAGGCAGGAGTTGACCATGAAGGGACACATTCTACTGGTTGAAGACGATGAAACCTTCAGGAGTTTCGTGCAGACGATCCTGGAGGACGATGGCCACGAGGTACTGACCGCCAAAGATGGGCTCAGGGGGTTGCATCTGTTGCGACAGGAAAGTTTCGATCTGGTGGTAACCGACCTGAAGATGCCCGGCAAGACCGGTCTGGAGCTATTTCGCGAAACCAGGCACGACCCGAATCCCCCCTTGTTCATCTTCATAACCGCCTTTGGCAGAGTAGACGAGGCGGTTGGCGCCATGAAAGAGGGTGCCGTGGATTTCCTCACCAAACCGTTGGAAAATCCCGATACGCTGCTTGCCCTGGTAAACCGGGCAATCGAAAGCCAGGGGCGTTCCCGGGAATACCTCTCTCTCAAAGAAGCGGAAGCGTCCGGACTGCCACCGGAAGAGCTCATCTTTGCCGGGCAGGCAATGAAGGTGGTGCAAAAACTCGTGCATGACGTGGCCTCCACCACTGCCAACGTGCTTATTTATGGAGAAAGCGGCACCGGCAAGGAACTGGTGGCCAGGACCATCCATCTGCTCAGCCCACGAAACAGGGCCGGCTTTGTCCCCCTCAACTGTGCCGCCATCCCGGAAAATCTCCTGGAAAGCGAACTCTTCGGCCATGAGAAAGGTGCGTTCACCGGGGCAAGCCAGGCGCGACAGGGGAAATTCGAGCTGGCCAAAGGGGGAACCATTTTTCTGGATGAGATTGGCGAGATGCCGCCGCCTCTCCAGGCCAAACTGCTACGCGTCCTTCAGGAGCGGGTTTTCGAGCGAGTGGGAGGCAGTCGGGAGATCAGGGCGGAGGTACGGGTGATAGCCGCCACGAATCGTGATCTTCAGGAAGAGGTGGCACAGCGGCGGTTTCGTGAGGATCTCTACTATCGGCTGAACGTCTTTCCTCTCCAACTCCCCCCTTTACGGGAGCGGATCGACGCGCTTCCGCTCCTGGTTGATTACTTCCTGCATCGCTTCAGCCGTCAGATCGGCAAAAAGCTCAAGGGGGTCGAACCCGAAGCACTGACCGCGATGAAAACCTATCCCTGGCCGGGAAATATCCGTGAGTTGCAGAATGTCATGGAACGGGGGGTGATCCTGGCCAAGGATTTCATCAGGCGCAGCAATCTTCCTGACGAAGTGGTGCGCAGCAACGGGCAGGAACCCCGCGAGGGCAAGGACCTGCTGAAATCGGTGGAGAAGGAGATGATCGCCAAGGCCCTGCGCAAGCACGGGGGGAATCGACGTCTGGCCGCAACGGAATTGGGGATTTCCCGCCGCACGCTCCAGTACAAGCTTAAAGAATTCGACCTGCTCGACGACAAGTAACGGAGTGCAAAACCGTTCACAACAGGTGCAAGAGCTTGCACCAAATTATCTTCAATATTTCCGTACCACAAGCATAAACATCATTAATATCGGCAAGTTATAATGCCGCAAGATTTTGGCATGGACCGTGTAATACTTCCTCCCGCAGCACAAAAACTTTTGGGGAGGAACACACCAATGAAAAGATCCACCGCACTTTATGCAGTAACGGCCATCGCAGCTCTTTCTTTTGCCGGTCAGGCTTTCGCCAGGGGAGGAAGCATGGGAGGCGGCCAGGGCCATGGCAGCACGGGTGGCACTCATCAGATGGACTCGTCCATGCCCGCTGCCGCCGACAATGGCATGCAACAGCGCACCATGCAGGGTAGCGGACCGGCTGCCGGATCCGGCCAACAGACCATGAAACAAGGCGGTTCCGGAACCAGCGGCGGCCATCAGACGGGGCAGACGCATGCAAGCGGCACGGGCGCGACGACAAAACAACAGCATGTCGCCGCGTCAACCAAGTAACTTCCACGCAGATGAAAAAAGGATACTCAGGTATGCAAAAGTTTATGATGTTGATGTTGTTGTTGTTTGTTTTTGCATCATTGACCGGCTGTATGGGGATGATGCACGGGATGTAATGGCCCATTCGTAGTTTATCAACACATCTGGAGTGACACGTGGTGACCACAGGCCGCTTTTTTTCAATCATCGTTTGGGCAACCATTCTCAACTGCCTGCTGATCGGTACCGTCTTCGCCGGGTTTTTCGGCAGCGATGACAAGGGAAAAAGCGGCCTGGACTTTAACCGTGGGTACGACGTCAACACCGTAAGTACCATGTCGGGACGGGCGATTTCACTTCCCTACCCTGGGGAGAAGGAAAACATCATCGTCGAAATCAAGAGTGGTAACGAAACGTTTCACATCTATGTGGGACCGCACGCGTACTGGGAGAAGAAAGGAATCGTCATCAACTTGAACGACGAGATTACGGTCAAGGGCTCCAAAGCCCTGGGGCTCGACGGTAAATCCTATGTTTTGGCACAGAAGCTGGTAAACCGGACCACCGGCGCCCAGATGGAACTGCGCAGCGACAAAGGGGAACCCGCCTGGTCCGGAAGGAACACGAGCGGCATGCGGTCGGAGAGCCCTGCCGGAGGCATGAGAAACCAGGGTGGGGGCATGATGCGAGGCGGTGGCGGGATGATGCGGCGCTGATGCAGTTGCTGCCCGTGAACAGATGGGGAAGATAAGGAGATGAACATGGGAATTTCAGGAAAAATCGCTGCGGTAACCACCCTGCTGCTACTCAGTATGCCGGTCGCCGGTCGCGCTGAAGACAAGACGGCCTCGGTGGGACTCGGCTTCGAGTTCACGTCCGGGGACTATGGCACCGGTACCACAACTAATTCGGTCTTCATTCCGCTGACGGTCGAGGTCACTCCAACGGAGCGCTGGGGAGTCTCCCTGGAGGTCCCCTATGTCTATCAGAGCAATACCAATGTGATAGCGGGACAGTTCAGGCAGATGCAGGGGGGGACGATGACGGCGCAGGCAGTTGCGGCTGCGATGACCGGTTCGGGTTCAGGAATGGGCAGCGGCACCATCCGTTCAAGCTCCAACAGCAATCCGTCACAGGCACAAAGCGGCATCGGCGACGTTACGTTCCGGACAGGCTACGTCATCCTCAAGGAGGGGAATGCCATTCCCCAGATTCGTCCCAATCTCTTTGTTAAATTCCCCACCGCCGACAAGAACAAAGGGCTGGGAACCGGGGAGTTCGACGAAGGATTTGCCGTGGAAGTCTCCAAGTGGTTTGGGGACTGGTATACGTTCATTGAACCCGGCTATACCATCCAGGGAAAATCTCCTGACCTTGCCCTGAAGAATTACATGAGCTACAGCGCCGGCGCGGGCTACCAGGTCACCAATAATTTCCGTCCCATGTTCATACTCAAGGGAGCCACTGCGCCGGCTGACGGCTCATCGTCTCTTCTGGAAGCACGATTGAAGCTGAAATACCAGGCCACAAACCACACCGGGATCGAGGGCTATTTCGCCAAGGGGATCACCACGTCAAGCCCCGACTACGGCACCGGCCTGGCCGTTTTCTACGATTTCTAACTACGTTCATACCATAAAGGTAAAGGAGTTGTGACATGAAAAAACTGATTTCACTACTTGGCTTGGTGGCAATCGGCATCACCACCGGGTGCGGCGGCAGTGGCAGCACCACCCAAACGACAGCCGTCAGCGGCGTCGTTGCCGACGGCTATCTTAACGGAGCAGAAGTATTCCTCGACAAGAATGGCAACTACCAGTGGGATGCAGGGGAACCGAAAACCACGACCGGCCCCGGCGGCACATACACCCTGATGGTGCCTGCCGCAGATGCAGCCAAGTACCCGGTCGTGTGCAGGGCAATTGCGGGAACCACCATTGACGAGGATACCGGTACGACCGTATCCGGCAGCTATGTCATGTCGGCGCCGGCAGGTGCTACAGACTTTGTCAGCCCGATGTCCACTCTCATCCGGGAAAAGATGGCGGCAAATTCCGGCATGACCATGACCGATGCCATGACCCAGCTTCGAAACCAGCTTAACATGCCGACCGGCGTCTCTATGCTCGGCAATTACGTGGCCGGCTCCCAGGGAGGAGCAAACGCTGCCCCGTACCAAGCCATGCGCACAACAGCCCGGCAGATGGCGGGGCTCATGGCCGGACAAGCGGCGCTCGTCATGAATGGCAGCAGCGTAAACGTCAACCGCTACCGGGGCATGATGGGGACGATCAATACAAACATGCCCGCCATCTATGCGAATGCAACGAGCGGTTCAGGCATGAACAGTCCCTTCATGACCAGCATGCAGAACCTGATGCAGACGCAGTTGGCGGCCATGCCCATGTCCGGCGGGTTCATGAACTTCTCGGGGATGTTTCGCAACATGACAAGCCATCAGTATTTCTGGAATTACTCCGGCGGACAGATGCTACCCGGCAAAATGATGTGATCTAACGATCGGGGTGTCTGCTCCGGAGGTCATTCCGGGAACTGCCGCACAATTCATCAGTAGCCACGAAAACGCCGTGGAACCTCGACATAAAAGGTTTCACGGCGTTTTCGTGAACAATGGTGGCTATATCGTGTTGAACGAAGGTCAGCTGATGACGTAGGCAGCCGTACCGGTTGCAATCAACAGTCCGGCATCGTTTTTCAACTCCATCTGCACGGAGGCAATACGCCCGCCCAGGCGCACAATTTTCGCACTGGCGTGGAAGCTGCGGCCAATACCTTGGTGCAGGTAATCCACCCGCAAATCAATGGTACCGAAGCGACCAAAACGCGTGACAATCTGCTCTGCCGTTTCATATGCATATTTTTCGGCAACTGCCACGGCAACGGCAAAGCCGCCAACCGTATCCAGTGCCGTCGCAATGACACCTCCATGGAGCCGGTTATGAAGATAGCTGCCGACCAGTTCCGGCCGCATGGCGAATGCAAGACGAGGCGATTCGGGGGCAAGGGACTCGACGTGAAGACCAATAAGCTCATTGAAGCTGAAGCGATGTTCAAAGATATCCATGAACATCGCCTCAAGATGTGCCTGCTCCTCCGGAGAGCGGCGAACGGCTGTACTCGAAGAATCCATAATCATATTCCCCTTCGGTTGCAGTAGTTACTGGCAAATGCGACTATCATTTTTAAAGATGGATTACTTTTCTTTTCCCCATGATTACCCATTTGCGCACTACGTGCAAACATATTTGTCATCATATCCAAGGTCGTGTACTCTAACAAACAGTTGCTGACATAAATGGTCAAAAATTAAATTGACATTCACACGTACGTTTAGTAAAGTTCAGACAACAATTGAATAGCAGCATTTCTTATCTAGAGCGACCGAGGGACAGGCCCGGTGACGTCGCGGCAACCTCCCGTCAGGGAAGGTGCCAATTCCTGCGGAACCGAGAGGTTCCGGGAGATAAGGGAGCGCGGATCACTTACGTAAGCTAAGAATCCCCTTCCGAACCCCGGAAGGGGATTTTCTTTTGTGGAGGTAGTACATGAAGATCGCAACTGAGACAGCACACATCGGGCTGGAGTGGGATACGCGGACCGGAGCCGTCACCGTCCCCATCTACCAGACCGCCACCTTCCGCCATCCGGGGCTGGGCCAGAGCACAGGCTACGACTACAGCCGTTCCGGCAATCCGACCCGTCAGGCGCTGGAGGAGGGGATCGCCCGCCTCGACGGCGGTGCGCGCGGCTTCGCCTACGCCTCGGGCATGGCGGCCATCACGAACCTCCTCTTCCTCTTCCAGCGGGGCGACCACCTGGTGGTGACGGAAGACCTGTACGGCGGCACCTACCGTCTCTTCGAGCAGATATTTCCCCAGTACGGCCTGGAGTTCAGCTATGTGGACACCACCGACCTGGAAGCGGTGAAAAACGCCATCCGGCCGACCACCCGCGCCCTCTTCGTGGAATCCCTCACCAACCCGCTCCTCAAGGTCGCCGACATCGGCGCGCTGGCCACGCTCTGCCGGGAACGGGGGTTGCTTTGCATCGTGGACAACACCTTCCTCACCCCCTACCTGCTGCGCCCCTTCGATCTCGGGGCGGACATCACGGTCTACAGCGGCAGCAAGTACCTGGCGGGACACAACGATACGGTTTGCGGCCTGGTCGTCGTGAAGGACCCGGTGCTGGCCGAACGGGTCTACTTCCACCAGAACTCGGCGGGTGCCGTGCTCGGTCCCCAGGATTCCTGGCTCACCATCCGGGGGATGAAGACCCTGTCGGTGCGCCTCGACCGGCAGCAGGAGAATGCCGGGAAGATCGCCGCCTGGCTGCGCAACCATCCCCAGGTCCGGAAGGTCTACTACCCCGGCTTTGCCGACCACCCCGGCCATGACATACTGAAGCGTCAGGGGAAGGGATTCGGCGCCATGATCGCCTTCGAGGTGAACGAACCGGCCCTGGTGGAGCGGTTGCTTCTCCGGACGAAACTGATATCCTTTGCCGAGAGCCTGGGGGGTGTCGAGACACTCATCACCTTCCCCTCCGTCCAGACCCACGCCGACATCGAGCCGGAAAAGCGCCACAAACTAGGCATCAACGACCTCCTCCTCCGGCTATCGGTGGGTATCGAGGACGTGCAGGACCTGATCGACGACCTCGACCAGGCATTTTCAACGGAGGAATGACATGAAGTTCGCAACCCAACTGATCCATGGCGGCCAGACCATCGACCCGGCGACGGGCTCGCTGAGCCTCCCCATCTACCAGACCTCCACCTTCGCCCAGCAATCGGTGGACCATTTCGGCAAATACGACTACGCCCGCTCCGGCAATCCGACCCGGGAGGCGCTGGAAGAAGCGGTTGCCCGACTGGAAGGAGGAACCCACGGATTCGCCTTCGCCTCGGGAATGGCGGCCATCTCCTCAACCTTTCTCCTGTTCGCCCCCGGCGATCACCTGGTGGTCTGCGAGGACGTCTATGGCGGCACCTTCCGGGTACTGACCAGGCTCTTCAGCCAGTGGGGACTGGAGGTCACCTTCGTCGATGCCACAAACACCAACGCAATTGCCACGGCCATCCGGCCGGAGACGAGGGCACTCTACCTGGAGAGCCCTTCCAATCCCCTCCTGAAGGTCACCGACCTGCGCGAGGCAGCCGCCTTGGCTAAAGAGCACGACATCCTCACCATCGTCGACAATACCTTCATGACTCCCTACCTGCAACGACCGCTGGAACTGGGGTGCGACATCGTTCTCCACAGCGGGACCAAGTTCCTCAACGGCCACAGCGACGTGATCTGCGGCTTTGCCGTCGTCGCCGACCCCGATCTGGCCAAGCGGCTCGGCTTCATCCAGAACGGCTTCGGCGCCATCCTCGGCCCCCAGGACTGCTGGCTCGTGCTGCGCGGGCTCAAGACCCTCAAGATCCGGATGGAGGAGAGCCAGGCCACTGCCCGCCGGGTCGCCCAATGGCTCGCGGAACAGCCCCAGATCTCCCGGGTCCTCTACCCCGGCCTGCCGGACCACCCGGGCCACGCCATCCACAACCGTCAGGCGGACGGTCCCGGCGCAGTCCTTTCCTTCGAACTGGCGAGCTTCGAGTTGACGAAGAAGCTGCTGGAGCAGGTGGAGCTGGCGGCCTTCGCGGTGAGCCTCGGCGGGGTGGAGAGCATCCTCTCCTACCCGGCCAGGATGTCACATGCCGCCATGCCACCGGCGGAGCGGGCTGCACGCGGCATCAGCGACACCTTGGTCCGCCTGTCGGTGGGACTGGAGGACGCAGACGACCTGATCGCCGACCTGGGGAGGGTGCTGGCGGGATAGGGGAAAATTCGACATTGTCCCCCCGTCCCGCAGCTGTTACAATTCTACGGTGGAATCCCGCAAGGGGTGAATGAAATAGTGCGCACCAGGAGCGACCATGCCTATCACCGCATTCGATACCTTGAGGGGAAACATCCGCTCCTTTCTCGGCGGGGCCGAGGTTGACCTCATTGCCGGCACGGAAGAAGCCGTGGCGACGGAGCCCGCCATCCGTATCGGCATCTCCATCGAGGAACGCCCTTACACCTTCACCGCCAGGCGCGCCCCCCTCCCCTTCACCCGCACCGAAGAGGCCTTCTGCCGGGAGCTTCTCATCGCCTTCTCGGCACTCTACTCCGGATTCCGGCAGGAGGGTTACGCGGCACACTTTCGGACGGCACTCCTCGCCTCCATCATGGACATCACGGTGGCACGCTTCCTCCGGGGAGACCACCGAAAAGGGTTCTGGCCGATCCAGCAACTGATACAGCTGCTGAAAAACCTCTCCTATCAGCAGTACGAAGGGACACCGGCCACCACCGGCTTTCTCGTCCACCGTACCACCCTTCCCGAACTACGCCGGCTGATCAGGTACCGTAAGCATTCCCTCTTCCCCCTCCAGCCCTACCAACCCATCACCCCCACCTTCTTCGACAACCCCCTCGCCTACCGCTTCATTGACGGCAACAACCTGTTTTTCGTCGCCAACATCCAGATGCAGGTGACCGGCATCATCAGGACCAGCAACGCCGAAACCCACAACGATGTCGAGCGCCTGACAAACCGGGAAATCTTCTCCCTCGTCAGGAACACCGGGACGGGGGCCTTTGCCGTGACCGTCAACGATGCCTCCGAAATCGAGGTAATGGCCAGCCCCGACAAGCTGCTCGTCCGGCGCAAGGGAAGCTGGGCCATCTTCGACCCGGACATCTTTCGCTCCTTCCTCGCCGGAAGCCTGGTTGGCGAGGCGACGGACGACCTGATCTGGACGGTCTACGCCCTCTCCAAGGTCCGGCACGGCACGGTTATCCTCATCCATGACCGGGGCCCCCGGCAGCTGGCCTCCCTGAAGAAGGGGTCAGTCGGCGGAGACGACCCCATCGGCCGGCTCCTCACCCGCCGGGTAAAGGGAAAAACCATCGGCGACCTGAAGCATTCGGGGACCCTGCTCCGCCTTCTCTCCTCCGACGGGATGACGGTTTTCAGCCGGAGCGGCAGGCTCTTGGAAACCGGCTTCATCATCGACACCTCCCATGCCCGGGAGGTAGTCACCGGAGGGGGACGGACCACGGCCGCCAGCGCGGCGTCCTTTTTCGGCAAGGTGATCAAGGTGTCGCAGGACGGTCCGGTCGAACTGTACCAGGAGGGGAGGCAGATCTACCGCTTCGGATGATACTGAAATGCCCGCATCCGCGGGCGTGAGGGACGAGTGCCCCATTCCGCTCAGAGTCCCCTCGTGCCGCCGCTGTATGGCTCATTCCGCGCTGGTCGATCAACTCGCCCTGACGGACTCGAACACGATCGGCCGGCTCTGCTCCATTTCGCCTACACCGGCTGGCACTCGGGCACATTCGCTCTACGGGGCATTCGTCCCTCACAGATTCAGGCCTTTTACAGGGTGAAAAAGGGGGCATGATTGGAAGTAAAGAGGGGGGGATCGCGTCTCAGGATGGAAGCGACGGCGGGGTCGCGCCTGAATTCGCGGGACAGGAACCGTCGCACCTGCTGCCGGTCCCACCCCTGGGGATGGCGAAACCCGGTATAGAGGGAGAGGTCCGCCTCGTAGAACGGTTCGGTATCGTATGCGGCTGATTCATCCCCGCAGACCGGCATGTTGAAGATCGCCAGGTTGAGGAAACCGATGGAGTCCCGGTGCCGGACCACGAACTCTAGGGTCCGCCGCGCTGCCGGTTCCGTTTCCGCAGGGGTACCGAACAAGAGATAGAGATACACCGCGATCCCCGCCTCCCGCAGGTTCGCCAGCACCCGTGACGCCATCCCCACATCGATCCCTTTCCGCAGCCGATCCAGCACCCCCTGGTCACCC
The DNA here is from genome assembly GCF_019972315.1 of Geobacter sp. AOG1. Lineage (GTDB taxonomy): Bacteria > Desulfobacterota > Desulfuromonadia > Geobacterales > Geobacteraceae > Geomobilimonas. Next base: position 3,357,141 of record NZ_BLIZ01000001.1, read on the forward strand.
GATTCCAGCCCGAGCTTGAGCATGACGCACCCCGAGCGCTTCAGAGCCCGGCAGAAATCGGCATCCGCCAGTTCCTCCCCGAATCGGGCGAACCCGTACCAGGGGGCCGGCAAGGGGGAGTCGATCAACCTGCGCAACAGCGCCGGGCTGATGGCGTTGTCCAGGAGATGGATGAGGGCCGGCCTCGTTTCTGCGGACAGGGTCTGCAGGTCGTCCAGCACCTCTCCCACGGGGACGGGATGGTACCGGTTCCCCTCGGCCCGTTCGGGGCAGAAGGAACAGTCGTTCCAGTAGCAGCCGCTGGCGGCGCTGTAGGGGAGGATGAAGCCGGGGGAGAGGTAGGCGTCCAGCGGCAGGGGGATGTAATCGGGGGGAACATGCTGCCGCCCCGCCCCGTCGACGCCGAACAGTTTCAGCAGAGGAACTTCCCCCGCTCCCGCAACCAGGTGATCCACGAGACCGCCAAAGGGGTTGCGCCAACCGGGGCGCTTCATCCACGATGTCACCAGCCCGCCGCCGATAACGATGATGAGTCCGGGGAACCGCTGCCGCAGGTACCCGATCATGGCGAAGGTGCACAACGCCTGCCCCAGGTAGTTGAGGGAGAAGCCGACGACCCGGACCGCCCCACCGTGCAGGTTATCCAGCAGTTCCGGCAGGCGCGTGCTGAAATAGGGGTAGAAGGGATTCCGGTCGGGATGCTCCGCCGCCGCGAGCAGGTCGGCGCTCCGGAGGGGGGAGAGGCGGGGATGCTCATAGTCCGAAAGCCCCACGACGGCACCGCTTTCCCGGGAGGAAACGGCGAGGACCCGGTTCACATCGCTCACCGCCCTGGCGTAACGGTCGGGGGAGCCGTAGGTCCGGGGGTCCCGCAGGGCGGCGATATTGTTCGAAACGTTTTTCAGCGCCCGGCGGCTCCAGGTGTCGTCCGCAACCTGTGGCCGCTCCAGCAGGTAAAGGAGCCCTTCCAGGTTGGCGTCCAGCATCCGGCAGGGGATGCCGTGGGCACGAAGCACTGCCGAAAGTTGTGCAATGCCGGCCGGCGGTTCGCACGGCTTGGCAACGGGTGGCGCGATAAGGAGCATGGCCCCATTATGCGTGATGCACAACGCCATGGCAAGGGGATTGGCCCGCACCGCATTTTCATCCTTTATTTCTCCAGCATAACCGGTATGATGGGAGAAAGCGCCGCCAGGAACATTCCCCACGAGGGCCCGCCCCCATGAACCCGAGAAGAATCATGACCATCCTGCTGCTGACCGTCCTCCTCGTCCTCCTCGCCCGCTGGCGCGTCGGCCGGCTCTTCTATTACCCGGACCATGTCAGCTACGGCACGCCGGCCGATGTTGGTCTCAAATACGAAGAGGTCACCTTCCCGAGCAGGGACGGGACCAGGCTCACCGGCTGGTTCGTGCCGGCGGTCGGCCCGGCCCACGGCACGGTCATCCATTTTCATGGCAATGCCCAGAACATGTCCGCCCACTTCGGCTTCGTAAACTGGCTCCCCGCGGCAGGCTTCAACCTGTTCGTCTTCGATTACCGCGGATACGGCAAATCGGCCGGCAGACCGGACCGGCGCGGCCTGTACGAAGACTCCCTGGCCGCCCTCGATTACATCCGGACGCGAAAGGACCTGGACCGGGACCGACTGGTGGTTCTCGGCCAGAGCCTTGGGGGTGCCCAGGCCATAGCCGCCGTCGGCGGCGGCAACCGGTCCGGCGTCAAGGGGGTGGCCATCGAATCCACCTTCTTCTCCTACCGGGAGATCGTCCGCGACAAGATCGGCGACATCCCCCTCCTCTCTCTCCTCAAAACGCCCCTCGCCCGGCTTCTCATGGACGACGACCTGAGTCCCGCAAACGCCGTGGGAAAAATCGCCCCCATCCCGCTCCTCCTCGTCTACGGAACCTCTGATCCGATAATCCCCTATGACCACGGCACCCGGCTCTTTGCCCTGGCGCGGGAGCCGAAGCAGTTCTGGACCATCGACGGCGGAGAGCATACGGAAGCCTTCATCGAAACAGGCTCCCCCCATCGCCTGCGGCTTGTCGCCTTCTTCCGGGAGACAGTGGGCACGCGTAAAGGCAATTGACCGGTTATTGACCAATCCATGAGAGCTGAGCGTTCCGTGGAGCGAATGTGCCCGAGTGCCAGCAGCTGTAGGCGAAATTTGAGCAAAGCCGGCCGATCGGCCGGCGCGAAATGAGCCGTACAGCAGCGGCACGAGGGGAAGCTGAGCAAAACGGAACTCACAACTCTCAAGCATTTCTCAGCGCAAGACGGGTTGACGCGCTTTGCCACATGTGAGACAGTAAGGTTTCCGCGAACCGGGATTCTCCTCCCGGCCTCCCCTCACTCTTCTTCCCGGAGTCACCCGTGCTCATCCTTACCCTCAATTGCTGGAGCTATTCCATACGTTATCAACTGTTCGACTGGGACAACCACGCCGTCCTCGCCCACGGTGAAGTGGAGCGGATCACCGTCGGCGACACGACCATTACCCACACCGCGACAAACGGTACCGGTTACCGACGGGAGGTGGAATGTCCCGACCACCGGGCCGGCATCGCCGCCATTCTGGCAGCCCTCACCGATCCCGGCTCCCCGGCCATTTCCAGCCTGCAAGCCATAAGCGCCATCGGCCACCGGGTGGTACATGGAGGGGACACCTTCACCCATTCCACCCTCATCGACGACGAGGTCCTTAACGCCATCCGGGACGCTCAGCAGCTGGCGCCACTTCATAACGGGCCCAACATCGCCGGCATCGAAGCAGCGCGGGACCTCTTTCCCCACATCCCCCACGTTGCGATATTCGACACCGCCTTCCACCAGACCATGCCCGAGCACGCCTATCTCTACCCCCTGCCGCTTGAGTGGTACACGTGGCACGGCATCCGGCGCTACGGGTTTCACGGTCCCTCCCACCTCTATCTCTCCCGGCGGGCCACCCTGCTTCTCCATAAACGGCCGGCCGATTGCAACCTGGTGACCATCCATCTTGGCAAGGGGGTTTCCCTCTGTGCCGTCAAAAACGGCCGCTCCATCGACACGAGCATGGGACTTACCCCCCTGGAAGGAGCGGTCATGGAAACCCGCTGCGGCGACATCGACCCGGGGATTCCCCCCTTCATGATGGAAGAAGGGAATCTCACCGCCCGGGCCATGGACAACATCCTCAACCAGAAGAGCGGCATGGCCGGCATCACTGGCAGCGCCGCCGAGCGGAGCCAGCTGCGGGAAAAGGCCGCCGGTGGGGACGAACGCTGCCGGCTCGCCCTGGAAATGGAGAGCTACCGGCTGCGCAAGTACATCGGCGCCTACATCGCCGCCCTCGGCCGACCGGATGCGGTGGTCTTCAGCGCCGGAGGGGGTGAAACGGAGTGGCAGCTGCGGGAAAAGGTCCTGCAGGGGCTGGAATGCTTCGGCATCGCCCTGGACAACGACCGGAACCGCGCAGCCGTGGGTGACGAAGGGGAATGGTGCATCTCCCGGGACGATTCGGCAGTTCGGCTGCTCGTCATCCCGACCAACGAGGAACTGGTCTTTACGGAGGACGTGGCCGCCATCATCGCAGGTCACCATCCCGACCCCCTCTCCTACGATTACCGGTTTGCCCGGCCGGCGGCGGGTGGAGGGGATGGGGCAAAGGGTTGAAAGGCAGGGAGTAAAGACAGGTACGCTACAGAGGAGATTCTGCAATGACACCTTCCGGCAGAAAACAGAAGATAGCCATCTTCAGCGTCTCCGCCGGCGCCGGCCATGTCCGGGCCGCCCAGGCGCTGGAAGCGGCGGCCATGAAATGGTACCCGGACGTGGAGACCGTCCACGTCGACCTGATGGAACTGGTCCCCAAGCTCTTCAAGACCGTCTACGCCGATACCTACATCAAGGTGGTGGAACGCCACCCCGCCTTCTGGGGCTACCTCTACGACAAGAGCGACCGTGAACGGGTGGATTCCGCCCTCTCGAAACTGAGGATCGCCGTCGAACGGCTCAACACCCGGAAGTTGCGGCAGCTCCTCGTGGATATCGCCCCGGACCACGTCATCTGCACCCACTTCCTGCCGGCCCAGCTCCTGGCCCGGAAGCTTCGCACGGGGAGCTTCGGCAAGCCGGTCTGGGTCCAGGTCACCGACTTCGATATCCATGCCCTCTGGCTCCACGACCGGATGAGCGGCTACTTTGCCGCCCACGAGGAGGTAGCCTGGCGCATGGCCGAGCGGGGAATCCCCGCCGACACGATCCACGTCACCGGCATCCCGATCATGCCGGTTTTCGGTGAACCTCAGTCACGAAGCAAGTGTGCCACGGAATTCGGCCTCGATCCGAACAGGACGACAATCCTCATGATGTCGGGGGGAGCCGGCGTGGGGGGAATCGAGGTGCTGGCAGACCGGCTGCTCCGGCTGGAAGGGGATTTTCAGATAGTGGCTCTTGCCGGCAGGAACGAGCAACTGCTGGTGGAACTGCGGAGGCTGGCGGAGCGGCGGCCGGGACGCCTTTTCCCCATGGGGTTCACCCGTGTCATCGAACGGCTCATGGCGGCAAGCGACCTGGCCATCACAAAGCCGGGGGGACTCACCACCTCGGAGTGTCTGGCCGTCGGGCTCCCCCTGATCGTGGTCTCTCCCATCCCGGGACAGGAAGAGCGCAACGCCGACTTTCTCCTGGAAAACGGTGCCGCCATGAAGGCATGTGACGCGGGGGCACTGGCCTGGCGAGTTAACACGCTTCTCGACAACCGACAGCGGCTCACCCTTATGGGGGAGAATGCCCGGCGGGTCGGCCGGCCCGATGCGGCACGGCATGTGCTCGATATCGTGCTCGGTACGGCTATCGGGAAGCGTCCGTCATGAAATCCGGATCCCCGTCTCGTCACCCCCTCTTCCTCGTCGCCTGGGTCGCTCTGCTCGCCCTTTTTTTCGCTATGACCGAAATCCAGATCGAGGGTGCCCATGGCTGGGCCGCCTCCCTCCCTACCTGGCGTATCGAGAAGCACTGGCTCCTGGACATCTTCTGGGGGGGACGGCCTATGACCGGCTACCACGCCTGGGTCTTCCCCTTCATGCTCCTTGCCTTCCACCTTCCCCTCGCGCTCCATGGCACATTTTCCTGGCGGCTGGAGGCCCGGTGCCTCGGCGCCCTCATGCTCTTCTGGATCATGGAGGACCTCCTCTGGTTTCTTCTCAACCCGGCGTACGGCTGGGCGAAATTCACCCCGCTGCATATCCCCTGGCACAAGCACTGGCTGGCCGGCTTCCCCCTGGATTATCTCGTTTTCATCTTGGTCGGAGGGGCACTCCTGGCCTGGTCGTTTCGGCGGCCCATGGCCAACGCCGCAGATAACCGGTGATATCACCATAATGATACGGCACTACTGTCGAAATGGCGGGAGAGACGGCAAGCCGATTATTTAGAAACGCTTAAATAGAGCTATCAAATCATATATGGCGGCCGTCTTCGGCCAATGGCAAAGTTCTTGCTGGGTCACGGTTACTTGTCGATAAAAATTTCCCACAGCCTTCCGTTTTGCCGATGGATGGACTATACTGAAAAGTGGTAAATTTGCAGGCAAAGGGGCCTGAATGGTCGAAGCACGGCAGGAAACCCTGGGGTTACGCACGCTGGAGGACATCAGCGGACTGATCCTCCATTCCCACGATCTTCAGGAAACCCTCGACAACATCGTCACCCTCGTTGCCCGGCGGATGGGGTCGGACGTCTGCTCCATCTACCTCCTGGAAGACGACGGAGAAACCCTCCGCCTTGCTGCCACCAAGGGCCTCTCCCGAAGTTCGGTCGGCAAGATCACCATGAAGACCTCGGAGGGGCTCACCGGCCTCGTCATGGAGCAGAAAGGGATCGTGGCCATCGAGGATGCCCCGGCCCACCCCCGCTATAAATACTTCCGGGAGACAAAGGAGGAGAAATTCCTTTCGTTCCTCGGCATTCCCCTCTTCGAACGGAAGACCCCGGTCGGGGTCATCGTCGTCCAGACCCGCGAGACACGGGTCTTCACTCCCGCTGAAATAAGCACCATCACCACCATCGCCTACCAGATAGCCAGCATCGTTATCAACGCCAAGCTCCTCGACTCCATCCGCCGCAAGGAGGAGGAACGCGCCTTCTTCCAGCAGGAACTGGAGCGGATGAAGGCAGCCGGCCTGATCAAAGAAGAAAAAGGGGGCTCGACCCGCAAGAAAAAAGGCCGCCAGCCCCTCTCCCTGATCGGAATAGCCGCTTCGCCGGGATTCTGCTGGGGAAAGGTATATGTCCTCAGCCAGCGCAGCAATAACGCCGGGGTGGAGCTGGAATCCGTCCTCCCCCGGGAGGAAGAGCGCAAGCGTTTCCAGGTCGCCCTGGAAAAGACCAAGATCCAGACCCTCTACATGGAAAAGCGGGTTGGCGATATGCTGTCGAAGGAAGATGCCTCCATCTTCCACACCCACCTCATGATCATGGAGGACAGGGGCTTTCTCGCCAAGGTGACCGACCTCATCGAGGGGGGAGCCAGCGCCGGTCGCGCCGTCCGGGAGGCGGTGGAGAACTACGTGCAGGCCTTTGCCCGCATGGATGATCCCTACTTGCGGGAGCGTTCGGCGGACATGGAAGACATCGGCCGGCGGATCATCAGCGCTCTCGACGGCTCCGATCGTCGCGACCGGTTGCGGGAGAAACGGATTATCGTGGCCCGGGACATCTTCCCGTCGGACATGGCAACCCTCGACCACGAAAAGATTCTCGGCATCATCACCGAAAAGGGGGATGTCACCTCCCACGCAGCCATCATGGCAAGGTCACTCGGCATTCCGGCCGTGCTCGGCCTCCCCGATCTGCTCAAACAGATCGGCCTGCGGGACGACGTAATCATCGACGGCAACTCCGGCCATATCTACCTCAACCCGGACGACAAGATCAGGGGAGAGTACGAGCGGCTGCAGCGCGACCATGGGGTGCGCCAGCGGGAACTGGAGGAACTCCGCGACCTGCCGGCGGAAACCACCGACGGCGTGAGGGTAAGCCTGAAGGCCAACATCGGCCTCCTCTCCGACATCCGCGTCGCCCTCGCCAACGGCGCCGAGGGAGTGGGGCTCTACCGCACCGAATTCCCGTTCATGACACGCAAGGCCTTCCCCGGCAGGATCGAACAGCAGGCCCTCTATGTGAAGATACTGGAAGGGTTCGCCGACCTGCCGGTGAACATCCGGACCCTCGATATCGGCGGCGACAAGGGGCTCCCCTATTTCACCTATCCCAAGGAAGACAACCCCTTCATGGGATGGCGCTCCATCAGGGTCTCCCTCGACCAGCAGGAAATCTTTCGTGAGCAGTTGGCGGGCATTCTCCTCGCCTCCCCCCATGGCAAGGCCAGTCTCATGTTCCCCATGGTATCGGGGGTGGACGAGATCCGGACCGTCAAAGGAATCCTGGCAGATGTCAAAGCCGAACTGGAGCGCGCGGGGAAGCCGTTCGACCACTCCATCCGGACCGGCATCATGGTGGAACTGCCGGCGGCTGTGCAGATCGCCGATCTCCTCGTCCGGGAAGTGGACTATTTCAGCATCGGCACCAATGACCTGATCCAGTACACCCTGGCCGCGGACCGGAACAACCCCAAGGTGAAGCAGTACTATGACGCTTATCACCCAGCCATCCTTCACTCCATCAAGCGGGTGGCCGACGTGGGGCGGGCCGCCGGCAAGCCGGTCTCACTCTGTGGCGAGATGGCCGCGGAACCGATCAACGCCCTTCTCCTCCTCGGCCTCGGGATCACCGATTTCAGCCTCTCTGCCCCCTACATCCCGCTCGTCAAGCAGGCCATCCGCAAGACAAGTCTGGCCTTCGCCCGGGAAATGGCCATGATAGTACTGACCATGGAAAGCAGTCGCGACATCAGGACATACCTGATGGAGCAGCAGGCTGCCCTGGGGATATGATTCTCCTGCCGTATCACCACATGCCGTCCGTAACCCTGCCAAATGACAGCAACTCTTTCGTTATTACCCGTTTGACTATCCCTCTATTCCCCGAATTAACCCTCACCACCACACTTCGTCACCGAATCCAAACAGCCAATCGGGGACTCCGCAGGCATTTACCATAGTCCAATTACCCATAAATAATTAAACGGCAGTAATCTTGCATCCCTACCCCCAAGAACGGAGCCGCCGGGATAATGGACCCTGGACAGGCTCCCCATTTCACCTGTCGGAGAAAGGTCGGTTATGTCGGACAAACCAAAACTCGCCATGTTCTGGGGCGCATCGTGCGGCGGCTGTGAAATAGCCCTCGTTAACCTGCACGAACGGTTACTCGACATAGACGAGGCCTTCGATTTCATGTTCTGCCCCTGCCTCATGGACACCAAACGGCGCGACATCGATGCGCTGCCCGACCGGGGGATCGCCCTGACCCTCTTCAACGGCGCAATCCGGACCGCCGAAAACGAGGAGATGGCCCATCTCATGCGGCGCAAGTCCCAGTTCCTCATCGCCTTCGGCGCCTGCGCCAAGGGGGGTGCCATTCCGGCCCTCTCCAACCTCCATGCCCCCGTGGACCATTTTGCCAGCATCTATCTGGACAATCCCACCGTGGAGAATCACGGCCTCATCTTCCCCCAGACCGAAACCTCCGTGCCGGAGGGAGAACTGCATCTGCCGGCCTTTTACGGCACGGTGAAGAGCCTTTCACAGGTGGTCGATGTGGACTACGTCATCCCCGGCTGCCCTCCCGAACCCCACCAGATTTGGAACGTCATGGAACTGGTACTTCAGGGGGGCCCCCTCCCCCCCCGGGGGAGCGTGCTCGGCGCCGGACAGACAACGGTTTGCGAGGAATGCGGCCGCCGCAAGGAAGACAAGAAAATCACGCGCTTCTACCGAACCTGGGAAATCATCCCCGACACCGAGCGATGTCTTCTGGAGCAGGGGCTTGTCTGCATGGGGATTGCCACACGGGACGGCTGCGGCGCTCCCTGCCCCCAAGCCAACATGCCCTGTTCCGGATGTTACGGCGCTCCGGAAGGGGTACTCGACCAGGGGGCGAAAATGGTGGCAGCCCTCGGCTCCATCATCGACATCGACGCCCTGAAGGGGCTGCCGGAGAGTGAGATTACCGCGCACATCGACAAGGTGCTCGGCTCCATCCCCGATTACGCGGGGACTTTCTACAAGTTCACGCTGGCGGAATCACTGCTGAAAGGTACGGTCAGGAGATAACGTGGAGCGGATAAGCATCGACCCCATAACCCGCCTGGAAGGGCACGGCAGAATCGAAATTTTCCTCGACGACGCGGGGAACGTGGCCAACGCCTATTTTCAAGTTCCCGAACTGCGGGGATTCGAACAGTTCTGCATCGGCCGGCTGGCCGAGGAGATGCCGATCATCACCAACCGGATCTGCGGAGTCTGCCCCGAAGCCCACCACATGGCATCGGTCAAGGCCCTCGACGACCTCTTCGCGGTAGAATCGCCGCCGGCCGCGCGTAAAATTCGCGAACTGCTCTACATGGCATTCTTCGTCACCGACCACACCACCCATTTTTACGCCCTCGGCGGCCCCGACTTCATCGTCGGTCCCGACGCTCCCCCGGGGGAGCGGAACATCCTCGGCGTGGCCCGCAAGGTGGGGCTCGACATCGCCCGACAGGTAATCGGCTGCCGGTCACGCAATCATCACATCATCCAACTCCTGAGTGGACGGGGAATCCACCCGGTGGCAGGAGTGCCGGGAGGGTGGAGCCGGCCCGTAACCTCGGCCGAGCAGACGGAAGTCGTCGAGGCAGCCCGGCAGAACGTGGAATTCGCCCTCTTCACCCTGCAATTGTTCGCCGACATCGTGCTCGCCAATCCGGTCTACCGGGAGCTCGTCACCTCGGACCTCTATCTCCACCGCACCTACTCCATGGGAACGGTTGACGCGGACCGGCGGGTCAATTTCTACGACGGCCTCGTCCGGGTGGTGGATCCTGACGGGAATGAACTGGTTACCTACCCGCCCTCCTCCTACATGGACCATATCGCCGAACGGGTCGAACCCTGGACCTATCTTAAGTTTCCCTTTCTTAAAAACGTTGGCTGGAAGGGATTCGTGGATGGCCCGGAGAGCGGTGTCTATACCACAACCCCCTTGAGCCGGCTGAACGTTGCGGACGGCATGGCGACCCCCCGGGCACAGGAGCACTTCGACCGGTTGTTTGCCACCTTCGGCAGCACGAAAAACGACAAAGGACGCTACCAGCCGGTGCACCATCGCCTCGCCACCCACTGGGCCCGGCTCGTGGAACTTCTCTACGCCGCCGAGCGGATGCTGGAACTTGCCGAAGACCCGGAAATCATCTCTCCACACATACGCACCATCCCCGACCCGCGCGGCATAAAAGGGTCCGGCATCGGCTCGGTGGAGGCGCCTCGCGGCACCCTCACCCACCATTACGTCACCGACAAACGCGGAGTACTCCAGCAGGTGAACCTCATCGTCGGCACCACCAACAACTACGCTCCCATGGCCATGTCGGTGAAGCGGGCGGCCGAGGGGCTCATCAAGGGAGGAGAGGTTATCGAAGAGGGGCTCCTCAACCGGATCGAGATGGCCTTCCGCCTCTACGACCCCTGTCTTTCATGCGCCACCCATGCCCTTCCCGGCCAGATGCCGTTTCGGCTTCTTATCCGCGACCCACAGGGTAATATCCTCCGGGAACTGGGGAGAAATCTATGATGACCACCGCGAAAGCGACCATTATCGGCATAGGCAACCCTCTGCTCACGGACGACGCCGTCGGAATCGTCACCGTACGTCGGTTGCAGGAAACTCTGGGCGGGCGAGACGATATCGTGCTCCAGGAACTCTATACCGGCGGAATCCGGCTCATGGAAGCAATGGCGGGCTTCGACAGGGCGTGGGTGGTGGATGCCATGGTGACCGGCACCGTCCCCCCCGGCACGCTCCGCCGATTCTCGCCGGCCGACTTCGTCGCCACCCGCCATACCGCATCGAGCCACGACACCGACTTGGCCACGGCGCTGGAAACGGCGCGCCTCCTCGGCATCCGGCTCCCCCGCGAGATCACGATCTGGGGGGTGGAAGCGGCGGAAGTGGGGCAGTTCGGCGAACTCCCCACCCCCGCCGTAGCCATGGCCGTACCACTGGTCATCGCCAGCATTCTCGGAGAGCTGTCGTCCGTCGGGAGGTCATCATGCGTGTAGGGGTCTACTTCTGCAATTGCGGCACCAATATCGCCGGCAAGATCAACCCGGAGCAGGTCAAGGCACAACTCCGGGACATGCCGGAAGTTGACTATTTCGAGACCTGCGGGTTTCTCTGTTCGGAAGACGGCAAACGCTTTCTGGCCGAAGATATTCGAAGCAAGGAGCCTGACCGGGTGGTCATCGCCGCCTGCTCGCCCCGGGACCACGAGGCGAACTTCATGCGGGTTCTGGAAAACGCCGGGCTTAACCCCTATCTTTTCCAGATGGCGAACATCCGTGAGCAGGTGGCCTGGGTGACCACCGATCCCGAACGGGCTCTGAGCAAGGGAGTCAGCGCCATCCGGAGTGCAATAGCCCGGGTGCGTCTCCACGAACCGCTGGAAAAACAGAAACTGGACATCGTCCCCGACGTACTCGTGATTGGTGCCGGGCCGGCCGGCCTCAAGGCCGCCCTCGCGCTGGCTGCCGCCGACCGGCGCGTGGTGCTCGTGGAAAAGGACCCGGTCATCGGCGGCAAGCCGGTTCGCTACGAAGAGCTCTTTCCCGCCATGGAGTGCGCCCCCTGCATGCTGGAACCGCTCATGGGTGATGTCTTCCACGGGGAACACGCCGACCGCGTGGAACTCCTGACCCAGACCGAGGTGGTGGAGGTGACCGGCTACTACGGTAATTTCATCGTCAAACTCCGTCAACAGTCGCGTCACGTCGATCCGGTCCAGTGCATCGGCTGTGGTGAATGCGTCGCCGCCTGCCCCGCAAGCGCGCCCAACGAATTCAACTGCGGCATGAGCGAACGAAAGGGCATCGACTTTCCCTTCGCCGGTGCCCTCCCCTATGCCCCCTACCTCGATCACCAGACCTGCACCAGAAAAAACAGGGGGGACGAATGCCGCCTCTGCAAGGACGCCTGCCCCCTCGGCCCTGACATCATCGACCTTGATGCGGGTGAACTGGTGAAGGAACGGAACGTCGGCGCCATCGTTGTCGCCACCGGTTCCGGTCTCTATGACTGCTCGGCCCTGCCAAACCTCGGCTACGGCAGACTGCCGGACGTCTATACCAGTTACGAATTCGAGCGAATCCTCTCCTCCACCGGACCGACCGGCGGAGAACTGGTGACGAAAGAAGGAAAGCTGCCGGGAAGTGTCGCCATCATCCACTGCGTCGGCAGCCTCAACGAGACGCACCGGCCCTACTGCTCGGGCGTCTGCTGCCAGTATGCCTTCAAGTTCGACCACCTGCTGCGGTCAAGGTTCCCCGATATCCGGATTACCCATCTCTACCGGCAACTGGTCCTTCCCGGCAAGGACGGCACCTCTCTCTACCGGGAGGCGGTAACAAGCCATGCCGTGGACCTGATTCGCTATGAAAATATTAGCGATATCTCACTTTACTCTTGCAATTCAGGCAATGGCGGAACTATTATTAGCACAGGCCAACAAAATAAGCTTAATGCGGACCTTGTCATCCTCTGCACCGCCATGATCGCTGCTCCGGGAGCAGACACCCTGGCCGAGGTGCTCGACGTCAGCCGTGACCGCTGGGGGTTCTTCGAAGAACTGCATGGTCGGCTCGATGCGGCCCAGAGCAAGCTAAAGGGAGTGTATCTGGCGGGAACCTGCCAAGCCCCCATGGACATTCAGCAGGCCATGCAGCAGGGGATGGCGGCTGCGGGGTATGTACTTGCCGGACTGGTCCCCGGTCGCAAGCTGGAGATCGAGCCGATTACCGCCGCCGTGCAGACCGATCGGTGCGGTGGCTGCCGTGTCTGCGTAGCTGTCTGCCCCTACAAGGCAACTGGTTTTGACGAAGAGAGCCGCAAATCCGCCGTCAACCCGGTCCTCTGCCACGGCTGCGGCACCTGCGTGGCGGCCTGTCCGGCCGGCGCCATGGAAGGACACCATTTCACCTCCGCAGAGATCACGGCGGAACTGGAGGAGGCCCTCGGATGATGCGCCATAACGTGCCGGCAGATTTCGAGCCGAAGATCATCGGTTTTCTCTGCAACTGGTGCTCCTACGCAGGAGCCGACAAGGCGGGAACTGCGCAACTCGCCTACCCTCCCAATATCCACGTGGTCCGGGTAATGTGCAGCGGACGTGTCGATCCCCAGTTTGTCCTGCAGGCATACCACAAAGGGGCGGATGGTGTGCTCATACTGGCCTGCCACCCGGGGGACTGCCACTACAAAGAGGGGAATTACCGCACTGCCCAGCGCAACAGGCTGTTGAAGCTGCTGCTCGGCCAGTTTGGCATTGAAGAGGAACGCTGCCGGTTTGACTACGTCTCCGCCGGTGAAGGGGATCGGTTTGCGAGAATTGTCACGGAGATGGTCGAGTCGCTCAGGCTGCTTGGTCCGTTCGCCACTAACCACCATAGAAAGGAGGCATGAATATGTCTGTCACCACGTTTGATGCCCGCGGGATGAAATGCCCGCAACCGACCCTCCGGCTTACCACAATGTCGCTCAAGATGCAGCCGGGAGAAGTGCTGGAAGTCGTAGCGGACTGCGCAACCTTCGAAAAGGACGTCCGCGAATGGTGCGACCGCTGCAAAAAGATTCTGCTCTGGGTGCGAAGCGAAGGTCCCGCCATGCGCTGCCAGATCCAGTTCTGATGACACCGTGACAGGGGCGGCCAGCGAGTCGCCCCAATCATTCTCTCCCGTGCTGCAGCCAACATCTCTCTCCATTTGCCAAAATCTACCAAGCCAGAACGAAAGCACTTAGGCCCGGCCCTTTGTCCTGAGAACGTGGCAGTATTCTGCCCTGCTTTCGGGACGCTCAAACTGAAAGGGGGGCTGATCCTTCGATCGCCCCCCTTTCACCCCTGGTCCCCGATACTTATTCTATTGTGGTGTACCACCGCACCTCCTTCAGTGCGCTGTATGTTCATGGGCCACTTCCCGTTTGATCCCTTTCGCGAAACCGAGCATCATCATCACGGCCGGGAGCATCTGGGCTACCACGATCAGCGCGCAGAATGCGAGGAAGATCCCTGCGAAGATGCCGCTATTGTCTTCCCGGGCGCCGGAGGCCGCAAAGGCAGAAGAAACAGTCCCGATCATCATGGCCATCGCTGCGGTTACATTAGCTAGTGTTCTCATGACATCCTCCTCGAATCCTTTTTTTTGCTTCTCAGCTTTTGTCTTACCTATTGCAGCGACCGGGCCAAAATAAAAATAATTTCACAAATAAACCATAAACACCTTATATCAAACAGAATAAATTTTTTAAATATTCCTAACAATGTAGTTCGCACCTCAAATCGAGATGCTAACTGTATATATATTTTGTACTTATTTCAAAGCACCGGGCACGTAAAGGTGATAAGCCCAAAGCATAACTAGCTGTATTTATTGAGTTGTATACGCAAAAGGCCTACGCTGTGGTATTTACATTCAGCAGATATTTCTTTTATACGTGGTCGAAATACGCTCTCAACCCCACCCACACAGCAGCGCCCACCACCATGCAGACACCACAACGACACCGGATACAAGAGCCAGCAAGGCATTCAGCCTCCTGCCGGGACGACCGTACCTCCCCTCCACCTTTTCCGCTATCGCTCCGAGCACCACGCCGAAAACGAAACCGAACAGGTGCGCACCCAGGTCGGTGTTCTTCCCTTCCGTACCCAGAATCGCCAGAAGAGCCAGGGCGGCAGCGATGGGGGGCAGCCAGCGACGATGCAGATGGGAAGGATAACGCACCATGCTGATGGCGGCAAATATACCGACTGCACCGAATACGGCGGTAGAGGCACCGACCGACCGGTGGCTCGAAAGCTGAAGGATGGCATTGGCCAGGTTGCCGAGTACGCCGGCGCCGATGAGGAGGCTCCAGGCAAGACCCGAACCGAGTTCGCGGCAGAGGAGAAGGATAAAGATACCACCGATCGTCAGATTGCTGATGAGGTGCAGCCAGTCGGCATGGAGAGTGAGGGCGGTGACGAGCCGCCACCACTGGCCGTCCAGAATTCTGGCAGCATGGGCGTTGCCGAGGTCGATCCAGTCGATGGGGTCATGGCCGGACAGGGAGATGCCAAGCCGGGTGAGATTGTGGAAGGTGGCAAGGAGGATGAGCACCGAAAGGGTGGGGAGGGTATTTTCAACCAGGGGTCGGTGGGGAATCGCGGGAGGGGGCCAGTTGCGGTTTTCTTCCTCAAAGAGGCGCAGCTCGTTGCAGGCAACGGCAAAGTCAGCCGCCTTCACATGAAGTATCCACCCACCGTCGTCAGGTTCGATGCGCGAGGGGATATAACGCGCCTCAAGGACCAGTGACCAGAGGTGGGCACGCCGTTCGGAAAGGGGGCCGGCGGCTCCCCCCTTTCCCAGGTCGGGGGGGACGATTGCCAGCCATTCATCTCCAAGCTCCCCGTTATGCTCATACTCGCGCGCCATACTCACTACTATAAGCATCAACGATGGCCTTTACCACCCTAACCGACAAATTAAACCGCAAAAAAAGAGAGACGCGCTCCCTTCTCCGGGAGTGTCCCTTCAAAATGGCCTCGTACGTATCAAGCACCATCGGATAAAGAACACACTGGCAGTTTCTGGCCAGGGGGGGCAAGCTGGCATTCAACTTACATCGTCACATCTTCGGCTACCCCCAGCTTGCTCCTGAGAACAAGATCGACCTTCTTCCAGTCCACCTTACCGGTTGCCCTGTTTTTTCGGAGGGCCTCTTTCACTTCCTTTTCGAAGTCTATCTTCTTATCGTACACATCGCGGTTAACCTCCAGAAACACCCGGCCGTCTTCGGTGACTGCCACCTTGATCGGGCTGTAGATGATTTCGCCCCTGGTATTGACCTCGATCTCGTTGAACAGGTCCTCCATCATACCGGGCGAAACCCTGATGCAGCCGTGGCTGCTGAACCCGTAAATGGAGGCGGGGCGAATAGTGCTGTGGATCATTATCCCCGGTATCGATGTCCGCAATGCATATTTACCCAGCGGGTTCTTGTCCCCCGGCAGGACCTTGCTGACGACCTCCTTCCCCTGCTCTTCCATCTCCTTCTGGATGGAGGGGGGAACGCGCCAGACGGGATCTTTTTCCTTGGCCAGTATCCTGAAAACGCCGGTAGGGGTGTGCCAGACGACGTCATCTTCCTGGATATCCCGAGGGTTTGGTTTCCCCAGGGCAACGGGAATGGATTTCACAAGCCGACCCTGCTTGAAATAGTACATCATGCGATCGGGGATATTGATAACCAGCCCGTTCCTGACCTTCTTGGGAACGATCCTCCGGTTCACCACCTTCAGTTCCTGCCCCTCGTAGAGATACTGCTTCGGGTCGAGATTATTGGTCTTTGCGAGATACCGCCAGCTGACTCCCAGCCTCGCGCCGATCAGCCCCAGTGTGTCTCCTTTTTTCACCACATACTGCTCTTCACCGCCGATTATTCGGTCAGATTTAATGACCGGAGGAGAAATAAGACGTTTGGCCTGTCCTGCTTTCCCATCTCCAACCTTCGGCGCACGCGAAGCATCTGCCTGACCTGTCTTTCCATCCCACTCAGAAAGTGGTTGATTTTCAATCGGCCGGCCAAGCTCGACAGGGACAGCTTCCTCTACAGGAGAGGGATATTCCGGCACCAGACTGTCCGGGTCGACAGGGGACTCCTTGAGCGGTACCTCAGACAAGACCCTGTCCTGACCGGCAACCGGGCGTTTCGCGGGGGATGCAACATGCTGCTCCCCCTTCCCTGCCATCTGTTCTTCCAGCAGTTTCCCCTTCACCAGGGCGAGCCGGTAATAATTTTCGGCCATCCGGTCATCGCTGTTTTTCAGAAATGCTTCCCCACGGGCGTAGGTCTCCTCGACGCTCAGGTACTCATCATAGGCCCGTGCAGGCGCATCCGCGTCACACAGGCGGGCAAGGGTCGCCAACGCATCAGGCCTGCTCTTCGGCGTGCCTGAGCAGCCGCAAAGAATGGACATCGGCAGCATCATGGTAAGGACAAACAAGCGTGGCACCATGGTTGTTGTGGTGATCTCCCGAAAAACGTTGCATTGATGGAAACTGAAGGGAGTACTCTTGGAATTTTACGGCAAGATATAAGAGATACGCAAGATTTTCAATCTCTAAATAGGAAGTCGTGGCGTTTTTACGCAGAGCTACAGAAGGGGAATACAGTACGCGGGAAAAAATGGGGAAAAAAGAAGCACGTAAAGCCCGGATGCACGACGGAGACGGGAACTGGCCGCTCGTCGTACATCCGGTCGTCAATTACTCGGTAAGAAGTATCGCTTCCGCGATCTGGCGCATGCTTTTCCGCTTGTCCATGGCCAGCTTCTGCATCTTGCGAAACGCTTCGGGTTCGGTAAGCCCCTGTCGTTGCATGAGCACCCCCTTGGCTCTCTCGATCACCTTCCGGCTCTCGATGGAGTCCTTCAGGTCCTCTACCTCCTCCTTGAGTTCCTCCACCTCCGAGGCATGGGCAAAGGCGAGCTCGATGGCAGGCCAGAGGTCCTGGTCGCGGAAGGGCTTGGTGAGGAGCGCGGCAACGCCCGCTTCCTTTGCCTTCTTCACTGTCTCCTGATCATAGCAGGCGGTGAGGAGGAGGATAGGAATCTTCAGCTTTTTTCTGATCTCCCGGGCTGCGGAGATGCCGTCCAGCTTCGGCATTGCCACGTCCAGAATGACCATGTCGGGAATCCGGGCGAGGGCCGTTTTCACCGCCGCCTCACCGTCGCCACACTCCATAATTTCATCAAACCCCAGTTCCTTCAGCCTATTTTTTAGGCTCATTCTGATGATGGGTTCGTCATCGCAGATAAGTACTGTTTTCAATGAAATCACCGCCTTATGATGGATTTGCCCCCGTTCGTCAACAACGTCTTAAAGGGTAAAGAGCACAAAGCATTCCAATCGGCGTCATTAGGTGGTATAAATCACTATGGAATTTAGAACGGGAGGGGTTTAGGTGAGTAAAAAGCTCGTGGTGATCATTGTCCTGGCTCTGGTGGTAGCTGCTACCGCGTTTTTCATGCTCAGGAATTCCCGCACGGCAGACGGCTCTGTCCGGGTATCGGGAAATATCGAGATAACCACCGTCGAGGCGAGCTTCAAGATACCGGGACGGGTCATGGAACGGCTGGTGGATGAAGGAGTTCGGGTCAAGGCCGGTCAACTCGTCGCGCGTCTCGACAGTAGCGACCTCGCCAAGGAAGTGGCGCTCCGCCAAGCGGATGTACAGGCGGCCCGCGCGGCGCTGGCCGAACTGGAAGCAGGTTCCCGCAAGGAGGAGATCGGCCAGGCGGAGGCAACTCTGGCTCGGGCTGACGCCGAGGCGACCCGCGCCGAGGCTGACTTCAAACGGGTCAAAAGCCTCTTTGAGCGGGAAGTGGTCGCCAGGCGTGACCTGGACAACGCACGGGCAGCCGCCGATGCGGCAACCGCAAATGTGCGGCTGGCACGGGAAAGTCTCACCCTCTCCCGCAAGGGACCACGGCAGGAACGGATTGACCAGGGACGTGCAAAGGCAAAAGAAGCGGAGGCAGCCCTGGCCATCGCCCAGGAGCGGCTCTCCTATGCCACCCTTGTAGCACCGTCAGCCGGCATGGTGATGGCCAAGCATGTGGAGCCGGGAGAGCAGGTGGCCGCCGGCACCCCGGTGATAACCATCGGCGACCTGGAAAACACCTGGGTCCGGGCCTACATCAACGAAACCGACCTGGGACAGGTAAAGCTCGGCCAGGAGGTCAAAGTCACCACCGACACCTACCCCGGCAAGTCCTACCAAGGGAAGATTTCCTTCATCGCCAGTGAAGCGGAATTCACCCCCAAGAACGTCCAGACCCAGAAGGAGCGAGTCAAGCTCGTCTACCGGATCAAGGTCACCATCCCCAACCCGAACATGGAACTGAAGCCGGGAATGCCGGCGGACGGAGAAATCATCACAGGGGCCGGGGACCGGGGACCGGGAACCGGCAAATGATTTCCCCCCCTCCAGCTATCAAGACCGAAAACCTTACCAGGCGCTTCGACGGGCTCACCGCTGTGGACGGCCTTACCCTCTCCATCGCCACGGGTGAACTGTTCGGCCTGGTCGGCTCGGACGGAGCAGGGAAGACCACTACCATGCGGATGCTCGCCGGCATCATGGACCCGAGCGACGGCAATGCGTGGGTCCTGGGGCGGCACTCGGTGCGCGACAGCGAGGCAATCAAGGACGACATCGGCTACATGAGCCAGCGCTTCGGCCTCTACCCCGACCTGACGGTAATGGAGAACATCCTCTTCTACGCCGACATCTACGGACTCCCCCGGCGCGGGCGTGCCGAAAAAATCGACCGGCTCCTCGCCTTCAGCAACCTCACTCCCTTCAGAAAACGCCAGGCAGGAAACCTCTCCGGCGGGATGAAACAGAAGCTGGGACTCGCCTGTGCCCTCGTCCACACCCCCAAGGTCCTCTTCCTCGACGAACCTACCAATGGCGTCGATCCGGTGTCGCGCCGGGATTTCTGGCGCATCCTCTACCAGCTTCTGAAGGAGGGAGTCACCATCTTCGTCACCACTGCCTACCTGGACGAGGCAGACCGCTGCAATCGGGTGGGGCTCATCCACAAGGGAAAGCTCCTCGCCTGCGAGACCCCGGCCAACCTGAAACAGCTCATGCGCGGCGCAATCCTCGAAATACGCACCGCCGACCCCCGCCGCACCGCGCGCCTGTTGCGCAACCGGTTTCCTGATGCCTCGGTCGGGCTCTTTGGTGACCGGGTCCACCTGGTGACCGGTGATCCTGTCACGGGAGAAACCGCCGCCGTCTCTCTGCTGAGTGCGGAGGGGATCGAGCTCCGAGGCATCCGGCAGATCGAGCCGAGCCTGGAGGATGTGTTCGTGTCGGTACTCTCCCGCCAGGATGGTGTGTGATGAACGGCGCCGTCACCGATTACGCCGTCACCCTTACGGAACTCTCCAAGCAGTTCGGCGACTTCGTTGCCGTGGATCGTCTGAATCTCAACGTAAAGCGGGGGGAGATTTTCGGCTTCCTCGGCCCCAACGGCGCCGGCAAGTCCACCACCATCCGGATGCTCTGCGGCATCCTCCCCCCCTCCGGCGGAAACGGGACCGTGGCAGGATTCGACATAAAGCGCGAGGCGGAGGAGATCAAGAAGAACATCGGCTACATGAGCCAGAAGTTCTCCCTCTACGACGACCTGACGGTGGAGGAGAACATTGACTTCTACAGCGGCATCTACCGGATTCCCGCCACAAAGAAGCGGGAACGGAAGGAGTGGGTGATCGGGATGGCCGGGCTCAAGGAGCACCGCTCCTCCCGCACCGCCATCCTTTCCGGCGGCTGGAAACAGCGCCTTGCCCTGGGATGCGCCATCCTCCACGAGCCCCCCATCATCTTCCTGGATGAGCCGACCTCGGGAGTGGACCCCATAAGCCGGCGCAACTTCTGGGATCTGATTTACCATCTGGCGGGCCAGGGGGTGACGGTGTTCGTTACCACCCACTACATGGATGAAGCAGAATACTGCGACCGGCTCGGCCTCATCTACCGAGGGGAACTGATCGCCCTCGGCACCCCGGAGGAACTGAAGAACCGGCAGATGTCGGAAGAGATCGTGGAGGTATTCTGCGACCGTCCCCAGGATGCCATGGGACTCATCGAGGAGCTGCCAGGAGTTCGCCACGCAGCCCTTTTCGGACGGGGACTGCACGTGGTGGCGGACCGGGCGGAAGAGGCGATTCCGGCCATCGAAAAGAAACTGACCGATGCCGGCTATCCGGCAGTGGAGCTGGAGCGGATCGTCCCCTCCCTGGAAGATGTGTTCGTATCGCTCATCGAGGCCCGTGACCGGCAGGAAGCACCACAGCAGGAATTTAAACGATGAAGCCCCGGCGGATAAAAGCAGTCGCCTGCAAGGAATTTCTCCACGTCATACGGGACCCGCGCAGCCTCATGATGGGACTCGCCATCCCCCTGCTCCTCCTCTTCCTGTTCGGCTATGCGCTGACTCTGGACGTGGACAGGGTGCCGCTCATGGTCTGGGATCAGAGCAACACCGCAGCGAGCCGGGACTTCGTCAGCCGCTTCGCCGGTTCCCGTTACTTCTCCCTGCAGGGCACCACCGACACCTACCGTGAAATCGAACGGGCCATCGACCGGCGCGATGCGCTCATCGCCCTGGTCATCCCCGTGGACTTTGCTCGCCGACTCGAAGCGGGCCGCCAAGTAGAAGTCCAGGCGATCCTTGACGGCAGCGACTCCAACACCGCCACCATAGCCCTCGGCTACGCCAATGCGGTGACCATGGGTTACTCCCGCGACATCGTCCTGGAGCAGGCCAGGCGCGCCGGCGGGGACATCGCCGTGGGACAGCTGGATGTGAGACCCCGCATCTGGTTCAATTCCGACATGATATCCCGAAACTATATCTTCCCCGGCCTCATTGCCGTCATCATGATGGTCATCACCGCCCTCCTCACCTCGCTCACGGTGGCACGGGAATGGGAAACCGGCACCATGGAGCAGTTGATATCCACCCCCCTCACCGGACCGGAACTTATTACAGGGAAGCTCATCCCCTATTTCACCGTCGGCATCATCGACCTGCTTCTCTCGGTACTGGTTGGCGAGTTTTTTTTCCACATACCCCTGCGGGGAAGTCTCTGGCTGCTCTTCGGCATGTCGGTCGTTTTCCTGATCGGCGCGCTCTCCCTTGGAATGCTCATCAGCATCATCACGAAAAACCAGCGGATGGCCAGCCAGCTTGCCATCGTGTCGACCATGCTGCCGGCCTTCCTCCTCTCGGGGTTCATCTTTCCCATTGAAAACATGCCGCTGCCGATCCAGGGGATAACCCATATCATCACCGCTCGCTATTTCGTCACTATCCTGCGCGGCATCTATCTCAAGGATGTGGGAATCGAGGTCCTGGCTACAGAGGCGGGATTCCTGGCGGTATTCGGTGGTGTGGTGATAACCCTGGCCATCAGGAAATTCAAGAAGAAGATCGTGTAACGCAAGAGACCTGCAGATCGGAAGGGGAAATTAGTGAATCCACCCCTTCCGCGCTTGGAGACACATGTTCGAACGCCTGCTCTGCATGCTGAAGAAAGAGATCATCCAGACGCTGCGGGATCCGCGGATGCGCTTTATCCTGTTCATTATTCCGGCCTTCCAGACCGTTATCTTCGGGTATGCGGTCAACACTGACGTACGACAGGTACGGACCGCAATCTACGATCTGGATAACAGCGTCGAAAGCCGGGACATTGCCGCCCGGCTGGTCCGATCGGGCTATTTCGATGTGACCGAACATATCCAGCGGGAAGAGCGTGTCAGGGATATTCTGGACCACGGCGAGGTAAAAGCGGTGTTCCGGATGAACCGGGGGATGGGAGAAGCCCTGCGGGGGGGGCGCGCCGCTCCCCTGCAGCTCATACTGGATGGAGCCGACTCCAACACCGCCGGCATCGTTCTCAATTACGCGATGAACATCGCCGCTCGCTACAACGAACAGCTCCGGGTAGAACAGATCGCCCGGCAGCGGGGAACCTCGGCAGCTTCGGGGGGTGTCGTGCTGCAGAGCCGCGCCTGGTACAACGACAACCTGGAAAGCAGCAACTACTATGTTCCGGCAGTCATCGCCAATATCGTGCTGATAATCACCATGCTCCTCTCCAGCATGGCCGTGGTGCGGGAAAAGGAGATCGGCACCATGGAACAGATGATTGTCACCCCCATCAGCCGGGGGGAATTCATCCTCGGCAAAACCATCCCGTTCGTCCTGATCGGCTTTATCGACGTGGCGCTCATCACCGTGGTGGCCTATTTCTGGTTCGGAGTGCCGATCCGTGGCAGTCTCACCCTCCTTTTTGCCGCTACCGGACTGTTCCTCATGAGCAGTCTCGGCTTCGGTCTCTTCCTCTCCACCATTAGCCGTACCCAGCAGCAGGCGATGATGAGCTCGTTCATGTTCATCTTCCCCGCCATGCTCCTTTCGGGGTTCGCCTTCCCCATCGAAAACATGCCGGAAGCGGTGCAGTGGCTGACCTTCCTCAACCCCCTCCGCTACTACCTCGTCATCATCCGGAGCATTTTCCTGAAAGGGGTTGGTCTGTCCATCCTCTGGCCCCAGTTGCTCGGACTCTTCGTCCTCGGCACCGTCATCCTTTCCTTTGCCGTCCAGCGCTTCCGGAAAACAGTTTGATACCTGAATCGGTCGAAGCCGAGTGACCCTGGACCCGAGTGCTCGCCACCGCTCTGAGTCTAAAGGACACTCAGCCCTCGCGAGTTCACGCAAAAGAAAAGGCGCTGGTTACCCGGCGCCTTTCGTAGTGTACAGGGAAGCGGCAAGTTACTTCATCTTGCAGTTATTCCCCTTCTTATCTTTGCACTTCTTCTGCAGCTCCTCCATCAACTCCCGCACTTCCTCCGCACCTTTGTCATAGAACGTCTCCTCGTCCGGGGCCAGGTGCCGCAGGAGTTGGAGGAATTCGCCGGCATGGACCCGCTCTTCGTCGGCTATATCCTTCAGCACCTCGATCGCCAGCTTGTTATCAGTGGACTCGGCCAGCTGCATGTAAAGCTGGATCGCCTCGTACTCGGCCGCAACAAGAAACCTGATGGCGCGAACCAGTTCCTCGTGGGTCAGTTTACGGTCATGGGCCAACCCGGCGAAGGGTGTTCCAAAGTCAGGCATTGCTCTTACCTCCTCTGTTGTGTGGTGATCATGCGTACAGCGACGGGTTAGTGCATACCTCGTGAACAGTCCTGCCCATGCCGCCTTCGCGCACCCTTGTCGCCAGCCGTTCAGCCTTTTCCAGCAGTTCATCCACCGTTTCAGGGGGACGCAGAAAAGTCACCGCGCCGACCCCCATCAGGAGCCCCCATTCGTTTTTCCGGAGCAGTTCGGCAAGCCGGTCGTAGAGTTTCCTGAGC
Source organism: Geobacter sp. AOG1 (assembly GCF_019972315.1). Classification (GTDB taxonomy): domain Bacteria; phylum Desulfobacterota; class Desulfuromonadia; order Geobacterales; family Geobacteraceae; genus Geomobilimonas. The sequence continues at coordinate 3,381,258 of NZ_BLIZ01000001.1, forward strand.
ACGATATCGGCCGATTCGTTGTCCGTTTCCGGCAGCAGCAGGACGAATTCGTTGTCCCGCTGCAGACCGACCACGTCGGAACTGCGGGTGTTGACACGGATGGCACGGGCAATCTTCCGCAGGACGGCCCCTTCATTGCGACAGCCAAGGTTGGGTGGAGCACCCTCCCCATACCGGAAATTGACGCAGGCAAGGGTAAACGGCCGACCGTAGCGTTGCGCCCGACTGATCTCGGCGCCGGCCAGTTCGGTGAAGAAGTTGCGGGTACAGGCGCCGCTCCCCCTGTCGTAAAGGGCCAGATGCCGGTTGACCACCCGCTCCCGCCGCAGGGCGGATACAACCAGAGAGAAAGCAGCAAAGCTTCCCAGCAGCATGGCAAAATTCAGTCCGTTCACTGCGGACGTCGCCAGAGTGTCGAGCGGCTGCTTCCCCGTAACAAGCCACATGCAGGCACAGCCGCAGGCCATGGCCACTCCCCCCCAGCGCTGCCCGTACCAGCTGACTAACGCAATGGGGAGCATATAGGCAAAATCCAGATGGATGCCGGGATTCAGATAATCGACCAAGGCCAAAAGCACTGCAAGGACAAATCCCAGCATGGCAAGAAACAGCCGGGACTGCTTATGCAGGTACTCTTCCAGTTCATTCATCTTGCCAACCCGCATTTTTCGCCCCCGCACCCCTTTAAAAGCCGCGAACATACCAGAAACAAGGCGTCGGTTCAATTAAAAACAATTAATGTAAATAATTTCAATAGGTTGTGGTGCTCGTTAGGTTGAAGTGTACCAGAAGCGTCGGGGAAATCCAGTCAGGCGGTCACGAGTGCTACCCGTTTCTTTCACCGCCCGGATCAACAAGCCGGCCGGGCGGAAAGAAAAAACCCTTCAGCCCCCGTGAGGGGTGAAGGGTTTCCCCTGTCGATGGGGTGGGATAGCTGCATATCACCAGTGATTATAATGGACTCGACGGCCATCGAACCGCCCGGCCGGGTGTTCCTGTTCCCGCGGATAACCAAGGGGGACGAGTGAAACGGGAATGATGCTGTCGGGAAGTCCGAGGAGTCGCTGCATCCCGGCCACCCGCTCCAACAGAGGATGGATGCTCAGGCATATCCCCCCGAGGTTGCGCGCCCGGGCTACTACGAGGATTGTTTCCGCGGCAGTCGTGCAGTCGCGGAACCAGACTTCTTTGTCCTCTCCCAGCCGGGAGTCGTAACAGACAACCACTGCCAGCGGGGCTTCCCTGACCAAGTGGGCGGAAGAAAGAAAATCCGGAATCCGCGCTAGGAGGCTGCGGTCGTTGATGACCACGAATTGCCACGGTCGCTGCGGGCCCGTAACCGGCATGCGCATGACTTCCTTGAGGATGTCTCTGACAAGAGGCTCCGGCACCGCCTGCGGAGAAAACTCACGCACCGACTTGAGCGAAAATACTGCCTCCATGACGCTCTCCCGTACGTTCAGCGATCTTGAGTTTTGATTAGAGCAAACAAATTATAATCTTACTATACCACCGCCCCTTATGGCTGTAAAGTTGCGAAGGGGCACACTCCAGGGGTGTTGAGCTTGACATGCTATTGAATATTCTGTATAAATTTCAGGTTGTCCGAGCCATGCACAAAGGGGCGCCCATGTTTGTAGTAGCCAATTTCCTCATCGCCGTCGCCAAGGTTGCCGACATCCTCCTCACCATCTATATGTATGTCATCATTGGCCGGGCGATCATCTCCTGGGTCAACCCCGATCCCTACAACCCGATCGTCAGATTCCTCTACCGGGCAACCGAACCGCTTCTTTACCGGGTCCGCAGGGTCCTACCCGACATGGGTGGCCTCGATCTCTCGCCACTCGTCATTCTTCTGGGGATCTACTTTCTCCAGAAATTTGCCATCAGCTCCATCTATGAATTTGGCTATCGACTGAAAATGAGCGGGGGAGGATTGCCGTGAAAATAACACCACTGGATATACAGCAACAGCAATTCAAGGGAAAGATGTTCGGCGGTCTTGACCCGGAGGAAGTGGACAGCTTCCTGCAGATGGTATCCCACGAGATGGAAGACCTGCTCCGGGAGAATAGCGACCTGAAGGAACAGGCGCACCGGATGGCAACAGAGCGGGAAGAGATGACGGAGCGGGAAGGAAAGCTGCGTGAGACCATGCTCGCTGCACAGCGGGTCACCGAAGAGATGAAGGCAAACTCCCAGAAGGAAGCGAGCCTCCTCGTCTCCGAGGCCGAACTGAAGGCGGAGCGCATCCTAATCGATGCGGAAAAAAGGCTCGCCCAACTGACCAGTCAGATACAGGAGTTGCGCAGGGAAAAGCTGCAGTTCGAAACGTCGTTCAAGTCCCTCCTCGACTCGCACTACAAAATGCTGAACATCGATGAATCGTGATACCAACGACGCTCTTCTGAAAATCACCGAATCCGGCGCCGGCGTCATCTTTACCGTCCACGTCCAGCCCCGCGCATCCAGAACCGAACTGTGCGGCGTGCAGGGAGAAGAGCTCAAGTTGCGCCTGACTTCTCCGCCGGTGGACGACGCGGCCAACAAGCTCTGCCAGGAGTTTCTGGCCAAACTCCTCGGCGTGGCGAAATCCCGGGTAACCATCATTGCCGGCGCCAAGTCGCGCCACAAGACGATCGAGGTAACCGGCATCGAGCGGGACGCAGTTCTTGCCCTCCTCAATTAAAGCATTGGAGTTATCATGAAAGCCCGCGACATTATGATCACCGATTTCCCCATGATTTCGCTCCACGCCTCCGTCGGCGAGGCTGTCCGCATCCTGCGCAAGAACTTCGGCGACGAAAGCTACATGAACGCCGCCCCCGGCCTCGTGGTGGTGAATGACAACGGCGAACTTGCCGGGATACTCTCCCCGCTCTCCATTCTCAAGGCCCTTGGAACGGAGGCGAACGGAGCCGGCCGGCCCAGGGAAGAATCGCCGGAGTTTTACGCCACGCTTTCCACCACCATCAAGGCAAAAAAAGTCATCGATATCATGGACTGGCAAGCCATCTCGGTCACCGAGGACGCCCAGCTTCTCGAAGTGGCAGACCTGTTCGTTGCCAACCGCTTTCAGCGTATCCCGGTGGTTCGGAACGGCAAGGTAACGGGTGTCATCTACCGTTCCCGTCTCCTCTTCGCCCTGGTCGACTCCCTGCTCGCCTGAGGGGGAAGCACATCGGGCCCCTTGACAAACCGGGACCCGCTCCATTATATTTAAATTTCGGAAATAATCCGATGAATCAATAGCTTTACAGGAGGAAGTCGATCCATGCCCGTCTACGAGTACCAGTGCACCGCCTGCAACAACACCTTCGAACTGCGCCAGAAATTTTCGGACGAGCCTGCCACCGAGTGCCCCGCCTGCGGCGGTGCGGTGAAAAAGCTCATCTCCAACACCGCATTCAGCCTCAAAGGAGGCGGATGGTATACCGAAGGGTACGGCAGCAAAAAGAGTTCCGATGCCCCGACCTGTCCATCGGGTGGCAGCTGCGCCGGCTGTCCGTCGGCCGCCGCCTGACTCGACGCCGCTAAGCCTGCGGCACGAAAAAGAATCCTCCGCCTCCGGAGGATTTTTTTTGCCCGGGAAAAGGCTTTACAAATCCCCCCCCGTTTTCTATTATTTCCGGACATTACAACGCATGGAGGGAGTACGACTGTGGCCCAGATCATAGACGGTAAAGCCATTGCGGCCAAGATCCGCGGCGAAATAGCCAACGACGTGAAAACCCTTGCCGGCCAAGGGGTTCAGCCAGGACTGGCGGTGGTGCTGGTGGGTGAAGATCCGGCCAGCAAGGTATATGTCAGCATGAAGGAAAAGGCCTGCCAGGACGTGGGGATCTTTTCCGATGAGCACAAACTGCCGGCAGAAACCAGCGAAACGGATCTGCTGGCCCTCATCGACAAGCTGAACCTGGATCCGCGCATCCATGGCATCCTGGTCCAGCTCCCCCTTCCAAAACAGATCGATACGGAAAAAGTGCTGGAGGCCATTTCACCCGCCAAGGATGCGGACGGTTTTCATCCCTACAACGTCGGCCGCCTGGTGGTCGGCAAACCCCTCTTCCAGCCCTGCACCCCCTACGGTGTCATGGTCATGCTGAAGGAGACGGGGGTCGACCTGAAGGGGAAGGACGTGGTGGTGGTCGGCCGCTCCAACATCGTCGGCAAGCCGGTCGCCCTCATGTGTCTGCAACAGCATGCGACCGTCACCATATGCCACTCCCGGACCCGGGACCTGGCCGCCAAAGTCGGGCAGGCCGACGTCGTCATCGCCGCCGTCGGGGTGCCGGAGATGATCAAGGGGGAGTGGATAAAGCCCGGGGCGGTCGTAATCGACGTAGGGGTAAACCGGGTCGGCGACCGGAAGCTCGTGGGGGACGTTGAGTACGCCGCCGCCAGCGAGCGTGCCGCCGCCATCACGCCGGTCCCGGGCGGGGTAGGCCCCATGACCATCACCATGCTTCTCTACAACACCGTGGAGTCGGCTAAAAGAACAGTGAAAAGTGAACAGTGAAAAGAAAAAGGCGTGGAAAGCGCTTTCCAGCGTTATCCACCATTCACTATTCACCTTTCACGGGGAGCGCTAGCGAACCATGATTGTCAGCAAACAGAAACCGTTCGCAGATATCCTCGCCAGCCTTGACGGGCGTTCCCGTGTCTTCCTGGTCGGCTGCGCCAAGTGCGCGACGGTCTGCAAATCGGGGGGAGAGGAAGAAATCTGGCAGATGCAAGAATCCCTCACCTCTGCCGGCAAGGAGGTGACCGGTTCCGTCGTCATCGACGAGGCATGCCACATGCTGCGAGTCGGCCGCGACCTGCGGACCAGGAAGGAGATGGTGGAGGAAGCTCACGCCCTTCTCGTACTTGCCTGCGGTGCCGGCGTCCAATCCATCGCCGCCAGTTCTGGCAAGCCGACCATTGCCGGAGCAGACACCCTTTTCCTCGGCAATATCCGGCGCTTCGGCCAGTTCGAACAGCGCTGTTCCCTCTGCGGCGAATGTATCCTCACCGAAACCGCCGGCATCTGCCCGGTAACCGTCTGTCCCAAGGGGCTTTTGAACGGCCCCTGCGGCGGCATGGACGAAGGGCACTGCGAAACCGACCCGGAGGCGGAGTGCGTCTGGCACCAGATATACCAGCGCCTCAAGGAACAGCAGGCCACGGAGAATCTGAAAAAAATCGCCCCTGGCAAGGATTTCTCCCGAATGCTCAAACCGGGAAAGCTGAAACTCGACAAATAACCGTCAAATCCGCCACAGAAGCGCGGAGAAACTAACAGGGATGTTCCAGATAGTCCGGATGGAAATCATTTTTTTTGTTCTTGTCCTGTAAATCCTGTCCATCCTTGCTACTATAATGCAGTTGGTTCTCTCCGCGTCCCTGTGGCAGGTTTTGGTGACTATATGATCTCACGACTCCAGCAAAAACTCGCCTCCGGTCAGTTCGTCATCACCTCTGAGGTCTGCCCCCCCAAAGGGGCCGACTGCGGCGAATTCCTCGGCAAGGCGCGGGTCCTGAAGGGACAGGTTGACGCCATCAATGTCACCGACAACCAGGGGGCCAACATGCGCATCGCCCCCCTGGCGGTGGCGACGCTCCTGGTCCGGGAGGGGATCGAGCCGGTCTACCAGATCACCTGCCGCGACCGTAACCGGATGGCACTGCAGAGCGACCTACTCGGTGCGGCAGCCCTCGGTATCGGCAACATCCTGGCACTCACCGGCGACCACATCTCCTTCGGCGACCACCGGCAAGGAAAGCCGGTCTTCGACCTGGATTCTGTCCAGCTTCTCCAGGCAATCTCCACCCTGGAAAGCGGTTTCGACCTGGCCGGCAACCGGCTCCAGGGTGCTCCAGCCTTCTTCGCCGGTGCCGCGGCGGCACCGGAGGCAGAACCGTTCGAACTGACCCTCTTCAAACTGCAGAAAAAAGCCACCGCCGGGGCCCGTTTCTTCCAGACCCAGGCCATCTTTGACCCGGACCGGCTGGCCGCATTCACCACGGCCGTCAGACCCCTCAGCGTCAAGGTCATCGCCGGCATCATCCTCCTCAAGTCCGCCGGTATGGCCCGCTACATGACACGGCACATCCCGGGGCTCAAGGTGCCCGACCATATAATTGCCGAACTGGAGGAGGCTTCCGACCCGGTCGCCAAGGGAGTGGAAATCGCCTCCCGCCTCGCGGCGGCCGCCCGCCACCACTGCGACGGTATCCATATCATGGCCATGGGGCGGGAAGAGCTGATTCCGGAGATCATCAAGGAGATACGCTGATGCAGATAAAGAAAGCGGTATTCCCCGTGGCAGGGCTCGGCACCCGGTTCCTCCCCGCCACCAAGTCTACCCCCAAGGAGATGCTTCCCCTCATCGACAAGCCGCTGGTGCAGTACGTGGTGGAAGAAGCGGTGGCGGCGGGAATCGAACAGATACTCTTCGTCACCGGCCGGAACAAGCGGGCCCTCGAAGACCACTTCGACATCTCCTTCGAACTGGAAGCGCTCCTCTACGAAAAGGGGAAGGACGTTGAACTCTCCCAGATGCGGCATATCGCCGAAATGGTCAATATCTTCTATGTCCGCCAGAAACAGGCGCTCGGGCTTGGCCACGCCATCCTCTGCGCCCGGGACTTCGTGGGGGACGAGCCGTTCGCCGTCCTCCTGGGAGACGACATAATCGACAGTGAAAAGCCCTGCCTCGGCCAGCTTCTGGAGGTCTACCGGAAATACCGGGGAACAGTCCTCGCCCTGGAAAAAGTGCCGATTGCAAATATCTCATCCTACGGCTGCGTCAAGGCCAACCATATAACCGACCAGGTTTACGAGGTCACCGACCTGGTGGAGAAACCGAAACCGAAGGACGCCCCGTCGGATATGGCCATCATAGGCCGCTACATCCTGACGCCGGACATCTTTCCGATCCTGGAAAAACAGGAGCCGGGCAAGGGGGGGGAAATTCAGCTGACCGACGCCCTCGTCAAACTCGCCGGGGAAGAGGCTATTTATGGCTGTCTGTTCGAGGGTGTACGCCACGACTGCGGCGACAAGCTGGGATTCCTGAAGGCCACGGTCGATCTGGCTTTGAAGCGGGAGGAGTTCAACGGCGAGTTCCGTAAGTTCCTTAAGGAAAAGCTGGCCAAATAAAATGGGGGGGATCCCCCCCTTCAATGTATCTTTCAGTGTGTCCCCGTCAGTGCAGCATGCCGCGACTTCCCCCCCGGGTGATCCCGTACTGGAAAAAGGCGATCAGGTTGAACTGGTCCTTATCGTAACCACGGGGAAAGCCGCCAATCGGCCCGACCATCCGCAGGGTGCGCAGCACCTCGTTGTCCAGAATCCGACTTCCCGAACTTTCGAGTATTTCCACCTTTTCGATCTCTCCACGCCGGTTGAAGGTTATCCTCACCGGCGTAACTCCTTCGATACCGAGCTGTGCAGCCTCCTGGGGATAGCGCCAGACGCCGTAGACCGAGGTCTCGAACCGGCGAAGAAACGACCCGAACATGATGTCGTCGGTGTTGAGGAACCTGGTTTCCCCCTCCGCAACCTCCGGTCCGTATTTCTTCCGGTAGCTCTCTTCCAGGTGCGCCATCCTGTCGGCGCTCGGCAAGAGCTTTGCGAGGTCGGGTCCCGGTTGCGCCTTCGGCTTGAAGACATCCACCCCGCGGGGGGATTCTTTGAGGGGCACGTTCCCCCTTTCCGCCGGCCGACTCTCGCCCCGCTCCTTCCCTGGAGCCTGCCGTGGCATAGAGGGCTGGGCCGGTGCAGACCTGAGCGGCGGGGGGGCTAGCCGGTCCCGCTCCCTCTCTCCCTTGGGGGCAGTCTCCCGGGGAACGCGCCGAAACTGTTCAGCCTGGCGCTGAACTTCCTTCTCATTCCTGGCAGATGGCTGGCTGACGGGGGGGAGGTCCTGGAGATCGATCATTACCGGCTCCTGTTTTGCTACCGTTTTTTTCTCGGGAGCCATGAGGATGACGGCAAAGATCGCCACGTGGAGCAACACGGAGAGGGCAAGCAGGTAGAGGAAGACTTTTTCGATATGTCTGTCGGACATCTGACTCTGCCGGGTCAAGGTGCTATCCCTCCAATGAGGCTAGCGCCGTGATAGTGCACAGCGGATTCCCTCACCCGGCCAGGACCTGGTAGAGGATGACCGCACCGAAAATGAGGAAAAGGGTTCCCGCTCCCCGGTGGATGTGGGCCAGGGGAATGAAGCGGGTCAGCTGCTTGCCGACGAAGATGCCGATCAGGGAAACAGCCCAGAGGGCCAGGGTCGAGCCGGCATATACCGCCAGGAACGATTCGTGCTGGGCCGCCAGACTGGTGGTGACCAGCTGGGTCTTGTCCCCCAGCTCCGCCAGGAGGATCATGAAGAAGGAGATAACCACCGGCCCCCGCCCCGTGAGGCCCCGTTCTTCAGCCTCCTCCTCTTCTTCGTCGAACCCGACGGAGCGCAGCGTGCTTACACCGAAAAAGAGGAACAGGCCGCCGGACACGAGCTTGATCCAGAACAGGGGAAGGAACGCGAACAGCAGCTTGCCAACCAGTACCGCCCCCACATTCAGAAGGGCAAAGGCGAGGGCGATACCGATAAATATCTTTTTCCACGGGTGCTTGGTGGCAAGGGCCATGGCGGTCAACTGGGTCTTGTCACCAAGTTCGGCCAGGAATATAATGCCGAAGGTGCTGAAAAACACGGCCATATCCACAAGTTTCCTCCTGAGTTACTCCCGGGATGGTAAAAGATTAAACCGCAAATTGCAAGGCCGGATTCCCCCCGAACTGACGAACCGGCAATTTCCTGTTGACAGGCTGGAGTTGTAGCGGGTATCATCCCCGAAGCAATAAAGGGGAGTAGCAATCGGCCGGAGAAATGGTCGACCCGACGCCCGTCAAGACGGTGGCAACACCCGGGCCCGGGGCACAGGACGTGATCCTTCGCATGCAAGACCTTTATCCAGGGCGGATTCCGCGCCATGGGTAAAGGTCTTTTTTTTGTTCGTAGGGGCTGAAACCCATCGTTACCGGGGATCCGGCCGAGCGATTCGGTGTATGTTCCTGAATAAATTCAGGTTATCGAGGTATCTACATGGAATGGTTGACGGATCCACAGGTCTGGCTGGCCCTTGCCACACTCACCGCACTGGAAATCGTCCTCGGCATCGACAACATCATCTTCATCTCCATCCTGGCGGGAAAACTCCCTCACCATCAGCAGGAGAAGGCAAGGATCATCGGTCTTGGCCTGGCGCTCATCACTCGGGTGGCACTCCTCTTCTCCCTCACCTGGCTCATGGGACTGACCACACCCCTTTTTTCGCTCCGCAACTGGGAGATATCGGGGCGTGACCTCATCCTCATCACAGGGGGGCTCTTCCTGCTGGGGAAAAGCACGCTGGAAATTCACGAGAAGCTGGAGGGCGAGGAAGGGCACTCGTCCGCCCGCGCGGCCGCATCGTTTGTCGGTGTCCTCGTCCAGATCATGCTGCTGGACATAGTCTTCTCCCTCGATTCCATCATAACCGCCCTGGGGATGGCCAACCGGCTGGCGGTCATGGTAGCGGCCGTCGTGCTGGCGGTGGGGTTCATGATGCTTTTTGCCGGCAAGATTAGTGCCTTCGTCGACCGGCACCCGACCATCAAGGTGCTCGCCCTCTCCTTCCTCATCCTCATCGGTGTTGCCCTAGTGGGAGACGGTCTTGACATGCACATACCGAAAGGGTACATCTACTTTGCCATGGCATTCTCCGTCATGGTGGAGATGCTGAACCTGCGACTCCGTGGCAAAGGGACGCCGGTCAAGCTGCATCAGCCCTATGTGGTCGAACCCGGTCATGACGTCAAGGGATAAGGGAAACCACTCACTTTAACCAACCGCAGGGAGTAACCGTCATGACTTCGCAAACCATGCTCTGGCTCGGCTTTGGCGCCATTATCACCGTGATGTTCGTCCTCGACCTGGGGATATTCAACCGCAAGAGCCACGCCATCAGTTTTCGCGAGGCCCTTGCCTGGACCCTCGTCTGGGTTTCCCTGGCGCTCGCCTTCAACGTCTGGATCTATTTTTCCATGGGGCCGACCAAGGCGCTGGAGTTCTTCACCGGTTACCTCATCGAGGAGTCCCTGTCGGTTGACAACCTGTTCGTCTTCATCATGATCTTCGGCTATTTCCACATTACCAAAGCACACCAGCCCAAGATCCTCAAATGGGGAATCATCGGCGCGCTCCTGATGCGGGCGGTCTTCATTCTCGTCGGGATCGAACTGATCGAGCGGTTCCACTGGATGATCTACGTGTTCGGCGGAATTCTGATTTTCACAGGGATAAAGATGGCGTTCGGCGGGGAAGAGAAGATCGAACCGGAAAAGAACCTGCTGGTGCGTCTGGTGCGAAAATTCGTCCCGATCACTAAAAGGATCAGGGGCGACCGGTTTTTCATCAATAAGGGGGGGATTCTGGCCGCCACCCCCCTTTTCCTGACACTGCTGGTAGTCGAATCGAGCGATGTCATCTTCGCCGTAGATTCAATCCCGGCGGTACTGGCGGTAACCCGCGACCCGTTCATCGTCTACACCTCCAACGTTTTCGCCATCATGGGGCTCAGGTCCCTCTACTACCTGCTGGCTAACGTCATGGAGATGTTCGCCTACCTGAAACTGGGGGTCTCCTTCATCCTTGCCTATGTGGGGGGGAAAATGCTTCTGACGGACATCATCCACGTGCCCGTCTATTTCTCCCTCGGTGTCATCATCGGTACCCTCACCCTGGCCATCCTTACCTCCATCACCCTCGCTCCGCAAAAAGGGCACAAGTCGCACACCCCCTAATTCCCGTCATTCGTCCCCGGGGTTTCCGGCTCCGCCGGCGACCCCGGGAAGAGTTCCTCCCGGCAGATATCGAACAGAGCCATGAACAGCGCCAGGATGACCGGTCCGGTGACGATGCCGATGAAGCCGAAGGTGATCACCCCTCCGAGCGCCCCGATGATAGTCATCAGGAACGAGAGATTTGCCTTTCCAGCGGTAAGGATGGGGCGGATAAAGTTGTCAATGGAGCCGACCACAATCACCCCCCAGAGTACGAGTACAACCGCCATGGTCGTCTCCCCCTGCACGAAGAGGTAGAGGGCGCCCGGCCCCCAGATCAGGGCGGTTCCCACCGCGGGAATCAGGGCACAAAAGGCCATCAGGGCACCGAACAGGGCCGGCGACGGGAGTCCGGTAAACCAGAAACCGACACCGCCAAGCGCCCCCTGGATGAGGCAGGTCACGAGCAACCCGAAGACCACCGCCGAAACCACCTTCCCCAGGGTATCTTCAAGCTTTTTCCGGTGTGCCTCGCTCAAGGGGATCACGGACCAGAACCGCTCCTGGAAGCGCCGCCCGTCACGGTAGATGAAGAAAAGAACTACCAGCATGATGATAAGCATGAAGACGAAAACGAACAGGTTGGCAATCATCCCCGTTGCATAGTCGAGAAAGGACGCCGCGAGCTTCTTGGCAGCCGGAATGATGGTCCCCTCCATGTCGATTCCCAGGGGTTTCAGGTACGGCCAGATGCGATCAATTAACGGCGCAATGGCAGGATGATGGGCGACCCTCTCCAGCATGGCCCCACTCCCCCCTTGGGATGTGGCCGTCTCCAGGTACTGGTAGGCAACCACCCCCTGCTGGACAAGGAAGAACGCGAGCCCGACAAAGGGAATGACCAGTGTCAGCACTATGCCCACCGTCATGACGGCTGCCGCCACCGTCTCCCGGCCCCGAAGGCGCCGATGCAACTTTTCGTAGAGCGGAAAGGTGACAATCCCGAGAATCATCGCCCACCCGAGGGGGACGAACATGGGTGAAAGAAGCTTGAACACCAGCGTGGACGCCAGGGCAAGCAGAAAAAACGTCACCAATGCAAAAAAAATCTTGCGGTCCATCGAGCCCTCCAGCCCAATCACTTCGGATTACTGATCATTACGTACTTCACTGATCCGCACCTTGACGATGGCCGTTTTCTTCACCTCTTCACAGGTAAGGAGATACTGCTGCCAGACCAGCACTTCCCCTTTTTCGGGGAACCGGCCGAGTTCCGCCAGGATGAGCCCGGCCAGGGTATCGTAGGGGAGGTCATCCTCCATCTTTATGGAGAGCAGGTCTTTCAGGTCGCTTATGGATATCAGGGCGTCCACCACCAGGCTGCCATCGGGAAGCTTCTGCACCCGCCGCGGTTCGCCAATGTCGTGTTCGTCCTCGATTTCCCCCACCAGTTCTTCCAGCAGGTCCTCGGTAGTGACCAGGCCGCTGATCCCCCCGTATTCGTCCACCACAAGCGCCATGTGCACCCGGTTGCGTTGCATCTCTTTCAAGAGCTCGTTGACCTTTTTCCCCTCCGGAACATAGAACGGCGGACGGGTTATGGTGGTAATGTCAAAGTGGGGATCACTCACCATCCGCCCGAGGAAGTCCTTGCCGTGGATGAACCCAACGATGTTCTCGATGCTGTCGCGAAACACGGGATAGCGGGAATACTGGTTATCGAGAATGAAGCGGAGCATCTCCTCTCGGGAAAGCTCAAGGTCGAGGGCTGCCATCCGGGTGCGGGGGACCATCACCTCCCGCACCGCGGTATGGGTAAAGTCGAAGATGTTCTTGATGTACTCATGCTCCGTGGCACTGAACACCCCGGTTTCATGCCCTTCGGCCACAATATGCTGCACCTCTTCCCGCGTGATGAACGCCCGCTTTTCCCCCTTGATCCGCATAATCCGGAAGACCGCCCTGCTGGAGAGCGTCAGGAATGAGACGGCAATGCCACCGACCCGCTCCAGCAGGTTGATAGAGCCTGCAACCCGGAGAGCCACGGTGTCGGCATACTGCAGACCGATGGTTTTGGGGACCAGTTCACCGAGAACCAGAGAGAAATACGATACAATGACAACCACGACGGTGACCGAGATGGGCTCGGCGGCATTCCGCACCATGGTGGAAGATGCCGTTAGCAGGAACGGTTTCAGGTGTTCAACGGCAATGATTCCGCCAACCGCCGAAGCCGTTGAACCGACGACCGTCACCCCGATCTGCACGATGGCGAGCAAACGATGAGGGTCTTTCTGAAGCCCTTGCACCACCTCCGCCCGCTTGTCTCCACTCTCCACCAGCTGGGCGACCTTGCTCTTCCGGATGGAAATGATGGCAAATTCCGAACAGGCGAAATAGCCGTTGATAACGATAAGAACCGCAATGATGATGCATTCCAGCAGGACGGTATCCAAATCTCCTCCACAGGCAGTAAAAAACAACCGGGGACATGGTGCGCCACACCACCACAGTTGACTTGATGCATGCCAGTCCATTCTCGCCGCAGAAACCGCGATTGTCAACTGTTTGTAGCGGTGTTCCATGCCGCTCTCGGCAAAACTCCCCCTTGACAGGTTGAACTTCTGTCGCTACAATTTGGTTGTCATTTGACAACCACTGCTCCACACAAGCCAGATGTAAACCGTGCTCAAAGGAGTACCGGATGGGACCACTTACCCCCCGCCAACAGAAGGTTCTCAATCACATCACCGCCAGCCTGGAAAGGCGCGGCTACCCACCCACCCTGCGGGAGATCGCCGCCCACCTCGGAATAAACGGCACCCTCGGCGTGATGAAGCACCTGGAAGCCCTGGCCCGGAAGGGATTCATTCGGCGGGAGCCGGGAGATTCCCGGGGCATCGCCCTGGCCCGACCGGCGATGGCCGCCGCCGTCTCCCTCCCCATCGTGGGAGTGGTGAGGGCCGGCCTCCCCCAGCCTGCCATGGAGGAGATCGAGGGGTATTTCGCCATCGATCGCGAACATACCCGGTCGGGAGGAGCTTTTTTTCTGCGGGTCAGGGGGGACTCCATGATCAACGCCGCCATCCTGGAGGGGGACCTGGCCCTGATCCGTCCCCAGGCGACGGCGGAAAACCGGGACATCGTCGTTGCCATGGTCGACGGCGAGGCCACCCTGAAAAGGTTTTACCGGGAAAAGGGGCACATCCGCCTGCAACCCGAGAACCCCAACCTGTCGGCGATCATCGTTCGGGATGGAGAGGGAGAGGTGAATATTATCGGCAAGGTGGTGGGAATCTACCGGCCGTTGGAATGAGGAGCGCAAAGGACAAATGGTAACGGGTGCTGTTGTTCACCTTTCACTATTCACCTTTCACCGTTGACCATGATGCAAAAAATTGGGGAACATATTCGGGTGGCCGTCATCTTCGGGCCGGGGGACTGCATCAGACCGGTCTGGTTCGACTGGCGCCGGCACAAATACGAAATCCTGCAGGTCACCTCCAGCTGGGAGGAACGACAGGGAGCTGCCACCGTTTTCCACTTCGCTGTCAGCGATGGGGCAACCCTCTTCGAGCTGACCTACAACGCCATGGCCCATGCCTGGAGGCTGGCTACGGTAGACGTGCAATGACAGGGGAGTCAATGGCAGAAAACAACCCGTTCACACACCCACATGCGCGGATCCACGATCGCACCATCCTTCACCTGGACATGAACGCCTTCTTCGCCTCGGTGGAGCAACAGACAAACCCACACCTCCGGGGCAAACCGATCGCCGTCATCGGCGCGGCGGGGCGGACCGTCATCCTGACCGCCTCCTATGAGGCGCGCGCCTTTGGGGTCAAGACCGGCATGCGGGTCCATGAGGCGAAGGAGGCCTGCCCCGGCCTCATCCTGGTTACTACCAACAACCGGATCTACACCCATATCTCCCGCAGCATCATGGCCATGCTCCACGATTTCACCCCGCTGGTGGAGGTGTTTTCCATCGACGAGGCATTCCTCGACCTTACCGGCTCACTTCGGCTGTTCGGCTCGGGGGAGCAGGTCGCCCACCTCATGAAAGCCCGTATCCGGCACCACTTCGGCCTCACCTGCTCCGTCGGCATCGCCCCCAACAAGCTCCTCGCCAAACTCGCCTCGGAGATGAAAAAACCGGACGGGCTTACCATCATCCGCCCGGAAGAGATACCGCATCTCCTGGAACGGCTCCCCGTCAGGGAGTTGTGCGGCATTGGCGCCACCACCCAGCGCGCCCTGGCCCGTTACGGCATCGCGACCTGCGGTGAGCTGGGGCGATTTCCGGTTGATATCCTCACCCGGCACTTCGGCGTCATCGGTGAACGTCTCCACCGGATGGGGCTCGGGGAGGACGACTCCCCGGTGGTACCGGCGGCGGAGGCGGAAGAGGTCAAGTCAGTCGGCCACAGCACCACATTCGACCGGGACATCGAGCGGCGGAACGATATTCTCCGCTGGCTCCTGCAGCTGGCCGAGATGGTCGGCCGGCGGGCCAGGCGACATGGAGTCCTGGGAAAAACCGTCACCCTCACGGTCCGCTACGCCGATTTCACAACCTTCAGTCGTCAGACCACCCGCCGTGCTTACACAAACCGGAGCGACGAGCTCTACCGGACGGCAGTGGAACTCCTGGACAGTATCAGCCTCGCCCAGCCGGTCCGGCTCCTGGGGGTGCGCATCACCAACCTCTGTTACCAGGGTGAACAGCTCCCCCTGTTCGGGCCGGAGCGAAAAAAAGCCCTGGCCACCTGTGCCATGGACAGTGTCAACAACCGTTACGGGGAGTTTGCCGTCACCTTCGGGAGCCTCGTTGACGGCGA
Organism: Geobacter sp. AOG1; assembly: GCF_019972315.1. Classification (GTDB taxonomy): domain Bacteria; phylum Desulfobacterota; class Desulfuromonadia; order Geobacterales; family Geobacteraceae; genus Geomobilimonas. The sequence continues at coordinate 3,396,912 of NZ_BLIZ01000001.1, forward strand.
GGAAAAGGGTTCGAGGGTCATTTCCCCGGCCTGGCGGCCGGAGGGGATACAACGGGTCGAGGTGGAATAGTCTGGTAGAGTCAGGGGAGGGTCACGACGTAGAGAGTATCTCGTCCACCCGTTTCCCGTCAAGGGTCTCTTCCTCAAGAAGCGCCTTGGCCAGGGCATCGAGTTTGGGACGACTGGCAACCACCAGCCCTTCCGCCTTTACTTCCGCTTCCTTGATGATGGCAGCTATCTCCTGATCGATCACCCAGGCCATCTGCTCGGAGAAACTCTTTTCCTCCGCCAGCTTCCGGCCGAGAAAAGGATGCTCCTCGCCGCGGGAAAAGGTCATGGCGCCGATCTTGTCGCTCATCCCCCACTGGCAGACCATCTTCTCCGCCAGATCCGTCACCATCTTCAGATCGCTCTGGGCACCGGAAGAAAGATCGTTGAATACCAGCCGTTCGGCAACCCTCCCCCCCAGCGCCACGCAGATGCGATTCACCAAATATGCCTTGGGGTAGTGGTAACGGTCGTCCTCGGGGAGCTGCTGGGTCACACCCAAGGCCATGCCGCGCGGTATGATGGTAACCTTGTGGATCGGATCGGTGCCAGGAAGGAGTTTCGCCACCAGGACATGACCCGCCTCGTGATAGGCGGTGATGCTTTTTTCCTGGTCGGAGATGAACATCTTCCGTTCACCACCCATCAGGATCTTGTCCTTCGCCTTCTCCAGGTGGGACATGGTGACGACCGGCGCATTTTCGCGGGCCGCCTGGATGGCCGCCTCGTTCACCAGGCTTTCCAGGTCGGCGCCGGTCATTCCCGGTGTCCCCCGGGCGATGACGGCCAGGTCCACGTCCCGGTCCATGGCAATCTTGCGGACGTGAACCTTGAGGATCTGTTCCCGGTCACGCCAGTCGGGGCGATCGATCACTACGTGCCGGTCGAACCGGCCCGGCCGGAGAAGGGCCGGATCGAGCACATCCGGACGGTTGGTGGCGGCAAGCACGATCACCTCGTCATGGGAGTCGAAGCCATCCATTTCCGAGAGGAGCTGGTTAAGAGTCTGCTCCCGTTCGTCATGGCCGCCCCCAAAACCGGCCCCCCGGCTCCGCCCCACCGCATCGAGTTCGTCGATAAAAACGATGCTCGGTGCCGACTTCTTGGCATTGGTAAAGAGATCCCGGACCCGGCTCGCGCCGACACCGACAAACATCTCGATGAACTGGGACGCGGAGATGGAGAAGAACGCCACCTCCGCCTCACCAGCAACCGCCCGGGCCAGGAGGGTCTTTCCCGTACCCGGCGGTCCCACCAGCAGCACCCCTTTGGGGACCTTGCCGCCGATCCGTTGGAATTTCTTCGGGTCCCGGAGGAACTCGACGACCTCTCGCAATTCCTGCTTCGCATTCTCCATGCCGGCAACATCGTCAAAGGTGACCTTGACCTTATCCCCCGCGTCGTACATCCGTGCGCCGGACTTGGCAAAACCTCCCAGCATGGCTCCCGGCCCCTGCCCTTTCATCCCCCGCATCGCAAACCACCATATCCCAAGGATGAGGAGCCACGGGAGGAAACTGAACAGAACGGCGACATAGGGGGAACTTTCGGTAGACAGCGCGACAATTTCAACCTTTTTCGTCGTCAAATCGTCCATCAGGTGCGGATCGGCAATGGCCGGCATGGTGGTGGAGAAGGCCGTCACCTCGCGCGTCGTCTGCTTCCCCTGCACCACAACAGGAACGGCGACCTTGGTGCGGAACTCACCCTTGATGGACGCGCCTTTGAGCGTGACCTTCCCAATATTGTCGGCGGTCAACTCTTGGCGAAAGCGGCTGTAGCTGATTTCGGCGCCACGTTCCGCAGACTGCTGCAGGATCATGCCGTAGAACAGGTTGAAAAAAACCGCCAGCACCAGCATGATCAGCAACGGTTTCCAGAAAGTCGGACCCATCAGTGCGACCCTTTCTCCTCAGCCTCCGGCAGGTTGTCAAGCTTTGCCAATTGTCGACTGTCGTCACTCAACAGGCTGTTCAGCTCCTGCATCTCCTTGATGCGGCGGCTCGCCTTCCTGGTGTCGCTCTTTACACTGTCGAGCTTTTTCCTGACCGCTATAACACATTCAGTAATCGTTTCAGACCGCTTTTTCACGCATCTCCCGCCTTCCTGGTACGCGCCCGTCCATGCAACGAGGTTTCTCACGTAAGTTTAACCGCAGATAGGGCTAAGACAAGTCTCCGGACGACTTTTCCAGCCGGAAGGCCCCATAACCGTATGCTGCCCCCTTTCCGCACTGCAGGTACTCACCGAGGAGAAGAAACGGATGAAATTCGCTCAGGTCACCACGGAAGGTGCCGCTCCCCACGATGCCGCCATGCTTACCGGCATCTCCCTGCCAATAAAAATCTCCGTCCGTGCAGCTGACGTGCAGGCTGCGCTCCGCAAGCCATCTGAAATCAAGACCGGTTTCATGGCCGCCATAATAATAGGCGAGAGACGTAATGCGCCTGAACAGACAGCGAACCAGGGAAGAAAACGTCAGCTCGCGAACCGGTTTCCCGCCGCTCAAAAGCCGCAAGGGGGTAACGATGCGCAGCTTTACTTCGTCCGCGGCAAGGGTGCCTATCTGTTGAATACCTTCTGCGGAAAGGAGGATCAGGTTCTCGTCACACACCCTTTTCCCCAGTTCCCAGAAAAGGGTACGCGCCCCATAGTAATCAACGGTGTCAGCCCTGAGGGGCACGGCGGTGTACCTGCCCGCCGGTCCGAAACGGCTGAATGCGCAAGCAAGAGCGTCCAGGTAGAAGGACACATCCTGGATGGCAGCCCCGACCAGGGTCAGGGAAATCTCCACCTGCCCCCCCCGATTCGGGGGTGACGGCAATAACGGTAGAGAAAAGGCAAACGGCAGGGGTGGCTTCTGGTGGCGCCTGACAGCAGCAGGGTCGGTACTGAGTGACTGGGAAAAGCTGCGAGAGTAAGGACATTCTGTATCGTGCGTCCCCTCGCACTTGCTGGTGCGGCGAAAAGCCTCCGCAAAACAGGAATTGAGTCCGAACAGGGCCAGAGGGTCGGCAATGTCCGAATCCAGGCGCAGGGTTATGACCAGCCTGACAAGATTGAACTCCACGACACCTCCCACAAAAAAAGGGCAGAGATTCGCATCCCTGCCCTTTCCATTCATACCATTTTCATGCCTATGATGCCAGGGACTTCAGATACTCCCTGTTCAGTTTGGCAATGAACTTCACGTTGACCCCCTTGGGACAGGCGGCCTGACATTCGTAGTGGTTGGAGCAGTTGCCGAAACCGCACTCCTGCATGGTTTCCAGCATGTTCTTGACACGCTCGGCAGCCTCCGCCTTTCCTTGCGGCAGGGCGGCCAGTTGGGCCACCTTGGCACTGGTGAAGAGCATGGCCGAGCTATTGGGGCATGCTGCAGCGCAGGCCCCGCAGCCGATGCACTCGGCTGCATCCATGGCGTAGTCGGCATCCGGCTTGGGAATCAGCACGGCGTTGCCGTCGGGCACTCCACCGGTATGGCAGGAAGTGTATCCACCCGCCTGGATGATGGTGTCGTATGCACTGCGGTCGACCACCAGATCCTTGTGGATCGGGAAGGCCTTGGCGCGCCACGGCTCGATATAAATCGTGTCACCGTCCTTGAACTTGCGCATGTGCAGCTGGCAGACAGTGGTCCGCTCCTGGCCGCCGTGGGGAACACCATTGATCACCTGGGAGCACATGCCGCAGATCCCCTCGCGACAGTCGTGATCGAAGACGATCGGCTCTTTCCCGGACTTGATGAGGTCTTCGTTGACCACGTCGAGCATTTCGAGGAAGGAGTGGTGTTCGGTGATTCCCTTGGCGGTGTAGGTTTCGAACTTCCCAGGGGCATTCGGCCCCTTCTGCCGCCAGACAATAAGAGTCAATGTCATGGTCTTGTGATCGCTCATTATTTATAACTCCTTACCGCAAGATGTACGTTCTCGAACTTGAGCGGCTCTTTGTGCAGCTCGGGCTCCTTGCCGTCCCCTTTGTACTCCCAGGCGCCGACGTAGCAGAAGTTGGCATCGTCACGCATGGCCTCGCCGTCCTCGTACTGGTGTTCCACGCGGAAATGGCCGCCGCAGGACTCTTCGCGATGATGGGCATCACGGCAGAGGAGTTCGCCGAACTCGAGGAAGTCGGCGGTACGACCGGCGTTCTCCAGGTCCTGATTGAGCTCGGCACCGGTACCGGTAACCTTGACGTTCTTCCAGAACTCCTCGCGCAATGCAGGGATCTTTTTCAGGTTGGTTTCCAGGCTCTCTTTGCTGCGGGCCATGCCGCAGTTTTCCCACATGAGCCCGCCCAGTTCGCGCATGAACTCGGCAACCGTCTTCTTGCCGTTGATGGAGAGTAGCTTGTTCGCGTAGCCGTTGACATCTTCCACCGACTTCTTGAACTCGGGATTTGCCGTCGTGACCGTTCCCGGCTTAACCGTGGCGAGGTAGCCGCCGATGGTGTAAGGGATGACGAAGTAGCCGTCGGCCAGACCCTGCATGAGGGCGGAAGCGCCGAGACGGTTGGCCCCGTGGACCGAGAAGTTCGCTTCACCGAGCACGAAGAGCCCCGGGATATTGCTCTGGAGGTTGTAGTCAACCCAGAGACCACCCATGGAGTAGTGGGGAGCCGGGTACATGCGCATCGGCCGTTTGTAGCCGTTCTCGTCGGTGATCTTCTCGTACATCTCGAAGAGGTTGCCGTAGCGCTCGCGGATGGTGCTCTCGCCGAGGCGTTTTATGGAATCGGAGAAGTCGAGATAGACGCCACGGCCACCCGGTCCGACGCCACGGCCGTCGTCACACTGCTCCTTGGCAGCGCGGGAGGCGATGTCGCGGGGTGCCAAGTTGCCGAAGGAGGGGTACTTCCGCTCCAGATAGTAATCCCGGTCTTCATCGGGTATCTCGCTGGGATGCTTGCCCAGGTCTTCCTTCTTCTTCGGCACCCAGCAGCGGCCGTCGTTACGGAGCGACTCGGACATGAGGGTCAATTTGGACTGGTAATCGCCGGCCTGGGGAATACAGGTCGGATGGATCTGTGTGTAGCAGGGGTTGGCGAAGAATGCCCCTTTCTTGTACGCCTTCCAGTTTGCGGTGACCGAGCACCCCATGGCGTTGGTGGAAAGGTAGAAGACGTTCACGTAACCGCCGGTGGCGAGGCAGACGGCGTCGGCCGCATAGGACTCGATCTCGCCGGTGATCAGGTTACGGCAGGTAATCCCCTTGGCAACACCGTCCACCACGACGAGGTCGAGCATCTCGCGGCGGTTGTACATCTTCACCGTGCCGGCTTTGATCTGGCGGGAAAGGGCGGAATAGGCGCCGAGGAGCAGCTGCTGACCCGTCTGGCCCCTAGCATAGAATGTACGGGAAACCTGAGCACCACCGAAGGAGCGGTTATCAAGGTAGCCGGAATAGTCACGGGCAAAGGGAACGCCCTGGGCAACGCACTGGTCGATGATGTTGTTGGACACCTGGGCAAGGCGCCAGACGTCGGCCTCACGGGCGCGGAAGTCGCCACCCTTGATGGTGTCGTAGAAGAGGCGATAGATGGAGTCGCCATCGTTAGGATAGTTCTTGGCGGCGTTGATCCCCCCCTGGGCGGCGATGGAGTGGGCGCGGCGGGGCGAATCCTGGTAGCAGAAAGCCATGACGTTGTAGCCGAGTTCACCGAGTGAAGCAGCAGCGGCGCCACCGGCAAGGCCGGTACCCACCATGATAACGGTGTACTTTCTCTTGTTGGCGGGATTCACCAGCTTCAGATCGAAGCGATGCTTGTCCCACGTTTTTTCAATGGGTCCGGTTGGACATTTTCCGTCGAGTATCACTATATACCCCCTAACCTTTCAGAATGCCGGTAAAGATGAACAGCGGAATGGATGCATAGCCGACCAACAGGACAACGGCGACAACCTTGCCTATCGTGCTGATCACCGGCCGGGTGCATGCGTTGTTCCACCCCATGGTCTGGAAGAAGCTCTGGACACCATGGGACAGATGGAGGAAGAGAGCGATCATGGCGCCTATGTAGATAAAGGCGATGATCCCCTGCTGGAAGCTGCCGGTCACCATGGCATAGACGTTAAAGCGTCCGACTGCGTCGATCCCCTGGGATATCTCCGGGTTGGTGACGCGAACCGTGAAGTGGAGCAGATGATACACGACAAATGCCGCCATGAGGAGGCCGGTCCAGATCATGTTCTCGCTCGAGAAGGTAGCCTCAAGCTTGTTGTTGACCGCGTACTTCTGGGGGTTGGCCGTGTTGTTCTCCAGCGTGAGCAGGGTACCAAAGATGACATGGACGCCGAAGAACGTCAGCATGGCAAGGCGGAAAACCCAGACAAACGGCCCAAGATCGTGGAGATGCTTGGCATAGGCGTTGAGCCAGTCAGCCCCGACGAATATCGTCGAGTTCCCCAACAGATGGACGATGACGAAAAGGACCATGAGCTGGCCGGTGATCGCCATCAGGATCTTTCTACCTACAGTGCTTTTGAGTAGTTGCATGTTTTCATCCCTTTTGTGTTTATTATTCGCCTTTGGGTTCTACCGGGACCGAACTTCGCCGGCCAACCGGTTCCGAACATTCCGAGTCTGCAGTCACAGGAATCAGGGGCAATCATTCCCGATCTGCCTTCCGGGCAGTTCGTTCTGGCCCGGGGGTGCCCGCCATTCGTTATGAGTCTGCATCGTCCCTACTCCTCCTTGAGATGGATTTCATGGTAGTTCACATGCAAACGAGCCTATAAATTAAATTGTCCTAATTTGCTATAATGTATACTGTATACTAAACGTCGTTATATCAAAATGCAATAAGAAATTAACGGGAGCACAGGGATTCTTTCTCCTCTCTCCATCGGCTTGCCCGCCATGCAACGACCGGCCGGCAGCCCCAGCGGCAGTTGCAGACAAAGGAGCATTGCAATCGGGCAGCTTTTCTGATACAAAAAGTGGTTTCGTCTCAGATACTTAGCAGCGACAACAGGAATAAACATTTCTTAATCCAAGGGGGTTTTTATCATAAATTCCCGGGAAAAGGCACTATGAAATTTACGCTCAAGAAGAAGGATGCCACCAGCGGCGCCCGGCGGGGAACCCTCACTACCCCCCATGGTACCATCGAAACCCCCATATTCATGCCGGTCGGCACCCACGCCGCCATGAAGGCCATGACCCCCGTTCAGGTAAAGGAGTGCGGTGCCCAGATCATCCTCAGTAACACCTATCACCTCCACCTCCGTCCTGGTGAAGGGCTGGTGGAGAAAGCCGGGGGACTGCACCGGTTCATGGCCTGGGACAGCCCTATTCTCACCGACTCCGGCGGGTTCCAGGTATTCTCCCTCCCCAACAAGCGTATTACGGAAGATGGAGCCTACTTCAAACACGAAATCACCGGCGAAGAGGTATTCCTCGACCCGGCTCGGGCCATGGCGATCCAGGAATCGCTGGGGGCGGACATCATCATGGCCTTCGACGAGTGCATCCCCTATCCCTGCGACAAGCGGTACGCTGAACAATCAACCCGCAAAACCATCCGTTGGGCGGAACAGTGCAAAAAGGCCCATACCCGCAAGGATCAGGCCCTGTTCGGCATCGTTCAGGGGAGCGTCTTCGAGGACCTGCGCGCCCTCTGCGCCCGTGAACTGGTCGCCATGGACTTCCCCGGCTACGCCATCGGCGGGGTTTCTGTCGGCGAAGGGCTGGAGCTGCTGAAGAAGGTGGTCGCCATGACCGCCCCCTTTCTCCCCGAGGACAAGCCCCGCTACCTCATGGGGGTGGGGCTCCCCGAGGACATCCTGGAAAGCGTAGAGCGGGGGATGGACATGTTTGACTGCGTCATTCCCACCCGCTATGCGCGAAGCGCCACCCTGTTCACCAATCGCGGTCGCATCCGTCTCACCAACAAGAATTACCGGCGTGACTTCTACCCGGTTGACCCGACCTGCAGCTGCTACACATGCCGAAACTTCACCCGGGCCTACCTCCACCACCTCTTCAACGCCAACGAGGTCCTCTCGGCCATCCTCGCCAGTATCCACAACGTCCATTTTTACCTCACCATGATGGCGGATATCCGCAGGTCAATCGAAGAGGACCGGTTCAGCGAGTTCAAGCGGACGTTCCTGGAAGGTTACCTGAAAGGCGAAAAGAAAAAATAGTGGGGCGGACGTTCCCCTTGAGGAGATACCACATGCAGAATGAAACGGCCGGCTTCGACCGCCTTCTGGAAATCATGCGCCGCTTGCGCGCCCCCGGAGGGTGCCCCTGGGACGCGGAGCAGACCCACGACAGCCTCAAACGCTACCTGCTGGAGGAGTGCTACGAGGTGATCGAGGCCATCGACGCCGGTTCACCGGAGATGCTCAAGGAAGAGCTGGGGGATCTGCTCCTCCAGCCGATCTTCCACGCCGCCATCGCCGAGGAGCGGGGCGAGTTCACCATGGACGATGTCATCGCCGCCATCTGCGACAAGCTGGTCCGCCGCCACCCCCACGTTTTCGGCGACCTGGAGATCAGGGACAGTGCGGCCCAGGTGGAAAACTGGGAGAAGATCAAGAAGGCGGAGAAGGGGGAAGAGCGCCGCTCCGCGCTGTCTGGTGTCCCCCCCCATCTCCCTGCCCTCATGAAGGCCCACAAAATTACGGAGAAGGCCGCCCGGGTCGGTTTCGACTGGAGCCGCACCGACGAGGTATTCGCCAAGGTACTGGAAGAGTTGCACGAATTCGAGGAGACCATGCTGGAGGGCGACCAGGAACGGATGGAGGCGGAACTGGGAGATCTCCTGTTCTCCATCGTCAATCTCGGCCGGTTTCTCGCACTCAACCCGGAGGAAGCACTGCGCAAAACCATTGCCCGCTTCGCCCGGCGGTTCGAACATATCGAGACGACACTCCACGCCAGGGGGATACAGCTGACGGAAGCAACCCTGGAGCAGATGGAACAACTCTGGCAGGAGGCCAAGAGGCGGGAGCGGGCGTCAGAGGAATGACGCTCAGCGGGGAAAAGCCCTTTACTAAACGGAAATGTTACAGGTTTTCACACCTGTAACCGATTCTCCACAATAGCTGTGGATAAACTGTGAACAACGGTGTGGAAAATGAGATAAAGAAATAAAGGTATAAACGGTTTTTGCGTTCTGCCTATTTTGTGTGCAGCTTTTTTAACCCTGTAATATCAATAATATACAACATATTGCCAGTTACTCGCACAGTATGTCACCGAACCAATCTGTTATGGATTAATATATTAACATGAGATACGGACCCGGTGTGTAGTAAGCACCGAAATCTTTCCACCTGCCTCTTCAAAATTCACCAGTTTTCCCCTGTTCCATCTCCAGTAGCCATTTTTTTGACGCCACCCCTCCCGGTGCCGAATAGCCGGTGAGCGCGCCTGCAGCCCCGACCACCCGGTGACACGGGATCACGATGGGGAGCCGGTTGGCTGCCATGGCCGAACCGACCCCGCGCGCAGCCTGGGGACGCCCCAGGCGGGCAGCCACCTCACCGTAGGTTCTTGCCGCACCGTAAGGGATGGCCGCCACCACCTCATAGACAGCGGTCTGGAATTCGGTACACCCCCCCAGGTCGAGGGGGATGGCAAACAGGACCCGTTCTCCGGCGAAATACCGCCGCAGGAGCTCGGCAGCCTCCCGCGTAACCCGGTTCTCCGCAAGAGCCAAGGGGTAAAGGTCGGACATTTCGGCCAGCAGTTCCCCTTTCCCTTTTCCATCAAAGGGGAGAAACACCTCCAGGACTCCCGCCTCGCTTGCCACCACCGCACCTGTTCCAAGGGACGTTTCATACAGTGAACGGTATTTCCCTGCTGCGGGATTTCTCCTCCTGTTCATCGCTTCAACCTCCTTCGAACAAGATTGACTGCATCCTGCGCTTCATCTATGCGCAGAAGATGCGCCGTTACCATGAAAATACCCATCCCTGCCAGTATTGTCCCCCCGAGTACCCACCCCTTCATGAGTTTGTGGCCGGCCAGAGACCAGTCGATCAGCCCCATACCCCAGCCTACAGTCAATGCCATGGGAACCGATGCCAGAAGGGTCTTGCCTCCGGTCAAAAAAACCCGCCGGCCGCCGAAGGGACCGATCTTGCGGCGCAGATAATAGAGGAGCATGGCCATGTTGCAAAAGGCGGAGAGAGATGAAGCCAGCGCCAGCCCCCCATGCAGAAGAGGTCCCATGAGGAGGAGACTGAAGAGGAAGTTGAGGAGAAAGGCAACGAACGCCGTCACTACGGGGGTGCGGGTATCCTGTTGGGCGTAGAATGCGGGGACAAGAACGCGCACCATCGCCACAAAGGAGAGCCCCATGGAGTAATAGACGAGCGCCACGGCGCAGTTGACCGCCTTCGCGTAGTCGAATTCCCCCCCCATGAAGAGGAGGCTGAAGATAGGGGTGGCGCAGACCGCCAGTCCCGCCATGGCGGGGATGGTAACGAACAGGGTCAGGCGCAGACCGAAACCGAGTGACTCCTTCAGTTCCCCCATCTCCCCGGCGGCAGCCTGCCTGCTCATGGAGGGAAGGACCGCCTGGGCCACGGAGACGGTGAATATACCCTGGGGAAACTCGAAGAGGCGCTGGGCATAGTAGAGATAGGAAACGCTCCCCTGGGGGAGGAGGGAGGCGAGGATGTTGCCGACCGTCAGGTTCAGGTAGTAGACCCCCACCCCGAATACCGATGGTCCCATGAGAAGTGCGATCTTGCGCATTCCGGGGTGGTGCAGGTCGAAACGAGGGCGGAGGATAAATCCCTTGCGGTAGAGGGTAGGAAGCTGAAGGAGGAGTTGGAGTACCCCCCCCACGAGAACGCCCACCGCCAGGGCAACGATCGGCACCTGGAAGCTCTGGTGGAGAAATACGGCGCAGACGATCATGGCAAGGTTCAGGAACACGGTGGAGATGGCAGGGGTGAAGAAGTGTCGTACCGTGTTCAGTATTCCCATGCAAAGGGCAACCAGGCTGACGAAGAAGATGTAGGGGAACATGAGCCGGTTGAGAAACACTGTCAATTCCATTTTGTTCGGGAAGGCCTTGAAACCGGGAAACATGAAGGCAACGATCTGGGGTGAGAAGATGATCCCCAGAAGGGTAATGAACGCCATCACGATGGTCAGGAGAGTGAAGCAGATGTTGGCCAGTTCCCGCGCCTCCTCCTCCCCTTTCCGCGTGTACCATTCGGAGAAAGTGGGGACGAAGGCGGAGGTGAGGGCACCCTCGGCGAAGAAGCGGCGGAGCATGTTGGGTATCTGGAAAGCGGCGAAAAAGGCGTCGGTGGCAAGTCCGGCGCCGAACAGGCGCGATACCACCATGTCCCGCACCATTCCCATGATGCGCGACAGCACCGTGGCAAAACCCAGCACCCCGGCGGCCCGGGCTATGTTCTTCTTTTCCGACATGGTATCCCCTGAAACGAAGTGCAACCAAGGGAGGTTATTACCATAATCCTCGGTTCAAGTGGTATTTTTTTCACAGTTTCACCTGGGAGAACGATACCTCTAACATTAGACGAAATAAATATTTTACTTGAATTAATGATTTCAGCAGGTTATATTCACCAGCACCTTCTGACCCCCTTTTCCGGCGAGCCCGCCGCACCGTCAGGCTCCGCCGTGCAGATATATAGTGAGAAAGGCAGCTATGGACAGACAGCCGACCCTACCCCGGATGAACATCGTGGTAAACCTCAGCAGCAAACTCCTCAACGAGGCGCTGAAAGGGCTCCTGGCCCAGGACAAGGATGTCTGCCAGACGATTACGGTATACACTTCCGATTCCGCCGTTGGCTTTGTTCCCGACAAAGTTCTCGTCGATGCCACCACCCTCGACCATCTCTTTCCGCCGGAGTGGGACGGTGCAAACATCATCCTCATCGACACCGGGCTGGCCGAGGAAGAAGTGATCCGGCTCCTCTTGTCCCATAAACTTGACGGCGTCATCTCCACGTGGGCCGGTATCGACCTCTTCAGAAAGGCACTGCAGGCAATTCATGGCGGGCAGGTCTGGGTCGACAACAGGAAGCTCAAGGCCATGCTCCATCACCGCCCTGCATCGCTTCCCCCCCATCCTTCCCAAAGCCTGAGCAGAAAAGAGCGGGAAATCGTGCTCCTCGTAGCCGAAGGGCAGAGAAACCGGGAAATCGCAGACCAGCTCTGCATCAGCGAGCAGACGGTAAAGACCCATCTCAGTCGCATTTTCAAGAAAGCCCATGTCACCAGCCGCTCCCAACTGGTTCCCCTCGCCCTGAAATACAAGCTGTAACCCCTTCACCCATTCTCGTTATTCCTTCCCTACCGAGACAAAAGCTCCACGTTCGTATTAACCCGGCAGGTTAATCATTCCGACCGTGAAATAAATGGCCGTTCGGCGGATTGTCCCCACACCATCACCACACTACAATGTTGACGCCTTTAACGAGTCGTCAAGACTCAATGCTACGCGGCGCACCGTCATGTTAAACAACAAAAGAGCCGACAGTAGGGTCTCTGTCGGTAGTTTGGTTCGTATGCCCACATGGTACATCGAGATGAAAATCTTCGTATCTGACAGTTATGAATTCTGCGTTCTCTGCATGCACAACGCAAATAGCGGCAAGAGAACCTGCAATCCGGCACATTGCCGAGAAACCCACAGGAAGGAGAATTGACAATGGATGACATTTTGGGAATGGGATGGGTCCGAGACTATCCGGACCTGCGGGACTTCACTCCGGAACACGAAAGTATCAAAGCACTGCAAAGCAGGGTCAAGGCCGCGGGGGGGAAAACGGTAAAGCTGGCAGCTTCTGTCGATCTGCGACCCTGGTGCCCTCCGATCGAGAACCAGCTCAATCTCGGCTCCTGCACCGCCAATGCCGGCGTAGGGATGTACGAATATTTCGAGCGGCGTTCCTTCGGCAAACATCTGGACGCGTCGCGACTTTTCCTCTACAAGGTGACCAGGAACCTGCTCGGCTGGACAGGCGACACCGGTGCCTACCTGAGAACGACCATGGGAGCGCTCGCGCTCTTCGGCACACCGCCGGAAAAATTCTGGCCGTACAACGTCCCCGACTTCGATAAGGAACCGAGCGCCTTCTGCTACGCCTATGCCCAGAATTACCAGGCGCTCCAGTACTACCGCCTTGACCCTCCCGGCACTACCCCTGTAGCATTTCTCAACACCATAAAGAACTACCTCGCGGCCGGCTATGTTTCCATCATCGGCTTTACCGTCTACAACTCCTATAACCAGGCAGCAACAACAGGCAAGATACCTTTCCCCGTCCGGACCGACAAGGTGGTCGGCGGACATGCCATCGTCATCGTTGGCTATGACGACACCATGAAGATCAAGAACACCAATCCGGGCGGCGTTGAAACCACCGGAGCCCTGTTGATCCGCAACTCGTGGGGAACAGGATGGGGTGCCGGGGGATACGGTTGGCTCCCCTACGACTACATCCTCAAAGGGCTTGCGGTGGACTGCTGGTCCATGCTCAAGGGAGAATGGGCGGACAGCGGACAGTTCGGATTGCCTTGACCATTGCGGTCAAGCGATATCGTGGCACGAGCATAACTAAAAACGGGTTAACTCAACGGGTTAACCCGTTTTTAGTTATAAAAAATACCCTTTCGTCCTCTTGTCTGCACACCATATGTTTGTTTTGCTAAATGCCTGGCACACAAGAGTTGGGAGACGGCCGGAACTGCTTTCACTTCCTGTAAGGGCGAATCCATCGGCCTGGTCATACAGAGGGTCTCTCAACAGCGCGAAACCCGTGCCTTGAACAACAAAAAGCGCATGAGAAAAGCTCGTGAGGGATACACGGCGATGCCGGCTGACCGACCTCCAAGGCCGGAGCCACGGAGTGGGATACCCACCGACAACGGGAGATGACAGGGAGAAGAGATGGAACGACGTACGATTATCGTCGGAGTGCACGGCATCGGGGACCAGAGTTCCTTCGAGACGATTCAGGCCATCGCCCGCCAGGTCTGCAAGTTTTATCAGGCGCCGGGGGCTATCCCCCTGGGGCGGTTCCAACCGTCAAGAAACACTCCTGCACCACCCCCTTTCTTCCCCCAAAACCCGCCAGACCCACTGCTCCCCCACCCCATCGGCTTCGCCGAAGTTTACTGGGCCGATATCCCGCGCTGCGTGGCGAAAAGGGGATACACCCTGGAGGAGGCAAAACGGTGGGCAAAGACCATCGTTGACCGCCTCCGTTTGAACTACCCCGGCAGCTTCACTCCCCGGGATTACCGGACCATCAAGCGGGTCCTGGAGGAGATGATCGACACCATCGCCGTGCTGGAGCGGCTCCTCTTCCTGGCGGACAAGGCGGGGCTCTTCCGCTTCGACTTGAAAAAATTGCTCGACGATTACCTCGGGGACGTGCAACTCGTGACCGAATTCACGCTTCACCGGCAGAAAATCCTCGACCGCTTTTTCGTCACCATGGAGGGGATTCACACCGCCGACCCCGACGCGGAGATCCAGATCGTCTCACACAGCGAGGGGACGGTGGTCACCTTCCTCGCCCTCCTGGAAGCCATGTGCGCAGATCCGGCGAGCCGCCCCGCCTGGCTTTCCCAAGTACGGGGGCTCATGACCATCGGCTCCCCCATCGATAAACACCTCCTCCTCTGGCCCGAGCTCTGGCGCCCCCTCGAAGGGATACAGTGGAACCCGCGACCGGAAGAGCGGATCAGGTGGCTCAACTATTACGACTACGGCGATCCCGTAGGATTCATGCTCGACACCGCCCGTCTCTGGTTGGAACTCCACGGCGGCACCGGCTTCGCCTTTGGCGAGGGGGACGATTTCGGCTACAGCAGGTACTATCTCCCCGGCAAGGCCCATATGGACTACTGGGACGATGATTACCTCTTTGGTCATTTCCTGAGCAGAATCGTCGCTCCGGTGCCGTCGGAAAAGCGCTACGAAGCGCGCCCGAAAAACGCCCCCGGCGCCAGACTGGCAACCTATCTGGTTCCCTATGCCGTCATCGCCATCCTCCTTTTCGGAGCGGTCTACCTTCTGTACAAGAGCGTCGCATCCTGCATTGTCACCGAAACCGCTCCGATGGCAATCATCCGGGACATTACCGGTATCTCCCTGCTCCTGGCGGGAATCACAGTTTCGGCCCGCATCCCGCGGCTCACCCGCAAGCGGAGTCTCTACCTGGTCGGGCCGGCCCTCTTTCTCGGCGCAGTGCTCCTCTACCCCCTTCTTGTCAGCGAAGGGCTACGACAGCGCCTGGGGGAATTCTTCGTCCCCCTCGGCATCGATCCTACTTCCGGAGTGCTCATCCTAGCCACCGCCATCCTCACCCTCACCACCCTCATAGGCGGCGCATTCCCGAAGGGGGGTATGAAACCACTGCTCATCGGCGGCGGATGCGCCGTATCAGCCATCGTCGCCGCAGTTGTTTCGGGAGATGCGGACCACAAGGCAGTGTGGCCGATCTTCC
The DNA here is from genome assembly GCF_019972315.1 of Geobacter sp. AOG1. Taxonomy (GTDB): domain Bacteria; phylum Desulfobacterota; class Desulfuromonadia; order Geobacterales; family Geobacteraceae; genus Geomobilimonas. Next base: position 3,412,411 of record NZ_BLIZ01000001.1, read on the forward strand.
CGGCCGCGGCGGCGTTTCTTTACCTCTGGTGGCTGGCGGCGCTCCTCTTCGACCTGACCTTCGTCTGGCAGCGCTATATCCGCCAGGCAAAGGGGATTATTCACCTCAACAAGCTCTATCGGGCCCGTACTGCTGCAGCATCGGCGCAGAAATAATCGAACCGTCAAAGGGAGCCGGGCACGGAAGCCTAAGGGGCCGGCATACCTACCAACCACCGGAGGTACCCATGAAAACACGTTTCCTCGTAGCTCTGCTCCTCGGCATCGCCCTGTCCGGCTGCGCCGGGCAGAAGCCTTCCGGACTCCCCCTCGATACGATAACGCAGAAAGCCTCCGCCGGCCCGCTCTCGGCCAGCGAAGCCCGCATCATCACCGATAACGACGCGGCGTTTCTCTCCAAATTACGGATGATCGAAGGAGCCCGCACTTCCATCGACCTGATGTATTACATCTACGCGGACGACCAGAGCTCGTCGGTGCTGACCAAGGCGCTCATCGACGCGGCCCGTCGGGGGGTGACGGTGAGGCTCCTCGTCGACTACCACACCAACTACAGGCACCTCGACCTCTTCTCCCTTGTGGAAAAAGAGAGTAACGGCAACCTCCGGGTGAGGTTCTACAACCGGCCGACGCGGAACATTATCAAAGATGCCGTCTATCTGACCATGGGATGCTCCCGCGAGACCGCAGCGGCAAAACCGGAGGCATGCAGCGCCGAGAAGTTCGCCGCCATCGACCGGCTCTTCGCCGACGAGACCATCGATGGCAGGCCGGCAACGGACCGGAATATCTCCAACCTGAACATCGGCAATTCGGGGCTCTTCCTGTCGGGGCTCTACTCCAAGCGGGGGGACGTCATGGCGCTCGCCAGCCAGAGCGGCCAGCAGATCGACGTCCAGAGCATGCAGGGGGGAGCCCCGCCCACTGCCGACCAGAAGGAGCAGATGAAAAAATTCAGCAAGGTCTACTGGGAGTCGCGAACCGGCGCGCCGTTCCAGCGGCTGACGGCCAATGCCGAGCTTTTCTTCGCCTTCACCATGTACGGTGGCCAGCTCAATCCCATCAAGGAGACCGTCTCCTCGCTCCTCCCCATCGACAGGAAATTCTCCGACGACGAGGTGCGGGACTGGGACCACCTTACCGACTACCTCCACCACAAGCTCCTCTTGGTGGACGGCATGACGGCCCAGATGGGGGGAAGGAACGTGGAGAACTCCTACCACATGCGGCCGAACCCGTTGACCAGCAAATACGTCTTCATGGATACCGACATCCACGTTGTCCTCGCCACAGGGAGCGACGCCATTCGACAGGCGTTCGACTCCCTCTGGAACTTCGACACCATGGTCGCCACTCTGGATGAGGTACGTCACCACGCTCCCAACGACTTCGTCATCAACCTGAAATACGCCGAGAACAGATGCCGAATCATTGAGGGGAAAGAGAAACGTGAAGCCTGTATCCGGAAGGAACAGCAGGAAAGCGTTCACACCTTGGACGAGCGGATGGCCGACTGCCGCACGACCATGGAGGAGAACGCTCGCGCCTACCGCGAGACCTACCTCCCCACCATCCCGCAGCAGCCTGCACCGGGTTTCGCCCTTGACAGCGGCAGCGTCCTCGCCTACCTGGAAAACCTCCCGTTTGACCGGGCACTTCCCCCAGAAAAGCGGGTCCGCACCTACGGTGCCCCTGTCGGGAAGGAGGCCGAAAACGGAAAGTACATCCACGACATCTGGATCAAGGAGATCCCGGCGGTCTGCGCGGTGGCCACCCCCGATGCGCCGAAGCGGATCGTCCTCCACAACGCCTACTTCTTCCCACCCGCCAACCTCACCCATGAGCTGAGCCGGATGGTGAACGGCGACTACGACTGCTCCAATGTCACCGTTACGGTCCTCACCAACTCCATCCAGACCACCGATCTCAACGTGGTGAACCTGGCCGCCCGGCACTCCCTCAAGGCGTTCTCCGAGTTCTACCAGCAGAAGAGTGACCCGGCGAAACGGGCGAAGTTCGACTACTTCGAATACCAGCCCCGGCCGGAGGAACCTCTCTCGCTCCACACCAAGGTTTCGGTCTTCGGGGACGACGTCACCATCGGCTCGGCCAATGCCGACGTCCGCAGTTTCATGATGGACAGCAACAACGTCATGCTCGTCCGAAACGCCCCCGGCTTTGTGAAGGAGTACCTCGCTTTCGTCCAGGGGATTCTGGATGACCCGGCACGGGCTAGGAAGCTCAACGACTACTTCGTCACCACCCCCCGCGACGTGATCCTCCAGGAGGACCTGGCGACATTCCGGCAGATCCTGGCCAAGTATGGGGTCGACCGGAAGCTGAACGAGGGTGAGCAAAAAGAGATCGAAGGACGTTTCGTACAAATGCTGAACGACTCCTACGAACTGACCAGTGCATCCATCGACACCGGCAGCACTGCGGCCAAACGGCGGGAGAAACAGGACAGCTTCAACGAAGAGTTCAAACCGATCTAGGGAGGATCGTTCCATGGACACGACACGTTTGAACGACATAGGCATTGGAACCCCCATCTCTCCTAGGGTTTTCTTAGCCTTTGCGGCAACTGCAATCATTACCGGCTTCCTAACGACCACCGCAGCAAGCGAGGAGTTCAGGCCCCTCAAGCTCCCACAGCAGTCGGTTTCACCCTACCAGCAATACCAGCCGCCTCCCCAGCAGACGCAGCAGGGGGTGGACGAGGCGATCTACGAGAACTTTGCCCGGGAGGTAAGCGGGATGACCGCGAAGCGGAAGAAGAAGCTGATCGCGAACTTCTCAGCGAAACGGGATAGGGCCATACGAAACCGGCAGGCGGACCAGAGCCTGCACTACCAGAGGCTCCTGGAAATCCTGAAAAAGTAGGGAGGAAGCCCCATGAAAACGATGGTAACACTCCTGCTCATCTCACTCGGGTTTGTGGCCGCCGTCGCCGCCCACGGAGAGACGGCGGAGGAGATCGAAAAGAAATACAGCTACGGCGAGGTGGCCAAGACTGCCCAGCAGTTAGGCATTGAAGCACCCCGAAACGAAAAGGAATTCGAGATGCTGGTGAATTACCGCCACGAGCAGGACCACAACAAGCTCTACGAATGCGCGATGCTCAGCGTTTGCCTCCTCATCTCGCTGGTCATCGTCCTGCGGTTCATCACCTCCAAGCCCATCTATTCGTCAACTCACATCGTTAATGCCGTTGGGCTGATTTTCATCATCTTCGGGACGATCTTCCTCGTCCTGCTCACCGATTCGGAATCGCAGCTGACAGCCTCCATGGGGATCATTGGAGCCGTCGCCGGCTACCTCTTCGGGACGATGCGCAGGGGGGAGGAGGGGTCCGGCGGTGGGGAGAAAAACTCATGAATAAAGCGCTTCACACCACCATTTTCATCCGCTGCCTCGTCATCCTGATGCTGTCCACTACTCTGGCGGGGTGCGTCGGCAACGGCCAGTACCGCACCTCCTACCAGCCATGCACGATCACCGCGGAGAAGGGGGCGTGCGAGACGGCGTCCCTCGAGGAAAACGACGACTACCTTCTTGGCTTCGTGGAGTTCGACGATCAGGGATGGCTCTGGGACCGAAAACAGGCCGACGCGGTGGTGGACCGGCTTCTCGCCCGTGATGCCCTGGAGTCGGGGCTCCTCATGGTCGTCTACGTTCACGGCTGGCGCCACAACGCCTCCCCCGGCGACGACAACGTGGCATCGTTCCGGGAAACCCTCCGGCGCATCCACGCCTATGAGCACATTGCCAGCCAGAATGAGGGGCGCCAGGAGCGGAAAGTGGCCGGAATCTACGTCGGCTGGCGGGGACTCTCCGCCGATCTGGAGCCGATCACGACCCTCTCCTTCTGGGACCGCAAGAACACGGCCGACAAGATCGGCCACGGTGCCCTGACCGACCTCATGGTGCGGCTTGAAGAGGTTCAACTTTCCCACCTCGCGGTCTACGATGAAGGGAAGAACCGGCTGGCCCGAACCAAGCTGATCGTCGTCGGGCACAGCTTCGGCGGGCAGATGGTCTACTCCGCCCTCTCCCAGATCCTCATCGACCGGTTCTCAGGTGTGGAGGGAGAGGAGCCCCAGACCTTCGGCGACCTCGTAATCCTCGTCAACCCCGCCTTCGAGGCCGCCCGTTTCACCCCGCTGCACGACCTGGCCGGCGTACGGAAATGGTACCCCGACGGGCAGCTTCCCCTCGTGACGCTCTTCACGTCGGAATCGGACCAGGCGACCGGGGTGGCGTTCCCCCTGGGGCGGTGGTTCTCAACCCTGTTCGAAAACTACCGCGATCCAAACCAGGAACTGGCGGACCGGCAGACCGTGGGACATTTCCAGCCATACCGGACCCACGAACTGCGCCCACGCCCGGAGAAAGGGAAGCCTGCCTCGCCAATGGCTGAGGCCGAGCAGAAGACCGCCGATTTCCGTGCCGTCCAGTCGGCGCGGCAGCAGTGGATCGATCTTTCCTCCCGCAACGGCTGGTCTCTGGAACTGGGAGGGGCGCAACTCAGCCACCTCGGCACGTCCGTTTCCCGCAACCCCTTCTATGTGGTGTCGGTAGACAAACGGATTATCGACGGCCATGGCGACATCTGGAATCCGACGTTTCTCGAATTCCTGCGGCAGTTCATTCTCTTCACGACCATCGTCAAGGAGTAGCCATTCGGGAGCGAAACGCTCCATATAGGGAGAAGCCATACATGAGCATGATACTTTTCGGAAACGACGTCCTTTTTCAGCAGCGTTTTCTCAAGGCCGCAGGATTTTATACCGGGGACCTGGACGGGGATTGGGGACCGCTCACCGATGGGGCAATGACGTCATTCGAAAAGAAATCACGGGAGATAACAGCCGCTCTTGGCACGTTCGATTCGCTGTCGGAACGGTCCATTCTCACACTCAATCCCAAGGCTCAGGAAGCGGCACGGGCATTCCTCAAGAAGGTGCGCGACGCCGATATCGGCGGCATCCGTATCGTCTCGGGGACCCGCACCTACGCCGAGCAGAATGCCCTTTACCGCAAGGGACGCTTCGGGAATCCACCGCCGGTCGTCACCAAGGCCAAGGGGGGTCAGAGCAACCACAATTTCGGCATCGCCTGGGACATCGGCATCTTCCAAAACGGGCAGTATCTGGACAAGCCGGACCTCTACGAGCGAGCCGCCCGTATCGGCCTCGTCGACAGCCTCGAATGGGGCGGAGACTGGAAAAGCTTCAAGGACCTCCCCCACTTCCAGCTTGCCACGGGGAATCCGATCAAGTTAGTCTGCGCAAAGTTTGAAAACGGACAGGCCTATGTGTAATCGACATCCGATTGAAAACCTGGTAATAGCCCCATAATCGGATATGATATGAGAGTTAGCAATAACGGTTTAATTATGCAGCGATAAACAAGCGAGGTATTCCATGGGCGTCATGATGCAGGCATTCTACTGGAACTGTCCCCGGGAAGAGAACCGGGAAATGGCATGGTGGAAAGAAGTTGCACGCAGGGTCCCCGAGTTGAAGCAGGCCGGGTTCACCTCCCTCTGGCTCCCACCCGCCAGCAAGGCGGCCAACATCGGCGGGATGTCCATGGGGTACGACGTCTACGACTATTTCGACCTCGGGAAGTACGACCAGAAAGGGTCCATCCCGACCTGGTACGGCACCGAGGAGGAACTGAGGGGGGTGCTCCGGACTCTCCACGACCACGGGATGAAAGGGTACGCGGACATAATCCTCAACCACAACAACGGTGCCGACGAGCAGGAGTACAACCCGATCATCGGTACCATGCGCTGGACCCGGTTCCGTCCGGCAAGTGGAAGGTTCCCCCGTGACTGGACTCATTTTCACCCCTCCCCCTATGAGGCCGCCGATCCGAGCAGGTTCGGCGACATGCCCGACCTCTGTCACATCAACCCCCGGGTAAGCGCCGGTATCCTGGAGTATGCCCGCTGGCTCGTGGAGGATGTTGGGTACGACGGCTTCCGCTACGACTTCGTCAAGGGGTTCAGCGGCTGGATCATCCGGGCGATCCATGACATGGAGTACAAACGGGGAGGAGAGCCGGTCACGATCTTCGGGGTGGGAGAGTGCTGGGATGATGATTTTTCCATTGACCGGTGGCTCGACTCGGTCAACCCCTGGTCCCCCCACCAGGCGGGAGCCTTCGACTTTCCGCTGCGGTACCGGCTGAAAGATCTCTGCGACAGCTACGGTTACAGCCTCCGGAACCTGGTCGCCGGCGGGACCCTCATGGAGGATCGCCCATTCGAGGCGGTGACCTTCGTCGACAACCACGATTTCCGCGACGAACAACCGGAAATTGCCAACGACAAGATGCTTGCCTACGCCGTCATCCTGACTCACGAAGGATACCCCTGCGTCTACTGGAAGGATTACTACCGGTATGGCCTCGGCCTGACGGGTGAAGCCAGCGGCATTGAGGCACTTGTCCGGGTGCACGAGGGATATGCCGGCGGAAACACGACGACCCTCCACTTGGACGACACTCTCTACGTCATGGAGCGGGAGGGGTTCAACCGACAGCCGGGGCTTGTCTTCGTCCTGAACAACGGTAGGGAATGGCAAAAAAAATGGGTCCGTACCCGGTGGAACGAAACGACCCTGCACCCCCGGGCCTGGCGTGGAAAGGATTCGCTCGGCGAACCAAGGCAGCAGACAACCGGCAGCGAGGGATGGGTGGAGGTGGAAGCGCCACCGCGGGGGTACACGGTCTACGTCCCCTGATCGCTGTCAGACGACCTCGTCCAGCAGCCGCCTCAAAGCCTCTGCTCCCGTCACCGGCGGCCGGCAGGCCTCTTTCGCACAGACGTAAGCCGTTACTCGTCCATCCAGTTCCCTGAACGACGGGTCACCTGCTACGTGACGCAGCAGCAGTCGGGGGATGAAACAACGACCGATGACCCTAAGCATGGCCAGCATCTCCGGGTCGTCGCGGTCCCCGGCCAGAATGATCTCTACGGTGGGGCCGAGCAGGTAGTCGTATGCCATGAGTAGGCAAAGGTAGCCCACCGGCTGGCGGATCGCCTTTCCCATGGCGGAGCGAAGAACCGCCTCCCCCGCCGCGGCCAGGTCGTTGGCGTCGGTAATCACCCCTAGCCTGAGGAGGTTCAGGGCTGCCAGGGAGGTCCCGGATGGGGTGACGCCATCGTAGGGATTCACGCTTCGCCCGAGCGCCGCCTCCGCGTCGCTCCCCGTATCGAACAGTCCACCTGATCCTGGGTCCCGGAAGAGTGACAGCATCTGCCGGCTAACCTGGACCGCTTCCTCAGGGTAGTCCGAGGCAAGGGTCACTTCGTAAAGAGCGATTAGCCCTGAGACAAACGCCGCATAATCCTCAAGAAAACCGGGAACGTCTCCCCGCCCCCCGTGGTAACTACGGAACAGACGGCCATTGCCGTCCATAAGTCGCGACCGGATGAAGTCCGATGCCCGTTCCGCCGCCACACGCCAGCGGACCTCGCCGGTCGCCCCATAAAGCCGTGCCAGGGCGGTAATCATGAGACCGTTCCAGGCGGTCAGCACCTTTTCATCCCGGAACGGTATGACTCGTTCGTTCCGGGCCGCCAGGAGCCGCTCCCGCCACCTTGCCAGGTCAGCCGCCAGCAGGTCCGAGTTCACCCCTTCCCGTCGGGCTGATTCCTCCAGGGAAAGCGGGAGGTTGAGGATATTTCGCTCCTCGAAATTTCCCGACTCCGTGACACCGAACAGCCGGCAGCAGAGAGGGGCGTCATCCCCCAGAACCGCTCCGATCTCGGCAGGGGTCCAGACGTAGTACTTCCCCTCCTCCCCTTCCGTATCCGCATCCTGGGCCGCGTAAAATCCCCCTCCAGGCCCGGTCATCTCCGCCAGAACAAAGCTGGCAATCTCTTCCGCCATCTTTAGGAAATCCCGGCCGCCGGTGGCCTGGAATGTCTCGATGCAGGCAAGGGTTACCATGGCCTGGTCATAGAGCATCTTCTCAAAATGGGGGACCAGCCACTGCCGATCGACGCTGTAACGGTGGAGCCCAAAGCCGATCTGGTCGAAGATGCCGCCCTGCCGGATACGGGCAAGGGTCGCCGTGACCATGGCGAGCGGGGTGGCATCGCCGGTGCTCCGCCAGATGCGGAGCAGGAACTGGAGGTAATGGGGCATGGGGAACTTGGGAGCGGTCCCGAATCCGCCCCAGGTCTCGTCGTACATCTGGCGCAATTGCCCATATGCCTCCGCCAGCACGCCATCTCCCGGCAGTTCAGCGGGGGATGGACCGCCGAGCCGGGTCAGTGCCACCATGACCGATGCGCAACTCTCCTCGATCCGGTCCCGCCCCGTGCGCCAGAGCTCCGCCAGCTTCTCCAGGAGTTCGATCACCCCCGGCATCCCCTGCCGTGGTGTTTTAGGGATATAGGTAGCGGCGAAGAACGGCCGCCGGTCAGGAGTCATGACGATAGTGAGGGGCCAGCCACCGCTGCCGGTCATCATCTGGGAGACAGTCATGTACCGGTCATCGATGTCCGGCCGCTCTTCACGGTCCACCTTGATCGCCACGAAATGTCGGTTGATGACCGCCGCCACATCGGGGTCCTCGAAGGATTCGTGAGCCATGACATGGCACCAGTGGCAAGTGGCATAGCCGATGGAAAGAAAGATCGGCTTATCTTCCGCCGCAGCCCTGGCAAACGCCTCATCCCCCCACGAGTACCAGTCCACCGGGTTCTCGGCATGCTGGAGGAGATAGGGACTGGTGGCGAAGATCAACCGATTGAAGCGCTCTCCCCCGTCAAGGGGAAGCCCTCGCCTATCCACATTCACATGCCGGTGCACGACGGCATTGCCATCGCCCCGGAAATCAGTGCCTTTCATCACTCATCCATTCCACCACTGTCGTTGCCTTCCAGCATAACTATACCAGAGATTGCGCTGGCGCCATCCACCCATCACGGACATTTCATGGTATAGTTGAACACTGGCCGTCCATGCCATTTGTTGACGGTACACCCCCTTCAATCGACGCCCAAAGGACTCAATCCATGCGCAGAATCGTGATGTTTTTCATGCTGGTAAGCACAGCCGATTATTGCCAGGCTGCCGAGTTGACCATCGGCAACTTCAGCGCTGGAGACCTGACTGGATGGAGCGACAAAACCTTCTCGGGGAAGACCGAATATTCGAAGGTCACGGACGGGGAAAAGAAGGTTCTCAAGGCCCACAGCCGCAACTCAGCCTCCGGACTCGTAAAAAAAATAGTGCTCGACCTGAAGCAATACCCCCTCCTTCGCTGGTCCTGGAAAGTGGAACACACCCTCAAACATGAAGACGTCACGAAGAAAGCCGGGGATGACTTTGCCGCGCGAGTCTATGTAATCTTTCCGCGCACCTTTTTCTGGCGGATGCGGACCATCAGCTATGTGTGGGCACACAAAATGCCGAAAGGTTCCTCAACACCAAGCCCCTATACCTCCAATGCCATTATCGTGGCGGTCGAATCGGGAGACGAAAAGGCCGGGCAGTGGATAAGCGAAGAACGAAACATTTTTGAGGATTACCGCAAGGTTTTCGGCGAAGACCCACCCCCAATCGGAGGCATCGCCATCATGACCGACACGGACGACACGAAGGACGAAGTGAACGCCTGGTACGGGGATATTTCGGTTGCAGGACCGTCTTCACCCTGAATTTTCCTTTCTCCACCCTGCGCCTACCCGAGAGGGCGGGGAATAACGGTTGCTCCTCCCAGCTAAGGGGTATTGGGGGGGATAAGAGCTGAAGTTCATCTCCACGTAAAATAAAAAGCCCCGCCGGGATAAACCGGGCGGGGCGTGCACGTAGCAGTGAATCGGGGGGGATCAGCCGATGATCTTCGACAACTTGACCCGCTGCTTTTCCAGTCGGGCCTGCCCCTCTTCGATCGCCTTAAGGAGGTCCTTCTTCGCATCGTAGGCCATGTCTTTCCCCTTGTCGAGGATGTCGGCAGCCTTTTCTCCGACCGTATCCACCATATCCGAAATGGTGTCGGAGAAATCATCCACAATGTCTTCCGTCTTATGCTTTACCTTCTTGGCGTAGCGGGTAATATCCTTCCGGGTCTTTTTCCCGGACTGGGGTGCGAACAGCAGAGCAAGCCCCGCCCCGATTACCCCGCCAGCCACCAGCATGAGCGCGCCTGCCGCTACCTTGTTTTCGTTGTCAGCCATTGCCTCTCCTCCTTTTGATGTCGTGCCTTAACTATATCCCCGAATATCTCACATGCAAAGGAGCCATGCAATTTTTTCCGTACATGAGACAACTCCCCTCTTAGGCTGCCGATGGGCATCATTTCTCTCTCGTTCCGCACCTGTAGCGGTTGGGCATGCCACTGCCGGAAGTTGCGGTACTCCAAAAACGGGGATATAATTATAGCAGGTAAAACACCCAACAGTCAGCAGGAAAGGGGGAGGGATCCCATGACAACCACCGAGATCGCCAAGAACATCAGGAACGAACGTACGTCCGACACGCAGTTTATCAGCTGGTGGCGGAAAGAAGAGGACTTCCTCGACTACGACCTCATCGATCGGTTCCTCGAAAATGCAGGACAGAACAGGGAAGTGGGGGGATACGAACTGCTTACTACGGAGCAGATGTGGGAACGGTTGGAAGGCGTCTGTGGGAAACGGATCATGAAGACCCAGAAATCAGGGGAACCGCTCATCGAATGGGATACCAAGGGAGGGGTCAGGACCTGCCCCTACACACCGAAATCGATGATCGAAATTTTCGATGTCGAGACCAGGGGGAATGTGGTGGACTAGCTGTTCCTCCGCCCTGATGACACGTACATAAATAGAGGGGACTGGATGACCAGCCCCCTTTCGTTTTCTTTACCCTAGCCCTTCAACTCTTCCTTCAACCCTTCCACCACCGCCTTTACCTCCGCCACCATCTCGGCGGCCTGGGGGGAGGTTTCCATCTTCAGGTAGAGTTCCAGGTACTTGATGGCATCCTTCACGTGTTCCTGGTCCATATAGAGGCTGCCAAGGGTGAGGTAGGCCAGCGTGAAATGAGGGTCGAGACGGATCGCCTCCAGGCACTCCTTCTCCGCCTCGTCGAAATCACCCAGGTCGTAGTACAGTTCGCCCAGGTTGAAACGGGCTGCCGCGTCCTCCGGGTCGATTTCGATCCCCTTCCGGTAGGTGGCGACGGCCTTCTCCCGGTCACCCAGCCCGTACCATGCGTCCCCCAGGGCATTGTAGGCAAAGACGTTGGTGGGATCGATCTCCAGCGCTTTGTTGTATGCCTTGATGGCATCTTCGCCCCGTTCCATGCTGTTGTACACCAGCCCGATGTTCACGTAGCCGTCCGCTTCCTTGGGCGCAATCTCGGTAATCCGCTTGTAGACCTTGAGGGCCTCCTTGTGGCGACCCAGTTCGAAATAGATATCGCCGAGGGCGGTGAGCGCATCCGTATCCTCCGGTGCGAGTTTGAGCCCCTTCTCGTATGCCACTATTGCCTCTTCCGGCTTCTCTGCGGCGGATAGGGCATCTCCCAGGTTGAAGTGCCCCTCCGGGTTAGATGGCTCCAACTGGATGCAGCTACCAAACGCCGCAGCCGCTCCCCCATGATCCCCCGCCTCCAGACAGGATATCCCCTGCGCCAGATATTCATCAAATGTCGTCGCCATCGCAGCCTCCGTGGTCATTGTCAGTATGGGCAAAACTATATCAGAAAGGTATGGCTATTGCCAGTACAACCACATTGTCCACGGCTGGAACGTCACCTCCTTTCTGAAACGCAAAAAAGCCCGCCGCAGATGCAGCAGGCCGTTAGGGGCGATCATACGGAGTAAATCGCTACTGGCTTTTTTCGTTGAGCTGCACCACGTCCTCGCCGCTGCTCGCCTTCTTGAAGTTCCTGATGCCGCTCCCCAGGGCTTGCCCCAGTTGGGGAAGTTTTCCCGGGCCAACGACCACCAGCATGATGACCATTATAATAACCAATTCCGGCATGCCGATTCCAAACATATCCATTCTCCTCATTGAATTGATGTAGGGGCGCCCCTTGCGGGTGCCCATCCGGGCGGAAGCAAGGCCCGCCCCTACCCGAATGCCCTACGCTGCCAGAGACTGCTCCCGCACATCCACCCCGCTTGCCCGGAGTTCCTCCACCAGCTGGCCAGCGACCTGCTCCAGACGGTCATGCAGGAGGGGGGACAGTTCGTGCCCCGCATCCAGCGAATCGGGGATCACCCCGAACAGGGTCAGCCGTTCGGGACAAAAGCCGCGCATCTCGCTGATGAGGAGCATCTCCTGAATGCCGATCTGGTGGGGTGAGAGCTTGACCGGCAGCCGACTCAGCATTATGTCGTCCAGGTTGAAGCGAAAGACCTCTCCCGGCCCCCCCTCCGCCTCCACCGTATCGAGGATGTAGACCTGCTCCGCCTCCTCGAACTTATGGGTAACCATGATGCCGAGGGTTCCCCCGTCATAGAGCTCCACGCTGTCGGGAAAGACGAAATGTTCCTGGAGATAGCGGAGACAGTGGACGCCGAACCCCTCGTCGGAGAGGAGGAGATTGCCGGCGCCGAATATAAGTGTTTTCATAGTGTTACCTCGTGGATAGCCAGTTATAGGACGTATAGGTCCCATAGGTCCTATAAACGACCCTACAGTACCTTGATTTTCGTAATCTCTTTCCCCGCCGGATCAATCGTATGCACCGCGCAGGCAATGCAGGGATCGAAGGAGTGGATAGTGCGGAGTACCTCCAGTGGCATATCTTCCTGGGCGACCGGGTTCCCCACCAGGGACGCCTCGTAGGGACCCATGACCCCTTTCTCGTCGCGGGGTGACGCGTTCCAGGTGGAAGGGACAACCGCCTGGTAGTTCTTTATCTTCTTGTTGTCGATCACCATCCAGTGGGACAGAGCACCGCGGGGCGCCTCGTGGAACCCGACCCCCTTGTACTCCCCCTTGGGGATCTCAGTGTGGTTGGCATAGGTCTTGTCCCCTTTGCCCAGGTTGGCCACCAGCTTGTCCAACTGCTCCAGGGAAATGTCCGCCAGGAGATGGGCACGGATGGCCCGGGCTCCGAGACGCCCCATGGTAGAGTGGATTGCGCTGACCGGCACGCCGATCTTGGCGCAGGTGGCATCCACCAGCTTTTTCACCCGGGCGTTGCCGCCGGCGTAAGCGGCCAGCAGCTGGGCCGGCGGCCCGACCTGAACCGGCTTCCCCTCGAAACGGGGGGACTTGCACCAGCTGTACTTGCCGTTCTCCTGGAAATCGGTGTATTCGGGTTTGGTCTCCCCTTCCCAGGGATGATGGGTACCCGCCCCTTCGTACCAGGCGTGGGCCACCCCCTCGCTGATGTTGTTGATCAGGTAGGGGTCCTGGTGAGTGGTGATCGCCTTGAAACTCGCCAGATTCCCCCCCATGATGGTCCCGCCGTTCAGGGTGAATTTGGTGTTTTTCGTATCCTCGGGGAATTCGGGGACCGCCAGGTAGTTGGTCACGCCGGCGCCATACTTGAACCACTCCTTGTAGGCAGAGGCAATGGCCACCATGTCCGGGTAGTAGACCTTCTGCACGAAGTCCCGGGTCTCTTCCATGAGGGTCCGCAGATAGACGATCCGCTCCATGTTGAGGGTCGCCATGTTCTCCAGGTTGACGGCAGTCGCCACCCCACCCACCACTAGGTTCTGGATGTGGGGGTTCTTTCCGCCGAGGATCGCCACCGCCTGGGCCGCCTTTCGTTGGTAATCCAAGGCCTTGAGGTAGTGGGCCACCGCCATCAGGTTCGCCTCCGGGGGGAGTTTCATGGCCGGGTGCCCCCAGTAGCCGGAGGCGAAGATGCCGAGCTTCCCTCCCGCCACGAACGCCTTCAGCTTCTCCTGTACCGCCCGGAATTCCTTCTCGCTGTTCCCCGGCCAGTCGGAGATACTCTGGGCGAGCTGGGCAGTCTTCTTCGGGTCCGCCTTCAGGGCGGCGACGATATCCACCCAATCCAGGGCCGAGAGATGGTAGAAATGGACGATATGGTCCTGCACCGAGTGCTGGGCGATCATGATGTTCCGGATGTACTGGGCGTTGAGGGGCACTTCCACATTGAGGGCGTTCTCCACCGAGCGGATGGAGGAGATGGCGTGAACCGTGGTGCAGACGCCACAGAAGCGCTGGGCGAAGCTCCAAGCGTCCTGGGGGTCCTTCCCCTTGAGGATCGTTTCGATGCCGCGCCACATCTGGGCCGACGACCAGGCCTTGGAGACCTGCCCGCCATTCACCTCCACGTCGATGCGGAGATGCCCCTCGATGCGGGTGATGGGGTCTAGCGTAATGCGTTTGGACATATATGCTCCTTAGAAACAGAATTTTTGATTATGAAAAAGGTGTTACCGGTCCCCAGTCCCGGGTCCCGGACTACTTCCCCTGCGGCACCGCCCCCGGCGGGAGGCCGACCGGCTCCTGGGCATGGCCGTTGGCTCCGTGCTTATGCGGGTTGGGAAGGACCGGGAAGACCTTCACGAGCACTTGGTAGCCGAGGATTTCCAGGGCGATTACGCCAACGGTGATCATCACTTCGGCAAAGGAGGGGAAGTAATGCCACCCCTGACCAGGGTTGAAGCCGATGAGGTAGACGTTGAAGCGATAGAGCCCCCCCCCCAGGATGATCATGGTGGCGGTGATGAAGAGCCAGCGGGGTGAACGACGCATCCGCCGGCTGAAGAGGATCATGGAGCCACCGGCCACCAGGCAGAACTCCAGCAGGAAGAAACAGGAGTAGAAGTCGAACTTAAGGGCATTAACGATCTGCCCCCGATGGACCAGGTCGCCGATCCGCACCGACAGCCAGATAACCGTGAGCCAGGGGATAATCCGGGAAAGACCGGCCAGCTCGTTGTATTCGATCTCACGTTTGAAGGCATACGAAGATATGATCGACTCCATGATGACGATGGCGTAGCCAATGTAGATACAGTTGATGAGGAACAGGAGTGGCAGGAAGCCGGTATGCCAGAGCGGGTTGAGCTTGGTGGCGGCGATGAGAAGCAGCGAACCGAGGGACGACTGGTGCATGGTCGGCAGGGTTATGCCGAGTACGATGAAGAAGACCAGCACCTTGTCGAGCCTTGGCCGGAGCCAGGCTGCTGCCGCCCGCACCCATTCCAGCCCCGACGCCAGCTTCGCTTCGTCAGGCACCAGGCGGGGATGGAGCCAGGCGGACACCTTGCGGAGCGTCTCCCCCCGGCTGTTCTCCAGGGACCAGAGCACCGCCGGCAGAAACTCGATGACAAGCACCGTGGAGTAGGCCATGACGCAGAGGGCCACCTCGAACATGGCGGAGTTGATCTGCCAGCGGGCCGGCATGAAGAAACCGTAGGAGTTCCAGTAGCGCCCCAGGTCCACCATGACCGAGAAACCGGCCAGACAGTAGCCGAACAGGCTCGTCAAGAGCGCGGAGCGGATGAGGGGGTGGAACTTCCAATGGTTGCGGATGTAGATCAGGATCGCCATGGCATAGCCGCCGCAGGCGATGGCGGTCCCCGTCGCCACGTCGTAGGCGATCCATATCCCCCAGGGATAGCCGTCGGACATGTTGGAGACAGCGCCGATCCCCTTCACGTAGCGGACGCCGATGTAGTAGAAACCGATAATAACCAGGGTGAGCAGGACGAAGAAGGACTTGGTGAAGATCTTTCCCTCCAGCCTGATGAATTCATCGTGATGACCGGCCATTATTCACCATCCTCCTTGTGTCCGTTCTTCTCCTGCCCCTTCTGGTTCTTCAGGGCGATGAAGCAGAGTGTGGAATAGAGCGCCACCGGCGCCACAAACCCCTTGTAGATGGTGTGCTGGATCTTTTCCGAGAACTCCGCCGGGGCGTTGTCCGGCAGGGTGGGCAGGCCGAGCTTTTCAAAGGAAAGCGCCGACAGGTAGAGGTGGTTGGTCCCCCCCAGCTCATGCTCGCCGTAGACGTGGTGGATATAGCGACCGGGATTGTCCTGGAGGCGGTCGTGGGCAATCGCCAGGAGGTCCTTCCGCTTGCCGAAGGTGATTGCCCCCACGGGGCAGACCTCGGCACAGGCGGTGATCCCCTTCTCCCGCAGGTTGGTGTTCCTGCAGAGATCGCACTTGACGATCTGGGGAAGGGTTTTCTCCCACTGGAACTTGGGGATGGTGAAGGAGCAGGCCACCTGGCAGTAGCGGCAACCGATGCAGGTATCCTTGTTGTAGTCCACCACGCCGGTCACCTTGTCCTTGGTCATGGCGCTCACCGGACAGACGGAGACGCAGGACGGCTTCTGGCAGTGCATGCAGGAATACTTGACGTAGGACCAGCGGCTGTCCGACTCCTTGCAGAGCTTGATCAGGGTGCGGGTGCTTCCTGAAAGATCCTGGGGGGCATCCCAGAGGCCGTCCGGGTCGAAGGAGGCCCGTTCATAGGAGAGGCTGCCGTAATCGCCGTTGACCCGCTTGCAGGTCGCCATGCACGCCTTGCAGCCGACGCACATGGTGGCGTCGTAGAGCATGCCGAGAGCCTCGTTGTTGGCCCCCCCCTTTTCGGACCCCATGGCCGGCACGCTGCTCGCCAGGAGGGTCGCCCCCCCGAGGCCGAGGAGCTTGAAAAAATCGCGCCTACTCTGACTTTTCATGCTTGTCCTCCTCGGCGGGACCGTCCTTGGGAAGCTTCTTGGCCATCATGGCCCCTGCCCCCAGTGCCGCGCCGGCGGCCAGACCGAGGATGCCAGTGGTCAGCGGGTCGGCACCTTTCCCCTTGTCGCGCAGGTTGACCGGCGCGTAGGTGTCCGGCGGCGTCGGCTCGTGGATCTGCACCTTCTCGGCAATCGGCAGTTTGAAGAGAATATCCGGCTCGGTGCAGCCGATGCAAGGGTGCCCCACGGAAACCGGCCAGGCCCCCACGTCGTTGAACCTCTGTACCGAACAGTTGGCGAAGGTCTCCGGCCCCTTGCACCCCAGCTTGTAGAGGCAGTATCCCTCGGCATGGGTTGCGTCGCCGTAGGCCTTGGCAAAGCGGCCGGCGTCGAAGTGAGGGCGCCGCTCGCAGTGTTCGTGAATCTTCCGGCCGTAAGCGAACTTCGGCCGTCCCAGGGAGTCCAGGTCCGGAAGCCGGTTGAAGGTGAGGTAGTACATCACGGTGGAGAGGAAATTGTAGGGGTTGGGGGGGCAGCCGGGAATATTGATGATCGGCTTGTCCTTGATGATATCTCGCACCCCCACGGCGCCGGTCGGGTTGGGGGCGACCGACTGGATGCCGCCGTAACCGGCGCAGGTGCCGACGGTAATGATCGCCGCCGCCCCTTCGGCAGCATGGTGCAAGGACTCGATGGCGGTCTTCCCCGCCACCTTGCAGTAGATGCCATTGTCCTTTGTCGGGATCGCCCCCTCCACCACCAGCAGGTATTTACCCTTGTTGGCCTGCATGGAGTCGTGGAGCGACTTCTCCGCTTGGTGGCCGGAACCGGCCATAAGGGTCTCGTGGTAGTCCAGCGATATCATATCGAGAATGAGAGATGCCACGGTAGGATGGCTCGAGCGGAGCAGCGACTCGGAGCAACCGGTGCATTCCTGGAAGTGAAGCCAGATAACTGCAGGATTCTTGTTGGTTTCCACAGCCTCGGCAATGCGCGTGTGCATGGCAAACGGCAGCCCCATCATGGCGGTCGCCGTCACGCAGGTCTTGATGAAATCTCGGCGCGTCACCCCCGCGCACAACAGATCGGTTTCTTTCTTCTTCATAGCACCTCCTCGCAAATTCATATCCGTGGCGTATACGGCAACAGTCGTGCCAATTCTCCGCGTACAGACGGCGATGGGGGAGCCGGCTGTAACACGCCGGAATGAGGTACCGTTTGTCCGAATCGGCAAAATCGGTAAAAAAAGTCCGCCAAAGCCACTTGATTCCTTTTGTCACACAATGTATCATTTTGGCCACAATTGACGAGTACCTAAGGAGTCTG
This sequence comes from Geobacter sp. AOG1, assembly GCF_019972315.1. Classification (GTDB taxonomy): domain Bacteria; phylum Desulfobacterota; class Desulfuromonadia; order Geobacterales; family Geobacteraceae; genus Geomobilimonas. Next base: position 3,430,374 of record NZ_BLIZ01000001.1, read on the forward strand.
CCTCTATGGCATCTGCAAACATTCTGATCTGCGACGATGAAGCGGGTATCTGCCGGTACCTGCAGAAGATATTCGCGGCCCGCGGTCTCCGGGTCGAGACCTTCGGCGATGGTGCAGGCCTCCTCGGACGCCTGGCGGGAGGCACGACGGATGACGCCGACCTCCTTCTCCAGGATGTGCGGATGCCCGACATGGACGGCATCCAGGTGCTCAAACGGGTGAAGGAGCTCCGGCCGGCCCTGCCGGTGGTAATCATGACCGCCTACGGCACCATCGATGCGGCGGTGGAGGCGATCAAACTCGGCGCCTACGATTACGTGACCAAGCCGTTCCCCAAGGAGAAGATTCTCAGCGTCATCGACAACGCCCTGGAGAGGGAGATGCTCCGGCGGGAAAACCAGGTGCTCAAGGAGGAACTAAATCGCCCCGGCATGCCCGAGCATATCGTCTTCACGAGTCAGAAGTTCCGGGAGGTGTACGACCTCACCCTGCGGGTGGCGGCGAGTTCCGCCAACATCATGATCCTGGGGGAATCGGGGACGGGCAAGGAACTGATCGCCGGCACCGTCCACGACAACAGCACCCGCAAAGGGCAACGCTTCCTCTCCCTGAACTGCGCTGCCCTCACCGATACCCTCCTGGAAAGCCAGCTCTTCGGCCATGTGCGAGGGGCCTTCACCGGCGCCGTCACGGCACAGAAGGGGCTTCTAGAGGAGGCCGACGGCGGAACCCTGTTCCTGGACGAGATCGGCGACATCAGCCCGGCCGTGCAGGCCAAGCTCCTGCGGGTCATCCAGGAGCGGGACTTCATCCCGGTCGGCGCCACCAGGCCGAAGCAGGTGGATATCCGCTTCGTGGCCGCCACCAACAAGGACCTTGAAAAGGAGGTCCGGGAAGGACGTTTCCGGGAGGACCTCTACTACCGGCTCAACGTCATCACCATCAACCTCCCGCCACTCAGGGAAAGGAAGGAGGATATCGAGCCGCTCGCTCTCCATTTCCTCCGGAAATATGCCCGGCGCATGCAGAAAGAGATCGCCGGCATCGGCGAACACGCCCTGCAGCTCCTCGTTGAGTATCAATGGCCCGGCAACGTCCGGGAACTGGAAAACGTCATGGAACGCGCCGTGATCCTGGCACGGGGGAACCTGATCACTGCCGACGTCCTGCCGGTCAGATCTGCCGACATCCTGCCCACTGCCCCGCCCCCCCCTACCCGCCTGGTCTCCCTGGAAACCCTGGAACGGGAACATATCGAGCGGATACTGGCCAGCACCGGCTTTCACAAGAGTCGGAGCGCCGAACTGCTCGGCATTTCGCGCAAGACCCTGGACCGGAAGATCGTTGAGTACGGTCTTTCCTTCGCCCGGCCGGCCGGCTGGCAACCGGACGGGGATGACGCCTGATGCCGGGCCTCCGTTTTCCCATCAAGCTGAAGCTGACCGTCGCAACCCTCCTCCCCCTGTCCGTTGCCATCATCAGCTGCTGGCTGACCGGCATCATCATCATGAACAACAGGATTACCGACCAGGCCCGGCAGAAGGTGCGCAATGATCTCAATTCGGCACGGGAGATTTACAACCACGAACTCGACCACATCCGCGACGTGGTCAAGTTCACTGCCAGCGCCCCTTACACGGCCGGAGCCCTCGCCAGAAACGACCTGCCGAACCTGTCCACCCTCCTTGGCCCGCTCAGGAAGAACGAAAACCTCCACATCCTCACCGTAGTTGACGCAAACGGCGTGGTCCTTTTCCGGTCAAGCAATCCGCAGGCACGGGGAGACGACCGCTCCCGCGACCCTCTTGTGGCACGAGCCCTCAAAGGAGAGGTGCTGACCGGCACCATTGTCATCCCCCCCGCCGAGATGGCACGGGAAGGGGAAGAGCTTTCCCGACAGGTCGCCATCAAAGTCGTGGCCACACCCCATGCACGGCCGAACGACACGGACATTGAGCGGGCAGGCATGCTGATGGCGGCCGCTGCACCGGTCAGGGATGAAGCCGGCAACATACTCGGGGCACTCTACGGCGGCGTCCTCCTCAACAACGACAATACCCTGGTGGACAGGATCAAGAAGACCGTCTACGAAGGGAACAAATACAAGGGTCAGGATGTGGGAAGCGCCACCATCTTCCTGCACGACCTGCGCATCGCCACGAACGTCCAGACCACCAGCGGCGAACGGGCCATCGGCACCAGAATGTCGGAAGAGGTCTACAATCGTGTCATTCTGGGGGGGAAGAAATGGTTCAGCCGGGCCTTCGTAGTCAACGACTGGTACTTTTCCGCTTACGAGCCGATCCTCTCCCCGGAAGGGGTCCCCATAGGCGCCATTTACACCGGCATGCTGGAGAAACCCGCCACCGCCACCAAGTTGAGCATGAGTCTCCTCTTCAGCAGCGTCCTTCTCATGGGAACTCTCCTCGGGCTGGCGGTATCGTGGTTCATAGGTTCACGGCTGGCACGCCCCATCCGTGAACTGGAGACCATGGCCCGGCGCGTCACCACCGGCGAGCGTGACCTGCGCCTGACCGTGACGTCCCGGGACGAGGTCGGCGACCTGGCGGCGGAATTCAACGAGATGACCCGGGCTCTGGCCCAGCGGGAGGAAGAGATCGGCACCCTCAACCGGGACCTGGAACAAAAGGTACGGGAGCGGACCGCCCAGCTGGAAGAAAAGAATTTACTCCTCGTCAGGACCCAGGAAGAGCTGGTACGGGCCGCCAAGCTGGCGGACATCGGCATCCTCGCCTCGGGGGTGGCCCACGAGATCAACAACCCCCTCGCCATCATACGGGGAAACACGGAACTGTTGCAGATGGGCATCCCCCCTGACGACTCCTCCCGGGAAGAGGTGGACACCATCGCCCAACAGGTGGTCCGGATGGAGCGGATCGTCGGCGGCCTCCTCCAGTTCGCCCGCCAGGAGCGCAAGCGCCTCGGACGCGTGGATATCAACCAGGTCCTGGCGGAGATCCTGCGCCAGGTTGGACACCAGGTCCCTCTGGAACGGATCACGGTCCGGCAGGAGCTGGTCCCATCCCTGCCGGAGGTGCAGGGGGACGAGGAGCAGCTGCGCCAGGTCTTCACCAATCTCATCCTCAACGCCATCCAGTCCATGCCGGAGGGGGGAACCCTGACCGTGACAACGGAACCGGCCGATGACGCGAGACTGGGGGTAGAGGTGCGGGACACCGGCAGGGGAATCCCCTCCGCCGATCTGGAAAAGATATTCAACCCCTTCTTCACCACCCGTCCCGAGGGGACCGGGCTGGGGCTGTCGGTCTCCTACGGCATCGTCAAGGAACATCACGGGACCATCGAGGTGACGAGCCGGGTCGACAGCGGCACCACTTTCCGGGTCCTCCTCCCGCTAAGCCAGGATCCCCCGGGGAAGGACATCGGGAGTTGACCGCCACGGTTTCTTCGGGTACAAGGTAACGACAGTACAGCACATCATCTTACGGGGAAAACCATGACAACTTTTGCGGAAGCGCGGTCCATCATTCTCGACAACATCTCACCCCTCGGAAGCGAACGGGTCATGCTGAACCAGGCTGTCGGGCGCCTGCTCGCGGAAGACATCATCGCACCATGGGACATACCACTCTGGGACAATTCGGCCATGGACGGCTTTGCCGTCAGGGCCGCCGACTGCCGGCCGGGCGCAACCCTTCCCGTGACCGGCTTTCTGCCGGCCGGCGAGTCGGGCACAATACCGCTGGCGGTCGGTAGCGCCATCCGGATCATGACCGGTGCCCCCATCCCTCCCGGCGCCGACGCCATCATCCCCATTGAGGAGACCGACCCGGCGGACGATCGAGTCACCCTCATCGAACCGGTCAAGAAAGGGCAGCATATTCGTTACCGGGGAGAGGACGTGACGGGTGGCGAGCCCGTCATCCCGGCCGGCACCCTGATCCGGCCGGCCGAGATCAGCATGCTCGCCTCCTGCAGTCGCCTCCTCGTGCCAGTCCATCGCCGGCCACGGGTGGCAATCGTCTCCACGGGGGACGAGTTGGTGGAGCCGGGAGAGCCTCTGGCGCCGGGTCAGATTATCAACAGTAACACCCTCGCCCTGGCGGCGGCGGTGCAGGAAGCAGGGGCAGAACCGGTCATCATCGGCATCGCCCGTGACGACTTGACGAGCCACAGGGAGAAGCTGAAAGAGGGTCTCCAGGCCGATCTGCTCATAACATCGGCAGGAGTTTCGGCCGGTGACCGGGACCTGGTGCGGGACGTGCTGGCGGAGCTCGGGGTGAAGCAGCTCTTCTGGAAAGTGGACATCAAGCCGGGACGCCCAACCGCCTTCGGGCTCAAGGACGGCAAGCCGGTCTTCTCCCTCCCCGGCAACCCGGTGGCGAGCCTCGTCACCTTCGAGTTGTTCGTCCGCCCTGCCCTGCTCCGGATGATGGGGCACGGGGGGGTCATCAAGCCGACCGTTTCGGCGCTTCTCCAGGACGAAGTGAAGAAGAAACCGGGACGGCTCCATTTCATCCGGGTGCGAGTGGAAAAGGCCGATGACGGTTACCTCATCCAGCCGTCCGGAGACCAGAACACCGGCATCCTCAAAACACTCGTCCATGCCAATGGACTTGCCCTGCTACCGCCGGAAGGGGACCGTTTCCCCACCGGCACCCCACTGGAAGTAATCCTGCTGGACCGGCAGTTCGAGATGGGCAACCCGTAGCAGAAACTGCCTGACGACTCCACTGTTTCGCAATATTATAAAATTTTTACCACAAGTAAAATAAGGCCCGGCGCGCTTTTCCGGGCTTTTTTTATTGACCCGTGGCGGTACATACACTAAAATATAATCTTGTTTTACACATGAGAAACAATAACCGCGTCATTGTCGGAGACGGTCACGAACAGACGCGGTGAACAGTCGATGACGACGTTGTGAACATACCAATTTCAGATCAAGGATGAAATCAAGGCGGCGAGGATTGAGGCGACGCAGGCGTACAGACAGTACGTAGAGGAGCCGAAGACGAGCCAACGCAGATAGCTCCTTGATGTGGAATTGGCATAACTACTTCCAAGGAGGATGGCATGCATCTGGTTGAACAGATCAAGACGAAGGCAAAGAAGAGTCTGCAGACGGTGGTCCTGCCGGAAAGTTACGATGAGCGGATGCTGTTCGCCGCCCAGCAGGTGACGGAACAGGGACTGGCGAAGATCGTCATTCTCGGCAATCCCGGGGCCGTACAGAGTGCTGCCCAGGCAAAAGGGGTCAACCTCGCCGGCGTGGAGATTCTGGAGCCGGCCACGTCCCCGAAACTCGGGGCCTACGTCGACGCCTTCGTGGAACTGCGCAAGAGCAAGGGGATGACCCGGGAAGAGGCGGAAAAGACCCTGACCGCCCCTGACAACCTCTACTACGCGGGGATGATGGTCAGGGAGGGAGATGCGGGGGGTGAAGTGGCCGGTGCCACCGGCACCACCGGCAACGTCCTCAAGGCCGCCTTCCAGACCGTCGGCACCGCCCCCGGCATCAAGACCGTTTCCTCCTTCTTCCTCATGATCACCAAGACCCCCAGCTTCGGCGAGAACGGCATCATTCTGTTCGCCGACTGCGCGGTCAATCCCAACCCGGATGCCCAGGCACTGGCGGAGATCGCCGTGGCAACCGCCCGCAACTGCAAGTCTTTCCTCGACGTGCCGGCACGGGTGGGGATGCTTTCCTTCTCCACCAAGGGGAGCGCCAGCCACGCCGACGTGGACAAGGTGCTGAAGGCGGTGGAAATCGCCAAGGGGATCGACCCGGCCCTCCAGATCGACGGAGAACTCCAGGCGGACGCCGCCCTCCTCCCGAAAGTGGGCGAGAAGAAGGCGCCGGGGAGCCCGGTGGCGGGGAAGGCCAATGTCCTCATCTTCCCCGATCTGGACGCCGGCAACATCGCCTACAAACTGGTGGAGCGAGTAGCCGGTGCCGAAGCGGTCGGCCCCATCATCCAGGGACTCGCCAAGCCGGTCAACGACCTCTCCCGCGGTTGCTCCGTCGAGGACATCGTCAACGTCGTCGCCATCACGGCGGTCCAGGCGCAGGGGTAAGACTCTAGCGAGTATAGATGCAGGAAGAGCCGGCAGCGGAAGCTGTCGGCTCTTTGCGTTTCCGGGATACATCTCACCATATCCCACCTCCCATATCCACCTTGACACCTACAGCCAGAAAGATTACAAACGTTCGCAAAGAAATCATCTCCCGAATGAAATCTCAAAAAAGAAGATATGACATATGCGGCATAGCCCGCAACACCGTTACCAACCATGCAAAGGACACCACATGACAACCCTGCCCAAATGCCCCTCATGTAGTTCGGAATATACCTACGAAGACGGAGAGATGTACGTCTGCCCAGAATGCGCCCATGAGTGGGCAAAGTTTGCAGCGGAGGGCACGGAGGCTGACAGTGTCGTGCGTGACGCCTTTGGCAATGTGCTCAATGACGGCGACTCGGTGACCGTCATCAAGGACCTGAAAATCAAGGGATCGTCGTCGGTGGTCAAGGTCGGCACCAAGGTCAGGAACATCCGCATTGTCTCGGGAGACCACGATATCGACTGCAAGATCGACGGCATCGGCGCTATGCAGTTGAAATCGGAGTTCGTCAAGAAGGCGTGAATGACGGTAACCATGGTAAGCTCTGGACGGCAGACTTGACGAGGGAGTTCTCCATAGGAGCTTTGCCGAACCACCAGCGGCAGCAGACAAGCTGCCTCGCCCTAACTCATCACTCTCTAAGAAAGGCCCCCCATGACCCTATCCACCCTGCTCTACTTCCTGGGCGCATCCGTCGCCCTGACCCTGGCCCCCGGCCCGGACAACATCTTCGTCATGACCCAGGGGATCGCCCGGGGAAGGAAGCCGGCCATCGTGACCGCCCTCGGCATGTGCAGCGGCATCAGCGTGCACACGACGGCAGCGGCGTTCGGCATCTCGGCGGTGTTCTACTCGTCGGTAGTCGCCTTCAATGTCGTCAAGTACGCCGGCGCTGCCTACCTCCTCTACCTGGCCTGGAAGACCTTGAAAGAACGCTCCTCCGTCAGGCTCTCCGCGGCCGACGACCGCCCTGCCGCCGCCCTGTTCAAGCGGGGCTTCATCATGAACGTCCTCAATCCGAAGGTGGCCATGTTCTTCCTGGCGTTCCTCCCCCAGTTCGTCACCACCGGCACCGATCATGTCCCATTCCAGATGCTGCTCCTGGGGCTGATCTTCATGGTGCAGGCGGTAATCATTTTCTCCCTTATCGGCTATTTTGCGGGGAGCATCGGCAGCTTCATCCTGACCCGTCCCCGCATCGCCAAGTACTTCGATTGGCTAACCGCCGGGGTCTTCGCGTCGCTGGGAATGAGGTTGGCCCTGGCGGAACGGTGACACCACACATCAGACAAACAAAAAGGCCGCCGGTAACGCTACCGTCGGCCTTTATACGTTTTACTCCGTGAGTCCTATTTTCTGACGAAATCCGATCGGGAAAAGGAATACTCGAACTGCATGTGGTCGGTGTAGGTACCGGCCAGGATGGCGGCCACGTCTTCCGTGAAGACCAGTTCCTCATCGGTGGGGATGACATAGACCTTGACCGGCGAGTCGTCGGTGGTAATGAGGGTCTCCCGTTTGCGGGTCATGGCCGACTTGTTCCGCTCCTTGTCCAGCTTGATCCCCAGGTGCTCCAGCCCTTCGATAGTCCGCTCACGGATCGGCCACCCCATCTCGCCGACGCCGGCGGTGAAGACCACCGCATCGAGCCGGCCGATGGCAGCCATGTAGGAACCGATGTACTTGCGCAGCCGATAGGCCTCGATGTCGAGGGCCAGCTTGCAGAGCTTGTCGCCGTTGTTGGCGTGCTCGATAACGTCGCGGCGGTCGGTGAACCGGCCGGTGATGCCGAGCACCCCGCTCTTCTTGTTGAGGATACTGTCGATTTCCTTGGCGGAGAGGTTTTCCTTCTGCATCATGAAGGCGGGGATGGCAGGATCGATGTCGCCGCAGCGGGTCCCCATGACTGCCCCTTCCAGCGGAGTAAGCCCCATGCTGGTATCCACCGAAATGCCGTTTTTGATGGCGCAGTGGGAGACACCGTTGCCGATGTGCATGGTGATGATGTTGCACTCCTTGGGAGACTTGCCGAGGAGCACCGCCGCCCGCTTGGAGACGTAGAGGTGGGAGGTGCCGTGGAAACCGTAGCGGCGCACGCCGAACTTCTCATACCAGTCGTAAGGGAGCGGATAGAGGTAGGCATGCTCCGGCATGGTCTGGTGGAAAGCGGTGTCGAAAATCGCCACGTGCGGCACGCTGGGGAGAAGGGCCTGGGCGGCCTCTATTCCCGCGATATTGGGAGGATTATGGAGCGGGGCCAGATGCTGCACTTCCTTGACCGCATCCAATACTTTTTCATCGATCATGACGGAGCAGGTGAATTTCTCCCCGCCGTGCACGACACGGTGACCGATGGCAGATATCTGGTTGATGTCTTTAAGCACACCATGGACCGGGTCGGTCAGGGTCCGGATGATCAAGTCGATAGCCACCTGGTGGTCAGGGCACTCGGACTCTTCACGGTAGGTCTCGCGCCCCGGGACTTCATGCATGATGAAGGAGTCGCCAATAATAACCCGCTCCACCATCCCCTTGGCGATGACCACTTTCTTCTCCCAGTCAAACAACTGGTACTTGACCGAGGAACTCCCGCAGTTGAGAGCTAGAATATCCATGTATTCCTCCTGACCTGTAGTCTCAGAAAATCAATTACCGCTATCAGATTTTTAGGTAGCGGTAAAAATTATCGACAGAAAATTTATCACAAATAAAACTGTTTTTTATAATACCGTAGTATTAGTGTCAATTCAAGATGTTTTCAACACTTTTTCTGTATACCTTTCTGCTGGACATTTCCAATGGTGTGTGCTAGTTAAGAGTTTCAACTAATTATTCACAAATCAAGAAAAAGGAGGTGAATACTTTGGCTCATACCATTACCGAAGAGTGCATTAACTGTGGTGCATGCGACGAATCCTGCCCGGTGAACGCCATCAGCGAAGCTGGTGACAAGCGCAAAATCGATGCGGATACCTGCATTGACTGCGGCGCCTGTGTGGATACCTGCCCCGTAAATGCAATCCATGCCTAATCAGTATTATTCAGCTGTTTCTGTTCTGCCGGCGTCCGGTCATTGACCGACGCCGGCCGATTTTTTTCACCCACGCCAGGTCCCTTCCCCATCACCCCCAAATTTTTCTCGACAAAAACCCTTTGTATCGCTCACTTACCTTGTCCCTGCAAAACTTCTCTTTGATTTCATGACATTCTGGCCCCGCAGTTTGTGTCCGGAAACGGAAAAGGCCGGCATAAATGCCGGCCCCGGGATGAAGTCAGTTTCGAGAAGAAGATTTTACCGTCACTATTTACTGGCGACCGTCGAGTTAACCACTTCCACACCAAACTCACCGGCATTCTTGGGGAGGTCCTTGAACACCGCCACAAAGGGTATCGACTTGCCCGGCTCGACACCAAGATTTGCAAGGGAGTCGCCAAACTGGTTGTTCATGGCGGCCTCTATCTTGGCCATGGGAAGAGTCGCCAACTGCTCCTTGGTGAGGGGGTTTCCGCAGTACGCGGTCCGCTGCACCAAGACCTCTCCCTTGTTTCCGAACACGGCAACTTTAACCTGGATGGAAGCCCGCGGTTTCTTGTAGGCGTTGAGCGCCTCGCCGGTGATGACAAACAGTTCGCCCGCTTCCTTGTTCATAACGAAGCTCGCCGACGTGTTGCGGATGGCAATTGCGCCCGCTTCCTTGCTTTCCATACCGAACCAGTCGGCCATGAACCCCAGTCCAACTTTCTTGAGCGCAACCGGCCCCTCCTGGTACACATAGAAACCGAGTCCAGCGATAGCGACTACCATCAACACGACAATGGCAATCAGCACAATCGAAACGATCGAGGAGCCTTTGCGACGGGAAGCGATGGAAAGGGGGGGGAGGTCCTCGTCAGCTGCGGGAACTCCTCCCTTTGCATGGAGAGCTCCCGCCGCAACAACTGCAGCACCTGCCGCGACGGCGGTCGCCGCTACGGGCATTTCCCAGCTTACGCCCTCTCTTTTCGGAGGCGGAGATTTCTCGGCGTGCCCCCCGAAGTCGATATCGCCAAAATCAAGCGGCTCCATTTCTGCCGCTTTCTTGGTCGCGCCAGCAGGTTCTCCCACTTCCGGGACGTCCGATTCGAAACTGAACAGCTGATCCTGCGCCGGCGGGGAGGTAAGTTCACTCTCCTCAGGACTCCCGAAGGCGTCGGAGAAATCGTTCGCGGCCGGCTGCAGTTCCTTGTCTGCTGCACCCTGCTCCAGGGCGGAATCTTCGTCAAAACTGGCAGGGAAGCCTTCCAAAGACGGCTCCGGAACGGCCTGCTCTGCCCCGGTTCCGAAACTAAAGGAGTCCTCGGCAATCCCACCGCTTAAATCCTCCTCCTGGAGGGGAGGCGTCATCCCGCCAGCTGTCGGCGACGGCTCGTCGGCAGCAAACGCAAAGTCGAAGTCGGAAGTTGAAGATGGTTCCGGCTCCGGCGGCGTCGGTGAATATGCCGGTTCTTCGGAACTGAAATCGAACTCACTGAAATCAATACTATCGGACGCGGATTCGGTAGCAGGTCCACCATGCGGAACAGCCGGCTCCTCGGAAAAGGGGGTTTCACCGAACTCGAAATCGCCGGATGCCATTTGCTGAGCTGCCGATACCTCTTCCGGTACCTGCTGATCAAACGCAACCTCTCCAAAATCGGGCCCTTCGTCGGCAGAAGGAGCAAATTCCGCTTTCGGTGCTGCCGACTCTTCGGAAAGGGAGAATTCGTCGAAGTCCATACTGGTTGCAGACGTCTCCGTCGAAGGTGGTGCCTGGTCTGTGAAGGATTGGTCGAAAGACGACGGTTCTTCACCCGGAAACGCGAAACCCTCGGAGGATAAATCTCCTGCCGACGCCTGCTCAGCGCCGGACGGTGCCTCGCTGGCCGGGGTTGAGGACACATCTTGTTGCTGAAGGGAAGACGGGGCTGATGCAGAAACACCGCCAGCCAACATGGAATCGGCTGCGGGCTCTTCAACGGGCTCATCCCTCTTTACCAGGAAGATTTCCTTGCATTTGGAACAGCGGACCTTGACCCCGCCCGGCTTGACCTTGGCGTCATCCAGCTTGAACCTGGTATTACAGTGGTCACATTGGACAATCATTGTGTCCTCCACAGGGGAGATTTAGGAAATGAGTTCATAAATGGCCGGCAGTTCACGGTATCGTTCGTCAAAATCGAGACCGTAGCCGACGAGGAACCTGTTCTCACAGGAGATACCTACATAATCAGGGGTCACCTCAACCTGACGTCGCCCACTCTTGTCGAGCAGGGTGCAGATCTTAACACTGCGCGCTCCCTGATCGCTCAAGTAGCCGAGGAGAAACTGCAGGGTCAGGCCGGTATCGACAATATCTTCCACCACCAGAACGTGTTTCCCGGCAATGGGTTCATCAAGGTCTTTCGTTATGACAACTGTCCCCGTTGACGAGGTTCCGCTGTAGCTTTTCAGCTTGACGAACTCCATACTGAGTGGAAGCCCTATACTACGGGCAAGATCGGCAGCAAAGAACAGTGCCCCCTTGAGCACGACAACCAGCACCAGTTCTTCGCCAGCGTAATCCCGTCCGATGCGCTGTGCCAGCTTCTCAACTGACGCTGCAATCTGGTCAGAGGAATATACCAGTTGCAGTTCCGCATCCATAGTAGCCTCACAAACCCGCTTCAACCTTGAAATTACCAGTTTTTTCTATAACAGAAAGGGGTACCCGTGTCAATTTATTCTGGCCCCTTTGCCGCCTTATGCTATATAATTTGGAGGTCCCATACCCACTGAAAGGAACAGCAATGAAAACCATTCGTCTCCTCACCGTTATTACCATCTCCTTATGCTTCGCAAGCGCTGCCCTCGCCGCACCGGACCTGGCAGTCGACCAGCCCGTCCACGATTTTGGCACCGTGGTGCAGGGGAAAAAAGTCGACCATATCTTCAAATTCCGTAACAGAGGAGATGCTCCCCTGAACGTGGTTCGTGTCAGGACTTCGTGCGGTTGTACCGCTGCGAACGTTACGACCAAAACCTTACTCCCGGGAGGAGGCAGCGAACTGAAGGTAACTTTCGACTCCAGCACATTCGGCGGCAATATCAGCAAACTCATTTATCTTGAAACGAATGATCCGCAGAAACCGGTTACTACCCTCACTCTCAAGGGAAGCGTGGCAGAAGAAGTCGTCGTGACCCCTCGCCAGCTCAATTTCGGCACGGTAAAACCGACGGTGAGCAAGGAGATGGTCGTCACCGTATCAAATCAGGGTGGTAAAGCTGTAAAGTTAACGGCGGTGAAATCCCCGCTTTCACAAGTGACGATAAAGACGGGCAAAACCAAGCTGAAGCCGGGAGAAACGACCACTCTGGCCGTAACCGTCACGCCACGTTCAGAGGATCGGTTCCTGAGCGGCTACCTGACAATCACCACCGACAACCCGGCCCGCAAGGAAATCATGATACCTCTTTACGGTTCGCTGACACACTGATTCGGGTTACTTCTCGCGCAATTCCTGGTATGCCCGTTCAAGATTCACATCGATGAACGTCTTGTATCCGGGAAGGTGTTCATAGCCGGCAAGCCGGAAATCCCTCTTGACCTGGGCAAGGGTTGCCCCCTTCTCCACATAGCGGAGCACTTCCGTCGTGAACTCACGGTAAAATCGGGTAAAACGTTCGATTCCCGTGCTATCGGTAACCTTGCCGAGCCCCGGGATGACGGTCCTTGCTCCCAGTGACCCCAGTATCTCCAGGATGGCGGCCCACTCCCGCAAATGGCCATCCCCCATGTAGCCGATTACATCGTTGTAAACCAGATCCGACGTGAACAGCACCCCGGGACCGGGCATATAGACGAACACATCTCCCTCGCTGTGGCCGAACCCGGTGTTACTGAGAACAATGGTAACGCCGTTCCGCTGCAGGGTCAGCCCCTTGTCGAAGAACGTGACCGGGTTGGGGAGTTCACGGTACTCATTTTTCAACGACTGCCAGGTCTGCCAGGAAGTGACGATTTCCGCGTTTTTCGGCAGATCGAAATCAATGAAATTGAACCCCTTATGATGGTGGGTCAGAAGCACGTAGCGAAGAGGAAGGGGAGTCAGCCGGGCGATCTCGGCCAGGAGCTCTTTGATCCCCTCGGGGACAAAATGGGCACCGGCCAGAAGCACCTGGTACTTGGTTATGATGATCATGGCATTGCTGGCCGCCTTCCCACCCGGCACGGCAATGGCGGCATATACCCCATCGGCAACCTTCTCGACCTGATAATTTGCTGCTGCAGCCGGTCGGGTCAAGGAGAGTACAATAGCACTGAATATTACGAATGAATAGAACCGGCGCATGGGAACTCCGTCATTTTTTTCGATTGTAGCAGAACTTTTTCCCAATTGACAGAGCTATGGAGGCTAAGCCATTTCAGGAAGCACGGAAGATTAGTCTTGAGTTACAGGATGAAATAGTGTAGAAAAGATAGTTCGCGGGCGGTTAGCTCAGTTGGATAGAGTACAGGCCTCCGAAGCCTGGGGTCGTGGGTTCGAATCCCATGCCGCCCGCCATATCAACAAAAAGGGAGCCATGAGCTCCCTTTTTTGTGCCTTGCCACCACCCCTCACCATGCTAAACTTTACCCAGTATGGACGAGGAGACGGATGTGGAGCAGCATTTCCTTGCAGACAACGCCCTGGGGCAATTCCTTGATTGTCTCACCCAATATGGGGCACTTCACGGACCGACCCGGACCTCCGACGGAGTAGATGTTTTCGGCCCAATCCAGGCCGGTATAGAAGGTCTGCTTCTCGACTACCGACGCACCCTCATCCCCCCCAAGAAATACCTTATCCCCCCCCGTCAGACCATCCTGAACTACGCCACTGCAACCGGCTACACCTTGCCCACTGGACCTGCACCGCAGCTCGTCCTGTTCGGAGTACACCCCTGCGACCTGCAAGGGATTGACTATCTGGATCGCGTGTTCATGGGGGATCGCCCCGACCAGCTCTATCGTCGCTACCGGGATGCAATCACACTGGTCGGCCTCTCCTGCGAACCGGATGCATTCTGTTTCTGCGCCTCCCCTGTAAAAGCTCCCCACAATGCCGACCTGTTCCTCCAGCGTATAGAGCACGGTTTCCTGGTCAGCACTGAAACATCCAAGGGGAAGAGGATGCTTGCCGGTCTCGAACCGCTGCTGACGAAAACTGAAGCAGCTCCTCCACCGCCTGTCGAGAGCCGGATGATGAGTCGGCTCAATGACGTGGCAGTAACCGGCAGAACATTTCCCGACAGCCCTCTCTGGGAAAGCTTTGCCGCACGTTGCCTTTCCTGCGGCGCCTGTTCGGTCTGCTGCCCGACCTGTTACTGCTTCGACGTCCTGGAAAATGGTGCCCTTGACGAAATGACCGCCGACCGGCTCCGGGAGTGGGACAATTGCCTGTTCCGGGCCCACGGCGAGGTGGCTGGAGGCCATAACTTTCGCCCTACCCGCCGGGAACGCTTCCACTACCGCTACCTGCACAAATACCTGGGGTTCGGCGCATTGGCGGGAGTACCCGCCTGTGTCGGCTGTGGCCGCTGCCGGGAAGTATGCCCGGTGGCAATTGACCTGACGGAGCTGTTCGCGGAGGGCGACGATGTCTGCGCCTGAACTCAACTCTGTCCCGATTCCCGCCCGTATTCAGACCATTCGGCAGTTGACCGCCGACACCTCCCTGTTTCGCCTCCAATTGGATGACGACAAGGCTTTCCCCTTCATCCCGGGCCAGTTTATCCAGCTGTCAGTACCGGGCGGCGGCGAAGTTCCCATCTCTCCTGCAGACCTTCCTGCAGAGGATGGGACCATGGAGCTGTGCGTGCGCCGTTTCGGTCATGTCACATCGCTTCTTCACCAGAGCAGGGTGGGAGACCGACTCGGCATTCGCGGACCGTTAGGTAACGGTTTTCCCGTCGACGAAATGGCAGGTAAAGACGTCCTGCTCCTCGCGGGTGGGCTCGGTATAGCGCCGCTCCGGTCCCTCCTCTTCCATCTTCTGCGCCATCGTTCCGACATTCGCTCCCTCACCCTCATGTACGGAGCGCGGGAACCGGCCGTCATGCTCTTCAAGGACGAACTTCTGGACTTGGCCGCCACTGGCTCACTGCGCCTGCTATTGACCGTCGATTTCCTGTCTGATACCGGCCAGGAAGAACCGGCATGCAATGTCGGCCTGCTCCCGACCCTGCTCAAGGGGGTGCGGTTGGAATCGAGCCTCTCCTGTGCCGCCGTCTGCGGTCCGCCGGCACTCTACCGCTGCACCATCGACGAGCTTCTCCAGGCCGGCGTAGCTGGAGATGACATCTATCTGTCACTGGAACGGCGGATGAAGTGTGGCGTCGGCATCTGTTGCCATTGCGCCATCGGCCAGCTTTTCTGCTGTTGCGACGGACCGGTCTTCCGTTACCGGGACATCAAAGACATCCCCGGTGCCCTATGACCCGACCAACCCTTGCCATAGCGGGACTGACCGCCTGTTTCGGCTGCCAGCTGACCCTCCTCAACTGCGAGGCAGAACTCCCAACCCTCGCCGAGCGTTTCGATTTCACCTACTTCCCCATGGGGAGCAGCAGACACGATATTGGGGGAGAATTTTCCGCAGCCCTCGTCGAAGGGTCAGTTTCCACACCAGACGACCTGGAAACACTGGTCAAACTCAGGAGCCGGAGCCGCATCCTGGTCGCCTTCGGCACCTGTGCATGCTGGGGCGGGGTTGCCGCCATGAACAACCACCTTTCCCGCGAGGCAATGACTGAATCCGTCTATGGCAAGGGAGCTGGGCCCACAGGAAGTTTCAACCCTTGCCCCCTTCACCGTTTTGTCACCGTCGACTTCTCCATTAACGGCTGCCCGCCGGAAAAACACGAACTGCTGACAACCCTTGCGGCTCTTCTCCATGGGACCTTGCCGGTATTTCCCCAATACCCTGTCTGCACCGAATGCCGCAACCGGGAATGCCTCTGTCTCCTTATCGAACGGGGAGAACCATGCCTTGGTCCCATTACCCAGGCCGGATGCAACGCCCGCTGTCCGGCAGTCTCCATCAAATGTGAGGGATGCAGGGGGCCGGTAACGGAAGCAAACGTGGCGTCGGAACTTGAGGTACTCCTGGAGAAGGGGATATCTCGGGAGGAAGTGATACGTCGTATGCGACGCTTTTACCCGGAGTGGGACTATGGGCAACGTTCTTGAGATAAAGCCGCTCAGCAGGGTCGAAGGGCATGGGACGGTGAAGGTTTCCATTGCCGGACGCCAGGTCGAATCGGTCCAGCTCAACCTTATCGAATCACCGAGGCTTTTCGAGGCTCTCCTGGTGGGGAAGCCGTACGATGAACTGCCGGAGATCATCTGCCGAATCTGCTCCATCTGCTCGTCAGTGCACCGGGTAACCTCTCTTCAAGCCATCGAGGCCGCACTCTGCATCGGGATATCCGAACCGACCGCCCTTTACCGTGAACTGATAGTTGCAGGGGGACAGATCGAAAGCCACAGCCTGCATCTGTTCTGTCTCGTCCTCCCCGATTACTTTGACAGTGCCGGTTTTGCCGAACTGGCGACAAAAGCCCCTGCAGAATTCAAGACCGGACTTCGTATCAAGGCTGCAGGCAACCGCATCCAGGAACTCGTCGGCGGAAGGCTCATCCATCCCGCCAATCTCGTCCCGGGAGGGATGGGAAAGCGTCCTGCCCGGGACGAGTTGAAGAGACTCAGGGATGAACTGCTGGAGGTACTTCCCGATGCGGTTAAGGCCTGCGAACTGTTCGCTACATGCCCCACTCACCTGCATCCGGCCAATTTCACGCCTCCCACCTACCTGGCGGTCCAGAGTGACGACTCGGAATCATCACCGGTAAAACAGCTTGTCACCAGTAACGGCCAGGGCACCGACATCACAAGGTACCGTGAACTCCTTCCGGAACAGGTTGTCCCCCACTCCTACGCCAAGCAGAGTCGTGCCGGAGGAGAGATCGTGGCAGTAGGAGCACTATCCCGTCTCAACCTGGGGATCCAACTCTCTTCGCGAAGCGCCCAGGCATTCTTCGATGCCCGCTCCCAACTTCTTGGCGCACCGATATCGGCTAATGTTCTGGCGCAGGGGGTTGAACTGATCCACTCCGTGGAACAAAGTATAGCTCTCATCGACACTCTTCTCGATCATCCGGCAACGTGTGAACCACGGGCACCTTTACACATTCATGAGGGTATCGGCACGGCAGCCCTGGAAGCACCGCGCGGCGTACTGATCCACAGATACGAGCTTGATAATCGCGGCATCTGCATTGCGGCTGACATTGTCACCCCTACCGCCATCAACCAGGCTGCCATGGAGCGAGACCTCTACGCTCTCGCTTCTGCACTTACCGGAACTGACGAATCGGAACTGAAACGACAGCTGGAAATGCTCGTGCGCGCCTACGACCCATGCATCTCCTGCGCAGTCCATGTCGTGAGAATTTAGCTCTTTTCAGTATCGTTTGAGGTTGCTTACACGCCAGCCGCATGCTACAACTCACCCATGCAACTTCCCACCACCCTTTTCCCCGGCCGTCTTCTCAAACGCTACCAGCGATTTCTTGCCGACGTACAGTTGGACAGTGGCGAGGCAGTCATCGCCCACTGCCCCAATTCCGGCAGCATGCTGGGGTGCAAGACCCTGGACAGTCCAGTGCTTCTCTCCTGCAGCGATAATCCGTCACGAAAACTCAAATACACGTGGGAATTGGTTTTTGTCCATGGGTATTGGGTCGGCATCAACACCGGCCTCCCCAACAGGCTCGTGCGTGAGGCAATCGAATCTGGAGTTGTAAAGGAGTTGCAGGGGTATACCACCATCAGGCCTGAAGTTCCCTATGGGAAAAACAGCCGGATAGATCTCCTGTTGAGTGGCTCAAGCGGATGTTGCTACGTGGAAGTGAAGAACGTGACGCTGAGGGAAGGTGATAAGGCCTTGTTCCCCGATGCAGTTACAACGCGGGGTCAGAAGCATCTACGGGAGCTTATGGAGGTGGTTCGGAATGGGTCGCGGGGGGTCATCTTCTTCGTGGTGCAACGGGGAGACTGCCAGACGGTGAGCCCTGCAGACGCCATCGATCCTGAATATGGAAGACTGCTTCGGCTGGCCGTAAAGAGTGGGGTCGAAGCACTCGCCTACCAGGCTTTCGTTAGCCCGGAGGAAATTCGGCTAGTTCGGCCCCTGTCGATACTGCTCTGAGACCTGGCAGCAAGCTACAGTTGTTAAAAATCCGCTTGCGCCCACGAAAAAGGCGAGGTTCCCCTCGCCTTTACGATTTCATGTGTATCATGTTAACTAATCTGCTTTTGCCTCACAGGCTTCATCACCCTCGACAACATGGGTTTTGAGTGTTTCTTCCGCAACCGGTTCTGAACTCAGCACATCTGCCTGAACAGTTGCGGCCGGAGCAGGCTTAGGGGCAGCCTTCTTAGCGGTAGTCTTTTTAGCCGGCTTCGATTCGCTTTTTGCCTTTAGCTCTTCTTCGACCAGCTCGATGATGGAAACCGGAGCATTGTCGCCGGGGCGGATTCCCAGCTTGATGATACGGGTATAGCCACCGGGGCGTTCTTTGTAGCGAGGGGCTATGGTCGTAAACAGCTTTGTCACCACCTTCTTGTCCCTGATATAGGCAGCTGCCTGACGCATAGCATGTAGATCACCCTTCTTGCCGAGGGTGATCATCTTCTCTGCGATGCTGCGGAGCTCCTTTGCCTTGGCATCGGTGGTCGTAATTTTTTCATGATTGAGGAACGAAGTCACCATGTTACGAAACATGGCTACTCTGTGACTTGTTGTTCTCCCCAACCTTCTGCCTGCATTATTGTGACGCATGACTACGGGTTCCTTTCTCTTTTAGCCTTGCGGATTACTCTTCCTCTTTACGGTCTCCACGGAGTCGGCGCATGATTTCCGGATCGGGGAAACCTTCCAGCTTCATACCCAGCGTAAGACCCATATCCGCAAGAATATCCTTTATCTCGTTGAGCGATTTACGGCCGAAATTCTGAGTTTTGAGCATTTCTGCTTCGCTCCGCGAAACCAGCTCGCCAATCAGCTTGATACCGGCATTCTTGAGACAGTTTGCGGAACGCACCGAAAGTTCAAGTTCGTCAACGGAGCGATACAGATTTTCGTTGAACTTCTCACGCTCCTCAAGGGGTTCTCCCTCTTCAGACGGTTCCGATTCTTCGTCAAAATTGATAAAGATGGTCAACTGCTCCTTGAGTATCTTGGCAGCATAGGCTATCGCATCATCGGGTTTGACACTACCATCTGTCCATATTTCTAGGGTGAGTTTGTCATAATCAGTGATTTGCCCAACGCGAGCGTTAGTAACCGTGAAATTAACCTTCTGGATCGGTGAAAATATGGAATCGATCGGTATCGTACCAACCGACGCCTTTTCATCACGGTTGCGGTCTGCGGGTACATACCCACGCCCCATTTTTACTACCATTTCCATTTCCAGGTTCGCATCCTTTGAACAGGTCGCGATGTGATGATCGGCGTTGAGCACCTCAACATTGGAATCAGTAATGATATCGCCTGCTGTTATAATTCCTTCCCCTTTGTGGATGACTCTGATGGTGCGGGGTTCCTGTCCATGCATCTTGAAACGTACGCTTTTAAGATTGAGAATGATATCCGTAACGTCTTCGGTAACCCCCGGAATGGCGGAAAATTCGTGGAGTACCCCCTTCACCTTAACGGAGGTAATGGCAGCACCCTGCAGAGAAGAAAGCAGCACCCTGCGCAGAGAGTTGCCGAGCGTCGTACCGAATCCACGTTCAAATGGCTCAGCGTAAAATTTTCCGTACGTATTAGTAAGCGTATCCGCTTCAACCTGCAGCTTTTTGGGTCTGATCAGGTCGCGCCAGTTTTTATACATGTAGTGCCTCCCTGTCGGGTGTAGTTAGCCTTTACTTGGAATAGAGCTCGACAATCAATTGCTCCTGGATCGGCATAGTTATGTCTTCCCGCACCGGCAGGGATTTAACCATACCTTTATAAGCATCCTTATCCAGTTCCAGCCACTGCGGGATACCCCGCCGTACCACTCCTTCCAGGGATTCATTTATGGAGGCAACCTTACGACTCTTCTCGCGCAACTCAAGGACATCACCAACCTTTACCTGAATGGAAGGGATATTCACTTTCCTGCCATTAAGAGTAAAGTGGCCGTGCCGCACCAGCTGACGTGCTTCAATTCTTGAGGTGGCAAAACCTGACCGGTACACGATATTATCGAGTCTTCGCTCCAAGAGGGAAAGGAGGTTTTCACCCGTTACCCCCTTCATACGGTCTGCCTTCTCGAAATAGGAGCGGAATTGTTTTTCCAGTATCCCGTAAATGCGACGAACCTTCTGCTTTTCACGCAACTGAACACCATAAGCGGAAACCTTCGACCGCCCTTGTCCGTGCTGGCCCGGCGGATAATTTCTCCTCTTGATGGCGCACTTGTCAGTATAGCAGCGCTCACCCTTCAGAAACAGCTCCATGTTTTCCCTTCTGCACAGACGGCAGGAGGGTCCTGTATATCTAGCCAATGAAGACCTCCTTAACTATTGTTAGCTTACTATTAAACTCTTCTTCTCTTTGGCGGACGACAACCATTGTGAGGAATGGGGGTAACGTCGCGAATAAAGCTTATGCTGAAACCTGCTGCCTGCAGAGCTCTGAGAGCAGACTCCCTGCCGGATCCAGGACCTTTAACATACACTTCCACACTTCTCATCCCGTGTTCCTGTGCCTTCTTGGCACAATCCTCGGCAGCCATCTGGGCAGCAAACGGGGTGCTTTTACGAGAGCCCTTGAATCCCTTGCTTCCGGCAGTAGACCACGCGACCACATTACCGACCGGATCGGTTATGGTAATAATGGTATTGTTGAAAGTGGCCTGGATGTGCGCCACTCCACTGGGGATATTCTTGCGTTCCTTTTTCTTCTTGACGACTTTTTTTGCAGGGCTAGCCATTATTCCTCCAGATCACTTGTTCTATTTCTTCTTGCCAGCGACCGTTCTGGCCGGCCCTTTTCTTGTTCTGGCATTGGTCTTGGTCCGCTGTCCGCGTACCGGCAATCCTTTGCGATGACGCAGACCACGGTAGCAACCAAGATCCATGAGCCGTTTGATGTTCATGGAAATATCACGGCGCAGGTCTCCCTCGACCTTGACATTTTTGTCAATATTCTCTCTAATCCGGGCAACTTCTGCCTCGGTAAGATTGTCTGTTCTGGTGTTCATATCCACACCGGATTCAGTAAGAATTTTTTGCGCCATAGATCGCCCTATACCATAAATATAGGTCAAGGCGATCTCAATCCGTTTGTTCCTAGGTAGGTCTATGCCCGCGATACGTGCCAATGCCCGCTCCTCCTGAGTGTTATTACTTCTTAGCCCTGTCTCTGGGAATGCTTGGGAATGTCACATATCACCCTGACAATACCCTTGCGCTTGATAATCTTGCATTTGTCACAGATTTTTTTAACTGATGCTCTTACCTTCATGGTTTATCCTTTCGCTTCCTCGTATCTAGAAAAACTAAAGCTTTGTCAGAATATCTGGACCGTGCTCAGTAATTGCCACCGTGTGCTCAAAATGGGCGGATAAACCACCATCACAGGTAATCGCTGTCCAACCGTCCTTCAGAACTTTCACATCAGGACCACGTTCGTTAATCATCGGTTCAATCGCAAGAACCATCCCTGGTTTAAGCTTTACACCCCTACCTGGTAAACCAAAATTAGGGACTTGAGGGCTTTCATGAAGGTTTTTACCAATACCGTGACCAACAAACTCTCTGACTACTGAAAAACCTCTTGCCTCCACATAACTTTGCACTGCGTGAGATATGTCGAATAGCCTATTGTCGGGTGTAGCTGCCGCGACGGCGTTACAGAGCGAAGCTTCGGTAACTTCTATGAGTCGCCTGGCGCTATCTGACACTTCCCCAAGGGGCACGGTGATAGCTGCGTCCCCATAATAACCGTCATAAACAACGCCAAAATCAATACTTAGTATATCCCCTTGTGCTAGCTCGCGATTGCTAGGCATGCCGTGAACAACCTGATCATTAAGAGAACAACAGAGAGTATAGGGATAACCGCTGTACCCCTTGAAAGCGGGCAACGCACCGCGCTTTCTTGTTTCTCGTTCTGCAAGATCGTTCAATGTCAAACTTGTAACACCGGGCCGTATCTCCTGCCTGAGCAGTTCGAGAATCTCCGCAACGATCCTACAGGGAACCCGCATCCTGTCAATCTCCTGCGGAGATTTCAGGATTATCACTCCCGCACGCCTTCAAGTATTCTCAGAATGGCCTGCTGTATTTCTTCTATGGAACCTGTCCCCCGTATGCTCCTGAGGAGAGATTCATTGCTATAATAGGTCACTAGTGGCGCCGTCTGCTCCTCGTAAACATCCAGCCGTTTTCGCATTGTCTCTTCGCTGTCATCGTCGCGCTGATAGAGCCCATCACCGCACTCATCGCATTTGTCATCAACCCTGGGCGGGTCAAAGACAGTATGGTATCCCCTGCCGCACCCCTTACATGTCCGTCGACCGGTAATGCGTTGCAACAGCTCTTCCTTGTTAACATCGACAGAAATAACGTGCTCAACGGCTTTACCATGAGAAACAAGCATTTCTTTTAAGGCGTCCGCCTGTGCAACCGTCCGGGGAAACCCGTCGAGAATGAAGCCATCGAAGCAGTCTTCTTTTGCCAAGCGCTCCTCTACAATGCCGACCACGACACTATCGGGGACAAGAGCACCTGCATCCATAAAACCTTTGGCTTTTATCCCCATAGGTGTCTGGTCTTTGACCGCACCACGTAGTATGTCGCCTGTGGAAATCTGAGGAATCTTGAATTTTTTTGCAAGTATCTTTGCCTGGGTTCCCTTACCGGCGCCCGGAGGTCCCAACAGGATAATATTCATACCACACTGTCCTCAACTACCGTCTTCCTTTGATCTTAACACCCTTCATGAAACCTTCATAACTTCTTGTGATGAGGTGCGATTCTATCTGCGAAACAGTATCCATACCGACCCCAACTGCTATGAGGAGTGCTGTACCGCCAAAATAAAATGGAAGATTGAATTTACCGATCAGTATTGACGGGAGTACACACACCAGTGAAATATAGATAGACCCGGCGAATGTTAACTTGGTCAACACACGATCCAGATAGTCTGACGTCTCTTTGCCAGGCCGAATCCCCGGTATATATCCGCCGTGCTTTTTCACGTTCTCAGCAACATCCACTGGGTTAAAAGTCACAGCCGTATAGAAATAACAGAAAAAGACTATGAAAGCAACATATAATAAATTGTATGCCCAGTTCCCTGGCGTCAAACTCTTTGCAGCGTTCTGTACCCATGGGACATTGATGAAATTACCGATAGTTGCAGGGAACATTATAATTGACGAAGCAAAAATAGGAGGTATTACTCCCGCCATGTTTACCTTGAGCGGCAGGTGTGATGTCTGCGCCCCAAAAGTCTTTAGTCCGACTACACGCTTCGCATAATGTATCGGTACGCGCCGTTGCCCCCTCTCCACGAACACAACAGCAGCTATAACGAGAAACATGAGTGCAGCAACAAATAGAAGGACAAAGAGTGAAATTTGCCCTGACTTCAACAGTCGTGTACTGTTGATCAATGCAACAGGGATGCGTGCAACAATACCCGCAAAGATGATAAGGGAAATGCCGTTACCAATCCCCTTCTCTGACATTTGCTCACCAAGCCACATTATAAATGCGGTCCCAGCCGTCAGAGTAATAACTGTCATAATACGAAATCCCCATCCAGGATTCGGAACTACCAGTTCACCGGCAGGACCACGCATACTTTCCAACCCGACAGCAATACCGGAAGCCTGGACAACGCTCAGTACTATAGTGCCGTAGCGGGTATACTGGATAATTTTCTTGCGACCAGCTTCACCTTCTTTGGAGAGTTTTTCAATGGCAGGAACAACGACCGTAAGAAGCTGAAAAATAATCGAGGAAGAGATGTACGGCATGATACCAAGTGCAAAGACGGTCAATTTTTCCAATGCGCCGCCTGAAAACATATCAAACAGGCCGAGAAGTGTCCCCTGAGCCTGTTTGAAAAAATGCGACAGCGCCTGCCCGTCTATACCAGGTGTCGGGATATGACACCCTACACGGTACACCGCAAGCATCCCCAGAGAAAACAATACGCGCTTCTTCAGCTCAGGTATTTTGAATATGTTCTGGAAGGCTTCGAGCAAGATTATATCTCCTCGACAGTACCGCCCGCAGCCAGAATCTTTTCCTTAGCAGCAGCGCTGAATTTATGAGCTTTTATCGTCAAGGCCTTTGTGAGGTCACCCGTTGCAAGAACTTTTATGCCGTCGCGCACACCGCTGATTAGACCGCTCTTCAAAAGCGCTGCAGCATCAACACTACTTGCCGACTCAAATATATCTAACTGCCCAAGATTCACGATCGCGTAATCTTTGCGGGTAAGTGGCGTGAAGCCACGTTTCGGCAAGCGGCGATGCATTGGCATCTGACCGCCTTCGAACCCAGCTTTTATACTCCCGCCGCTTCTTGCCTTCTGTCCCTTATGCCCTTTGGTCGCTGTTTTGCCATGACCTGAACCAGGCCCCCGGCCAATTCTTTTTCTATTTTTACTAGCACCAATCGCAGGTTTTAAACTGTTCAATTCCATGTATGCACCTCAAGGGAAATTACTCTGTTACGTTTACCATGTGGGAGACTTTGCGGATCATCCCTCTTATTTCCGGAGTATCTTTAAGCACTACTGATTTGTTCATTTTGTTCAGCCCCATCCCGTTCAAAACGGCGCGCTGGCTAGCTGGTGTGCCAATATGGCTCTTTACCAGAGTAATTTTAAGATCCTGCGACATATCAGTTCTCCTTGCTGATTTAAGAGCACTACTAGTCGGTCATGCCACGGCGTGCCATGATCTCTTCTGGGCTGCGAAGCGACTTGAGTCCAGCAAAAGCCGCCTTGACAACGTTGTGCGGATTGTTCGACCCAAGACACTTGGCGAGAATATTGTGCACGCCGGCAGATTCAAATACTGCGCGGGCTGCTCCACCGGCGATAACACCGGTACCAGCTGAAGCCGGCATCATGAGCACCCGCCCAGCACCAAAATGCCCTTCAATTTCGTACGGAATAGTTTGCCCTTGAACAATCGGAACCTTGATGAGGTTCTTTTTTGCCTGCTCTACTCCCTTCCGGATAGCTTCAGGGACTTCGTTGGCCTTACCGAGACCATAACCTACATAGCCGTTACCGTCTCCTACTACGACCAATGCAGAAAAACTGAACCGACGGCCACCTTTCACTACCTTGGCTACACGACTGATATGAACGACCCTGTCAGTTAAATTGATTTCGCTGGGATTGATCTTAAGCAATTAACGCCTCCTGTGTAATATCCTTAAAAGGACAGACCGTTTTCTCGTGCAGCTTCGGCAAGCGCCTTGACTCTTCCATGGTAGAGAAACCCATTGCGGTCAAAAACAACAGCTTTAATATCGCTGGCAAGTGCACGCTTTGCAACCTCAGCACCTACCTTCTTGGCTGCTTCGATGTTGCCCGTCCCCTTCAACTCTGCGCCTACCTCTTTCATGACAGTAGATGCAGCTACCAGCGTCTTGCCCGTCGTATCATCAATAACCTGGGCATAGATGTGCGTAGCACTCTTGAACACGTTCAGGCGTGGCCGTTCAGTGGTGCCACGAATCTTCTTTCTTATTCTTGTTTGCCGCTTCAGTCGAGCAGCTTTTTTCTGTGCGAGAGAACTCACGGTACTTCTCCTTGCTTTAACTATTTTTTGCCGGTCTTGCCGGCTTTTCTCAGGATGGTTTCGTTAGCGTACCTGATCCCTTTT
The DNA here is from genome assembly GCF_019972315.1 of Geobacter sp. AOG1. Lineage (GTDB taxonomy): Bacteria > Desulfobacterota > Desulfuromonadia > Geobacterales > Geobacteraceae > Geomobilimonas. The sequence goes on from NZ_BLIZ01000001.1 coordinate 3,456,431, forward strand.
CCTTTGTACGGTTCTGGACCACGGAACGAACGAATCTTAGCCGCTGTTTGACCTACTAGTTCCTTGTCAATTCCTTTGACAACAAGCTTGGTCATTTTATCAACTTCTACGGCAATCCCTTTGGGCAGTTGGAAATTCACTGGATGGGAATATCCCAAACTGAGATTGAGCACATCACCCTTGGCTTCAGCACGGTAACCTACGCCACTGATCTCCAGAGCCGTCTCAAACCCTTTAGTCACACCTACGACCATATTATTTACGAGAGTTCTCGTCAAACCGTGTGCAGATCGCGCCTTGATTCCGTCATCAGCACGCTCTACAACAATCGTCTTATCCGAAATCGTCAACGTAACACCGTCCATGATTTTACGAGATAGAGACCCTTTGGGCCCATCTATTTTCAGGACTGAGTCACTGTAAGATATTTTAACTCCCGGGATAATTTCTATGGGAAGTTTGCCAATTCTGGACATGCTGAATGCTCCTTGTTCCGGGTTAAATTACCAGACCGTGCAGATTAATTCGCCACCCACTCCGGCTTCCCGGGCGGCCTTATCGGTAAGAATACCTTTTGATGTCGACAAAACAGCAATACCCATACCGTTTTTTATGCTGGGGATTTCGTCACCCTTGACATAACGGCGCCCCCCCGGCTTACTGACTCTCTTGATCTCATTAATGACCGAATCTTTTTCATCGATATACTTCAAATAGACACGTAGCACACCCTGCTTCTGGTCGGCAATCACTTTGTAATTCTTGATAAAGCCTTCTGAACGCAGAACGTTTGCCAGGCTTACCTTGAGATTTGACGATGGAATATCCACCTTCTGGAGCTTCGCCATACTGGCGTTTCTTATTCTCGTAAGCATATCGGCAATTGGATCAGTCATCGACATCGATTCTACTCCTCTATACAGTTTCTTTGCTGTTACCAGCTGGATTTAATAACCCCGGGGATCTGGCCGTTGGAAGCGTGCTTCCGTAGGCAGATCCTGCACATGTCAAACTTACGATAATATGCACGCGGACGACCACACAACGGGCACCGATTATATTCACGGACTTTGAACTTGTTTCCTCTTTGTGCCTTTATTATCATTGATGTTTTAGCCACTTCTATCCTCCAAATCTGAATTAATATCTGAACGGCATGCCCAGCAGCTTCAGTAAAGCTCTGCCTTCTTCGTCGCTTTTTGCCGTAGTTACGATGGAGATATTCATCCCTTTGATTTTATCTACTTTATCGTAGTTGATCTCTGGGAAAATCAGCTGCTCCTTCACGCCAAGCGAGTAGTTACCCTTACCATCAAAGCCTTTGGCCGATACGCCCTTGAAATCACGGACGCGCGGTAGAGCCACATTCACTAGACGATCAAGGAACTCGTACATCCGCTCCTTACGCAGGGTCACCATGCAGCCAATTGGCATCCCCTGGCGCAGTTTGAAGCTGGCAATTGATTTCTTGGCCTTGGTGATGACCGTTTTCTGGCCACTGATCGCCGATAGCTCCTCTGCAGCCGAATCAAGGATTTTCACGTTCTGGATAGCTTCACCCAGGCCCATGTTGATTACAATCTTGTCGATTTTCGGCACTTCCATGATGTTCTTGTAGTTGAAATCCTTCATCAACTGAGGGACCATCTCTTTATTGTAAAGCTCTTTCAGCCGTGACATTTACCCCTCCACACTATTTGTCAAAAGACTCGCCGCACTTTACACAAACGCGGGTCTTTTTGCCGTCTTCAAGAACACTGGTCCTGGTACGCACCGGTTTCTTGCACTTACCACAATAAACCATGACATTTGAAATATGGAGCGGAGCCTCTTTCTCAACAATCCCGCCAGCCTCATTACCACGTGCCCGGGTATGCCGCTTGACGATGTTGAGGCCTTCCACAACTACCCCATCCTTTTTAGACAGGATCTGGATGATCTTCCCTGTCTTATTCTTATCCTTGCCAGTAACGACCATGACGGTGTCACCTTTTTTTACATGCAGATTCTTACCTAGCATCGTCTGTCTCCGCTTTAAATTATAGTACTTCGGGGGCAAGGGAGATGATTTTCATAAACTTCTTTGCCCTCAGTTCCCGCGCCACTGGCCCGAAGATACGTGTACCGACCGGTTCGCGCTGGTTATTGATCACAACTCCGGAATTGCCGTCAAAACGGATATAAGAACCGTCGGGCCGACCAATTTCCTTGGCGGTTCTCACCACAACCACCTTGACCACATCCCCTTTTTTCACTTTGGAGTTGGGAAGTGCCTCTTTCACCGACGCAACGATTATGTCGCCGATACTGGCATATTTGCGCTTGGATCCGCCCAGAACCTTAATGCAAAAGAGCTTTTTGGCCCCTGAATTATCCGCCACATCGAGTATTGTCTGCATCTGAATCATAGGTAGCTCCTGCCTTACGCGCTTTTATCGATTATCTGACGAACCTGCCAGCGTTTATCCTTGCTTAACGGGCGTGTCTCCACAATCAGCACGCGATCGCCCGTTTTACAGCTGTTATCCGTGTCATGTGCCTTATATTTGGCCGACCGTTTAATATATTTATTGTATACTGGATGCTTTACAAGACGATCAACCTTGACCACTACGGTCTTATCCATCTTGTCGCTCACCACCACACCCGTCTGGGTTTTCCTGCTACCGCGATCACTCATGTCAGCCTCACTAGCCTCTTTTTTCCTGAAGTAAAGTTTTCACACGCGCAACATCTTTCCTGATAGCAGACAGTTTCGCGCTGTTTTCAAGACGTCCAGTATGAAGCTGGAACTTGAGATTGAACAGTTCCTTTTTCAATTCTTTTTCCTTTGACTGGAGTTCTTCCTCATTCATAGCTTTCAGGTCACTAACCTTCATGGCCGTCCTTCCTCGAAATAAATTTTGTCGTGATTGGAAGCTTGTGGGCTGCAAGACGGAACGCCTCACGGGCTATTTCCTCTGTTACCCCTTCCATTTCGTAGAGTACATGGCCTGGCTTAATAACACAAACCCACGAATCAGGTGACCCCTTTCCCTTACCCATACGCGTTTCAGCAGGTTTGGAGGTCAACGGCTTGTCGGGAAAAATGCGTATCCATATCTTACCACCCCTTTTGATATAACGGGTCATGGCAATACGGGCAGCTTCGATCTGGCGGGAGTCAAGCCAACCACAGGTAGTAGCCTGCAGACCGTACTCACCGAACGCAAGTTCTACACCACGCGTCGGCGTTCCGGTCATTCTCCCCTTCATTTGCTTTCTATGCTTAACACGTTTAGGCATTAACATTGCTAACAAACTCCTGTTTATTTTTGACCGGGAAGTACTTCGCCCTTGAATATAAGTACTTTCACGCCGATGATACCGTAAGTGGTCTTTGCTTCAGCAAAGCCGTAGTCGATATCTGCCCGCAGCGTATGAAGGGGTACACGCCCTTCTCGGTACCATTCGGTCCGGGACATCTCGGCGCCGCCCAAACGTCCGGAACAGGTGATCCTGATCCCCTTGGCACCGAACTTGAGCGCTGAGGTAACACTCTTTTTCATGGCGCGGCGGAAAGCGATGCGACGTTCCAATTGAAGGGCCACATTCTCCGCTACCAATTGCGCATCCAGTTCGGGCTTACGCACCTCTTGGATATTCAGGAAAACTTCCTTGTCGGTGAGTTTGGCCAGTTCCTTTTTCAGGGTCTCGACTTCCGAACCCTTCTTACCGATGATCAGTCCCGGACGTGCGGTAAAGATGTTTATCTTCGCCTTATTGGCGGCACGTTCGATCTCGATTTTGGACACGCCGGAATGATAGAGCCGCTTCTTGAGGAAAGCCCTTAGCTTAATATCCTCGTGCAGCAGTTTGGCGTAATCCGCCTCGGCATACCACTTGGAATCCCATGTCTTGATGACCCCAAGCCTGAACCCTACGGGATTTACTTTCTGACCCAAAACTTCACCTCCACCTGTGTGCTTATACTTATTTATTTCTTATCGGCCAGAACCACGGAAATGTGGCTGGTCGGTTTTCTGATCTTACTGGCCCTGCCCATGGCACGCGGAACGAAACGCTTCAGTACCGCGCCACCATCGACAAATATGGTTTTAACAAACAGACGGTCCACATCAGCTGCACCTTTTTGCTCGGCATTTGCGACGGCAGAGCTGAGCAGCTTCGCAACGAGCTTGGCCGAAGGCTGAGGGGAAAAGCGGAGAATATTGAGTGCGTCCTGAATCCCCTTGCCACGTACCATGTCAACAACAAGACGGGTTTTGCGGGGAGACAGACGGGCTAATGACAATTTGGCGCTTGCTTCCATTTTCGACTCCTTTGCAATTACTTCTTCTTCAGCTTGCTTTTCTTGTCGGCCGCATGGCCGAAAAAGGTCCTTGTGGGTGCAAACTCGCCCATTTTGTGACCTACCATGTTTTCCGTCACGAAGACCGGTATAAACTTCTTACCGTTGTGAACTGCAAACGTAAGGCCGATAAAGTCAGGAGTTATAGTAGAGCGGCGCGACCACGTCTTGATAACTTTTTTTGAAGAAGGGCCTTCAGCTTCGACTTTCTTTACCAGATGCCCATCGACAAACGGGCCTTTTTTAATGGATCTTGCCATCGTATCAGTCCTCTGTAGGGAGTGTTATTTAGTACGCTTCTTAACTATGAAGCGGGACGAAGTTTTATTGGTCCTGGTTTTGTAGCCCTTGGTCGGAATACCCCAAGGAGTCACAGGATGGCGACCGCCAGATGTTCGGCCTTCGCCACCGCCATGGGGATGATCGACCGGGTTCATCGCAACACCACGAACCTTGGGACGTTTGCCAAGCCAGCGGGAACGGCCGGCTTTACCGATGGAAACATTTTCGTGATCCAAGTTACCTACCTGGCCAATGGTCGCCATGCATTCCTGGAGAACCATTCGCACCTCTCCAGAAGGAAGCTTGACCTGAGCGTACTTGCCTTCTTTGGCCATGAGCTGAGCGAAAGTACCCGCACTGCGGGCCAGCTGCGCGCCTTTGCCAATCTTCAACTCAATGTTGTGAATGATCGTGCCGAGAGGGATTGCTTTGAGCGGCAGCGCATTACCCGGCTTGATGTCAGCTTCGGGACTTGCAATCACCGTATCGCCAACCTTGAGGTCGAGCGGCGCAAGAATGTAGCGTTTCTCGCCATCAACATAAACAAGCAGTGCAATACGGGCGCTCCGATTCGGGTCATACTCAACTGATGCAACCCGGGCGGCTATGTTGTGCTTATCGCGACGGAAATCGATAATCCGGTATTTCTGCTTATGACCCCCACCAATATGGCGAGAAGTAATACGTCCAAACGAGTTCCGGCCACCGGTCTTTTTCTTGTTTTCAAGCAAGGACCTTTCCGGTTTCGTGCAGGTAATTTCTTCAAAGGTGGAACAGGTCTGGTGCCTACGGCCAGCGGATGTCGGTTTGTAACTCTTGATAGCCATTATTTAAACCCCACAGAGTTGATCTAGACTTCGAAAAAGTCAACGTTACTTCCCTCTTTAAGGGTAACGTATGCTTTTTTCCAATTCGAACGTTTGCCAGTATGTTTACCGACCCGCTTCATCTTGCCGGCCACGTTGACGGTGTTGACGTTGTCAACTTCAACCTTGAAGAGCTTCTCGACAGCCTGCTTGATTTCGATCTTATTGGCATTCCGGTCGACTTCCAAAGCAATGATGTTGTGCGCGTCCTTTTCAATCGTGCTTTTTTCAGTGACCAGCGGCTTCTTGATAACGTCATACATATTCATGACTGTAGCGCTCCTTCAACCTTCCGCACCGCATCCTGAGTAAAGATGATGCTCTGGTATTTCATGATATCAAAAATGTTGAGGCCATCGGATTTGAGTACTTTAACGTCTTTTATATTCCGAGCCGAAAGTTCAAGGTTGCGATTGACACCGTCGATGACAACAAGTGTCTTCTGAAGTGCAAAATCGTTCAGGACTCCGACGAAACCTTTCGTCGACACCTTTTCAATGTTCAATGCGTCCAGAACGGTCAACTTGTTCTCCTTGAACATGAGTGACAATGCAGAGCGAAGAGCCGCTTTGCGTGCTTTCTTATTCATGGAAAGGCTATAAGTCTTGGGCTGCGGTCCAAAAGCAACTCCGCCACCAGGATAATGTGGCGCCCTGATGCACCCCTGACGGGCCTGGCCGGTACCTTTTTGACGGAACGGTTTCTTGCCGCCGCCAGAAACCGCAGAACGGTTCTTGACAGCAACTGTTCCGGCACGACGATTTGCCAATTGAATCTTGAGTGCTTCGTGAATGAGGTACTCCTTGACGTCACCATTAAAAACGACGTCATTCAGATCCATCTCACCCACTTTATTTTTTTTGACATCATAAACATCAATTGTTGCCATGATCTATCTCCAGAATCAGCTCGTTATTTCTTAGCCTTGACACTGTCTCTTATAACGACTATGCCATTGGCAGCACCAGGAATTGCCCCTTTGATCAGCAGCAGATTATCAGCAGAATCCACGCGCGCAACTTGCAGCCTCTGCACCGTAACCCTTTCACTCCCCATCTGGCCAGGCATTTTCTTGTTCTTGAAAACCCGCGACGGAGTTGCTGAACAACCTATAGACCCTGGCGCACGATGGAAACGGGAACCATGAGTAGAGCGACCGCCTTTGAAGCCCCAGCGCTTCATGACCCCTTGGTACCCTTTACCGATGCTTGACCCTGTCACGTCGATCAGATCGCCAGCAGCAAAAAGTTCTGCTCTGATTTCATCCCCAACGTTGAACTGGTCCACATCTTCAAGACGAAGCTCTCGCAAGTGTGTGAAGACACCTTTGTCTGCAGCCTTACAATGTCCGACTACAGCGCGAGTCGCCTTAGCCGCTTCTCGCTCACCGAAACCGACCTGTATGGCATTATAACCATCCTTCTCGATGGTTTTCTTTTGAATAACAACACATGGACCGGCCTCTACGACAGTCACCGGGATACGACGTCCATCGTCGGCGAATATCTGGGTCATCCCTAGTTTTTTACCAATCAATCCCTTAATCATGGTTGACGATCCTATCCTTGTATTCTCAATTACAGCTTGATCTCGACGTCTACACCGGCAGAGAGGTCGAGTTTCATAAGCGCATCAACAGTCTGTTGTGTCGGTTCAAGAATGTCGATCAGTCGTTTATGGGTCCTGATCTCGAACTGTTCACGCGACTTCTTGTCCACATGGGGGCCACGAAGCACGCAGTACTTATTGATTACGGTCGGCAGCGGAATCGGACCTGCAACCAGCGCACCAGTCCGTTTCGCGGTATCAACAATCTCCCCGACTGAAAGATCGAGCAGTTTATGATCATAAGCTTTGAGACGAATTCTAATTTTCTGACTTGGCATCGCTTCCTCTTATGTGTGCAATTTATTCAATGATGGAGCTGACCACGCCGGCGCCGACCGTACGGCCACCTTCGCGGATCGCGAACCGCAGTCCTTCGTCCATGGCGATCGGGGTGATCAGGTTGACTGTCACCGCTACGTTGTCACCGGGCATGACCATTTCGGTCCCCGCAGCAAGGTCTACGATCCCGGTCACGTCGGTCGTCCGGAAGTAGAACTGCGGACGATACCCGTTAAAGAACGGCGTGTGACGGCCACCCTCTTCTTTGGTCAGAATGTACGCTTCGGCCTTGAACTTGGTGTGCGGAGTAATGCTCCCCGGCTTGGCAAGTACCTGGCCACGCTCGATGTCTTCACGCTTGACACCACGCAGCAGGGCACCGATGTTGTCGCCGGCACGACCTTCGTCCAGAAGCTTCCGGAACATCTCGACGCCAGTAACGGTGGTCTTGGCGGTTGCCTTGATACCGACGATCTCGATCTCTTCGCCTACCTTGACAATGCCGCGCTCGACACGACCGGTGGCAACGGTACCACGACCGGAGATGGAGAAGACGTCTTCTACCGGCATCAGGAACGGCTTGTCGATGGCGCGCTCCGGCTCGGGGATATAGGCGTCGACTGCATCCATGAGTGCCATGATGGCTGGCTCGGCCAGCTCACCCTTCTCACCGTTGAGGGCCTGGAGGGCGGAACCTTTGATGATGGGGATATCGTCACCAGGGAAGTCGTAGGAGGAGAGCAGCTCGCGGATCTCCAGCTCAACCAGTTCCAGGAGTTCGGCGTCGTCAACCATGTCGGCCTTGTTGAGGAACACGACGATGTAGGGAACGCCCACCTGACGGGCAAGCAGGATGTGCTCCCGGGTCTGGGGCATGGGGCCGTCAGCGGCGGACACAACCAGAATGGCGCCGTCCATCTGCGCCGCTCCGGTGATCATGTTCTTGACGTAGTCGGCATGGCCCGGGCAGTCCACGTGCGCATAGTGACGCTTGTCGGTCTCGTATTCAACATGGGCGGTGGCGATGGTGATGCCGCGCTCACGCTCTTCCGGGGCGTTGTCGATCTGGTCGAATGCCTTGAACTCGGCCTGACCCTTCCCCGCAAGTACCTTCGTGATCGCTGCCGTCAGTGTCGTCTTCCCGTGGTCTACGTGACCTATCGTCCCTATGTTTACGTGCGGTTTTGTTCTTTCAAATTTCGCCTTCGCCATGTCCGATTCCCTCCTTCGCGGAAATGTTTAACCTTTTACCTTTGCAATTATCTCTTCGGATACCGATTTCGGTACATGCTCATAGTGATCAAACGTCATAGTGTATGTGGCACGCCCCTGTGTTGCGGAGCGCACATCCGTCGCATAGCCGAACATCTGAGCAAGCGGAACCATTGCACTCACCACCTGGGCTCCTGCACGCCCCTCCATCCCCATGATTCTGCCGCGCCGGGAATTGAGGTCACCTATTACATCGCCCATGTATTCTTCGGGGACAACGACTTCCACCGACATGATAGGTTCGAGGATAACTGCTCCCGCTTTCTGACAACCTTCCTTGAATCCCATGGACCCTGCGATCTTGAACGCCATCTCCGACGAGTCAACTTCGTGATAGGAACCGTCAATCAAGGTCACCTTGAAATCAACTACCGGGTAGCCGGCTAATACACCGGTGTCCATGGCCTCCTGAATTCCCTTATCGACTGCAGGTATATATTCGCGGGGGACTACGCCACCCTTGATACCATCAACAAACTCATAGCCTTTGCCCGGCTCCTGCGGTTCAAGCTCAAGCCAGACGTGACCGTACTGACCACGACCACCGGATTGCCGGACAAACTTGCCTTCCACTTTGACTTTCTTGGTGACAGTCTCGCGGTATGCAACCTGCGGTTTGCCAACATTCGCCTCAACCTTGAACTCACGCATCAGACGATCGACAATGATCTCAAGGTGAAGTTCACCCATGCCGGAAATAATAGTCTGACCAGTCTCTTCGTCCGTCTTGACACGGAAAGAGGGGTCTTCACTGGCTAGCTTAGCAAGGCTTGTCCCCAGCCTTTCCTGGTCAGCCTTGGTTTTCGGCTCTATGGCTATGGAGATAACCGGCTCGGGGAACTCAATGGACTCAAGAATAACCGCATTATCTTCGGGACAAAGGGTATCACCTGTAGTCGTATACTTCAGACCTACAGCTGCAGCGATGTCCCCAGCGTAGACCTCTTTGATTTCTTCGCGCTTATTGGCATGCATCTTAAGCAGACGGCCGATACGCTCCTTCTTGTCCTTGGTGGAGTTGAAGACATATGAACCTGAATTGAGGATGCCTGAGTATACGCGGAAAAAACAGAGTTGCCCGACAAACGGGTCAGTCATGATCTTGAAAGCCAGGGCAGAGAAAGGCTCGCTGTCGGACGCCTTGCGCTCGATCTCGTTACCTTTTTCGTCGAGTCCCTTGATAGCAGGGATATCCACCGGCGCAGGGAGATACTCGATAACCGAGTCCAGAAGCGGCTGCACACCTTTATTTTTGAAAGAGGAACCGCAAATAACCGGACAGATGGCAATATCAATGGTTGACTTACGAATTGCAGCCTTAATCTCAGCTGTTGTCAACTCCTCGCCGCCCAGATATTTCTCCATAAGTGCTTCGTCGTGCGAAGAAATCTCTTCAATCAGCTTTTCACGATACTCGGCGGCCACTTCCTGCATGTCGGCCGGGATAGGCTCCTCGTGGTACTTAGCCCCCAAAGCCTCCTCATCCCAAATAATTGCCTTCATCTCCACGAGATCGACAATACCCTTGAACGTATCTTCAGAACCAACCGGCAATTGAATCGGCACAGGATTGGCCCTAAGGCGATCCTTTATCATGGAGACGCCGCGGAAAAAATCAGCACCAACACGATCCATTTTATTAATAAAAGCTATACGGGGAACCTTGTACTTGTCCGCCTGACGCCAAACTGTTTCAGATTGGGGTTCCACACCGCCCACCGAACAAAAAACAGCAACTGCGCCATCGAGAACACGGAGAGAGCGCTCCACCTCTATAGTAAAATCAACATGGCCAGGTGTATCTATAATATTGATGCGATGCTCGTTCCAGTGACATGTGGTAGCAGCTGAGGTAATGGTAATACCGCGCTCCTGCTCCTGCTCCATCCAATCCATGGTTGCGGTGCCTTCATGCACTTCACCAATCTTATGGGAAACACCGGTGTAATAGAGAATCCGCTCGGTAGTCGTAGTCTTACCGGCGTCAATATGCGCCATGATTCCAATGTTACGTGTTTTTTCCAACGATACTTGACGAGCCACAAAAATCTCCTTCAGCTATATCTGCTATATAAACTACCAGCGGTAGTGAGCGAATGCACGGTTGGCTTCTGCCATCCGATGAACATCTTCGCGTTTCTTCACAGCGGCACCACGGTTATTGAAGGCATCAAGTATTTCACCCGCAAGTTTGTCCGTCATGGTTTTTTCCGACCTGTCGTTGGCGTATTTTATCAGCCACCGCATGGCCAAAGAAGTTCGACGTTCAGCACGGACCTCGATCGGTACCTGGTAGGTGGAACCACCAACCCGGCGGGATTTAACTTCGAGCATCGGCTTGATGTTGTCAAGCGACTTCTTCAACACCTTGACAGCCTCATCCCCGGCTCGCTGAGACACCAATTCAAGAGCACTGTAGAGCGCACGCTCTGCGGTACTCTTCTTGCCATCAAGCATCAATATATTAATCAACTTCGCCACAACCCGATCATTATACTTGGGGTCCGGCAGAATCACCCGCTTTGCTACTTCTCTTCTCCTCGGCATAACAACCTCTCAGTGTAAACTGTTTACTTGGGCCGCTTGGCGCCATACTTGGAACGACTTTTCTTACGGTCTTTAACCCCGACCGAATCGAGAGTCCCGCGAACAATATGATACCGGACACCCGGCAAGTCTTTGACCCTGCCTCCACGAATCAGCACAACAGAGTGCTCCTGGAGGTTATGACCAACACCCGGGATATACGAGGTAACCTCGATCCCGTTGGTAAGACGCACCCTCGCCACCTTGCGGAGCGCGGAGTTCGGCTTTTTCGGAGTAGTGGTATACACCCTAGTACAGACACCACGCTTTTGCGGACAGCTTTTCAAGGCAGGAGCAGTCGACTTATCCTTCTTGCTCTCCCTGCCGATACGGATCAACTGATTAATAGTTGGCATAATACACATTCTCCCACATGCTTGTGCGCAGGGGCATTCTCCCTGCGGAAGCGACAAAAGTATCAAGGTACGACACGCTTGTCAAGCTTTTTTTGATTTTTTTACAGGGGAGGTGTCCCTCCCCTGTAAAATATTAAACTGCAGCACCCTCATCCTCTGTTACTTCCGGCTCTAGCTCCGGGACCTGGTACTCGGGTGCTTCGGCTACAAGCTTAAGATTGCGATAGCGGGATAGTCCCGTACCGGCCGGAATGAGGCGCCCCATGATGACGTTTTCCTTGAGGCCGCGAAGGCTGTCAACCTTACCTTCAATGGCCGCCTGTGTCAAGACCTTTGTGGTCTCCTGGAACGAGGCTGCAGAGATGAACGACTCAGTCGAGAGCGATGCCTTGGTGATACCGAGGAGCAGCGGCTCGGCAATGGCCGGTTTACCGCCCTTGGCGAGCACCCGCTCATTCTCTTCCTCGAATATCGTCCGTTCCAGCTGGTCGTCGATAAGGAGCGAGGTATCTCCCACTTCCTTGATCCGGACCCGCCGCAGCATCTGCCGAACGATGGTTTCGATGTGCTTGTCGTTGATCTTTACCCCCTGAAGGCGGTAAACCTCTTGCACCTCGTCCACCAGGTACTTCGCCAGTTCTTTCTGGCCGAGAACCCGCAGGATATCATGGGGATTGCTTGAACCATCCATAAGCGCCTCCCCAGCCCTGACATGATCTCCCTCGTGCACACTGATGTGCTTTCCTTTGGGGATCAGGTACTCTTTCGGCTCCCCCACCTCGGGGGTGACAATGACCTTACGCTTGCCTTTGGCATCCTTACCAAAAGTAATGACGCCGTCAATCTCGGTAATGACCGCATAATCTTTCGGCTTACGTGCCTCGAACAATTCTGCGACCCGGGGGAGACCGCCGGTAATGTCCTTGGTCTTGGTAGTTTCGCGGGGGATCTTCGCAATAACATCACCCGCATTCACGAATGAATCTTCCTGAACGGAAATATTTGCTCCCACCGGCAGGAAGTAACGCCCCATGGCGCTTTCGGCAATTTTGACCGTCTTCCCTGACTCGTCCTTGAGGGTGATGCGCGGACGCTTGTCCTGATCGCGGGACTCGATGATGACCTTACGGGAAAGGCCGGTGACCTCATCGAGTTGCTCCTCCATGGTGACCCCTTCGAGGATGTCGCCAAACTTGATCTTACCGGCAACCTCGGTGAGAATAGGCATGGTATAGGGGTCCCACTCGGCAATGACGTCACCCGGCTTGATCGGCATATCGGGCTTCGCCTTGATCATGGCACCATACACGATGGCATAGCGCTCACGTTCCCGTCCAGTTTCATCGACAACGGCAACTTCACCGTTCCTGTTCATGACGACGTGGTGGCCGTCAATATTGGTAACACTGTTGATGTTGATGAATTTGATCCGGCCCTCGTTCCGGGCTTCCAGCGAAGTCTGTTCGGCCCGCCGCGATGCGGTACCACCGATGTGGAAGGTCCGCATGGTCAGCTGTGTTCCCGGTTCGCCGATGGACTGGGCAGCAATGACACCGACCGCCTCACCCATGTTGACCAGATGCCCACGGGCCAGGTCGCGGCCGTAGCACTTGGCGCATATACCGCGCTTGCTCTGGCAGGTGAGAACGGAGCGTATCTTGATTTTTTCGAGGCCAGAATCCTCGATCTTCTGCACCAGCGTCTCGTCAATCATTTCGTTGGCATCCACCAGCACATCGCCGGTAACCGGATCAAGGATATCGTCGAGAGCAACGCGGCCGAGGATTCGGTCGCCGATATGCTCGATGATCTCCCCACCCTCAGTGAGGGCCGTTACCACTAGACCATCAAGGGTTCCGCAGTCGGGTTCAGTGATGATGGCATCCTGGGCCACATCAACCAGACGACGGGTAAGGTATCCGGAGTTTGCAGTCTTGAGCGCGGTATCGGCAAGACCCTTGCGGGCACCGTGGGTCGAGATGAAGTACTGGAGAACGGTAAGACCCTCGCGGAAGTTGGCGGTAATCGGAGTTTCGATGATCTCGCCGGAAGGTTTGGCCATGAGTCCACGCATACCGGCCAACTGGCGGATCTGCTGGGCGGAACCCCTCGCACCCGAATCGGCCATCATATGAATGGCGTTGAAGGAGGGGACTTTCACCTCATTGCCATCCGGGGACACGACGGTATCGCGGGAGAGGTTGTCGAGCATCTCCTTAGCAATCTCTTCCGTTGATTTCGCCCATATATCGATGACCTTGTTGTAGCGTTCGCCGTCAGTTATGAGACCTTCGGTGTACTGATTCTGTATCTCCTTGACCTCCTCCGTTGCCCGGTCGATGATAACCGGTTTCCCCTCCGGAATGACCATGTCGTTGATGCAGATGGAAATGCCGGCGAGGGTCGAGTAGCGGAAGCCGATCTCCTTCAGCTTGTCAGCCAGAATGACCGTTTCCTTGTTGCCGGCGAGCCTGTAGCAGGTATCCACCAGGTTGGAAAGTTCCTTCTTGGTCATAACCTTGTTGATGGCGCTGAAAGGCACTGCCTCGGAAAGTATCTCGCGGAGGAGCACCCTGCCGGTGGTCGTCTCCACGATCTGCGGCTTCTCGTCGGTGGGGAGATTCTTCATCCTTACCTTGATGCGGGCCTGCAGGTCAATCTCCCCTGCGTCAAATGCGATCCGCACTTCTTCAGGAGAGGCCAGTATTTTCCCCTCACCTTGGGCAAAAAACTTCTCACGAGTCATGTAGTAGATGCCGAGGACCATATCCTGGGACGGCACGATGATCGGCTTGCCGTGGGCAGGAGACAGGATGTTGTTGGTACTCATCATGAGAACCCGGGTCTCCACCTGACTCTCGATGGAGAGGGGGAGATGAACCGCCATCTGGTCACCGTCGAAGTCGGCGTTAAACGCCGTACAGACGAGAGGATGGAGCTGAATCGCCTTACCTTCGATAAGAACCGGCTCGAATGCCTGGATACCAAGACGATGCAGGGTCGGCGCCCGGTTGAGCATGACCGGATGCTCCTTGATCACCTCTTCGAGTACGTCCCATACTTCGGGACGCTCTTTTTCCACCATCTTCTTGGCACTCTTGATGGTGGTGACAAACCCCTTCTCCTCCAGCTTGTTGTAGATGAACGGCTTGAAGAGTTCGAGCGCCATTTTCTTCGGCAGGCCACACTGATGGAGCCGCAGTTCCGGACCGACGACGATAACGGAACGACCGGAGTAGTCAACACGCTTGCCGAGGAGGTTCTGCCGGAAACGACCCGATTTCCCCTTGAGCATGTCGGAGAGAGACTTGAGCGGACGCTTGTTGGGACCGGCAATGGCCCGGCCACGGCGGCCGTTGTCGAACAGGGCGTCGACCGCTTCCTGAAGCATGCGCTTCTCGTTACGGATGATAACCTCCGGCGCCTGCAGTTCCATGAGTCGTTTCAGGCGATTGTTCCGGTTGATGACCCGACGGTAGAGATCGTTCAGGTCAGAGGTGGCAAAGCGACCGCCATCCAAAGGAACGAGGGGGCGGAGCTCCGGCGGCAGGACGGGAATGCACTCGAGAATCATCCACTCCGGCTTGTTACCGGAAGCCTTGAACGCCTCCACGACCTTGAGCCGCTTGGCGGTCTTTTTCCGCTTTGCTTCGCTGGTCGCTTCGAGCATCTCGACGCGGAGCGTTTCGGCAAGACCGTCCAGGTCTAGGGCTTTCAGAAATTCGCGGATTGCCGCAGCCCCCATGCCCGCCTCGAACTGACCGCCGTGTTCGTCCATGGACTTCTGGTACTGGTCCTCGGAAAGAATCTCTCCAGCGACCAGACCGGTATTCCGCGGGTCGATGACCACGTATGCCTCGAAGTAGAGGACCTTCTCCAGGTCCTTGAGCGTGATATCGAGAAGGTTGCCGATCCGGGACGGGAGGGACTTAAGGAACCAGATGTGAGCAACCGGCGTGGCCAGATCGATGTGACCGAGTCGTTCACGACGTACCTTGGAGGGGATAACCTCGACACCACACTTTTCGCAGACGATCCCGCGGTGCTTCATCCGCTTGTACTTGCCGCAGTTGCATTCGTAGTCCTTGGTGGGCCCGAATATCTTGGCACAGAACAGACCGTCCCGTTCCGGCTTAAAGGTACGATAGTTGATGGTTTCCGGTTTTTTCACCTCGCCGAAAGAACGCTCGCGGATTTTGTCCGGCGACGAGACGGATATCCTGATGGATGAAAAGTGTAGAGGGTCCTTCGGTTTATCGAAAAAGCTGAAAATGTCTTCCAAAATATAATCCTCCTTCTGTGTAGGAGTGTTGTCTGGGTTAAAGTGAGTAACAGCTATTGTCGGTGGTCGTCGCAGTGCGCCTTCCCAACCTCCCGGAACACCCCTGCCTAGTCTTCATCACCTTCCAGCAACTCGACGTCGAGGCCGAGGGACTGGAGTTCCTTGATGAGGACGTTGAACGACTCGGGCAAGCCCGGTTCGAGGGTATGTTTCCCCTTGACGATCGCCTCGTACATCCGGGTCCTTCCGGCCACGTCATCGGACTTGACCGTCAGGAATTCCTGCAGGGCATAGGCAGCGCCATAGGCCTCCATGGCCCAGACCTCCATCTCCCCGAGACGCTGGCCACCGAACTGTGCCTTACCTCCCAGCGGCTGCTGGGTGACCAGGCTGTAGGGACCGATAGAGCGGGCATGAATCTTGTCGTCGACAAGGTGATGCAGCTTCAGGACGTACATGACGCCGACCGTGACCTTGTGCTTGAACGGTACTCCGGTCTTGCCGTCATAGAGGGTAACTTGGGCGCCGGCATCGAATCCGGCCTTGGCCAGCATACCAACGATCCCACTCTCCGAAGCTCCCTCGAAGACCGGCGACGCCATCGGCACCCCGCGTTTCAGACGCTTGGCAACCTTGACCAACTCGTCATCCCCGAGGCCGTCGAGGAACTTGTTCATTTCCTTATCGCCGTAGACTTCCTTGAGATACTTCTTGATCCCCGCCGAAGGCGACGATTTTTCAAGCATCTCCTCGATCTGCCAGCCAATGCCCTTGGCTGCCCACCCAAGGTGGGTTTCCAGTATCTGCCCCACGTTCATACGGGACGGAACACCGAGGGGGTTCAGGACTATCTCTACCGGACGACCGTCCTCCATGTACGGCATGTCTTCTTCCGGCAGAATGCGGGAGACAACACCCTTGTTGCCGTGACGGCCCGCCATCTTGTCACCCACCTGCAGCTTGCGCTTGATGGCGATGTAGACCTTGACCATCTTGATGACGCCCGGGGGGAGATCGTCGCCTCGCTTAAGTTTCTGCACCTTATCGTCAAAGACGTACTTGATGATGTCGATCTGCTGGTTGAGGGTGATCAGGATCTGGGCAACCTTCTCCTCGACCCCTTCCTCCTCGGCCACGGACAGTTCGTCCCAGCGATCCATGGGGATGGAGGCGAGAGCCTCCTCACTGATTTTTTTGCCTTTGACGATGACGACCTTGCCGCCTTTACCTTCTACCTTGACGCCAGCGGTCTTCCCCACCAGGAGCTTCTTCAGTTTGCCAATGGCCGAATCCCTGATGATACGGATCTCGTCCTGTTCGTCCTTGCGGAGTTTTTCCTCTTCGGCCTTCTCAATCAGTTCGGTACGGGAATCCTTGTCCGAACCCTTACGTGAAAATATCTTTGCCCCGATAACCGTCCCCTCAACACCGGGGGGAACGCGCAGAGAAGTGTCACGCACATCGCCAGCCTTTTCTCCGAAGATGGCGCGCAGCAGTTTCTCTTCCGGGGAAAGCTGGGTTTCACCCTTGGGGGTGATCTTCCCGACCAGGATATCACCCGGCTTCACCTCCGCGCCGATGCGAATGATCCCGGACTCGTCCAGGTCCTTCAGGGCCTCGTCGCCAAGGTTGGGAATATCGGAGGTAATCTCTTCCTTTCCCAGCTTGGTGTCGCGAGCAACGCACTCGAACTCCTCGATATGGATCGAGGTGTAGCGATCATCTTTCACCAGTTTTTCGGAAATGAGGATGGAGTCCTCGAAGTTGTAACCACCCCAAGGCATGAAGGCCACCAGCACGTTCTGGCCGAGTGCCAGTTCTCCCATGTCAGTAGAGGGACCGTCGGCGATGACGTCGGCTCGCTTCACCGCGTCACCGACCTTCACCACCGGCCGCTGGTTGATGCAGGTGTTCTGGTTGGAACGGGCAAACTTGATCAGGTTGTAGATGTCTACACCGGTACCGGTCTCATCGTACTCGCTTTCGTCAATCTTGACCACGATGCGGGAGGCGTCAACCGACTCCACTACGCCGTTGTGCCGTGCAACTACCGATACCCCGGAATCCCGGGCAACAACACGCTCCATGCCCGTTCCGACAAGAGGCGAATCGGCACGCAGCAGCGGGACCGCCTGGCGTTGCATGTTGGATCCCATGAGAGCACGGTTGGCGTCGTCGTTCTCCAGGAACGGGATGAGAGAGGCGGCAACCGACACCAGCTGCATAGGCGCCACGTCCATCAGTTCCACCTCGTCCCGACCGACCAGAACGAACTCACCGCTTTTGCGGGCGGAAATGTAATCGGCGGCAAAGCGTCCGTCCTTGTCCATCTCGGCATTTGCCTGGGCAATGGCGTGCCCTTCCTCCTCAAGTGCGGAGAAGAAGCGCACCTCGGAAGATACTTTCCCTTCCTTGACAAGGCGGTAAGGAGTCTCGACGAAACCATGTTCGTTGATACGGGCATACGTGGAAAGGGACGCGATGAGACCGATGTTCGGCCCCTCCGGCGTTTCGATGGGGCAGACCCTCCCGTAATGGGTAGGATGGACGTCGCGGACCTCGAATCCAGCACGTTCCCGGGTAAGACCGCCAGGTCCGAGTGCCGACAGACGGCGCTTGTGGGTAACTTCGGAAAGCGGGTTGGTCTGGTCCATGAACTGAGAAAGCTGGGACGACCCGAAGAACTCCTTCACTACCGCAGAAACCGGCTTGGAGTTTATGAGGTCGTGTGGCATGAGGTTCTCGACCTCCTGCAGGCTCATTCTTTCCTTGATGGCTCGCTCCATGCGGACAAGCCCGATACGGTACTGATTTTCCAGGAGCTCGCCCACCGCACGGACCCGCCGGTTGCCGAGGTGGTCGATATCATCGATAGTCCCCTTGCCGTTCTTGAGATCGATGAGGTAGCGCACCACTTCCAGCACGTCTTCCTTGGTCAGGGTCTGGCAGTCGAGAGGGATGTTCAGCCCCAGCTTATAGTTCAGCTTGAGACGCCCCACAGCCGAAAGATCGTACCGTTCGGCGTTGAAGAAAAGATTCTCGAACAGGGCGAGGGCGCTCTTCAGCGTAGGAGGATCACCCGGACGGAGGCGCCGGTATATCTCGATGAGGGCATCATCCGTGGAGGAAATCTTGTCCACCATAATGGTGTCCCTCAGGGATGAGGTGACATGCAGGTTATCTATGAAGAGCACTTTAAATGAAGCAATACCACGTGTCCTGATCTCTTCCAGGCGGGTCTGGGTAAGCTCCTCGTTGCATTCCACGAGGACCTCGCCGGTAGCCGGATCGACAATGTCATGGGAGGCGAACTTACCCAGCAGGTCATCCGCCATGATCGGAATGGTCTTGATATCGTGCTCGGTCATCTTGCGAATGGCGGCCTTGGTGAACTTCCGGTTGGCCTTGACCAGCACTTCACCCGTTGCCGGATCGACAATGTCGATAGCAGCCTTCTGGGTGGCAAGGAGTTCCGGATCGGCACTCTTGAGCATCGTGTCACCGGTCAGGAAAATTTCTTCACTCCGGTAGTAATAATTGAGAAGCTCTTCGCCAGAATAACCAAGCGCCTTCAGAAGGACTGTTGCCGGCATCTTGCGGCGGCGGTCAATACGTACGAAAAGGATATCTTTATGGTCAAACTCGAAGTCCAGCCAGGAACCGCGGTATGGGATCACGCGCGCAGAATAGAGCACCTTGCCGCTGGAATGGGTCTTCCCCTTGTCATGGTCGTAAAAAACGCCCGGGGAACGGTGCAGCTGGCTGACGATAACCCGCTCGGTACCATTGATAATGAAGGTACCATTCTCGGTCATCAGCGGAATCTCGCCGAAATAGACCTCCTGCTCCTTGATGTCACGGATGGAGCGGGAGCCACTCTCCTTGTTCACGTCCCAGACCACCAGCCGCACCTTGACCTTCATGGGGGCGGCAAAGGTCATGCCCCGCTGGTGACACTCCTCCACGTCATACTTGGGGGTGCCCAGGCCATAGGAGACGTACTCGAGGGATGCGGTTTCGCTGAAATCCCGGATGGGGAAGACACTCTTGAAAACCGCTTCGAGACCGCTGTTTTTGCGGGTTTCTGCAGGTACATCGAGTTGGAGAAATCGTTTGTAAGAGTTTTTCTGGATGTCAATCAGGTTGGGGATATCGATGATTTTTTTGATTTTTGCAAAATTCTTACGCAGCAGGGGGTTATTCGCAATTGAATAAGCCATTAAAGGGGTCTCCTTCGTTGCAATGCTCAAAAGGCGCTGGCGCTTTTGGCAGACTACCTGAACAGTAATCATTTCAAGTAGTTGGCGTCACGAAGCACTAGCCCGCCAACAAATAGAACAGCCAAGGCCGCACAGGGCGACCTTGGCTCGTACCACTCCTACGAGGGGATACTTATTTAACTTCCACTTCTGCGCCTGCTTCCAGCAGCTGCTTCTTGGCTTCTTCTGCTTCTTCCTTGGAAACGCCGGTCTTGAGGGGCTGGGGAGCGCCGTCCACCAAGTCCTTGGCTTCTTTGAGACCGAGGCTGGTAAGGGCACGGACAACCTTGATGACAGCGATCTTGTTGGCGCCGGCAGCCTTGATAATCACGTCGAATTCAGTCTTCTCTTCAGCAGCTTCGGCAGCAGCACCCGGAGCGGCCACGGCGGCCACGGCAACCGGAGCGGCGGCGGAGACGCCGAACTTCTCTTCCAGCTCTTTCACCATTTCGGCAAGGTCGAGCACGGACATCTTTTCGATAAAGCTGATTACATCGGCTTTGGTAATTTCTGCCATTTGTGTATTCCTCCATTAATAAAGTGTGTTTTAAATAGCGGGGAGCCTGGTGGCGTTCCCGATCTGGTTTCAGTTACCTTCTTTTTTGGCCCGGATAGCATCGAGTGCCCGCACGAAACTGCCGGGAACCGCTGCCAGCACGCCGACGAAGTTGGTAGCCGGGGCCTGCATGGAGCCAAGCATTTTGGCAAGGAGCACTTCACGGCTCGGCAGGTCAGCCAGTGCCTGGATATCCGCCGGGCTGATCGTCTTGCCCGACAGCAGTCCCGCCTTAAGGGTAAACGGGTTGGTCTGCTCCTTGGCAAACTTGGACAACACCTTGGCCGCGGCGACCGGATCGTCGTAGCTCAGGGCAATCGCGGTCGGACCGGCATAGTAGGGATTCAGTGCTTCTTTGTCCGTATCCTTGGACGCCAGCTCAAGCAGCGTGTTCTTGACGACCTTGTACTCGACTTCTGCCTTGCGCAGTTCTTCACGCAGCGACGTTGCCTGGGATACGGTCATACCGCGGTAATCGGCAAGGAACACCGCCTTGGCTCGCTGCAGCTTGTCGTGCATCTCGGTTACAACTTGCTTTTTGTTTTCTTTATTCAAGCGCCTTCCTCCTTTCTTTTGGTATAAGGGCTTGCGCCCCTGCCAAAGTCAGGAAGCTGCAGGAATTGCATTCCTTCAACGACCCAAGTCTCGGCAGGCTGAAAATTTTAAGTCGTCACGCTCCGTGTCCGACGCCTGCTGTCTGTGACTTTGGCTTGCTGCTACTGCTTGTATATGATTAAAGCTGTGCCGACACTTCCGACACATCAAGCCGAACACCAGGGCCCATGGTAGACGAAATGCAGATCTTTTTCATGTAGGTACCCTTGGCAGCCGGCGGTTTCGCTTTCATAAGCGCATCCAGCAGGGCCAGGATGTTTTCCTTCAGCTTCACCCCATCGAAAGAGACCTTGCCGACGGGCGCATGGATGATGCCGGCCTTCTCCACACGGAATTCAACCTTGCCGGACTTGGACTCCTTGACGGCACGACCGACATCAAAGGTTACCGTCCCGACTTTCGGGTTTGGCATAAGACCGCGAGGGCCGAGGAGTTTGCCGATCTTGCCGACCACCCCCATCATGTCCGGTGTGGCAATAGCCGTATCGAAATCGAACCAACCCTCCTGGATCTTCGCCACCAGGTCCTCAGCCCCGACAAAGTCGGCACCGGCGTCCCGTGCTTCCTTCTCTTTCTCACCCTTGGCGAACACGAGAACCCGAACATCCTTCCCCAGGCCGTTAGGGAGAACAACAGCACCACGAACCATCTGATCGGCATGGCGCGGGTCGACACCGAGTCGCACGGCCACGTCCACGGTTTCGTCAAACTTGACATAGGTGGAGCTCTTTACCAGATCTATCCCGTCCTGCAGGGGGTAACTCTTGGCTCTGTCCACCTTTGCAAGGGCCTCTTTAAGTTTTTTACCGTTCTTAGGCATTTCTCGTCACCCTCTCTTGTCTCTAAACAATATCCACGCCCATGCTGCGGGCGGTACCTTCGATGGTATTCATGGCGGCCTCAAGGCTGGCTGCATTGAGGTCCGGCATCTTTTTCTGGGCAATTTCCCGCACCTGGTCCTTGGTCAGTTTCCCCACCTTGGTCTTGTTGGGGACACTGGAACCGCTTTCAATCCCGAGGGCCTTCTTGATGAGGACCGAAGCCGGCGGCGTCTTGGTGATGAACGTGAATGAACGGTCGGCGAAGACCGTTATGACCACCGGCGTGATGGTCCCTTCGTCGCCCTGGGTCTTGGCGTTAAACGCCTTGCAGAATTCCATGATATTCACGCCATGCTGACCGAGGGCCGGACCGATTGGCGGAGACGGATTGGCTTTGCCAGCCGGTACCTGCAGCTTGATATACCCTGTAATTTTTTTTGCCATTACTCTGCTCCTTTTGCGCTCTTCCTGAAAACTTTCGTATAGGATCGGTACGGGCGGTTCGACACGCCTTTACTGTTTCTCTACCTGCATGAATTCGAGTTCTACCGGAGTGGCACGACCAAAGATACTGACCATGACCCGCAATTTTCCTTTTTCGGGTTTGACATCCTCAACAACGCCAGCAAAGTTAAGGAACGGCCCGTCGATAACCCTGACCGTCTCCCCTACATCAAACAATACCTTGGGTCGCGGCTTTTCTGCACCTTCCTCCATACGACGGGTGATTTTGCCAACCTCCTCGTCAGGAATGGGAAACGGGTTGTTGCCGCCGACAAAGCCGGTCACCTTTGCGGTCTCCTTGACCACATGCCAGGTGTCGTCATCCAACTCCATGTTGACCAGGATATACCCAGGGAAAAACTTGCGCGAGGAGGTCCGCTTTTCGCCTTTCTTGAGTTCGACAACCGTTTCGGACGGTATCAGCACATCGCCAAAGGAATCCTCAAGCCCCAGATTCTTGATCCGCTCAAGGAGCGAAAGCCGCACTTTATTTTCAAAACCGGAATACGTATGTACGCCGTACCACTTTTTCGCCATGGAAAGTTCCTTACCCCAGAATCCTGCGCATCAGCTTCGCCAGCACCACGTCACACGCCCCGAGATAGAGAGAGATGATGACGATGATCACCACTACGACCCATGTAGTAGCAACGGTTTCCTTGCGAGTCGGCCAGGTCACCTTCCCCAGCTCGACTTTTACCTCTTCCAGAAAATTCTTGGTTTTGGCCAGCACGCGTCACACCCCGTTACATTATTGGTAAATTGGCAGGCCAGGAGGGATTCGAACCCCCAACATCCGGTTTTGGAGACCGGCGCTCTAGCCGTTAGAGCTACTGGCCTGCAGCCAGTGATCACAGCTTGCACTGCGACCAGTTTTCCCAGCCTACTTTGTTTCCTTGTGGGGAGTATGCTTCTGACAGAAGCGGCAGTATTTGCTGAATTCCAGCTTTTCGGGCTTGGTCTTCTTGTTCTTGGTGGTGGTATAGTTTCTCTGCTTGCACTCGGTGCAGGCAAGCGTGATAATGTCTCTCATTGCTCTCTTCCTTTATGACATAGACGATATACAGGGGCGACCATGATCGCCCCTGCGGATTTTATTCAATGATGGAGCTGACCACGCCGGCGCCGACCGTACGGCCACCTTCGCGGATCGCGAACCGCAGTCCTTCGTCCATGGCGATCGGGGTGATCAGGTTGACTGTCACCGCTACGTTGTCACCGGGCATGACCATTTCGGTCCCCGCAGCAAGGTCTACGATCCCGGTCACGTCGGTCGTCCGGAAGTAGAACTGCGGACGATACCCGTTAAAGAACGGCGTGTGACGGCCACCCTCTTCTTTGGTCAGAATGTACGCTTCGGCCTTGAACTTGGTGTGCGGAGTAATGCTCCCCGGCTTGGCAAGTACCTGGCCACGCTCGATGTCTTCACGCTTGACACCACGCAGCAGGGCACCGATGTTGTCGCCGGCACGACCTTCGTCCAGAAGCTTCCGGAACATCTCGACGCCAGTAACGGTGGTCTTGGCGGTTGCCTTGATACCGACGATCTCGATCTCTTCGCCTACCTTGACAATGCCGCGCTCGACACGACCGGTGGCAACGGTACCACGACCGGAGATGGAGAAGACGTCTTCTACCGGCATCAGGAACGGCTTGTCGATGGCGCGCTCCGGCTCGGGGATATAGGCGTCGACTGCATCCATGAGTGCCATGATGGCTGGCTCGGCCAGCTCACCCTTCTCACCGTTGAGGGCCTGGAGGGCGGAACCTTTGATGATGGGGATATCGTCACCAGGGAAGTCGTAGGAGGAGAGCAGCTCGCGGATCTCCAGCTCAACCAGTTCCAGGAGTTCGGCGTCGTCAACCATGTCGGCCTTGTTGAGGAACACGACGATGTAGGGAACGCCCACCTGACGGGCAAGCAGGATGTGCTCCCGGGTCTGGGGCATGGGGCCGTCAGCGGCGGACACAACCAGAATGGCGCCGTCCATCTGCGCCGCTCCGGTGATCATGTTCTTGACGTAGTCGGCATGGCCCGGGCAGTCCACGTGCGCATAGTGACGCTTGTCGGTCTCGTATTCAACATGGGCGGTGGCGATGGTGATGCCGCGCTCACGCTCTTCCGGGGCGTTGTCGATCTGGTCGAATGCCTTGAACTCGGCCTGACCCTTCCCCGCAAGTACCTTCGTGATCGCTGCCGTCAGTGTCGTCTTCCCGTGGTCTACGTGACCTATCGTCCCTATGTTTACGTGCGGTTTTGTTCTTTCAAATTTCGCCTTCGCCATGTCCGATTCCTCCCGGGTTCTCCCCAATGATGATGAAACAATTCTCGGTAGATCTGAAAAAATGGAGCCCACATCCGGACTCGAACCGGAGACCTCTTCCTTACCAAGGAAGTGCTCTACCTCCTGAGCTATGTGGGCATTGTGGAAAATTGGAGCGGGAAACGGGACTCGAACCCGCGACCCTCAGCTTGGAAGGCTGACGCTCTAGCCAACTGAGCTACTCCCGCCAATTCTACGCGTATGAGGTTTTTTGAGATTGCAACCGCCAGCCCAACCCCAGTCCGATCGACCGGTGGTCTCCTGGGAGAGTGCCGCAGCTGCAAACTCTGTAGCATTTTATGGTGGAGGGAGGAGGATTCGAACCTCCGAAGTCGTCCGACGACAGATTTACAGTCTGTTCCCTTTGGCCACTCGGGAATCCCTCCAGACGAAGAACCAGCAAAAAACCGTTTAGTGGAGCTGGCGATGGGACTCGAACCCGCAACCTGCTGATTACAAGTCAGCTGCTCTACCAATTGAGCTACGCCAGCGCAAAGAATCTTTATATACACGATTATCGCAACCGGGTCAAGCAACAAAAAAGCGGAATCACTCTTATAACCAACCACGCCTTTTGTGTCAAGCGTTTTTTGTACACAATATATCCCGCAGGGGAATAATCAGTCGCAATGGTCAGGCAAACACCCTCTTCAGCGGCCAGCAGGGCGTTTTTGAGGCCTTCCTTTCAACGGACCTCCCGTCCCTCCCAGCAACGCCCCCGCAGCATCTTCCCGCCCGCATGCCCGCAGCGCCTGCAGAATGGTTGTCCGCTCCGCGGGGAGATGGGAGAGGAGCAGTGATTTCTGGAGCCGTTTTTCCCGATCGCCTCGCGGCACGTAAACGGCAGCGCCAGTCATGGGATCAAGGCCGGAGTGGTACATGCAGGTGGCCAGGGTGCCCGGTGTGGGGGTGAAGTCCTGGACCTGTTCCACTCGAAGGTTGTAGCGCTTGAGAAACAACGCCAACTCGACCATATCGGCAAGAGTTGTACCGGGATGGCCTGATATGAAATAGGGCACCACATGCTGCCGCTTCTCCAGCCGGGCGCTTTCCCTGCGGAACACCTCCAGGAATGATTCGAAGACCTGTCGCCCCGGTTTGCGCATGAGGGCCGTAACCCTGTCGACGGCGTGTTCGGGGGCAACCTTGAGAAGCCCTCCCACGTGATGGGTGAGGAGTTCCTTCAAATACTCGGGCTGGCAGGTCAGCAGGTCATACCGCACTCCGGATGCCACGGCCACATGCTTGACACCGGAGATTCCGCGCACTTTCCGGAGCAGGTCGGCAGCAGACTTGCCGTTCACCACCAGATGCCGGCAGGGCCGCGGGTAAAGACAGCTTTCCCGCCTGCACACGGACCGGGCGGATGCATCACCGCAGCGCAGGCCATACATATTGGCCGTCGGGCCGCCGACGTCGCTGATGCTCCCCCGAAACCATTTCTGCTCCGTCAGCCTGCGCACCTCCTGCTGCACCGAAGAAGTGCTGCGCGACTGGATGAACCGTCCCTGGTGATGGGTGATGGCACAGAACGCGCAACCACCGAAACAACCGCGGTGGGTTGTCAGAGAGGTCTTGATCTGCTCATAGGCAGGAATCGGCTCTCGATAGGAAGGATGGGGCGCCTTGGCGAACGGCAGGGCATACACCGCATCCATCTCGGACTCGGCAAGGGGCATTGCCGGTGGGTTGCAGACCAGCCAGCGATCGCCGTGCCGCTGCAGGACGGTCCGGGCGCAATGGGGATTCTGTTCCCCCGAAAGAAGGCGAAACGCCTCGGCATACCTGCCCTTATCCGAGGAGACAGCCTCAAAGGAAGGGATTTCGACGCCAGCATGACTCCCGGCCTCCGCTCCACTAAGTATGAGCGCCGTTCCGCGGATGTCTCTGATCTCCCCGAATGTCTCCCCTTGCCGCAATCGCTGGGCAAGCTCCAGAAGCGGACGCTCCCCCATCCCATAGAGAAGAAGATCGGCCTTAGCATCGAAGATGAGGGAGCGGCGTACCTTGTCCTCCCAGAAATCGTAGTGGGCAAAACGGCGCAGACTCGCCTCGATACCGCCGATTACCACCGGCACATCCTTGTATGCCTCCTTGAGACGGGAGGTGTAAATGATGGTGGCGCGGTTGGGACGGGCGCCATGGCGGTTTCCCGGTGTATAGGCGTCATCGTGGCGAAGCTTGCGGGCGGGGGTGTAGTGGGCAACCATGGAATCCATCGCCCCCGCGGAAACGGCAAAAAAGAGACGCGGCCGTCCAAAGGCCATGAACGGCTCCCGACTCTTCCAATCAGGCTGGGGAATGACCCCTACGCGGAAGCCGTGGAATTCAAGCCAGCGGGCAAGGAGTGGCACACCGAAGGCGGGATGGTCGATGTAGGCATCACCGGTGACGAAAATGACGTCCAGTTCGTCCCAGCCTCGCTTTCGGGCTTCTTCGCTATTTATGGGAAGGAACATTTTTTCACCACAGGGGACGCAATACTATCAGACATAAGCAGCGCTACAGTGAGACCGAGTCAAACAGCACGTTCACTCACGGAAAGAGCGCCAGCCCATCTAGCCCCAGGTTCTCCGGAAAGCCGTACATGACATTCATGTTCTGCACCGCCTGTCCCGACGCCCCCTTCACCAGGTTGTCGATGGCGGAGACGATGATGACGCGGCCGGTCCGCTGGTCGACGGTGACACCGATATCACAGAAGTTTGACCCCCTGACAAAGGAGGTGGAAGGAAACTGTCCCAAGGGGAGTATCCGGACAAATGCCTCGCCATGGTAGAACTCGTTATAGAGGGTAACGAGCTGTTCAGTCGTAACCTTTTTCACCGGCCGCGCATAGATGGTGGAGAGTATCCCGCGGTCCATCGGTACCAGGTGCGGGGTGAAGGAAATGGTGAGTTTACCTCCCGCCAGAAGAGACAGTTCCTGCTCAATTTCCGGGATGTGCCGGTGGACACCGCCGACGCCGTAGGCCTTGAAACCGTCGTTCACCTCGCAGTAGAGGTTGTCCACCTTGGCGCTCCGCCCGGCGCCGGAGACTCCCGACTTGGAATCGGCGATGATCGTGGCGGGATCAAGCAGTTTTTTCCGCAACAATGGCGCCAGCCCGAGGATGATGCTGGTCGGATAACAGCCGGGATTGGCTACCAGAGCCGCACCGGCGATCTTCTCCCGCCGCAGTTCGGGGATGCCGTACACGGCCTTTTTCAGGAGCGCTGGGCTCATGTGGGGCTCGTACCATTTTTCATACTCTCCGGCATCCTGCAACCGGTAGTCCGCAGAAAGATCGACGACCCGCTTCTTCAGCTTGAGAAAGGTGGGAATCACCTCCATTGCCGCCTTGTGGGGGAGCGCGGTAAAGATCAGTTCCGCCTTCTCCGCCACCCGTACCGGTTCAAGGTTTTCCAATACCTGGTCGCAACGGCCACGCAAGCTCGGGAAGAGGTCGGAGACCCGTTTCCCGGCGCTCTGTTCGGATGTGACGCAGGTCACCGCAACCTCCGGATGACCGTGGAGAATTCTCAGCAGTTCCACTCCCGTGTAACCGCTGGCACCGACGACGGCAACTTTCAGCATTGGTTATCTCCTTTACCTATAGTTGAAACAACGTCCGATTTGAGATGATACCAAGGCGGCACGGAGGAGGCAACGAAGGCGTACTGGAGGTACGTCGAGGAAGCCAACGACGCGCCAACGCAGGTAGCGCTCAAATATGGCGTTGTCAAAAGAAAAGGGGAAACCCTTGCGGATTTCCCCCTCTGAAAGCATTCTGCAGGCGATGCTGCAAGCGGCTTAACGCTTGGAGAACTGGAAGCTGGCGCGAGCTGCTTTCTTGCCGTACTTCTTCCGCTCCTTGATACGGGAATCGCGGGTGATGAAGCCGGCCTTTTTCAAGGTGCCGCGCAGTTCGGCATCCACTTCCAGGAGAGCCTTGGTGATGCCATGCTTGATGGCCCCGGCCTGACCGGTATCACCGCCGCCGCACACCGTGACATAGACATCGAACTTACCGACGTTCTCGGTCAGCTCAAGAGGCTGTTTCACCACCATTTTGGAGGTTTCCCGACCAAAATACTCGTCGAGGGACTTGTTGTTCACCGTGATGTTACCGGCGCCCGGCTTCAGCCAGACCCTGGCCACGGAGGATTTTCTCTTGCCTGTACCGTAATAGCTTTTTGCTGCCATCGTCTATCTCCTGAACTGAAATAAAGACCGTTGTTAAATATCAAGCGCCTTGGGCTGCTGGGCTTTGTGCGGATGCTCGGAACCGGTATAGATCTTCAGCTTGCTCAGCATGTGCCGGGCCAGCTTGTTTTTGGGAAGCATTCCCTTCACCGCCTTGCGGATCAGCTCCTCCGGCTTCTTGTCAATCAGCTTTCCAGCGGTGATGGCCTTGATGCCACCGGGAAATCCGGAGTGGCTGTAGTAGACCTTGTCCGCCATCTTGTTGCCGGTGAGGGCAATTTTCTCGGCATTCACCACGATGACGAAATCACCGGTGTCAACGCTCGGCGTAAACACCGCCTTGTTCTTGCCCCGCAGGATGTTGGCGA
Organism: Geobacter sp. AOG1; assembly: GCF_019972315.1. GTDB lineage: Bacteria > Desulfobacterota > Desulfuromonadia > Geobacterales > Geobacteraceae > Geomobilimonas. Next base: position 3,485,945 of record NZ_BLIZ01000001.1, read on the forward strand.
TCTGGGTCGCCACACGGCCAAGGACCTTTTCTTCAACATTAACCAGGTACCAGTCTCTGGTCACCTGCTCTTTTTTCGCCACTTGCGTCTTCATCGAAACCCTCACAATTTTTGCGTATATTCCACAAGGAAGCGTTCAACATAATGGAATCGCCTAGGCATGTCAAGAAAAATTTACGTCCCCGATCAGTAATAAACTTCCACCAGACAGAGGCCACAGGCGGGGGCGGTGATCCCCGCCTTGCTCCGCTCGCCGGCGGCAAGCAGGTCGGGAATGGAATCGGCTGCCCGGCGACCCTGTCCCACTTCCACCAGCGTCCCGACCATATTCCGTACCATGTGCCTGAGAAAGCCGCTCCCCCGTACGTCGATCGTGACCAGCTCACCATGTTTTTCGATAACTACTCCATCGACCCGTCGCACGGTGGTTCTGGCGGCACACCCGGCCCCGCGCAGAGCGGCGAAATCATGCTCCCCTACCAGGCATGCCGCCGCACGGCGCATAACATCCAGATCGAGTTCACCCCGCAGGTGCCAGGAGTAGAGGCGGGAAAGGGGCGAACGGCGGCCACCGGCATGGATGGTATAACGGTAGAGCTTCCCCGTGGCAGCATACCGGGGATGGAAGTCCGTCGTCACCTCCGTCGCCTGCCGCACGACGACGTCCTGCGGCAGGAGGGTGTTGAGGCCGTCGCTGAAGGCCCGCAGTGGGATGGTCTTCTCAGTTGTGAAGCAGGCCACCATCCCCCGAGCGTGCACACCCGCATCGGTGCGCCCCGAGCCGTGGAGCCGGACCGGCTCGTGCAGCAGGGTCGCCAGCGCCTCTTCCAGTACCTGCTGGATGGTTACCCCGTTGGGCTGTAACTGCCAGCCGGCGTAGTTGGTACCGTCATATTCGATTATCAGCTTGATGTTTCGCATGGGGCAATCGTTATTTCAGGTATTTTTCGATCAAAATCTCCGCAATCTGCACCGCGTTGGTCGCCGCGCCCTTGCGGATGTTGTCGGCCACCACCCAGAGATTGAGGCCGTTCTCAATGGACTCGTCCTCGCGGATACGTCCCACAAAGGTCAGGTCCTGGCCTGCGGCGTCGATCGGCATCGGGTAGACCCTGGTGGCCGGATCGTCCACCAGTTCCACACCGGCAGCGCTCTTCAGCAGTTCCCGGGCCTTGTCGACAGTGATCTTCTTGCCGGTTTCGATATTAACCGACTCGGAGTGGCCATAGAAGACCGGCACCCGCACCGCGGTAGCAGTCACCCCGATCTCGGCCTCCATGATCTTGCGGGTCTCGTTGGCCATCTTCATCTCTTCGCCGGTATAGCCGTTCTCCAGGAAAGAATCGATCTGGGGGAGACAGTTGAAGGCGATCCGGTGGGGATAGACGGTGCACTCGGCCGGTTTCCCCTGCAACATGGCCCTGATCTGGTCGCGCAGCTCCTCGATCGCCTTCTTCCCGGTGCCGGAGACCGCCTGGTAGGTGGATACCACGATCCGTTTTATGGTGGCATAATCGTGGAGCGGCTTCAGAGCCACCACCATCTGGATGGTGGAGCAGTTGGGGTTGGCGATAATCCCTTTGTTTGTGTACCGGGCGATCGCCTGGGGGTTCACCTCCGGCACCACCAGCGGTACGTCCGGATCCATTCGCCAGGCGCTGGAGTTATCGATGCAAACCGCCCCCGCCCGGGCCGCCGAGGGGCAGAACTCCCGGGAGCGGTCGCCGCCGGCGGAAAAGAGGGCAATGTCGATCCCCTCGAAGGAATCGTGGGTCAACTCCTCCACCACCACCGGTTTCCCCCTGAATTCCAGGAGTTCCCCGGCGCTCCGCGAACTTGCCAGGTATCTGATTTTCCCGACCGGGAAGCTGCGTTCCTCAAGACATTCAATCATCTGGGCGCCAACGGCACCGGTGGCACCGACGACTGCGACATTCCATAACTTGCTCATCAGCCATTCTCCATTTCGTGTCAGTAGAAAAGAAAAGCGCCCCGTCCACGGGGCGCTTTAACAAATAAACCCAGAGAGCGCGATTTTTTCGCTAGATCAAGGCTGTCAAGGAATGGTGCGGAGCCGTAGTACCCAAACATCGGGCATAAACAGCGCTACGGCGCACAAACCATTCCGCCGACTTACGCAGATATAGCGGAAAAGGCGCGTTCTCTCCGCTACTTCTCCATGAGGATGCGGAGCATCCTCCTCAACGGCTCCGCCGCCCCCCACAGGAGCTGATCCCCGCAAGTGAAGGCCTGGACATAGTGGGGTCCCATCTTCATCTTGCGTACCCGGCCGATGGGGACCGTCAGGAGTCCGGAGACCGCCGCAGGCGTCAGCTGCGCCAGGGAATCCGCCTTGGTGTTGGGAACAAACTTGACCCACTGGTTGTCATTGGCAATCAACTGCTCGATGTCGGCAAGGGGTACGTCCTTGTTCAGCTTGATAGTCATCGCCTGGCTGTGGCAGCGCATGGCCCCGACCCGGACGCAGATGCCGTCCACCGGAATCGGAGTATAGGTCCCGAGGATCTTGTTGGTCTCGGCGAACCCCTTCCACTCCTCCCGGCTCTGGCCGTCCTCCACCTCCCGGTCGATCCAGGGGAGCACGCTCCCCGCCAGCGGGAAACCGAACTCCTTGGTCGGCATGGAACCGTCACGCAAGGCGGCGGTAACCTTTTTGTCGATTTCGAGGATGGCGGAGCCGGGATCCTTCAACTCCTCGGCAACGGTCCCCTGGAGAACCCCCATCTGGGAGAGAAGTTCGCGCATATTGGGGGCGCCGGCACCGGAAGCAGCCTGGTAGGTCATGGTGGAGAGCCACTCCACCAGATTGGCGCGAAACAGCCCGCCGAGAGCCATCAGCATGAGACTGACGGTGCAGTTGCCGCCGATGAAGTCCTTCTGGCCATTGGCCAGAGCCTTGTCGATCACGTTGCGATTCACGGGATCGAGGATGATGACCGCGTTGTCCTCCATCCGGAGCGTCGAGGCGGCATCGATCCAGTAGCCGTTCCACCCCTGCTTGCGCAACTCCGGGTGCACCGCCTTGGTGTAGTCGCCACCCTGGCAGGTGATGATGATGTCGAGCTTTTTCAGCTCCGCAATATCATCGGCGCTCTTGAGGGTCCCGGCATTCATAGGTGCGGGCTGTCCGGCCTGCGACGTCGTGAAGAACACCGGCTCGAAGCCGAGGGCAAAATCATTCTCCTCCTGCATCCGCTGCATGAGGACCGAACCAACCATACCGCGCCATCCGACAATTCCGACTTTCATAGTCTTTTCCTTTTTATTGGAAGTAGTCACTTTAGAATTTAAGCCACTCACAGGTTTCATGGGACCCATAGGACCTATGAGACCTATTACAGGGCCGCGATGATCGCAGCTCCCATCTCTTTGGTGTTCACCAGCTTCTCGCCCGGCTTGCTCTGGTAGATATCCCGGGTCCTATATCCCTGGTCGAGCACTTTCGCCACGGCGTTGTCGATGGCGTCAGCCGCATCGACCATGCCGAAGGAGAATTTCAGCATCATGCCCATGGAGAGGATCTGGGCGATGGGGTTGGCGATCCCCTGACCGGCGATGTCGGGAGCCGAGCCACCGGAGGGTTCGTACATGCCAAAAGTTCCTTCGGCCAGGGAAGCGGAGGGGAGCATCCCGAGGGAACCGGTCAGCATGGCCGCCTCGTCGGAGAGGATGTCGCCGAACATGTTCTCGCAGAGGATAACGTCGAACTGCTTGGGCCAGCGCACCAGCTGCATGGCGGCGTTGTCCACGTACATGTGGGACAGCTCCACGTCCGGGTACTCTTTCGCAATGCCGGTCACCACTTCACGCCAGAGCACCGAAGAGGAGAGGACGTTGGCCTTGTCGATGGAGCAGACCTTTTTCCCCCGTTTGCGGGCCGCCTGGAAGGCGACATGGGTGATCCGCTCGATCTCCGGGACGGAGTACTTCATGGTGTCTATGCCGATCCGCTCGCGCCCCTGGCCTTCGATCCCCTTCGGCTGGGAGAAGTAGATCCCCCCCGTCAGCTCGCGGATGACGAGGACATTGAAGCCCCCGGCGATCACCTCTTCCTTGAGGGACGAAGCGCCAGTAAGGGAGGGAAAGATGATGGCCGGCCGCAGGTTCGCATAAAGGCCGAATATTTTGCGCAGTGGCAACAACGCACCCCGCTCCGGCTGCTCGTCGGGAGGGAGGGTTTCCCATTTCGGGCCGCCTACCGAGCCGAACAGGATTGCGTCGGATGCCCTGCAGGTGTTCACGGTGGTTTCGGGGAGCGCCTTCCCCTCGTTGTCGATTCCCGCGCCCCCCACATTGGCATGGGATCGCTCGAACGTTACGTCGTACTTCTTCTCTACGGCGTCCAGCACCTTGAGCGCCTCGGCCATCACCTCCGGCCCGATGCCGTCACCCGGCAGAACCGCCACCTTGAAAACTTTTGCCATCTCCGTGAGCCCCCCAACCATGTTAATTGAATGGATAATCCCGTGATTTTATTTGGGGGGGCAACACCTTGTCAACAAAAAAAGCCGTCAGCCGGGTTGCGGGACCAGTTCGCACCTCACAGAATGAAATCGGTGGCAAGGAAGTTCGAACGCCGCTCCCGGACGATCCGGTCAATGAGGGCCTTGTTCGTTTCACTATCCTTGGCCGCCACCATGGTCCGGATGGAAAAAGAGCGCAGGGCATCGGAAACGGAAAGGGTCCCCACAGCGGAATCCTTCCGGCCGGTAAAAGGGAAGATATCGGGGCCGCGCTGGCACTGGCTGTTCAGGTTGACCCGGCAAACCTGGTTGACCAGGGGGTCGATGAGGCGGGCCAGCTGCTCCGCGTCCCGCCCGAACAGGCTCACCTGCTGGCCGTAGTCGGATTCGACAATGTAGCGAATCGGGGTTTCCAGGTCGTCGAAGGGAACCACCGGTATGACCGGACCGAACTGCTCCTCCCGGTAGAGGCGCATCCGCTCGTCAACGGGATAGACAACAACAGGAGAAAAGAAACTCTCCTGCACCTTGCCTCCCCCTTCGTTGATTACCCTGGCACCCCTTTCGACGGCGTCGGCCACAATGCCGGTCAGGTAAGCCGGTTTGTCAGGCTCCGGCAGGGGGGTCACCATCATCCCCGGCTCCCACGGCATCCCGCCCGCAAGCTCATCGACGGCTGCGGCCAGACGGGCAACGAACTCGTCGGCGACGTCGGCATGGACAAAGGTGATCTTCAGGGCGGTGCAGCGCTGGCCGTTGAAGGACAAGCTGCCGGCGATGCACTCCGCCACCGCCAGGTCCAGGTCCGCATCGGGAAGGACGATGGCGGGGTTTTTCGCCTCCAGCCCGAGCACGAGCCTGAGGCGGTGCGGCTTGGGGTGGGCCTTCTGCAGCGCATCGGCAGCGGTGCTCGTGCCGATGAAGGCGAGCACGTCAACCCGGCCGTCGGCCATGAGCGGCGGGGTCACGGTCCGGCCGGCACCGTAGACCGTGTTCACCACGCCAGGGGGAAACGCCTCCCGGAAGGCATCCAGGAGCGGCTGGAACAGCAGCACGCCATGGCGGGGGGGCTTGAGGACGGTAGTGTTTCCCATGATGAGGGCCGGGATCAGGGTGGTGAAGGTCTCGTTCAGCGGATAGTTGTAGGGCCCCATGCAGAGCGCCACCCCCAGCGGTGCACGGCGGACCTGGCCGACGATACCCTGGGCGATGGTGAACCGGGAAGAGACCCGGTCCAGCTCCTTGAGGGCATCGATGGTATCCGTGATGTAGTCGATGGTCCGGTCGAACTCCTTCTCCGCATCCTTGAGGGTCTTGCCGATCTCCCACATGAGGAGGCGCACCACCTCGTCCCGCACCCCCTTCATCCGCCGGGCAAACTCCTGAACGCAGGCAATCCGCCCCGCCACCGACAGGGTCGGCCATGCGCCCCGCCCGCAGTCGTAGGCCCGGGCCGCCGCATCCAGGGCGGTCAGCGACTCTTCGGGGGTGAGGAGCGGAAACCGGCCAACCAGCTGCCGCTCACGCCCCGAGGCCGTCCGGACACAGACCGGCGACCGGACCTCCTGGAACGGGCCTCCCCACTGGCGCATCCGGCCATCGATCAGGTAGTCCGTCTGCTCCAGCGGCTCACTCAGCCTGTATCGCTCCGGAATATCCGCTACCGTCGGGAAAAACCCATCATGACTGGCATGTTCCATACTCGCCTCCCTGTTGACCTGTTTCGTGCCCCCGCCCGTATGGCAAACTACGCAAAACAAAAGAATTTTTTTTGTTTACGCAGACCGGACATCCATGTTACTCTGGCTAAAATATTTTAGCGTCAATTAAACGGTCCCCATGCATCTTGAATTTCACACCATCGCCGAAGAAGAAATCCCCACCGTCATCGCCGAATGCGATGCATGCGGCGGCGTCATCCAGATACCCGAACGCGACTTCCTCCTGAGCCGGCCCCTCGACTGCACCAGCTGTCACCACCAGCGCTACCTCAGTTACCGGGAGTACGTTACCCTCGCCGACGCCTTCGCCGCCCAACTCCTCAATTACGCCATCGCCCGCTGGAACAGGACAAAACAGTAACCCCTTCCCTCCCCCAAATTCCATTGCCATCCCCCGCAGAATAGTTCAGAAAAGCTTCGCCGCGGCGACCAGTTGCTCGGGAGTCCCCAGGAGAAGCACGATATCCCCCTCCTGAAAATGCCAGATCGGGTCAGGATTTGGCACGATCTCCTCCCCCCGTTTGATCATGAGGAGGGAAGCTCCGGATTGTGTCCGCAACACCCCGTCCCGGAGGCTCGTCCCGGCCAGCTTCGACCCCGGTCTCAACCGGAAGGTGGCGATCTCGGCACCGGCCAGGAAGCCGGCAATGCCGACGGCGTGGCTATGCCGCCGACTGAGGGAGCGGAACATCTCATAGGAATCCTTCCGCACTTCGGAGACATATCCCTCTATTTCGTCGTGGGGAATCATGAAGCGGCGCAGCACGCGGGTAAGTATCTCTATGGCGGTTTCGAACTCTTCCGGGATGACTTCGTTGGCGCCAAGCTTGTAGAGCGGTTCCATCTCGGCTAGATACCTGGTCCGGACGATGATGTGGATGGCCGGGTTGAGCAGTCGCGCCAGGGACGCCACCCGTCGGCTCGCGGCGGCGTCGGAGATGGCGATCACCAGGATTCGGGCCTGTTCCACGCGGGTATGTTCCAGCACCTCCGGCCGGGTCGCATCGCCGAAGACGATCTTCGTTCCCTTGCGGCGCTCGCTGCTCACCGTAAACGGGTTCGTATCGATCACCGCATGCCGGATCTTCAGGTTGCGCAGCACACGCGACAGGTTGCGCCCGTTCATGCCGAAACCGACGATGATCACGTGATCGGACAGGGACAGCGGCCGTTCGCTCCCCGCCAGTTTTCCCCTCCCGCGGTTCCATCGGTGGGGGATGATGTTATCCATCCAGTCTGCCACCGGCACGGAAATCTTGAGGCAGAGCGGCGTCAGCGCCATAGTCGCCACGGATGCCGCCAGAAAGAGCTGGTAGGTAGTACCGGAGAGGATACCGTGCTTAACACCTGCCTGGGCAAGAAGAAAAGAAAATTCGCCGATCTGGGCAAGGGCAAGCCCCGACACCACGGCGATCCGCAGGGGAAGCCCCAGGGCCAGTACCGCCCCGCCGGCAAAAAGTGCCTTGACCAGCATGATCAGAGCGACGAGCCCCAGCACGAGGGGCAAATTCTTGACCAGAATCTCCGGGTCCAAAAGCATCCCGACCGAAATGAAGAAGAGGCTCATAAAGGCTTCGCGAAACGGCATAATGTCGCCGAGGGCCTGCTGACTGTATTCGGACTCCGAGATGGCCAGCCCGGCGATGAATGCTCCGAGGGCAAGCGACAGGCCGGCCAGGGATGTGAGCCAGGCGGTGCCGAAACCGATGAAGATGATGGTCAGAATGAAGAGATCGCGGCTGCGGGTCGTCACCACCTGTCGCAGTATCCACGGCACCAGGAAGCGGGCGCCGAAGTGGGCGGCGACCACCACCGCGGCGGCCTTGGAACAGACCACGAGTATTCCCGTCATGCCCGTGCCGCTGCCGGCCAGGGCGGGGGTCAGGAGCATGAGCGGCACAATGCAGAGGTCCTGGAATATCAGTATCCCGAGGATGGTCTTGCCGTGAGGGGTATCCATCTCCCCCGCATCGACGAAGAGCTTGAGGAGGATGGCCGTACTGGACAACGCCACCAGGAAGCCGGCAAAAATCGCTTCGCGGACCGGCATCCGGAAGAGAACGGCAATCCCGGTCACCGCAAGGATGGTGAGTCCGACCTGGAGACCGCCCCCCCAGATCACCAGTTGCTTGATCCGGGCCAGTTCCTTGAGTGAAAATTCGATACCGATGGTGAAGAGGAGGAGTATGACGCCGACCTCGGCCAACTGCTCCACCTGATGGGTATCCCGGATGAGACCGAGGGCGGAGGGGCCGGCCAGGATGCCGGTTACCAGGAAACCTATTACCGACGGGAAGGAAAACCAGCGGAAAAAGACCACCGTGACGATCGCCAGGCCGAACAGGATGACCAGGTCGAGCAATACATCCATTGAAACCTCGCAGAAATCGACAGGAGTGAGAACGGAACCTGAAAAGCATAGACAGGGGGGCTCCCGATGTCAAGCCGTGTGAACCCGGGGACAACGGCTCCTGACCTTTTTGACTCTGCTTGCGTATTGCAACCGGCAAACGGCTTTTACTCACGCGACGACGCAACGAACGCAACGAAATTCACATTCGTAATCCAACCGATCTGGTGGGGGGTTCAAACTGATAACCGTTTGATTTACGTCGCGTCGTCGCGTTCGTTGCGTGAAACCGCTTTTTACCACCGCAATGTTGGACAGCCTGCATGAAGATGGTATAGACTGCCCGCATTATGGATGACAACGCATCGGATGAAATCACCGTACAACTTCCCATCGACGGGGCGCTCGATCTCCATACCTTCCGGCCGGCGGAGATGAAGGAACTGATCCCCGCCTACCTCGACGAATGCCGCCGGCGGGGAATACTCTCAGTGCGCATCGTCCATGGCAAGGGGATCGGCAACCTGCGTCGGACGGTGCACGCCATCCTGGGAAAGCTGCCGGAGGTGGCCGCCTTCCGGCTGGCCGGTTCGGAGGAAGGTGGCTGGGGGGCCACCCTGGTGGAACTCCGACCACTCGACGGTGAGGAATCCCATGGCAGCTGAACCGAAACGGCGCGCCACGTCAATCCAGCTGACACCGGACCAGGTCGCGGCACTCCGCGGCCTCATCTACGACCACTACCGGGCCAACCCGCGACCCCTCCCCTGGCGGGACACCACCGATCCCTACCCCATCCTCGTTTCCGAAATCATGCTCCAGCAGACCCAGGTGGACCGGGTCAGGGAGAAATACGTCGCGTTCCTTGCAACCTTCCCCGACCTCGCCACCCTGGCGGCGGCGCCACTGCCGGCAGTGCTCACCGCCTGGCAGGGTCTCGGCTACAACCGGCGCGCCATCGCCCTGCACCGCTGCGCCCAGACAGTTATGGCGGAGCACGACGGCCGCCTCCCCGCCGAGATTGCCACGCTGGAAACACTGCCGGGAATCGGTCCCTACACCGCCCGGGCCATCGCCGCCTTCGCCTTCCGCCAGCCGACGGTCTTCATCGAAACCAACATCAGGACCGTCTTCATCCACCAGTTCTGCCACGACCGGCACGGCGTCCACGACCGGGAAATCCTCCCCCTGGTGGAGCAGGTTCTCGACCGGGACAACCCCCGCGACTGGTACTATGCCCTCATGGATTACGGCGTCATGCTGAAAAAGGCCCATCCCAACCCGGGGCGCCGAAGCGCCCACCACGTCCGCCAGTCTCCCTTCAAGGGATCGAACAGGGAACTGAGGAGCCGCATTCTTAAACAGGTGTTGGCCGTCCCGGCGTGCACCGCCGCCGAACTGGCCGCGATGCTCGGGGTGGAACCAGCGGCAGTGGAAAAGAACCTGGTACAACTGGCCAGGGAAGGATTCATCGTCGAACGGGACGGATGCCATTTCATAGGGTAAACTGGAGGAAAGAGAACCTCAACGGAAACCACCGCAGAAGGAGGCACGCATATGGAGAGGCAACCCGCCCAATCCGACGAATGGCCGACGGCACGACACTACGGGAGGATTCTCCCCATCGCAGCGGTGGCGCTGGCCCTGATTGCCGCCATGAGTCTGGTGGCGGCCGGTTTCGGTACCCGCCTCGGTTTCTGGCACTTCCGCACCGGCTTTGCCATCCTGAAATACGGCGCCTACGGCGGTTTGCTCAGCACCATGCTGGCCCTGGTGGCAGTGATTGTCGCATTCAAGGGGAAGTTCCTTCCCGGCTTCGTCCTCTCCCTCATCGCCCTCGCCATAGGGATTACCGTCTTTGCCCTCCCCTTCTCCTGGCAATCGACTGCCAAAAAAATGCCGCGTATCCACGACATCACCACGGACATCGTCAACCCGCCCCGCTTCGTCGCCATCCTCCCCCTCCGCGCGAACGCCCCCAATCCGGCCGAGTACGGCGGCCCCGAAATTGCCGCCAAGCAACTGGCAGCCTATCCCGATGTGAAGACCCTCGTCCTCAACGTACCGAACGATCAGGCCTTCGCCCTGGCTCTCGATGGGGCGAACAAGCTGGGATGGCGGGTCGTCGCCGCCATTCCCGCAGAAGGGAGGATCGAAGCGACAGACTCCACCTTCTGGTTCGGCTTCACCGACGACATCGTCGTCCGGATCACCCCCGCCGGCAACCGCTCCCTGGTTGATGTCCGCTCCGTCTCCCGGGTCGGCATCAGCGACGTGGGGACCAATGCCCGGCGCATACGGGGCTTTTTGAAGAAACTGGAGGGACGCAACTGAGAGGCTGCGTTTGATTCACAAATGGTTATTCACACATTTCCGGACTTCCGTCGCGGCCTCTGGAGTGGAGGGAAAGCCTGAGCGGCGAGCGGACACCCGCCTGAATTCTCCATAAAAGAGCCATGCCGGACTCGCCACTGCATGACCTTCCGGCTGCCATCGGTCAGGGTCCGCAGCGAAGGGCCGACCGCAACGGAGGAGACCGCGACGGATGTCCAGAGCAGGCGAATTCATTAACACGTAAAAAGGGGGGAGACGGTGACAAACCGTTTCCCCCCTTTTCCATCGATCTCCCCACGAAACTCAATGCCCCGCGGCACTCCCCCACAGCTCCGTCAGCCGCCGGTCCCGGCCGCACCCCCCGCGGTAGTACTTGTAGCGGAGCGGATTCTTCCTGTAGTAGTGCTGGTGGTACTCCTCGGCGGGATAGAACGTACTGGCGGCGGTGATCTCCGTGACGATCGGCTCTCGAAACGGCTTGCTCTTCTCCAACGCCGCTTTTGAGGCAAGCGCCAGACGACGCTGCTCGGCGCTGTGGTAGAAGATGGCGCTCCGGTACTGGTGCCCCACGTCGCAGAACTGGCGGTCCTTGACGGTCGGGTCGATGTTGTGCCAGTAGACGTCCAGGAGTTTCTCGTAGGATACCCGGGCCGGATCGTACACCACCTGCACCGATTCGGCGTGACCGGTCCCGCCGGCGGAGACCTCCTCGTAGGTGGGGTTCTTCTTCTGGCCGCCGGTGTAGCCGGAGGTGACCGAAATCACCCCGGGAAGCTCGTCGAAGGGGTGTTCCATGCACCAGAAACAGCCCCCCGCGAAGGTCGCCGTCTCCTGCTTCGGCGCCGCGGCGGTTGCCGGTCCGACGATGGTGAACAGCGCCAGGACGAGGCTGGCGACGATGTGCCGCGCAACGTTGCGTTTCATAGACATCTACCCTCCCCCGCAAGACTTCCTGCTGTGAGAAGGATAGCCCGGATGCTCACATTATCAAGCAGGGGGGACCATTTCCTCCATCCGGCCGCCGGGGAGGAGACGGTAGAGGTGGCCGCGCCAGCGGACCCGGTTTCCCAGGAAGGCGAGCCCCCAGGTGGCAAAGGCGAGCCCGTCCCGGACCGGCAAGAGCCAGAGCCAGCGGGGAAGGATGCTATCCCGGAGGAAGGAACGGCTGTACATGGTCGCCACGGAGCAGCGGACCAGGTAGAGGAACCCGGCGGCGGCAAGGCCGGCAGGAGCGAAGCCGGCGATGAGGAGGGCAAGGCAGGCCGCCGGGAACGGCTGGGTGATGCCGGAGGCGAAGTAGCCACCGGGTCGGGAGACCCGCATGGTCCGGGCCCAGCGGAGCTGCCGGGACAGGATGTTTGCCAGGCTCTCCCGGTGCATGACGCTCTCCACGCAGTAATCCGAAAGTGCCAGCCGCCAGCCGGCACGGTGCACCTTGTTACCCAGCTGGTAGTCGTCCGCCAGGTAATCGACCAGCGCCCCGAACCCGCCGATGGACTCCAGTGCCTCCCGTCGTACCGCCATGGAGGCGCCAAGGGCGAAGGATAACCCTTCCAGTCGGAGGGCGACCATGACGTTGGGGACCATCTCGGCGGTGAACCCCATCGCCTCGATGGCACAGGCTCCCCCCTCGAAGCGGGAGGTGCGGTAGAGGGAGGTGACGAGGCCGACGGCGGGATCGGCAAAGGGGGCACAGACCTCCCGCAGGTAGCGCTCCCCCACCCGGATGTCGCTGTCGCAGACGATGATGAGGTCGTGCTTCGCCTTCGGAAAGGCGTTCATCAGGTTGCAGACCTTGTAGTTGGGGCCGTAGATGCGGTCGTTGATAACGAGTTCGATGTCGTGGGAAGGATAGGTCGCCATCAGTTCCCGGATCACCGGGATCACCGGATCGCTCGCGGAGGCGCAGGCGAAGACGATCTGGTAGCAGGGGTAATCCTGGCGGCAGAAGGAGGCGAAATTCTCCAGGCTGTCGGCGTCCATCCCCTTCACCGGCTTCAGGATGGTGACCGGCGGGGCATGGTCGGCAGCCTCCCGGCTCCGGCCGAAGTACGCCCGACCGCACCAGAGCGCGATGAGGGCGTAGGCCAGGGGGGGAAGAATGATGAGAAATGGGAGAATGAAGCGGAGCACGGCAGGTCCCAAGGATTGATTTTCAGGCCGGATCGGTTCTGAAGGGGGATACTACGACAGGGGCGATGCCCGTGTAAAGTTATTTGCAGCAGGGAATGGAGGGATTCGGGAGGAGAAGTTCCCAATACCCCACGTCGAGCCACTGGCCGAACTTCCAGCCGACCTCCCTGAAATGTGCAACCTTGACGAATCCCATGCGTTCATGCAGAGCCACACTCCCCTCGTTCGGCAGGCTGATCCCGGCAATGACTCCATGGATGGAGCGGCTGCGCAGCCCGGACAGCAGGGATTCATACAGCTGTCGCCCTATCCCCTTGCCGATACAGTTGGCATGGAGATACACACTGCTTTCCACCGAAAACCGATAGGCGCTGCGGCTCTTCCATCTGCTCGCATAGGCGTACCCGATGACATTTCCGTCTTCCTCCCACACATACCACGGCAAAGAAGCCGTCACTTCCGCGATACGGCCCCGCATCTCGTCGAGGGAAACGGGCTTTTCCTCGAAGGTGATCGTCGTGTTCAGAACGTAATGGTTGTATATGTCGCAAAGCGCCCCTGCATCTTCGATCGTTGCATTACGTATCAATGGTTTTCCTCCCGTCCGCACACTACTTCCCGCATTTCGTCGTGGCATCGACGACGGCCCCCGCCTGCTGCAGCTCGCTGCATTTCACCGGCGCGTCGATTTCCACCAGCCCTTTTGGCGGCTCGTATACCGTTATCTTGCCGCCAAGGGTTGCGCCGCGCAAATCCGCGCCACTGAAGTCCGCCTTGTTCAGTTTCGCTCCGGTCAGCTGGACACCGTCGAGCAGTGCGCCCCGGAAATTGACCCCTTCGAGATTCGTGGCACTGAAATCCACACCGGTCAGGTCCGCATAGGAAAAATTCACGCCGGTCAGGACGGCATCCTTCAGTTTCGCGTATTTCAGCTTCGCCGCGGCGAAGTTCGCCCCGGTCAGATTGGCACCCGCGAAATTCCCCTTGGATATGTCAGTTTTCCTCATGTCGGCGTTGGACAGGTTCGCTCCCGCCAGGCGTGCATGGTGGATATAGGCGCCGCTGCACTTTGCCGCGGCCAGATCGGCCCTGTCGAAAACTATTTCATCAAGGCTCGCCTGTTCCATAACGGCGGCCGTCAGGATTGCCCCGGTCATGTCGCACTCGCCGCAATCCTCGATCCTGGCCCCGGCGAGGTCGGCGCCCGTGAACTTCGACCCATCCAGCTTGACCCCCCTGAAATCGACCCCTTTCAGGGCGGCATTCGTGAAATCGCACTCTTCGCACTCCTTCAAGGCACCGGCTTTTGCCCGCTCCACCAACACCGGGTCAAAGGCATAACCGGTCAGGGCCGCACTCAATGCGCAATAGACGACCGCAGCGATCACTTTGTTCATGGTGGTATCCCCCTTTTGGAACTGACTGAGTTGATGCAATTACTCAAACCGGCAGCCGAATGCGGAAGCAGGCACCCGGTTCGCTCGGTTCAAGGCTGATCGTGCCGCCGTGGGCGGTTACGAGCGACTGCACGATGGAGAGCCCCAGACCGCTCCCGCCCCGGTCGCGGGCGGTGGTGAAAAAGGGACGGAATATCCGTTCCCGGTTTCCGTCGGAAATGCCGGGACCACTGTCCCGAACCAGCAGCTCCAGCATCCTGCCGGCGTCCGCTTCCGCGACAGCAATGGTCACCTCCACTCCGTCCCCCCCGTGTTGGCGGGCATTGTCGAGCAGGTTCGAGATGATCGATTCAACGGTTTCCCGGCCCATATGGACCCTGGTTACCGCCGACCGGTAGTCGATTGAAACCCTGACGCCCGCCTTGGCAAAGCGATCTGCCAGTGTGTCCAGCACGTCGGTGAGCGCTGTTTGCTCATCGCCCGACGTGAGCGTGTCCGCCCGAGCCAGGTCGAGGAGCCTTCGCACCAGCCGGTCGAGGCGCTCGGTGTCGTCGGCAATGATCTGGAGAAAGCGGCTCCGTTCGGCCGGACTCATCTCCACCAGGTGGTCCTGGAGAAGTTCCACGGTGCCCCTGATGGAGGTCAGCGGGGTCTTGAACTCGTGGGACACGTTGGCGGCAAAGGTGCGGATATAGTCGGCCCGCTCTTCGAGGGTTTTCGCCATCGTGGAAACTGCCTGGGAGAGCAGCTCTATCTCATGGGTACCAGGATTTTCCAGAGGAGCGGCAGCTCCTTTCTCCCCACGCACGATCCGTTCCGCCTGGCGGATAAGTGCCGTGAGCGGTCGATTGATGGTTATGGATGTGAAGAGCGTAAGAAGGACAACGACGGAGACGAGCACTGCCATGGCGATACCGACCTGCTTTTGCACCATGAAGAGGGCCTTGCGGATGTCGAGCGGGGTTCTGGAGAGAATCGTCGCCCCCACTACCCGCCCCTCGTGAATGATCGGCATACCGACGAAGACGCGCACCGTTTTCCCGCGGCTGATGGAGGAGACGGGAGGGACCGCCTTGTCGGAAAGACGCTGGCGCAGGAGGCTGACATATTCGCCGGTGAGGGCACGGGAGGTCTCTTCCCGGTTCAGCAGCGAAAGCCCCATTTCCTCACTGGTACTGGCAACCACCTTGCCGTTGAAATCCACCACGCGGATGCCGACAAGGGTGACATCCTTCGTGGCGAGGAGGAGTGGGGCGATCCCTTTGCCAGCCTGGACGGCCAGGGGATCGGGAGGGGTCGCCGGTGGCAGGGGGGGAGGTGCCGGCGGCCTGATGGTCTCCCCCGCTAAGTTGAGTCTCGCCAGGGTCGGGTGGTATTTTTGCGCCGGGCCGTCATCCGTCACAGGTCGAGCCGTTACGGGGAGGCCGTACTCCCGGCTGCCGGCCCCCCCCTTTGGGGAGCGGACACCATCCCCGGGAGAGAGCTGGCGGATAAGTTCCTCGCGATATGCCGCGCCGACCAGGGTTCCCTGGGCAATCAACTCCGATTCGGTACGGCGGACCAGTTCGCTCTCATAGAGCCGCAGAGCGCCAATCCCCCCCAGGGGCAGGAGCAGGATGACCAGGTTGATTATGAGGAGGACCGTCCGCAGACGGGGTTTCCAGCGCATAATGGCTCTCTATCGGCACGGGCCGAGCTTGTAACCGACACCGTGGACGGTCTCGACGGGATCGCCGCCCGCATCATTGAACTTGCGCCGTATCCGCCGCACATGGCTGTCGATGGTGCGGTCGGTGATATACGTATCATTACTGTATGCGCCGGCGATCAGTTCATCGCGCGTGAAGACTTTCCCGGGATAACCGAGGAGCGTCCGGAGGATGCCGAACTCGGTCACGGTCAGCACCACCTGGCATTCGCCCCAGAAGGCCTGAAACCGGTCGGTATCGATGACAAGCCGGCCGTACGTGACCGTCCCTGCCGGCTGAGGCGATGCAACGGATGACACCGCTGCTGCGGCCCAGCGCCTCAGGACTGCCCGTACCCGCGCCACCAGTTCGCGAGGGCTGAACGGTTTGCTCACATAATCGTCTCCCCCCAGTTCCAATCCGATGATGCGGTCGATCTCATCGTCCTTGGACGATAGGAATACTATCGGCACGGAGGAAATGGCCCGGATGGACCGGCAGACATCGGTGCCGTCCATCTCCTTCATCATGACGTCGAGGATGATCAGATCGGGCTTGAGTTCATGAAACCGCGTCAGGGCTTCCCGACCATCGCCGGCTTCGGCCGTGCGAAAGCCCCCCTTCTCCAGGGCAAACCTGACTACTTCGAGAATATGCGGGTCGTCGTCCACGACAAGGATCAACTGTTCCTGCGCCATACCTTTCCCTTCATGCGTTCATCGTGCCGTGAGTGAGTCTCCCCCGGGGCAACGGATTGCCTTGCACCATTTCTGCACCAAAATTTCATCACTATTCCTTCTTCCCGCCGCAACAGCGTCACATGGTTCCGCTATACCTTTATCCACGCCATGGCCGCTTCTGCCAAATATATGGCTACGGAGAAATCTGCATGGGAACAACGGAACAGCGAATACTGGGCATTGCCGGAGCCGGCCTCATCCTGGGTATACTCGGCGACCTTCTCCTGAGAACCGCGCCATGGGGGATCAACGTCATGCTCTGGACCGGGGCATTTCTCGGTGCAGCGGCTGTCCTGATCCGCTGGCAGGGGATACGTGTCGCACCTGAAACCTTCTGGCTCTCCCTGCCGGTCGTCTTATTCTCCGCCGCAATCGCCTGGCGCGATTCCAACACCCTCAAGCTCCTGAACGTCACGGCAATCTGCGTGGCGTTCGCGCTGGCCGCACTCCGCAGTCAAAGCGGACGGCTTGTCTTCGGCGGAGTGCTGGAATATTCAATCGGGCTCTTGGGTGCCCTGCTCCGGGCGATTCCCGGATTCGCCGCCGGAATGAACGGGGTGTGCAGCCGGCTGTCCCTGACCAAGGGGTTCCCCAAGGGCAAAACCATGGCGGTTGGCCGGGGGATTCTCATCGCCATCCCCTTGCTGCTCCTGTTCGGGAAACTGCTGACCGACGCGGATGCCTCCTTCGAACAACTCGTCAGGGAGCTCTTAACCTGGGATTTCCCCAGCCTCTTTCTCCATCTTGGCTGGATCACACTCTGCGGTGCAATCGGCTGCGGAATCCTGTACCGGATCCTGCTGGCGAACGACATCCCCGACCCCTTGCCCGAGCGTCCCTCATTCCTGTCCCTCGGCGTCATCGAAGCCGGCGTGGTGCTCATCACGCTCAATCTGCTCTTTTCAGGATTCATCGCCGCGCAATTCGGCTATTTTTTCGGTGGCGCCGACGTGGCGGCAAGCTCGCACGCATTGTCCATCGCAGACTACGCCCGGCGCGGCTTTTTCGAACTGGTCGCCGTGACGCTCCTCGTGCTTCCTCTGCTCCTCTCCATGCACTGGCTGTTCCGCATCGAATCCGCCCGAGACAACCGGACCTTCGGCATCTTGTCCGGCCTGCTGGTGGCCATGCTTTTCGTTGTCATGACATCAGCCCTCCACCGCATGTTCCTGTATCAAGACATGTATGGTCTGACGGAACTGCGCCTCTATACGACGGTCTTCATGGGGTGGCTCGCCCTGCTCTTCGTCTGGTTCCTTCTGACCGTGCTGCGCGGCAAGCGGGAACGGTTTGCCTTCGGAGCGGTGGCTGCCGGTCTCGCGCTCCTTGCGATGCTCAACATCATCAATCCCGACGGGCTGATCGTCCTGATAAACACCGGCCGGGCTTCCAGCGGAAAAGATGTGGACATCTGCTACCTGGCCACACTCAGCGACGACGCGCTCCCTGGGCTCATCGGTGCACTCCCCCGAGCTAAACAGCCGACCCGTAGCTACCTGTCGCAGAAACTGCTCGCGTCTCTCCCGGAAAGGCAGTCTGCAGACTGGCGCGGCTGGAACTGGGGGGCCGGCCGGGCGATGAAGGAGATCAGGAGACGCCAGATAGAACTGATGAGGATGGTGAGTACGCCATGACCCTCATCTCGTCAAGGTCAGGTCCTCTCTCACTCGGCGCTAAACTTCTGCTGCATCTCCCTGAAACCGAGGAGTGCCGCCTTGTCAGGCAGGTATGGCGTGATAACCAACTTGTCTTTTGCCCACTCAAGCTTATAGGCGTTTCCCGATTTGGTCAGGCCCCAGCCTATTTCCCATACCGCCTTGCGTTTGCCGAGTGCCGAGTCCAATTCCTTCTTGAAACCTCTCACGATTCCCGCTTCGGCACCCCACCTGTTGTTTTCTTTTATCCAGGAGAGCGCTTTCTCGTAGGCCGCATTTTTCGAGAGCTTGGCGCAGGCCTGTTTAGTACCGGCCGGCGCGGTTACCCGCCTGATAAACATGGGAACCGGTTTGTCGGTCACGCGCGCGATGACGACGTAGTCGGCCTTTTTGGGGTCGTCTTTGGGGCTGTATCGGCAAAAGGCCTGCGCAGCATTTTGAATGCAGGCGATATCGGCATGTTCCCGCCAGTCCTCGGGAAAGTACGTTTCAAGTTCGGCCTGGGTCGTAGTCGTGTACTCACAGCCGCTGTCGCAGCTGATGTTTTTCCATGTGCCACGCGGTTCCTTGCCTTCCATCACCCATTTACCGTCCGTCTTGCTCAGGCGATAGAACAGGTCGGTTGCCTTTTTGTCCTTGTCCAGCAGGACAAACGTACCGGCGTCAGATTCGGTAATTTCAGCCGCCATGACCGGGCTAGTGCCGAGCAGAAGCAACGACAATGTTGCCAAGAGTAACTTCATCTAGTGAGTCTCCTAACTACAGGATTATGACCGCACCGCTTCCGGATGCGTCGCCGGTACCGCGGGGGCCGGCTTGTTCAGGAGTGCGGGAATGTCGATCCCGGGGAGGAGCTTCGCCAACGTCCCCATCAGCCCGTCGGCAGCATTGCCACCACCCGTGACCAACACATCCGGGACGATCTTGATGCTGCCGTTCTGGATGGCAGCCGCTATAAGTTCCACGATCTTGATCTGCTTGATGGCCTCTTCGCCGATCGCCTCCTGCTGCTTGTTGTAGGCCTGGGCGGTCGCTTCACCGATGGCGGCGATCTTGGATGCCTCGCCGTCGCCGATGGCCTTCAGCCGCTTCCCTTCGCCGGTACCCTCAAGCGCCTTAGCCTCCGCCGAACCTTCGGCAAGGGTGATCATCTCGGTCTTCTTCTGGGTCGCCACCTTCACGGCGATTTCCGAGGCCACCAGGGTCGGCTGCTGGTCGGCGGTGGCGCGCATCTTCTCCATCTCGGTCCGTTCCGCCTGGGACTTCTGCTCCATCTTGTACATCTCCTGCTGCTGCTCGGCGATGATCCGCTTGGTCTGGGTCTGCATCAGGTCTTCGGGGAGCTTGATCTGGCAGATCAGGACCGACACGCACTCCACGTGATATTTCTCCAGGTCGATGCGGGCACGGGTTTCGGCCTTGGTCTGCTCTTCCGAGCGGCTCTGGAGAAAGTTCATCGCCGAGGCGGTGGAGGCCTGGTTCCGGAACGACGAGTCGATCATCGGATGGATGACGTGCTGGATCAGGTTGTCGATGGAGCCGACTTTGGCCACCATGTAGGGTGCCTGGTCCGGCCGGACGCGGATGACCACCTTGACCGCGACCTGGATCGGGAAACCGTCCTTGGAGATGACCGTCAACTGGTCGAAGCGGGTGTCCTCCTGGTCGTCCCAGTCGATGGTGATGTTGGTGGTGTCGATGATATAGGCCATGAAGGCCCGCCGGTTGAGGTAATAGCGCCCCGGACCGGCCACTTCTTCCTGGATGCCGCGGTAGCCTTTGGGCACCACGTACTTCTCTTTTCCCTCTTCTATGGAAGCCCCGTTCTGGGACGATCCCAGGCGTTTCTTCATCTCCTCCGTCGGGTCCTCGCCGACGTTCGACACGATGACCCCGACCTGTCCCCGCTCGACGACGGCAACATCATCGGTTTCCACGCTGAACATGAACGGGTTGATGTAATAGGTTCCCGGCCGGAGCACGTCCAGCTGCGGACCGCGCTGTCCCTGCTTGGTCAGGAAGGCGGAGCCGTCCTGGTAATCGTTATGACCGGTGACGGGACTGGCCACGTATTCCCGTTCCGGCAGCGGGATGCCGTCCAGGGCGGTCACCAGCCCGATCTTGTTGGCCTCGACGACCACCGCGGGGGCGATCTGGATCTGGAACAGGTTCAGGTTGATCCGGTAGGTGCCGGGGAGCAGCACGTCGATCTGCGGCCCCTTCTGCCCGCCGTTTTTCAGGAACGACTCACCGTTCTCGTAATTGGAGTGCCCCGGCACGCTCTGCGCCAGGAGCCGCCCCATGGGGATGGGGGCGCCGTCCTGGGCGGTGACCATTCCCACCTCCCCCTTGGCGATCACCACGGCCGCGGCCTTGGTGATCTTGAACAGGTTCGGATGGATACGGTAGACACCCGGCGGCAGGATCTCCGTCTGCGGCCCCTTCTGCCCGCCGTTCTTGATGAAATCCTGGCCGGACTGGAAGGAGTTGTGCCCCGGTACCACATTGGCAAAAATGCGCCCGGCCGGGATGGCCGAACCGTCGGCGGATTCGACCATGCCGATCTCCCCTTCGCTGATCTTGGTGGCCGAGCTCTTGGTCACCTTGAACAGGTAGGGATTGATGCGGTAGTTCCCCGGCGGGATGATCTCGATCTGCGGTCCCTTCTGGCCGCCGTTCCCGATGAAGGCTTCACCGTTCTGGAAAGATGAATGCCCCTCCACCGCCTGGGCGAAGATCTTCCCTTCCGGGATGGCGGCGCCGTCCACCGACTCCACGATGCCGATCTCGAAATCCTTGATCTCGGTAACTTCCCCCTTGGTCAGCTTGAACAGGTAGGGGTTGATCCGGTACTTGCCCGGAGGGAGCACCTCGATCTGCGGCCCCTTCTGGCCGCCGTTCTTGATGAACGCCTCGCCGTCCTGGAAGGAATTGTGGCCGGCCACCACCGCGGCAAAGATCCTCCCGGCCGGGATGGACGAGCCATCCACCGACTCGATGAGGCCGATCTCGTTTTCCAGTATCTCGGTAAAAACGCTCTTGGTCGCCTTGTAGATGAACGGGATCAGGAAGTGCAGGCCGGGGCCCAGCGTCCGGGCCTGGATACCGACTTCGTTCCCCAGCGCCACGACCCGCCCCTGGGGCATCTTGCTGCCGAACCACCGGCGCTCGATCAGGGCAATCTCGTTCCCCCCCACAATGACAACGGATGCATACAGCAGGACGGCTGCGGGAACCAGCAGGGCGAAATACCCCCAATGCTTGACTACAAAATCGAGAACCATGCCCTCTCCTTTCGTGGTGCCATAGAAATTAACATGAACATAAAAAACGGGTCGTCACTCAGGGTCACCGGCATCGAAAGGAATCTTTTCTCCGCCCAGTAACCGCTCTATCTCCCCCACCTTGGCGCCGCCGACCTTCACCCCGTTGATGACGTAAGTCGGCGTGCCGACTGCTCCAAGCCTTGCCGCGATGTCCCGGTGCAGATCCTGCACCCCCTTGACGTCGCACGACCGGTCAGCCGCCTTCTCGTCGAAATCGAGCTTGCCGGCGTACACCTCCCGGTAGGCGGCCGCCCGGTCCGGGGCGCAAAGGATATAGCGCACCTTCTCCGCCGCGTCGGGGTGGTTCTTCAGGGCGACCAGGAAGACATACCGGGTGACATCCCGCCGCAGGTCCCAGTAGCGGACCATCCGGCGACTGAACCGGCAGTCCGGGTCGGAAACCTCGATCACCACCTGCCGGCCGGTGCCGATCCGGATCGCCTTGTCGAGCGGGACACCCGTGAGCCAGGCCGCGTCGGTATCGGCCGCGAACAGCAGCGATGGCAGGCAGACCAGGATGCAGAGTGCAAGCAGGAAACGTGACATAGTATGCCTTTTTTCAATCACAGATACGCAATCAGTTCGGAAATACGGGTGACGCCGGGGAAGTACCGATGCATAAGATACCCGGCCAGAAGCGCCAAGGCAAGCGTTATGGCAAAAGGTACGCCGGTGGTCTTGAAGACGCTTCCCATCCACTCCGCACTATCCATGCGCCGGGTTCCGCGG
This sequence comes from Geobacter sp. AOG1, assembly GCF_019972315.1. Lineage (GTDB taxonomy): Bacteria > Desulfobacterota > Desulfuromonadia > Geobacterales > Geobacteraceae > Geomobilimonas. The sequence continues at coordinate 3,508,502 of NZ_BLIZ01000001.1, forward strand.
ACGAGACTTGCGGCGAGGACGAACTCGAACGCCGCTTCGGAGAGGATGAACGGGGCTTCGTAGACCAGGTAGACGCCGGCACCGACGACCACCGCCACAATAGCGGCCAGCACCGCAAAAATAACCACGGCCACGATGCCTCCCTCGTCACCGAGCGCCGACGACACCGCTTCCCCGGCCACATCCCCCACCGCGTCACCGATACCACCCCCCGTGTCGATGCCGCCGGGAAGGACGCTCGTCCCGCTCTCCGCTACTGCATCAAAACTTCCCGATGCCCCCGCACCGGAGAACTCTCCGCCGCCACCCTGAAACACCTCGCCGACGTTAAAATTGCCGCCTGAAATCGGCATGTCGGGCAGCACGTCGAGCAGATCGGGTGAATTGTCACGGACCTGTGCAGCGGGGGTGTACGCAATGTATTTCAGCCAGAGCTTCACCGCTGTGAAGAAGATCACATAGGCGAAGACGACGGCAAGGGGATAACGGATCATGACGTTATCCAGATCCAGGCCAAGCATGATGCGCGTCGCCAGAAACCCGGCGCATACCGTCGCCAGGAGGATCAACGACATATGGAAGCGCAAGGAATGGCGGCGCTTGAAGCGCTCGGTGAAATTGATTTTGTGGTGGAATAGGTTTTTCATTTTTTGTCTGGCGAACGTCTGTGGGCGCTGACCTGACAGATTTCGGTCAGGTCGTGCGCCTGGTTAGCGAATGCTTTGCTAAAGAAATTTGAAGTAATTCCAGCCAGTATTCTTTTTCCCAAAAAAATACGAATAAAAGAGTATCAACGAGAATAGCATTAGAAATATGAGCCCAACGCTGTCCATGTTTTTTATGGTTATAACTGCATATATAGTCAGGGTTATAATTGAATAAAGGATAATACTTCTTAGGAATACGTACCTATTCTTGCCTTTATACACGCCAGTGATTTCTCTTGCCCATTTAACCCAAATAAAGTGAAAAAGCATTGGAATAAGAAGCATTAGATCTGCTGCACTTGATGTGCTTCCAGTATCGCCAAGTGAAAGTAAAAATCCTATTGTAGACAGGATAAATATCGCGAAATAAACGCAAGCGAATGTACGTTTAATCATATCATCCACTGAACCCTGTGATGCCTCGGTTATATGAACTTTTCCGCTTAGTTCATTGTCGCAGTTGTAGCAGAAAGATGGCCCCCCCTGTTCTATGTCATTTTCAGCGCCGCAAACTGTGCAATAAATTTTGGTTGTCATTCTATTCTCGCTAACGGCTTTGCGCTTGACCTGACGGGCGGGCTTATGCCCGTTCATGGTCCGAGCGCTGGTTCGGTGTGTCTTCTTCCCAGTCATTTCTGAATGGTCAAAACCATTTCAGCCATTCACCTAATTTCTCCATAAACTTTTCGCCGAAAATTGCCCCTATTCCCACAAAAACTCCGAATGTTAAGACCAAAGCTAATTTAGAAGTGTTTTGAACTCAGAATGAGACAGATTCATAACATAAGAACCGACAACGAAGGAGCCAAGTACAAGCCCCCAAATAACCCCGCCATAATGACGTGTGGATTTTTGTTCTTCAAGTTTGGTCGGTTCATCGATTCTATTTTGATTATGGTCTGTCATCTTATTCACCGAACGCCGTGGGCGCTGACCTGACGGGTTTTAGGTCTAGCGTCTGGTTGGGTGCTACCTTATTGCCTCTAATACCATTAAGCCGAAATTGACGATGAATGCGGCAATACCGACATACCAAGAAATACGATTCAAATGGGGTATCAACCGGCCTTTCTTGATTTCAAAATATCGCTGACGCAAGTAACCAAAAAGCTTCAGATTAAAGCTGATCGAGAAACTGCTTTCGGCAAACATTAAAATTGGGTTTTCTCCGTTAAGGCGAATAATCAAAAACATATATGCCGTCGTTATTGGGAAAATTACTCCGACAATGACGAGGATTTGGTTACATATGCCAATTGCTTGATGAATGTTATTGTTCATTTTATTTTATCCACCCAACGTGCGAGAGCGCAGCGGCGGGCGCGGGGTTATCGCGACCGACCGCCTGCCGCGCTTAGTTAGATTTCTTTTCGTGCTCCTATCTTACAAACGTCTTTTTCACTCGGGCAGAGACAAAGAAGTAAGTAACCCAGATACAACAACCAATGAAAGTTAGCGCCAAAACATCAATGGCGTTATTCAACGTCTTGATCTTTTCAGGTGTGTCTGGCGATGCTTTGATTGATAGGAAGTTAAGATATGCGACGATTAAGTTGGCGAGATACCACAATTTTATGTACCTCGGAAATGATCGCTTTCTTTTGAACAGTAGCATGAGCAAGCCGATTGGTATTATGACTATAATTGCTCCGATAATCATGATCGCGAATCTTTCTCCACCTGCTGCAAATGCTACCGCATCGGTAAATGATGAAAGGATCGTGATGACTGAGATTATAAGGCCAACCGCTACAAATATAAGGGCTCCGTCAATTTTGTTGAAGTTAGGTGCCTCATAGACCAGATTTTCGTGGCCGCAAGAACATCGCAATGTTTCATCATCATTTCCAGTGTACCCGCAAGAAGGGCAATCCCAAGCCATAAAGCCTCCATTTTCATTTCATCTAACGGGGCTGCGGCGCAGCGGCGTAGCGTAGCGAAGACCGTCTGCCGCCGAGTGGTTGGTGCTTTCACCTACCTTTGATGACTTTCATTACAGGCTGATTCAACACTAACTTCTTACGTTTATAGATTTCGACCTCTCCGGGAGGAGTATCCGCGTCTCCGATTACCCACACTAAGCATCGATAAAGAACCTCGCCACTCTTGAAATCATAATGGTGATTCCCACCACTCCCGTCGAAGGTGAGAGTCCCATTTCGTAAAATTAAGTCTGGTGTTTCTGAGGATTTTTTTTGAACCGGCCAGACGGCATATCGGAATGTAACGTCAGTAATTTTATCGATACGAATTCTATATTTGGCAGTTTCCCACTCCAGAATCGGCTCAATAAAATCACGTAGACTGGCATGTAGCTTTTGCTTATCCGCTTCAATCAGCTCAGCTCGCTTACGCTTACCTTTTTCTGTCTGGTAGTTGATGGCGGTTATTTTTCCTTCCTCATCAAGCCACAATGGCCCGTTTTGGAACATAATTCCTCTCCATCCCATTTCAGACCAATCGGCTGAAACCTTGGAAGTGGAAATCGATTTTATGATCTTTTCGTCTACTATTTCGTCGTAAGCTTCCAAGAATTGTTTCGGGTTGTCTATGCTTGAAAGGGGAACCCTCCGTTGTAGCGGGTACGAAACTAAATTTGCTAAAGCCTTTCGGTCTTTACGGGCCACAACTTTTATGAATTTTTTGACCGTGTTTTCAAAACTCGGCTCAGCACTCCAAAGTGGGCAGGAAAAGGAAAGTATTATTGCAAAGGCAAGTATTGTTGCTGTAATCAGTTTCATTCTTATCCTCACCAACGGGGCTGCGGCGCAGCGGCGTAGCGTAGCGAAGACCGTCTGCCGCCGCGTGTTAGGACATTTTTGCCTTATAATGCTCTGCCATGGCTTCATTTTTAAGCTCTTTCGCCATGTAGTAGAGTTTTTCAAACTTACCGGGACAATCTCGTTCTTTTTCTATTTCATGGAACGCAGTTTCGAGATCTTCATAGGAAGCGAACCATGCCGGCGCAGTTGCTAGAAAAGCCGCTACAAGATCAAGGACCATATCTTCAGCATTAGAACCATCACGTTCTACCCACCAGACATCTTTACGAGTAGCATTTGCAGGGTTATCTATACTCTGACGGCACTTCTGTTTCGAAAAATCGAAGTTTTCAAGGCGAAGAGATTGATGAAGGTAGATACCAACTGGCAGGCCATCTTTGTCATACTCAATTCCCTTTCCTTCTGGGTCGTACTTATTGATGACAAATGGGAAATATACTCCCAAGGTGCACATGAAGGAAGAAGGAGTAAAGCCGGTAACGTCCGAGAAATGCTTGCCTACAGCCTCGACACTGACGACAAATACCGAGGATATATTGTATTTGTAGCTTCTTTTACCTTTAAACTTTGTAAATCCATGCTGACGTATGACTGGGAACAGATGTCTTTTTAAGGCTTTATTTATCTCCGCAGTGCCGACTGATTTCACACCAATTTCAGTTGTTACATTTGCTTCGGCTTTAATCTGCCTCTTTTTATGTTTCCAATTGTCCCATAGTATGTAAATTCCGAAAATAAGCAGTAATGGAGACAGCAATAACCCCAGGAAAATTGCAATGATGAATCCAGGAATTCTCCACGGTTGTTTTATCAGTTTCTCGAAAATTTTCATTTTCCTTTTATTGTCCTAACTAGCTATTGATCAGTTCGCGCGCGTGCGCGTGAACTGGTCATTCACCCAATTGGAACATTTCTCCACCGCTTACAACTTCTCCAGCAGCGCACCGAACCGCTCCACAAGAATGTCCACTTCCTTCCCGATCCGCTCGTCCGGCGCCCCGATGGCGACCGGCCCGAAATGTCCTATCCCCGTGAGTCCCTGCACGACGCAGCCGTGGATCAGGAAGCATTTGAGGATATCCAGCAGCACCGCGTCCCCCCCGCCGCCGATGACCCCTTCGGAGGTGAAGGCCGCCGCAGCCTTCCCCTCCAGCTTCTTGTAGTACTTGACGCTCTCGTCGACGAACTTTTTGATGGGCCAGGCCATGGTGCCGAAGTAGTTGGGCGAACCGACGATGTAGCCGTCGTAGCCCGGCAGGGAATCAATCGGCACCTCCTCCACCGGTATCAGGTCAGCCTTTATGCCGCGGACAACCAGCCCCTTGGTGATCATCTCCGCCATTTTCTTCGTATTGCCGCTGCGGGAATAGTAGGTGACGAGCACGGTTTTCATCGACAGTTCTCCTTATGGTGCCGGTGACGCGGCTATGAATGAACTTCTGGCTTCATTCACGACGCCGAGTATCTTCTTCATGCCGAAGCCGCTGAACCGGATGCTCGACGGTACATCCGGCAGGTCTGACTTGATCAGGATGCCCGTACTGAAGAAGCCGATTTTGTTGGGAAAGTCTTCCATCCGGTCAAATGGGATCAGGAAGCGGTGAAACATCACCCGTACTTCAAGAGCATCGCCGTAGACCATGAGCCTGAAGAAGGGGACTGATCCATGGAATAGGAAAATTGAACCGCCACCGGTGAAGCTCGCGAGAAGTTTTCGGTTTTTCTCAAAGGGGGAGGGAAGATAGTTGAAGATCGTCGGTCCCAGAAATACGAACAGGATTATCCCGGGAAATACCAATCCGATCGACTCGGGCCCCACATACTTCTCCGTTGCGAATACCAGCAGTAGCGGCACTGCTATCAACAAGGGGAAGGTCCCCATTATCCCGAAGGGAAACGGAGAATCTTTGTATTTGGCTTCGACAGTCTGGCTGGTTGTCCTCTCATTCATCCTTTCGGAGAGCGAACGAGAGATGTTTTCCGGGTTATACTGAGCTACGTCGTACGGTTCGTCCTTGACAGGAAGGCGGCCCAAGTACCTGAACCCGAAATAGGCTGGCAACCCGAACTGGGCTAGTGCGATAGCAAAAAAAACATACGGGATGTTCTTGGATATCCCGCCGCCGGCAGGGAATTGCATGAACTCAGGCAGTATCATAAGCGGAAAAAGAATTATCTCGGCAAGAAGCAGAATGACTGCCGCCTGACCAAACCTTTTCCCCCACGGCTCCAATTCCAGAACCCCACGTGCAGCGATAAGAAACAAAACACCGACGGCAATAAAGGCAATCAGTGCTACATACGGATACGACGCGGGAATGTGAAAATCCGCCTTAAACGGTTCGGTTTGGGGAAGGATGAAATTCCAAAGCCCGCCGAAAAGGCATCCCCAACCAAGAAACTTCATGGTCTTTGCCGCTTTTTTCGGATTCGGTGCGCCTGTCCGCAACTCCTGAATCAAATCGATAAATCCCATACACGCCTTTCTCGCCAAGAAAAGGAAAAGAGGAAAAGGGACATCCATGATAAGTAAAGTCAAGGGGAACTGCAATCGTGTCAGGCTTGCAATTGTGTAATTATAAATTGCAAAACTGCAAACCTGACACCACTATCGTTCCATTCTTACTTTTGAGCTTGAGATTGAGAAACTTTATCAGCCGTTTTCTGTATAACTTGTTGTGCTACTTTTTTAAAAACTCGATTCATAAGCTTTTCAATATTTGTTGAGTGCATTACCCCCATTCCTTCCCCTTCGCGGTCTGTTTCATTGATGACCGTATCAATAAGTACATCTGAGCTTTTGCCATCAAACAGATTTAAGTTAAGAGTTGCGTTTCTCCGACTGGTAACAGTCAAAAACCCTGTTTCATTGACAAACTCGAACGACAGTAATTGCCCACCTATTATGTAATCACTAGTCTGCTCTTTGTTTAATTCTTTGATGCTTTGTGCATTGGACTTTGAGAGCACCTTGTCCAGCGCCTTTGCCTTAAAGCCAGCTTTTGTCAATTCTTGAACCAGAAGTTCTTGGAGTAAGTCTTTGACTGGTATGTAATCAGTTTCTTTGTACGTCATGCCAAATTTCCAAGGGCCTTGTAATGCAACAAAACTTTCGCTTTTAACATTACCCTCCTCGACCCACGCCCTTTTATCCTCAAACTTAGCAACACCTAAAGAATATTTTTCTAATTCTGTTGCGTTTGATAGACGTGCAGCATCAGCTTGATAAGCGACATCAAATGACCGCGTACACCCGCTTGAGAACGCAACTACAATTAAACCAATCACAACCAACCATTTCATTTTCATCGTCTTGTCTCCTTTTTGTTTGATACTCCAAGAGATACTGTTGACCACCTAAACGGAGCTTTTGCCTTGGCGCGCAACACGTTATTGAGCGGTTCACGCACACGCGCGTGAACCGCTGATCTACCCAAATGGAACATTTCTCCCGTGAAACGCTTCTTTCCACCCCGGTTTCAAGTGCGGGCGTACCTTCACGCAAAAAACCGCCCAGCCGGCATATTGCCAGCATGGGCGGTCTCGATGGGGTACAGGGGCCTGCTCATGGCGCGCTCCCAGACAGTGCAGTATTCAGAAGAATGAGACTTTTGTAACCCTCCGCGCATCGGCTGTCAAGGAGAAACTGTCACCGGGAAATGCTGAAGGCCGGCAGCTCCAGCCACCGACCCTCCTCCCGCACCCTCATAATTCCTGACTTCTTGCCTGCCGAATTGTCATGCAGGCAGGCCCCTTAAGCTTTTCCTAAGGCTTGAACAACAAAAATACATTCTCATTGAGATTATTTTGTAGTATGGTCGCAGTCGATGCGTGATACCTGGCAAAGCCAGCAAACAAGGAGGGGTACATGATGCACGGGTTGAGAATCATTCTGACAGCGGTAGTGACCGCCACTTGCCTGGCGGCATGCGGTGGTGGCGGGAGCGGGAGCAGCGGAGGGAGTACCTCAAGCGGCAGCTACAGCGGAGCGACCAATCAGGCTACACTGAGCACCGCCAACGCCAGAGCGGTATCAGTGGATGCATACAACGGGGCACAAGCCAGCGCTACCCTGGGGTCGGTCGGCGTGGTTACGGCCGGCAACGGGGGTGCGACCACCGACGCTCCGCTGGTACAGGTGGTTGCGGATACCCTGGCCGCCTCGGTACAGCGGCTCGATCCCAAAGGTGCGACCGGTCCGGCTGCTACGGGGGCATCCGTGCAGGTCAGCATTCCCGGCACTTACGGAGGCACCCTCAGCTACGTGCTCAATGTCAACGAGACGAACGGTTCCTTCAGCGGCACCTTCACCTACACGAATTTCCAGGAGGTCCAGAACGGCCCCTTCATCTCCGGCGTGGTGACGTTTTCCGGGGTGTATGACCAGACGAGCGGGAAGTTCTCCTCGTTCAGCCTGAGTTTCACGGACTTCGCCGCCACCGAATCGGGCAAAACCTTCACCATGTCCGGCACGATAAGCTGGAGCCTGAGTAGCACCGGTACCAGGGCCGTGACCGCCAACCTGTTCCTGCGCAACAACACCACCGGCGCCATCAGCTGGGTGAAGGACTATACCTTCACTCTCACCGCCCAGTGGGCGCTCACCATCACCGGCAGGTACTACGATCCGGTCTACGGCTACGTGGACATTTCGACCCCGGTCCCGCTCCAGGTATCGTCTCTCTCCGGGCAGCCGACCTCCGGCGTGCTCCTGTTCACCGGCGCCAGCGGCACCAGTGCGAGAATAACGTTCAACGCCACCGGCTACACGGTGGAGGTCGATACGGGCACCGGGACCTTCGTTACCGCCCCGTAACGCTCACGCGACAACCAGTCCCACAAAAAAAGCCTGCATATGCAGGCTTTTTTTGTGGCGTTTCCGAGGCGACAGGACGGGTCCGATTGCCTGGTGGCATATTTCATATAACCAGATGCCCTTTTTTTTCTGCCACCGAGATCATGGCAAGTGTTCCCGAATTGAACTCAAGGAAATCATTTTCTATCCCGTCACTAAAGATCACTCCATGCTCAGGCATGTGAGAGATGAGCTTGAGGGGTTTCTTTGGGGTGATTTTGCCAAAGGTGGTCTCGGCAGATGATGTCTTGCTTGGCCACGGCTCACGAACCGAGAAATACAAATAGTTTGCATCCCATTCAAAATTATCCTGCAGTTTCCCTGGCAGTTTTTTGCCGGAAAGGCGGGACGCAATGCCTGTAGCACCAGCAAGTATGCTCCTGAACCAACCGGTCGACCCGAGCCCGGTTGAAACAATGATTCCACTGGAAGAATGCGTCTCCAAACGGTCGTCGATCTGTAGTTCATAGTGGGCAGACGTATGCGATTTCGGCCCTATGAACAGATCGTTCACGCCGTAAAGCGTCTGGCCGTTGTTGAGTTCAGCCTTTGCCATTGTTACTTCGCGGACCGGTCGGCTTTCAGAGAACACGGCAGGAATAATCCCCGGCAAGTCAGACACCGTAAATGGCAGGAGGACTCCCTCCCATCGATCCGGATCGGGATTTACTCCCACAACAGACTGGCCATTCAGGTATTTGATGACGTTGGCAACCAGCCCATCCTGGCCAAGAACGACGACAGTGTCGGTGTGACCAAAGATGAAATTTGTAATAAACTCCCTGTCAACAGTTTGCAGGCGACCTATGTGCGAAAGAAGTCGCTGGGCATCTTGGACGGAGGCTTTGTATTTCTCGTGCTCACGCTTGTAATCGGAGAAATCAGCCCCGAGATGCTCGACGTAAAATCGTGCCTGTGCCTCCGTATTGAAACGCGCAATGAGTTCGTCCAACCGGGTTTTTCTGACGATCAGTACAATCTTGTTTTCGCTGGTACGATCCATTACTTGGGTGTTCCCTTTGACATGAGCTCGCGCAACAGCTCCGGCGAAATATTTAACTGGCCGATTTTATCTGCATTCTCGGCCAGCTCTTTAAAAGCGCTCGCCACAAGCTGGCCGGGATTCATTCCGACACTCGCCAATGCCTGCAGCGTCTTGGGATCGGTCTTCGCTAGCGCCCCCATGACAGCTGAAATGCCATATGCCTTTGCATCTGCCTCCTGCTTTGTGTTCTCGGAAGCAAGGGTGACAAATTCGCGGTTTTTCTCTTCGAGCGCGATCTTCGCCGACATTTCTGCCTCGCTTAATTCGCGCATTTTTTTCTGAACTGACTTTTCAGCATCCATCTGCGTTTCTCTGATCTGCCGTTTTTTGTTTTCAACGGCAATTTCCGTGTTCAACTCATTTTCCTTTATCGCCCGTTCCTGCTCCACCGCCGCATTTCTCCGTGTATAGACTGCATCGTCCGCTTCACGAAGTATCTGCTCTCGTATCTCCGCCTCAAGGGCGCGTGAAGTCTCGGGTGTCGGTTTGATGGCTAAAATCGACAAGCCCAGAATCTCTATCCCCAGGGAGGTCGTTTCCTCCGATTGCCGCATCCCCTCCCGCAACGCATTTACAAGGCCGTCAGAGCTCCCGAGTGCCTGGCGCAGGGACATTTTTTTCAAGGAAGATCGTGTTAATACCTGGGCATGGTTGATGAGCCGTTGCGAAAGTTTTTGCGGATCATCCGACGTATAATCTTTCCCGTTTGGTGCTAACGAGAAATTCATCAATTGCGATAGTTTTTTCGGGTCGGTTATGCTGTAGGTGAGCTGTCCTTGTACCGTTACCTCCTGAAAATCTGACGTGACCTCTTTGAAAATAAAAGGGACATCAGTGCTTGCGACCGGTATGCGTACTATCGAAGAAGCTGGCGCAAAATAAAAAAAGGCCAGGCCAACACCTTCCCTCACCAATTGCCCATTTCGGTAAAGCAGCACATAATCGGTTGGCTGGACTTTAATGAACTTGATCCCTAACATGTGGTCTCCTCGCTTTATGTCAGATTACATTCCATGTAAGCGAACCCCTGGCCCCTCACTCGTGTGCCAGGAGGTGCATGGTTGAACACTCCCCTATGCGATGTGCAATACCGATTTTTTGGGTTTCCCGTTGATGCGCTCTATCCTGCGCCAGCTACTGTTGTCATTCATCGTAATCCAGCGCCTCTCTTCTCCCCGATAGAACCAATCCTTGTCTTCCTGATAATATATCTGATGATCCGAAGCCTCCCAGATATTCAGTATCTCGTTACCATGTGCCCGTATTTCGTCAAAGTCCGTCGTGGCTTTTTGCCCCATTTCACTGTACAGCTCGTTGAGTTCGAGCAGGAGCGTATTGACGTGGGGAGTCATGCGGACAACGTTTAAGCCGATCCGCTGTGCTTCATCGAAAAGAATGGGATAATTATGCGAGGGGTAATTCGAATTGAGGGTATTGGCTATACGGTCCGCGGTCTCCCCATCGGCGATGTGATAGTTCAGCAGCTCCTTGCACAGCATTATGGATAGGGATTCCGCGCGATTTACCGCTCCGACAACCAGTGGATGGACATACTGGAACAGTACCTTATAGGGGTTTTCCTTTATGTCGGATTGCTCCGCCTTCCACAGGCTGATGAGACGGGTTAGTTCATCAAGGCTGACACTTACCCGATCGTTGTCACGATCTACGGGTGAAAGATCGTGGGTGAGAGAGGTATCAACCGCGGTCAGATATGCCATCGGACCCATCTGGATCTCGTCAGCGCCCAATGCCAGCATGGTTGCCGCTGAGGCGCATTGCAGGGGGACAAGAACAACCAATCTGTCGCAATATTGTCGCATCAGATTGACCAAGCGAAGGGCGGCCTGCCCATTTCCCCCGCTTGACTTGATGTACAGATAGACGGTTTCGTGCTTGTTGAGCCTTTCCAGGATCGCATAGAGAGCTATCACGTCATTGTTACAGACTTCGCCCTTGCGGTTATTCCAATACGTAATGAACTTCCCGCCTAGGATCGTACTTATTTTGGTAATTATGGCCTGCGTTTTATTGAACAAAACGGGCGGTTGCTTCACTTTTTGTGGTTCTTGGTTTTCCATTCGGGGTTCCTTTGCGGAGGTTCGACTCGTTATTGTCATGAAGGGGGCAGACCCGCACTTCAAATTTTACATGTGCAGGTCTGCCCTTTCCTCAGGATAATCCAATCATTGCATCTTTCGTATGCGACCGTTATCGCCATCGGCTATGAAGAGGCTCTTGCCATCCGTGGTGATGCACCGGGGATGGTTGAATCTCACCGCGGTTCCGGTCCCGTCGGCATACCCCATCGTTTGACCCGGGAGGGTACCGGCGGGAGCGCCTGCCAGGGTGGTGACGGCTTTCGTGGAGAGGAGCATCCTGCGAACGTTGCCGGCGGCCTGGTCCGCGATATAGAGGTATGCGCCATCGGTAATGATCCCCATGGGTTCCTGGAAACGTGCCGCCGTGCCGATACCGTCCGTCCCCCCCGTGGCCAAGGGAGCGCCTGCCAGGGTGGTGACCTCTCCGGTGGCGATCACCACTTTTCTGATAGTGCAATTGTACGTGTCCGCCACGTAGAGATACGTGCCGTCCGTGGTGATCCCCTCAAGCCCGTTGAACCTCACTGCAGCGCCGATTCCGTCAGCAGAACCGACGGTACCCGCCGTACCGGCCAGAGTGGTGACTTCACCGGTGGCGATCACAATCTTCCTGATTGAGGAATAGCCGAAATCCGCCACATAGAGGTTCGTGCCGTCCGTGGTGATTCCCTGGGGTTTTCCGAAGCGCGCCGCCGTGCCGATCCCGTCAATCGGCGTGGGGGGGGGATAGTCCGTGGTCTGGCCTGCCAGGGTGGTGACTTCTCCGGTGGCAATGACTATCTTCCGGACATTGAGGTTCTTTGAGTCGGTCATATAGAGGTTGGTGCCATCCGTGGTGATGCCTGCAGGTCTTCCGAACTGGGCCGCCGGTCCCGTCCCGTCCGCATAGCCATTAAGATTGAAAGTACCCGCCAGGGTGGTGACGACGCCGGTGGCGATTACCGTTTTGCGGACCGTGCCGTTGATCTCCGTTACGTAGAGGTTGGCGCCATCCGTGGTGATGCCGAATACTTGTCCGAAAGACGCCGCCGTTCCCGTCCCGTCGATTGACCCCCACGTGCTGCCTGCAAGGGTGCTGACGGTGACGGGTGCCTTGCTGAGCGGGATTCCCTGAACTGCGCCACCCATGAGCCTGGGTGTCACCGGTGTCACACTGCCGGATGCCGCTGAGACGACGCTCGTTCCAATGGCATTTGTCGCCGTCACGGTAAAGGTATAGGCGGTGCCGTTGGTCAGGCCTGTCACGGTTATCGGACTTGTCGTACCTGTTGCCGTGATGCCGCCGGGGATCGAGGTCACGGTGTAACCGGTTATCGTGCTGCCGCCGCTGGGCGGAGCCACAAAGCTCACTACCGCCAGGCGATCTCCAAATGTGGCGGTAACCCCGGTCGGCGCCCCGGGTGCCGTCGCCACCGGCGTCACGCTGTTGGATGCCGCCGATGGGGCACTGGTTCCCGCGACATTCGTTGCCGTCACGGTAAAGGTGTAGGGAGTGCCGTTGGTCAGGCCTGTCACGGTTATCGGACTTGCCGCGCCTGTTGCGCTCAGGCCGCCGGGGTTAGAGGTTACGGTGTATGCTAAAATTGGCATGCCGCCATCAGAGGCAGGTGCCGTAAAATTCACGGTTGCCTGTGTATTTCCCTCTATGGCACTGCCGATGGTCGGCGCCCCGGGAGAGGTTCCCATACCAGTACTGGAAGAGCTGGAGGGAGAGTAAAAGTACGATCCGTTGGAACTGCCACTTCCACAACCGGTTACCGTCATCACACACAAAACCAGCATTACATAGAGCAATTTCATTTAATCCTCCTCGCGATTTAATAGGAACAAACCCGCGCATCTTTTGGCGGGCAAGATCAACCGGCATAGGCATGCCCCACGCCTGAAAAAGGCCCGAGTATTTTCAGCGGCAAATCTACCCTTCATAACGCAAAAAACCGCCCAGCCGGCATATTGCCGGCATGGGCGGTTTGGATGGGGTACAGGGGCCTGCTCATGGCGCGCTCCCAGGCGGTGCGTTATTCAAAAGGGTGAAATGTTTGTAACCCTCCGCGCATCGGCTGTCAAGGAGAATCAACAGCCGCGGGCTATGCCCCTTCGCTCCTCTTCACCATTCGGGCCAGGGGAAATCAGTCACTGTGCCGGTTCGGCCTTCCCTTCTTCCGGATCCTTCATGTCCCTGTTGGCTTTGGCAACCGCCTTCAACGCCTCGGCCTGGATCGTCGGCATCAGCTCTCCCATGAACGCCCCCATCTTCTTCGTGGCGGACACCCCGACGGGGGAACCGTAGAAGTCGGCCAGGGCGGCCAGCTCATCGGCGGTAAAGATCTTGACCATGGAATCCTTCATGGATTTCGTGACCGCCTCGATATCCAGATACTTGGTCATGATGTTCCTGAATTGCTCCCGCTGGTCCGGCGGCAGGTTGAGAGCCATCTGATCCGCCACGTCCTGGAACATCACCCGCGGCGGCGTAACCGCAAGATAGCGCTCGGCTTCGGCATTCCTGTTCTGCACCGTATCCTGGACCGCGAATGCCGTGCTGCTCACGAGCCCCATCATGATAACCAGTACAAGTTTTTTCATGGTCTGCATCCTTTCGTCGCTTGAGTGTCACAACGGGAACATCAGCTCATGGCGTACCCGAACCTGCCGGCGCGCCCCGTTCTGCCTTGATCCGCGCAATCCTGTCCATCTCGATCTTGAGGCAGTCGGGGCAAAAACCATGGGTGAAGTCCACGTCCCAGCTGTTCTTGAAATAGGCCTCGACCTGCATCCAGGACTCCTTGTCGTCCCGCACTTTCCGGCAAACGGAACAGATGGGGATGAGGCGATGGAGTTCGGCTATCTCGCTGATGTCCTCGATCACGAGCAGTGCATGGGGTTTCCCTTGGAAGAGAAAGGGAGACGCGGTGATGAGTGTGTACATCACCACCCTGTCCCCGTCCCGGTCACGTACCAGTTTTGTGCGGAGGCGCACGACCCGGTTTCCCCGAAAAGCTTCGCCGACGGAATTCCTGATGATGCAGTCTTTACAGGACGGGGCTCTGCCACACCCTTCCGGCACGTCGTGGGAATGGACGCAATGGAGGATGTCGCCGGCTCGCTGCTTGAGGATTGTTGTCCTGCCGGCCACGAGGAGTTCGGCGGCGGCAGCGTTGTACTCCTGGATTTTCACGTCCTCGTCGACCACGAAGACCATGGAGGGGAGCACGTCGAACACCGCCCTGAGCATGTCGTGCGTTTCCGTTTCGTTCATCATCTGATCCTCACAGGGTGAACCGACAGGGGAATGATTCGTCGGGGACTACGCCCCACGCTTCTCCACCAGCACCAGATAGGGGGCGGTGGGGGGACGGTTGAGCTGGCGGCTTGTCCAGACATTGAACGCCTTCGGATCGAGGCCGCTCCCCCAGACGAGGACGGCCTTTTCTTCTTCCGTGGCACCGTCATGACCGGTGTAGACCGCCACCAGGAGCATGCCGCCGGGAAGGAGAAGGTCAAGGGCACCGTTGAGTGCCCTGAGGGTGGTTACCGGCCGGGTGACGACCTCCTTGTCGCCACCGGGGAGGTAGCCGAGGTTGAAGACTACCGCCGTCAGCGGTTCCGTCACAAACTCCCCGAGCCGCTCATGCCCGGCCCGGATCAGTTCCACCGGGGAAAGACACCCCTCTGCAGTCAGGAGCTCGCGGGTGGCATCCAGCGCCCGGTCCTGGAGATCGAATCCCCAGACCCGACCCGTTGGTCCCACCAGTTGGGCAAGGAGGAGCGTGTCGTTGCCGTTGCCACAGGTGGCGTCCACCACCCGGTCCCCCGCCCGCACCCGCTGCCGCAGGAGAAGGTGGGAGAGGGCGACGGCACCGCGCAGAGAGACATGTTGTGCACTATCCTGGTTCATGGTCTCATCCTATCGGAGCCGCATTCTATTTCTTACCCGCCAGCTCCAGTACCGCCGGCAATACCACAATAAACGCAATCTGGCACGCCACCATCCCGAGACACATCACCGCACCGATGCTGAACACCCCCTGGTGCCGGGCAACCATGAGGGCGCCGAAGCTGGCCATGATGGTGAGGGTGTTGAGGAAGACGCCGATGCCGGTGCTGGAGAGGACCACCTGGCGCGGCGTTTCGTCCTCGCGCCGGTACCGGTTGATGAGGTAGATACCCGAATCGACGGCGATGCCGAGGACCAGGGGGAGGACGATGACGTTGGCGGAGTTGAAGCTGATGCCGAAGAGCCGCATGCCGGCCACCATGAAGAGGAGACCCACCGCCAGGGGAACCAGCCCGATCAGGGCGTAGCGGACGCTCCGGAAGGCGACGAGCAGGATGGCGGCGATGGCGGCGATGGCGTAGAAGAAGGCGTTTCGGTAAGAGTCCCGGAGGACGGTCATGGATTCGTAGACCATCACCGGCTCACCGGTGGCAGCCGGATCGACGGAGCGGACATCGTCAAGGAACCGTTTGAGTGGCTCCCGGGCGAATATCTCCTCCTTCGGGGCCACCTGGAGGAGGTATTTGCCGGTCTTGCCGACAAAGCGCTGCATGAGCTGGGGGGGAACATCGGCCGCCTGTACCGGCCTGGCGGCCAGGCTCTGGCGCAGCATGCCGATCCGCACGGGCATCTCGGCGAACATCCCCCCCTGGAAGTCCTTGAGCATCCCGACCGCGCTGGTGTCCTTCTTCTTCTCCAGGGTGGCGAAGAAGCGGTCAAGGGTGGCGAGGAAGTCACCCACCGGTTTTACCTCCGGCCGTTTTTCCTGCTCCAGGCGGCTCTTCAGCTTCGCCACCCGATTCCGGAAATTCTCGAAGACCGTCGGCAACTCCATGAGCCGCAGGTCCTCCTCATAGGGGGCCGTCTTGATCCCGTCCAGGGACTGACGGGCGGCCGCCAGGAGGCGGAGCTTCTCCCCCTGGTCGTCGGGGACGAAGGTGCGGGCCCAGACCACGTGATCGACGGTGGGGAGCTTCTCCAGCCGCCGCGCCTTCTCCGCCGCCTCGGCCTCCGTTGCCGCCATGACCACGGCGAAGTAGCCGGCGTTTTCCTTGCTCCGCATCAACTTGTAGGCGTAGGTAACCGATTCGAGCCCCCGGGCCTGGAGGTTCATCAGGTTGTAGTCGAACTCGCTCCGGGCAAGGGGGTAGACGCAGGCGAGGGAGAGGACCAGGGCGGCGGCCAGGACGGCGCGGGGACGGCCGAAAACGAGCCGCTGCCAGGCCGGCTCCCCCACTGACGCACGAGGTTTCGGCATACGGGCCGGGAAGATTGTGAGAAGAGCCGGCAGGACGGTGAAGGTGACGATGACGCAGATGGCGATGCCACCGGCGGCGATGATCCCGAGCTCGGCGATCCCCTTGAAGTCGGTGAAGGCGAAGGTGGCAAAGGCGGCCGCCACGGTGGCCGCCGCCATGGTGATGGGCCAGCCGTTGCGGGCGAGGGCGGTCCGGAGCGCCTCGTTCTTCTGCGCGCCGCGCCCCAGTTCCTCCTGCATCCGGAGAATGATCTGGATGCCGTACTCGATGCCGATGCCGATGAGCATGACGGCGAAGACCGAGGAGAGGATGTTCAGGTGGCCAATCGCCAGGGTGGCGAAGCCGAAGGAGCAGCAGATGGCGACCCCCAGGGCAATCATGGCGGCGACGGTGTTGATGATGCCGCGGAAGGCTACCAGGAGCAGGATAACGGTCAGCACGAGGGTTATCGCCGTGGCGAGGGTGATATCGTGCTTGCTGGTGACCATCTCCTCGTGCTCCAGTACCGGCGTGCCGGTAATCCCCACCGATACCCCGGCGAACTCGGGGAGCTTGCGCAGGGCGGCGATCTCGGTCCGCAGGGCGTCGATGGCGGCTGCCGACTGCATGAAGCTCGATTCGTCCTTGACCGGAAGGACCGTCAGCACCTGCTGGCGGCCGGCGGTGGCAAAGGATGACTCACTCCCGTCGGGGCGGCGGAACATGACACTCTCCAGGGAAAGCCCGGCCCCACCACCCTTGCTGAAGCTGCCGATCCCGTCCCCCAGGGCGCCGAGCATGAAGACGAGACGATCGAGACGCGCCTGTTCGGTGGACGCTGCGGGAGCCGCCAGCAGGTCATCCATCTCACCGGTAAGGTGGGTGAAAAGGGTCTGTACCGACGGGGCGGCTGCCAGCGCCTTCAGGGTCGGCGCAGCCTTGGTCAGGTTGGCGGTGAAGGTGGCAAGCTCCTCCCGGGGCATGAGAAGGAGACCGTTCTGCTGGAAAAAGGGGAGACCGAAGGGGAAGAACACCTCGCGGAAGTGCTTCCTGTCCGCGGTGAGGCGCTGTGCCAGCCGTTCGCCGAAACGGCCGGCCAAGGTGCTGTCGCTGCTTTCGATGACAACGGCAATCTCTTCCTGGTCGCCGAATTCGGCCCGGTAAGCCTGGTAATCCCGGTTGAAGGCGGTATTGGCCGGCATCAGCTGGTCGCGGCCGGTGAGGAACTGGAGCCGCTGCTGCGTGACGACGATCGCCAGCAGCGAAACGAGAAGCGCCACCGTCAGGATCAGGCGGGGATGCCTGGTGATTACGCCATAAAAGCCATGATATGCCCTGGTATCCGTTTTCATGCAACCTCTCTCCACCGATTTTCACAAACGGTGGCACCGTAGCATAGAGTGGAGGGGGAAATCAACCGCGACCCCCCTCGCACGGTAAAACCACCTTGAATCATTACAGCAAAGTGTCGGCTACATGAAAATGGTGTACCTCGACGGCAAAATATGTTAGAAATAACCGCTTATTGGTAAATTACAACCAATCCCGCACCACGCGGCGGCGAAAACCCGTTCGCTGCGTGCCCCAAGGAGAATCCGAGACGATGAAGTCTTGCAAATACCCCATTTCCCACGCCCTCACGTCGTTCAACGGTGTAAATGGAGAATCGGCAGTTCCGGCAGACAAGAAACCGGCGGCAAAAATACACCATCTCCCCGCATCCATCTGGAAAAAGAAGGAAGGAGAGGCACAGAGCCCCCTCGACCAGGCCATCGAGCGGAGTCGCGACTTCTTCTTCCGCGAACAGCTCCCCGCCGGCTACTGGTGGGCGGAACTGGAGTCCAACTGTACCATCACCGCCGAGTACATCATGCTCTTTCATTTCCTCGGCATGGTGGACAAGCAGAAAGAGCGGAAGATGGCCAACTACCTCCTCTCCAAGCAGACGGAGGAGGGGTTCTGGACCATCTACTACGGTGGCCCCGGCGACCTCTCCACCAGCGTGGAGGCCTATTTCGCCCTCAAGCTGGCCGGGTATTCTGCCGACCACCCGGCCATGGTCAAGGCCCGGGCGTTCATCCTGAACAACGGCGGGATCATCAAGACCCGGGTCTTCACCAAGATATTCCTTGCCCTGTTCGGCGAGTTCGCCTGGTTCGGCGTCCCCTCCATGCCGATCGAGCTGATGCTCCTCCCCAACTGGGCCTACTTCAACCTCTACGAGTTCTCCAGCTGGTCCCGGGCAACCATCATCCCCCTCTCCATAGTCATGACGGAGCGACCGGTACGCAAGCTCCCCCCGCGGGCGCGGGTGCAGGAACTGTACGTCCGACCGCCGCGCCCCATCGATTACACCTTCACCAAGGAAGACGGCATCCTCACCTGGAAGAACTTCTTTATCGGCGTGGACCACATGCTCAAGGTGTATGAGAGCAGCCCGATCCGGCCGTTCAAGAAGAAGGCGCTGTCCATCGCCGAACAGTGGGTCCTGGACCACCAGGAACCGACGGGGGACTGGGGAGGGATCCAGCCGGCCATGCTCAACTCCGTCCTGGCGCTCCACTGCCTCGGCTACGACAACGACCACCCGGCGGTAGCAAAGGGGCTGGAAGCCCTGGCCAACTTCTGCATCGAGGATGACGACGGCCTCGTGCTCCAGTCGTGCATCTCTCCCGTCTGGGACACGGCCCTGGCCCTCAAGGCGCTCGTCGACGCCGGCGTACCGACCGACCACCCCTCACTGGTCAAGGCGACCCAATGGCTGATCGATCGCGAAGTCCGGAAGGACGGGGACTGGAAGATAAAATCCCCGGACCTGAAACCGGGTGGATGGGCGTTCGAGTTCCTCAACGACTGGTATCCCGACGTGGACGACTCCGGCTTCGTCATGATGGCCATCAAGGATGTGCCGGTAAAGAATAGCAAGTCGAAGGACCAGGCTATCAAGCGGGGCATCGCCTGGTGCCTCGGCATGCAGAGCAAGAACGGTGGCTGGGGCGCCTTCGACAAGGACAACACCAAGCATCTCCTGAACAAGATCCCCTTCGCCGACCTGGAAGCCCTCATCGACCCGCCGACCGCCGACCTGACGGGGCGGATGCTGGAGCTTATGGGGACCTTCGGTTACGGCAAGGAGTATCCGGCGGCGGTCCGCGCCCTCGACTTCGTCAAGCAGAACCAGGAACCGGACGGAAGCTGGTGGGGACGCTGGGGAGTCAATTACATCTATGGCACCTGGTCGGTCCTCTGCGGCCTGGCGGCCATCGGGGAAAATCTCTCCCAGTCCTACATCCAGCGGGCGGTCAACTGGCTCAAGTCGAAACAGAACCTGGACGGCGGCTGGGGTGAGACCTGCGAATCGTACCACGATCCGACCCTTGGCGGTTGCGGCGAAAGCACCCCCTCCCAGACCGCCTGGGCGCTCCTGGCATTGATGGCGGCGGGAGAAGTGGATTCATCCACCGTCAGCAGGGGGATCCAGTATCTGCTCGACCAGCAGAAGGGGGACGGAACGTGGGACGAGGACCAGTACACCGGCACCGGTTTCCCCAAGTTCTTCATGATCAAGTACCATATCTACCGGAACTGCTTCCCCCTCACCGCCCTCGGCACCTACCGCAACCTGACCCGGAAACGGCAATAGAAGGCTGCCTCCCGGCAGCTTTCCCGGACACAAACCCGAGCGGAAGACCGGAAGAATCCTGCATTCTTCCTGCCTTCCGCTCTTCCACTTTCTGGTGCGCCACAGGCACGGAGTTATTTGTTTGCAGGCCGGACGCCAGATAAGATAGGATAGACGGTAAATTCATGAAGGTATTCGTCACCGGTGCCACCGGTTTCATAGGCGCCAGCCTGGCAAGGGAGCTACTCCAGGATGGCTGCACGGTCAGGGCGCTGGCCAGACCCGGTTCCGACCTACGCAACCTGCAGGGAGTGGATGTCGAGATATGTACCGGCGACCTGCGGGACCCGGACTCCCTCGAACGGGGGATGCGAGGGTGCGAGCGGCTCTTTCACGCCGCCGCCGACTACCGCCTCTGGACCAGGGACCCTGCAGCCATGTATGCCAGCAATGTGGCCGGAACCCGCAACATACTGGAAGTGGCCCTGAAGCTCGGGATGTCCCGCGTGGTCTATACGAGCAGCGTCGGCACCCTAGGAAACCCGGGAGACGGGACGCCGGGATCGGAGTCCACCCCAGTCACCCTGGCCGACATGGTGGGGCACTACAAGAAGAGCAAGTTCCTGGCGGAACGGGAGGCGGAGAGCTTCATTCCCCGCGGCCTGCCGCTGGTCATCGTCAATCCGTCCACCCCTGTCGGCCCCCGGGACGTGAAACCGACTCCGACCGGCAAGATCATCGTCGACTTCCTCAACCGGAAAATGCCCGCCTACTTGGACACCGGCCTCAACCTCATCGACGTGGAGGATTGCGCCCGGGGGCACATCCTTGCTGCCGACAAGGGGCGGGTCGGTGAGAAATACATCCTGGGGAACGAGAACCTGACCCTGCGGCAGATATTCGCCCTGCTGGAGGAACTGACCGGCCTACCTGCCCCCCGGCTCCGTCTCCCCCACACCCCGATTCTCCTTGCCGCCTATCTGAACGAGGGATTGTCGCGACTGACCGGGAAGGAGCCGCTCATCCCCCTGGCCGGGGTGCAGATGGCGAAGAAGTTCATGTATTTCGATGCCCACAAGGCGGTGCGGGAACTGGGCCTTCCCCAACGGCCGGCCGGGGAGGCGTTGGCGCGGGCGGTAGAATGGTTCCGTGGCAACGGCTACGCAAAGTGAAACCGTTCAAGGTTCAACGTTCAAGGTTGCGTTGCTCGATTGTTGACCAGAGAATGCGGTTTGAGGAGAACGTTTATGTATCCATTGCTTGACCGAATAGAGAGTCCGGCAGACCTTAAAAAGCTTCCCCAGGAGAAGCTGGTAGAACTGGCAGCCGAAATCCGCCAGTTCCTGCTGGCAAATGTTTCCCAGACCGGCGGCCACCTGGCATCCAATCTGGGATGCGTGGAACTCACCCTGGCCATCCATTACTGCTTCAACTCGCCGGCCGACCGGATCATCTTCGACGTCGGGCATCAGGCTTACACCCACAAGATTCTCACCGGCCGCCGCGACCAGTTCCCTACCCAGCGTCAGTACCAGGGGATCAGCGGTTTCCCGAAAAGGTCCGAGTCTCCCTACGACGCATTCGGTGCCGGGCACTCCGCCACCTCCATCTCCGCCGGGCTCGGGATGGCGGTCGGCCGGGACCTGCAGGGGGGTGACAACAAGGTTATCGCCGTCATCGGCGACGGCTCCATGACCGGCGGCATGGCCTTCGAGGCCCTCAACCAGGCCGGCCACCTGAAAAAAAACCTGATCGTCATCCTGAACGACAACGAGATGTCCATCTCCAAAAATGTCGGCGCATTCTCCAGCTTCCTCTCCAAGAAGCTGACCGGCAACTACTACCGGGACCTGAAGAAGGAGATGAAGGAACTTCTGGAGGGTATCCCCGCCATCGGTGGCAACATCCTCCATTTCGCCCGGAAGGCGGAGAACTCACTCAAGGGGTTTCTCACCCCCGGCGCCCTCTTCGAGGCCCTGGCTTTCGACTACTTCGGCCCTCTCCAGGGGCACAATCTCCCCCATTTGATTGAAATGCTGGAAAACGCCCGCGCGCTGGAGGGGCCGGTCCTTATCCACGTCATGACCACCAAGGGAAAAGGATATCCTCCTGCGGAAAAGAACCCGGACCAGTTTCACGGCGTCGGCCCCTTCGACGTGGCGACCGGCAAGGTAACCGCCGGCAAGGGAGGAGCCAAGTCCTACACCGGCATCTTCGGCGAAACGCTCGTCAAACTGGCCGGAGATGACCCGAAAATCGTGGCCATAACCGCCGCCATGCCCGACGGTACCGGACTCACCCCCTTTGCCCAGGCATACCCGGAACGGTTCTTCGACGTGGGAATCGCCGAACAGCATGGCCTCACCTTCGCTGCCGGACTCGCCGCCGACGGGTTCCGGCCGGTGGCCGCCATCTACTCGACCTTTGTCCAGAGGGCCTACGACCAGGTATTCCACGACATCTGTCTGCAGAAGCTCCCCGTCACCCTGGCACTGGACCGGGCAGGGCTCGTGGGTGACGACGGTCCCACCCACCACGGCGTGTTCGACCTTTCCTATCTCCGCCACCTGCCGGAAATGACCCTCATGGCGCCAAAGGACGAAAACGAGTTGCAGCACATGCTGAAGACCGCCATCTACGCCGACCGCCCCATGGCCCTCCGCTATCCCCGCGGTAACGGCTACGGGGTCAGGCTGGACCAGGAGATCACGGAACTCCCCATCGGCAAAGGGGAGATGCTCGCCGACGGCAACGACCTGGCTATCATCGCCATCGGCTGCACCGTCTACCCGGCACTGGAAGCGGCAACGTTGCTCGCGGAGCAGGGTATCCGCGCGACCGTTATCAATGCCCGTTTCGTCAAGCCCCTGGACCGTGAACTGATCCTGGCGGCGGCCAACCGGACCGGCTGCCTCATCACCGTGGAGGAAAACGCCCTGCAGGGGGGCTTTGGCTCCGCGGTCCTGGAACTCCTGGAGCAGGAAGAGGTCACGGGGGTGCGGGTCAAACGGCTCGGCATCCCCGACCGGTACATCGAACAAGGGCCCCAGCCCCGGCTGCGGGCCGACCTCGGCCTCGACGCGGCCGGCATCGCCGCCACTGCAGAGGCGTTTCTCCAGCATAACGGAAAACCGGCCCTGGCCCGGGTGAAGTAAGGAAAACTAAACACCCACCACAGAGCCACGGAGGGAAACCATTAACCCCGAATTAACAGGGATGAACAGGATATACAGGATAAAGCATGAACCCAATGAGCTGGTTATGTTATCCTGATTATCCTGAATATCCCTGTTAATATTCGCGTCAGTTTTTTCTCTGTCTGTCCGCAGCAGATTTTCGAAAGACTTTATCCATGAAAGGAAGTACCGTTACATGCGTTTTCCCTGGAAATTGAACTACGACCTCACCAAATACATCATCGCCAACAAGCTGAACAAAACCGACAAATACCCGCTGGTGCTGATGCTGGAACCGACCCACCTCTGCAACCTGGCCTGCTCGGGGTGCGGCCGGATCCGCGAGTACGCCGACACCATCCAGGAGATGATGACCCTGGAGGAGTGCCTCGCCTCGGTTGACGAGTGCCCGGCCCCGGTGGTCACCATCACCGGCGGCGAGCCGTTCCTCTACCCCCCCATCTTCGACCTCATCAAGGGAGTCCTGGACCGGGGGAAGCACATCTACTTCTGCACCAACGGCCTGCTCCTGGAAAAGGCCCTGGACAGCATGGAGCCCCACACCAACTTCACCCTCAACGTCCACATGGACGGCCTGGAGGAGACCCACGACCGGATTCTGGAGCGGAAGGGGACTTTCAGGACCGCCATGTCGGCAATCGCCAAGGCCAAGGCGCGGGGCTTCCGGGTCTGCACCAACACCACCATCTTCAAGGAGACCGACCTCGTCGAGATCGAGATGCTTTTCTCCCAACTGACCGACCTGGGAGTGGACGGCATCCTGGTGGCCCCCGGCTTCGGCTACGAGGCTGTTGGCGAGAAACTCTTCCTTGAGCGGCGGGATATCGAGCGGAAGTTCGAGCAGGTCTACGAGATGAGCAAGCGGTTCCGCTTCTACTCCACCCCCATGTACCTCAAGTTCCTCAAGGGAGAGCGAAAGCTGGAGTGCACGCCGTGGGGGAACCCGACCCGCAACCCTCGTGGCTGGAAGGCCCCCTGCTACCTCATCACCGACACCCACTATCCCTCATTCCGGGAGATGATGGAAAAGACCGACTGGAGCAAGTACGGGGTCGGCAAGGACGAGCGCTGCGCCCAATGCATGATGCACTGCGGCTTCGAGCCGACTGTCGTCACCGAGGTGGGGAAGAGCTGGAAAGATATCTGGGAGATGATCGTCTGGAACCTGACCTAGCAGGATTGCCGACGAGTTAGAGCGGCTTATAGATTCAATCTCGCAAGAAGGCAGTTCTCCGGCGATTAAGAACTTGTCCGTACATAACTTTATCAGGGATTGCGTCCGGATTTATGGCAGATTTGACCGGCTTGATTGAGCAAAACCACAGGCGTAGCCGGGTCTACGTCGAGGATTTTGCGATTGAAAGCCGGACAAAGATGCCGTGAAGACGGAATGCAAGGATAGAAAGCTTATGTGCGGATAAGTTCTTAGCATTCAAAGGGGCGCTGCTTGCCGCGCTTCGTTTGGACGGAGCAAGCGCCACCCCTAAAGTTCATATGTTCGACCACCACTACAATGTGCCGGCCAACAGCAGCAACGGTTAAGCATCGACAGACAATGGGCAAACCAATACATTTATGACAAGAATTCACTTTATTTTGCCGAACCGCATAGGCGATTCGATTCTGGCCTTACCTTCTCTCCTTTGTCTGAAACAACTATTACATAACCACAAGCAAGATCCTGTTGAAATAACTGTATTTTCCCATTTCCCTCTCAACCGATTCTTCCAAGCGTTAAATCTGTTTGAATTCAGAAACTTTGACTTTTTCTCCAAGGTTATGTCTTGGGTCCATCCGCCAGACAAGGCGTACTTTCTCTCGACAACCAGCAAGAACATCGGCTACCAGGCGAAAACCAGGTATGGTCTCCGACTGCCTAACAAAAAGCATGTGCATTATGACATTAATTTGCCCTATCTCGGCATGTCACCGCTGGACTCCGAATTGCCGGACGATTTAGTCTCCTTCCTGCAATCAAATTTCTCCCTGCCAATGTACTCAATCAAACATTTTGGCATCTGCCTTGAGTTTGGCTTTTCAGTCGAACAGATAATCAATGAATTCAGGTTCGATAGTTCCAGCCTCTTGGCCACCAACCAGTATTTCACCAACGATCCGTTGTTTACCTCCGAATACATGGTTTTCTGCATGGAAGCGGCATACAACAAAAATCGTGCAGCCTATCGACGCTGGAATGAAGAAAATTTCCTCGCTTTTGCAGAGAAGCTTTACCTGCACTACGGAATTGAAAGTATTTTCATAGGACTGCAGAACCATCCGCAGATCATGCAGAAGAGTTATTTTAAAGATATGCGGGGGAAACTCACCTTAGACCAGATTGTACAGCTACTGAGCCATTCACGTGGATACATTGGCAATGACACCGGGCCCCTACATTTGGCTAACCTGTTGAGAAAAAAATCGATCGGCATCTATGCCTCCGATGGAGCTATCGCCTATAGACCTCTGTTCCCGGAATTGAACAGGGCATGCCTAAATACACAAACTCCGGAAGAGATTTATTCTTGTACAGAGTTTCTCATAGCGGATGACTGTCCTCCGGCCCGGGGGAAACAGTCATGCCCCAACCAGAATACGCCAGATCCAACCTGCATACCTTCAACTCCGTGTCGTTAATCAGCATATTTTTCCGGCGGGGCATCATGTCATGAACGCTGGAAGATCAGCCGGGCAACGGGAACATCAGCCCCGGGCAGTTCTTCATAATGGATGATCTTTCCATGCTGGGAGGAAAACAACGTAGGTAGTTCCCCCGGCTGGAGGAGAAAGTGGCGGGTGTGGTACCCCTGGAGAGTGGGGGTATCGAGAATCGATTCGAAGAGAAACAGCCCGCGGGGATTGAGGGCGGCCACGGCCAGGGGGATCAGTTCCCGTAACAGGAAGTTGATGTTGACGATGAGGTCGTAGGTGGCGGTGAAGCGGTACGTCTCCAGGTCGGCCTGCAGGAAATCTATAGCCAGCGACCCTGCAGCGGCCCGCTCCCGCCCCTTGGCCAGCCCCACCGGTGAAATGTCCACCCCCGTCACCCGGAAACCGTGACGGGCCAGGAAGATACTGTTACGCCCCTCCCCGCAGGCGATATCGAAGGCTTCCTGTCCCGGACAAACGGACAGTATCTGATCGATCCGCTCCACCAGGAAACGGGAGGGTTCTTCTCCCATCGCCAGTTCCGCCCCTGCATAGCGGTCGTCCCATTTGATGCGGTCGCTCTCCACCGTCACCCTCCCATCAAGGAGAAGTCTCTCTTCCCCTTCGCCTGCCAACAGAGTACTACACGCCGTTAGTACCGCAACTCCCCATCTATATTTCCGGAACCTGTCTCTTTCTGCCGAATCTTGACCAAGGTCAAGGAATCGCCCATCCGCCCGGTGTATGTTCGGTACCAGGCAAGTTGCAAAACAACGCCAGCGGGCTATAGTTGAAGAGCCCTGAACCTACACGCGGGGGGATTCCCCCCACTATTCTACCAAGGAGGACGTCCATGTCAGAAATGTTTTGTAACCAGTGTGAGCAGGCAGCAAAGGGAACCGGCTGCGAAGTGATCGGTGTCTGCGGCAAGAATCCGGAAGTCGCCGCCCTTCAGGACCTGATGCTGTACGGGCTGAAGGGGGTTGCCATCTATGCCGACAAGGCGCGGGAGCTGGGCGCCAAGGACGAGACGGTCGACCTGTTCCTGATCGAGGGGCTCTTCACCACTGTCACCAACGTGGACTTCGACCCGGTCAGCATCGCCGGCAAGCTCCGTAAATGCTACGACAGCAAGGAAAAGATTAAGGCGATCTACGAGACCGCCTACCGCACCAAGAACGGCGCCAGTGCCCCCCCGATCACCACCGGCCCCGCAGCCTGGGTCATCGCCGGCGACCTGGCAGGGCTCGTCACACAGGGGAAAGAGCACGGCATCAGCACCCAGCACACCGACCAGGACATCCTCTCCGCCATCGAGATCCTCATCTACGGTCTCAAGGGTATGGCCGCCTATGCCGACCACGCCTTTATCCTCGGCAGAAAGGACGAGGAAGTCTTCGCCTTCTTCCACAAGGCGCTGGCCACCACCACCGATCCGGCCAAGGGACTGATGGACTTCGTCGGCCTCACCATGGAGTGCGGCAAGCTGAACATCAAGGTGATGGGAATGCTCAACGAGGGGCACATCGCCCACTACGGCAAGCCGGTACCGACCAAGGTCCCGATCGGCACCAGGAAGAACAAGGGAATCCTCGTCTCCGGTCACGACCTGCGCATGCTTGAGGAGCTCCTGAAACAGACCGAGGGGAAAGGGATCGACATCTATACCCACGGCGAGATGCTCCCGGCCCACGCCTACCCGGAACTGAAGAAGTATTCCCATCTCTACGGCAACTTCGGCGGCGCCTGGCAGGACCAGCACAAGGAGTTCCCCAACTTCCCCGGCGCCATCATCTTCAACACCAACTGCATCCAGCGTCCGGCCGACTCCTACAAGGATCGCCTCTTCTCTTGGGGACAGGTGGGGTGGCCCGGCATCAAGCACATCACCGGCTGGAACTTCAGCGAAGTGATCAACAAGGCCCTCGAATGTCCCGAACTCGCCGATGCTCCGGACAAGGAGATCCTCACCGGCTTCGGCCATGACGCAGTTCTCAGTGTCGCCGACAAGGTCATAGACGGGGTTAAAGCGGGTGCCATCAAGCACTTCTTCCTCATCGGCGGCTGCGACGGCGCCAAACCGGGACGCAACTACTACACCGAACTGGCGGAAAAGGTTCCCAGCGACTGCGTCATCCTGACCCTGGCCTGTGGCAAGTACCGCTTTAACAAGCTGGAGTTCGGCGACATCGGCGGCATTCCACGGCTCCTGGACGTGGGACAGTGCAACGACGCCTATTCGGCGGTGCAGATCGCCCTGGCCCTGGCGGGCGCCTTCAACTGCGGCGTCAACGACCTGCCGCTCTCCATTATCCTCTCCTGGTATGAGCAGAAGGCGGTTGTCATCCTCCTGTCCCTCCTCCACCTGGGGATCAAAAACATCAAGATCGGCCCCGCGCTGCCGGCCTTCATTACCCCCAACGTCCTCAACTTCCTGGTGGAAAACTTCAACCTCGGCCCCATCACCACCCCGGAAGCAGACCTCAAGGTGGCCCTGGGGCAGTAATCACGATCCTGCCGTCACGGACGACAAAAGGCGCGGAGCCTCAAGCTCCGCGCCTTTTTCGTTTACGCACCATCGACGGGATATGCACGAACAAATTCATCCGTGGGGAGAGCGGGTCGGCTTCTTCATCTTCATGCCAAGCCGCGGCCCAAGGTCCCATGCCATGGCATCGAACGGGTCGAGTTCCAGCGCCCGCGAAATCTCGGCCCTGGCCTGCTCGGCGAACCCTTGCTCCGCCAGAAGAAACGCAAGGGCGGAATGTTTCATGGCCAGGTCGGGGCGCAGCGGCATGGCAGCCCTGACAGCCTCGAGGGCGGTCGGATAGGCTGCGGGCCCCTGCTGGTAGAGAAGGAAAGCCTTGGCAAGGTAGGGCTCCTGGTTGGCCGGATTGAGGGCGATCTCCCGGTTGACGGACGACAGCGCAGCCCGGACCGCCGCGGGTTCCCGGTAGCGGCCGAGGTAGGAAAAATTGTAAAAGTTCGGTCGGGTGACCCGGTACTCGTAGTGGTCAATGACCGGCTGGTTTGCGGGGGTCCGCTTCAGATAGACCACCGCATGGTTGTCCCAGTAGACCAGGGCCCAGTCGGGGTTGTCGGCCAGGTGACGGGGGAAATTCCGGCTCTTCAGATCGTACTCAAACAGGGCATAGTCGAAACCGTACCGCTGCGTCGCCGTCCGCCAGGCATCGGCGCTCGACAGGGCATCGTTGTAGAGTCGGTAAAAATCGGGATTGTAGAGCCGGGCATAGCGTCCGTCGAAAAAGACCTTCCGTTCCGGTGCCGTCCAGATGAGGTAGCCGCCGAAGGAATAGCTATTGAACATCCGGCCGGCAACATGTTCCCGGTCCAGGAACGCCAGGGCACCGTCGGGGAAGGCATCCTGCTTGAGACCGTAACCGAAGACATAGGTCCGGTTCCCCACAACCGATACCGGTATGACACCGACCAGTACGAGTGCGACGGCGACAGGGATGAACCGCGCGCCCCCCTTGAGAAACCGTGCGACAGGGGAGATCAGCTGTGCCACCGGCGTAACGGCACAAAGACCTGCAGCCAGGGTAGCCAACTCTATCATCCGGACCTGCTGTACCGTCTCGTAAAGGAAGAAGGCAACGAGGAGGAGATGGAACAGGTTGCGCCACCCCCGACAGAGGACGAAATAGAGCGTCGCCACAACGACCAGTATCTGGAACGGAAGGGTATATCTGAGCCCGTATCCCCAAAGGATCTGGGCGGTGAGTGGCTGGTACTCGCCGACAAACGCCTTGAACGGGTCACCGGAGAGATTGAGCGCCAGGGTGTAAATGCGGTACGTCTCCGGATTGACAAGGGTAGCGGCGGCGATGAGGAAGAGGACCGGCAGGTGGAGAAATGGCCGCTGCCGATCGGCTGCCATTTCTCCGATGACGAAAAAACCGGCCACGACCGGACCGAAGACCGCACCGACGCTCAGGTTCGTCCATACGACCTGCATCACCGGAAGAACGTAGAGGAGCCGCTGATCACGGGTACGGGCGTAACGGGAGAAACACCAGAGGTAAACCGCCAGAAAAAAGATGGAGAAGATGTAGGGACGGACGTAGAGCCGGAAGCGCAGGGCAAAAAGCATGACGAGGAGGGTAAGGATGACGGCCGTGAACCCCTGCTCTTCTTCACGGGTCCGATCACGCAGGGCACCGTACATGAACCCGAAGGCCCCAAGGAGAACAGTCCCCTTGAGAAGGTTCACCCCCAGCAGCCCACCTGCCACGTAGGCAAGGTAGATGAGCAGGTCCGCCAACCATTCGCCGGTGAACTGGGGATGTCCTGCAAAGGTGTAGGAAAAGGTATCGAGTCGGTAAAGCCCCCCCGTGGCAAGGAGACTTTCGCCAAGCTTCATGTGCCACCAGAGGTCGTAATCGGCATACCTGGTCATGCAGAAGAGGACCACCAGCAGGGCAAACAGCACGAGGGGCAGGAATTCTCCCCGTCTCATATTCATGAACAATCCCCACGGATGAAGGTCTGGGCCACCGCGGCCCTGTTCTGTATTACCCTCCGCCCGGCACCACTGTCAACAGATTTTGAGTTTCCCCGGTCCCGGCAGGAAGATGCATCAGTAATGTGGTGGAATTGCCGAGCGGGGAAACGCGGCTTTCACCCCCCTACTCCAGCACCTTGTGCAGATAGGCAATGAGCACGGCGACGATTATCAGGAAAAACATGTCCTGGCCGGCGTTCCAGATATAAAGACGTTCGACCGACCCGAGGGACTGGTCAGCGGCGAACCTGGCTACGCCTGCCAGCAGACAGATGAATACGGCCGGCTTCAGACCGGCGAACCAGGCAACCAGGAAAACCGGCAGGGCATAGAAGACAAAGACCGAGTAGTCGCCGGTCAGGTAGTCCATGTACCCCACACCCACCACCATCCCCATACCGATCAGCACAATGAACCATTTCGGCAGTTTTTCCAGGAACTCCATGAACATGTGAACGTCCCCCCTGAGACATATGCGGCGAATTCCATCAGACTCATTAAGTATAACCCGGATTTCACCACATGCCGCAACAGATTTGTCCAAACTTCCCTCTCGACAAAATCAGATTTTTCCAATACTATGCCCGAACAGCATACTGTATACACTTCAAGCAAGAGCCACGGAATACGGTTGTGGGGTTTACGGCCGCCACTTCCGCCACTTCCGCCAATTGCGGCACCCGGCTCAGCTATCATCCAATTCATCGAAAGGAGAAGAAGAGATTATGGCAACCCCCGAATTCAAGTATCAGGACCCGTTCCCCCTCGGCAAAGACGAGACCAAGTACCGCAAGATCGAAGGCTCGGAGAAATACGTTGAAGCCGACAAGTTCGCCGGCAAGGATGTGGTTCGGGTCTGTCCCGAGGCGCTTTCCATTCTGGCCAACGAGGCGATGCGGGACGTCTCCTTCCTCCTCCGCCCTGCACACAACGAGCAGGTCGCCAAGATTCTCGGTGATCCGGAAGCGTCCATGAACGACAAGGGCGTGGCAATGGCCTTCCTGCGCAACGCCGAAATCGCCGCCAACTTCGAGCTCCCCGTCTGCCAGGATACCGGCACTGCGACAGTTGTCGCAAAGAAAGGCCAGCAGGTCTGGACCGGCGTCAAGGACGAGGAGTGGCTCAGCAAGGGGATCTACAAGACCTACACCGAAGAGAACCTCCGCTACTCCCAGACTGTGGCCCTGGACATGTACGAAGAGAAGAACACCGGCACCAACCTGCCGGCCCAGATCGACATCATGGCCACCGACGGCGATTACTACAAGTTCCTCTTCATGGCCAAGGGAGGAGGCTCCGCCAACAAGACCATGCTCTTCCAGGAAACCAAGGCGCTCCTCACCCCCGAGAAACTGGAAAAATTCCTCGTCGACAAGATGAAATACCTGGGGACCGCCGCCTGTCCCCCTTACCATGTCGCCTTCGTCATCGGCGGCACCAGTGCCGACGCCTGCATGAAGACGGTTAAGCTCGCCTCCGCCCACGACCTGGATACTCTTCCCACCACGGGAAACGAGCACGGCCAGGCGTTCCGCGACGTCGAACTGGAGAACAAGCTCCTGGTAGCGGCCCAGAAGCTCGGTATCGGCGCCCAGTTCGGCGGCAAGTACTTCGCCCACGACATCCGGGTCATCCGTCTCCCCCGCCACGGCGCCTCTTGTCCCGTCGGCATGGCGGTTTCCTGCTCCGCCGACCGCAACATCAAGGCGAAGATCACCAAGGACGGCCTCTTCGTCGAGGAAATGGACCGGAACCCGGGCCGCCTCATCCCCGAACAGTACCGGGGCAAGCATGAGCACGGCGTGAAGATCGACCTCAACCGGCCGATGAAAGAGATTCTGGCAGAGCTCTCCAAACATCCGGTCTCTACCCCGCTCCTCCTGAACGGCACCATCGTTGTCGGTCGGGACATCGCCCACGCCAAGTTCAAGGAGATCATGGACGCCGGCAAGCCGCTTCCCGAGTATCTCCTGAAGCACCCGATCTACTACGCCGGTCCGGCCAAGACCCCGAAAGGCAAACCCTCCGGCTCCTTCGGACCCACCACGGCCGGCCGGATGGACAGCTACGTGGACGAACTCCAGTCCAAGGGGGGCTCGCTCATCATGATCGCCAAGGGGAACCGCAGCCAACAGGTGACCGATGCCTGCAAGAAGTACGGCGGATTCTACCTCGGCTCCATCGGCGGCCCGGCGGCGGTACTGGCCGAAGAGAACATCAAGAAGGTGGAATGCATCGACTTCCCCGAACTGGGAATGGAAGCGGTCTGGAAGATCGAGGTGGAGAACTTCCCGGCGTTCATCCTGGTGGATGACAAGGGGAACGACTTCTTCAAACAGCTCGGGCTGTAATTGACACGCCCCGTCGGCAACCGCCGGCGGGGCGTTTTCATAAGCAGGAAAGTGACCGGCATGCCGTCACACGTCGGTAAAACGATGGGCGTTTCCCGGGGAAGGGATGGCGGGTAACGCTGCCGGAACTGCTTCACCGTCCATGGTCACCTGGCTTTAAATGTCGCGCAATCGGCATGGCCCTGATGCAGTCCGACCTTGATGGTGGATGCGGAACATTCGAAGGAAGTATTGTACGAGCAGGAATCAACCTTGCACGCGCCCACGCTGCCGGTCATGTCAGCAACGCCCCCCTTTGCAGCGGCATGCAGATAGGTATCGCAGCATGCGCACGGCTCGGGGCCTCCCACCGTAATGGCAAGGGCATGGCACTGCTGCTTTTGATTATATGAACAATCCGTTACGTCACACGCGGTAATTTTCGACATCTTCATGGCCATATACGTATCTCCCATTTCTTGCCGCCACCCCTTCCCAGTTCCGATTTAACCACCATCCGGTCAATTGTCAATAGCCCGCTCAAGCGGCGCTGCGAGACTCTCAACGAACATGGTCTCAGGAAGCGTGGCAACGCATCGGGTTCCCCACTTGCATTTACACAAAAATCCTGCTAACACATCACCATATATTTTCACGTGAGGAGCAAACCCATGAAGATGGCATGGCCTTCGTTACAGATCTTTTTATTGATGCGCTGGCTGCGTTTACCGGCCCTGGCGGTGGCAGTAGTGACCCTCTTCGGCTGTGCCCGGACGATAACGGTCACCATTCCTCCCCACGTCGAGCTGGCAAACTACCCAGCCATCGGTGTGATCGAATTCGTTTCACGGCCGCCGGGACTGGGAGCAGACGCCACCAAGAAATTCATCAACAATCTCCACGCGGCGCAGTCGGGGGTCCGGATTCTGGAGCTCGGCAGCCAGCCAAGCGTACTGAAGGACGCTGGATACGACGTTCTCGACTTCAAAGCCGTCAAGGCCATCGGCGACCATTATGGCGTGGCGGCGGTGATAACCGGAACCGTCGATTTGACGGACCCCCAACCCGATGTCAAGTTTTCCACCGACCTGAAATCTCTCGCGGCCGGAGTGAAGGCCAAGGTCGACGGCCGGATGAGCGCCAGGCTCTGGGAAACCGCCAGTGGCGCCACCACCTGGAGCAACTCGTCCTGGGGGAACTGGACCGTTGGAGGGATGAGTCTTGGCAGCAACGGGAGCGTCAGTGCCGGCTATCACTACCCCCGCGAGAAGCAGGACCAGATACTCGCGGCACTGGTGAGGGCACTCAACGGCGATTTCTGGCCTACCTACGAGAAGCGGAACGTAGAAGAATAAGGCGTAAGGGTCGGGCTCAAGGAAAGGAACTGCCATGCCGGACGTTCTGGAACGGTTGAAAGCATGCGGAGAGGATGGCCGCGTGGACCGGACGCTCCTCTCCCAAGCGGTGGAAGAGATGGCCGGTCTCAGGAAGAGACGGGATGAACTTGAACTGGTCCTGCTCATGCTGGTCAGAACCGGATGGCCGTGGCAGGAGGACGGCACCCCGAACGGGATCCTGCTCAACTGCAAAGATGGCTACGCCGCGGCGATGCATGATGCGAAGGAACTGCTGGGGCTCGACCATCTCAGCATGATTACCAGGACCGAACCAAGAACCTAGAGGACGGCAGTTCGCTGGAAAGGCAGCCGGCAGGACCCACTCCGTCGACGTTGAAAATATGTCGTCGTGATAATCTCGTCGTGATATAGTATGCGAGTTCAAAATCCTGACGTCCGCCGACGACCCCAAGGAGGCATCACGTGGCAATCACACTGCTCGACATGCTGCTCAATGCAGGTCTCATAAACCGTGTGCAATTCGATGACGCGCTGAAAAACCGCGTCATCTTCGGTGGCAAGATCGGAACCAGTCTCATCGAACTGGGATACATCAGCGAAGAAGAACTGGCACGTTTTCTGAGCGACAAGCTCGCCGTGCCGTACGTATCCCCCCGACAACTCCTGACCATCCCCCAGGAGACCATTGACCTGCTCCCCCGCGACCTGGCCATCAAATATGGCGTCATCCCCCTTAAACTCGAAAAAAAGCGTCTCAGTCTGGTCATGTCGGACCCAGCCGACCTGAAGGCCATCGACGAGATCGGTTTCATTACCGGCTTCATCATCCGCCCCCTCATAACCCCCGAGGTAAGGCTCGCCCAGGCTCTCAGCAAGTATTACCAGGCGGACATGCCCCCCCGCTATCAGCACATCATTGAAATCATCGACGTGAAGAAACAGGCGGCAGCCGCAGCCCAACCGGCAAAACCGGTCGCAATCGCTCCGGAGCCACCTTCCACTGTCCCGGCGGAGCAGGGTCAGAAGCCGGCAGCGACCGCTCCGGAACCTGCGGTGCAACCGCCGCCGAAGCAAGCACCGCCTCCATCCCCTGTAACTTCCTCACCACAGGAGATGGAACAGGAAGAACAGGAAGAACAGGATGAACCGGAAGAGTACCTGGAAGATCTTGAAATCGTCGAAGAGGGCGCGTGGTCGGAACAGATTCGCCGGTTCGAGCCGGATGCGGTTTCTAAGGGGCTCGCCTACGCCGAGAGCAGCGAGGATATCGCCGATCTGCTGGTGACCGAGTTGGGGAGCAAGCTGAAGCGGGTAGCGCTCTTCCGGATCAAGAACCATACGGCGACCTTCTGGATGGGGTTTGACCGGCAGTTGACCATCACCGGACTCGACAAGCTGCATTTGCCCCTCAACGAGCCGTCCGTCCTGAAGACCGTCGCCGACAGCGCAGGCGTTTACCTCGGACCGTTGCAAGAGACACCCATCAACCACCTGCTTAATGATGCACTCGGCGGCGGCCAGCCGACAGCAGTGCTGCTCATGCCGATTCTCATCGGTGGACGGCTGGTGAACATCATCTATGCCGAAGGGGAAGACCTGAGCGCGATGGTCCCCGATCTTCAGAAACTCCTGACCAAGGCGACCCTGGCATTGGAGATACTGATATTCCGCGACAAGATTCTCATGCTCTGAACATCATTCCGCGGCCAAGTCCCTGTACAACAAGGGGGAAGGGTCTTGTCGCCTCTCCCCCTTTCCCTTTAACTCCCCCATCGCAGATTCAGTGGGTCACTTCACTACACTCTTCCCTCCCCCACGAATCCAGTTCGCCATTCTCCAGCTTTACCTGGACAGTCGCACCTTCCTGGGTACATCCGAATGTATAACCGATCTGCCCGGTCCGCAGATTTCTCACAGGAACCCGTTCGTCCCTCTGCTCGGTCAGGTAACATACTCTGTCATAATCAGTGGTTCTCATGGGTTTGACCCCCCTTTCCACATCTTCTTCGATGATTACATCATAACAGAAGCTCCTGGTTTTTGAAAACAGTTTTCCTTTTCAACAACTGGCAGTGCAGTGTTGGGGTATCGTCCGGAAGGCAACGAGCTGCCACGTTTCATGTTTTTTCTCCTTGACTCTCCACTGTTCCTCCCCTAATCTTTTTCCGTGGCATCCAGCCATAAACACTTCATTAAGGAGAACCGCATGAAAAGATTCCTTCTTGCAGCACTGGCGGTCCTGGCATTCTCCGGCGCGGCAGTCGGAGGAGGCGGACTCGACAGTTTCCTCTCCAGCCTGAATGTCCAGGCCAGGGCCGACCTCTCCGGCTTCTCCGGCAGGCTGAGTGCCCAGTTCGGCATCCCCGGTGCCCAGGTAAGCGCCGTTATCGGCTCAGTGAAAGACCCTGCCGATGCCTTCATGGTCTACCAGCTCGGACAGATGGCAAACGTCCCCCCCGAGAGAGTCATGCAGGTCTATCAATCCAAAAAAGGGAAAGGGTGGGGAGTAATCGCTCAAAGCCTGGGGATAAAACCGGGGTCCCCCGAGTTCCATGCCCTCAAGCGGGGTGATTTCGTCCTCAATGGCCAGCCGGGCAATCAGCCGGACCAAGGTAATGGCCGTGGGAAAGGGAAGGGAAAAGGACACAACAAGTAGCCCCTTTCAACAGATCTACATTTACAAGGGGGGACAGGTTACATGTTGTGGGTAGCCTGCCCCCTTGTTTCATTATCTTGGGAAATTGCTCTCAGCAAGACAGGTGGACGTCATGGCCCGAAAAATTTTCATTGCCGCAACCGGCCAGAATATCGGTAAAACAACGACAAGTCTGTTCCTGCTGCACCTGGCCCGAAAAAAATACCGTCGGGTCGGCTTTATCAAGCCCCTCGGCCCAAAGCCAACCGTCATGAACCAGGTCGAAGTCGACAAGGATGCAGCCCTCATGGCCCAGGTGTTCGGGCTGGAAAAGGACCTGCCCCTCATGTCGCCGGTGGTCCTTCACGCCGACTCCACCAGAAAAGCCATCGATGGCGAACTGCCTGTCAGATACCTGCAACAACAGATCATGGATGCCTGCTCCGAGCTGGAAGAAAAGTGCGACTTTCTCATCATCGAGGGATCGGGGCATGTGGGGGTCGGTTCGGTCATCGGGATGTCCAACGCGCGTATAGCCCGGATGCTCGATGCACCGGTACTGATGGTGACCGGCGGCGGCATCGGCAATGTGGTGGATGCCGTCCATGCGAACCTGGCCCTCTTCGAAAGGGAAGGGGTTGAGGTACGGGCCATCCTGGCCAACAAGCTGATACCCGAAAAACGCGACCGAACCATCGACTACCTGCGCCGGGCATTTGCCGGAGAACCGTTTAAAGTCCTCGCGGGTTTCGATTATCAGCCCGTTCTGGCCAACCCGACACTCCACCGCGTTTCCGTGCTCCTCGATCTCCCCCTTAATGGCAACATGCGCGATGCCCGGCGTATCATCAACCACGTCCAGATCGGTGCCGCATCCACCCAGAGGGTCGCGGAGCTTCTGAAGGACTCGTCACTCCTCATCGTCACCAGCAGCCGTGACGAACTGCTGGTGACCCTGGCCAACCTCTACCATATCCCCGAATACCGCGAAAAAATCGTGGGGCTGGTCATCCCGGGAATCATTCCCGTCGGCAAAATCACCCAGCAGATTCTCGACCGGAGCAATATCCCCTACCTGCGCACCCAAAGCCATACCACCGCCGAACTGCACCGGCTCATCACCGAGGATGTCTCCAAGCTGACCGCCGAGGATACGGAAAAAATCTCCCTTGTGCAAAACCTGGCCGACATGGCATTCGACTTCGACACCCTGGACGCCCTCTTCGACCCAACATAAGAACGTTATACAGACAAGCCTCTGTCCTTCAGGACTTCACCACCAAGGAGGATCACCATGCAACGTTCACTTTTCATCAGCTTCTTTTCCTTGCTTCTGATGGTCACCGGCTGCCAGGCGGGTTTCCTGGACGACCTGTCCAAGGGGCTCGGTCTTCCTTCCCTACAGCAGACCGGTCTTGATGACGCAACGATCGTCAAGGGACTCAAGGAGGCACTTTCCACCGGCACCGACCGGGCAGTCAAGGCGGTGGCACAACCCGACGGATATTTCGGCAACCAGGCGATC
The DNA here is from genome assembly GCF_019972315.1 of Geobacter sp. AOG1. Lineage (GTDB taxonomy): Bacteria > Desulfobacterota > Desulfuromonadia > Geobacterales > Geobacteraceae > Geomobilimonas. The sequence continues at coordinate 3,547,070 of NZ_BLIZ01000001.1, forward strand.
AAGATTCTCATGCCGGAAAAAATCCGCAACGTCGCCGACCTGCTCGGCAAGATGGGATTTCAGCACCAGGTGGACGAAGTCGTTCTGGGGATGAACCGGGCAGCGGAAAAAGCCGCCCCCATGGCGACGGAATACTTTGTCGGCGCTCTCAGGGAGATGACCTTTACCGATGCGCGGACCATTCTCCAGGGAGGAAATACGGCGGCAACCGACTATTTCAAGAGTAAAACCGGCGCAAAAATCCAGGCCGCCTTCAAACCGGTCATCGCCGACAGCATGAACCAGGTCGGTGCCACCCGCGCCTACAAGGGGATGATGACCAATTACGGGGCGCTCCCCTTCGTGACCGGCACATCGTTCGACATAGACAGCTACGTGGCGACCAAAGCGGTGGACGGGCTCTTCACCATGCTGGGGGAAGAAGAGAAAAAGATCCGGACGGACCCCGCTGCCAGAGCAACCGAACTACTGAGGAAGGTGTTCGGGAAATAACCGCAACAGTACCAGATTAGTCGACGATAAGCTCACTGGTCCTTGGTGAGACTTTTCCAGCCTGCCAGACACCAGAAGGAGTGACACTGTTTCGTCCCGATGCATAAAAAAAGGGGAGTGGCCACCTTGGCTCTCCCCTTCTTTTTTCTTCTGTTTTCGACCGTGCGTCAGTTGCCCCGTCGCGACCGGTTGACGTGGGTCCGGGATGGCGCTCCCGGCTGCTGTCCCCCCCGGCCAGGCGCATGGGATTTGCCACCATCCGTTTTAGGAGAAGTCCCGCCGCGAGGGCCGTTTTTCTTGTCCCCCTGCGGTTTGCGGCCCGGCATCGGCTGTCGCGGCGGACGGGCGAACTCGGCATCCTTGCGGGGGGCGGGAACCTTGTAATCGAAACCTTCCACCGTCCGGCGCTCGATAGAAGCATTCAGCTTCCGTTCGATGGTACGCACCATCACGCCGTCTTCACTGGTCACCAGGGTAAATGCGTCGCCGCTTTTGGCAGCACGTCCGGTCCGGCCGATGCGGTGGACATAGGCCTCTGCGGTATCGGGTATGTCGTAGTTGATGACATGGGAAACCTGGGAAACGTCGATTCCCCGTGCGGCAATATCAGTGGCAACGAGGACCTGGAAGGTGCCGTCGCGGAACCCGTCGAGCGCTGCCTGACGCCGGTTCTGGGACAGGTTCCCCTGGAGCGAGGCAGCCTTGTAACCGGCCTTCTCCAGTTGCTCCCCCAGGCGCTTGGCACGGTGCTTGGTCCGGGTGAAGATGAGTACCGATTCGGTATCGGTATGATGGAGAAGCTCCAGGAGCAGGGGGGTCTTGAGGTGCTGTTCTACCGGGTAGAGGGCATGACTGACGGTGACCGGGGGAGCGGTGTTCCCCACCTGGACGGTGACCGGGTCGTTCAAGACCTCGTGGGCAAGCTTGCGTATCTCATCGGGCATGGTGGCAGAGAAAAGGAGGGTCTGCCGCTTTGGGGGAAGCTGCTTGAGGATGCGCCGGATGTCGGGGAAAAACCCCATGTCGAACATCTGGTCTGCCTCGTCCAGGACCAGCACTTCCAGCCGGGAGAGGTCGATGGTCCCCTGGCCGATGTGATCCAGGAGCCTTCCGGGACAGGCGACGACCACCTCGACCCCCCGTTTCAGCTTGTCAATCTGGGGATTGATGTTGACACCGCCGTAGACGGTGACGCTCCGGATGCGGGTCTGCTTCCCCAGGGCGATGATGGACTCATGTATCTGCTCCGCCAGTTCGCGGGTGGGGGCGATGACGAGGGCGCGGACATGGCCGCGGTCCCCTTGCATGAGACGATGCAGGATCGGGAGTGCGAAGGCAGCGGTCTTTCCGGTGCCGGTCTGGGCGAGTCCCATGACGTCGCGCCCTTCCATGACGGATGGGATCGCCTGGGTCTGGATCGGTGTAGGCTCCACGTAGCCCGCCGCCGTAACGCCGGCTGTCACGTGGGGATGGAGGTTGAATTTCTTGAAGTGCATCTGGTTTCCTTCTTTCTGTGTTCCGCAAGAAAAAAGCCCCGGAGATATTCCGGGGCTTACGATGATTTCGTTGTTTATCCGGGAACCGCTTGTAGTAGTAATGACCCTAGCAGTTTTGGGGAACCCCTGTCAAGGAGAATAACGTCAGTATGGTGCCAGTATGGGGGGATAGATGCATACCCCTTGACCTCCGCGGCCGAACCGGTTACTCTTTCCCCCATCCCACCAATTCCTTCAGGGAGAGGCACTCCATGTGGCGGCACCTTACCGACGCGGTACGTGAGCAGCAAGCTCTCTTCGACAGTGAAGTCGCGTCGTGGATCGACAGATACACGCGGCAGGGAGGAAAGCTATTCTGCGGCAAGGGGTGCAGTAACTGCTGCACCCTGGCGGTCAACTGCACCTTTCCCGAAGCCCTTCGTATCTCCGCATCCCTCTCCGCACTCCAGTCCGCCAAGGTTCGGGAACACACGGACCGCCTCTTGACAAACGTTCGTGAGATTGCCGACCTGAAGTCCTATCTCAGGATGCATCGGCAGAGGATCGGCTACTGCCCGTTCCTCGACGATGATTGCAGCTGCGGCATCTACCAGGAGCGACCCTTCTCCTGCCGGGCCCTCCTTTCCACCAGGGAAAGCCGCTGGTGCGGTCTCGATTTCGCCGAACTGTCGTCGGAGGAAAAGCGTGCCTTTGTCGAGAGTCTCGACCGGAACGTCACCTCCTTCCCCCTGCACTACGTTGCCGCGACCCAGGATCGGGGCCGGGCACTGGAAACCGAAACCGCCGAAAATATGGCCAGTCGGTTCGGATTTTCCCTCTACGGCAACCTCCCCTTTCTCGTCCACCTGGAACGGGAACATCACCTGAGCAGGATCATACCCCAAGGGATTGGGACAACCACAAGCTTTCTCGACCAGAACGGCCTCCTCAACCCCTTCCTCGTAACAGTCGACAGGAAGTGACCCGTCTGGTCGGGTCTGAATCGTACGGAGGCTGACATGCTCTGGCGTGAACGCTCGAAAACAAGACTTCACGGCGCCCTTCTCGACCGGCCGGCCGACAATCCCGACCGCTGTAGGGGATGCGACGGCGCCTGCTGTCGCTCCTTTCCCGCAGTAGAGCTTACCTGGCAAGAGTACGAGCGGCTGCTCGCCCTCGGCGCAAACCGTCTCCACTTCTCCCTCACCGGACACCACAAGCTGATCATCGAAAACGGCTGCGAGTTCCTCGTCCAGGGGAGATGCACCATCTACGAGGATCGCCCGGACATCTGCCGTCGCTTCATCTGCTCAGAAGAATAATTCTGGGTTTGACTAAGCATTCTCACCGCTTCCCCCTTGACCCGACGTGAAGAAAGGGGTATCTTCCACTCGTGAATCCTGTTTCAGCAAGCCTTACCAATGAATCTAACCATGCCTGACGCAGAAGGAGCATATCCCCATGCCCATCAAGAAATCAAAGATATTCCTCTGGTGCCTCATCGTCTTGCTACTGGTAATCGGCGCAGGTGCCGGCTATACCTGGCTGACGCTTGCCTGGAGCTTTTCCAGTGGAGAAAGAGCGGGGTACATCCAGAAGTTCTCACACAAGGGGTGGCTCTGCAAGACGTGGGAAGGGGAACTGGCCATGGTTCCCGTACCGGGATCAATCCCCGAGAAATTCATATTCAGCGTCCGCAGCGATGCGGTTGCCGAACAGATCAACCGTTCCATGGGAAAACGGGTGGTTCTCCATTACGAACAGCACAAAGGGGTCCCGACACGATGCTTTGGCGAAACTGAGTACTACATTACCGGCATCGTGGTGCCTGAGTGACGACTGCGGCCCGCGGCTTCGGACTAACGAAAAACCCCCGTCTTTTCAGGCGGGGGTTTTTTAATGCCATTTTCCGGTCATTTGCCGGTTAATAGATTGCGTAATTGTCCGGGTCCGAAAAGATCTCCCTGAGCAGCAGGTTATTGAGGTAATGCCCCGTCTTGTGCGCCTCCACCCGTCCGAGCATCCGGTAGCCACACGTGTAGAAATCGCCGATCATGTCGAGAATTTTGTGGTTCACGAGTTCTTTTTTGTAGCGGAGTCCCTGGGGATTGACGATGGAATCCTCACCGATCGCCACGGCATTATCCAGTGACGCCCCTTTGGCAAGCCCAGCCTTCTGGATCGCCTCCAGCTCCTCAAGGAAGCCGAAGGTGCGAGAATTGATGATGGAGATGGCATTCTCCACGTCCATGACCCGCTTTTTCTGCCGCCCCACCGGTGGCCGGAACTCGATGGTCATGGTAATGTCAAAGGTGTTGAGGGGTTTCACCCTGACATAGGCATCGTTGTTCCTGACCTCTACGGGACGCAGCACCTTCAAATAGACACCCGTCTCGGGAAACTCGTACACCCCCGCCCGCCAGAGTTCGTGGTAGAACTCCCAGGCAGAGCCATCCATGATCGGCACCTCGGGGCCGTCGATATAGACCAGGCAATTGGTGATGCCTGAGAAGTAGAACGCCGCCATCAGATGCTCTATGGTTGCAACTGACGCGCCGTTTTCGGCGATCTGGGTAGAGAGGCGGGTATCGGCCACCATGTCGTACCGGGCAGGGATGAGGCGGCCGTTATGGACGAAGGCGATGCCGGGCTCCCTGCGGGGGAGGAACTCCAAGGTCACTTCCCGACCGGTATGGAGACCGATGCCGGCTAGCTTGAAGATACGGTTAATGGTAGTCTGTCGCTTTATCATAATTGTCTATGGTGTCCTTTGATCAGAAGCCTTTTACACTTGTCCTCGAGGCCTCTATGGCCCCGCGGTTAATGGGTTTCAGCCTGCCAGATACTTCTCCCGCAGGGCAACCTTGTTGATCTTGCCGACACTGGTCTTGTCGATGGTCTCGACGAATCGGACGCGAAGCAGCACTACCTGCTTGGATATCAACCCCTTGTCGGCGTACCCCCGCATATGCTGCTGGATATCTTTTTCCGTGGCCGATGCCGTCACACCGGCTTTTGGGACCACCAGCGCCAGGGGGCGCTCACCCCACTTCTCGTCTTGTTGGCCGATAACCGCAACCTCGCCGACCGCCGGATGATGGAGGAGAATGTCCTCCAGTTCCAGGGAGGAGAGCCACTCGCCGGCGACCTTGATGACATCCTTGGTCCGGTCGGTAATCTTGACATACCCATGGGGATCAATGGTGGCGACATCGTTCGTATGGAGATAGCCTCCCTCCCAAAGTTTCTCCGAATTCTTGTGATCCTTCAGATATCCCAGGGTCAGCCAGGGGGCACGGACCACGATCTCTCCAGTGCTTCTGCCGTCGCGGGAAACGTCCTCCATCCCGTCGCTTACCACCCTCAGGTCCACCAACGGCAGGGGGAGCCCGGTCTTGCAGCGGATGTCGGCCTGCATCTCCGGCGACTCGTCCAGCATGTCGGGCTTCAGGTGGGCCAGGGTAAGAATCGGGCAGGTCTCGGACATGCCATACCCGGTAAACAGGTCGATCCCCAGTTGCATGGCTTCGAGACAGAGCGCCTTAGTCATGACCGCACCCCCAATGATCACTTTCCAGCGGGAAAGATCGATCGTGCGGCTCAGGGGAGACTTGAGGAGCATATGGAGAATGGTCGGCACGCAGTGGGAAAAAGTGACCTTCTCCCGGTCGATGAGCCCCAGCAGATGATCGGGCATGTACCGCCCGGGGTAGACCTGCTTGAGTCCCATGATTGTCGCTATGTAGGGAAGCCCCCACGCATGCACATGGAACATCGGGGTGATCGGCATATACACGTCGTCCCGGTGAAGGCGCCCCTGCACCGCCGGCGTACTCAAGGCGGCAAGAACTCCCAGGGTATGGAGCACAAGCTGGCGATGACTGAAATAAACACCTTTAGGAAAGCCGGTTGTACCCGTGGTGTAGAAGGTGGTGGCGCGGGTGTTCTCGTCGAAATCGGGGAAGAGGTAGTCGGTCGAGGCGGCAGCCAGGAGCGACTCGTATTCGCCGGAAAAGGTGACATGGCTGTCGGGCACAGGACCATCGTCGTGGAGTAGCACGAAATGCTTTACCGCATCGATTCGCCCCCTGATCTGGTCGAGGATGGGGAGGAACTCGCTGTTGATGAGCAGGATGTCGTCCTCGGCATGATCGATGGTGTAGAGTATCTGCTCAGGCGAAAGCCGGACGTTGATGGTGTGCAGGACGGCGCCGATCATCGGTACGGCAAAGAAGCATTCCAGGTAACGGTGACTGTCCCAGTCCATCACCGCCACCGTATCCCCCGCTTTCACACCGAGAGCGGTGAGGGCGCTTGCCAGCCGACGAACCCTTTCGCCAAACTCCCGGTAGGAAAAACGGCGGTCCCCCCGGTAGACGATCTCCTGATCGGGCGCACTTACCAATGGCGCATGAAGAAGGTTCTTGATGAGAAGCGGATAGCTATACGCCGAATCGGTGCTCGGAATAAGGTTGTCCGTCATGAATGCTGGTTCCTTTTTGAATTAAGTCGAATGACCCGTTGAAGGCCGTTTGTAAGCCGTACAATACCCCGAATCGGTGAATTTGAGAACAAAAAATTCTCCGATTCCCTCGACCATCGATAACGTCATATCCTTCGACAATCTCCTCGCAGCAAAAAAATAATGCTGACAAATTGCATTGATCGATTATAATATAGAGGTTCAACAACGTCCGAAAAAGCGCCGGCAAGGAGGGATGTGCCATGTTAATTCGGGTAATTCGAGCCGACAGTCGCCACGACATGGTCAAGGAGTACCAGCTGGATGACCTGATCGATAGGGGCGAGGTCGTGAAATTTCAGCGTTCCAGCGGCTGGGTGACCGTCGGGGTCGACCCGGTTCGCGTGCGGCGCCAGGCGACATACCGCGAACAGGACCGTCGCCGGCATTTAGAAAGAGGGGCGGCCTGAGGTCTGTACGGTCGCTCATACCGGTACATCCATCGGCATGTTCCCGCCGGAATCACGACATCGACTGATTCCGTTGCGGTCAGACTTGTTCTTCATCGCCTGCCCGCTCATGCACAAGAAACGGCCCCATTCCATAAGGATCGGGGCCGTTGTTGTGTCACCCTCTCCCGATGTTCAACTGCCGGACGGCTGCTCAGTATTGCAGTACTTGCAAACAGTATCCCGCCATTTGAGAAATTCCCGGCAATTGGGACACTGACGGAACTTACCCGGCACCTCCCGCAGCGGCTTGTGGAAATAGATGACCAGGAGGAATACCGGGAAGAGGGCGCACAGCAGGCACCAGCCGATCACGTTCCGGGCCCGGTTGGCGGCAAGCCACCCCCCGACGGCACCGGGCACCATCATAATAAGCAGCACCACGAATTCAGGCTTCACATAGCCGGACATAGCTTTCCCTCCTTATATCCATAAAGCATGACCCTCTCCTTGCTATCCCTAAAACTCCGCATGGCGCGGTGTCCGGGGGAACGGCACTACATCCCGGATGTTCTCCATCCCTGTCAGGTACATGATGAGTCGCTCGAAGCCGAGACCGAAGCCGGCATGGGGACAGGAACCCCAGCGGCGGGAATCCAGGTACCACCAGAGGCCGGCAGGGTCGATTCCCGCTTCGGCCATCCTCGCTTCAAGGAGGTCGAGACGCTCTTCCCGCTGGCTCCCGCCAATGATCTCCCCTACCTTGGGGACCAGCAGGTCCATGGCTGCCACGGTCCGCCCGTCGTCGTTCTGCCGCATGTAGAACGCCTTGATCTCTTTAGGGTAATTGATGACAAAGACCGGCGCTCCCACCACCTGCTCGGTGAGGTAGCGCTCGTGCTCCGACTGGAGATCGAGTCCCCATTCCACCGGAAATTCGAAGCTGACCTTCGCCTTTTTCAGGTGGCCGATGGCCTCGGTATACTCCATTATGGCAAACGGGGAAGCCGCAACCGCCTCGATGCGGGGGACGAGTCCCCGGTCGATCTGCTCGTTGAAAAAGGCCATATCCTCCTGGCAATGATCGAGCACGAAGCGACAGAGGTACCGGAAAAATTCCTCCGCCAGGGCGGCGTCGGCCATCAGGTCGGCAAAAGCCATCTCCGGCTCGATCATCCAGAATTCGGCGGCGTGACGGGCAGTGTTGGAATTTTCCGCCCGGAAGGTGGGACCGAAGGTATAGATATCACCGAATGCGAGGGAAAACAGCTCCCCTTCCAACTGGCCGCTCACCGTGAGCCCCGTCGCCTGGCCAAAGAAATCGGCGGCGTAGTCCACGTCGCCGTTCACCAGCGGCGGGCGTGCCATGTCGAGGGTGGTAACCCGAAACAGTTCCCCCGCCCCTTCACAGTCGTTCCCCGTGATGATCGGCGTATGGACGTAGAGAAATCCCTTCTCGGCAAAGAAGCGGTGCACCGCCTGGGCAAGCATGGAACGGACCCGGAACACGGCGCCGAAGGTATTGGTGCGGGGACGGAGGTGGGCAACCGTCCGCAGGTACTCGAAGCTGTGACGCTTCTTCTGCATCGGGTAGCTCTCGTCAGCCGGGCCGACGATCTCCACGCATCGTGCCTGCAACTCCAACCGCTGGCCAGCGGCCGGCGACTCCACGAGCAGTCCGGTCACCACCAAAGCGCTGCCGGTGCCGAGCCGGGCCACTTCAGCGTAGTTGGGAAGATCAGGCCCTGCCACCACCTGCAGGCTGGCCATGCACGAGCCGTCGTTGAGCGCGATGAAGGCCACATCCTTCCCCACCCGCACAGTCCGCGCCCACCCCTTGATGACCGCTTCCACTCCCGCTTCGCTGGCAGAAAGTATCTCCCGGATTCTTACTCGTTTCTCCATCCGACTCTTCCCCCTGACTGGCATCTGGCAGTAATTTTAGCACAGCAGGCGCCCGGCGCCAAAGCATAGTTGGGGAGTTGATTTTATTTTGACCTCCCCTCCCCCATGGGGTATAGTTTTGTCGTGTTTCTGCCAAGACTCTGCACATACGCGCTCTTCCTTGTCCTGACCTTGCTGACGCCGGCACTGGCCGGTAATTCCGCCGGCAACTTCGGGGGTGTCGGCATCGACGGCGCCCCGTGGACAGATGGCCAGATCGTGGTCAGACAGCTCGTCACCGGTGGACCGGCCCATCTGGCAGGGATCAAGATCGGCGACATCATTACCCATATCGATGGGAAACCGACCAAGGGGAGCAATTTCTCGCAGATGGTGAATTACCGCCTGCGAGGCCAGGCCGGCACCAAGGTGGCCCTCCGGGTCCGCCGGCCGGGGATGTCCAAACCGCTTGCATTTGAGCTCATCCGGCGCCAACTGGTACTCCCCAAAGGGGGAAAAACCTCGCAGGTTTCCCCGTAACCCCTTGCCATAAGGAGGCACATATGTTCGGAGTGATCCGTCTCACCGCCATCGTCACCCTTTGTATTCTTACCCTTGCCGGGTTCGCCGCTGCGGCGGCTGAGGCGCCCCAGAGCCCCCTCAAGGCCGTCACCCCCCAGGCCACAAGCTACCCTAAGGTCGTCCTCTACTCCACCTCGTGGTGCCCCCACTGCAAGAAGGCCAAGGAATACTTCACCAGGAACAACATCCCCTTCATCAACCGGGACGTGGAATTGGACGACTCCGCGATGGAGGACCTGACGGGGAAGTACCGAAGCCAGGGGGTGCCGGTCATCGTCATCGGCAATGACGACAAGGTGCTGAAAGGATTCGATCAGGGGATTTTTGAGAAGGCGATCAACGAGGTGCAGCAGAAGAAAAAAAATTGATTATCCGGCTTGTGACACGGAAATCAAAAAGGGAGCCTATACGGGCTCCCTTTTTTCGTCTCTTTACCTTTGCAAAGCCCGGCACTACGCCCCGCCGCTTTTGGTAATGAGCATCACCCCTATGCAGACGAGGACCGTTCCTGCCCAGCGGGTGGGTGAAACCACCTCTCCGAGAAAATACTGGGATAGGAAGGCAACGAGGACATAGTTCAAAGCCTGCATGGGAAGCGCGACCGTCAGGTCTTCCCAGGAAAGAACCGCAAGCCAGAGAAAAAAGAAGATGGCCAGCATGGCCGTGCCGACCATCAGTTTCGGGGTGGTGAGGGCCTGAATGGCCGCGTTCAGTATACCCCGCAGGTTCATGGCCGAGATATCCCCCATCTCCTTCATCCCCTTGGCCAGCAGGAGGTCGCCGACGGTTCCGGCGGTTACTGCCATGAGCATAACCACAACTGTTTTAAGCATATGCTTTCTCTTCCCCCCGATAGTTTCTGAGTTTTATTCCCAAGTTCCGGAGCTTTTCCTTCACCCGCGGGCTCGTCAGCGCCGCCAGTTCCGCCTCGTGCTGATAGTCCGGCATCCACCGGGCAAGCTCCCCATCGGGATGGCAACCGGGGTGAAAATAGATTTCCGTCATCCCTTCCCTCAGCCGGTCGAGGGCGCACAGCAGATATTCCTCCGTCATCCGCCCGGAATTGAGAAGCCCTTTTACCTCGCCGGCATAGCGGATTCCCATCCGGTCCAACACCGGCCGGCAGGCGGCGGCCAGGCGGCTGAAGATGAAGGCATCTGCGGCCTTCCCCACCATACGGCGCCGGTCGATCTCCAATTCCACGCCAAGCCGCTCCAGGGAGAGGCGGAAGGTGGTGATGCCGTATTGGGGCATGAGTTCCGCCAGAATGGCGAAGACGGTGGGATGCATGTGGATGTTCAGGTGGCCGTCAACGTGGGAGAGGGGAATTCCCGTGGCAACAAACCGCTCCAGCTGTCCCTCGATCTCCCGGACGAGTTGCTTGCGGAGGGCTTTGACGAAGAATAGCCTCATGCCCACATGGACCGGATCGTTGCCGAAATTCCCGTCCCGGTGGGCCAGGGCAGGGAAACCCCGGTGCTCAGTCACGGCCCGTCCCTGGAGGAGGGTGAGGTGGAGCCCCACCTGGAGGCCGGGATTGGCCCTGGCCAGTTCCACCGCCTCGTCGAAACCTCGGCCTCCGACCATCAGGGAGGCGGAAGTGAGAATCCCCTCCTGCCAAGCCCGGATGATCGCCCGGTTGGCCCCTGCAGATAGGCCGAAATCATCGGCATTGACAATCAGTTCTTTCATTTCGCAGGCTGGGCGGTCTTCCGTTTTTTCATGTACTCGAAATACTGCTTCCCTTCTTTGAGCAGCTTGCGCCGTACGTCAGCGTCCACGATCATCTTGCCGATGCTCCGGGCGATATACTTGGGCCGGAAGTAGAACTTGCTGTAGAACCGCTCCACCGCGTCGAAAATCTCCTGGTTGGAAAGATGGGGGTAGTTGATGACGCACATCTGGTGCCCGGTGTCATCGATGTAGTTCTCCGAGGCAATCCACCCCTCGCGCTTGCACTGCTCCCAAAACTCGGTGCCCGGGTAAGGAGAAGCCAGGGAAACCTGGATCGACTCGAGATCGAGCCGCTTGGCGTACTCGATGGTCTCTTTGATGGTCTCCCGGGTCTCGCCGGGAAGCCCCATGATGAAGGCGCCATGGATGGTGATGCCAAGCTTCTTGCAGTCTTTGACGAACTGGATCGCCTGTTCCTTCGAGACCCCCTTCTTGATGTTCTTCAGGATCTGCTCGTTGCCGCTCTCGAAACCGACGATGACGTGGTGGAGGCCGGCGTCACGCATGATCTTGAGGGTTTCGAAGTCGCAGTTGGCCCGGGCATTGATGACCCAGGAGACATTGAGGGGTTTGATCAGTTCGGCCACGGCCCGGGCGTGCTTGCGATCGGCGGAAAAGGTATCGTCATCAAAGGAAATGTCCTTCACATGGGGGAGGTTCTCCTTGATCCACTTCACCTCTTCATAGACATTCTGGGGGGAACGGGTGCGCATCCGCTGGCCGGAGTAGGTCTGGGGCCAGAGACAGAAGGTGCACTTGGCCGGGCAGCCGCGGCTGGTGTAGATGGCCACGTAGGGGCTCTTGAAGTGGGGAATGATGTACTCTTCAATCGGCAGGTCCCGCTTGTAGACCTGGGAGACGAAGGGGAGTGCGTCCAGATCGGTCAGGATCGGCCGGTCCTCGGTGTGCAGGGCCTTGCAGTCGCGCATGAAGCTGATCCCCTGGATCCGTTCCCACTCCCGCCCTTCGCAAAGTTCGACAATGGCGTAGTCGAATTCGCCGCGGCAGACGATGTCCACGGCCCCAGCGGTGAAGCGCAACGTCTCCTCCGGCTGGATGGTGACGTGGGGGCCGGTGAAGACAACCACGGTCCCCGGCTTCTGGGCCTTGATTGCGCGAGCCGTGGTCGTATCGATGGACAGGGTCGGGGTGGAGGTGTACATCACCACCACGTCGTAATCCTTGGCAATGGCCAGGCAACCGGCCAGGTCCAGGCGCTGCACCGGGGCATCGACCACCCGGGAGCCTTCTATCATGCCGGCCGGGTAGCAGAGCCAGGTAGGGTACCAAAAGGAGGTGACCTCGCGGGATGCCTGGTAACGGGCACCGGCGCCGCCATCAAAATCTTCGAAGGTGGGGGGGTTGAGGAATAGGGGTTTCATCAAAAGCTCCTGTAACTGCTCATCTTTTTTCAAAAAAAGCAAACTTGTAAGATAGACGGGGGGATGGATTTTGTCAAGGTTAAAGACCGACACCGCCGTTTTTCGGTTGCCTGGCAACAGCCTGTCTGCTAGATTTCGAGTGTCGTGCGACTAATTTCACCGGGAGAGAGTATGCCAACTACCATCGGTCTCATTGCCGCCATGCCGGAAGAGATCAAGCCGCTCCTCGCCCGCGTTGGAATGTATGCACGGGAAACGGCCGGCGATTTCACCCTTTACCGGTTTCGTGCAGGCAGCCGCGATGCGTGCCTGGTGGAGTCGGGTCTCGGCCCGGAGAAGGCAGCCCGTGCAACGGCCACACTGATCGCCACCGTCGCACCCGACTTCGTCATCAACTTCGGACTGGCCGGCGCGGTCACCCCCGGCCTCGGGATCGGCGACGTGGTCATAGCCCAGCGACTTTTGTTTGCCCGGGAACGGCTCTTCTCGGAACAACAGGGGTTATCTCCGGAATTGGCGGGAACAGCCATCGGCCTGCTGCAGAGTAAACTGGCGGGAACATCCTTCCAGGTCTGCCGTGGAACCTGTGTCACGGCCGGGACCATCCTGGCGAAACGGGATACGGCCCGGCTTCTGCCGGCCGGTGTGGTCAATCCGGTGCTGGAGATGGAGACGGCCGCCGTGGCAAAGATAGCCGCACGGGAGGGAATACCGCTGCTGGCCGTGCGGGCCATAAGCGACGACGCGGCTGAAGAACTGGAATTCAACATTACCGACTTCACCGACCGTAACATGAACATCAGGGTGCACCGGGTGCTCTGGTCGTTGACACGCCGCCCCTGGCTGATCCCTCAGCTCGTGCGGCTGGCACGGAATTCGAAACAGGCGGGAGAAACCCTGGCGCGCGTGGTGGAGGTTCTCCTGGCTGAGCTCTGAATCTATCCTCTACGACTAGTCGATGGTGACCAGGGGTAATCGCGCAGGTGTTCGGCCAGCTCGTCCTTGCTGTAACGGTTTGCCCGGCGGACAATCAGCACGAGAACGATGACGGTCGGGAGGGTGTAGATGAACACCCCCGTCAGGAAATGGAGCCGTTCCCCGATCAGCCAGGCAACGGTCAGATTGAAGATGACCACCGACAGGTAGAGGACGGGACCGAGAAGCGCCTTGCCAGGCACGTGTCGCACCCCGCGCGGTGGAACATCGCCCGACAGGCGCCGTTGGGTGGCGGAGTCGAGACGTTGCAGAGTGAAAATCATCACTGCGCTCACGAGCCACCATCCGAGGTAGTTGGAAAGGGGAACGCCGAAATGGAGTCCCGGTTCCCGGTAGCCGTAAATCTGGCCGAGGAACCAGCGAGAGCCTTGCAGGGAGACCGGATCGATGATGATGTCGAGAAAGGCCTGATAGAGGGAGCCGAGGAGGAGCGCGGCAAAGGAGCGGCGTATGGCGCGGGTCTCCAGCGTGGTGACGTCCCATTTCCGGACTTTGACGGGAGACAGTGTCCAGAGCGCTGTTGCATAGCTGCAGTAGCAGAGGAACACGTAGGAGAGAGAGTCGAAGAACGGAACGCCGGCGATCCAGAGTTCGCGGTCTTTTGTGGCATCCAGGTAGTAATACCAGCCGTAAGGAAAGCCGGTAGTTATGGAACTGACCTCCGATGCAAACGAAACCAGATAGCCGCAGACCGTGAAGAGAAGCGTCGTCCGCCACCCCAGGTGCAGCACCGCCGCAACGAGGTAGACCATCAAAAAGGCGAACACGTAGGGCCGCATGGTAAACGTGCCGACGGCAATCTGCAGGAAATCATCCATTGAGTGCTCCGGAAAAACAATGGCGCGAAATTTCGCGCCATGTGTGATTGTTCTTCAGCTATAGTTGCCGCCGGACATGCCAGCTAGAAAAGAGTGCCGATGATGGAACCGAGGACCGATATGGGGCCGCTGTCTCCAAGCCCTTCAGCCGCCTTCTCCACCTTCTTCATGGCGGCGGTAGTATCCCGGTAGAGACCGTCCTCGTTCACCAGCTTGCCGAGCGTCCCTTGCCCTTCGTTGATCTTCCGGGAAATCTCGCTGATGTTCTTCGAGGCATCCCGCAACTCGGTATAGAGCGTTCCGTCGTTCACCAGCCTGCCGATGGTCCCCTCTCCCTTGTTGATTTTCGAGGCGATATCCTTTACATCCTTCATGCTGTCCCGGATATCGGTCATTGCCACCTTGGCATCGTTGTAAAAGGCATCGTCATTCACCAGCTTGCCGACGCTCCCCTCCCCGCGACTGATCTTGCCGGTGATATCCTTGAGATTGGTGGTCACCTCGTTGGTGTTGTTGTAGAGGGCCTTGTCGTTCAGGAGGAGCGCAAGGGAGCCATCACCCCGGTCGAACTTGGCGGTTATGCTGTTGATGTTGGCGACGGAGTCCCGCAGGTTGGCACGGTTGTCATCGAGTATGCCGGATATCTTGTGCATGACATCATTCTGATTCTTGTTCAACTCCTCGATGAACTTTTTGGCATCCTTGGTCAGGTCGCTCACATTGTCCACAATAACGTCGATGTTGGCAACGTCCTTCCCCTTTACCGTCCCCCCCGGCTCCAGAAGCGGGGCGTTGGGGGAACCGAAGGTGATGCCGAGGAATTGACCCCCGAGGAGGTTGGTGAGGCGCAGCCCCGCGACCGAATCGGTCCGGATCTTGGTTCCGGGCGTTACATCGAAATCGATCTGAATCTTGTCGTCCAGAATGGTAATGGTGGAGATCTTCCCCACGTCCACGCCGGACAGCCGGACCGGGTCACCCACCTTGAGGCCGGTTATGCTTGTCAGATAGGTCCGGTACGAAACTTTCTTTTCAAAGGGATTCCACTTTTCGCCTACCTCAAGCAAGGCGCCAAGGACAATCAATCCGACAACAAAGAATATACCAACCTTTTTTTCAACGGTTAGAGCCATCTTCAATCCCTCCTGCAATCCTGGACCGCCTATTCACAAGGGAAAGCGGCAAGTTTGGCTTACATTAAAATCCTCGTCAGCAGATAATCCGCTACAAGAATGAGCATGAATGACCAGACCACCGACCGTGTGGTGGAAAGACCGATCCCCCGTGCCCCCCCGGACGTCTTGAATCCGACATAGCAGCATACCTGGGCGATGATGCCACCAAACGCCACCGACTTTATCAGGCCGTTTCCCACTTCCCGGATCTTCAGGGCATCCGTCAGGCTGTCATAATACGTGGTGTAGGAAACGAAGATCTTAGGGTGCAGGTTGCTGATGATCGCGCCGCCGATAATCCCGATGGCATCGGAGTAGATGACCAGTGCCGGAACGCAGATGAGGCTGGCAATGAGGCGAGGCATGATCAGGTACCGTACCGGGTTGATGTCCAGGGTCTTCAGGGCATCAATCTCCTCGTAGACCCGCATGACCCCCAGCTCGGCCGCCATGGCGGAACCGGCCCGCCCTGCCACGAGGAAACTGGTCATGACCGGTCCGAGCTCCCGCACCATGGAATGACCGACAATTGCGCCGATGATGTTCTGCCCGCCGTACTTGTTAAGTTCCACACCGGTCTGCAATGCGAGGACCATCCCGACGAAGAACGCCATCACCGAAGCAACCGGCACGGTTTCATAACCGATGATCGCTATCTGGGTAAAGATGCTCTGGAGATTGCGCGGCGCCTCCCGGAAAAAATAGAGGGTCTGGCTGAACATGATCAGCAGGTCGCCGACGATGTCACAGAAATTGAGTATTTTTTTCCCTATCCGCTCAAGCATTACGGTGTACTCCCTGCCCCGGCCGGCAACGTTGCCGGAGATTGTGCAGCAGTAACCTCACCCCAGTCGATACCGAACGGAAGCCAGAAAAGGGTCAGCCGTTTCGTCCCAGCCTGGTTACGGTATCCGATGAGCCCTTTCAGGAACCGGAAATCGGTAAATTGACTCTCTTTACGGTAGGCAAGAAGCGGGAACAACTCGTAGGCCAGGTCCTTGCCCCGTGCCTCGTGCCAGTAGAGATTCCAGAGAAGCGATGCCGCCGAGTCTCCCTGCTCATTCCACCTCTGCTGGTAGATGCGCCAGAAAGGGGCCCAGTTCTTCTCTATCCCCTCCTTGTCAAGGATCGGCTCCACGGGCGCGGGGAAGGAAAATCCCATCACTCCCCGGGGGTCCCTCGTGTAGACAAAGAGAGGCCAGAATGCCATCTTGCGCCGCGACATGCCGTCCACCGGCCACGATTCGCGATTGTCGCTGTAAAGCCAGTAGAGCAACCGATCCCGGTCTTGCCTGAACAGGGGAGAATCCAGTCGTTCCGTGCGGTACAGGGGCCACATATACCAGGTTTTTTCCGTTTCCTTCTTCACCGTCCTGGCATAGAAGGGAAGCCAGCTGTCTTCCGTCCTTTCCGGACTCCGGACAGTATACCAGAAAGGCCAGAAATAGTCCCATTCCTCCAGTTTCCCCTTACTCTGCTCCTCGTACACATCGAGGAATGCGAAAGAGGAAACTGCCGGCTCTTCCCGGGCCTCCCCGTTCCCCCGGTCCACCGTGTGCCCGAAAAAGGGCCAGAGGTAATAACGCGAGGTCCGCTGGGGCGAATCGAGAGATGAGTAGAACGGGAAGATATAGCGCCGCTCCTTGGGATTATTCGTGTTGAGGTCCCTGGACTCACTCAGGAAGAACGGCCAGAGGAGGAAACGCTTCCGGTAGACCCCGTCCTTGGCGGCCTGGCCATAGAGGGGCCAGAACTGGAAACCACTCTCTTTATCCCCTTCTATCGTGTTAAAAAACGGATAGAGGTAATTGCGGGACGTGGTTCCCCTGTTGACGGTCCTGCTATAGAGGGGAAACAGGACGAAATGGATCTCGTCCCGCCAGAGACGCTCGTATATGTCACCGTAGAGGGGAAACACCGACGTATAGGGACCGTACTTGTTCGATCTCCCCTGCAAGTAGAAGGGGAAGAACTGGCTGTTGTGCTCTTCTCCTTCTTCTCCCTTGCGGTAGACGTTTTTCTGGAGAAGCTGCATCACCTGGAACGTCGTCGCCCGAGGGGAGGAATCAGTCGAGGCAAGGGGATAGAGATAGGAAGTCTGGGCGGTCTGCTCACGACGGTCCTCGGTCCGGTACAACAAGGGACGCGCGGCCAGCGTGCTGTCGTCACCATGACGCTCGAACTTTAACAGCGGTCCCAGCAGGGACAGATTGCGGTACTGCTCGTGGGGGCTTTCCCGATAATCCACGAGGGGCCAAAGGGTGAATATCGTCCCCTCCCCGGGCGCCCCTCCCTCTTCCGCCGCCAGGAGAGGAGAGACGAATCCGCAACAGGCCATGCAACAGGCTATGACAAAGGTTCTAACGCTTCCCATAGGTCCTTACTCATTAATATATAAGCACTAAATACTATTCTACACACTGCACCACGTCAACAAAAAAACATCCCGATCTTCCCTGCCCTGGCCGCAAAAAAGAACGGCCCGCGTTCGGTAGCGGGCCGTTGCACACCAATATTGCACCAATGTCTTCCGTTCGGCTAGTACTTCTTGTCGGCGTAATCCACCCAACCTCCGGCGAGAACCAGTGCCTTGTCAAAGGGGGAGATGTCGAAGGAAACGGTTTCCTCGTGCCCCCCACCCCTGACCGTCACAGTCTGCCCTGCCACATCCACCGCCATCGCGGTATCGGGGTACTGGGCGTAACCTAACAACCGGTCGATCTTTTCCTTCGGAAGCTCGATGGCCGCCATGCCGCAGTTGAACATGTTCTGCCGGAAGATGCGGGCAAAGGATTCGGCCACCACCGCGGTTATGTCGTTCACCTCGAATACCCACGGCGCATGCTCGCGGGAAGAACCGCAACCGAAGTTGGCACGGGAGACGATGACCCGGGCTGCCCGCGTCTTCGCCCCCTTCGGGTCGAAACCGGGCAGCTTCAGATCTTCCAGAATATAGGGTTTCAGGTCTTCTTTGGTGATCTCGGTCAGGTACTTGGCCGGAATGATCTCATCGGTATTGATGTCCGAGCGGTCAAGGAACAGCACGGAGCCGCCGAATGTTTTCATAGGTGATTTCTCCTTCAGATCAATAAAGTAACAAACGGACTCTCAGGGTGCGGATTTTTCGATGAGCGAGGGGCCGAGGGATTACGCGGAGAAGTAATCCCGTCGGGCAACGCTGCGATCGCGAAAAGGCCACGACCCCCTACAGATACTTTCTGGGATCGGCCATCTTCCCTTCGATGGCCGTCGCGGCGCTGGTGGCCGGCGACATGAGGTGGACCATTCCCCCTTTACCCATCCTCCCCATGAAGTTCCGGTTGGTGGTTGAGGCACAGACTTCACCTTCGGCCAGTACGCCGTTCGACATACCAAGACAGGCGCCGCAGGTCGGGTTGGTGACGCAGAAGCCGGCCTCCATGAAGATATCGATGAGCCCTTCGTGGAGGGCATCCTGGTATATCTTCGGCGTGGCCGGCGACAGGATGCCACGCACCGTCGGGGCAATTGTTTTCCCCTTCAGTATCCCGGCTGCAATGCGGAGGTCCTCAAGGCGGCCGTTGGTGCAGGAACCGAGATAAACCTGGTCCACCGGGGTACCAGCCATCTCGGTGATGGTTTTTACCTGGTCCGGCTTGTAGCCGTGGGTAACGATCGGCTCCAGCGTCGATACGTCAAAATCGAGCACCTTGTCATAGACCGCGTCGTCATCGGACCACCATTTCCTGAACTCGGCAAGAGCCGCATCTTTCGAGGGATACTCGTTCTGGATGAACGGCCAGAGGTACTCGACGGTTACCTGGTCGGGCATACAGATACCTGAGGTCCCCCCTGCCTCGATCGCCATGTTGCAGAGCGTCATGCGGGACTCCATGGTCATGGCTTCGACCACCGGGCCGCGGAACTCCATGACCCGGTCGGTAGCCCCGTTCACGCCGATCTGGCCGATGAGGAAGAGGATAACATCCTTGGCATACACCCCCTTGGGGAGGGTGCCATGGAGATTGAAGCGGATGCTCTTCGGCTCCCGGAAAGCGCAGACCCCCTTGAGGATACCTACCTCCAGGTCGGTTGTCCCAACCCCGGCGGCAAAGGCACCGAAGGCGCCATGGGTACAGGTGTGGGAATCGCCCATGATCACCGTGTAGCCCGGCCGGATGAACCCTTTCTCGGGGAAGAGGGCATGGCAGACCCCGTTATGTCCCACGTCGAAAAAGTCCCTGATGGCATGGCGCCTCGCCCAGTCGCGGAGGATCTTGGCCTGGGTGGCGGTCTTCGTGTCCTTGCTCGGGGTGACGTGGTCGATCACCGCCTTTATCTTTGTGGCGTCGAATACCCGGTCCTTCCCCCGCGCTATCAGGTCCGCAATGGCAATGGGGGTGGTGATTTCATGGCACAGCACTGCATCAAGCTTCAGTACATAAGTCCCGGCAAAGGGCTCGTCTACCAGGTGGCTGGCAAATATCTTCTCTGCTATCGTCTTGCCCATTCAACTCGTTCCTTTCACCCGTAAAATGGTATTTTACGGGTGGTAATGTAAACAAATCGGGGGGATAAATCAAATTAATATTTGTTCGATTCCGCTTAACATTTGCCTCTCCCGGAGCCCGATGCTATAATCGCGCGAATTTAGCCACGAAAAGAGGCTCACCCCATGGAATTAAGCTTTAAAAGAACCAACGGCAGGATTGACGAAATGATCGACGCCCTCATCCGGGAGGCGGAAGATGTTCACCATGCCGGTCTGGTGCGGGAGATGATTATTTCGGCCCTCAAGTCGGGGCAGGAAAGCGATTACCTCGCCGACCTGAAGATGCTCAACAACACCATGAAGGAAATGCGTTATACCAGCAAGGTCTTTGCTCCCTACCGGCAGAAAAAGAAAGTGACCATCTTTGGTTCGGCCCGGACCGAACCCCATGAACCTATTTACCGAAAATGCGTCGGTTTCAGCCGGCAGCTGGTCGAACAGGGCTACATGATCATCACCGGCGGTGGCCCCGGCATCATGCAGGCCGGCAATGAAGGCGCGGGAAGCGAGAATTCCTTTGCCGTCAATATCCGCCTCCCCTTTGAGCAGTCCCCCAACCCGGTGATGCTCAAAAACCGGCGGCTCATCACGTACAAATACTTCTTCAACCGCAAGGTTGCCTTTGTCAAGGAGTCGGATGCCATTGCCGTCTTCCCCGGTGGATTCGGGACCCTGGACGAAGCGATGGAGGTGTTTACCCTGATCCAGACCGGCAAGACATCGCCGAAGCCGCTCGTTCTGATCGACGACGAGAGCGGCTATTGGGACCGCTGGTTCGAGTTCATCAAGGCGAGCATGCTCGGCAAGGGACTGATCTCCGCCGAGGACTTCTCGATCTTTTCCATCACCCGCAGCACGGAAGAGGCAATCGCCGTCATCGACGGTTTCTACCGGAACTACCATTCCCTCCGCTTCGTAGACGGACGACTCATCATCAGGCTCACCAAGGAACTGTCCCAGGAAAACATCGAGGAGTTGCAAAGTGAGTTCCCGGAATTACTGGCCCCCGGCACCAGGATAACCCGCACCAGCCCTTTGCCGGAAGAAGCGGACGAACCGGACCTGTTGAAGCTACCGCGACTGGCGCTTCACTTCGATCATCAGCATTACGGCCTGCTCATGGCCTTCATCGGCAGAATCAACATGTTCTGAGGCAGGATAAAACCTCTAAGCATTTCACGTGAAAAAAAATTTATTCTACGATTAATTTCCCCTTGACATGCCCTGTGGACCTTGTTAATGTGCCACAGTAGCAAGTTTCGGAAGTTTTTGCAGAACCTGGAAATTGGCAAATATTCATCAATAATTCGCCATTTCCTGCCTCAAGACTCCGGAAACTGCATCAACGAAGTTCCGGCACATGATCCGGAGGCGCACAAAGGAGGTAGGAAAGATGGCTCAGGGTAAGGTAAAATGGTTTAACGACGCAAAAGGGTTCGGCTTCATCGAGCAGGAGAACGGCGAAGATGTCTTCGTACATTTCTCCGCCATCCAGTCCGAGGGGTTCAAGTCCCTCGCAGAGGGCGAAGCTGTTACCTTTGACGTGGTCAACGGTCCCAAGGGACTGCAGGCCGCTAACGTCAGGAAACTGTAGCAGCTATTTAGCTGTGACAACCAAAAGCCCTGCCGGGTAACCCTGGCAGGGCTTTTTTCGTCATGTTCGAAAACATCAGATGTCCATGTTGCCGAGGAACTACGACGTCAGGAAGAAAGCTACCTAGTCCGTCGCCTGCTTCCCGCCTCTGACTGCAACAAGCGCATTTTTACCTGATTCGACCCGGAATCTGCCACTGAACCCGAACAGCTTCAACTCGTACTCGCCCGGCAGCAGGGCCAGCACAAAATAACCTTGTGCATCGGCCCGTGCAGCCATTCGCCATGCCCCCCTGGACAACTCGATGACAGCGCCCGCCAAGGGAATATACCCTCCACGCTTTTTCTTTCCTCCGGTCTCGATATAGCAGATACCGGCCACACCACCGGTCCCTTCCGGCAGCACATCTTCCCGGGACACCTGTCCTGGGGAGACGATATCGGGAAGATACCCGTTTTTCAGCAGGACAGAGATCTTCTTCGGCTGGATGATCTCCTGGAAATCCCTGCCGTTGAAGGCGAACCGTCGCCACCCCGGAGAAACGCTCTCCTCGCCCCAACACGAGACGGCAAGGAGAGTCATGATAATCGACAGAAGTGCCAAGCGCTTCAGCATAGGGGATAGACTCCTTATCGTGACGTTGACTTGCCCAAGCATACCAGGTGATGCCCTGCAAATCCAGCCCCAGGCGGGAAAAGGGAATAACCGCCCGTCATGGCAACCGACCTCAAAAAAACAGGGGTACGGTATCGCACCCCTGCTCCTATCATCGAATAGCAGAGTTTCCTAGAGACTGTCGGTGAGCCGGTCCTTTTTCAGGGCGAGCCGGTTCAGACCGTGGATATAAGCCTTTGCCGATGCCTCGATGATGTCAGTGGACGACCCGCGGCCGATGACCGTCCGCTCCCCGTCCGCCAACCTCACCGTTACCTCGCCCTGGGCGTCGGTACCGCCGGTGATGGAGCCGACGTTGTACTGGGTCAGCTTTGCCTTGGTCTTGGTCAGCTTCTTGATCGCCTTGAGCGTCGCGTCAACCGGCCCATCCCCGAGTTCGGCGGTCCGACAGGGGATGCCGTCGATCTCCATCTGCACCGTGGCGGTGGCGACGGCAAAGGAGCCGCAGGTCACGGTTATGTGGGAGAGCGTGTACTTCTCCTCGACACGCAGCAACTCCTCGTCAGTCACGATGGCGTCCAGGTCTTCGTCGTACACTTCTTTCTTCAGGTCCGCCAACGCCTTGAAGCGTTCGAACGCCTTGTTGAGCATTTCATCATCCAGGTCGTAGCCCAGCTCTTCCAACCGTTTTTTAAAGGCATGCCGTCCCGAGTGCTTGCCGAGCACCAGCACGTTGGTCTTCAGCCCCACCGACTCGGGGGTCATGATTTCATAGGTGGACTTCTCCATCAGCACGCCGTGCTGATGAATTCCCGCCTCGTGGGCGAAGGCATTGGCGCCGACAATCGCCTTGTTGGGCTGCACAACGATGCCAGTCACCGTCGTGAGAAGGCGGCTGGCGGGGGTCAGCTGCTCCGTCACCACGCTGGTCCTGAAGGGGAGGATGTCGCTGCGAGTCTTGAGGGTCATGACGAACTCCTCCAGGGAGCAGTTCCCCGCCCGCTCGCCGATACCGTTGATGGTACACTCGACCTGGCCGGCCCCCGCCTGTATCGCGGCTATGGAGTTTGCCACCGACAGCCCCAGGTCGTTGTGGCAGTGCACCGAGATCACCGCGTTATCGATATTGGCCACGTTTCCCTTCAGGTATGTGATGATGTTGAAGTACTCGAAGGGGATGGTATAGCCAACCGTGTCGGGGATATTGACCGTTGTGGCCCCCGCATCGATGACCGCCCCAACCACTTCTTTAAGGAACTTGAGGTCGGTCCGCACCGCATCCTCGCAGGAAAACTCCACGTTGGGAGTGTAGGACTTTGCCCGTTTCACCGCTTTCACCGCTGCGTCGAGCACCTGTGACGGGGTCATCTTCAGCTTGTATTTCATGTGGATGTCGGAGGTGGCGATGAAGGTATGGATTCGCCCCTTCTCCCCCGCGTACTGGAGAGCCTCCCACCCGCGGTCGATATCCTTGAAACCGGACCGGCACAGCCCCGCAATCTCCGGCCCCTTGATGGTCTGGGCAACCTTCTTCACCGCCTCGAAATCCCCTTCCGACGCGATGGGAAAGCCCGCCTCGATCACATCCACGTTCAGTTTCTGCAGCTGCTTGGCGATTCTAAGCTTCTCCTCGATGTTCATGCTGGCGCCGGGGGATTGTTCCCCGTCACGCAACGTGGTGTCGAAAATCTTGATGGTTTTGTGTTCGGATTTTGTCTGTTTTGCCATGTCCTGAAAACCTCCTTTGATGATCTGCAAAAGTATGCCGCCACTTGTTTTCTGTTGTACTACCGCAGGTACAACACGCTAAGTATTCCACAGAATTCCCGGAACACTACCGAAAGCCGAAAGAAACGGGGTCCAGAATACAAAAAAGCCTCCGCCCCGGCATAAGGGGCGAAGGCTCAATCAAGCTCCGCGGTACCACCCTCATTCGTCCCCTTTCGGCCCACCCGCTTAAGTCGAAAGGAAACCTTCTTTTACCCGTTACGTGGGCACGACGACTTCGGCTAGCCAGCTTCAAACTCTGGTTCACCGAAGCGGCTCCAAGGCGAGTTCACCGGTTCCGCTTGCTGATTCGCACCACCCACCAGCTCTCTGACGACCGCCAGAAACAACGGTCAAAGGGAATGTACGGTTACTACTCCTCTTCACTGCCTTTTCGATTTTGACTGATGATAAGAAAATCCCTCGGCGGCTGTCAAGGCATTTTCTTTGTCATTTTAATTATTTCGGTGATTTCAAACAAAGTTTGCCAAAACGGTAACTTTCTCGACAGACACTTCCGACTCTACTCGTGCTTTTCGCCCTGGCTGACCGCCTCATGTCTCTTGTGCACCGCTCTCTCCAGCCGTCGTCGTCGGGGCCAGGTCATCACATAGGCGGCCGGCCCGGAGAAAACGTAGCAAAGAAAGACGACAAAGAGCATGATCACCGGCTGTGCCGCGATGATGGTGAGGAGAAGGACCGCCAGGACCAGGAATACGAAGGGCTGGCGCTTGATGAGCTCAGGGTCCTTGAAGGAGTAATAGCGGAAGTTGGAGACCATGAGAAATGCCACGAAGTAGATGAGAATAAGGATGGCGAGCTTCTTGAAAGAACTGGGCCAGCCGAAGTGGTAAAAAAGGAGGACGGTGGAAGAAACCATGCTGGCGGCAGCCGGCGTGGGGAGGCCGACGAAGCGCTTGCTCTCCACCGTGGCGACCTGCACATTGAAGCGTGCCAGACGCAGGGCGGCGCAGGCGACAAAAAGGAACGCCGCCACCCAGCCGAGCCGACCGAAAGGCTTGAGCGCCCAGGAATACATGAGAAGCCCCGGCGTTACCCCGAAGGCGACCAGGTCGGCAAGGGAGTCGTACTCCACGCCGAACTTGCTGGCCGTGCCGGTGAGCCGGGCGACCTTGCCATCCAGCCCGTCAAAGATGGACGAGACAAGGATCCAGATGGCAGCGGTCCGGAAATCGCCGTTGGTGGTCGCAACCATGCTGTAAAAGCCGGCAAACAGGCTGCCGGTGGTAAAGAGGTTGGGGAGGATATATATCCCCTTCCGCATGCTTTCCGACATGTCGATTTTGTCGCCGTTCACGCGAGTATCCCCAGTACCGTTTCGCCAGCTACGGTTTTATCCCCCAGAGCCGCTTTCAGTTCCGTAGCGAGTGGCAGGTAGACGTCGAGACGGGATCCGAAACGGATCAGGCCGTAACGCTCGCCACGCCGCAGGTTGTCATCCTTCCGAGCATAGCAGACGATGCGCCGGGCAATCAGCCCCGCCACCTGTACCACCACGAGCGTGGTCCCGGCAACGGTCTCCAGCACCATGCCGAGTCGCTCGTTCTCGAAGGTGGCCCGCTCATCCCGCACATCGAGGAATTTGCCGGAACGGTAAAAAGTCTCCGCCACCCGGCCGGTCACCGGAACCCGGTTGATATGGACATTGAAGACCGACATGAAGATGCTGATTTTCAGCATCTCCTCCCCCAGATGTTCTTCACGGGCCGGCCCGCAGTAGATGACCACACCGTCGGCCGGCGCCACGACTGACCGTTCGTCCGTCGGGGTGACTCGTTGGGGGTTGCGGAAAAAGAAGGCGATGAACAGGGTCAAGACTAGGGCCAGCGCTGCGGGAGCGGCGAGCAAGGGGAAACGGCCGGCCAACAGGATCAGGACCAGGGTTGCCGAACCGGCACCCGCCAGAAATGGAATCCCTTCAAGCGCGACGGGGGTATTTTGATTACGCATCAATCATCCTTTGTAACGAAACAAACTGCGCTATAGTAACCAGAAAAAGGCCGGGCTGCAAGGAATTATACGCAATTCCCCCGCCCGGCCTTCCGGTTGTCAGTTGCTGGCCGCTAGTTCTTGGACTTGTCCACGATCTTGGAGGCGCCGATCCAGGCCATCATGGAACGGAGACGTGCACCCACGTCCTCTATCTGGTGCTCGGCACCCTTGCGGCGAAGGGCACTGAAGGTCGGCTTGTTGACCTTGTTTTCCAGCATCCACTCCTTGGCGAACTCGCCGGTCTGGATCTCGCTCAGGATTTTCTTCATCTCCTTCTTGGTCTCGTCGGTAATGACGCGCGGGCCGCGGGTCAGGTCACCGTACTCGGCGGTATTGGAGATGGAGTAGCGCATGTTGGCGATGCCCCCTTCGTAGATCAGGTCGACGATCAGCTTGGTCTCGTGGAGACACTCGAAATAGGCCATCTCCGGCGCATAGCCCGCCTCCACCAGAGTCTCGAAACCGGCCTGGATGAGGGCGGAAATGCCGCCGCAGAGAACCGCCTGCTCACCGAACAGATCGGTTTCGGTCTCTTCCTTGAACGAGGTCTCGATGATGCCGGCCCGTCCGCCGCCGTTGGCAGAGGCATAGGCAAGGGCCACCGCCTTGGAGTTCCCGGCCGGATCGTGGTGAATCGCGATAAGAGAGGGAACGCCCCCCCCTTTCTGGTATTCATGACGCACCAGGTGACCCGGCCCCTTAGGGGCGATCATGATGACGTTGACATCGGGACGCGGCACGATCTGGCCGAAGTGGATGTTGAAGCCGTGGCTGAACGCCAGGTAGGCACCCTGTTTGAGGTACGGACCGATCTCCTCACGGTAGACATCGCCCTGGATCTCGTCGGGGAGGAGAATCATGACCACATCCGCCACTTTGGCCGCTTCCTGGGTGGTAAGAACGGTCAGGCCGGCATTGGCAGCCTTCTTCACCGAGGTGGAATCAGCTTTCAGGCCAACCACCACATCGATCCCGGACTCCTTCAGGTTATTGGCATGGGCATGCCCCTGGGAACCGTAGCCGATAATCGCCACCTTCTTCCCCTTGAGTACGCTCAGGTCACAGTCTTTGTCGTAGTAAATCTTCATTTTTTGCCTCCATGTGATGTTGATTCAAAGTGAATCTGATTGAATTCCTCTATGTACGAAGCAACTGTCGATTTTTCGTCCTGGCAAGGAAGTCAAGCAGCGACGCGGAGGCGTACTGGAGGTACGCCGCACAAGGAGCTGCGAAGAGTGGCGCCGCCAGGGCGGAAAAGTGGCGGTTGCTACCCTTTCCAGCCCTTGGCACCGCGCCCTATCGCCACCGGCCCCGTCCTCACCAGTTCCTTCAGTCCGAGGGGGCG
This sequence comes from Geobacter sp. AOG1, assembly GCF_019972315.1. Lineage (GTDB taxonomy): Bacteria > Desulfobacterota > Desulfuromonadia > Geobacterales > Geobacteraceae > Geomobilimonas. The sequence continues at coordinate 3,574,384 of NZ_BLIZ01000001.1, forward strand.
AAGCAGTTCCAGAATGGCATCGATCTTGGCCGGAGCCCCGGTCGCCTCGATGGTATAGGACTTGGGGGTCACGTCGATGATCTTGGCCCGGAAGATATCGACGATCCGGAGCACTTCCGCACGGCTCACATCCTCCGCCGTCACCTTGATGAGGGCCATCTCCCGCTCGATGGCGCTGCCGTCGGTGAAGTCGATCACCTTGATCACGTCAATCAGCTTGTTGAGCTGCTTAGAGATCTGCTCCAGTATCTGTTCATCCCCCCGTGTGACAATGGTCATGCGGGAAAGGGTGTCCTCGTTGGTGGGGGCCACCGAAAGGGAATCGATATTGAAGCCGCGTCCGGAGAAGAGTCCGGCTACTCGGGAGAGAACCCCGAACTCGTTTTCAACCAGCACGGTAATGGTATGTTGCATAAGGAATCCTCCGAAAAATCGTAGGGGCAACCCTGCGTGGTTGCCCTGAGAGGGCGGCCACAGGGCAGCCCCTACAAGACGACATCAGGCGTTCAGTACCATTTCGTTGAGCGAGGCACCGGCAGGAACCATGGGGAGCACCTTCTCCTCCCGGGCGATCTTGAACTCCATAATGACCGGACCGGGGGTCGTGAACCCTTCCTTGATCACAGCCTCCACTTCGCTCGGCTTGGTTGCCCGCAACCCCTTGGCGCCAAAGGCCTCGGCCAGCTTGACAAAATCGATGGGGAGTTCCATACAGGTCTGGGAATAGCGCTTGTCGAAAAAGAGCTCTTGCCACTGCCGCACCATGCCGAGGAAGTTGTTGTTGAGAATGATGATCTTTACCGGCAGACGGTTCTGCACCAGGGTGGCGATCTCCTGCATGTTCATCTGAAATCCGCCATCGCCGCAGATGACCATGACCTGCCGTTTGGGAAATGCAGCCTGGGCCCCCATGGCGGCGGGGAGACCGTACCCCATGGTACCGAGTCCCCCCGAGGAGAGCAGGGTCCGGGGCTTGTTGAACTGGAAGAACTGGGCGGTCCACATCTGGTGCTGCCCCACGTCGGTGGCCACGATGGCGTCGGGGTCGGAGAGTTCCCGCAGCTTCTGGATAACCAGCTGGGGCTTGATGACCGACGTCGACGGCTTGTAGCCGAGCGGGTGCTTGGTGCGCCATGCCTCGATCTCGCCACGCCAGGGAGCGAGCTCCTTGGCAAACTCCTTCACCTTGGCAGACTGCTCCGTCGCCACCTTCAGCATTCGGGCGAGAACCCCCTTCACGTCGCCGACGATGGGAAGATCGACCCGGACGTTCTTCTTGATTGAGGTCGGGTCCACGTCCACGTGGATGATCTTGGCATGGGGGGCAAAGGTGGCGATCTTGCCGGTCACCCGGTCATCAAAGCGGGCACCGACAGCAACGAGCAGGTCGCAGTCGGTCACCGCCATGTTGGCACAGTAGGTGCCGTGCATGCCGAGCAGGCCAAGGGACAGGGGGTCATTCTCCGGGAACGAGCCGAGCCCCATGAGGGTCGTGGTGACCGGGGCACCCAGCTTCCTGGCCAGGGCAGTCAGTTCCTCCGCACCGTTGGCCAGGACTACCCCTCCTCCGACATAGATCACCGGCTTTCTCGATGCCAGGATCATGGAGACCGCTTTCTCTATCTGCCGGGGATGACCTTCAACGGTCGGCTTGTAGCCGCGGATATCCACGCTTTCCGGGTACTCAAACTCCGTGACGGCAATCTGCACATCTTTGGGGAAGTCGATGAGCACCGGACCGGGGCGACCGCTCCGGGCGATATAGAAGGCCTTCTTGACGATGGTCGCCAGATCCTTTACGTCCTTGACAAGGAAGCTGTGCTTGGTGCAGGGGCGGGTGATACCGATGATATCCACCTCCTGGAAAGCGTCGTTGCCGATAAGGGCAGTCGGGACCTGGCCCGTTATGATTACCAGAGGAATGGAATCCATGTAGGCAGTGGCAATACCGGTGATGGTATTGGTGGCGCCGGGTCCGGAGGTGGCGATGGCGACGCCGACCTTGCCCGTGGCACGGGCGTAGCCGTCGGCCGCGTGAACCCCTGCCTGCTCGTGGCGCGGGAGGATATGCCGGATATCCTTGAAGGAGAAGAGTTCATCATAGAGGTTGATGACCGTTCCTCCCGGGTAACCGAATACCGTTTCCACCCCTTCCAGCTTGAGACACTCCAGCAATATGCGCGCACCGTTCATCTTCATCTGCCATACCTCCCAGTTGGGAACAAAATCATTCGTACACGTTGTAGAGGCAGGTTTCAGTGCCTGCCTTGGACGACCAGAGGGGGCTGTCCCTACGCAAAATCAATCTGCCGTGGTAACCGCTCCCGTATATGCTGACGTCACCACTTTCGCGTAGCGTGCCAGCCAGCCAGTCTTTATCTTCGGCTCGGGAGCGGACCAGCCTGCCCGACGGGTCGCCAGGGTCGCTTCGTCAACCAGGAGCTCCAGCTTCCGGTTCGGAATGTCGAGGAGAATCCGGTCGCCGTCCGCCACGAGTGCAATAGGTCCACCTTCGGCAGCCTCCGGTGAGATGTGGCCGATGCAGGGACCGCGGGTCCCGCCGGAAAAACGGCCATCGGTAATCAACGCCACCGAATCCCCCAGCCCCATCCCCATGATGGCCGCGGTAGGAGCCAGCATCTCCCGCATCCCCGGCCCGCCTTTAGGCCCTTCGTAACGGATGACCACCACATCGCCGGAGACGATCCGCCCTTCCATAATGGCGGCCATGGCCTGCTCCTCGGCATCGAAGCAGCGGGCCGTACCCTCGAACTGCATCATAGGCGCCGATACACCAGACTGCTTGACAACCGCCCCCTTGGGAGCGAGGTTGCCGAACAGCACCGCGATCCCCCCCTCCTTCTTGACCGGATCGGTCAGGGGGCGAATCACCTGTTCATCGACATTTTCCACACTGGCAGCCAACTGCAGGGTGGAGAGCCCCATGACGGTCTGGCTCTCCTTCACCTTGTCTCCCAGCTGCTTCAGCACCCCGGCCACACCGCCTGCCGCGTCCAGGTCTTCCATGAAAAACTCGCCGGCCGGGTTCATGGAGGAGAGCTGGGGGGTTTCCTTGGCCAGGAGGTCGAAGGTCTCCAGCGGTAATTCAACCCCCGCCTCCCGGGCGATGGCCAGCAGATGGAGGACCGTGTTGGACGAGCCGCCAAGGGCGAGATCCACCCGGATGGCATTCTCGAATGCGGCACGGGTCATGATCTGGCGAGGCGTGACGTTGTTGGTCACCAGTTCGACGATCTTTTCGCCCGAGGCAAAGGCAATCCGGCGTTTCAGGGCAGATACTGCAAGGGCAGTACCGCAGCGGGGAAGGCTCATGCCGAGTGTTTCGGTGAGGATCGCCATGGTGTTGGCGGTGAAGAGCCCCTGGCACGATCCCATGCCGGGGCAGGCGTTGTCTTCGCAGACCGCCAGTTCCTTGGCGTCGATGACACCCGCCTTGTAGCGGGCCATCGCCTCGAAGGTGTCGGTGACGAAGGAGTACTTGCGACCCGCCTCGCCACGGCCGCTCATCATCGGCCCGGCCGTCACCACAATGCAGGGAATGTCGAGTCGTGCCGCCGCCATGAGCATGCCGGGGGTGATCTTGTCGCAGTTGGTGAGGAGCACCAGGCCGTCGAGACGGTGCGCCTCGGCCACCGACTCCACCATGTCGGCGATGAGTTCGCGAGTGGGAAGGGAGTAGTGCATCCCCTTGTGCCCCATGGCGATCCCGTCACAGACGCCGGGAATACCGAAAAACAGGGAATAGCCGCCGCCGGAGTGAACCCCCTTCTCGATGAACCGCTCCAGGTCCCGCATCCCCACATGGCCGGGTATCAGGTCGGTAAAACTGGTAGCCACGCCGATGAACGGCTTCTCCAGAGCACTTTGGGGCATACCGGTCCCTTTGAGGAGCGCACGGTGCGGGGTCCGCTCAAGCCCTTTTTTTATCGTATCGCTGCGCATGCTGGGGTGCCTCTCTACTGAATACGGATTTCGGTGGCATCAAACCAAAGCTTGAAGAAATCAAAAAATCGCTGGAATTAACGGGAGTTACTTGTCGCAAAGAGTGAAATTGGAACAATAATACATTCACCGACAGCTGTCAATATGAATAGAATGATGTTAGGGATTCCGCTGCAACCGGGCCAGTTCCGCCTCAGAGGGGCGGATATAGAGGGGGGCAAGAGCTGCTGCTGTAACGGATGCACCGCGGGAGAACTCCGCTTCCGCAAGAAGAGCTCCGGCCGCAGCCCGGGGCTGGGTGACGCTGGCCGGGGCAAAGCGGGCTCGGACACCCAGGCGGGACTCAATACTTTCCCGGTACCGAACGGCACCATCGCCGACGAAAATGACGGGGCCATCGAGTTGCTCCAGAAATGCTTCGGGGGAAAGCACGCAGTCGGGAATGACCGGTTCCGGCAACTCCCGGCAACGGTAGAGCCCCGTGTAGACTTCCTTCTTGCGGGCGTCGAACATGGGGCAGACGAGCGCGTCCGCCCAGGGGAGATTCATGGCCAGCATGGCCAGGGAGGAGAAACCAGCCACCGGCTTCCCTGTGGCCAGCGCCAGCCCTTTTACCGTGGCGATCCCGATGCGGAGGCCGGTGAACGAGCCGGGACCGAGGGCAACGCCGAACCCGTCCATATCCTGTACCGTCAACCCTGCTCCTGTCAGGAGCAGTTCGACGCCGGCCAGCAACCGCTCCGACAGGGTCCGCTGCATCTCCAGCAGGTACTCCCCCACCAGCCGCCCGTCACAGGAAAGGGCAACGCTACAGGTGTTCGTGGAGGTATCGATGGTAAGAAGTTTCATGCGGTTTCCATTCCAAAATGCAAAAAACGCAAATTTTCCGCAAGGTCAAGGCGCTCAAGGGATGACGCGGAGGCGTAGCAGCGCTACGCCGCACAAGGAGTCCCGAAGTGCAACGCAGAGATTGCGGAAAAGGTGCGTTTTTTATCCCTGGCCGAGGAAATAGCGGGCAATGTCGTTATAAAAGGCGAGCACCATGAGACCGATGAGCAGCACCAGACCGATCTGCTGCGCAATTTCCCGGGTCTTCATGCTGACCGGTCGGCGGAAGATAAACTCCCAGAAGTAAAAGAACAGGTGTCCACCGTCCAGAATCGGCACCGGCAGCAGATTGAGGATGCCGAGGTTTATGGAAAGGAGGGCCATAAAGGCGAGAAAGCTCACACTGCCGGCCGCCGCCTGCTGGCCCGCCATTTTGGCGATCATGATCGGCCCGCCGATGGTATCGAGGGGAATGGCCCGCTCCACCAGCTTGACCAGCGACAGCATGGTCAGCTTGATGACGTCCCAGGTCTGGGCGCTCCCCTTGACAAAGGCCTCCAGCGGCCCGAACCGGTCGGTAACGATCTCGCCGGCCGCCACCACACCGATGACCGGCGACGTCACCGTCTCGCCGAAGAGGTTCTTGCCGCTTCTGGACTCCGGAGTTACCCGGATGGTCAGGGTAGCTTCGCCGCGCCGCACCTGCAACTCAACCGGTTGCCCCTTCCCCCCGGCGATGGTCTTTGCCAGTTCGTCCCAGCGCTTTACCGGTCTGCCATCGATGGCGGTAACCACGTCGTTGACCATGAGGCCGGCCCGGGCCGCCGGTTTGTCCTTCATGACTTCGCCGATCTTGGTGGTAGCCGCCGGCACGCCTACCATGTAAATCAGGATGAAGAGCAGGTAGGCGAAAAACAGGTTGAAGACCGGACCGGCAGCCACAATGGCGATTCGTTGCAGAGGGGGCTTGGCCGCAAAGGAGCGGGCCTGGTCCGCTTCGGAGAGTTCGGCATCGCCGTTCTCCCCAATCATCTTCACGTAACCGCCAAGGGGGAAGGCGGAAATAAGGTACTCGGTCTCCCCTTTCCTGAAGCCGACGATCTTGGTGCCGAAACCGAGGGAAAACTTCTCCACACCGACGTCGAACAGCTTGGCGAAGAGGAAGTGTCCCAGTTCGTGAACGAATATGAGGACACCAAGGACGACGATTGCCGAGATGATACTTGTCATAAAAACCTCAAAGCCAGAAATCGGGAAGCGGTTGCCAACATACCGGCTATTACCGGTCCCCGGTTTCTAGTCACTGATCCGTAGTAGCTCCCGCGTCTTCTCCCGCGCCCAGCGGTCGACGAAGAGAACCTCCTCGATGGTGCCAAGGGAATGGGGCTGGTGAAAGGACATGGTCCGTTCGATGGCCGCCGGTATCTCAACGAACCGGATACGACCCGCGAGAAAGGCCTCGACCGCCACTTCGTTGGCGGCATTCAGGACCGCCGGCATGCTCTCACCCGCATCAAGTGCATCATAGGCGAGTTGCAGACAGCGAAATTTTGCCAGATCGGGTCGGGAAAAGGTAAGCCCGGAAAAAAGCGTGAGATCGAGGGGAGCGACCCCCGTCGCGACCCGTCCGGGGTAGGAGAGCGCATAGGCAATGGGGGCCTTCATGTCCGGCGTGCCGAGCTGGGCGATGACGCAGCCATCGATATACTCCACCATGGAGTGGATGATGCTCTGGGGATGGATATTGACATCGATCCTGGCCGCCGGCACATCGAAGAGCCAGCGCGCCTCGATCACCTCCAGCCCCTTGTTCATCATCGTGGCGGAATCGATGGTGATCTTTTTCCCCATGCTCCAGTTGGGATGATTCAAGGCATCGGCAATGGTGACGTCGGCAAGCCGCTCCACCGGCCAGGAGAGGAACGGCCCCCCCGAAGCGGTGAGAATGATCTTTTTGATGTCCTCGTTCCGGTGCCCCTCGATGGACTGGAAAACGGCGCTGTGCTCGCTGTCCACCGGATAGAGCTTCACACCACGTTCCGCAGCCATCCCCATGATCAGGTGGCCGGCGGTCACCAGGGTCTCCTTGTTGGCCAGAGCGACGTCCTTGCCCGCCTTGATGGCGGCAGCGGTCGGCACCAGCCCGGCGGCACCGACGATGGCTGCCACCACCATCTCCGTTTCGGTGGCGGTGGCAGCGGCAATGAGCCCCGGCACACCGGCAACTATTTCCGGTTTCGGGTCGGGGAGCATCCTCCGGAGAGTTTCCGCCAACTCGTCGGTCATGACTGCCACCAACCGGGGAGAAAACGCCTCGATCTGCGCCTTCAGCAGTTCCAGATTGCTCCCCGCAGTGAGTGCCACCACCTGAAAGCGGTCACGATGGGCGGCAACGATCTCCAGGGTGCTCACGCCGATGGAGCCGGTCGAGCCGAGTATGCTTAGTTTTTTCATAAATCCCCTCTGTGGACGGGATGCATCATCCACGCAGGATGACGTAGTGCAGATAGTAAAAGAGTACCGGTACGGCGAACAGGATGCTGTCGAGCCGGTCAAGGATGCCGCCATGGCCGGGAATGATCACTCCCGAATCCTTGACCCCGCAACTCCGCTTCAGAAGCGACTCGAACAGGTCACCAAGCTGCCCGAGGGGGGCGGCTAAAAGCGTCACGACGAGACAGTGAAGCAGGTCCAGCTCGGGAAACCAGAGCAGTTTGAATGCAACCGCTCCGGCCAGGCTGCCGGCCACCCCCCCCAGCGCCCCCTCAATGCTTTTTTTCGGGCTCACCGCCGGGTAAAGTTTTCGCTTCCCCAGACTGCTCCCCACATAGTATGCCGCACTGTCGCCGGTCATGACGATCACGAGAAGGAGGAAAATCCACTGAACCCCATTGGGCGCCAGGCGAAGCAGAACGAGATGGCCAAGCAGAAGCGGCACATAGAGGAAGCCGAAGCAGAGCAGGGCGGTCTCCACGGCAGCCAGGCGGATATCTTTGAAACGAAACAGAAAATGGAGCGCAAAGAGCAGCACCAGGAGGGTAAGGAGCGCGGGGAAGCGGAGGGGGTCGCTGCCGATCATGGCCAGGGGAAGCAGTGCACCAAGCAGTGAGGCCAGCATCCCTTCGAGCTTGCGCTCCGGAAGCGCCATGCCATAGAACTCCGTCAGCCCCAGGAAGGCGAGGAGCAGTACGAAACAGGCGAAGAGAAACGGACTCCCCTTGAGAATGAGGAGAATGAGGAGAGGCAGTGCCACTGCCGCTGTCAGTAACCGTTTGATACTCAGCTCCTTTTCTGTAGCTGGTCGCTGGTCTGGCCGAAGCGCCGTTCGCGCGACTGGTAGTCGTGAAGCGCCTGGTGAAGTTCCTGCTTCCCGAAGTCGGGCCAGTTGACGTCGCAGTAATACAGCTCCGTGTACGCCAGCTGCCAGAGGAGAAAATTACTGATACGCATCTCGCCGCTAGTCCGGATAAGCAGATCCGGGTCGGGCATGTCGGCGGTATAGAGGTAACCGTTGAAGAGCGTCTCATCGACCTCGCCGAGAGTAATCCTTCCGGCAGCCATGTCGCCGGCCAACTGCCGGGCAGCCCGGACGATTTCCTGACGGGACCCATAAGAAAGTGCCAGGGTCAGCACCATGCCGCTGTTGGAGGCGGTCTGGTTCAGGGCATCCGTCACTTCACGCTCCACGTCCGCCGGCAGCTCGGAGCGATCGCCAATCACGTTGAACCGGATGTTGTTTTTCATCATGCGGGGGGTTTCGGAACGGATATACTTCTTGAGGAGCATCATCAAGGCCGAGACCTCACTCTTGGGACGGAGCCAGTTCTCGGTCGAAAAGGCGTAAAGGGTCAAGTACCCGATGCCGAGAGAGGAACACTCTTCGACGATGAGCCTGACGGTTTCCACCCCACGCTGGTGGCCGACGATTCGTCGCAGCATCCGTTGTTTCGCCCAGCGACCGTTCCCATCCATGATGACGGCCAGATGGCGGGGAAGCCTGGCGGGATTCAAGGTGTGCATACAACCCCTAAAACAAAAAATCCCCGTGAACACAGGGGTGTAGGGGATTTAACCATACTTCCGGACACTTCGCAAGCAAAAAAGGGAGAGAATCCCCTCCCTTTGATGTGCGGAAACAAACGCCTCAGACTTCCATGACTTCCTTTTCCTTATGCACCACCACCTCGTCAACCTTGGCCACGTGCTTGTCGGTGTGGTCCTGAACTTCCTTCTCCGCCCGTTTCAGGTCGTCCTCGGATATCTTCTTATCCTTCTCCAACTTTTTCAGGTCGTCGATGGAGTCCCGACGGATATTGCGCAGCGCAACCTTGGACTCCTCTCCCATCTTCTTCAACTGCTTGACGATATCCTTGCGGCGTTCCTCGGTAAGGGGAGGGAGATTGAGTCGTATCACCTTGCCGTCATTGGCGGGAGTCAACCCCAGATTTGCGTTCATGATCGCCTTTTCGATGACCGGAATCATCTTTGTTTCCCAAGGCTGGATGGTAATGGTGCGGGCCTCGGGAACGGCGAGGGTCGCCACTTGGCTAAGGGGAGACGGGTTGCCGTAGTAGTCTATTTTCACGTCATCGAGAAGGGCCGTCGAAGCGCGGCCAGTGCGGATTTTCTGGAATTCCTTGCGCAGGGAGTCGATAGTCTTGTCCATGTGAACATCCATGGCGGAGATAACGTTTTTGGTCATGCTAGGCTCCTTTCACGATGGTGCCGATAGGCTCGCCACACACCACTTTCGTCACGTTGCCATCGGTCGTGATATCAAACACTATGATGGGAAGGCTGTTGTCCATACAGAGGGAAGTAGCGGTGGCGTCCATGACCTGAAGCCCCTTTTTCAGCACTTCCAGGTAGGTCAGGGTAGCGTATTTGACCGCAGTCGCATCTTTTTTCGGGTCGGCGGAGTAGACTCCGTCCACTTTGGTCCCCTTGAGAATCACCTCGGCGCCAATCTCCATGGCCCGCAGACTCGCGGCCGTATCGGTCGTGAAATAGGGGTTGCCGGTACCGGCGCCGAAAATGACCACTCGCCCCTTTTCCAGATGGCGAATGGCGCGGCGGCGGATATACGGCTCCGCAACTTCCTGCATGGCGATGGCAGACTGGACGCGGGTATCGACACCGATCTTTTCGAGGGCATCCTGCATGGCCAGGGAGTTGATCATGGTGGCGAGCATCCCCATATAATCGGCGCTGGCCCGGTCCATCCCCTTGGAGGACGCCGCCAGCCCGCGAAATATATTGCCACCGCCAATCACCAGCGCCAGTTCGACCCCGCACGCGACCACAGCCTTGACCTCGTTAGCAATGGTGGTGATGATGATAGGGTCGATACCGTACCCCTGGTCGCCGGCAAGCGCTTCACCGGAAAGCTTCAACAGCACTCGCTTGTAGTAGGGTTTCGCCATAATTTCTCCGCTTGCAGATAGTTTGCACAAAAAAGCCGGCCATGTGACTGGCCGGCTGTTGGCTTGACTCTAGAGGCCGGCCGTGGCAGCAACCTCAGCGGCGAAGTCGCTTTCCTTCTTGGCCAAACCTTCACCGAGAACGAACCGGGCGAAGCGCCGGATCGAGATGTTTTCGCCGATGGTGGCAATGGTCTCGTTCAGATAGGTTTGGATGGTCTTGTCCGGGTCCTTCACGTAGGCCTGCTCCATGAGGCAGATATCAGCAAAGAACTTGTTGACCTGCCCCTCGATGATCTTCTCGATGATATTCTCCGGCTTGCCGGTTTCCCGCGCCTTGGCCCGGTATATCTCCTTCTCCCGCTCCAGAACGTCGGCAGTAACCTCTTCGCGGCGCACAAACTGCGGGCCGGCAGCGGCGATGTGCATGGCGACGTCTTTGACGAAAGCCTGGAAATTCTCGTTTTTGGCCACGAAATCGGTCTCGCAGTTTACCTCAACGAGCACGCCGATCTTGCCACCGGCATGGATGTAGGAACCGACCAGCCCTTCTGTGGCTGCCCGCCCCGCCTTCTTAGAGGCAGCGGCCAACCCTTTCTTGCGCAGATAGTCGATGGCTTTCTCATGATCACCACCGGTCTCCGTCAGTGCCTTCTTGCAATCCATCAGGCCGGCGCCGGTTGCTTTTCTCAGTTCGTTAACCTGTGCTGCGGTAATGCTCACGATATCCTCCAGTTCATAACGGCCCGCCGTAGGGGCCTGAAAGGTAGTTGTGTCATGCTCACCCCTTGCAGGGTGAAAATCAGGCTTCGGCAGCCGGCTCGGCTGCGGCAACTTCAGCAGCCTCAGCCTGTTCGTCACCAGACTTGTCGGCCTGCAGATCCATATCCCGGGCCTGGCCACCTTCCGTCATCGCGTCGGCCATCTTGCTGGTCAGCAGGCGGATGGCACGGATGGCGTCATCATTCCCCGGAATGACATAGTCGATGCTGTCGGGGTCGCAGTTGGTATCGACGATTGCCACGACGGGAATGCCGAGTTTCTTGGCCTCGGCCACGGCGATCTCCTCGTTCTTCGGATCGATAACGAACAGCATGCCGGGGAGTTTTCCCATCCCCTTGATGCCGCCGAGGGTCTTTTCCAGCTTTTCCCGCTCTTTTTCGAGCTGCAAAGCCTCTTTCTTGGTGTACGCCTCGATGGTACCGTCGGCAAACATGACGTCGAGTTTCTTGAGCCGGTCAATACTCTGCTTGACGGTGGAGAAGTTGGTCAGCATCCCCCCCAGCCAGCGCTGGTTCACGTAGTACATGCCACAGCGTGAGGCCTCTTCGGCCACCGCATCCTGGGCCTGCTTCTTCGTCCCGACAAACAGCATGGTTTCGCCGGAACGGGCCGAATCAACGACATAGTTGTAGGCACTCTTGAACAGGCGGACGGTCTTCTGCAGGTCGATGATGTAGATGCCGTTACGGGCGCCAAAGATATACGGCTTCATCTTCGGATTCCAGCGCTTGGTCTGGTGGCCGAAATGGACGCCGGCCTCCAGCAGTTCCTTCATGGTGATGTTTGACATGTTTTTCTCCTTTTGGTTTTCCCTCCGCACCCCCATTCTCCCGGAATCCGCGCCATGCGGACACCACCGGGCCACAAAGGGTGCGTGCGAATTTGAAAAGCATTTTTGTATAGCACAGGCACTCCTGTTTGGCAAGGAGAATTTACCCGACACCGCAGGACACCGGCGAAAATTCTCCCGCAAAGACAGTCACAAAACACTATTATAATTAACTTGTATTACCCATAAATACTTGTTAGCATACAACCATTAAAACTCGTTATTTTATAGGACGATAACAACAAAGTTGTTTAGTTGGAAATAACAATATGGGCTCATTTATTACCATGACATTTTTACGGGTACGGCTGTCTTTAGCCGTGATAGCTGCAGGAACTATTCTTTTCTCAGCGGTCCCTACTCGTGCAGCAGAAAATATCGACTACAGCGGTTCCATCTCGATCGGCCTGGGCATCCTCCAGGCCGGTGCCGCCCAGGCATTTGAAAAAAAAACCGGCATCAAATTCGCTTCCATCGACACGTCCGGCTCCGGCAAGGGAATCAATGCGCTGCTGAGTGGGAAAGCCACTCTGGCCGGGCTGACGAGGCCAATAACAGCCGCTGAAAAGGCCAGGAATCTGGTCGCCGTCACCATCGGCTACGATACGCTCGGTATCTTTGTCCACCATAACAATCCGGTCAAAAACCTTTCAACGTCGCAACTCAAGGGGATTTTCACCGGCAGGATCACTAACTGGCGGGAAGTCGGGGGGAAAAACGCTCCCATCGCAGCAACCATTGAAGACCCGACCGGTGGACGTGCAGCCGTGGAGCTGTTCCAGAAGATAGTGATGGGGGGTGCTCCCTATGCAAAGGGACTGAAGAAAATCGAATCCCCCTTGGACCAGCTGAAACATGCTGCCCGCACGGAAAATGGTATCTGCGTCGTCAACCTCGGCCTATTCCCGTCACTGGACCCGTCCGTCGGCAAAAAGCTGAAGGTCGTGATGATGAACGACTATGCACCGACCCCCGACAACATCATCTCCGGCAGGTACACGATCTCCACTCCCCTGCAACTGGTAAGAGAAAGCCCTCCGAGGAGCGAGGAACGGCGGTTCATATCCTTCATGCTCTCGAGTGAGGGGCAGGCAATCGTTGGGAGGCATTTCCTGCCGCTGCAAAAGGGCCCATGACAAACCCCGCATACCCGCAGACGTCGAAGCGCAGCCGCCGCCCGCTCTTTACTTCCCCCCCCATCTCATGTATCATGCCGCGATTATGAAAGCCACCGTCTACCGCTATCTTTTCAAGGAAATCAGCGTGCCGTTCCTGCTCGGCATGACCACCTTCACCTCGGTCCTTCTCATGGGCCGCCTCCTGAAGCTGGCCGACATGGTCGTAACCAAGGGAGTCCCCTTCAGCGAAGTCCTCTGGATGGTCGTGTACCTCCTCCCCTACTTCTGCCTTGTCACCATCCCCATGGCGGTTCTGCTGGCGGTACTGCTGGGTTTCGGGCGGCTTTCTGCGGACAGCGAGGTCACAGCCATGAAAGCCTGTGGCATAAGCCTCTACGGTCTGCTCCCCCCCGTCCTCGCCTTTGCCTTCTGCGCCTACACAGCAACCACCCTGGTAACCCTTTACGGCATCCCCTGGGGAAACACCTCCTTCAGACGGCTCGTGACAAGCATCGTCGAAAAAAAGGGTGTAAACGCCCTCAAGGAGCAGGTTTTCATCGACGATTTCCCCGGTCTGGTGCTCTACCTCAACCGCTATTCCCCCCAGGACCACCGCATCACCGGCATCCTCATCCAGGACGACCGGAACCCCGCCGAACCGTCCACCATCTTTGCCGCCACCGGTGTTCTCTTTTCGGACCCCACTGCCCGGGAGATACGCCTCCTCCTCAAAGACGGAGGGATTCACCGCCCGGTCGGCAAGGCCGGCTACCGCCTGGTGGAGTTCCAGGACTACGACCTGAAGATAAACATCCCCCAGGCTGCGCGGGAGGTACTGAAAAACGAGATGGACATGAGCCTGTCCGAACTGTACGCCAACATCAATTCACCCCACCTCGACCAGAAACTCCGCACCGACATGGAACTCGAAGTACAGCGACGCTTTTCTCTCCCCTTTGCCTGTTTCGTCTTTGCCCTGATTGCCATACCTCTCGGCATCCAGAACCAGCGCTCCGGCAAGGGTGCCGGTTTTGCACTCAGCATCGGCGTGCTGATCGTCTACTACGTGATTTTTACAATTTTCAAGGCCATGGGTGAGCGAGGAATGGTGGCGCCGGGGGTGGCCATGTGGTCCCCCAACCTCCTGTTCGTGGCCTTCGGCATCTACCTGTTCCGTCAGACCGCCGAGGAAAGGCGTCTCTACCTCTTCACGGCACTGGCCGAAGCGGGACGAAGAATTCGTCATACATTCACCACCGGAAGAGCGTCATGAGAATCCTCAGCCGCTACATAACCGCCTTGTACCTGCGAATGATCTGCCTCTGCGGTGGTTCGTTCATTGCCGTCTACCTGATCATCGACTTCCTGGAAAAGATCACCCGGCTTGCCCGGTACAACCCCGAGCTGAAACACCTCGCCCTTTTCTTCGCCGCCAAAATACCGGAAATGATCAACCAGGTCGCGCCCCTCGCCATACTGATGGCGACCATGCTGACCCTCGGCATACTGGCAAAAAACAGTGAAATAATCGCCATGCGGAGTTGCGGTGTCGGGCTCGTCCGGATCAGCATTCCCCTTCTGGCAACCGCCCTGCTCATCAGCCTGGCTGTTCTCCTGAACGGCGAATTGATCGTTCCCCGTGCCAATGCGCGGCTTGAGCAGATAGAAAACATCCTCATCAAGAAAAAGAGCGCCGACACCTTCTTCCGGCAGAGCAATATCTGGCACAAAGAAGAGAACTCCCTTCTCCAGGCCCGGCTTTTCTCACCCGCCACCCGGACCCTCCAGGGGATTACCTTCTGGCAACTGGCACCCGACATGCGGCCGGTCCGGCGCATCGACGCCGGCACGGGGTCCCTCGTCGGCGACGGCTGGCTGTTCAAGGACGTAACCATCCGGGACTTTTCTGCCGGCAACGTGACCGCCACCAGGGCCGTTGCCGAGTTGCCGGTACAACTGCAACTCAAACCAGCCGATCTCAAGGTCCTGGAAATGTATGCCGACAACATGGGGTTCATCGCCCTGCGGCGCTACTGTGAGAAACTCCAGAATGGCGGTTATGATGCCACCCGTTACCTGACCCAGATGCACTCCCGGTTGTCTCTCCCTTTCTCCGCGCTGGTCATGGCGTTTATCGGCATCCCCTTCGCCCTGAAAAGCGGGCGTTCCAGTGGCATTGCCGTCGGCATCGGTCTGAGCATCCTCATCGGTTTCAGCTTCTTCGTCATCAATTCAGCCCTCATCTCCTTCGGCCAGGGAGGTGCCCTTCCCCCCTTAATCGCCGCCTGGGCCGCCAACGCCATCTTCGCCGCGATGGGAGTCTGGCTTACCCTGACGGTGAACCGTTGACAAGCCGTGCGTCCGTGCTTTAATTGCGGTGGAGTGCCACGTACCACTTAACCCGGTCACCGCGAAAGGAGAAACTACCGTGTCCATACGGTTCGTAGTTGCTGCCGTCCTGCTGCTTATGGCAATCCCGGCCGCCGGAAAACAGCTGGCACAGAAATCGACAAATTCCAAACCGGCAAGCCAAGACACACGTCCTGCCATCTCCATCCTCAGCATTGTCCCGACCCAGGGGGAGCCGGGAAACAACGTCACCCTCTCCGGCGCCGGCTTCTCCGACAAGACCACCGTCTTCCTCGGCAGCAACGAGATTCAGCCCCGGGTCACCGGTGCAAAACAGCTCAACTTCGATATCCCGAAACTGGCCCCCGGCCTTTACGCTATCTACCTGCACCGGGAAGACGGTACTACCAGCAAAACCTACTCCTTCACCGTTGCTCCCCTCAAACCGGTCGCGCTCTCCCTCTCGCCGGACACCGTGCAGAGCTGTGCAACCGGCCGGGAACGGGACGTCACCCTCACCGGCCGCAACTTCCAGGAAGGATCCCAGGTGCTCTTCGACGGAGCGGTCATCGCCAGCCGCTTCGGCTCCGAAGAATCCCTCTCCTTCACCGCCCCCTCCGTAGTCGGCGGGCTCCACCAGATCCAGGTAAAAAACCCCGAGGAGACCACGACTGTCCCCTTGGCCCTCATGATCAACAGCCGCCCCGAAGTCACGAGCGTTTCCCAGGGAGAGGACTTCGTCAGTTACTATGAACTGGTCATCGAGGGACGCAACTTCCAGCAGAGTTCCATGGTGACCATCGACGGCAAACGGCTGGGAAGCGGCGAGGGCCCTGCCGGCGAACGGGAGCGGCTCATCTTTTACAACTGCAACCGGCTCGTTTACGAGCGCCACCCCTACGACTCCACCTCCAAGGGCTTCCGCCTCCAGGTCGTCAACCAGAACGGCGAGGAAAGCGCCGTTGTACAGGTGACGGCGCCATAGGCGGTTTACCGCCCATCTTTAGGCGTAGGCAAAACGAAAAGGGCAACCCTGCGGGTTGCCCTTTTCGTTATTACAGACAGTCTTTCCCCGGCTTCAAATGAAGCCATCCTGACGGAGCAGACTCATGATATCGGCAGCACAATCCTTAACCGATCGAGATGTTGTATCCAGCCGCAGTTCCGGCCGCAACGGTTCTTCATAAGGTGCGTTTACCCCGGTAAAGTTGGGAATCTCCCCCTTACGGGCCTTGCGGTACAATCCCTTGGGATCGCGTGTTTCGCAGACCTCCAGGGGTGTTGAAACATGGACCTCGATGAATTCGCCATCCGGCAGAAGCGTGCGAACCATGTCGCGGTCAGCCCGGAAAGGAGAGATAAAGGCAATGATGACAATCAGCCCGGCATCGGTCATCAGTTTTGCCACCTCTCCGACACGGCGGATGTTCTCAATTCGGTCAGCGTCAGTAAATCCCAAATCACGGGTAAGACCGTGGCGGACGTTATCGCCGTCCAGCAGCATAGTATGACGCCCCATATCGTGGAGCATCCCTTCCAGGTAGTTGGCCAGCGTTGATTTGCCCGAACCTGACAAGCCGGTAAGCCAGATCGCACAGGGTTTCTGCCCTTTCAGTTCGGCACGGAGCTCGCGGGTCAATTCCTCGCGCTGCCAGTGGACGTTGCTCCCCCGCCGCAGTGGATGCTGGATCATCCCGCAGGCAACAGTTGCATTGCTAATGCGGTCAATCAGGATAAAGGCACCTGTTGCGCGGTTCTCGCTGTAGGGATCAAAGGGGAACGGGCGTGCCAGGGAAAGTTCAACTTCGCCGATATCGTTCTGCGCCAGACGGTCGGTAGCCAGCAGCTGGTACGCATCCAGCCCGACACGATCGCGAATACGGGATATCTGGGCTTCAATGGTTCCGAATACGCTACGAAAGAGATAACGCCTTCCCGCGTACAGCGGCTGCTGATCCATCCAGACCAGCCGTACCTTGAAGAGCCCTGCCTGTTCAGGACGGTCGGCCGGAGGGGCGAGACAGTCACCCCGGACAATATCGTGCTCACCAGCCAGCACCAGGGATACCGCCGTCCCCATTTCAGCTGAATCGGCCTCCCTGTCCCCGATCAACAGCCGTTCAACCGTCGTTTCCACCCCGGAGGGAAGGATCACGACCCGGTCCCCGGCACACACACGTCCAGAAACCACACTACCGGCATAGGAACGCCAGGTTGCGCGACCATCATGTCCTGCAGGCCATCGTTTCCCATCCTGCTGACAGTTCCTGCCGCCACTGCTCCCTTTCAGCACGTATTGCACCGGTAACCTGAAAGGAGCGTCGGCGACCGCCCCATCTGCCGCTATGCTTTCAAGCCATTCCAGAACCGTTGCGCCTCCATACCAGGACATACGGCTGGAAAGCACGGCCAGGTTGTCCCCCTGCAGGGCCGACACCGGAACTGCCAGCAGGGTACCGTGACTTTTTGCAAGCAGACCGGCCTCCCCTGCCATCCGGTGGCATTCCTGCTCGATACGGCGGAAGCGCGCTTCGTCCCAATCGGCCTGATCCATCTTGTTGACGGCAAACAACAGATTCCTGATCCCCATCAGGGCACAAATCAACACATGCCGCCGGGTCTGAGACAGTACCCCCTGACAGGCATCCACCAGGATCAGCGCAGCACTGCAGTGAGATGCGCCGGTAGCCATGTTGCGGGTGTAACTCTCGTGTCCCGGTGTGTCGGCCACGATGAATTTGCGCCGGGGCGTTTCAAAGTAGCGATAGGCCACATCAATGGTGATGCCCTGCTCACGCTCTGCCATCAAGCCATCAAGCAGCAGTGAATAATCCAATGCTCCGCCAGTTGTGCCGAAACGGGAGCTCTCCGCTTCCAGAACTTGCAGCTGGTCATCGGGCAGATTGCCGGTCAGGTGGATCAGATGGCCGATCAGGGTCGACTTGCCATCATCCACGCTGCCACACGCCAGAAAGCGGAGCATGTCACTGCTTGCGGACATCAGAAATACCCCTCCTGCTTCTTCTTCTCCATGCTGCCGGCCTGGTCAAAATCGATCAGGCGACCACAGCGCTCCGATGTGCAAACGTGTTCCAGTTCGGCAATGATCTCAGCGACTGAGGACGCTGCGGACTCAACCCCGGCTGTCAGCGGATAGCAGCCCAGGGTGCGGAAACGGATCCTGCGCAGTTGCGGTTGCTCGCCCGGCTTGAGTTCAAGACGTTCATCGTCCAGCATGATCAGCTGTCCGTTCCGCTCCACAACCGGTCGCTCGGCAGAAAAATAAAGCGGCACCACGGAAATTGACTCCCGGGCGATATAGCGCCATACGTCCAGTTCGGTCCAGTTGGAGAGCGGAAAGACCCGGAAGCTCTCGTCGCTGTTCCTTCGCAGGTTGGGGATGTCCCACAGTTCAGGGCGTTGCCCCCTCGGCTCCCAGCGATGACCGGCATCACGGAAAGAAAAGACCCGCTCCTTGGCGCGGCTTTTTTCCTCATCCCGGCGGGCGCCGCCAAAGATCATGTCAAAACGGTGCTCGTTCAGTACCTGTTTGAGGGCATCGGTCTTCATGATATCGGTATAGAGACGGCTGCCGTGGATCAGGGGACTGATCCCATCCCGCAGGCCGTCGGGATTGGTGTGGGTAATCAGCTCCAGACCTAAGCGGCGCACCGTTTCATTGCGGAAATGGATCATTTCCTTGAACTTCCAGGTGGTATCCACATGTAACAGGGGAAAGGGGGGGGTGAGGGGATAGAAAGCCTTCAGGGCCAGATGGAGCATGACCGACGAGTCTTTGCCGATGGAGTAGAGCATGACCGGACGCTCCGCCTCGGCAACCGCCTCGCGGATAATGTGGATCGACTCCTGCTCCAACTGTGTCAATGCCGTCATCCCGCTCATTGCAATGCCCTCACGAGTGTCCTGATGCTGAGCCCGCAAACCAGCGTCCCTACAAAGACCATCAAAACCCGGGGAGGAAACTTGCGGCACCCCCAGGCTGCCAGTGGCGAAGCGAGCAGCCCACCGGCCACCAGGCCGCTTATTAAGGTCCACTGGGGCACCTTAACCAGTGTCAGCAACACCAGAGATTCAACTGCCGCCACAAAGAACTTGGCAAAGTTTATGGAGCCAACCACCAGGTGAGTAGCATTGCCGCGCAGTACCAGGGTTGAGGTGACCACCGGCCCCCATCCGCCACCACCGATAACGTCAACCATACCACCCGCAAAACCAAGCGGCCCCAGCCTGGTCGGCCTTGGTTCCTGATTGCCGCTGAAACAAGCCATCCGCAGGATGCGCAGACCCATCAGCAGCAACATGCCCGCCACCATGGGACGCAGGATGGCGACCGGCAATGAGGTGACAACCACCGCGCCGCACAGGGCGCCGGCCATGCCGAACAGGGCAAGCCGCTTGAAGATGGCCGGGTCAACATTGCCGAAGCGGAAATGGGAGAGGCCGGAGAAGAGGCGGTTTGCCACCTCGGAGGTATGCACCGTGGCACTGGTCATGGCCGGCGGAATCCCCATGGACAG
Source organism: Geobacter sp. AOG1 (assembly GCF_019972315.1). Taxonomy (GTDB): domain Bacteria; phylum Desulfobacterota; class Desulfuromonadia; order Geobacterales; family Geobacteraceae; genus Geomobilimonas. The sequence continues at coordinate 3,594,212 of NZ_BLIZ01000001.1, forward strand.
CAGCACCGACGAACAGGTGACACTGTAGGCCATGCCGAGGGAGCTACCGATCAACTGGGCACAAAAACCGAGGGCAAGGCCGGCAAAAAAGAGATGATTGGTCAGGAGATCGGCCACGGGTCGCGTACTTACCTGTTTTTTGGGTAGAACCACTCATAATACCACCCGCAGGCCTGCTCGATCTGGTTCTGGATGCGGGGCGGTACCTCATGGTGTTTAGGGGGAGCAATGTTCCCCCGCTGGCGGTGCAGGTATTTGTAACGGTAATGGCTGTCGCTTTCGTGGGGGCGCACCGTCAGGAGCTCAGGGTCGATGGTGTGGGGGGACAGCCCCAGCCATGCATAGATGCGCGACATGGTTTCCTTCGGTTGGGAAACAAGGTCCTCGAACTTGATAAAAAAAAGCCTTTCCTTGACCGACTGTGGCAGGTCCTGAACCGCCTGGATCGAGGAGAGCGGTGCGCCGATGGATTTATCCTTGGCAAAGAGCTGATCAGCCCTGCCGAGACGGTCATAGTCGGCCAGATGGTCGATGAAATCCACCAGGATTGTCTTTTGGTGCTGTGCCTCGATGGAACCGTAAATCTGGCCCAATTCGCGGATGGAGATCAAAAGGCGGGCTTCCGGGTCAAGGTGGAGCAACAGTTCGATGCAGTGCAGCCAGGCACGGTTCTTGTCCACTACCACCGGCTTGCTGCAGTCGTTGTGCCAGCCGCGCAGAAAACCGCCCATGGCCGAACGCAGATGAGCATAGGTAGTGTCGAACTGGACATCCAGCTGCGACAGGAAAAACTGGTCGTCACTGATGAAGCGGCGTGTTGCCAAAAGCGAGTTACACAAAGGCGAACTGTGCCCCTCGCAATGGATTTCCGGGTGCTCCCCCAGCAACTGGCAGAGCAGGGTGGAACCCGCCCTCGGCAGTCCGGCAACACCGACAAAGCGTGCGGTCATGATCTCCTCCCGGTCAAACAAATAAGCGGGGCGACCGGCTGGCCGCCCCGCGAAGTATACTACATTTTTTTCTTTGGAACTAGCGATCCTGCTGTGCGGTAATCTCCACCATCCATCTCCGTTCCCCGACCAACACGACAACGGTAATCGGCAGGGAACCGAGCGGCACATCACTGGCCACGAATCTTTTCGAGTCCGGGTAGTACTGGAGCCAGACCGGCAGCGGGCTGCCGTCAGGCAGGGATACCGTTTCGTTAACAGCGCCGGCAACAGCTGCATTTGACACCTCTTCCGGCAAAAGGAAGCTGAAGCCGGAGCCAGGCCGGGCTAGGCTGCCAGGGACGATAACCTCGATCATACCAGCTCCATCACCTGCCGGCCGGCCGACGACGTGGACCACTGGTCCGCCAGCCGTGCCGGACTGCCCGTTGATAACCGACGGCGGCGGTGTTGTTGATGGTCCTAGAATACGGAATGAATCTGAGATATTTGGTGACGGCGGCGGCACCTGAATCGGTTCTTCACGGCTGGCCGCCGCCATAACGCTGATTGGTACTGGTGTAGTTGGCGTTGGTGTCGTTGGTGTTGCCGTATCGCTGACTGTAATGGTCAAGGCTCCGCTGGAATAGGTGATCAGGTAGTTGCCACCGCTCAGGCCACCGGGAATGATGGTATAGCTGCCGGCGTTGATCGCCCCTTGGCTGGTGCCGCCGTAGGTGAGCGTACCGCCGAGAACGCCGCTCCCTTCTCCATTGACAAAGCCGCTGTAGGTCAGACCATTTCCGCCCGCATAGGGAATGCCCGAGTAGTTTTTCGCATCGTCATTGGCGGTGACGCTCAGAAGAGCGGGGGTGACGGTGAGCGTGCCGTTGTTGTAGGTGATGGTGTAGTTGCCGGCACTGAAGGTGCCGCCGCTGGCGTTGCTGGCCGTGATGGCATAGGGGGAGCCGGAAACACCAGCCGTGGCCGCCGTACCGGTGCTGGCCAGGGTGACGCTCCCGATGGTCTCGCCGTTCTGCAGGCCGGTGGAGGAAAAGGAGGTCAGGGTCGGTGCCTGGCCGTAGACCTTGCTGGCGTCGGAAGCAGTGACGGTCAAGGCGGCCGGGGTAACGGTCAATGCCCCGTTGTTGTAGGTGATGGTGTAGTTGCCGGCACTGAAGGTGCCGCCGCTGGCGTTGCTGGCCGTGATGGCATAGGGGGAGCCGGAAACTCCGGCCGTGGCCGCCGTACCGGTGCTGGCCAGGGTGACGCTCCCGATGGTCTCGCCGTTCTGCAGGCCGGTGGAGGAAAAGGAGGTCAGGGTCGGTGCCTGGCCGTAGACCTTGCTGGCGTCGGAAGCAGTGACGGTCAAGGCGGCCGGGGTAACGGTCAATGCCCCGTTGTTGTAGGTGATGGTGTAGTTGCCGGCACTGAAGGTGCCGCCGCTGGCGTTGCTGGCCGTGATGGCATAGGGGGAGCCGGAAACTCCGGCCGTGGCCGCCGTACCGGTGCTGGCCAGGGTGACGCTCCCGATGGTCTCGCCGTTCTGCAGGCCGGTGGAGGAAAAGGAGGTCAGGGTCGGTGCCTGGCCGTAGACCTTGCTGGCGTCGGAAGCAGTGACGGTCAAGGCGGCCGGGGTAACGGTCAATGCCCCGTTGTTGTAGGTGATGGGGTAGTTGCCGGCACTGAAGGTGCCGCCGCTGGCGTTGCTGGCCGTGATGGCATAGGGGGAGCCGGAAACACCAGCTGTGGCCGCCGTACCGGTGCTGGCCAGGGTGACGCTCCCGATGGTCTCGCCGTTCTGCAGGCCGGTGGAGGAAAAGGAGGTCAGGGTCGGTGCCTGGCCGTAGACCTTGCTGGCGTCGGAAGCAGTGACGGTCAAGGCGGCCGGGGTAACGGTCAATGCCCCGTTGTTGTAGGTGATGGTGTAGTTGCCGGCACTGAAGGTGCCGCCGCTGGCGTTGCTGGCGGTGATGGTGTAGGGGCTTCCCGAAACTCCGACCGTGGCAGCCGTACCGACGCTGGCCAGAGTGACACTGCCGATGGTTTCGCCGTTCTGCAGACCGGCGGATGTGAAACCGGTCAGCGTCGGCGTCTGCCCGTAAACCTTGCTGGCGTCGGAAGCAGTGACGGTCAAGGTGGCCGGGGTAACGGTCAGCGTGCCGTCGGCCGACGAAATGTCATATCCAGACTGGGACGAGTAAAGGTTGCCTGCCGAGATGGCATAGCTTCCGACATTTATTCCAGAGCTGCTGACGCTGCCAAAAATCTGGCTGGCATCGGCACCGGCAGGGCTGGTGGTATAAGCCGTACTGCTGCTATAAAGCTGGCCGTCGTAGGTCTTCCCGACATCGGCAGCGCTGATCGTGAGCGGGGTGAGGAAGCTGCGCAACAGGGGCATCGTGTTGCCGTCATAAATACGCCACACCGTGCCGGTCCCTCCGCTGGCGTCGATGCCCCAGCCGGCGTCGGTGAACGTGGACAAGGTTTTCAGTTCGGTCGTGGTCTTGCCGGTGCCGAATCCGTTGTCCAGAGCAGGGTTTGAATTGACCGTCTTGTCCCAGAACGAAGAATTGATGGATGATCCCGGGCCATCTCCTACCAGTCCACCCACGTAGCTGCTGCCTGTTACAGGACCCGCGGCGTAAGTATTGGTAATGGTGTTGCCATTATCGTAGCCCACCAGACCACCGACGTAGCTATTGCCCGTTACCGGGCCCGTGGCGTAGCTGTTATCGATGCTGGAGTTGCTGTCGTTGTAACCCACCAATCCACCGACGTGGGAGCTATTAGAGGCATCCGCTGTCACTGCACCAGTTGCATAAGAATTGGTAATGGTGTTTCCGTAGCCATAGGAGTAACTGTTCCCCACCAGCCCGCCGACTTTGGAGCCGTAGGCACCTGCAGTCACTGAACCGGTGGCATAGGAATTGGATATAAGGGAACTCCCGTAACCCCCCGACCTGATATCGCCTACCAGCCCACCGACGTTGCTGTTGCCAGTTACATTACCGGTAGCATGGGAATCGGAAATGTTGATATTGTAGCCATACCCTACGAGACCACCGATATTCTGACCATTGTTGACATCCGCCATCACCGCACCGATGGCATATGCATTGGAGATGGTACTGCCATTGCCATAACCCACCAGGCCGCCAACGTTGTTCGCACCTGACACCGCACCGATAGCATGGGAATTGGAGATGGTGTTGCCATTATCATACCCCACCAGGCCGCCGACGTAATTATTGCCCGTTACCGGCCCCGTGGCATAGCTGTTATCGATGCTGGAGTTGTTGTTATTGTAGCCCACCAGGCCGCCAACATTTTGGCTAAAATTGGCATCCGCTGTCACCGCCCCGGTCGCATAAGAATTGGTGATGCCATAGCCAGAGGTATAGTTGTTCCCCACCAGGCCGCCGATACTGTCGCTATAGGCTCCTGCTGTCACATTGCCGATGGCATGGGAATCGGTAACGGAACCGCCATCATTACGCCCCACCAGTCCACCAACGTTGGAGCTGTTGTTACCAACCGTCACCGCACCGATCGCATAGGAACCGGCTATAGAGCTACCAGAGCCGTAGAGATAGCCCACCAACCCGCCAACGTTTGAACTGTACATACCAGCCGTTACCGCACCGTTCGCATAAGAATTGGTAAAGGAGCTGTTGTAACCATACCCCACCAGACCACCAATGCTGTTCGCACCGGACACATCACCGATAGCATGGGAATTGGTGATGGTGCCGTTATTAATGTAGCCCACCAGGCCACCGACATAGTTGTTTCCCCCTACCTTGCCGGTAGCATAGCTGTTGTCGATGAGTGGATTGCCACTGCTATAGCCCACCAGGCCGCCCACGTAGTCGCCTGTCCCCGTCACCTCGCCGGTGGCGTAGGAATTGGTTATGGAATCGCCATAGCCATATCCGATCAGACCGCCGACGTTGTTTCCACCGGTAACCTTGCCAGTGGCGTAGGAGTCCAGAATGGTACTGCCGGAACTGGAACCCCAGCCGTACCCCATCAACCCACCGACACCGGTTGAATTGTTACCGGCAGTAACATTGCCGGTAGCATAGGAGTTGGTGATGGAGATGCCGGAACCGTAGCCCCAGCCGTAACCCACCAGCCCGCCAATACCTCTAGAATTGTCGCCTGCATTGACATTGACGGAGGCATGGGAATTGGTGATGCTGCTGCGGCCATAATCGTAACCCATCAGCCCGCCCACGCCGGTTGCATAGTTGCCTGCCGTGACGTTGCCGGTCATTGCATATGAATTACTAATGGTGGTACCGTATCCATAGCCCACCAAGGCGCCGACCCTGCCATAGCCGGTTACGTTGACATTGGTCAGACCGACGTTGCGCAGCGTAGCGTTACCTGCATAGCCAAACAGCCCCTGATTGTACGAGGAAGGGCGACTGATGGTGAGATTGTTTATGGTGTGGCCAAGGCCGTCGAAGGTGCCGCTGAATGCGCCGTACGCACCAATGGGCATGAAACCGGCGCCACCGTCCCATCCCGATGTAGCGGTGGCATCAATATTGGCACCGAGGGCATAATAGCCCGCGGTGTTGCCGTTAATTCCCTGCAGGTCGGTGCCGGTGGTACTGGTATGCTCGTTTCCGGTACCGACCAGGGCAGGATCGGTCAGATCAGTGATGACGGTATAGGGATTGGTGTTAATAGTCAGAAAGCCGGTACCGCTTCGCGGTGTAACTTCGTCCGCCTGGAAGAAATCCACCCTCCCCTTGAAGGTGCCATCCGGGTTGAAACCGACGTTGACCTTGCCGCTCCCCGGTTCGAGGTCGAGGGCTGCCATGCCGTTTGCGGTCATGACGGCATTGATGTTGATGTCATTGGTAGCATTCAGGGTGAGCTGGTTGGCATGCCAGGTGACATTGTCGTTGACGTTGATGTTGCCGTCACTGCCGCTGCCATCGGTACTGTTGATGACCGTGTCGCCATTGGTATCGATGTTGTTCCCAAGGGTCGTTCCGTCGATGTCGCCGCCGCTCGCCGCGATGGTGAAACCATCCGGGTCGATCAGCCATGTGCCTGATTTTCCTGATGGAGCCTTGGTGGTAACCGTTGTGCCGCTGCCGATCTTCACCCGGCCGCCGGAAGTCTCCACAAAGCCACCGTCGCCGCCGTTGGGTGCACTGGCGTCCAGCGTGCCGCCGACAGTGGTCTGGCCGTTATCCATATCCGAGAGGAGCAGAATCCGCCCCCCCTTGTTTGCCAGGGTCTGCGCCTCAATCACGCCTGAGTTGTTGACCACCGCGCTGGTAAGGCTGTCGGCCGCCTTGGCGGTCATGACCACCAGGCCGCCATCGGCCTTGATCAGCCCCTTGTTCTCCACCAGGGCATCCACCGCCCCCTGGTCAACGGTATAGGTAATCAGGCCGTCGCCCTTGAAGTCGAGTGACACCTGGTTCCCCGCTGCCAGAGCCACACTGCCGCCGTTGGCGGTGATGGCGCCTTCATTGGTGACTTTGGGAGCAATCAGTGCCACTACACCGCCCGGCATGGCATTGATAACGCCCTGGTTCAGGATGGAACCGGCGTTGCCGGCATTGGTAAACGTGTACTTCCCGGCCAGGAAATCGTTGTCCAGCATGGAGAGGCTGGAGGCAACCAGCCCCCCCACATCCACCCGCGCCGACTGCCCGAAGATGATGCCTGCTGGGTTGAGCAGGAAGACGTTACCGTTGGCCGAGAGGCGCCCCAGTATCTGGCTGGGATTCTGGTCATTTATCCTGTTCAGCGCCGTGGCAGCGCTGTTCGGCTGCTTGAACTGTACCCCCGCGTTTTGCCCGATGTCGAAGCTGTTCCAGTTGGCGATCATCTGCTGGGTGGTCTGGTTGACGGTCATCTGGTTGCCGTTGGTGGCAATGGCACCACTGCCGGCGGTGATTTTTCCGCCCGTGGGCAAGGCGCCGGGATCCAGGGCAAATGCGGCTCCCCCTGCAGCCAGCAACGCGGCCAATGTGAGAGCACCGACGGTTGCCGCCGGGCAACATCCCTTGGCAGCGACCTTCTCGGCGACGACGACCCATTTTTCTTTGGCCTTGGACCAGATCAGACGATAGATCTTGTTCATGGAGGCGCTCCTTTATGCTCTATGCTCACTAAAATGAATTCAAGGATTGACTAAAAGTAGATCATCCCCTGCAGCCAGAAGCGGTTGTCATCATGTCTGCCGTCGGCATCCTTGCCGTCAGCACTTCTGCCCGGATTGTTACCGATGGTATGGGCCCAGCTGGTCTTCAGGCTGAATATGCTGTTATAGACATAGGCAAGTCCCACGCCGCCACCCTGGAGCCAGTAGTTATTCTTGTCGGTCGCCGTGGCGATGGAATTGGCCCAAACATCCTTGTGGAGAGTTATGTAGCCGGCGTCATAAAAGCCGTTCAGCTGGAGAGCTCCCCATCTGGCAGGCAGCGGCAGGTCGTAACGCAGATCGACGTTGAACAGATGCCCTTCATCGCCTGAACCCTCACCTACCGGATAGGCACGGATGCCGTAAGGCCCCCCCAGATTGAATTTTTCACTGGTGTCCAGGTTGTCAAGAGCGAACTGGGCACTCCAGGACAGGTTGATGCTGAGCCGTTCAGCCAGGCGCTGCAGGCGGGCCAGTCCCAGGTTGAAGCGGGTATAGGCCCCTTCCGTTTTGGTGATAGTGATATCAGCGATTTCCTCGTCCATGCTGCCGGTGGTAACGCCGGCATTCCAGGTGGTGTAGCCGCCTCCCAAAAGGGTGTCGTACTTGTCGCCGTTGAACCCGATGGTGCCGCTGTGGAGTTTCTTGTCACGGAGGTCAACGTTGGCTGCGCTGTCGATGAGGGACTTGAATTCATAGCCGAAAGAGGTGGTCACATTGGCGGTGCGACTGCGCAGCAGAGGGTAGCTCATGCCGGCATCAACGGTGTGGCTGTGCCCTTCCGCATTGAGAGAAGCCAGGTTGTCAATCAGCTCGTAGCGCATGCCGGTGTAAGAGACATTCCCCTTAAGACCGGAAGAACCGAGGGGAACGGTATAGGCGGCCCGCCCCTGGGTAAACCCTTCGGCCCCGGTCAGGAGCAGGGAGATCTGATCACCGTAGCGGAAAGGGTCGTTGACGTTGAGCATTCCGCTGCCGCGCCAGCTTCCGGTATAACGGTTCCCCAGATTGTCCCCCCAAACGACGCCGGAAAGGAGCGGTCCTTCGCTCACATCGATCTGAACGCCGGTTGTGCCGGGTGTAGTGCCGGCAGCCATGGAGGCGCGAGCAGAAACGCCGGGCAGATCGTTGATTAACAGGACGGAGCGTTCCAGGCACTTTTCGTTGAAGGGCTGACCAGGACGGATGGCATGTTCGGCAATGCTGCGGACACGTTCTTCACCTATGCGGGCACTGCTGTCGCGTTTGATGACCAGGCTGCCGTCACTTTTTCCCTGGATGACGGCGATCTCGATGATGCCGGAGGTCACGTCCTGTTTGGGCAGGTAGGCCCGGGCCAGAAACCACCCTTTGTCTTTCAGGTAGGCCGTTACTTTGGCTGCCAGCGCCTGCAGATCGCCAAAGGAAAGGCTCTTCCCCACGCTGCCCACGACCAGCGCCTGCAGTTCGCTCTCACTCGCAAGCCCCTCGTATCCGGTAAACCTGAAGCCTTTGACCGCAACCCGAACTCCGGTATCGGCCAGGGGAGCCTTTTCCTGTTCCCCCTCGACCCGTGGGAACTGCGGCGGCAGCTGACGTTGCGGCTGCTGCTCACGCAACAACTGGCCGGCATCGGGTGGTGCGGCGAGTGCGAGTGAAGCAGCAGACAGCGTAATGAGCATCGCCATGTAAAAACTTTTCTGAAGGATACCTCTCATCTGCAAAACCTCCTGCGTAGCAATAGCTCTGTACCAACGGTATGACCTGTAACATGCCCCGTACAAGACAAAAAACCCGAATCCCGTACAGGGTGGAATACAAGGTTCATTAAGATAGGTCGCCGTCCGCTACGCCATACCACGCATAGCAACTACGAGTTTTAGCGGCATATCCCGCATGTGCCCCTGCATTAAATCCCTTCCAGCTAACAGCTAGCCGCAAAACAACGTTGTATATAGTTTAGAAAGACATAATAGAGTCGCACGCATCGTGCCAGAAACTAATCTCTATGTAATAACAGCTGGTTAACTAACAAAAGTTCTCAAATATATGTAGTTTCGAGACAGGGGAACTGGTGCGGTTCATCCACTTCGGTTGCACCGCCTCATCGATAAGCACCATCCTACGACTTCTTCCACCGCCAAGCCTCCAACCAGCACTGCGAGGAGAACACCGTGGCGCGGGTAACCGCGCGCCGTAGCAGCTCTCGATGTAAAATTACCCAGTTAAAGTCAAAAAACGAGAACCCCGCTCCTTAACAGGAGCGGGGTTCCCCATTCATCCATATATACTTAATCCAAATTATAAAGAGCTTACCATTTACCCGTAACCGGAGTAGACCCGGCTACCCCGAAATAAGCTTTTGTTTCTTTACCAGTTCCCAACAACCGGGACCGCGTTCGGCACGCCGATGCCGAAGACGCCATAGGTGTCGGTTGGCTCGCCATCCCAGGCCCAATTGTTGTTCTTGTCCAAGTACCAGTTCCCATCGCTGTACACGCCAATTTTGGTGATGCCGTCGCCGTTCCAGTCTCCGGTCACCGGAACCACGTTCGGGAGGCCGTTGCCGAATACGCCATGCGTGTCCGTAGGCTCGCCGTCCCAGGTCCAGTTTCTGTTCTTGTCCAGATACCAGTGCCCTTCACTGTACACGCCGATCTCAGTGATGCCGTCGCCGTTCCAGTCCCCTACGACGGGCTTGGCATTGGGAAGGCCGATGCCGAAAACGCCCCGCACATCGATCCCTTCGCCGTCCCAGGCCCAGTTCTGGTTTACGTCCAGGTACCAGATGCCGTCAGCATAAATACCAATCTTGGTCTTACCATCGCCGTTCCAGTCCCCGACCACGGGGATTGCATTAGGAACTCCGGCGCCGAACACACCTCGGACGTCGATCCCTTCCCCATCCCACTGACCGTTGCCGTTCATGTCGAGATACCAGATACCGTTAATGAACACACCAATCTCGGTCTTGCCGTCGCCGTTCCAGTCTCCGACCACCGGGATTGCTCCGGGAATGTTTAGGCCAAATATGCTGAGGGTGTCCGTGGGCGTACCGTCCCATGCCCAACTCCGGTTCGTATCCAGGTACCAATAGCCATCGCTGAAGATGCCGATCTTGGCAGCCGTATTGCCGGCAGCGGGATTCACGGAGATAGGGCCAGTGGTGCCGGTAATCGATGAGGTGACGGTGTCGGTTGCCGTGACTGTCTGGCTCCCCGCTGTTTTCAGGGTAACGCCGTTGGTGAAGGTGTGGGTACCGTTATCCCCGGCGGTAAACGTGTAATCACCAGGCAGAACCGCCTGTGCATCAGTGCTGGTGAAATGCACCGTTCCGGTGTAGCCGGTGATGGTGGTATTCCCCGCATCCTTGGCGGTCACGGTAACACTGTTGGCTGTCCCCGCTGTGACCGGACTGGCAATCCCCGCTACCTGGAAATGATCCAGCGGACCAGGTGCGAGGAGGACCGTCAGTTTGCCAGCGTTGGGAAGAGGGCTGTTTCCGTTTTCGCTCCCCGACAGATCACTATAGACGTAAGATCCGTAATAGGAATAGCGGAAGGCGTAATCGTAGTTGCCGACGGTTGTTACAGAAAGATTCGAGAGATACTCGTAGTTCCCCCCCACCTGAGTGTTATAGGTTGCCGTCTTCCAGACCCACGAGGGGCTGGAAGGAGCGGTTCCCGTCGGCCCATACCCTAGCTCGGCAACCAATCCGGTCGCCGGGCCCGGTGCAGTGTCAGTGACTCCCCAGAGATATACGAGACCCAAAATATTCTCTGTGGTCTGGGTCGTCGTAACGGTTATGCTGGCAGGCCACTGCAGATTACCAGACGGCTGCGGTATATTGCAAAGCATCGCGACTTCAGATACGCCAGGGGCGTGGGTGGTGACATTCAGATTGCCAATGTTGCTCGCCCCTATGGTCGCATTTATACCTATATTCGCCCCATCTTCCACATCCCTGATCAAAAAGATGCCGCTGGCATCGGTTGCAGTCGTACCGGTGAACTGCTGGGTAGCGGAATCGAAGTAGCGAACGACATAACTCGGACTCGGCCCGTAAGCGGTAACGGTTCCCCCGCTAACCGCAACCGCCGGATTGACACTGTTGACGAGCCGGCCGAGGATGGCTCCTTTGCCGGAGGTAATGCCGAGGACAGTAGAGACTTCGGCTGGAGTTAAGAGTCTGTAGGGATACGACAATGTCAGGTTAGACGAACTGCTGAGCCATCCGCTGTAAGTCGGCACGTAGGTGGTTCCCTGGGTCATCTTCAGTTCGAACCACATGCCGCCCGGGATGTTGTTGATGGCAAATGTACCGTCAGTGGTGGAGGTTGCAGTGTTGGCGCTGCCCAGCTGTTCTATCGTAACGCCGTTCAAGGGAGTACTGGCGTTGTCGATAACCGAGCCGGCGACGGAAATGGGAGGCAACGCCGTCAAAACTGCGGTTGTAAGCGGATAGGTGCCACCGGCAGTTACGTTGAGCGTATTGGCAGAACCCGAGTCGCTCTTGCCGTTGTACCACTGGCTACTGTAGCCAGCGTTGGAACCGTTGAAGTAGAGCTTGTAGTTTCCTGCCGGGATTCCACCCATGGTATAATTGCCGGATGCATTGGTCATGGCGCTATTGATGCCAGGAATCCAGTTGCCATTGGTGTCGCGCAACTCCACCGAGACGTTCTGGATGCCGGTGGCCCCGTTCGTCACCTGGCCGGTGATGATGCCCCCAAGCGTCAGGATGGCATTAGCCGTCTGGGTCTGGCCGGTACTGAGGGTAATCGTATCGGCCGAAGTCGAATCGCTCTTGCCGTTGTACCATTGGCCGATATAACCCTGTGCTGCACCGTTGAAGTAAAGCTTGTAGCTCCCCGCCTGGAGACCGTTCAGAGTGTAGTTGCCAACGGCATCTGTCTGGGTCTGGTTCGGACCGGAAATCCAGTTGCCGTTGGTATCGCGCAACTCCACCGAGATCCCCTGGATTGCGCCGCCACCACTGGCGGTCACCGTTCCCGTGATGGCCGCACTCTTGATCAGGGTAATGGGATTCAGGGCGGTGTTATTCGGATAGGTGACTGAGATATTGGTCGCCTGAGCGCTATAGCTGGCCATGTTGTCATAGCACTGGGCCACATAGCCGGTCTGGTTGGTCCAGAAGCAGACCCGGTACGTGCCGGTTTGAAGTCCGCCGATAACAAAGCCACCATCGGCTGCCGTCATCGTATTGTAGTTCCCCGGCATGGAGTTGCCGTTGTTGTCGTAGAGCTGGACGTTTATCCCCGCAACGCCGGAATTGGTGTCACTCCCCTTGACCGTCCCGGAAATGCTCCCGCCGGAAAAGAACGACGCCTGCTTCCGCGCCTCGTTGCCGTTCACGTCATTGACGGCTATCTCCCAGGTATAGACCACGTTGTCTGAAAGGGAATTGCTGTTCGCATTGTTGTCGAAATTGAAGAGGACACTGGTCTGGCTCGACAGTATCCTGTCGACACCCCACCAGAGATCGTTGCCGTTGAGGTTCATGCTGTAGGTGTAACCGGCCGGAGGAGAGGAGGGAGCTGTCCAGCTGAACGTCGGTGTCGGATTGAAGGTCACCTTACCCTTCGGACTCACCGGATCGGCAAAACTATCGAGAACCGCCGTGACGGCAACCGTCTCACTCCCCGTGGTCCCGTCCGAGTAGCCTATGTCGAGGGTGTACTCGGTGCCAACGGCGGGCCGCGGAATGCCGCTGACTTGGTAACTGAAATCCCCCGATTGGCGCACGGCAAGGTCTACCGGGCCGGCAACATCCTGACCCGTGAGGACGGTCACGTTGACCGGTTGCTTGAAGTCCGGCCGGGCACTGAAGTTGAGGCCAAACCCCTCCTGGCCGCTGGCGTCAATGTAGTGGGAAGTGGCAACTGATGCTTCAACATCCCTCTTCGGGATGGTACTCGTGATGCCGGATACATTGGCACCGTTCACGGTGATCGCAGGAGCGAGGCGGTCACCGACGGTATAGTCGCCTGTCCAGATGACGCCGTCTTTGTTCTGGTCAACGAGTGAAAAAACCTGGTAGTTGCCATTGGGCAGGCCGGTGACGGTAAAGGGATTGGAAGTGCCGGGGTTGTCGATCTTGAAAATGCGGGTCCCGGGGCCTTCGGTGTAGATCGCCATCAAGAGGGGACCTGTGATGGGGGAAATAGCACTATCGATGGTCACCACCCCGGAAGCGTCGAATGAGGAGGTGTAGTCGCTCGGGATAGCGCCGATGGTCACCGGACCAAAGGTGTTCGAGACAGGGCTTTCGATGGAACCTGGTTGACCATTGGGGCCGAACTGCGCAGTCACCACGTACCAGAGGGTGGTCCCGTCGGCGAGAGGGGTGGTGGCGTCGAGCATGGTCTGGATATACATCCCGTTGTCCCGGGCAGGGATACCGGTTTTCTTCCCGGTATAGACCGTGGGACTCACGGTGTCTGCTGTATGCCAGTAGACGTTGTAGGAGTACGCAATCTCGTTGCCATTATTGCTAAAGGGAGTATTCCAGTTGACAAGGGCAGCGCCGGGACCGGGAATCACGCCGTTGAGCGCGGGAGCCAACGGAGCCGGATAGCCCGCGCTGGGGAGGTTAAGAGTGATGTCGGCGTTGACTGCGTCTGCCCCGGTAATAACAATAGTATTATTGCTCCCCACCGGGTCGTTCGCGTGGTGGGTGGCACTGGTATTTCCTCGAAGGTCAAGGAAGGCATTGGCAACATAGCTCCCGGCCGGCACGCCGCGGATGGTATAACCAGCAGATGTGCCAGGAGCAGGTGCCGGAATACTCACTCCATATGTTGCGTTACCACCGTACTGGCCGTTGAGACCGATATAGACCCTGCTCCCGGTCTTACCGGAACTGTTGGTCACTGTACCGGAGACAGTATAGGCATTAGCCGACACCACGCCGACAAACAGCACCAGAAACGCCACCGCCGGAATCATCCGGCCCCACAAACCACGCCATCTTTTCATACGACCCCCCCTTTTCGCTACCCGCTAAACTGCATACAATTTATCCGAGTCATTAGAATACTATAAAAAATGAGAAAAGCAAAAAATTCGCACCCCGGATAGGCCGCAACATTAAGACCTGCACACGATAAACCACGCTATTACACGTATCATTATTACGGAATTTGGCGGCAACCACCTGCAATTTCAAATTTATATTGCCATCCCTGAAAGGCCTGAAGCGGCCATAGTCAGAACACAGTTATATATCTATCCCATTACAAATACGTATAGGATGCATGAGGCCTGCCAAGCTAAAATCTCACCGCAATATCAAACGGTTGCCAACAGAAAAGGCTGCCGGAAGCGTACTGAACGTACGATGAGGAGTCGATGACGAGTCACGAAATGAGCACTCAACAATGGCATGGGATTTAATACCGTAATAGTCGGTCTTGGACGGTCCTTCCTTCGACAACCCAGATATGCCGCTGATCCGTTATATGGTCGTAATGACCGCACATGCCTCGCCAACCAATAATCACATTGTAATACCAGATACACACCTTTAGGATTTAACGACAAAAAAAGGGATTGCCTTTTTAAGGCAACCCCTTGTCCCGCGATCGGCACATTGTGCCGCTTACTGGAGCGAGAAGCTGGAAATGACCGAGCACTATGCCAAACGTTGTTAGATTCACTATGGTAGTTGATCCGTGAGCAGGTAGCCGGGTCAATCACGAAACAGGACTGGAACATTCCTTGCCATCAGGAGATGCCCTCGACCGTCCCCGTCAAAACGAAAAAACCGCCGGAGATTTCTCTCCGACGGCCCTGTTCACCGCTGATGCACCAGTCACTTCTCCCGGAGAAGTGACTGCTCAATACCGGTAATGGTCGGTCTTGTACGGCCCTTCCTTGGGCAGCCCCAGGTATGCCGCCTGCTCGTCGGTCAGCTCGGTGAGCATGGCGCCGAGGGTCCGGAGCTGCAGTCGCGCCACCTTTTCGTCCAGATGTTTGGGAAGGATGTAGACCCCCACCGGGTATTTCCCCGGATTGCAGTAGAGCTCCATCTGGGCCAGGGTCTGGTTGGCGAAGGAGGAGGACATGACGTAGGAAGGGTGGCCGGTGGCGCAGCCGAGGTTGACGAGGCGCCCCTCCGCTAGGAGGATGAGCCGCTTGCCGGCGGGCGCGTCCCCGGTAGGGGGGAAGATGATGTGGTCCACCTGGGGCTTGATGTTCTCCCAGGTATACTGCTTGAGGGCCGCCACCTCGATCTCGTTATCGAAGTGGCCGATGTTGCAGACGATGGCGTTGTGCTTCATCCGCTTCATATGCTCGTGGGTGATGACGTGGTAGTTGCCGGTGGCGGTAACGAAGATGTCCGCCTTGTCGGCGGCGTACTCCATGGTCACGACCTTGTACCCTTCCATGGCCGCCTGGAGGGCGCAGATCGGGTCAATCTCCGTGACCCAAACCTGGGCCTGGAGGCCGCGCAGCGCCTGGGCCGAGCCTTTCCCCACCTCGCCGTAGCCGCAGATGACCGCCACCTTGCCGGCCACCATGACGTCGGTGGCCCGTTTGATGCCATCCACCAGGGATTCGCGGCAGCCGTAGATGTTGTCGAACTTGGACTTGGTCACCGAATCGTTGACGTTGATGGCGGGAAACTTGAGTCTTCCCTTCTCATGCATCTGGTAGAGCCGGTGAACGCCGGTGGTGGTCTCCTCGGTGACCCCCTTGATGGCGGCGGCGGTTTTCGCGTACCAACCAGGCTTCTCCGCGAGCCGCTTCTTGATGGCGGCGAACAGGAACTCTTCCTCCTCGCAGGTGGGGTTGGCAATGACGGAGGGGTCCTTCTCGGCGTCGCTTCCCAGATGCATCAGCAGGGTGGCGTCACCGCCATCGTCCAGGATCATGTTGGGGGCGCCGCCGTCGTGCCACTCGAAGATCCGGTGGGTGAATTCCCAGTAATCGGCCAGGGACTCACCCTTGAAGGCGAAGACCGGGATGCCGGCCGCGGCGATGGC
Source organism: Geobacter sp. AOG1 (assembly GCF_019972315.1). Taxonomy (GTDB): domain Bacteria; phylum Desulfobacterota; class Desulfuromonadia; order Geobacterales; family Geobacteraceae; genus Geomobilimonas. The sequence goes on from NZ_BLIZ01000001.1 coordinate 3,610,303, forward strand.
AGCAGCGGCGTGGTCCTGGGTGGAGAAGATGTTGCACGAGGCCCAGCGGACCTCGGCACCCAGCGCCGTCAGAGTCTCGATGAGCATGGCGGTCTGGATGGTCATATGGAGCGAACCGGCAATGCGGGCCCCCGTGAGGGGTTTGCTGGCGGCGAATTCCTCGCGGATCGCCATGAGACCAGGCATCTCGGTTTCGGCGATGACCATCTCCTTGCGCCCCCAGGGGGCAAGGGAAAGGTCGGCAACGTGGTAATCGGAAAAGCTCATGATATCCTCCAGAAAATTGATTGTTCGTAAAAAGAAAGGATTTTTATACCATCATTGCCCGCAGAGGTCAAAACCATTCCCCGGCAGCCACGAAAAAAGGGGGCAAATCAATCGCCCCCTTCACTTTTCACTTTTCACTTTTCACTTTTCACTTTTCACTTTTCACTTTTCACTTTTCACTTTTCACTTTTCACTTTTCACTTTTCATGCCGCTTCTTCCGCCGCAGCCTCCGCAAACAGCTCGTCGAATATCTCCTGTACCGTGGTTATACGGTCCGCCTTCCAGGCGTTGGTGCCGCAGAAGACGAGGCCGGTTTCCACGTCCCCCCGCTGGGCGCGGTCGAGAGAATGGACGATGCAGAACCGCTCACCCGACTCCCTGTAAGTACATTTCTTGAGGCAGCCGTTGGAGCAGGTGGTCGACTGGATCTGGTCGTAGAGGACAATCCCTTCCTGGTTCCGGAGAATGGCCCGCCCCGGCAGCCCTGCCGGGCTCATGATGAGGCCGATATCCTCTTTGCGGCAGTCGAGATAGGCCTGTTTGAAGGCGTCGTCGGCATCGCACTCAACGGTTGGGACGAAGCGCGAGGCCATCTGCACCCCGTCGGCCCCCTGCTCCAGGGCATTGAGCAGATCAGCCCGGTCCCAGATGCCGCCGGCCGCTATGATCGGCACGTCTACCCCATACTCCTCGAGCAAAAAGGCCTTCACGCCCCGCACCGTGGCGTACTGGTCGTACTCGCCGGTGCCGATGTTCTCCATCTTTTCCCCCAGGTGTCCGCCGGCGGTGTCCGGATCTTCCACCACCACCGCGTCGGGCAGCCGGTTATACCCCTTGACCCACTTCTTGACAATGAGCTGGGCGGCCCGCACCGAGGAAACGATGGGTATGAGCGCCACGTCGGGGGCATGGGCGGTCAGACCCGGCAGAGTCATGGGAAGACCGGCTCCACAGATGATCACCTTGGCTCCACCTTCAATGGCTGCAGCCACCAGTTGCTCGAAATCGGCAAGGGCCACCATGACGTTCACGCCGATAACCCCGTCGGGAGCAATGCTGTACGCCTTGGTCAGTTCGGCCTTGAACGCCTCACTGTCGGCCTGCTCGTAATTTGTACCATCGTAAAGACCGCTATTGAGGGCAATGCCGGCGGATGCGACAATGCCGATCCCGCCGCACTTGGCAACGTGCCCGGCCAGGGAACCGGCGGATATCCGCACCCCCATGCCACCCTGTATGAGCGGATATTTGACTTCGTATTTCCCGATTTTCAAGGGCTTCACCATTGTTTCTCTCCTGGACGGCGAGAATTTGAACGCTATCGCACTATCACCATACCAAAAAACCTCCGCTACTATTTGTAATAGAAATGTAAAACCATTTTGCGCCTTGCAAATCAGCCGTTCCGATGCTACACAGAAACCATGAAATGGCTCAAGAAAATCTTCGACCCCCTCATCGCCTTCATTGGCATTCAGATCATCTGGATACTGGTGGTGGTCTTCTGGATCCTCTGGTTCGTCGCGCGCCACAAGGAACTGCGGGAACTGGCCCGCCGCTATCATTCCGACCTTTCCGGCCCCGGCTTCAACTGGGCAGTCCTGACCGTGGGGCTGGTGCTCCTGGTGCTTATCCTTGCCGGCATCTACATCATCTTCATCTACTGGCGACGCCAGACCAAGCTCTACCGCGAACAGAAGGACGTCATCTCCCAGGTGACCCACGAGCTGAAATCCCCCCTGGCATCGATCCAGCTCCACCTGGAGACCATCAGGCTCCGCAAGCCGGCCCCGGACAAGCTGGAGCGTTTTCTCGACACCATGCTGGCCGATACGGATCGGCTCAACAACCTGATCAGCAACCTGCTCATGGCCGCCAAGCTGGAACAACGGCGCCGGCGCGCCCAGTACCCGGTCATCGACTTCTCCGCCTTCGTCGCCGCTTCCATGGAGGCCAAGCGGGCCAAGCTCCCGGAGGGGGGAAACCTCAACCTCCAGATCGAGCCGGAGCTGCGGCTGGCCGCCGATGTTGAGGAGATGCAGACCGCCCTGCGCAATCTTTACGAGAATGCGGTTCTCTATAGCCCCGGCGCACCGGATATCAGGGTGGAGTTGAAGCGGACCGGACGCCACTGCCAACTCACCTTCCAGGACAGGGGGATGGGGATCGACGCGGCTGACCTGAAACAGGTCTTCACCATGTTTTACCGTGTCCGCCAGCCGGGAGAGAATATCCGCGGCACCGGTCTCGGACTCCACATCGTAAAATCCGTCATAGAGGAACATGGCGGAAAAGTCCGGGTGGAAAGCGAAGGAAGGGGCAAGGGATGCACCTTCATTATCACCCTCCCGCTGGCAGCGTGAAAAATTTTTAGAGGGCGATCCCTTTTCAGGGCACCCCAAGAGGTTACGAGTGTCGGAAGAAAAACCCCACATACTCCTCGTCGAAGACGAAATGCACCTGGCCCGGGGAATCTGCTTCAACCTGGAGCAGGAAGGGTACCGGGTTAGCCACGTGGAAACCGGCGAAGCGGCGCTGGAGCGGTTCAGCTACGACCGCTTCGCATTGGTAATCCTGGATGTCATGCTGCCGGGGATGGACGGCTTTGCAGTCTGCAAAGAGATCCGGAAGGCCGACTCGCGGGTACCGGTGCTGATCCTCACCGCCCGCTCCGAAGAAGGGGACCGAATAACCGGCCTGGCGAGCGGTGCCGACGACTACCTGACCAAGCCGTTCAACCTGAACGAGTTCCTGCTCCGGGTCCAGGGGATGCTTCGTCGTTCCGCCTGGTACCGACCCGAACCGGTAGAAGAAGGGTACCGGTTCGGAGACAACGAGGTGTTCCTCCTCTCCTACCACGCCCGGACCGCCCAGGGAGAGATCGACCTGACCGACCTGGAGGTGAAGATGCTCGCCCTCTTCTTCCGGAAGGAGGGGGAGGCAATCCCGCGACGGACCCTGCTGGAGAGCGTGTGGGGGTACAGCTCCGATACCGAGACCCGCACCCTGGACAACTTCATCGTCCGGCTCCGGAAGTACTTCGAGCCCGACCCGGCCACCCCGGTCTACTTCCAGACCGTGAGGGGGGTGGGGTACCGGTTTAAACGGGGACCGGGGACCGGGGACCTGTAATAGCGAAACGATTGAATGACGGGACCCGGGATCCGGGACCAGTAAAGGCAAAAGGCCGGGAGATATGCCTCTCCCGGCCTTTCTTTGTCTAGGTTTCCGGATCCCGAGTTCCGGATTACGGGTCCCGGCCTCTAAATGCCCGCTTTCCCTTTGATCACATCAACCTTGTCGGTCCGCTCCCAGGTGAATTCCGGCAGCTCGCGGCCGAAATGTCCGTAGGCCGCGGTCTTGCGGTAGATGGGGCGGAGCAGGTCCAGCTGCTCGATGATGGCGCGGGGGCGGAGGTCGAACACCTCGCCGGCGATGGCGGCGATGCGGGCGTCCTCCAACTTACCGGTACCGAAGGTATTCACCATGACCGACACCGGCTCGGCCACGCCGATGGCGTAGGCCACTTGCACCTCGCACCGGTCGCACAGGCCGGCCGCCACCAGGTTCTTGGCCACGTAGCGCCCCATGTAGGCAGCCGAACGATCGACCTTGGAGGGGTCCTTGCCGGAGAAAGCACCGCCACCATGGCGCCCGGCACCGCCATAGGTATCGACGATGATCTTGCGCCCGGTCAGGCCGCAGTCACCCATGGGCCCCCCCACCACGAAACGGCCGGTGGGGTTGATGAGGAAACGGGTCCGGTCGTCCATCAGTCCGGCCGGCACCACCTTCCGGATGACCTCCTCCACGATTCCTTCCTTGATGGCCTCATAGGAGACCTCCGGGGTGTGCTGAGAGGAGATGACGATGGTATCGACCCGCACCGGCTGGTTGTCCACGTACTCGACAGAGACCTGGGACTTGGAATCGGGGCGGAGGAAATCGAGAATCCCCCCCTTTCTCACGTCGGCCAGCCTTTTCACCAGCTTATGGGAGAGAAGGATCGGCATCGGCATCAATTCCTTGGTCTCACGGCAGGCATAGCCGAACATGATCCCCTGGTCGCCAGCCCCCTGGTCCTTGAAAAGCCCTTCCCCTTCTGTCACCCCTTGGGAGATGTCAGGGGACTGCTTGTCGATGGAGGTGAGGACCGCGCAGGTCTCCCAGTCAAACCCCATGGCGGAATCGTTGTAGCCGATCTCCTTGATGGTCTCCCGGACGATCTTCGGATAGTCGACAACGGCGGTGGTGGTGATCTCGCCGGCGACCACAGCCATCCCGGTGGTCACCATGGTCTCGCAGGCCACGCGGGCCTTCGGGTCCTGGGCAATTATGGCATCGAGAATGGAATCCGAAACCTGGTCGGCAACCTTGTCCGGGTGCCCCTCGGAAACCGATTCCGAACTGAAAATATAATCTTTCATCTCCATGAATAAAACCCTCCTCTGTGCAATGCGAAAAATCGTGAACTGGACTGTACTTTTTAGCACCGCGGCCGGGAATTTGTCAAGGAGTAAACAGGGGAAATGGGGACAGCTGAGAACCATCGACATTGAGGGAATAAACTCTTCCCACTCCATTTACCCGATGGATTTTTTACGGGCGTCGAGGCGAGCACGGGTCATCCGCTCGCGCAGGCCACCCTCCTTGAGGAACGCCACTTCCAGCTGTTTCAGCTGCCGATCCAGAAGGTAGTTGGTCTGATGGATCAGGCAGATGATGATATTGGCGACAACCTCGGGTGACCGAGTTTCGATGAAAGGTTTATAGGTCTCGTAGGATTCATGGGATAAATGGGTCCTATGGGACTCAGGGGACCTATATGTCTCATTTATCCCAGATGTCCCATTAGGCATATTTCTCCCAAGGCCCCTCACATACCTGGCTTCTTTACTCTCTTTATCCCAGACAGGCTCTCCCCTGGTTCTCAGAAAATCACGATAATCCGTCAGGAGCTCTTCCAGACTGGCACGGGCTACGTTCGTCAACTTGATCTCCATCTCCTTGGAGGTACCGGAGGCCATGCTCCCTTCGACAATGTTCTGCTTGCCGGAACGGGCCGCCTGAACCATCTGGTCGTGGGTGCGGCTACGCCGGTCGATGAAACGGTCGCAGAAATAGACCGTGGCGTCATAGACGATCTCCGCTTTCCGGTAGGAAAGCAGGTTCTGGTAGCCGCCATGGGGAGGGATGAAACCTTCGGTCATGGGAGTTCCCTTAAAAAAGCCTGGGACAAGTAGGACGAATGGGACATATAATTCCCATCGGTCCCATTACCTGTCGACATCTAAGGCAGCAAGCTCCAGTCGCAGCCTGGACTTTCAGAATAGGCATCGTTATCGAAGACGACCCCCGCCCCCCACCACATCTGCTTGCCGCGAATGGTGTACATGGCCGGCCAGGTGTACGTGCCGTCCGCATCGGTCTGGTTTTTGACCGCCGTACCCGGGTACTGGTCCGCCCCCTCGATGATAGCCCATGAGTCGGTCGGCTCGACATTCACCCAATCCTCCAGGACGCTGTACTGGAAGTTGTAGTCGGTCAGAATATAGCCGAGCCGTCGGAATTCTCCGCCGGCAAGGAGCTCCGGTGAACTGAGAGTGAAATCGCTCGCCGACGCGGGGGTTATCGCAGCGGCAGGCGAAGCCTTGGCAAAGATGTTGGCGATGGTGTGGGCATAGGGATCGAAAAGGTCGGGAGTACCGTCGTTGTTATTGTCGGACAGGGCAATGGCATCGGGGCTTCCTGCTGGATACCATTGATTTTTGATGCAGATTTTGTCGGCATTATTGAAGACGTCCACAGGGGTGGGTTCGGAGATGTCGAGCATTCCAGCGACTGTCACATTTGGTCTTGTGGTTACCCCATCAGACACTGTTCCCTGGTAGACGACATACAGATAGAGATCGGTCGTCCAGAGAGGTAGCGGCATGGCAGAGAGGTCAAATACAAATTCTACGGGAGAACTTGCCGGTATGCTCCGCATATTGTTCTCCGTCACCTTTATTAGGCTATATCCTGCGCTTGGTAACGATATAACCTCCTGAGAGAGGAACGGATTGGTCTTTGACGTCCGGTAGAGCAGGTACAGAGAGATTATCCCATCGGTCATTGTCTGGCCATCAGGCAGGTTGTTTTGGACGCTGACACGGATTTCCGTAAATGGAGAAGAATCCGTCGTTGCAGCAAATACACCACTGACCGGGAGTTTTAGTCCAATTTCCTGCGGCTGGCGTTGCATACCTATCCATGGACTTACCGCCACCGCGCCGGCTTCATTGCCAAGAGTTCCCTGATAAACGACCTGTGCTGCCAGGTCCTTTGTCCAGAGTGGGAAGGACTGGGGTAACGGGAATGAGTACTCGCCCGGTGAAGCGGATGGTACGGTCTGAGACGGCAGTTCAACAACCATGTAAGAGTACTCAGCATCGGGAGGTGGAGCAACCAGCGAGGTGGTTGTTTCTGCAAACTGCCGATAGCGCAACACCAGAGCCAATTTACCGCCGGTCATCTCTTCGCCGGGGGTGGAGTTTTTCACCATGAGGCTTATTGTTGTTGCGGTGGAAGGATGAAGCGTAGACAAAGAAGCTTCAAGCTTACCGCGGAAGAAATAATCCAATAAGGCTGCGGAGTAGCCAACGGCGCGAGGAAGGAGCTTCTGCATGTAGTCGAGGTAAATTTTGTCGTCTTCCAGCGTGTATCCCTTTGTTTTGCCGAATATCAGATATTTATTGAATACAATTGTTTGGGCAAGATGATCAACCTCCGCACTGGTAACAAAGGTCTTAATTTCACCCGTTGCGGGATCAGTTTCTTCGTATTCCATGACGTTTGCCTGAGCAGGATGGGGAACATCTGTGAAGATAGTATTGAAACTGAAGAAGTTGGCATTACTGTACTCTGCAAGCCCGATGTTACTTCCGAGTGTTACAACGGGATTCGTACCGTCGTATTTTTCCGCGTCAAATAGGTTGGAAATTGGAACAGGTGCATTCAAAAAAGGACTGTCTTGCTGTAGAAGAATCGAGTCAATGGGAAAATATGGTGGGGCAAGAAGTGAAATAAACTTTGGCCAGTATGGATTTTTTCCATTGCTTGCAATGTGTTCCACAAAATTTTCAATAGTATAGTTTAAGATATGAGTGGTGTCTCTTGTGTGCTCTGGAACGCTCATGTCTTGCATCAGGTGCATGACCTGCCCAACCGCTCGGAATGTATTGGAAAGACTCTGTTCGCGTTTCGTTTTGTCGCTGGAGGTAAGCGCCGTATGAAAATATGAACGGGCATCACGCCAGGAAAATTTGCCGCCCGGGAATTGTCTCTCTGTTTCCATCTGTGCCCATAACGGTGCAGGATTGCCAGAAATTAACTGGCTATGCCATAATCCATTATATCCACTGTTGCTAATCGGCTCATGGAAATGGTTTATGAAACGGGGGATGCTATCTTCCTGTTCACCGGCATTTTCAAACCATTTGATAATTTCTGATCCATTAACTGGCTGCTTTACATTAGCATAACCCAACATACTCTGGAGGTAAGATGAACTAAACTTAGTGGTTACAACTGCTGAATTCAGAGCTTTATGAGTATTGGCTTTATAACACAATGCAGGTTGTACTGACATTGAAACAATTATTATACAAAATAAGATGCCCTTCATCATCGCTATTTACCTCTTATCAAATTAAGATAATCTATTTCGCCTTGATTGACTTTCTTAGATATTGGCAAATATTTATCATAATCAATTGGTGTACTAAATTTTAGCGCACTTTGGAACCTATCCTCATAACTTATAACTTTTGGCAGCAAAATAGTTCCTAATATGTCGAAACGGTACGTTAGTCTCTTATTCCATATAGGGTTTCTCTCAACAACTGTATTATCTTTTCCAGAGAACATGTCTTCTAGAACCGACCATCCATAACAGAGATACCCCGGCTTGAAAATAAGGAAGCTAACATCATAGCTCCATGAAAACGGCTGAATAATGGTGGTGTAGGAAGGAAATGTAAATCTTCCATCCTTGTCCGTTAGTGTCTCTTTCACATGGATAACACTACTCTTTGGCTCGACAGGAGGAGCAAGTGTCTCCTTCTGGTACTTGGCGACCACTACTGCACCTTCAATCGGCTGACCGGTATCGATATCTATGACTCTTCCGTGGTACTCTGGTTTGTAGTAGATGAGCCAGGAAGCGTGGCAGGTTGTGGAGTAGACCATCATGAATAAGAGTATCAACAGTATGTAATTAGCTTTCATAACTTACCCCCTTAGTAGCTACGTATCCGCCAAAGTGCATTATCGTCCCTAACAAAAACGATATCGTAAGCGTAGCGCTTCCCTCCCTCAAGTGTTGTAAGCTTGTATTTGGCTATATTGCTTTCAAGGCTTATGGTGGTTAAAGTTTGGTATGTCCCCAGAATATTTGGCAATAGTGCCTTAACTTCATCAAAAACGGCTTTATATTTTTGCTGTGCTGCAGACAGGAAATAGGTAAGAGCAGCGGGGAGATTTCCAGCGGATAGATGCTCGTTAACAGAACCCCACTTCCCCCTAAGCAAGGCGTCCAACTGAGCCTTTGACACCACCGTCACCGTCACGCTATCGCTATACACCTCCCCATCCGGCCCCACTGCACTGGCTGCTATCGTGTAGGTCCCCTCCACGATCAGGGTAGTTGAAAACTCCGTCGAACTCACTCCTGGCATCAGCGTAACCGGCACAGGACCGGAAAAGCTCAGCGTTGGATTGGCGATATTGAACGAACCATCCAGCCGGATGGAAACATTCAGCGGTGCAGTACCCGAATCGATATTGGGGACAATACGTAGGTAGTGGCCGGGTTGGGCGGTAAGGCTCCGGGTTACGGTGCTTGTCAGGCCGTTGACATCGGTGGCCTTGATTTCAATGCTGTTGGCACCTTCGGACAGCGGTACGTGGTTGGCATTGAACTGACTGCCATTGACGGTTGCCGGCATGCCGTTGACCATGATCCCGGTTTCCGCGCCGGTGGAGTTGATGACCGTTCCCGACACCGACACATACGGACCAGTCACCGCGGCGCCATCGACAGGTGAATCAACCCGAAGAGTCAGGTTCGGCGTTACATCGCTCATCCCGCCGATCCCCCGGGTCAGTTCGGCAAACCTGCCGGCCCAGGCGTTGCGCAGGATTTCGACGGCGGCAACGGCGGAGGTTGCATCGTCCCCTGGTCGCGTCAGCAGCACGAAGCCGACAGCGAATTTCTTCTGCGCTGTGGCCGCATCGGGAATGCGCGGGCCTTCTGCAGCAATGATGTCACCTATCGTGACCGTCTTCGCCGTCCCTGTGATCGTATCCCCCAGATGCGGCATGAGGGTTTTGTCGATGGCCGGGTTGTCGATGAGGAGCGTAGGAGGCACCTGTTCTCTCGGTATCATTCCCATAAGGTAGAGATCCAGTGGGCTGTAGCCGCTCTGCTTCGAGACTGACGTGAACGTCCCGTCACCGTTCTCCTTCCAGCCGTTGCCGAACAGGAGCGACCCCTTGCTGTCCAGGAGATAGCTCCAGTGAGAACCGTCCTTGCCAAGAAGGGCGCCATTCAGCGTACCGTCGGAATTTCCGAACCGCACGTGCGATCCCCACCGGTGCCCGATCTCGTGACCAAGTACCGTAAGGGTCTCATCCAGCTTAGGTCCGTAGGGACTGGCCGCCAGAGCCGAAACGTTTCCCAGGTCGATGGTTCCCTGAAGTCTGCCGGCGCTGCCGAACAGCATACTGCTGTCGAAGAGATGGCGATTGATTCCCTGAACGTCGTTCTTCACTTCAGAATAGAATCCCTGCGCCCCCGCCTCGGGCATGGCATAATCGAACGAGGAAAGCATGACCAGGAAATCGGTGTCGCTGTGGGTCTTGAAGTACTCCATAGTCACGGCTTTACGAGGAATATTATTTGGGCTGCCGTCAGGTAGCCTAGCGTCGTAGTTGCCCGAAAACTCCATAACGGTGACATTGCCAAAATCGCCGGCTGTTTTGACAGTGAAGACTGGAGTTGTAAAGTAACTGTCTGCGGATAAAGCGGTAAAGCCGAAAGAATTAGCCGATGAAGCCCGGAAGTGATAGGTTGTAGAAGGCTTCAGGGCGGCAAGAACCACGCTATGGGTCAAAGCAACCCGGGTGTCCTTTGCTGAAGCACTGTATATTGTCGATTCACCATACTCAACATTGCCATTGGAAGGTTGATCTGTTGTCCAGCTGATTATGGCTGAATTAGCCGTAATATTCATTACAGCAAGGTTGGTTATTTTTGGCAGTATAGGGACCAACGTACTGTTCATAGTTACCCGTTGCTGTGCAGCCAACACTCCAGAAAACAATGCTGTCTCATATCCCTCTTTAGTAAACGTTCCACTAAAGTCACCGGTCGCCATGCCGGTAATCGCGTACTTTCCGCTGGTATCGGTTACTGCCGCATGAGAGTTATTCAGTGCATCGGTGACAGTTACAATCACACCAGCTACAGGAATACCACTTCCAGCCTGTGAAACTGTTCCGCTTACAACCGTATCAGGCAACGACGCAGTCCCAATGAGGTTTACCACGGTGTTCGGATTGTCCGCATCGTCTGAAGGAATAGATAACGATGACGCGTAAGTTCCTGCTGCCGTTGATGTGAATTGAATGTTAACGCTGCATGAAGTTGCAGGGAGGAGGATTTGTCCGGAGCAACCATCGCTCAGAATGGAAAACGGTGCACGCAGTGGCGACAGAGCACTGATAGTCACCCTACTGGCACCGCTGTTTTTTACTGACAATGTCAAAGTAGAATACGTTCCGATAACGGGAGAGCCAAAATCAGCCACAGGTGGCGTCACCGATATTTCGCGCTCATCCAGCTTGCCCCTGTTCCCTCCCCGCACACAGCGTAGAGGATGACTACCTGATTTACTGGCGGAAGCGACCTCGTTGACATTTATTACATAGACTTGGGAATATTGGCCATTAGCATCAGGCCTTGACGATAGTGTAGATGACCATGGGGTACACCCGTCATACGTACAACTCTGTCGAGACAACGCAGCAAGCTCCTTGATTGTCGGCAAGCGCCAGTCTGAGTACCCGGCATATGAAATATACGGGCAAACCCTTCTCACATCGTCCCATCCATTTGTAACTGCCATAGCCCCGTATATCCACATGAGTCCCGAGTCCTGATCCTCCAAAATGCCATTACTATTGGGATTGAACCCATCGCCCGTAAATTTGAGCCCATTTTGGTATAAGCTTGGACCATGAACACAGCGGACAAAAGCAGTTGAACTCATTATCAGCGGTTGAGATTCGCCGTAGGCGAAGTTTACGATTATTGCCCCTTCACCACCGGTAACAGGCTTCGTCGTGGCACTCCAATAGTTATCCGACTGAGAACCAGGAAAATTCGAAGCATCTATTGCGGGATTTACCTGGCCGTAGTGAACTATTGTTGCAAGTTCCAGAAATGTCGGCAGCCGCCAGTCTGAAATTCCATCAAGACTAAGATTCTGACAATAGGCTGTCGCTTCCGTCCATGTTTTCATCGTAGCTGCTCCAGACTTTTCCCACATCAGTCCAGTATTGGCGTCTGTCACAACGTTATTCCCGCTTACGACATAATGTAGCGGGTTAATGGTGTAGTCACCGACCTGACCGGTTCCAGGAACTCTGTACCCCCCGTATGTTGTCGCATTGCCAGACAATTTCACTGATACCGACGGGTGATCAGCATCATTGGATGGAATGTCAATAGTATCTGTCAAAAATCCGCTCGTCGTAGGGGAAAACTGTACTTGTATCTGGCAAGATGCCGATGGAGCAAGGACCCTTCCTGAGCATTCGTCAGTGGCAATCCAGAAAGGCCCAAATGGCCTGGAAATATTGCCAATCGAAAGGTCCGTCGAACTGATATTCTTCACTGTCAGACTTCCATATCCTGACTTGCCGACCTGTACTAAATTAAAGTGCAGACCAGCTAGATTTACTGAAATTCTCCACACTGTTGTCATGGTAACCGAGATAGACGTCGATAAGGTTTGCCCGTAACGATCAGAAGCAATGGCTGAAATAATATTTTGCCCCTCCACGAGGGGAACCACCACAGTATAAACGCCGTTGGAGACTAATGCCGTAACACCGTTAACGCTGACCTGGGCGTCATTACTAACATCACCGGTGACAAGTACCGTCCAAGCTGATGTCAGAATTTCCCCTTGTTTTGGTGATGTAATCGTGACCGTTAGAGGAGGTAATGGAGAGAGAAGCAAATCAAGATCCAGCAACTCTCCCTTGGCAATCACACCGTTTCGTACCTGGTCAAAATAGCCCGATTTAGCAAACCTGACAGTGAACGCTCCTTGTGCCAGACCGGCAACCGAGTAGATTCCTTTATCGTCGGTACTAGTTCTAAGGGTCTGTGTAGAATCGGTAACCTCAACCGATACATTTGAAATCGGCATTCCTGTTGATTCATTCACTATCGTCCCAGTTAATCGCGCAGGAGGGAGTATACCTTCACCATGCAACTTTATTCTTTTGCTGGAACTGTCAGCATCCGTGGAATCAATTACTACGTAGTCTGTATAATCAGCTTCTACCAACGGTTCATAAGATATCCTTACCGTACAGCCAGACAGTATACTGCCAGTACAATCTTCAGATTCAATCGAAAACGGTTTTGACGGCGTATGTACTTTGACAATTCGCGTTGATTCCCTGCCAGTGTTTACAAGATATACGTCCTTAACCACCTTATTATTTATTTCAACCTTACTAAATTCCAATCCTGCCGGTCGTATTTCAAAATCTTTGAGATCCACCTTTTCAATAAGTTCAATTTCACTAATATTTATATTCTGGTGTAAAGACCCGATCCTGAATTTGACTGTGCCAAATCCATACATATAAGGAAGAATAGAAGTAAGATCAAATTCGTTCCAACCATTCCCACCACCTGACAAGCCACGATCGCGCGTTGTTATCATATCCTTGTTATAAGGCATTACATATACATGACTTTCCACCGGATAACCGATACCAGTAATACCGGATATATAAAAACGCATGATCAATTTATTTATCAAATTCGCTTCTTTATCCAATTGGACACTTACTGCAGTATTATCAGTTGAAGACAACAGTACACCTTGGTCCAACTTACCATCTGTCATAATGCTTGTTATATCTTGAACATTTTTTTCTGCTGACGTTAATGTTTTCATTCTTGGCAAATAGGCGACCTTCTTGATTCTGTTGACCGCGGCTTCACAACTATCGCCTATACCGTTGCCGTCAAGGTCGATCTGCAGTGGATTGTAACCGTTCGGACAATTATCCAGTACGTCAGCTACCCCGTCACCATCGGAATCGCTCAAAACTTCAACAAAATCCGGCTTATTCTTGGTATCGGTTCCTCCCTGAGAATCAGTAACCTTCAATTGAACAGAATATTTTCCTCCTTTTTCAAAGCGATACGCAGCATACGGGTAAACATTATCAACAATACCATCGTTATTGAAATCCCATTCCCAAGAGGTAATAGTTCTTCCCACCCCTGCCTGGGATTTGTCGGAAAAACTCACCAAAAGAGGAGCTACCCCCCTCAGGGGAGTGGCACTGAAATCAGCTGCGGTCGGGATATTGTATTTGGCATACCAGTAAAGGTTCCCCCCCACATCACTCCATGAACGCGTACCAAAGTCGATTACGCCCGGGCTGTGATGATTGTAGTAACTCCATCTGGTCGTGAGGGATTGCCATTGAACACCCGATGGCTGTTCGGCGACAAGAAAGGGAGTATCGAAGTTCTTTTGCAACCATATGCCATCGGAGGAAAGTCGCGCTAGGTATGGGGTATCGTTTGCGAGAAGCAGAATGCCGCCACTGTCGACTGTGGCTGACTCCAGCAGGGGCCAACCATCGCTCCAGGGAGCCTCGTGAGCATGGAGATAATTGGCATACTTGCCGTTACTGGCAACAGCGACACGCACATCTCCATTGCCGTGGATAACAAAGGAAAACCCTGTAAAACCGAGTTCTTTAGCCTCGAACACATTTGCGTTATTGGCATTCCCCTTGAGAATTTTCAATCCCATCAAAATATACGGAATGTTGTCAGGTCCAACCGCAATATCAAACTTGCCGGAAAAATTAATTTTGTTTTCCTTCGGCAGTATAACCGTCTTGTTCCACACCCCCCCTACCCTGTTGGCATAGGTGAGCGTGGTATACGTAGTACCCTTGTAGCTTTCGTGCAGCATGTACACCAGATGTGGATTACCATTGCCGTCCACGGCAATAACGCATTTACCATTGTCAGCAGTTTTCTGGCTTTCGAGCAGCTCACTTGCCTCCCAAGAACCATCCCCCTTTGGACTGTCGCCAGTATTAAATGCTTGGTAGTACGGATGCTTATTCCTGTCATAGGTAATCATGTGGATGATATTCTGCTGATCGACGGCAACACCGATATCAAAGCCCGCATACCAAGGGTTCAGATGCCTTCCCTGATACCAGCTTGCACCATCCACGGATCCTGCAATCTCTATCCAACCATCCCATTTGGAAGTGTGTCCACCATTGCCGATAAAATAATACAGCCGCCCCGACGACGTCCTGACAATCTGTTTAACGTTGGAGAGGTCGGTGTTTGACACCCCCTGATTCACAACCACCGGAGTTTCCAGTGCCGCAGCTGAAAAGGAATGGAGCAGTACAACGATCAGCCCGACAATACACTGCACTAAGTATCTTTTTCTCTGTGGCATTTCCCACTCCCCGACATTATTGGCGAAGAACGCAAAAAGCCGCTCCACCAGCATATTGGCTGACAGAACGGCCTTTGCGCCCTGTAAAGCAGGCTAGTCATCAAGCACAATACATTAAATTATTCACATTTGATTTTTCAAACAATACGTCACATCCGTCCCATATGTCAATAATTTTTACTGCGGCAACAAACGATGGGAAGTGGGCGAAAGAAAGGAAGGAAGGAGGCGGTACAGGATTGCTGACGCCTCAGTCGAAACTGTCGGCGTAGTGCGCAGCAATCTCGCTCTGGAGAAATGAGAGGACTTCCTGGGCGGTGGAGAAGGTGAAGGCGCGGGCGACGAGCTGCTCCGCTTCGGCGCGGGAGCAGCGGCGGAGGATCTTCTTGACCCGGGGGATGGAGATGGCGTTCATGGAGAGTTCGTCGAAGCCGAGCCCCAGGAGGATGGGGAGGTACTCGGGCTCGCCGGCCATCTCGCCACAGATACAAGCATCGATGCCGGCCGCATGGGCCGCGTCTACCACCATCTTGAGGGAGCGAAGAACCGCCGGGTGAAGCGGTTCGTAGAGGTCGGAGAGGTGCTCGTTGGTCCGGTCGATGGCGAGTGAGTACTGGATGAGGTCGTTGGTGCCGACGCTGAAAAAGTCCACTTCCCGGGCCAGCAGATCGGCGATGATGACGGCGGAGGGGATCTCGATCATGATGCCGATCTCGATCGCTTCGTCGAATGCCACCCCTTCCCTCCGGAGTTCGGCCTTGGCCTCCTCAAGGAGCGCCTTGACCGTGCGAATCTCGGCCACCCCGGAGATCATGGGAAAAAACATCCGGACCTTTCCCAGGGCACTGGCCCGAAGGATAGCCCGCAACTGCACCTTGAAGATGTCGGGACGACGGAGGGAGAGCCGGATCGCCCGGACCCCGAGGGCCGGATTCAGCTCGTCGGCCAGGTTAAGGTCGGCGATGAACTTGTCCCCTCCCACGTCCAGGGTGCGGATGGTGACCGGATGGGGAGCCATGGCCTTCACCATGGTGGCGTATGCGGTGTACTGGGTCTCTTCGTCGGGAGGGGCGGGGCAGTTGAAAAAGAGGATCTCGGTCCGGTAGAGGCCGATTCCTTCGCCGCCATGCCCCTTGAGGGAGGGAGTCTCCTCGGGGAACTCCACGTTCCCCTTGAGCCGCATCCGGAAACCATCGGTGGTTTCGGCGGGCAGGTCACGGTACTTCTGCAGCTCCCGCTCCATGTATTCGTAGTGCTGCTTGCGCTGGAGATAGTCGCGGAAGGTCTCCTGGTCGGGATTGATCACCACGATACCGGTGGTGCCGTCGATGATGAGGGTGTCGCCGTTCGCTAGTTCGCCGGTGACCCGCTCCAGACCTACCACAGCCGGTATCTCCAGCGCCCGGGCAAGGATGGCCGAGTGGGAGGTTTTGCCCCCCAGGTCGGTGACGAAACCGATGACGCTTTCCTTGTCGATCTGGAGGATGTCGGCGGGGGAGAGGTCGTGGGCAGCGATGATCGCCTTTCCTTCCACGGCCACATCGGTGATGGATTCCTGGTCCTGGCCAACCATGTGGCGAAGGATTCGCTCTACGACGATTTCCACGTCGCCGCTCCGCTCGCGCAGATACTCGTCCTCGATCCCCGCGAAGAACTCCTTGAACCGGGCAAGAGTCCGTTTCAAGGCCGCCTCGGCGTTGATCAGTTCCTCCTCGATGAACGCCACGGTCTCCCGGGTCAGCATGCTGTCGTCCAGGATCAGCAGGTGGGTGTCGAGCACGTAGAGGTGCTCCGGTCCGCGCCGGGCTGCCAGATCCTCCTTGACGTGGAGAAGTTCCGCCTTCGCCTTGGCCAGGGCCGCCTTGAAACGTGCCACCTCCGCGGCAATTTCGCCGGCGGCGATTCGTTCCTCGATAACCACCACCCTGCTCCGGTCCGTAATCAGGACCTGGCCGATGGTGATACCAGGGGATGCGCCGATCCCCCGCAGCAACCGGTTGTTACTCTTCGCCGAACCCATTTCTGATCAGCTCTCCCAGGGTAGCCATGGCAAGGACCTCATCGTCCCCCTCCACCGTCACCCGGATGGTGGTTCCCTTGGCCGCAGCGAGCATCATGATCCCCATGATGCTCTTGCCGTTGACCGACACCCCTTCCCGCTCGATCTTGATCTCCGACGTGAACTGACTGGAGGTTTTGACCAGCAGGGCCGACGCCCGGGCGTGGAGCCCCAGCTTGTTGACTATGAGAAAGTCTTCTGCGAGCATGTTTCCTCTAACCTGTTTCCTATTTCTTCAGATAGTCGCCAGCCACCAGGATGCTCTGGCGGCCCGATTCCTTGAGGGTTTCCGCCAGTGCGGCCACCCCCTGCTTCGTGCGGTCGGTGGCAAACTTGATCACCATGGGGAGGTTGACCCCCGTCACGACTTCCACCCGGTTGTCCTCCAAGAAGGAGAGGCTCATATTGGACGGGGTACCGCCGAACATGTCGGTCATGACGATGACCCCCTCGCCTCCCACCTTGCCGATAGCTCCCGTGATGGCGTCCCGGATGGCTTCCACCGGGTCGCTGGCATTGATGCAAACCGCCTCCGCACGCTCTATATTCCCCATGATTATCTCGGCAGCCGCCAGCAGCTCGCGGGCCAGCCCCGCATGGGTAACCAGTACCAGTCCTGTCATTGTGTCATCCCTTTTCCACATCGCGATGGGTTACTTTTACCTGTACATTCCTGCCATTGAAAAAAACGCGCAACTGCTCGGTGATCACGACGGAACGGTGCCGCCCCCCCGTACAGCCGATGGAGATGGTCAAGTACGACTTCCCCTCCTGCCGGTAGGCGGGCAGGAGGAAGTCGAGCATCTCCTGCAGTTTTGCGAGAAAGGTTGCGGTCGCCGGTTTTTCCATGACAAAACCGCGGACCCGCGGGTCGGTCCCGGGAAACGGCTTCAGTTCCGGGACGAAGTGGGGATTGGGGAGAAAGCGGACGTCGAACACCAGGTCGGATTCCAGGGGAATCCCGTACCGGTAACCGAATGACTGGAGATGGACCGTCATGCCGGCCGGCCCCTCCTCCCCTTTGAGGCGGGCGCTGACCAGTTCCTTGAGCTGGTGAACGTTCATCTCGGAAGTGTCGATTATCAGGGTTGCCAGCCTGCGAAGCCCTGCAAGGAGCTCCCGCTCCAGATGTATCCCCTCGGGGACCGAACCGCCGCTCTCCTGGACGGGATGCCGCCTGCGGGTTTCGGAGAAACGGCGGATAAGCACTTCGTCGGTGGCATCGAAGAAGATGATCTCGACCGTGTGCCCCGCATCCCTGATCTGCTGGAAAACCTGTTCGTACCCTTCCAGAAAGTCGCGCCCCCGGATATCCATCACCAGCGCCACATCCCGCACCTTGTCCTTCGACTTGTCCACCAGTTCCACGAAGGTGGGAAAGAGGGTGATGGGGAGGTTGTCGAGGCAAAAGAACCCTTCGTCCTCCAGTACCCTTACCGCCGTGGATTTGCCGGAACCGGAGAGGCCGGTGATGATGACGATCCGCATGCTATTCGACCTCGTCGCCCAGGGGACGTACTTCCAGGCGTGCCAGGAGCTTTTCCTGGAACTCCCGCGCCGAGTGGTACCCCATCCCTTTGAGGAGGTGGTTACGCGCCGCCACCTCGATGATGGAGGTAAGGTTGCGCCCCGGCCGGACCGGTATCTTCAGGTGGGGAAGATCGACGCCGAGGATGGTGTAGCGCTGGTCGTCGATGCCGAGCCGGTCGTACTCCTGGGTCGAATCCCATTCCAGAAGCTCGATCACCATGTCGATGATCTTCTTCTCCCGGATGGAGGAGACGCCGTAGAGATCCTTGATGTTGATGATGCCGAGGCCGCGGATTTCCATGAGGTGCTGGATCGCCGCGCCGGCCTGGCCCGCCAGTGCAGCGGGGACCTTTTTCTTGATGTAGACCACGTCGTCGGCCACCAGTCGGTGCCCCCGGATGACCAGGTCGAGGGCGCACTCGCTCTTGCCGATCCCGCTTTTTCCCAGAAGCAGTACCCCCACACCCAGCACGTCCACGAGGACCCCGTGGATGTTGGTTGTGGGAAGGAGCCGTTCCTCGAGAAACTTGGTGATGAGGGAGATAAAGGTGGAAGACTGCAATGACGTGCCGAGCAGCGGTATTGAGGACTTTTCCGCCTCCAGCTTGAGGAACCAGGGGGGGTCGAGCCCCTTGGTGACAATGAAGCAGGATATGGGAAACGAGCAGAGATTGGCGACGAAGCGGATCGCCTGTTCCTCGGGGAGTTGCTGGAGATAGGAAATTTCCGTATTCCCCAGTACCTGGAGCCGGTCCGGATGCAGGTGCTCGGTATAGCCGGTAAGGGCAAGCCCCGGTTTCTGGATGCGGGAACTGTGGAGCCGGTGGGAAAGCCCCGTTTCGCCGGCGAGCAGGGTCAGGTCGAGGCCGTACTCCCGGTCCTCCAGCATGTCCTGGATGGAAAGGCTGATTGTATTCACTGGTGGCTGTCCTGCTCCTGGATGATCTGGTGAATCGCCACGGCGTCGGCCACTTCCATGAGCCTGCGACGGACCCCCGGATCCTTGAGAATCCGGGAAATCCGCGCAAGCATTTTGAGGTGAATGCCAACGGCGTCCTGGGGCGCGATGAGCATGAAGAACAAACGTACCGGCTGGCCGTCCAGGGCACTGAATTCCACGCCGTTCCTGCTGCGGCCGAATGCCAGCACCAGTTCCCGTGCCTGCTTCAGTTTGCCGTGGGGAATGGCAATACCGTCGCCGATCCCGGTACTCCCCAGGCGCTCCCGTTCCAGCAGAACCCGGACAAGCTCGTCCCGCTCCAGGCCGGGATGACGTTCGGCAACCTGGCTGGCGAGTTCCGCCAGGACATCACTCTTGGTGGTAGCCACGAGCTCGGCAATGATGTCCGCCGGCTGCAGCAGAGTGCTCAGTTCCAGGGGCACAGGGCTCAACCCTTGGTTGGCTCAATGAGGCCGTAGTTCCCGTCCTTGCGACGGTAGATCACGTTGATGTCCTCGGTCCCAGCATCGGTAAACACGAGGAAATCCTTGTGGAGAAGGTCCATCTGCATGACCGCCTCTTCGACCGACATCGGTTTGATGGAGAAGGTGTTGGACTTTATGATGACGGGTTCCTGACGTTGATCGATACTTTCCGCCGCCACAACAGTCTTCCGGATCTGCCGGTCCCGGCTGTCGCTGGCCGCGGGCTTGTGCTCCTTGATCCGCTCTTTGTAGCGGCGCAGTTGCCGCTCTATCTTATCCACCACGGCATCGATGGCGGCATACATGTCGTTGGTTTCCTCCGCCGCTTTGATGGTAATCCCCTTCGCGGTGATGGTAACTTCCGCGGAGTGCCGGATCTTCTCAACGGTCAGGAACACCTGTGCCACAATCGGCTCGTCGATATATTTTTTAACCCGGTCCAGTTTTTCTTCCGCATAGCTTTTCAGGGCATCGCTCGGTTCCATGTGCCTGAATGTGGTTGCAATTTGCATAACAGCCTCCTTGTGATGTGCTCATCCGGACTTTCCGGATGACAACTAGAATAGTCTTTTACGTTCCGACGACGACCCGATGCGGAGCATTTCCCGGTACTTGGTGACCGTGCGGCGAGCGATATTGATGTTGTGGGCCGCGAGGAGTTCGGCCAGGCGTTGGTCGCTGTGCGGCTTGCGGGGGTCTTCGGCCTCAACGATCTCCTTGATCCTGTTCTTCACGCTCTCCGAAGCGATGAAGTCACCCTCGCCCGTGGAGATGCCGCTGTTGAAGAAATATTTCAGTTCGAACAGCCCCTGGGGAGTCTGCATGTATTTGTTGGTGGTGACACGGCTGATGGTGGATTCGTGCATGCCGATGTCCTCGGCCACGTCCCTCAGGACCAGCGGCTTGAGATATTCGATCCCCCGATCGAAGAAATCGCGCTGGAATTTGACAATGCTTTTGGCCACCTTGTAAATGGTCCGCTGACGCTGATGGATGCTCTTGATGAGCCACATGGCCGAACGCATCTTGTCGTTCACATACTCTTCGGCATGCGCATCGAGCTGCTTCCCCGCCTTGCCGTCGGTGACATAGAGGGGGTTGATGCGGAGGTTGGGGAGCCCATCGTCGTTGAGCATCACCACGTACTCCTCGCCGTTCTTGTGGACAAATATGTCGGCCGAGATGTACTGGACCTCTTCCTGCCCATAGATCCGCCCCGGTTTCGGGTCGAGGGTGGCGAGGAAGCCGGCCGTCGCGAGGATGTCTTCCACGTCCACCCCGCAGGCTCGTGCTATCTGCTTGTATTTTCGCAGTTCCAGGTCTTTCAGGTGGTCCCGGAGAATCGCCTCGGCCAGACTTTCCCCCATGCCGAGCTGCCGGACCTGGAGGAGAAGACACTCCCGCAAGTCCCGGGCACCGACGCCGGGAGGGTCGAAATCCTGTATCCGGCCAAGCACCGCCTCCACGAACGACTCCTCAACCTGGCAGGCGGCCCCCACATCGCCGAGGGATGCACGGAAATAACCGTCTTCGTCGATGTTGCCGATGATCTCGGCTCCGACCTCTACTTCCTTCTCCACGAGCCGGGTGAGGTTGAGCTGCCACATGAGATGGTCGAACAGTGTCCCCTTCTTGGTCAGGATGTTTTCGTAGGAGGGACGGTCATCGTCATCGTCGTAGTATTGCTCGCCGGCACTGTAATTATACCCTTCCAGATAGCTGTCCCAGTCCATTTCCCGCAGGGTTTCCTCCCCCGCCTTGACCTCCTGGAAATCCTCCTCTTTGGACTGCGGCTGCTCCTCCTTCTCCGCAAGGGCCAGCTGTTCCGCCTCCCTTGACTCTTCCATCTCCAGTACTTCATCGAGAACAGGGTTTTCTTCCAGCTCCTGGCGCACCACGTCTTGCAGCTCCAGCCGGGAAAGCTGGAGTAATTTGATGGCCTGCTGCAACTGGGGGGTCATCACCAGTTGCTGGCTCATCTTCATCTGTTGGCGCATTTCAATGGCCATAAAACCCGACGTACCTCAATCTCTGAGAATAGTAATTACAGGTTGAAACTCAACATTCGACAATGCTCAAAGTCGGAACTTCTCCCCCAGATATATCTCCCGCGCCTTCTTGCTCGCGGCAATCTGTTCCGGATTGCCGCATTCCAGGACTACACCGTCGTTGAGAATATACGCCTTGTCGCAGACACCAAGGGTCTCCCGCACATTGTGGTCCGAGATGAGTATCCCCATCCCCTTCGCCTTGAGGTCGGTGATGACGTTCTGGATGTCGATGACCGCCAACGGATCGATACCGGCAAAAGGCTCATCGAGAAGAATGAACAGCGGATCGGTGGCCAGGGCGCGGGCGATTTCCACCCGGCGGCGCTCTCCGCCGGAAAGGGAATACCCTTTGTTCTTGGCAATGTGGGTTATGCGGAACTCCGCCATGAGCTCATCCGCCCGTTCCCGGCGCTGCCGCAGGTCCATGTCCCTGGTTTCCAGTACCGCCAGAAGGTTGTCCTCGACGGTGAGCTTACGGAACACCGAAGGTTCCTGGGGGAGATAACTGATACCCCTGCGAGCCCGCTGGTACATGGGGAGTTCGGTTATCGCCGCACCATTGAGAAACACCTCTCCGCTGTCCGGACGGCAGAGTCCGACCACCATGTAAAACGTCGTGGTCTTGCCGGCGCCGTTCGGGCCGAGAAGCCCCACAACCTCACCCGTGGCGACTTCGAGATCGACACTGTTCACCACGGTCCGCGAACGGTAGCTCTTGCGCAACCCTTGGGTGGAAAGAGTCTGGTTAAGGCTTTGCGCCGACATTCTGCCCTTTCCCCTTGGTGTTTATGGTCGCCTCGACGCGGCCCTTGCCGCCGACCACCACGCTCCTCTGTTCATCGACGAAGTAGGTGATCACCTCGCCGGTGACGGTATCTTCCCCCTGAAAAACCTTCGGTTTGCCGCCATCCAGGGTGATCTTGGCTCCACGCCGCTCGTATACGGCATGTTCCGCCTCGCCACGGCGGTTTTCCTGGACGATGCGTACGTTGCCGAAGGCCTCGACCCGGTCCACCTCCTTGTCTTTATCGGCATAGTACACAACCAGCCGGTCGGAATAGATGGTGAGGTCATCCTGGCGGGCCACGACATTGCCGGAAAAGGTTGCGGTCCCGGCAGCGTTATCGGTAAGCAACTCGTTCGACTTTATTTTTATAGGCTGGTCATTCCGTTTGGTTGCACTGTCACCGGCGGCAAACACACCAGCTACCATGACCATACAGAGGAAAACAGCCAAAAATCCCGTGCGCATCACTTTCCTGCCCCGCTTCTTATGCTCGTCGTCACGTCGCGGAGAATTTTCAGATTCCGCGTGCCGGTCACCATCTCCATCCCCACCCCTTCAAGCGTCAGTTTCTTGTCCGTATACCTGACGTGGTCCGGGGTGCGGAGCAGGCCGGAAGCAGCCACATACTCCGCCGTGGCGGAAGAGAACTCCATCCCGCTGACACTTCTCGCCTCCACCCGGCCGGCCAGCTTAACATCCCTGCTCTTGTTGTCATAGTCTGCCCGATCGGCAGTCAGGGTAAGGTCACCAGTCTGCCGATCCCCTGTTACGACCATGCGAACGCTCGTCAGATGGGTCTTGTCGTGCACCTTGTCGTACTCCGCCTTGTCGGCCACGAGGTCCCATTTCTTGACACCATCCCTGGTCTCGGTGAAGTGGATTTTCTGCAGAGAAACATCTACATTTCTGGGCAGCCCTGGAGGCACCGGGGGCTGACGTTTATCCGAGGAGACCTTGAGGACGATGGTGGCTATAAGGGATCCACCGGCAATCACTATGATCACGGCAAGTATCAGCCTGATTTTGTTCATACAAATCACACTCTCGGGCGAAGTATACCATCTCGCCCAAGGGGTGTAAAGCGCTTTGTGGCGGGCATTGGAAGAATTGGCACAAAGATTGAAGAAGGGGGAAAATCGCGGACGGGGGGGGGTGGTACGGGTCAGCTTTGGAGGGCTTTAGAATCGTGTATCGGAAAGAAGGAACGTATGTTCAGCCGAAATAACGGGCGGTGACCGACTCCCATGCCCCCTGCTGCTTGAGGATAAGGTCGCAGATCTCCCGCACGGCACCCCACCCACCGCGGTTGCGCGCCACGAAGTGGACATAGGGGAACACATCCTCCACAGCATCGGCGGGAGCGGCGGCAAAACCGACCCGGCGCATGACCGGGATGTCGATGACGTCGTCCCCCATGAATGCCACCTGCTCATCGGCAAGGCCCGTATCGGCGAGGATCTTCAGGTAGGGAGTGAGTTTGTCGAGGGACTTCTGGAAGACCCGGTCAATGCCGAGTTCAGCGGCCCGATTGGTCACCACAATCGACGCGCGCCCCGAGATGATCCCCACTTCGATACCGGCACGCTGCAGCATCTTGATACCATGGCCATCCTTGACGTTGAAGAACTTGGATTCCACACCGTTGGAATCGAAGATGATGCGGCCGTCGGTCATCACCCCGTCAATGTCGAGGAGCAGCAGTTTTATCTTTTTCAGTCGTTCTTCCATGTAGTCAAACCATCCCAAGTACAGTGGCGAAACGTGAATTTTTTGTCAGGTCAAGGCGTGCGAGGAGCGGGGAGCGAGGCGTACATGAAAGTACGTTGAGCACGACGCGACGAAGCACAACGCAGAGCTGGCGAAAAAGGCACGTTTCTATGCTATTCCAGCCTTTAGGAGGTCATGCAGATGCACCACCCCCACCGGTCGCGGATCGTTATCCGAATCGAATACGAACAGGGAGGTGATGGAAAACTCCTCCATCCGCTGCAACGCCTTGGCGGCAAGCTCGCTCCGCCTGATCCGCTTGGGATTGCGGCTCATGAGTCGCTCGGCGGGCTGATTGATGATATCAATCCCCTTCTCCAGGGCACGTCGCAGATCGCCGTCGGTGATGACCCCCACAAGGGCGCCGGTGGCATCGGTCACGCCGGCAATTCCCAGCCCCTTGGCGGTAATGACGAAGAGGGCCTCCCGCATGAGGGTATCCGCCGGCACCAGCGGCACGGCGTTGCCGGCATGCATCAGCTCTTCCACGGTCAGGATCAGCTTCTTCCCGAGGGCGCCGCCGGGATGGAAGAGGGCGAAGTCCTCGGCTTTGAACCCACGTTCCAGAAGGAGTGCCACGGCCAGGGCGTCCCCCATGGCAAGGGTGGCGGTGGTAGAGGCGGTGGGAGCCAGCCCAAGGGGGCAGGCCTCCTCCTTCACCGAGATATCGAGGAAGACGTCCCCCGCCTTCGCCAGGGTTGACGCGGCATTGCCGGACATGGAAATGAGGGAGGCTCCGAGGCGCTTGATGACGGGGAGGATGCGGACCACCTCCTCGGTCTCGCCGCTGTTGGAGATGGCGATCACCACGTCACCCTTCATGATCATCCCCAGGTCCCCGTGGATCCCTTCCGCCGGGTGGAGGAAAAAGGCCGGCGTACCGGTAGACGCCATGGTGGAGGCGATCTTCTGGCCGACGAGCCCCGATTTACCCATGCCGGTCACCACGACGCGCCCCTTGGAATCGAGGACCAGTCGCACCGCCCGCTCGAACTCGCCGTTGATGGTCTCGGCCAGGGCAAGGAGTGCCTCTGCCTCGATCCGTATGACTTTTTTCGCTTCTTCGAGAATCATTGAAACCCCGGGAACCGGGATCCGAGATCCGGGAACCGGGATCCGGGAACCAGTAAAAAAAAGCCAAAAGCCTTTCCTGGTCCCGAGTCCCGAGTCCCGAGTCCCGAGCCCCTATTTTACGATGGCGTCGATCGCCTTGAGCTTCTTCAGTAGCAACGGCAGATCATCCAGCTTGATGGAGTTGGGTCCGTCACAGAGCGCCTTCTCCGGGTCTTCGTGGACCTCCATGAAGATGCCATCGATGCCGGTCGCCACCGCGGCCCGGGAGAGGTACTCCACGAACTCCCGTTGACCGCCGGAGGAGCCCCCCTGGCCGCCGGGAAGTTGGACGCTGTGGGTGGCGTCGAACACCACCGGATAGCCCGTTGAGCGCATTATCGGGATGCTCCGCATGTCCGAAACCAGATTGTTGTAGCCAAAAGAGACCCCCCGCTCGGTCAGGATGATCTTGTCGTTGCCGGTGGATGCGGCCTTCCCCACCACATTCGGCATATCCCACGGAGCGAGGAACTGCCCCTTCTTGATGTTGACCACCCGGCCGGTGGCGGCAACGGCCACCACCAGGTCGGTCTGGCGGCAGAGAAAGGCCGGAATCTGGATGACGTCGAGCACCTCGGCGGCAGGGCCGACCTGCTCGATGGAGTGGATGTCGGAAAGGACCGGTACGCCGAGGGCTTCCTTGACCTTGGCAAGGATCGCCAGCCCCTCTTTTATGCCGGGACCGCGATAGGAAGTGACCGAGGTGCGGTTCGCCTTGTCGTAGGAGGCCTTGAAGATGAGAGGGATGGAGACCCCGTTGCAGATGGTCATGAGCCGTTCGGCGGTACGCAGGGTCGTCGCCTCGTTCTCCATGACGCACGGCCCGGCAATGAGCACAAGCGGCCGGTCGCCGCCGATCTTCACATTACCGATGATGATTTCTTTTACCATGGGGACTCCTTATCCTTCACCCGAGTTACTTCTTTTTGTTTGACAGTGCTGCGCCGACGAAGTCACGGAACAGGGGGTGGGGATTGAGGGGACGGGACTTGAATTCCGGGTGGAACTGGCACCCAAGGAACCAGGGGTGATCGGGGATTTCCACCATCTCCACCAGGTCGCCGTCCTTGTAAATGCCCGATAGCACCAGCCCGCAGGCGATCAACCGATCCCGGTAGGCGTTGTTGAATTCGTAGCGGTGACGGTGGCGTTCGGTTATCTCGGTGGCGCCATAGGCCTTCTGGGCGAAAGTCCCCTTGGTGAGGGTGCAGGGGTAGGCACCGAGCCGCATGGTCCCCCCCTTGCGGGAAACCCCCTTCTGCTCTTCCATGAGATGGATCACCGGATGGGCGCAGTCGTGCTTGAACTCGCTGGAAAAGGCATCGTCAAGCTTGCAGACGTTGCGGGCATACTCCACCACCGCCATCTGCATGCCGAGGCAGATGCCGAAGAAGGGAATCTTGCGGGTGCGGGCAAATTCGATCGCCTTGATCTTCCCCTCCGTTCCCCGTTCGCCGAAACCGCCGGGAACCAGGATACCGTCCACATCGTCCAGCAGGCCGTCCACCCCTTCCTTTTCGATCCGTTCCGAATCCAGGTAGGTAAGAACAACCCGACAGTTGTTGCCGATGCCACCGTGGGTGAGGGCCTCGGAGAGGGACTTATACGACTCGGTGAGATTTACGTACTTGCCGACGATGGCGATCCGTACCTCCCCCTTGCCGGGGTTGGTGAGCTTCTCCACGACCGCCTGCCAGGGGGTAAGGTCCGGCGCCTTGGTCCAGATATTGAGCTTCTCCACTACCTGCTCATCGAGCCCTTCCCTGTTGAGGGCAAGGGGAACGGCATAGATGTGCTCGGCGTCGGCCGACGTGATGACGGCCTTCTCCTCAACGTTGCAGAAGAGGGCGATCTTCGCCTTCATGTCCTGGGGAAGTTCCCGCTCGCAACGGCAGATAAGGATGTCGGGCTGGATGCCGATCTCGCGCAGCTCCTTGACCGAGTGCTGGGTCGGCTTGGTCTTCATTTCGCCGGCGGTGCGGATATAGGGAACGAGAGTGACATGGAGGTAGAGAACGTTCCCCACCCCCCGGTCGGCCTTGAACTGGCGGATCGCCTCCAGAAAGGGGAGGGACTCGATGTCGCCGACAGTCCCCCCGATTTCCACGATGGCCACGTCGGCCCCCTTGGCATTGTCGAGGATCTTGGTCTTGATCTCGTCGGTTATATGGGGGATGACCTGTACGGTCCCCCCCAGGTAGTCCCCCCGCCGTTCCTTCTCGATGACCGAAAAATAGACCTGGCCGGTGGTGAAGTTGCTTTTCTTGCTGAGCCGGGCAGTGGTGTAGCGTTCGTAGTGCCCCAGGTCCAGGTCGGTCTCGGCGCCATCGTCGGTGACGAACACCTCGCCGTGCTGGAAGGGGGACATGGTGCCGGGGTCGACGTTGATGTAGGGATCGAGCTTCTGCAGGGTGACCCGCAGTCCCCGTGCCTCGAGAAGCGCCCCGAGGGAAGCGGCCGCGAGCCCCTTGCCGATGGACGAGACCACCCCGCCGGTGATAAAAATAAACTTGGTCTTCACGTATAAACCTCCAAAAATCAGGCAAAGGTAGAGGTAAAGGTAAAGAAAGAGAAACCCGAGAACATTTTCTCTGCCTCTACCTTTACCTCTACCTGTTTCTCAGCTTTTCCAATACCTTGTCCAGATCGCAGGGGGTATCCACACCGATGGACTCGTGCTCGGTGGAGATCACCTTGATCCGGTAACCGTTCTCCAGGACCCGCAGCTGCTCCAGCTTCTCCGCCAGCTCCAGGTAGGTGGGGGACATCTGGGCGTACTGGAGGAGAAACTCCCGCCGGTAGACATAGAGCCCCACATGCTTGTAGCAGAGGAGCTTGCCGGAGGCGAAGGCCTCGTCCTTCAGGTCGTTCCACTTGTCGCGGAAATTGGGAAGGGGGGAACGGGAGAAATAGAGGGCGTAATCCTCCCAGTCGGTGACGACCTTCACCACGTTGGGGCTCAGGAAGTCATGGAGATACTTGATCCTGCTCTTGAGAGTCCCCATGGGAATGCCGGGGTCCTTGGCCAAAGGCTCGATTGCCTCGTCGATCATGGCCGGCTCGATGAGCGGTTCGTCACCCTGGACGTTCACGATGATGTCCGAGTCCAGCCGGGCCGCCACTTCCGCCAACCGATCGGTGCCGGTCTCGTGGTCACGGGAGGTCATCTCCACACGGCCGCCGAACGCACGAACGGCAGAGGCGATACGCTCGTCGTCGGTCGCCACCAGGACCTCAGAAACCAGGCCGGCACGGGCGGTCCGCTCATAGACATGCTGCACCATCGGCTTGCCGACGATATCGGCGAGGGCCTTACCTTCAAAACGGGTCGATGCGTAACGGGCGGGGATCACGGCGGTGATCTTCATGGGACCGGGGGACCTTCCTTCGTGGAGTAGTGTCCCCCATGACAGGCATGTGGCGGGACGTAGTAAGTTACCCCAAAAGGTCGGGACGTGTCAAGGAGGGAAATCCGAATCAGGGACCGACTCGGAGTGCTTGTCAGCCGGAACAACGGCAGGATGACGTCCGGTCAATTCCCGCCAGCCAGTGAAGAAGTGTTACCGCGGCATCCGCCGTTATGCCATCCGCTGCGGAACATTTCATGGCTCCCAGGTTCATGATGACGTGGGAACCGATGTCGACGGCAGACGACCGGAAGTACTCTCCCGGCGACCCGGCCCCTCGCCGGTCCTTGCCAAAACATCCCTTCACCAGTAAAACAATACCCCTGGCGGCCATGGCAACTTGGTCGGCGGACGATCCGTCCAGATCATCCAGCAACGGTGCCAAAGCCTCGGGGTCGCCGATCTTGCCGAGCGCTTCGATCACCGGCTCCGCAAGAAAGGGGTCATGCCGGCGGAGAAGAAGGGGACAGGTCGCCCGCCGGTCCCCTATCTTTCCTAACGCGACAACTGCTGCGTGCTGCAGCCAGAAGTGATCGACAAAAAGCTCCAGAAGCGGCTCCACCGCCCGGGCATCGCCGATTTTGCCGAGCGCCTCGGCTGCGCCGTGCCGGACGTTGACATCCGGATCCCGCAATGCCGAAATCAGGGGATCGACAGCCGTGCGGCTACCGATATCACCGAGCATGACCGTACTGAAATTCCGTACTTCTTCGTTTGCATCTGCAAGAAGCGCAACCAGCCTCGGGACCGCTGCTTCACCAAAGGCCACCAGCACCTCCATGGCGGCATTCCTGATGTCGGCATCGGCATCGTTTCGCACTGCCCGCTCAAGAATCGGCGCGATACGCTCAATCCCTCTGCTGAGGACAAGAGTGACGGCCTGGGGTCTGAACAATGGGTCGGCATTGCTGATGAACAGGAGGAGTGATTCGATTCCCCTCGTTGACCATGGCCCGGCCAAGGGCGTATTCCGGACGCGTATCTCTGGCATTCCGTGCCTTTCCTTACTGCATTGTCACCGTCAGTCCTCCCTCCCCCCCCAAAGAAGATGGCAGGGTGGGGAGGGAGGGAGAACTCTATTGACGTCACATCTAACCGACTAAGTAGAACTACTTGACCTTGAACTCGGCGACCATGCCGGCCAGGTCGACTGCCTGCTGGGACAGGTTCTGGGCCGAACGGGAAAGCTGTTCCACCGAGGCCAGGTTTTCCCGGGAGCTGTCGCTGATGCTTTCCACCGCCTGCACCACCATCTCCCCGCCCTTCTTCTGCTCCGCCGTGGCGTTGGCTACCGTCAGGGTCATGGCGTTCATGCTGTTGATCGCCTCCACGATCTGCCGCGCCGACAGCGCCTGCTCCCGCGTGGCGATGTTCACCTGCTGGGTCACGTTGTTCATGTTCTCCACCGCAATCCGGATCTGCTTGCTCCCCTGGGCCTGCTCCCGGGTCGCTCCCGTTACCTCCTGGGTGACGGTGTTCATCCGCTCCACGGCGATCCGGATCTGCTTCCCACCCTGGGCCTGCTCACGTGCCGCATTGGCCACCTGGGCCGTGGACAGGGTCATCCGCTCCACCGACTTCAGCACCTGCCCGGAGGCGTTGGCCTGTTCACCCGTCATCAGGGATATGTCGGACATGAGGGTGCTTGTCTTTTCAATGCTCTTGACGATGTTTGCCAGGGCGTTCCCCGCCACGCCGGACAGCTCCATGGAGGAACGGGCTTCCTGGGCCGCCAGTTCGCCGTACTTCACCGAGTCCCCGGTGTCGGCCTGGACCTGCTTGATTACCTCGCCGATCTCCTTGGTGGCGTTGACGCTCCGCTCCGCCAGCTTTCTTACCTCTTCCGCGACCACAGCAAAGCCCCGGCCCGCATCCCCCGCCCGCGCCGCCTCGATGGCCGCGTTCAGCGCCAGGAGGTTCGTCTGGTCGGCAATCTCGTTGATCACCTTGACGATGCTGCCGATCTCCTCGGAGCGTTTCCCCAGGTTGGCGATGGAGGCGGCGGTCTTCTCGATGACGTTCCCCACGCGTTCCATGGCCATCAGCGCCTGCTGCACCGCCTCCTGTCCCGCCGAGCCTTCCTTGGCCGCAGCCTTGGCCACATCATCCGCAGCGGTAACGTTCTTGGCCGACTCCCGGATGGAAACGGCCAGCTGTTCGATGATAGCCGCCGTGTCGGTCGCCACCTGCTGCAGTTCCTGGGTGTTCCCCGCCACCTGGTCGATGGAGACGGTCATCTGCTCGATGGTGGAGGAGGTCTCGGATACGGACGACGCCAGCTCTTCGGCGCTCTGGGCCACCCGGTCGATGGAGACCGTCATCTGCTCGATGGTGGCCGAGGTCTCGGCAACCGACGACGCCATCACTTCGGCACTCTTGGATACCTGCTCGCTGGACGCCCCCAGCTCCTGCACCGACGAGGAGACCTCGTCCACGTTGGAGGCCAGGGAATCGGCGTTGGCCGCCACGGTCTGGATGGAGGCCGCCATTTGCACCATGGTGCTGGAGGTCTCATCTGCCGCCGACGACTGGGAATGGGCCGCCTTGGTCAACTGGTTCGAGCCGGCAGATATTTCGTCGGATGCCGACGCCACCTGGCTTGATGAGTCCCGTATCTTGCCGATCATCTCCCTGAGCCTCTCGACCATGGAGTTCAACGCATTGGACAGATCTCCCACCTCATCCTTCGTCCTGACCTCCAATGTCTGGGACAGGTCGCCAGCCGCCACAGCTTGGGCAAAGGCAACCCCCTTGATCATGGGGTTGGCGATGGAACGGGCAATGAATATTGCCAACAATGCAATGATTATTACCGCTACCAGGACGATGACGATAACGATGTTGCGCAGGGTATTGACCGGCGCATAGATTTCATTGGTTCCCTGGGCAACGACATAGCTCCAGCCGAGCCCCTTGTAGTCACCGAACCCCTTGGACGGCTCATAGGCAGCAAGGTAGTTGATCCCTTCGTAGACATACTCCCCTTCACCCTTTTCTCCTTTGACCATCTTCTTGGCCAGCTCCGCCAGCACCGGATTCTGTCCCTTCAGCAAGTCCTCCTTGAAGATCTTCTCCTTTTTGGGGTGGGCAATGACGACACCCTCCCTGTTGACGAGGTAGGCATGACCCGTCAACCCGGCCTTTTCTTCATCTATGATTTTTTCCACGATGCTCCAGCTCATCCGGCTCGTGAGAACCCCGATGACCTGTCCCCCCGCACCCTTGACCGGCGCCGAAAAACTCACGACATTTTCCTTCGCCGTGTCGGAATAGGCAACGTCCTTGATATTGACCTCGCCGTTCATCGCCTTTTTGAACCATTCGTGACTGCTCTGGTTCTGCTGGACGTCCGATCTCGTCAGCAGGCTGGGGTCGTTCGCCGCGACCAGATTCCCCGCCGCATCGAAGAGCATGATGTACTTGTAGACGTCATATCCCTTTTCGATACCGGCAAGCAGTTTCGTTGCCTCCCCATACTCCTTTTTCTGCAGCGCTGCGGAAACGACGGGCAAGGCTGCCCATGCCTTCACATCGTCCTGGCGGTCGTTCATCATGACATCGATGGTACGCATGAGGCCGTCCGCCGTATCGGCGAGCATCTCCTGCCCCATTCCCTGCAGACTTGTCTTTGAACGCTGAAACGATATGGACGAGACCGCAATGAGTGGAACCAGCGACATGGCGAGGAAGAAGAGCAGCAGCTTGCCTTGCAGCCCCTGGAAAAAGGTGCGTTTTTTCATATTGAGTAGTCTCCTTTTTGGGATTGTATATTTACTGGATGTTCAGTTTATCCGTCAGCAACAGCGCCCGGTTCAGGTCGAGGATGATGATCAGTCTCCCTTCCAGCTTGCCGACCCCTTTGATGTAGTTCTGGTCCAGGGTGATCGCCTCTTCCGGTATCTCCTCGATGATCGCCGACGACAGCTTGATCACCTGGGAAACACCGTCAACCAGCATCCCGAGACGCTTCCCGTTCAGCTCGATGACAATGATCCGCTGGGCATCCGTCACCACTCCAACCGGCATCCGGAACCGGCTCCGCAGGTCCACGACCGGGATGATCTTTCCCCGGAGGTTGATCACTCCCCGCACATGTGCTGGCGCACCGGGGACCGGGGTTATGTCCGTGGCCCGGATAATCTCCTGGACGCTGCTGATATCGACCCCGTACTCCTCCCGCCCCAGGCTGAAGGTGACCAGGTGGTGGAGCTTTTCTTCCTGTTGTGCAGTCATGGCCGTGGCAACAGCGTCCAACTCCTCCTGAGCTTTTCCCACGAACTGGGACAGGATATCCTCTGCCAGCCCCGACTGGGGGAGTACCATCTCCTTATTGTCCTGCATGTGCGCCTCCTCTTCCGATATTCTGTATGGGCGATGCTCTATCATAGGTACTCGTCGAGCAGAACAGAACTGCCGATAATTCCCGCTGCGCCTCAGAGCGCCGACGGTGCGGAAAGGGAGGACCCCGCCACCTTAGCCGCCGGGGCAGCGGAACCCGCCATGACTTTACCGATAAGGGCATGGAGGTCGGCTGGCTGGAACGGCTTCTTCACATACCCCCTGGCACCCAGCGACAGGCCCCTCACCGTGTCCTCCTCTTTTCCCTCGGTACTGATGATAATGACCGGGATACGGCGGGGGATACCGAGGGGAGCGGCCTTATGCAGGAATTGAATGCCGTTCATGACCGGCATGTTGATATCGAGCAGGATCAACTGGATGTCGTGCTGCTTCGCCAGAATATCCAGGGCCTCCTGGCCATTCATGGCATCGACAATTTCACATCCATAACCGTTCATAACGAGGCGATACATCTGATGGATAAGCGCCGAATCATCGACGACCAGTATTTTCTTTAACATGACATCCTCCCCCAACAATCTTTGTGTGTGAATGGCATCTTGCCTCTACCCACCGTCGTATCGACGTCTAGATAGAGAGCACTAAGCGTGCCCACGCATTTTCCATGGTTGATATGTTAATGATATCGGTAGGTTGCAGCATCGAAGGGAAGATTTGAAGCACTTTTAAGGGGTGCGACGAATGTTGACGGAATGTCGGCGGTGGGGATAAAGACTACATGATAGTGGGAGGTTACGTCGTGAGCGACGGGAGGTGATGGTGCAACGAATGTCGCACCCCTTTCGGCAGATACTGGTTCATCGGGAGTAACGCCCAGGGAGAGAGCAGTTTCCCCCGGTCGTCCTCCTTTCTATTTTCTGCTGAGCCTCTTGTTCAACGCCTGGCGGGACAATCCGAGACGGGACGCAGCCACCCCCTGGTTGCCATCGGACAATCTGAGGGCCTCGGCAATCAGGAATTCTTCCATCTCGGTCAGGGTGGGAAACCGCCCTGTTACGTTCATCCACGGCTCTAATGAACAGGGTTGGGGAAGAACCGTGTCCGACGCCGAAGCCTCCTTGCCGATAACCTCCCGGAAGGAACCGGTGGACAGCACCCCCCCCTGGTGCCGCGCCATGGCGTCAAAGACCATGGCACGCAGCTCGCGCACATTCCCCGGAAACGAGTAGGCCCGAAGGTAGTTGACCAGTTCGGGAGGGTAGGCCGGCTTCTTTTTCTGCAGTGAGGAGGCGGCAACCTCCAGGAAAGACTCGAGGAGGAGAGGGATGTCCTCGGACCTTTCCCGCAGGGGAGGGATATGTACATGGTGGGCACGGAGGCGGTAGTAAAGATCCTTCCTGAATTGACCTTCCGCAACGAGACCGTTCAAATCGCTGTTCGTGGCCACGATTATCCGTGCCCTGCTGCGCACCGCAACGTCGGAACCAAGGGGATGGTACTCCCCTTCCAGCAGCCGGAGGAGCTTTACCTGGGACGCAGGGGTCAGGTCTCCGACCTCGTCGAGGAACAGGGTGCCGCCGCCGGCCCGGGCAACCATCCCTTCCCGCGCCTGGTCAGCCCCGGTAAACGCCCCCTTTCGGTGGCCGAAAAGGGCATCGGAAAACATGTGATCGTCGAGGCCGGCACCGTTTACCGCAACCCACTCCCCGGTGCGCCGGCTCAAGCCATGGAGTGCCCGCGCTATCAGCTCCTTCCCCACCCCCGTTTCACCGGTGATGAGAACCGGCTGGTCCGAAGGGGCGATTCCCTCCATGTAGCCGAAGATCGCCTTCATCCTGGCGCTTTGCGTAGTGATAGCGGCAAAGGCGGCTTCGTCGTGCAGCTTCCCCGAAACGAGGTACTCCCGCAATGAAGATATCTCGCGCCGCAGGGAGTATATTTCCAGCCCCTTCCTGACACAGGCGACGAACCGGCTGTTTTCGATCGGTTTCACCAGGTAGTCGAAGGCGCCCGTTTTCATGCAATTGACGGCCGTTTCCAGTTCGTTGGCGGCGGTCATGATGATGACCGGCAGATGGGGGTAATTGCCGGCAATCTCCGCGAGCAGGTCCTTGCCGGACAGATAGGGCATCTGCAGGTCGAGCACGACCACCCCGACTTCCTGTTCCGCGAGGAACGGGAGGAGTTTGCGGCTGTCCTCCATGGTCAGGACATTGCCCAACCCCGCCTGCCGCAGCATCACGCTGGAGCTGAAAAGAATTTCCGGCTCATCGTCCACCAGCACGATACCCGGTGAAGAATTCTTCATTTCCATTCGGCTGCTCCTCTGTTATGGTACGGATTTTGAAGACCAATTGCGACACATGATACCACAAGCAACTGGCAAAGAAAAAGGTCATAGGTGATCTCAAGGAGAAAACCGGGCCATGAGAATTCAATTTTCGGAGTCCGCCGCCGCGTTTCCAGGATCTATGGACGGGAGGAAGCTATGAAATCTCCGCTGAAAGGAACCGTCTGCCTGGTCATTCTGGGAGCGGCGATGCTCCTCGCAGCCTGTCAAAAGGAACCGGTCAGGCTGGGGTTTGTCGGCGGTATCACCGGAAGGAGTGCCGACCTCGGGGTGGCGGGCCGAAATGGCGCCATGCTGGCCGTCGAACAGAAAAACGCCGCGGGGGGGATCAACGGGCACCTCGTCGAGCTCCTCATCCGTGACGACGGACAGAGCCCCGACGCCGCCCGACGGGTTGTTGCGGAACTCATCGGCCGGGACGTCGAGATCATCATCGGCCCGATGACTAGCAGCATTGCCATGGCAACCGTCCCGCTCGTCAACTCCTCGAAAACCGTCATGCTGAGTCCCACGGTGACGACAACCGATCTGGCCGGCAAGGACGACAACTTTCTCCGTGTCATCGCCACTACCAGAGACTACGCCAGCAAAAGCGCCCGCTACCAGGCGGAAAAATTGGGGCACCGTACGGTTGCGGCGATATACGACCTGGACAACCGTTCCTATACGGAAAGCTGGATCAACGACTTCCGCACCACACTCGAGTCGCTGGGGGGGCGGATGGCAGCGGTGAAAAGCTTCCGGTCGGGGGATGACACTGTCTTTTCCGAGGAGGCCAAAGGGCTCCTTTCGTCCCGGCCCGATGTGGTGCTGGTCGTCTGCAACGCCGTCGATGCCGCCATGATCTGCCAGCAGGTGCGCAAACTGAAACCATCGCAGCCGATTGTCATGGCGGAATGGGCCTCGACCCAACGTTTGATCGAACTGGCGGGGGCAGCTGTGGAGAGTGTCCATGTGGCCCAATATCTTGACCACAATGATCATTCCGAACGTTATCAGAACTTCCGCAGGGCCTACCAGGAACGTTTCGGCCAGGAGCCTGGTTATGCCGGCATAGCAGGTTACGATAGCGCCACGGTGGCACTTGCAGCCCTTGCACGCCGAAAGGCCGGGACGTCGATCAAGGAGGCGATCCTTGCCATCCGCACGTTCCAGGGCGTGCAGCAGACCATCACCATCGACCGGTTCGGCGATGCGGATCGTAGAACCTTCATCACCACGATCCGCAACGGACAGTATGTGACCAAGGAGTGACCGCATGACCATGCGCCCCTTGCGCAAGATACTCTCAATCCAGTCTACCCTGGTGGCCGTTGTTCCCTTTCTCATCGTGGCTGTCCTGGGCTTTTTCTGGCTTCTTCCCCAGATCAGCGTGGAGATCGAAATCCGGCAGCGTGAGCTCGCCAGCGCCATCGCCAGCCAGGTGGAAAGCTACCTGGCAGCGTCCCGGGCCGCCGTCGAAGGGGTGGCGGCCATTCATATGGACAAGGACCTGACGTGGCATGATGTCCGTCACGTGCTCGATGCCCAGATCGGCGCATCCCCCTCACTCCAGGCACTCTACGTCGTCGGACCGGGCGGCCGGGTCATGGCAGCCTCCGTTCCGGCAGGACAGAGAAGACATCGCCAGGATATGGAAGGGCTCGACCTCTCCCGCTCCCCCCTGTTCGACGACGTCAAGCGCCAACACCGGCCGGTCTGGTCGAACACCTTCCTGTCCGTCGTAGGGGGAGGGGTATCGGTCGCCCTTGCTGCGCCGTCGGACCGGCTGACCGTCGTCGGCGAGGTCGGCCTCGACCAGTTGACGGAAGTTCTCAAACGCACCGCCACGAGGGAAGGGCAGCTCATCTTCGTCATCGACCGCCGCGGACAGGTCATCGCCGACCAGGATGGCCGCTATACGGCCCAGCAGTTGAATATCCGCAATATTCCCCTCGTCAGGGAGGGGTTGGCTTCGCCGACACCGTTGACCGGACGCTTCAGGTTCAACGACCGCGACATGATCGGCAGCATCATCGAATCCCCCTCCATCAAATGGGACGTACTGGTGGCCCAACCGACGAAGGCCGCGTACCGTTCGGTGGTTACCACCACCAGGATTGTCGGGGCGGGATTGCTCATCTCCTTGCTGCTCGGAACAACCGCTGCCCTGATCATGGCCCGACAACTTTCGCTCCGGTTCAACAAACTGGCAACCTACGCCCACCATATCGCCATCGACGAGGATTCCCCCGCAAAGCCAGCGGTAAACATTGCCGAGTTCGAGCAACTGGCCGACGACCTTCGCCAGATGGCAGAAGCCATCCACACGCGGGAACGGCAGCTCCGTACCAGTGAGCGCCTCCTCCAATCGGTCATGGACAATACCTTCGAGTACCAAGGGCTGCTCTCCCCCGAGGGGATACTGGTCAAAGCCAATCCGGCGGCACTGAACCTCATCAGGACAACGAAGGAATCGGTCGTCGGTCGCTATTTCTGGGAGACCCCCTGGTGGAACCACGATCGGGCGTTGCAGGAAAGAATACGCGAAGCGGTCGCCAGGGCTTCAGTCGGGGAGTTCAGCCGTTTCGAGGCGACCCATCCGGATGGGTACGGCAACCTGCATTATATCGACTTTTCCCTGACCCCCATGAAGGACGATACCGGGAATGTCATCTACCTGATTCCCGAGGGGCACGACATCACCGAACAAAGGAAGACGGAGACCGCCCTCAGGGAAAGCGAGGGGCGGTTCCGGCAGTTGTTTGTACAGAACGACGATGCACTCTTCCTCATCAGGACGGAAAATTCCGAGGTCATCGACGTCAACCCCATGGCCCTGGAGCTTTACGGCATCACCAGGGAAGAGATCGTCGGCCGGACATTTCTCTCGATCATTGCCCCCGGCGATTTCCAGACGTTTGTCGAGTCCGGCGCCATCAGCGATACCGCGCCGGTGTTCCAGATTGAACGGGCTGCGAGCTTCAGCAGGAGCAAGGGGGATATCACCGTTTCCCTGCGGGGGAAAATTCTCACCCTCGAAGACGAATGCATCGTCTACTGCTCAGTCCGGGACATGACCGAAAAGTTCCACCTCATGGAAGAAGTCCGGGCGAGCCAGGCAAAACTGATTCAGGCCGACAAGATGACCTCGCTCGGTCTCCTCGTTTCCAGCGTCGCCCACGAAATCAACAACCCGAACACATACATTTCCGCCAATGCCACCATGCTGGCACAGTCATGGCGAGATGCGTCCCCCATTCTGCTCGACCACCGCAAGGAACATGGCGAATTCTCCCTGGGCGGGCTCCCCTCCGCGGAAATGGAAACCCTCGTACCACGGCTTTTCAACGGCATCATCGACGGTTCACGCAGGATCACCGAAATTGTCAACAACATGCGGGAGTTCGTCAAGACGGAAAAGGGGGGGCGTCAGGGCATCATAGACATCAACCGGATGATCCAGGCCGCCACATCCATCCTCTGGCATCACATTCACAAACATACCGACCATTTCCAGATGGAGCTGCAGCCTGAGGTACCTCCCGTCAGGGGAAGCGGGCAACAGATCGAGCAGGTGATCATCAACCTGGTCATGAATGCGCTCCAGTCCCTGCCGGACAAGACGCGGCAGGTGTGGGTGGCGAGCCTGTCGGACCAGGCGACCGGACAGGTGGTGATAACGGTGCGGGACGCGGGAAAAGGGATGAACAGCGGTGAACTGGAGCAGCTCAAGGAACCATTCTTCACGACCAAGGCGGAAGAAGGGGGAACGGGGCTGGGTCTGTACATATCGGACTCCATCATCAGGGAACATGGCGGCACCATTGAGTTCCAGTCCGAGCCGGGCGGGGGAACGACCGCAACTGTTCGCCTGCCGGCGGCCAGCAAGGAATAAAGCCCAGGGGGTGGAACGGAGAAACATCGGCAGACACCAAACAATAGTGCAACGGATGAGCTCTCCGCCATAAAAAAAGGCCCCGTGGCATCACGGGGCCTTTCCTGTCTCAAAGAGTGGACGTCACTCCCTCCCTACTTGAACTCCGCATACTTCGAAATGACCAGATCAGTATCCTTGGCCATCTTCAGGTGACATTCGTAGCAGTTCTTCACCGGGTCCACGCCGGAAGGCTTGCCGTCGGGATTGAAACCGGCAAAGAGCCAGCCGCCGGTCTCTTTTTGCGTCTTGTCCTTGCGCATGAGAACGACCATGTTCTTTTTCCCGGCAGTCGGCTTGCCCCCCACATCCTTGATAGCGAAGTACTCTATCACGAACTGGCTCCCCTCCGGGTACTTGCCACCCGCCTTGAAGACGGGCATCGCCTTCTTGTCCACGTAGGTGTAGTGAATGCCGTAGAACAGGGAATTCTTGTCGGTGATAATCTGCTGTTTGCTTTTCTCCCACTTTGCGTACCCCTTGGGGAGCGGCACCTTCCCCGCGGCAAGGGCGGTGGCGGCAATCGCCGTCACGGCAAAGACCGTCAACAGTGTAGCAATTTTCTTCATCTTCGTTCTCCTTAACGGGTAAATAGTCCGGTCAGATTAGACGAATCCGGCTGGTTTGTCACGGGAAAGATGGGCAGGCCGGCAGCAGTGGGGGAAGTCCGCCACCGTGGTCCGTCCATTCCTCATCAGGTTATCTCCGGCCACTTGCTCAGCGCCTTTTCAAACTATCTTTCCATGACTTCCGCAGGGAGAGACGGTTCAAGTTATTCTTGACAAGAAATTTATGGATCGACTGGCGGCTCAGAGATATCCCTTCGCGCCGGAGAGAATCCGCAAGCTTTTTTGTCCCCCATTCAGGGCACCGCGCCACGAGAGCCAAAATTTTCTCCGGCACTCCAAGTGCGACTGCTTTAGAGATAAAGTTCCTGGCTTTCGCTGCCATTAACGGTTTACTTTTCGAATGAAACGAAGAACGTATCTCTGCTTTTTTCGGAGGAACTACAACACTGCCAAGGATCTCGGCAAATTCAGCTATGGTTAGTCGCCTTACCACCGAAGACCTTTCGTCAGCACTCCTCAACGAATCCACTATGTATCCTCCTTTTCTCCGCGCCTGTCGATTCAAGACCTGGCGTAACCGCTTTACCATTTCAGTAAAGTTAGTCACACCCTAAGATCAAGTCGCTGTCTATGGGAGTTCTCCCCGCACTGATCTTTTCTTTACGAATTTCCAAAGACTGTCCAACGCCGCTCTCTGAGCGTACGGCTAAAGCGCATCCCGTCCTCGTTCATTTGTTCGTATCTTTACTATTTCATCAACAGTTGACACAAATATCTTCCCATCACCGATATTGCCGGTATGAGCATATTTTTGTATTACGTTGACGACTTCATCGACCATTTCATCATCTACAACAACCTCTAATTGTATGCGTGGAATAAGTTCAACCATTTCATAAACGACCCTATCTTTTGCGCTTTTTGCCCTACCTTTGCCGAAGCCTCTTATTTCGGATACAGTCACCCCCGGCAACCCTTCAATTTCGTGAAGCTCCTCGGTTACTTCCAATAATTTCGACGGCCTTATTATTGCCTTTATCTCTTTCATAAATTTCTCCCTTGCATGGCCTTGTAATAGGTTGAATACTCTCAAAGGGCAGATTCAATTACATTTCTGCCTCGGCTCCTCTCTTTTCAAACCAACTGTACACAGACGGAATAATCAGCAGTGTCAGCAGGGTTGACGTAACCAATCCTCCCACGACAACGGTTGCAAGCGGTTTCTGGATTTCAGAGCCGGTGCCGCTGGCCAGCAGCATCGGCATCAGGCTGAAGATCGCGATGGATGCGGTCATCAGCACCGGTCTCAACCGGTCAAGGCTCCCCTTCCTGATCGCTTCCTGCAAGCCGAGTCCTTCATCACGCAGTTGCGAGATACGTGACACCAGCACAAGCCCGTTCAGGACAGCAACGCCGAAGAGAACGACAAACCCTACGGAAGCCGGCACTGACAGATATTGCCCGGATATGAAGAGCGCTAAGACTCCACCGATCAAGGCGAAGGGGAGATTGGAAATGACCAGCAGGGCCAGGCGGATCGATCGAAAGGTGACGTACAACAGCAACAGTATCAAGCCAATGGCCACCGGCCCGATGATCATCAGCTTCTTCATGGCCCGCTGCTGATTCTCGAACTGACCGCCCCAGGTAAGATAATAGCCGGCGGGCAGTTTGACCTGCGACCTGATCTTCTGCTTCGCCTCGGCGACAAAACTTCCCATATCCCTGCCGGTTATGTTCATCTCGATTCCGATCCTTCTCACACCGTCCTGGCGGCTGATCTGGGCCGGTCCTTCGATCATTTTCACTTCCGCAAGCTGTTCGAGCGGAACATTTATCCCGGTTTTTGTGGTGATCAGCAGATTCCTGATCGCTTCCAGAGAATTCCTTTTTTCTTCCGGCAGGCGAACCGTTATATCGAAGCTGCGGTTTTCTTCGTACAGCTGCGATGCAGCTTTGCCGGCAACGGCTATTTCAATTACTTTCTGCACGTCGCTGATATTCAGGCCATACCGGGCAATTTTCGACCGGTCGATGTTGACGGTCAGGTATGGCTGCCCCGTAATCTTTTCTGCGCTCAGATCAGTCCCACCCTTTACCGTGGAGAGAACCTTGGCTATTTCGGCCGATTTTTCACTGAGGACGTTGATATCTTCACCAAACAGCTTGAGAATCAGCTGCGCCCGGGTACCGGCAACCAGCTCGTCAATGCGACACTGAATCGGCTGGCTGAATCCGAAGGTAATCCCTGCAACCGACTCAAGAGACGTGCGCATCTCGTTGGTCAGCTCTTCCTTGGAGATATCCCGTTTCCATTCACTCTTTGGTTTGAATATCCCCACATAGCCGGTCTTGTCAGAGCCTCTGGTATCCAGGGCAACACCGGTCTGCCCGGTCCGTCCCACGATAGTATCCAGTTCGGGAAACTGCTTCAGCTTTGCCGCGGCACGCTGGTTTACTTCCATGGCCTTGGCAAGGGAAACACCGGGAAGCATGGAGACATCCATGTCAAAGGAGCCTTCATCCATGATCGGAATGAATTCCGTTCCAAGCCGAGTTACCAGAAAGAGCGAGGCAACCAGGAGAACTCCCGCAACACTCAACACCACGCGCTTCTTGTTCATTGCATAGTCGAGAAGCGGCAGATACAGCCTGCTTGCATGCCGCATGATGAAGCTCTCTTTTTCAGGGTGAGGTTTCAGAAACAGGATGCAGAGCACCGGGATAACGAATATGGAAAGGAATAGTGACGCAAGCAGCGCAATCGCCACTGTTATGGCCAGCGGCCCGAACATCTTCCCTTCGATCCCTTCCAGGGAAAGAATGGGGATAAAGGTGAGGGCGATGATAAGTTCGCCGAAGATGCTCGGTTTCCTGACTTCCATGACTGCTTTCAGGACAGTCAACAATTTGGGATGGCGCCCCCCCTCTTCGCTCAGG
This sequence comes from Geobacter sp. AOG1, assembly GCF_019972315.1. Taxonomy (GTDB): domain Bacteria; phylum Desulfobacterota; class Desulfuromonadia; order Geobacterales; family Geobacteraceae; genus Geomobilimonas. Next base: position 3,653,573 of record NZ_BLIZ01000001.1, read on the forward strand.
TGGCGCTGGACGTTTTCCACCTGGATGATGGTCGTGTCGATGATCATGCCGATGGAGATGGCCAGGCCGCCGAGTGACATGAGGTTTGCGGTGATACCCGTGAGTTTCATCACGATGAATGTGGCCAAGAGCGACAGTGGCAACGCGATGAGGACCACGATACTTCCCCGGATACTGTTCAAGAGCAGATATAGCACGATCAGCACCAGGATGGAGCCTTCCAGCAGGGCCTTGTTGACCGTATTGACGCTCGCCTTCACAATGTCGCTTCGGTCGTAATAGGGAACGAGCTTGATCCCTTCGGGAAGCACATTGTTCTCATTCATTTCCTTGACTTTTCCCTCGACGCGGCGCACCACGTCACGGCTGTTTTCGCCCCGCAGCATCATGACGATACCGCCGACACATTCATCCTTGCCGTCTTTCATGGCGGCGCCCATCCGTACCGCCTCGCCGACCTTCACCTGCGCCACGTCCCGGATATAGGTCGGCGTACCTTTTGACGATCTCAGGACAATGTTTTCTATGTCGCTGACATCCTTAATCAACCCGACCCCGCGGACGATATACTGATCCGTGCCCCGTTCCAGGAGGTTGCCGCCAACGTTTTCGTTGTTGCTGCCGATGGCGGAATAGACATCGTCCACAGTTATGGCGTATTTCAGCAGTTTCTCCGGTGACACGAGCACCTGGTACTGCTTGAAGTACCCACCAAAGGAGTTTATCTCGTTCACTCCGGCGACACTTTTCAACTGGGGAGTAACGATCCACTCCTGAATGGTTCGAAGGTTGGTCAGGTAGGCAATCTTCTGCTGCGGGTCATCGGGCATCTTTCCTTCGAGGGTGTACTGGTAGATCTCCCCCATGGCGGTGCCGATCGGCCCCATGGCGACCTCGACCCCCTTGGGGACCTTCTCCCGTACTTCCGCCAAGCGCTCGAACACCAGCTGCCGGGCAAAATAGATATCGACGTTATCCTTGAATACAATGGTGACTATGGACAGGCCAAACTTCGTAACCGATCGCATCTGTTCGATATCGGGCAGGCCGCGCATGGCCATCTCGATGGGATAGGTCACGTTCCGCTCGATCTCCAGTGCCGATAGGCCATCGGCATGACTTACCACTTCGACCTGAATGTTCGTAACATCCGGGAAAGCGTCTATCGGCAAGCGCAGATATGAGTACGCTCCGAATGCAATGATCAGCAGCGAAAGGAATATGACCATCCCTTTCTGCCGTAACGTATAGGCAATCAGCTTTTCTAGCATGAATAGGTATCTCCTGTTTCAGGGTTCAGGAAAAAAGGTGCTGCAGTTTCCCGGTCCCTGGTCCCCGATTTCAGTGGCCATGCTCGTCAACCACTTCGCCCTTCTTCAGTTCCGATTTGAGGATGAACGCGCCCTTGACCGCGTAACGCTCTCCCTCTTTCAGTCCGGAAACGATCTCGACCATGCCGCCTGCCGTCCGGCCCGCCTGAACCTGGCGTGCCGCGAATTCAGCTTCATGTTCCGCGACGAAGACCACCTTTTTGCCATCCAGGTCCTGCAGGGCATCCTCAGGGACCGCCACCACCGGCGGCGCATTGGCCGCCAGCACCAGTTCGACGGTGGCGAACATCTCCGGCTTCAGTTTGCGACCCGGGTTTGCTACCTCGATCCGTGCCTTGACCGTGCGGGTGGCCTCGTCAACCAGGTCGGCGATGTAGGTTATACGCCCCTTCAGCTTCATGTCGGGAAAGGCGCCAACGGTGACGATTGCCCCCTGCCCCTTGTGCACCTTGGCCAGGTCTTTCTCGTTGATATCCACCAGCACCCAGACCGAGGAGAGATCGGCCACGGTATAAAGGCTCCTGGAGGGGTCGGAGAGTTCCCCGACGATGGCATGCTTCTCGGTGATGATGCCACCGATGGGAGAACGGACCGGCAGGAGCAGCCTTTTGTGGTTGTCTCCCGTAAGGTCGGAACTGGAGACGCCATACAGGGAGAGGCGCTCTTCGTCAGTATGCAGTTCGGCCTGGGCGGTCTTGAAATCGGTCTCCGCCTGGAGGATATCCTTGCGGGCAGCGATCTTTTTCTCCACCAGGCCTTTGATCCGATCCATGTTGGACTGGGCCAGGGCGAGCTTGGTCTTCGACTGACGGTAGCGATTGAGGGCTTCACCAAGCTCCACACTGTCCAGGGTGGCCAGGGCCTGCCCGGCGGCAACACTGTCACCAAGTGAGACCCTGACGGCGACGATCTTGCCGGAAATACGCGGCGACACATGGGCGATCCGGTCGGCATTGGCCTCAACCTTGCCGGTGGCGCTGACACTGCCCGCGAGCCGTTGCTTTTTCGCCGCGGCGACGACCACACCGTTCTCCTTCTGCACCGCGGCGGTCATCTTGACGCTGCCCGCCTCGCCGTGCTCGTCATGCCCTTCTTCCTCTTTCTTGTGCTCCTTGCCCTCTTCATGGCCGCCGGCCTTTTCTTCCTTGTGGCCGGCCTCAGTATGCCCGGCATGTTCTTCGCCCCCCTTTTCGTCATGGTGGGAACGGTAGTACAGGCCACCGCCAAGGGCCAAAGCCAGAATGAGTCCGATGATGATTGCTTTTTTGTTCACTGCGCACCTCCGGTGAGTTCCGTTGCCACTGCCGCTTCGAGTTTCACGAGCGCCGTCCGGCGGTCATGCAGCGCCGTCAGGTAACCTTCGCTGACTTCGAAGAATTTCTTCTGTTCCTGAATGACTGCCAGGATACCGACCTCGCCGAGGCGGTAGGCTTCCTGGGTCAATTGCAGGTTTTCCTCCAGTTGGGGAATAATGGTTGCCTTGTACAGGGAAAGGACTTTTTCACTGTTCTGATAGCGGGCATAGGCCGTTTCAACGTCCCGTTCGACATTCCTCGTGGCGGCCAGCAGGCGGTTTTCGGTGCTGCTCCGTCTGGTCCGGGCCTCCTGAACGCCTGCCTGGTTGCGATCGAAGAGAGGAAGCGGCAATGACAGCCGGATGCCGAGCAGGTTGTCACGGACCTTCTCTTCCCCCACGCCAGTTGCGTCGGCTCTTCGTTCGTGGGAGTAGAAGAGCCCGGCCGTGAGGTTGGGGACCCCCTCGGCCCGGGCCAGGGTGATGTCCGCTTCGCCCCTGCTTTTTTCGGTCTCCAGCGCCTTGAGATCCGGCCGACTCTCCCCTGCAAGTCGCTTCAGATCGAGCAGCGACGTTGCCATGGGTACGTCGGCATCTAGATTGCCGGCTAGCGCGGGGGATTCCCCTGCCGGAAGTCCCATGAGAGTCGAGAGTCTTGCCTGGCTTTGATTCAGTGCTCTGGCAGCAGCAATTCTGGAACCTTCGCTTCGTGCCAGTTCAACCTTGACCAGGTTCATTTCCAGTTCCGGGATATCCCCCGCCGTCAGGCGCTCCCTGGTCACCTCCAGGAGCTGACGGTTGAGATCGATGGCCCGGTCCGCCAGGTCGGTCCGTTTTTGTGCCAGGATGGCATCATGGAATGCAGCCTTCACCTCTTCGCGGAGCACCCGCTCCCGGTCGACCAGCTGCCAGCGATATATCTCCAGGTCGCGTGCTGCTATGGTCAGGCGCTTATCCCGTTTTCCCGCCAGGGGAAATTCCTGCGAAATCCCGATGGACAGGTTGTTCTCGTCCCTGCTGCCGCTCAGGGCACCCGTACCCGCCTCCAACTCTAGCGTTGGATTCGGCAAGAGTCCCGCTCTGACCTTGCCGGCATCACGGATACCCTTTTCCTCGCGAAACGCGTTGAGGTCGCCGTTATTTTGCAGTGAAAGCTCGATCACCCGGGGGAGTGACAGCGCTTGTTCCTCTCCCCGCACCGGTGTTGACGATAGAATACATACGATTCCTGGCACCAGGAGCAAGGCTCCCCGTGCGAATACAGTTGTTCCCAAAGGAATAACCTCCGTTATTCGATTTTGAATGATGAAAGGTACGGCAGTTGTGGTCGCACCAGGACGGAGTTGTCCCTGGATCAGGACGGACTACTCCCGGCGTGGCGTTTCAGGCGTGGCGTTTCAGGCGTGTAGTTGGGGGGGGATAAACTTGGGGAGATAGACTTCCGGAAAACGGAAAAACGAGTCGAGAGGGACAAGGGAGGAAACATGGGGAGCGTGGACGGAGAAGCCGAAACTGCTGGTCAAGGGAAGATTGCAGCTGCAGTAACAGGAGGAATCACAGTCGCTGTGGCCGGAATTCTCACCGGCAGGGCAGGAGGGGCAGTGGTCATCTGCTCCGACCAAGGAGCAGGAGGATTTTCCCGCGTCATGCCCCCAGCATCGTTCGGTCGCATGGGTTTCCCGGCACAGTCCGGCCACGCTGGCGGCGATGACGACTGCCAGGAGAAGGAGTGTGACGAACTTGTGCAGGAGAGAATGCGCCATGGGTTAAACGGGCCTTTTGCTGAAAGTTACGGAAGGATACCCTGACCGTCGAATTTTTGTCAATCATCAAAAAGATTACGGTACTCCCGCCTTACCCCTTACTTCCCTTGGTACGTAATTTGGGCTTTGCGTGGGACAGGTTGAACTGAAGCATGACGTAGCCGTAGTCGACGTCTTTGTCGTTCCCGGTGGCGTCGCGGAAGAAACCTCCGGTGAAGAAGCGATCGTAGCCCGCTATGACCGAGATGTTGTCGCTCATGGAGTAGGTGAGGGTGAAGTCGGCCTCCACCCCCAGGTTCTTGCTGAAGCCCGGTTCCACGTAGCTGGCGTGGAAGTAGCGGCCGGTGGTTGAAAAGTTCATCTCCTTGGTGATGTCGATCCCCCATCCGAGGGTATGGATCCGCAGGCCGCTGGCATGGTGGTTTCCCACGTCGATGCCCGAAAGGGTGCCGATCACATTCATGTCGCCGGTAAGGGAAGTGTCGGTGTTGGGGTTGCTGAACTCGCGCCGGAAGGAGCCGCCGGTGGCCGCTTCACCGGCTCCGGAACCGATTGCGTAGCTTACGAAAAGGTGGTTGTGATATCCCCACAGCGTGGTGTCGAAAGACATGTCCGCATGACCGCCGTAAGCGGTAATGTTCTCATTCCCGCCCGTGGCAGGATTGAAGAGGCGTCCCGTCTGGAAGACCGGCTCCACTTCCAGCGACACCGGGCCAAACGTCGCCGTTCCCCTCACCCCCCAAGTATTCCGGTGCTCGCCCGCGTGGTGCTCCCCGGAGCCGGTGTCGCGCAGGGCGTAGGCTTCCAGGGCGTTCCCCTCGGTGAAGGTCCAGGTCCCGTAGCCACCGACCAGATCACCCTTCACCCCGTCGGAGAAGGGGGTGGCGTACCAGCCGCCAAAGAGGTCGATGGTCAGTGGCTTGAGCGGAGCGAGTCGCACCCGGAGCGCGTCAAAGCTGAGCCCGTTGTAGAACGAGTCGTTCCCCAGGACAAAGGCACTGCCGTACACAAATTCCTGGCGCCCCGCCTTGAGGGAGTACCCTTCTGTTTTCGGCCAGTGGACCTCGGCGAACCCCTGGTAGAGAGAAACCTTGCCGGAGTACTGACTGCCGCCGCTGAAACCGTACCCCTGTCCCTCCGCATGGATATCCAGCCAGTCGGTCGGATGCCAGTAGGCGTAGGGCTTAACCCGGTAAAGAAAGCGCCCCTCGCCATGGCCCGGATTGTAGCTGAAATCAGTCAACCGAAAGTTACCAACCCCTTCACCCCGGAGAAAGCCGTTAATCCCTAGCTTGTACACAAATTCCGGCAGCTCCGGCTTGGCGAGCATGCTCTCGATTGCCTCCCGCCGCGTGGCGTACCCCTCCTGCTGGGCCAGCTCGTCCTTCAACGCCTCGCGCAGGGCCGCGATCCGGTCCAGGTCCTCCTGGGGCACCGTATCTCTTCCCTCCCGCCCGCACTTTTCCTGCACCTTGACGATGACGGCGAGCAGACATGCCGCGGCTTCTCCCCGCGGGCACGGCTTTCCGCTAATCACCACCGAATCGGGGAGCTTGCGGTCGGCACCATATTTCTGCGCCAGGGCAGCGATTTCCCGGCAGGCGGAATCGTCGGCGGACGGCTGCGAGGATGATGGCGGTGGTATGAAATCTTCAGCGAAACTATGGAAAGGTGGGACAAGAAAGGTCAGACAAAGGACAGCGGCAAGCAGCAGATGGTGCATGGGCAATCTCCATGAGAACGTGCATGACGAATAAATGCGCAAAAGCGTTTGTTGATAATAGATATCAAAATCATCCTTGTCAACGCATTTTTTACTCGCTGCCACGCTTGCATTACGCCGTCACGGTCGAGCTCTGATTACCCCTTACCTCTGCACACCGGGCAGCCTTGCATCGACAACGGCTTCTCCAGCCGGCATTGGGCAAGGAGTTCGTCATTGCGGAAAATCTCCAGGGCGGGGCCGTCGGCCCGGACCTCTCCCTCGTGGAGAATAATGACCCTGCTGCAGAGTTCGAGTACCATGTCCAGGTCATGACTGGTGAATATCCTGGTATGGCTGAAATCCTTGAGAAGCGCCATGAGCTGGCGCCGGGCATGGGGGTCAAGCCCGTCCGTCGGCTCGTCCATGACGAGAATGTCGGGGGACATGGAGAGCACCGTGGCGATGGCCACCCGTTTCTTCTCTCCCCCCGAAAGGTTGTAGGGAGGCTTGTCCTGCAAGTGTCCGGCCCCGACCTTTTCGAGGGCCTCCTTCACCCGCTGTTCCACCTCCATTCCGGGCAGGCCCAGATTGAGCGGACCAAACGCCACATCGTCATAGACCGTCGGCATGAAGAGTTGGTCGTCCGGGTCCTGGAACACCATCCCCACCGTTCGCCGGATTTCGGGAAGGGTGGCCTTGGTCAGGGGATAATCGCCGATGCGGATTTCTCCCGCCGTGGGAGAGAGAAAGCCGTTCAGGTGGAGCAACAACGTCGATTTACCCGCGCCGTTGGCGCCGATGATCGCCACCGACTCGCCATGGGTAATGCGGAAAGAAACGTCCCGCAGGGCAACGGTGCCATCGGGATAAACGTGGCGGAGATTCCTGACTTCAACGATATGATGGCTCATGGAGATATTCCCGTTACGAGCGACCCCACCAGCTGTGACAGGTTCAGGAATCGCAGGATGATGAAGAGTGCGGACCAGCCGAAGAGGAAGAGCATTTCCCTGCTGCCGAATTCGGTATCTTTTCGCGTGTGGAATTCGCCGGTGAACCCCCGTGCCAGCATGGCCATGTGGATCCGCTCGGCCCGTTGCCACGTACGGAGCAGAAGGTGCCCCACAAGGGAGCCGAAGATCCCCGGTTGCATCTTCTTTCCGAATGCACGGAGTTTTCGCGCCCGCTCCATCCGTGACCCCTCATCGGTGAGGACAAATATATAGCGGTAGAGGAAGAGGAGCTGCACGGCGAAGACCCGGGGCATGCCGATCCGTTCCAGGGCCAGACATACTCCGGGGAAGCCGGTCACCCCCACGAGCACAATCGCCGCCCCGACCGTGAGGATCGAGCGCATGACGATGGAAGCAAATGAGAGCCAGCCGCCGGTGATGCCGAGCGATCCGATCTGGACAAGCACCTCACGGTCGAAGATCGGGTTGAATATCCCCACGACCAGGGCAAAGGGGCAGAGAAGGGCTATTTTCTTGATGATGTAGGAGACCGGAAGATTTCCGAGCGCAACCATCGCCACGGGGAAGAGGAGAAAGGGGACGAGCGCGGTCACCTCGTATTTCCCGAATGAGACCACTGTCACGACAAATACGAGAGTCGCCAGAACCTTTGCCCGCGGGTCGAGGCGATGGATCGCCGTATCCCCGGTGGCCAACCGGTCAAGCCTTTTGAAATCGAGGAGTGCCCCGTCAATGGATGCCATGGTGGTCTTTCATAAAACGAGGGAGAAGCAACGCCCCTCCCCCCGTTTCCCGCAATGGGGTACTACCCATCCCGCCGTCAAACAGCCTGTTGCCGTTTTTTGAGGAGAAACCCGATCAGGAGGGCGAGCGCCAGGGTTACGAGCGCACCGATGACCCCGGAGACGCTGGTACCAAGCCTGCTCCCTTCCGCGTTTTTCCGCTGACCGGCAGGCTGCGTCTCGTCCTTTCCCGTTTCTCCGGGCTTCTTGAAGGAATAATCCGGGAGCACTGCCGTCTTCTGCTGCACCTCCGCCAACGTTCCGAGAAGCCCCTGCGCGGGAGCCCTCAGCTCCTCTTTGCCGGTCACTTTGGCAATGGCCCATTCCAGGCCGTCGGGGTCTTTCGAGGCAAACCAGGAGACGAAACCTCCGGTCAGTACGGCAATAGCCAGGAAAGCGAGCAGGACCCCACGAACCGGACGGCTGCCGGTGGATCGCGCCTCGGGAGAAAACTGAATGAGTTCCGGCCGGGCCTTGTACACGAACGAGGCGACTGCCGCGGTCACAAATCCTTCGACAACGCCGATGGCAAGGTGAATCGGCTGCATCATGACGACAAACGTGGAGAACGGCAACGACGATAGTCCCGACGTGACGGTTTCAAGAACCACGCCGAACGCCCCGAGTTGCAAGCCGATTACCGCAGCAACGATCGCGGCCATGGTCATGCGGGACCGGGTCTGTTGTGCCCCGATCAGTCGCCTGTAGACAAAGGGATAGGCGATGAACGCCGGGAAAAATCCGAGGTTGAAGATGTTGCACCCCAGTGCCAGCAGACCGCCGTCGGCAAAAAAGAGCGCCTGAATCACCAGAACCGATGCGAGGGTAAGGAAGGCGGCATAGGGGCCGAGGAGAATGGAAAGGAGGAGTCCACCACCCAGGTGACCGCTGGAACCGGTCGCCGGGATGCTGAAATTGATCATCTGTGCGGCAAAGATGAACGCGCCGAGCACCCCCATAAGCGGCACCTTGCTGTCATCGAGGTCAGTCCGGACTTTTCTTGCACAGTAGGCAATGGTTCCGGCCGAGACCGCCCACATGGTTCCCCCCACGGCGGGGGACAACAGCGCGTCTGCCATGTGCATGGTCGATTACTCCTTGACGGTAGGGACCGGATATGCCACAGCCAGCCCCCTGGTGTTACAAAACAGGAAAAGGTAACACCTCGTTGGTAGCATTCCACCATGTGTATGTCAATAACTTATTTCTCAACCGTGCCGAAGCTCTAACGAGGCGAACCTTCCCATTCTAATGGGCTACCCCTCCTACCTTCTGACAAATATCTCCCGCGCCATGGCGGTATCGATGGCAAATTCGGAGAAGCCGACCCGGAAGATATAGGACGGGAAACTCTGCATGAGAAGGATCCGGTTGCCAGGGAGGACCCCCATGGCCATCAGTTTCTGCATCTTCTTGCTGTCTTCGGTGAGGATGTAGGCGATCTCCCCCTCTTCCCCCGATTTAAGCTCCGTCAAAGGCACCACCCCCAGGTCGCCGTTCTGCCGTGCCTCCGCACAACAGTCGCCGGGAGGGATTGCCTTGCCGTGGGGACAAGTGGTGGGGTGGTTGAGCATGGTGCAGACCTTGGCGTCCACCCCTTCATTCAGCAGGTGCTCGAACTGGCACGCCTTGTCCTCGGCGGTCTCCCCCCGGATGTTGAGAACATCCATCATCAGTCGTTCCGCCAGGCGGTGGCGACGGATGGTCTTGCGCCCCTCCTCCTTCCCCTCGGAACGGAAATAGACCCGCCCCTCCCTCACCTCGATGAATGCCAGACCGGTCAATTCCCGGTAGGCCGGGTCATCGGCCGCCACACTGATCCGCTCCTGCTCCTCAAAACCGCGCCCCTCCTCCTCAACCGCGATCCAGAGCGCCTCCAGTATCTCTTCTGCTTTATCGGACAGTTTCATGCTTCATTGTCTCCTTTTAGGAAAATATATAGATTGGTAAAGATCCCCGCGATTGCCCGGTTATGGGCAAACACAAGGTTGCCCCTACGATGTCCTTCCGAATACTTTTTTCAGCTTTTTCACCATCGCCGGTTCGACAGGATTCTCATAAAAACACTTCGGACAGCGGATCGACCGGCACGGCTTGCCGCACTTGCCGCACCCCTTGATCCCCTCCTCTTCAGTATACTCATGTCCGCAAAAACCGCACCGTATCATTATAACCTCCGGGACTCGTAGTCCGTGACCCGTAATCCGTAATTCGTTACAAATCCTGGTCCCTGGTCCCGAGTTCCGGATTCCGGATTCCGGCTTCTCGCTTCACAAAAGCCCCGTCACCAACAAGAACTTGTTGAGCAGCCAACCGCTCCCGAAGGCGAGTCCGCTGACGAACAGGCCGATTCCCATGGCCACTTTCATCCCCCGCTCCTTCTTCATGATAAGGAACTGGGCGACACAAGGAATGAAGAGGGTGAGGGTCACAGCGGCCACCGTCAGTTGGCGCGGATCGAGGATCCCCTTGGTCTGCAGGTCGTAGAGCCCTGCCGCGCCGTAATCCCGGCGGAAAAACCCGAAGATGAAGGCAACCGCCACCTCCTTGGGAAGCCCCATGACCGCCATAACCGGACTCAGTGCCTCCACCGCCACCTCGAAGAAGTGGGTTATCTTGCCGACCCAGAGAAGCACCGAGGCGAGGATGAAGAGCGGCAGAATCTCCATGAAGTACCACTGCATCCGGGTATAGGTCTTGGTCAGAATATTAGAGAGCTGAGGGAGCCGCATGGGTGGCAGCTCCATGTAGAACATGGGGGTCTCCCCCGGCATGATCCGGGCCGCCAGAAACCCGATTATAAGGAAAATCAGGAGAAGACAGGCCCCCCAGACAAGGAGCGCGCCCGGCGCCTTGGAAAGGAGCGCCAGGATGACCCCGAGCTGGGCGGAACAGGGGATGGCCAGTGCCAGGAGCAGGGTGGCGATGACCCGCTCCCGTACCGTCTCCAGGGTACGGGTTACCATGGTTGCCATGGTGTCACAGCCGAAGCCGAGCACCATGGGGATGACCGCCCGTCCCGTAAGGCCGATCTTCTTGAATATCCGATCCACCAGAAGCGCCAGGCGGGGGAAGTACCCGCTGTCCTCCAGGATGGAGAAGAAGAGGAAGAAGGTCGCCACGATGGGGAGGATGATCCCCACCGCATAGCGGAGCCCGAGGGTTATGATGCCGTATTCCCCGACGAACAGCTCCTGGATCACCTCCCACGGGATAACGGCCTTGGTGAGGTTGGTTATCCAAGGGTTGAAATGATCCTCGAACAGCCCCTTTTCCAGAAAGTCCACCAGGGTCCCGGCACCGAAATCGCCGACAAACTTGTAGAGACCAAAGTAGAGGACCACCAGCAAGAGCGGTACCCCCGTCAGGGGACGGACCGCCCAGCGTGAGAGCCTCTCGTTGAAGGTCACACGCCGCTGGGCGGGAAACCGGAATACATCAGCCAGAAGTCCCGTGACGATCCCCTTCCGTTCCATGGAGAGATCCATGTGGAAGGATTCCCGCCGTTCGAAACACTTCTCCTTCACCTGGCTGGCGATGGCCGTGTACCCCTCACCTTCCCGCTCCTTCACCAGTGCGGTCACTTCGTCGTCCCGCTGAAGGAGGAGCAGGGCCAGGGATTTGCGGGAAATGGGGTAACTTCCGTGAATGAGAGTTGTCACGCTGTCGATATCCGCTTCCAGCCGTCGGCTGTAGCCGAACACTGCATGGGTTTTCCCCGTGTAGGTCGCGATGGCGCGGCGGATTTCCGCCAGTCCCCGTTTCTTGGCGGTGGCTGCGCCGATCACCGGAATGCCGAGTTTTTCCTGCAACAGCGGAATGTCGATGGTGAGCCCCATCCGCTCCGCCTCGTCCATGATGTTCACCACCAGCACCACCGGCAGTTGGGCGTCGATGAGCTGGAGCGTCATGGTCAGCATCCGTTCCAGGTTGCGGGCATCGAGGACATGGACCACCACGTCGGGCGACTCATTGAGGAGTATCTCCCGGGCCACCCGCTCCTCCTCCGTAATGGGGAGAATGGAGTACATCCCCGGTGTATCCATGATCTGGAACTGTTCGCCGTCGATGGTCGCCGAACCGCGGGAAACCTCCACCGACGTGCCGGGATAGTTGGAAACCGTCACATAGGCACCGGTCAGGGCGTTGAAAAGAACACTCTTCCCCACGTTAGGATTCCCCACCAGCACCACCTTCCTGGCGTGGGAGGGGGCATCGTTGTGGGGAGTGTGACAACTCGCTTTCTTCTTGAAAAATGCCATTTACGGTACAACCTTTCTGTGCTGCTTCAGTTGATGTTTATGAAAATCACTTTCATTACCATGGTAAAAATTTTTCGCCTAGCTTACACGTCTCATTTTCTGCACTTGGGACATAGGCCGTACAGTTCCATCTTATGGGTCTCGATGAGGAATCCATGGGACTTGGCCACCTCGTCCTGCAGCTTCTCGATGACCGGATTTTCGAACTCCACAATGGTACCACAGCGGGTGCAGACCAGGTGGTCGTGATGCTCTCCCTCGTTCACATGCTCGTAGCGGGTCTGACCGTCGCCGAACTGGATCTCCCGGGCAAGCCCCGCCTCGGCGAAGAGCTTGAGGGTACGATAGACCGTGGCGTAACCGATGTTGGGATGCTTGGCCCGGACCTTCAGGTAGAGCTCCTCGATGCTCATATGCCGGTCCGAGGCAAGAAAAAACTCGAGGATGGTGTCGCGCTGGCGGGTGGACTTGAGGCCCTTCCGGGCGATAAAATCGCTGAACAATTTCTTCTTGACCCGTTTCACGTACCCTCCTTAGTTGAAAGTGATTTTCATATTAATTACACTTCCGGGAGTTGTCAATAGATTTTTTCATGACCCGGGGTTGCGTCCGGATTTATGGCAGATTTGACCGGCTTGATTGAGCAAAACCACAGGCGTAGCACCCTACGTCGAGGATTTTGCGATTGAAAGCCGGGCAAAGATGCCGTGAAGACGGAATGCAAGGGTCGGAGCCCTTTGCAAATAAGCCCATAATGGAAATAATTTTACTTGTATATACTTTTTTGAATGTATGTTAGGATGACGTCCGGAGGTGTAACCATGAAAGACTTGCTGTTGATGCTCGGCTTCGTGGCATTCTGGATCGTGCTGCAGAAGTACATACTCCCCCGCTTCGGGGTTCCCACCTGAATGGCCGATTCTTGCACTCCCGAGGATCGGGGGAAGAAAAAAATCGAGAAGTGATGGAAACGGGCAACCGGCTCTAGAACCGGTTGCCCGCAATTTCTACGTTTCACCGCATTGACGGCTCCTCCAGTACCAGGAGGTAGCCGTCGGGGTCGAAACACCACAGCTCCTTCATCCCATAAGGTTTCTCCTCCAGGGGGTAGAGGATCGTGATATCCTCCTCCATGACGGCGTCGAAAATATCCTCGATTTCGTTCACCCTTATATGGAGGGTCATTCCCACACCCTTCGGGTACTCTGCCAGTCGCTCAGCCAGGACCGGGTGGGCTCGCCCCACCGCCTCTTCATCCACAAAGATCAGTTCCAGACCGTCTTGCCGCAACATGAGATGTTCAGGCGCCCCCCGGGAGGTCAGCGCCCTCTCGACGGGGAGTTCCAGGATACCGGCATAGAATGCCTCCGTCGTACCGAGATCGGCCACAGCAAGCTGGATGGAGATCTTCGCCGGCACGGCCCCCATGCTACTCCCCGAACCAGATGGTCGTGTAGCGGCTCAGCACCGTCAGATAATTGGTGAAGACCATCACCCCGACGATGATGAGAAAGACCCCGGTGACGATTTCGAAAATGCGGATGTATTTCTTGAAGCGGTTGAAAACGACGAGAAACTGGTGCATGGCCAGCGCGGCCAGGAAGAAGGGGATGGCAAGCCCCATGGAGTAGGTGAGCAGCAGCGCAATACCATGCAGCACGGTTTCCTCGGCCGCGGCCACCATGAGTATGGAAGCGAGAATCGGGCCTATGCAGGGAGTCCAGCCGGCGGCGAAGGCAAGCCCCACGAGAAAGCTCCCCACGTAGCCGACCGGCTTGCGGTGCACAGCGATGCGCTTCTCGCCGAGGAGAAACTTGATAGGGAAAAGGCCGGTAAGGTGAACGCCGAACAGTACGATGAGTAGCCCGCCGATCCGGCGGATTGCCGTCATGTGTTCCTGCATCAGGCCGCCGATGAAGGTGGCGGAGGCACCGAGCAGGACGAAGACAACCGTGAAGCCTGCGATGAAGAGAAGGGTGTGGATGATGGTCTGCTGACGGACCTTGTGGGTCGGATGCTCCGCCTGCAGGTCGGCAAAGGAGAGGCCGGTTATGTAAGTGATGAAGGAGGGGATGAGGGGGAGGACGCAGGGGGAAAGGAAGGACAGAATTCCCGCCACGAAAGCCCCCAGATACGTTATGTTGCTTGCTTCCATAACCAGAATCCCTTCCGCAGGAACTAATTCGCTGTCAGCCCTTCCAGATAACGGATCACCTCAGGATTGCCCCAATCCATGGGGCCGATGACTTTTTTCAGTATAACACCCTTCGTATCGATGACAAAGGTTTCCGGCACCCCCGTAGTGCCGTACATCCTGCCGACAGCGCGGTCTGTATCCAACAGGGCCGGCAGGGTACTCCCCGATTCCTTGAAATAGGCCTCGACGGCCCCCTTTCCCCCTTCGTCTATGGAAACGGCGAGCATCCGGAACGGTTTGCCCGCCATGGCCCGGTTCAGCTTCACCATGGAAGGGACCTCTTCCCGGCAGGGGGGACACCAGGTGGCCCAGAAGTTGAGAAGCACCACGTTCCCCCGCAGGGAGGAAAGGCGGGTCTCCTGTCCATTCAGGTCACGGAGGGTGAAATCCGGCGCCGGGCTCCCTTCCTGTACCTTGACCACCGGCGCTTCTTTCTGTTCCTTGGAACAGCCAGCCAGGGCAACCAGTACACACAACATCGACCAGAGTATGAAATTCCTCATCGTTTTCGCTCCTGTGGGGGGGTTATGGCATACTTTTCCATCCGGTAGATCAAGGTGTGTCGTGGTATCCGCAGGAAGCGGGCCGCCTGGGTCTGGTTCCAGTCGTTTCGTTCCAGAGCTTCGACGACGACTTCCCGCTCCAGTTGCTCCAGAGGATACCCATCAGGGGGGAGGTTGACAACCTTGCTCCCTCCGCCGACCGCCCCATCGCGCATCTTTTCCGGCAGGTCCGCCAACCCGATGACATCACCACTGCGCATGATCAGAAGCCGCTCCACCGTATTCTCCAACTCCCGGACATTGCCGGGCCAATGGTAACCGGCCAGAATCTCCAGGACTTCCGGCGGGAAGATAATATCTTTGCCACCATGCTTGGCCGCAAAGTGGCGGACCAGGACCGGTATATCCTCGCGGCGTTCCCGTAGCGGCGGCAGGTGAAGCGGGATCACGGCCAGCCGGTAGTAGAGGTCCTCGCGGAAGGTCCCGCCGGCAATCGCCTCATCCAGATCGGCATTCGTGGCGGCGATCACCCGCACATCCAGCTTCTGGGGAGACGTACCGCCGACCGGCATTACCTCCCGCTCCTGGAGCGCCCGGAGAAGCTTCGGCTGCAAATCAAGGGGGAGTTCCCCCACCTCGTCAAGGAACAGGGTGCCACCGCCGGCTGCCTGGAACCTGCCGGTCCTGTCCCGTACGGCACCGGTAAAGGCACCCCGGACGTGCCCGAACAACTCGCTTTCCAGGAGATCGCGGGGGATTGCAGCACAATTGATCGCCACGAACGGTGCGGTGCGACGGCCGCTCTGCAGATGGATCGACCGGGCTACGAGTTCCTTGCCGGTTCCCGATTCGCCGGTGAGAAGTACCGTCGCTTCGGTGTCGGCAACCTTGCGAACCACGACAAAGACCTGCTCCATCACACGGGAGATGCCAACAATGTGGCGGAAATCGGTCTGTTCGGCCAACTCCTCTTTCAGGCGCCGGTTCTCCTGGGAGAGCCCCCGCAGCTTCAGGGCGTTGCGCACCAGAAGCTTCAGCTCATCCCGGTTGAACGGCTTGGTGATGTAGTCATAGGCCCCGCCCTTCATCGCCTCCACCGCCGTCTCGACGGCGCCAAAGGCGGTAATGACGATGACCGGCGTCTCCGCTGACTGGGCCTTTACTGCGGCCAGCACTTCAAAGCCGCTCATCCCGGGCATTTTCAGGTCGGTAATCACCAACTCTGGCTGCGCTTCGGCAAACAGGGCCATCCCGGCCGTCCCATCAGCGGCAGTGAGAACCGCGTACCCTTCCTCCTGGAGATTGTATTCCAGCACCCGTCGCAGAGAGGTGTCGTCGTCAATAACAAGAATTGTCGGTGGCATCGGTCTCCTGACCAGTAGATATACTACCGGGAATCAGTGTGTGCTGCAGATTGGACGCGCTTGTTAATTCACAATTCAACATTCATAATTCAAAATTGCAGTTAAAGCGGTAATCGAACGGTGAACGTCGTCCCCTTCCCCACGTCACTCGTTACATCGATGGTTCCACCGTGACTCTCGACGATCTTCTGGGCGATGGCCAGCCCCAGTCCGGTCCCCCCTTCCTTGGTGGTAAAAAAGGGTTCGAATATCCGCGCCATCTGTGCCGATGCTATTCCCGCGCCGGTATCGGCAAAGGAGATTTCAATCCCGGCCGGTGCCCCTTCCCCCACCGGACGCAACACGGAGCGGATGGTCATATCTCCTCCCCGGCCGGTCGCCTGGATACCGTTCAACGCCAGGTTGAGAAAGACCTGGCGCAGCTTTTCCCTGTCTCCTCTCACCGGCGGCAGGTCCGCCAGGTCCAGACGCAACCGTACTCCCCGTGAAGCCGCCTCACCAGCCAGAAGGGACTGCACTTCCCGCAGCTCCGACGACAGGTCGCAGGTTTCCCGCTCCGCAGCAACCGGCCGGGCAAGGCCGAGGAAATCCTCCACCACTCGATTGAGCCGATCAGTCTCCTTGAAAAGAATCTCCAGGAATTCGTACTTCCGGTCCCCGGGACGGTAATCATCGCGGAGGATCTCGGCGGTCCCCCGGATGGAGCCAAGCGGGTTGCGGATCTCGTGGGCAAGAACCGCTGAAAGCTCGCCAAGCGCAGAAAGCCGCTCCGCACGACGCAGCTGTTCTTCGATACCGATAATCATGTCCGCCTGGCGCTGCAGCTTCCGATAGGACTCTTCCAACCCCCGGGCCGTCTCTTCCAGTTGCAGGCGCCGGGTTTCCTCCTGCTGACAGAGGAAACCGGTAATACCGCCAACCACGTTGTAGAGGAGTATTTCCAGGAATTTCTCCAGTTCGAGGGACGAATGGTGCCCCCACTGGAACAGGACGTGGGGGATATAGAGCAAGCTCACCACCAGAGATGAAATGAGGCCGCCCCGCAGGCCAAACCAGAAGGCCGCCAGGATGATCGGCAGATAGTAGAGCCTCTGGAAGATGTCGTGGAGCATGGGACGCTGGAGGGGGGTCAGATAGTGGAGCAGGCTTATTCCCACCACGGCGACCACCAGGAGCATAAGGCGCAGCAGGTCAGTTCGCTTCATGGGGACACTTTAAGTCCAGTATCAGGATGAATGCAAGGGATTTTTCCGGGGGGACGAGCGGCATAGCCGTCCGCGAGGAGTGTGCCGTTTCAGATACGGGAACTGCGACTGCGGCGGGGAATTCCCGCGTATTCCTGCAGAATCTTGCGTGAGCAGACAGCGAGGGGGAGGAGACGCTCGTGCTGGGCAAGTACCTCTTCCAGGGAAGAGCCGTCATTGATGATGACATCGTCATCACCGAAGTAGGTCCTGGCAAAATGCCGCCCGTCGGTGCGACAATAGACCATGATCTCGTAGCGGTCACCCTGGAGCTCGATTTCCGTCCTGTGTACGAGCTTTTCGTCGGTCATTGGCAAGCCCCATCACAATGTAATAATTATTAACGACAATACATTGTGAGCAATTTCTGCGCCAACAGCTTTATCGAGATAACACCCTGATTTGCATAAGAGTTCAATTATGGAACACTGTTATTTAACGGAAGGGACTGCTATTTAGCGCGGGTCACTACGTAGTCTGCAAGACTTTGGAGGGCAGTTTTGCCGGGGGAAGCGGCGAAGGTGCTGAGGTGGGTCTTGGCCCGTTCGATGTACTCCCGTGCCTTCCCCATCGCGTAGTCGATACCGCCATAGGTATTAACAAGGTCGAACACCGCATGGAAGTCCTCTGCGGCAAGGGACTCCTTGTCGACGATGTCGCCGATCTGCTCACGTTCAGCCGGTGTGCAGCGCAACAGGGTGTGGATCAGCGGAAGGGTGATCTTCCCTTCCTCCAGATCGTGGCCAATGCTTTTGCCGAACTCGTCTTCATTGGCCACATAATCCAGGGTGTCATCCATGAGTTGGAATGCTATGCCCAGGTCCATGCCGAAATCACGCAGGGAGGCTTCCTGCTCGGGAGTGGCGCCGCCGATAATGGCACCGGCATGGCAGGCTGCAGAGAGAAGGATAGCGGTCTTGCAGCGAACCACTTCCACATAGCGCTCTTCCGTCATCTCGAGATCGCTCGTTGAAACCAGCTGGAGCACCTCTCCCTCAGCGATGAGGGTGGTGGCATTGGAAAGGACACCGAGAACCCGCAGGTCGCCATCGGCAACCATAAGGGAAAAGGATTTGGAAAAGAGGAAATCCCCCACCAGGACGGATGCCTCATTCCCCCAGAGGGTATTGGCTGAGGCAATTCCCCGGCGGAGGTTGGCATTGTCCACAACGTCGTCGTGGAGCAGGGTCGCTGTATGGATAAATTCGACAACGCTTGCCAGCGGCACATGGCGTTCGCCGTGATAACCGCAGAGCTTGGCAGCGAGAAGCAGGAGGGCAGGACGTATGCGCTTGCCGCCGCTGGACACGACATATTCCGCGACCTTGCGAATAAGCGGCACATTGGACTGCAGGTCCTTCTTGAACTGCAGTTCCACGTTTTTTAGGTCTTCCCCGATCAGGGCAAGCGCTGCTTCCATCAATGGACCTCGACTCGAAATGGGGCAATAGTATAGGAATACCGGCGTTTTTGTCAAAGCTTTTCTGGCCGCGAACGGTGCCGCAACGCTTTGTACGGGGAGAGACGCATTTGCCGTTGATTTTAAGCCGTTCTTCATCTACCATCAGCTGGCAAATCACGACAATTAAGAGGAGCGGGCCATGACCCAGACGTTATCCCCCCACATTCTGGTGGTCGACGATTCGGAAGCAATCCTGAACATGCTTTCCCGGCTGCTTGAAGGGAAGGGATTCCGGATAAGCTGCGCGACGTCCGGCGAGGAAGCCCTCAAACTGTTCCACGACGAAACGTTCGACCTCGTCCTGACCGACATCATTCTGCCAGGGATGAGTGGCCTCATCCTCCTCAAGCTGATCAAAGAGATAAACCCGGAAACGGACGTGGTGATCATCAGCGGCAACGCCTCCACCTTCACCGCCATAAAGGCGCTCCGTCTCGGTGCTTACGACTACATCGTCAAACCGATCGACGACGACGCGATTCTTTTCAACGTGGTGGACCGGACCCTGGAGAAACAGGCCCTCAGCCAGGAAAACCGGCGGCTCATCAGCGACCTGTCGACGAAGAACCGGGAACTGGAAGCGGCAGTGGAAATGATGAAGACCGTCAACCGGGTCTGTGCCCTGATCGCATCCACCCTGGAAATCGGCGACATCCTCCGCATGCTCGTGGAAAGCGCTGTTGAGCAACTGAAAGCCAAGAAAGGGTATCTGCTCCTCCTCGACAAGGGGGGAACCACCTTCGGGATGAAGGTCTGCGTCGGCATCGACCACAACCTGGCCAAGCGCTTCGTGTTGCGCCACGACCAGGGGATAAGCGGGCTCGTGGCATCCAACGACAAACCGCTCCGCATCGATACGGATGTGCCGGCGGCCCTTACCCATCGGCTCCTGGAGGAGGACTTCAGCGGCGACCTGTTCAGCACGCCGGGCATCCTGTCGATCCCTCTCCGGGTCAAGGACCGGGTGGCGGGGGTGGTCAACGTTTCCGGCCGCCATGACGGCACCACCTTTACCGACGCCGAAGTGGAATTCATGACCACCCTGGCCACCCACGCCGCCATCGCCCTCGACAACGCCGGGTTGATCTACAAGCTGAAGCGCAACGGCAACTAGGCTTCCCGCTCTTTCTCCCCTTTGCCACATGAAAAAACGGGTCGATGCATTACGCATCGACCCGTTTTTCGTCGTCAAACACAATTTACCGCAAACCTTTCAAACAGATTCATCTGCGCTTACGGAGCTACCACCCGTGTATTGTACTCCTGCCGGTAACTGTTGTGATCAGCATCCGTAGGATAAGCCTCCGGCGCAGGGGGCGGATAATCGCTCATGGCATGGAACGGCAGTGGATCGACATACTTATAATCTTTGAAATCCTTGTAATAAAGGTCAGCTTTGAGAATAAAGCCCCTTGTCATACCAGTTGGTGGCGGGGGAATCGCCGGAAAGAGCAGCTTGAGTTTGTCCGCATAGTTCATGATGACATACTTGTCATCCCTTTGTGTCAGCAACGCTCCCACATCACCGTACCGGGTGAAATTGCCATAGCCGAAAAAGTCGGGATTGGTGGGGAGGCTCGTATCACCTGCTGCCATGCGGCTTAGCACCGTAGGAATAGACAGAATCGAATTCCCACCGAATTGCAGATCTGCGGAAGTCGCCTGCAACTCCTGCACTGTCACGCTTACAGGCGCGGAGTCATCCATTCTGATCCGGTCGAACACCCATACCTGGGCTTTCTTGATCCCCAGATGAAGCCTGATGCGATGATCGGAACTCAGGAACTTGTTGGACATATCGACAACCATCGTCTTCAGGTCGCCCATCGGCATGCCGAGTGTCTTGACCTTGACCCAGACGCCACTCTCGTCCACGACTTCGACATAAGGTTGAATCTGAATAGTCGACTTATAAATCCTTGAATTTATGTCCTGCCAACCATCTATCACCAGTTTCGCGTTTTCCGGATGCTGAATCGTACCGAAATCAATAGTATAAAAATTATCGGGGTCATCAGGAGACATCGGGGCCGGATTGTTGTCCACGGACAGCACAGATGGCAGAATGTCGTTGCCATACTTGTCAGTTGCCGTTAGCGGCAGAACCGGATTCTTGATGGTGTAAATACTGAACGGATCCGCATAACCGTAGTAGTAGGTGTTCTCCGCTCCCGATGACACGATCTGGTACCCGCGGGGGTAATCGACAACCAGTAATTTGGCCTCATCCAGCAAGGTCGCCTCCGGCAGGGATTCCCAAATGTTTACCCGGTAATTTCGACTTGCATCAGGGACAAGGTCCCCAAGAACTATGTAGGACGGCTGGTAGAGATTGACATATCTGCCCGGTTTCCAGATCTGTGATATTGCCGGCCCTTGCAGATCTGTTTCATATTTAAACTCGGTTCCATTCCAGGCATATACCAAGGGACAGCTGCTTTTCGGGCATGAGTTGTCGCAATTGCAGTCCCAGGTATTGACATCGCTGAACGAGCCGTTTGCTGAGTATGCCGATTCCAGGGCGGGGTCAACCGCATCCCGGGCTTTGACGCGCCAATACCAACTGCTTGCCCCAAGGGAAGGTGTAGTCCAGTTTGTGGCCGATATCCAGACTGACTGCTGCAAGTTTAAACTGCTGAAATCGGGGGATGTATCCACCTGGACATAATACTCCACCGCGTGTCCATCTGGAGCGGTTACCGCATTCCACTGCAACGTATGCGCATATGCCGTCGTACAGCTCGTGCTCAAGCCGGATTGGGGAATCAGAACCGGCGCGATCGGCGGAAGCGGATCTGTTGATATGGTGAAGCTGTTGGGGGTTGACGGATTGGAGACCGCTGTAGTGTGGACACTGTCGCGGGCCTTCACCCGCCAGTACCAGGTGCCCGGTGCAACAGACTGGGTCCAGTTCACTGCCGATTGCCACGAAGACTGGTAGGCAATTGCCGCGAAATCCGCAGAGTTGCTCACCTCAACGTAATACTCCATCGCATCGCCATCGGTCGGCACGACGGCATTCCATTGGAAGGGCACACTCACATTTGTGCCGCTGTAGTAATTTGGTTGAGCTATGAGCGTCGGCGCCACCGGCGGCGCATAGGTAACCGCGAAAATGCCGGTCCCGGACGGGTTGGAAACCGTCGTGGTATGGACACTGTCGCGGGACCGCACCCGCCAGTACCAGGTGCCTGTCGGCAAGATTTGCGTCCAGCTTGTGCCTGCCTGCCATGCAGAACTGTAAGTGGGTCCAGGTACCGGAGAGAAACTCGCGTTAGCACTCACTTCCGCAAGATATTCGCACAAATCACCATCAGGAGAAGTTACCGAACTCCACTGGAAAGCAATGCTCCTGTTGGTGCCGCTGGTATAGGAGGTCGGCGGCTGGACAACGAGCGTGGGAGCCGCAGGTGGTACAAGTACAATGCTGAAGCTATTGAACGCCGAGGGGCTCGACACTGCACTGGTATGGACGCTGTCATGGGCTGTGACTCGCCAGTACCAGGTACCTATCGGCAGGGATTGCGTCCAGGTCGTGCCAGCCTGCCAGGAAGACTGATACACTATGGTGGTGAACAAAGAGGAACTGCTCACTTCTACCAGATAGTGAATCGGATCGCCATCCGTTGACGCGACAACATTCCACTGGAACGTCTTGCTGATGCTCCCGCCACTGCTATTGGAATTAGTCTGGGGAATCAGCGTCGGAGCGGCAGGCGGCGCATAGGTAATACTGAAGGTGTCTGCGATCGACGGCACAGATTGCGCCGTGATGTCGTAACTGTCACGTGCCGCCACCCGCCAGTACCACGTACCTATCGGCAGGGACTGGGTCCAGGTAACGATGGGCGCTGTCAACCAGCCTGAATTATAGCTGATTATCGAGAAGTCCGGAGTGCCACTCACTTCGACGTAATACTGAGTCGCTGACCCGCTCGGGCAGGTCACGGCGTTCCATTGCAGAGTGATGTTTTTGCTGCCCCCGGTGCTGGTTGCGTTTGCCTGGTGAACCGTCGTCGGAGCAGGCGGGGGTGTCGCGACTGCCCAGTTGGTAACCGTATTCCAGCTCTGATCGGTACCGTTACCGGTATTGTTTTCGTGACAAGTTACCGAATAGGAGGCATTACACGCCGGACCTCCCGGATAGTCACACCAGCCGCTTCCACCATACACTCCGGGGATGCGACCGCTCCCGTACCCGCCAATATCCCCGTAGGAACTTGAAGTAAAGGCATTGCGGTTCAACGAGGTACGCCCTTTGTGGACACCGTCCAGGCAATTGGTCACCATCAGGCGCGGCAGGACCGAATCGTCGTGGGGGCTGTGGCACTTGGAGCAAGTGTAGCTGTGTTGATTCGTCCCGTTGGCCGTCTTCCAACCTTTCACCGCTTCATGTATCCTGTCCTTGCTCTTCCAGGCATGGTTGCTTCCGTTTGTAAGGGCGGGTTTACTGTGGCAAGCCAGACAGAGTCCGGCAGACAGTGAGGTGTCGTTCATGGCCAGGCCCGAAACCTGTCCATTGGCAACTGCTGCGCCAAAAGTGTTCTGGTCCAAGTGGTAAGGCAAGCCGGTCCCTCCGGACGCAAACATGTCGTAACTGTTCGCCGGTGCCGTATCCTCCTTATAAGGGGAGGTGAGCCAGGTTCCCTTCAACAGGGGCACCGCATACTGCTGGTTGGCTCCCAGGGTCGGGCTCACTCCGTGGGGGTCATGGCAGGGGGTGCACAGCCCGTCGATGGACCCCATGGGGGTGC